>NZ_JARGNU010000008.1:89343-172895 GCF_029212375.1 Zhongshania sp. | reverse complement strand
GTCGGATGTCGGATGTCGGATGTCGGATGTCGGATGTCGGATGTCGGATGTCGGAATGATTGCCGCCTACCGTCACAGAAGTGTCAAGCTCGCTTTTGATTTTTCGCCCGACACCTGACTTCCGACTTATTAGCTCCGCTTTTGCGTCAGACGCCCGACGTCAGACTTCCGACATGCCCCTCACGTCATCTTCGCCACAACGCTCAAAGGCAATACCTTCATTGCAAACCCCACTGCAACCCAGGGCCAGCCTGGCACTTTGGCTTCGGCTGGCTCTCGCTCTATGGCCTTAACCATCGCTTTACAGCCGGTTTTTAAATCCACCCGCAGCGGCGCTTTTTTAAGACCAGAGTTGATCGGCGTAAGAATAAAGCCCGGCAGTATGCAGCTAACTTTAATCGGCGTGCCGATCATATCGGCGCGAATACCTTCGGTCATATTGCGCAGGCCCGCTTTGCTAGCGGCGTAAACATTTAAAGCGCGTGCGCCGCCGCGCACTGCACTCATGGATGACACCGTGACTAAATGACCACTGTTTTGGGCGCGAAATATTTCCAGCGCCGCTTCGCACTGCGCCAGCGCACCAATAAAATTAGTTTCTGCGGTCTGGCGATTCGCCGCGAAGTGGCCAGTGCCCAAGGACGCTCCCTTGCCCATACCGGCGTTCACGATCACTCGGTCTAGGCTGCCAAGGTCATCGCGAAAGGCGCGAAAAACCTCAAAAACCTTTTCGTAATCACAAACATCCAGCTCACGAATAAAAATCTTTACGCCGGGGTGCGCAGCTTCTAGCTCCGCTTTTAAGGTTTGCATGGGCTCAATACGGCGAGCGCACAAGGCGAGATTACAACCCTTGGCGGCAAACTCACGGGCCATACCTTCACCCAAGCCCGAGCTCGCGCCAGTAATAAGAATATTTTTACGCATAATAAATTTCCGTGTTAACGATAACTAAGGAGTTCGCGATGACGGCCATCGAAGTGGCTGTGCTCATTAATACTGAGCAATTTGAGGCCCGACTGGCCGCTTAGGACTTTGCTATACCCAGCATTCACCAGCTGCCAGCTCAATTCAGCGGCATTGGCGTCAGCCAAGCCCAGTAAATGACGACACACTACCGCAATAGCGCCACCCGAGGTGGAAACAAAGATATTACCCCTGCTGCTCCGACTAGCCGCGTCTAAAGCGCGACTGATCCGCCCGCAAAATTGCGTCCAGCTCTCAGTGTAATCGCCATCGTAGTCACCGCTTTGCCAGCGCTGCATGGCTCGCGCAAAGTGAGCTTGAAAGCCGGCGCGGGGATTGTCTCCAGCCATATCGGCCAGCATTTGTTCGCTCACCCTAGGCTCCGCGGTATAGGCCTGCAGCAAATCAAGATGATCGTACTCATTCCAGCTTGGGTCTGTTTGCCAAGTCAGGGCGCCGGCATCCACCGTACTTCCCAAACCCAACAAACACTGTTCGGCGGTCTGCCGATGACGCCTCATATCACCACAAATAATATGCTGTGGAACTACACCCGCTGCGGCGAAAGCCGCACCCAAGTACTCTGCCTGGCGCTCTCCGAGCGGCGACAACTGATCGTAATCATCGGCGCCAAAGGAGGCCTGCCCATGACGAATTAAATACAGCGCCGGCATTAACCCTGCTTCCGAATAATGCGCTGGCAGCGGCGGTCGAGATAGCCAACGATCAACCAAAAGTGTTTGAACGCTGGGTTATCGGTTTGCCTGTGGTAATAGCGGTAGTAAATTTGCTGGATAATTCCGGCCAGACGAAATAGGCCAAACACTTCGTAAAATGCCCAGTTGTCGACTTTTAAGCCCATTCTCTCACTGTAGTAAGTGAGCACCTCGTCGCGGCTTAGCATGCCAGGCAAATGCGTGGGTTGCCGCCGCGTGGCGCGCAAAAAGCGGTCGTCGTCGGCCTGCACCCAGTAGGCCAAGGCGCTGCCCAAATCCATCAGCGGGTCGCCGAGGGTTGCCATTTCCCAATCGAGAATGCCCAGCACTGAGCTGGGGTTGGCGGGGTCGAGCACCACATTGTCAAAACGAAAATCATTGTGAATCACGCAGCTGCGCACATCCGCTGGGGTGTTCGCCGCCAGCCAGCGCATGACTTTCTTGAACGAGGGCACATTCCAAGTTTTGGCTTTGCTATACCGTCCGCTCCAGCCCTTAACCTGCCGCTCGCAATAGCCCTCACCTCTGCCCAGCGATTCCAAACCCGCCGCGCGATAATCCACTTGATGCAAGGCAACCAGCTTGTCGACAACAGACAGACACAAATCCCGCGTCTGCTCGGGGCTCAGCACTAAACCCTTGGGCATATTGGCGCGGGGAATTAGCCCTGAAATGCGGCGCATCACATAAAAATCACAATCGATGATCGAGGGATCATCACAAAAGGCCAGCATCTCTGGCACATAGGGAAACACCGGCGCCAAGGCGGCCTGCACTTTGTATTCGCGCCCCATGTCGTGGGCCGATTTGGCTTTGGTGCCCTTGGGTGGCCGCCGCAAAATGAGATCGTGACTGGGGTATTCTAGGCGATAGGTCCAGTTCGACGCACCACCACTGTATTGCGTCACCACGGGCTCACCACTTAAACCGGCGATCCGCGGTTTTAGCCAAGCATCCACCGCGGCGATATCCAGCTCCTCACCGCTGCGCACACCACCCGCCACATCAATTAGGGCCTTATTTTCGAGCATCACGCTTACTCATCATGCGATTGGTTTGCTTTAACATCATGGCGCGAAATTGAGCAAACGGTAACCAGCGTTTTAGGCGCCAAATTTTGCGTCCCTCGGGATGCGGCAGAATATAAAATTCGCGTTTTTCTATCGATTTAAATACCCGCGCCGCAATTTCATCGGCACTGAGTTTGGCCTTGTTCACCAAGCGCTGAGTGGCAGCTTGGGAGTCGGCATCTGAAGCCCGCACCGACTCTGCCAAATTGGTGCGAAAAAAGCTCGGGCAAACCACCGACACCGCAATATTGTCTGGGTCTAACTCCAAAGTCAGCACCTCAGAGATCGCCACTACCGCGGCCTTAGTCGCGCAATACGAGGCCATTTTTGGCGGCGATATCAACCCGGCCAGTGACGCCACATTTACCAAGTGGCCACTGCCCTGTGCCTGCATTAGTTTTGCAAACACCTTGCAGCCGCGCACTACCCCCAGCACATTAATATCAACAATCCATTCCCAATCGCTAAGCGGGAATTCGGTAATCCCACCTGCCGATGCCACGCCAGCGTTATTCACAACCACGTCTACGCCACCCCACTCGCTGAGCAGCCAATCTGCGGTGGCTTGCAGCGCGCTCTCCTGGGTAACATCGCAGTGGCAGTAATGCGCCGTGGTCTTGGCCTGCAATTCAGCCAAGGCCTCTGCACCTCGACCGTCGTCCACATCGCCAATACACACCCAGTAACCGGCGTCGGCAAAACAATTGGCCAGCGCTCTGCCCAAACCCGAGGCGCCACCGGTGATAAATACTCGTTTTGATGACATCTTATTTCTGCTCCTGCTTAGCGCATTGTTTATTCGTTATTGCCCATGTAACCCACTAGGCTATTTGTATTTGGCTAATTCCATTCTGGCGATCAAGCCGCGATGGACTTCATCGGGACCGTCGGCCAAGCGCAGTACCCGCGCCATCGCGAACATACCGGCAAGGGGCGTGTCGTTTGAGACCCCAGCACCACCATGAATTTGAATGGCGGCGTCGACCACGTCCTGCAGTACATTGGGCGCCACAACTTTAATTGCCGATATCTCAGTTAACGCCGACAGCGCGCCAACATTGTCTATTTTCCATGCCGCGTACAACGTCAGCAGCCGCGCCTGATCAATGGCGATACGTAAATTGGCAATCCGCTCTTGGTTGCCGCCGAGGTTAATGAGGGGCTTGCCGAAGGCAATACGCGACTTGCCGCGTTTAATCATTAGCTCTAAAGCCTTCTCTGCCGCGCCCAGCGCTCGCATGCAGTGGTGAATCCGTCCAGGTCCAAGCCGCCCTTGGGCAATTTCAAAACCGCGGCCCGCACCCAATATCATATTAGTCTTAGGCACACGCACATTTTCAAACCAGACTTCGCCATGACCTTCAGGCGCGTCATAGGCATTAAATACCGGCAACATACGTTTAATCACCACGCCTGGGGTTTTCATCGGCACCAGCACCATTGAGTGCTGGCTGTGGCGAGCGGCTTCGGGATTACTCACCCCCATAAAAATACCAATTTCACAGCGCGGGTCACCCGCCCCCGAAGACCACCACTTCTTGCCATTGAGAATGAGGTCGTCGCCATCTTCAACGATAGTCGCTTCCATATTGGTTGCATCTGAGGACGCGACATCTGGCTCGGTCATAAAAAATACTGAGCGAATCTTGCCTTCTAACAGCGGCTCTAACCACTGCTGCTTCTGCTCCTGGCTGCCGTATTTCCACAGCACTTCCATATTGCCGGTATCGGGCGCATTGCAGTTAAAGATCTGTGGCGCGATATGAGAACGCCCCATCTCTTCAGCCAAGGGTGCGTATTCCAATGTCGACAAGCCCGCACCGCGCTCGGCATCGTGCAAAAAGAAATTCCACAAGCCCAGCTCTTTGGCTTCGGCTTTGAGATCCTCAATGCGCGGATCTACCTTCCACTTAGTCCAATCGCCGCCGTCGCTGCTAGCCAGCATCGCGGGCAATAGCTCCGCCTCTAAGGGCTCTATGCGATCTTTGATAAAGGCGCGCACCTGATCGATCAATTCTTGGCAGCGGGGGCTGTGACTAAAATCCATGATGTACTCTCCTCGATTATCTGCTCAAACATACGGCGTGTTTAAATATCAGTCTAATTTATTTCATAAATGCTATATCATCATTACTGTGAATATATAAAAACGGTCGGCACCATGGATCTCAACCTCTTTAAAGTCTTTGATGCGGTCTACCGCGCCAACTCCCTCACCGAGGCCGCCAAAGATCTGCACATTACCCAGCCCGCAGTGAGCAATGCCCTTGCCCGCCTGCGCGAGCACTTTGACGACCCGCTCTTTGTACGCCGCGGCCGCAGCATCGCGCCCACACCGCTGGCCGACAGCATTGCCGCCGACATCAGCAATTCACTAATCGCATTACAAGAGAGCCTGCATCGCGGTCAACAATTTGACCCCGCCACCTCCAAGCGCCGATTTATTATTAGTATGGGTGACCCAATGGAATTCGTCGCCCTGCCGAGCTTAATCAGCCAATTGCAGCAACATGCGCCGAGCATTCGCCTGCAAAGCCAGCGCCTAGTGCGCGACCAACTCAGCCGCCAATTAATCAGTGGCGAAATTTCAATGGCCGTGGATATACCCCAGGCGGTTGACCCCAGTATTCAGCAGCAGTTTTTATTTAAAGATGATTTATGGGTGATGATGCGCGAGGGCCATCCCTTGGCAGAACCTTCACTCAGCCTCAAAAGCTATCTGCTCGCCCAACATATTTCGGTGTCTGGGCGCAGCCGTGGCAGCGTAATTGAAGATGCCGCACTCAATCGCAAAGGCCTAAATCGCAATATTATTTTGCGCGGCCAAAGTTACTACTCAGCCAGCCACATTGTTGCGGAAACGGATTTATTATTAACCTTACCCAAGCATTTAGCGCTGCGCTTTCAGCAGTTTTTACCGCTGCAATGCCTCCCGCTGCCGCTGAAACTGCCCGCGCTGGAAATGCAGATGTACTGGCATCGCAGCGCCAATAATGACACTGCCCACCAATGGCTACGAGAAAAAATTCAAGCAATTATCGCCCAGAACGGCGACGCAAATTAGACTAAACGCCCAGCCATAAAAAAACCGCCGTAACCTAAGTTACGGCGGTTTTTTTGCTTTTAGCATCTGACCTCTAGCGTTTTGCCTCTAGCTCACCTCAAGACAGAGGATAGTGCGCTGGGTATGGCAGCTGGGCAACCCCAGAATCTACCGCAGCCTGCGCGACCGCCGCCGACACCTTACCTAGCAGGCGACGATCCACCGGCTTAGGAATAATGTACTGAGGACCAAAGGCCAGCTCTGTTACACCACAGGCGTCCATCACCACTTGCGGCACCGGCTCTTTAGCCAATTCGCGCAGCGCATGCACCGCGGCAATTTTCATTTCTTCATTAATCGCGCTTGAACGCACGTCTAAAGCACCCCGGAAAATAAACGGAAAGCCCAAGACATTATTGACCTGATTTGGGTAGTCGGAACGACCCGTTGCCATAATCAAATCATCGCGCACCGACAATGCCAGCTCAGGCTGAATTTCAGGGTCAGGGTTAGAGCAGGCGAACACAATCGGCTTTGGCGCCATGGACAGCAGCATTTCGGCGCTGAGCAGGTCTGCACCAGACAAGCCCACAAATACATCGGCGTCTTTAATCGCATCCTGCAGGGTGCGCGCATCGGTATCGTTCTGGAATTCTGCTTTGTATTTATTGATGCCTTCGCGGCCGGGGTAAATTACACCGCTGCGGTCGATCATAAAAATATTTTCATAGCGCGCGCCAAGACTCACCAGCAAACGCATGCAGGCAATCGCAGCAGAGCCTGCGCCAAGACAAACCACCTTAGCGGTTTCTAGATTTTTGCCTTGAATCTCTAGCGCGTTCAGCATGCCGGCAGCCGTTACTATCGCGGTGCCATGCTGGTCGTCATGAAAAACAGGGATAGGGCATTGCTCTTTTAAGACGCGTTCAATTTCAAAACACTCTGGCGCCTTGATATCTTCAAGGTTAATGCCACCAAAGGTAATGGCAATACGCTTAACGGTGTCGATAAATGCTTGGCTGTCTTCGGCGTCAACTTCAATATCAATGGAATCAATATCGGCGAAGCGCTTAAACAACAAGGCCTTGCCTTCCATTACCGGCTTGCTGGCCAAGGGACCTAAATCGCCCAAGCCCAAAATAGCAGTGCCGTTTGAAATGACCGCAACCAAATTGCCTTTGCTGGTGTACTTATAGGCATTGGCTGGATCTCTGGCAATTTCCCGCACTGGCTCAGCCACACCGGGGCTATAGGCCAGTGATAAATCGTACTGAGTTTCGGCAGGCTTAGTCAGCATAATGCCGATTTTACCTGGGGTAGGGAGCGAGTGGTAATCCAGAGCCGCCTGCTTAACATCTTTGGACATTCGATTATTCCCAATATGAACGCAATCTCAGAGAGGCGAGAAAGCATATAGAAAAGAACTAATAGTAACAAGTCACTTAATGTGACAAAGCCCGTCACAGCTGGGTTTCACGGGCGCCTTCTGTACTCAGCGACAACATTGAAAGTTACTATTTAGAATAAGGTAACAACACACGCCGTCATTGTGGGGGCCAAACCCACGATGTATACCCGAAGGCCACAAACAAAAATGCCCGGTCAAATTAGCACCGGGCATTTCTATGGTGGCTGCCTGCGCAGCCACTAAGCACTACCGGGATATTACTCGGTAGGTGCTGCCGCCGCTGCGCCACGTGCGCCAAAACGCTTGCGGAATTTATCAACACGACCGCCGGTATCAAGCATTTTCTGCTTACCAGTATAGAACGGGTGACAAGATGAACAAACGTCAACGTGCAGGGCGTCGCCCAATGTAGAACGCGTTTCAAAGGCGTTACCACAGCTGCAAGTCACGCTCATGGCGACGTAATTTGGATGGATATCTGCTTTCATGGGTATTTCCTCTATGGACGCCGCCACCCGATCATTTGCCGAGCACCGCGCAGGCTATGAGTCTCAAAATTAGCTTGAAATTCAGGCGGCGAATGTTAACAGAATTATATCAATAAGCAAGTAGCGCGCGCCGCTGCCTAAAAACTTCGCTCTGCGCAGCGGCGTAATTCTTATACACTGGCGTTTTTACACACTAAAATAGCCAAGCTGTATGCCAAAACTCGTCACTGTCGCCGTTCCCTGCCCCCTGCGCCGCGGCTTCGACTATTTGTGGCCAGAAACCCTAGGGCGAGAGGCTGAAATCGGTTTGCGGGTGAGCATTCCTTTTGGCCGCCAGCAGCTGGTTGGCATTGTTATCGCCCTCGATGCGGTCAGCGATATACCCAGCAACAAGCTCAAAGCCGTCTTAAACGTGCTAGACGAACACCCCTGCCTGCCACCCGATTTAGTCCAGCTCGGCCGCTGGGCCGCCGATTATTACCACCACCCCGTTGGCGATTGTGTTCAGCAAATGCTGCCCGTGGCGTTGCGCAAAGCGAGCCCGCCCAAAGACAAGCCCGCCCAGTACTGGCGGCTCAGCGCCGACTGGGAACAATTACCCGAGATTGCTAGCCGCGCCCACCAACAGCTCAGCCTGCTCGCCGTGATTCGCCAAGCAGGACAACTCTCCCGTCGCCAAATTAAAGACCTTGGCTACAGCAATGCAGTGCTCAACACCCTGATTAATAACGCTTATTTACAGCAAGCCGACACCCCCGTCGCGCCACAACCACCAAGCGGCAACACAGAGCTCGCGTTAAATTCAGAGCAACAGCTGGCGGTTTCCGCCATTAGCAATAGCCTTGGTCAGTTTGCCCGCTACTTGCTCGACGGCGTTACCGGCAGCGGCAAGACCGAAGTGTATTTGCGCAGTATTACCGAGTGCCTAGCGCGGGGCGAGCAAGTGCTAACCCTGATCCCTGAGATTGGCCTAACCCCACAGACCTTAGAGCGCTTTGAAAGCCGCTTTCCCGGCCAAGTTCGCGCTCTGCACTCCGGCCTCAGTGACGGCGAGCGCTACGGCAGCTGGCAGGACATTCGCAGTGGTCGCGCTCAAATTCTGCTCGGCACCCGCTCTGCAGTATTTACGCCCTTTCAAAAACTGGGACTGGTCATTGTTGATGAAGAACACGACGCCTCTTATAAACAGCAAGACGGTTGGCGCTATTCAGCCCGCGACATCGCCGTTAAACGCGCCGCCGACCATAACTGCCCGGTGGTACTCGGCAGCGCCACCCCCAGCCTCGACAGCCTGCACAACGTTGGCCAGGCCCGCTATCAATTGCTCGAACTGCGCGAACGCGCCGGCGTGGCCAGCAAGCCCGATATTCGCCTTTTAGATATTCGCCAACAAAACCTCGACGAGGGCCTGAGTAACATCCTACTCGACGCCGCCCACGACACCCTGCAAGCAGGCAATCAGGTTTTAATATTCCTTAACCGGCGCGGGTTTTCTCCCCTTTTGCAATGCCACGGCTGCGGCTGGGTCGCCAATTGCCAAGCCTGCGACGCCAAAATGACCGCCCACTTTGGCCGCCGCGAGCTGCGCTGCCACCACTGTGACGCCAGAGAGCCACTACCAAGCATTTGCCCCCAGTGCCACAACAGCCAGTTGATTTTTCAGGGGCCAGGTACTGAGCGCCTCGAACTCAGCCTTAAACGTCATTTCCCCGACGTCGACGTTATTCGCATAGACCGCGACACCACCTCAGCCAAAGGCAGCATGCAAAGTTTAGTCGATGGTATTCGCGACGGCCGCCCCAGCATATTGGTTGGCACCCAAATGCTGGCTAAGGGCCACCACTTTCCGGACGTGACCCTCGTCGGCATCATTGATATTGACGGCGGCCTGTTTAGCGCCGACTTCCGCGCGCCCGAGCGCAGCGGCCAATTACTAGTGCAAGTTGCCGGTCGCGCCGGTCGCGCCGACAAGCTCGGCCGCGTCTATATTCAAACGCATTGCCCAGATCATCCCGCACTACTGGCACTGGTGAGTGAAGGCTATCAACCCTTTGCCCAGCAGTTACTGGCTGAGCGGCAATTATTGAGCTTACCGCCAGTGAGTTTTAGCGCCGTGATTCGCGCTGATGCCAGCAGCCTGCGCTGCGCCGAAGAATTTTTAGCCGCTATTCGCGCCGAACTCGCACCCGGCGATACCCGCTGGAGCATTGTTGGCCCGCTGCCCGCCCCCATGACCCGCAAAGCTGGGCGTTTTCGCGCCGCGCTCATCCTGCAAGCGGAGCGACGGCCGATCCTTCACCGGCAACTCGCGATTGCCTGCCACACCGGCGACCGCCTTCCTAAACACAAAAGCCTGCGCTGGTCGGTAGATGTAGACCCGATCGATTTGTTTTAATCTCATTTACCGTTATTAAGGTTTAGCCGCGCCCCCCAGCACTAGCCGCGGCAGCTGTAAACAGGGATAATACGCGGCCTTGTTTCGCCCCAGAGAGTTAGTCACTACGCCATGAAAGAGAAAGTTGCCGCACATATCCATCAGGCCCTGCAAACCCTGCGCAGCGCCCACGCTTGGCCAGAAGATTTGGTGGCAAATATTCAAGTGGAGCACACCCGCGACAAGGCCCACGGCGATTTCGCCAGCAATATCGCAATGACTTTGGCCAAGCCATTAAAGTCTAACCCCCGCGCCATTGCCCAGCTGATTGTCGATGCCCTGCCAGAAACCAGCGACATTGTTAAAGTCGATATCGCCGGCCCCGGTTTTATTAACTTTTTCGTCGACGAAGCCAGTAACTACCAAGTTTTACACGACATTTTCGCCCAAGGTGAGCAGTTTGGTCGCCATGCCAGCCGTAACAAATCAATGCAGGTTGAGTTTGTCTCGGCCAACCCGACTGGCCCGCTGCACGTTGGTCACGGTCGCGGCGCAGCCTACGGCGCCAGCGTCGCCAATATGCTGGAAGCAGCCGGCTATGATGTGTGCCGTGAATATTATGTAAATGACGCCGGCCGCCAGATGGACATCCTCGGCACCAGTGTATGGCTGCGCTATCTGCAGGCCTGCGGCGAGACCATCACCTTTCCCAGCAATGGCTATCAGGGTGATTATATTGCCGACTATGGCCGCGAACTGCTGGCCGAGCACGGCGAAATTCTGCGCCATGCTGCCACCGACGTTTTTGCCGGCGTATGCACCGACGCCCCCGAGGGCGACAAAGAGAAGCACATCGACGGCCTTATTAACCGCGCCAAAGAACTGCTTGGCGACAACTACCAAATTACGTTCAACAAGGGCTTAGACGCTATTCTCGGTGACATTCGCAGCGATTTGGCGGAATTCGGCATTGAATACCAGCAGTGGTTTTCTGAGCGCAGCCTGACCCACGATCCCGATCAGGTCAGCCGCGCCATCGCCAAACTTCAAGACAACGGCTTTATCGAAGAGCGCGACGGCGCGCTGTGGTTTATGTCGACCCGCTTTGGCGACGACAAAGACCGCGTGGTGAAGCGTGACAATGGCCAAACCACCTATTTCGCCTCGGACATTGCCTACCACCTCAATAAATTTGAGCGCGGCTTCGACACCGTCGTCAATATTTGGGGCGCCGATCACCATGGCTACATCTGCCGCGTAAAAGCAGCGCTGGAAGCCATGGGCATAGACCCCGAGAAACTCGTGGTGCGGCTAGTGCAGTTTGTATCGCTGTATCGCGGCGACCAGCAAGTGCAAATGTCGACCCGCTCGGGCTCCTTTGTGACCCTGCGCGAGCTGCGCGAAGATGTCGGCAACGACGCCGCGCGCTTCTTTTATATTATGCGCAAGGCCGATCAAGCCACCGATTTCGATTTGGAATTAGCGAAGTCAGAAACCAAGGACAATCCGGTTTACTATATTCAATACGCCCATGCGCGGGTGGCCAGCATTCTCCGCAAGCTCGCCGAGCAGGGCGAAACGTGGACGCCAGCAGCGGGCCTTGCCAATTTAGCCAAGCTCGATAATGAGGCCGAAAAAGACCTGCTAGTGAAACTGTCACGCTACCCTGAGACACTCGCCAGCGCTGCCGAGCACTTCGAGCCCCACAGCTTGGCGCATTACTTGCGGGAATTGGCTGGCGACTTTCACACCTATTACAACGCCCACAAAATGCTCGGCGAAGATACCGCCGTGCGCGATGCCCGCCTTGCACTGGCCTGCGCCGTGCAGCAAGTATTGCGCAACGGCCTAAGTTTACTGGGCGTATCTGCTCCAGAGGAAATGTAAGGCATGGCACAAGCCCCTAAAAAAACCAGCCGCGGCGCCACCCGCAGCCCCGCCAGAAGCGGCCTACCCGCTTCCGTGCTGCTGGGCACGGGCTTTATAGCTGGAGTAATCTGCTCGGTGCTAGTGTTTAGCGCAATGAGCAAACAACCCAGTAACGAGACCAAGGTTGCTGCGGCAAAAACTGCCGCCGAAGCCAAGGTAAAAGCCGACCGCAAAGAAGTCACCACTAATACCAAATTCGATTTCTTCACTCTGCTCCCAGAGCGCGAAGTCATTGTTAACGACGAGCGCCCCGCAGCCAAACCCGTCGCCACGGCGAGCGCCCCCAAGAATGACCGCCCTCCAGTTGAGGTCAAACCCGACCCCAATATGGAAAAATATATTCTACAGGCTGGCTCATTCCGTCAAGGCGCCGACGCCGACCGCCGCCGCGCCCAGATTCTACTACTCGGCCTCGATGCCAAAGTAGAGTCAGTTGAAGCAAATGGCGAACGCTGGCACCGCGTTTATGTTGGCCCCTTCCAATCGCACAATACCCTGAGCGATGCCCGTAGCAAGTTGATTAATGAGAGTATTGATACTCTGGTTATTCGCCAAAAGAACTAAGCATAAGCTTTCTCGCGCCCTTGAAAATCTCAAGGGCCAACCCCACTAACTCTGTTCACACCCGCTTTTCCCTATCAATTATAAGGAGTCCCGCGTGGAACAGTTTCGCGGCACCACAATACTCTCGGTTCGCCGGAATAATCAGGTCGTTATCGGCGGCGACGGTCAAGTCACCATGGGCAACACCGTGATGAAGGGCAATGCCCGCAAAGTCCGCCGTCTATATAAAGAACAAGTGCTGGCCGGCTTCGCTGGCGGCACCGCCGATGCATTTACCCTGTTTGAGCTATTTGAAATTCAGCTCGAAAAACACTCAGGCAAACTCACCAAGGCCGCCGTTGAACTCGCCAAGGCTTGGCGCAGCGAGCGCTCTCTGCGCCAACTCGAAGCCCTACTGATTGTTGCCGACAAAGAAACCACCCTCGTTATCAGCGGCAATGGCGACGTCATCGAGCCCGAAGACAATATGATTGCCATTGGCTCTGGCGGCTCCTTTGCCACCGCTGCGGCCCGCGCGCTAATGGACAATACCGAACTTAGCGCCGGTGATATTGTTGAAAAAGGCCTGACCATTGCGGGTGACATCTGTATTTACACCAATCACAGCCGCACCATTGAATCTTTGGAATACTAGCGCCCAAGGGCGCCCTCGGAGTCTCCATGTCGACCATGACACCCCGTGAAATTGTTCACGAATTAGATAAACACATTGTTGGCCAAAGTGATGCCAAGCGCGCGGTGGCCATTGCCCTGCGCAACCGCTGGCGGCGCATGCAACTCAATGAAGATTTGCGCGCTGAAATTACCCCCAAAAACATTTTAATGATTGGCCCCACCGGCGTAGGTAAAACTGAAATTGCCCGCCGCTTGGCCAAGCTCGCCAACGCGCCGTTCATTAAAGTTGAGGCCACCAAGTTCACCGAAGTGGGCTATGTTGGCCGCGATGTAGAGTCCATTATCCGCGATCTAGTTGATGTCTCAATCAAACTCTACCGCGAGCAGGCCATGGAGCAAGTGGCTCACCGCGCCGCCGATGCGGCTGAAGAGCGCATTCTCGACGCCTTATTGCCGCCAGCACGCGGCGAAGCCACAGAAGAAGAGCGCAATACCAGCACTCGCCAACTATTTCGTAAAAAACTTCGGGAAGGCGAACTCGACGAACGGGAAATTGAAATAGAACTCAATATGGCCCCCGTTGGCGTAGAAATCATGGCCCCACCTGGCATGGAAGAAATGACCAACCAGTTGCAGGGCATGTTCTCTAAAATGGGCGGCGACCGCAAAAAGACGCGCCGCTTAACCGTTAAAGCCGCTGCCAAACAGCTTCAAGACGAAGAAGCTGCAAAGCTTGTTAACGAAGAAGAATTAAAGGCCCGCGCCGTAGAAGCGGCTGAGCAGAACGGTATTGTCTTTATTGACGAGATCGACAAAGTCGCCAAACGCCAAGAAACCGGTGGCGCCGACGTATCCCGCGAAGGCGTACAGCGCGACTTACTACCGCTTATTGAAGGCTGCACGGTTAGCACTAAGCACGGCGTAATTCGTACCGATCATATTTTGTTTGTGGCCTCAGGCGCCTTTCACCTGAGTAAACCATCAGACCTAATCCCAGAATTGCAGGGTCGCCTGCCGATTCGAGTAGAACTGTCGGCATTAACACCCGAAGATTTTGAGCGCATTCTTACCGAGCCACATGCGTCTTTGACCGAGCAGTATCAGGCCCTATTAGCAACCGAAGGCCTGAGCATTGAGTTCACCGCCGACGGTATTCGCCGCATTGCCGAAACCGCGTGGGAAGTGAACGAGCGCACCGAGAATATCGGCGCACGCCGCCTGCACACCATGCTCGAGCGCCTTTTGGAGACGATTTCCTTTGACGCTGGCGACATCAAAGACCCAGTTAAGATTGATGCCGATTACGTGAATGAACAGCTAGGTGAATTGGCGAAGGATGAAGATTTGAGCCGATTTATACTCTAGGCTTTGCGTCGGACGTCAGACGTCTGGCGTCCGACGCATGCCCAGCTCGGCACCACACAAAGGCAGAGATTAAACCATGAGCCAAGCGCCTACCGATATTAAATTTCGCAAACAGTCCCAGCAGTTGGAACTCACTTACGCCGGTGGCGAGCAGTTTGCCTTGGACGCTGAGTTTTTGCGGGTACATTCGCCCTCGGCTGAGGTACGCGGCCACGGCGCGGGGCAGGAAACCCTACAAACCGGCAAAATGCATGTAAAGATTACCGAGTTAATTCCGGTGGGCAACTACGCTTTGCAGCTGGTGTTTAGCGACGGCCACGACAGTGGCATTTTCTCGTGGGTGTATTTGCGGGAGCTGTGCGAAACCAAAGACGCTAAGTGGGAAAGCTATTTACAAAAACTTCACAATGCCAAAGCCAGCAGAGATCCTGACCAACAGGTAGTTAAATTTTTTGGCTGATAATTTTTGGCTGATATTAATCCCGCAGTACAATTTGCGGATTTAGGTTCACGCCGCCATCTTCCTCTAAGACACCAATATTAACGCCGGTAGAGTTCTCAACCACCACCAGTGGCGGCTCAAAGCTTGGGTGGCGAATAAACTTAAGGTGCCAACCAAAATTTTCGATTCTGCGCAGCGCAATCTTCTGCATATCGGTAAGCATATTCAGCGCATTCTCAGGCACAGGGGGTTCTGCCCTGCGTTTTTCGTGTGTTATGTCCATAACCGGCCTACCTAATTCTGGATCTTTAGCCAGATAACACTAGACCTATGGCGCAGCAAGCTCCATGACGGATTCACCGTATTGACATTTCCGTCCGCCCGTAAAAGCAGGTTTTCACTACTTTTACGGACATTATCGCACCGTTTACTACGCTGCCGAACTCAGAGATTTTCCTCAGCAAACGCCGCCAAGCGCGAGCGCTCAATACCATTCACGTGCATCACCCCCGCATGCTCAAAGTGCTTACACTTCTCTACAAGATAGGTTAAACCTGAGGTTAGCGGTGAAATATATTGATTGTCGATCTGAGCCAAATTACCCAACACCACAATTTTAGAGTTTACCCCCACCCGCGTAATAATCGATTTAAGCTGAAACTGAGTCAGACCCTGAGCCTCATCAATAACAATATAGGCATTATTAAAGGAACGTCCCCGCATAAAATTGAGTGACTTAAATTGAATGTTAGCCTTGTCTTTCACATACTCAATACTGCTGTAGGGCGACTCGTCGCTGCCGTGCAATACTTCCAAGTTATCTTCAAATGCCGCCAACCACGGCGCCATTTTTTCTTCCTCGGTACCGGGTAAAAAGCCGATATCCTCCGCCATGGGCGGCGTAGAACGCGCCACAATCATTTTGTCGTAACGCTTTTCTTCCAAAATAGCGTGCAGACCGTAAGCTAAAGCAATGAGCGTTTTACCTGAACCCGCTGGCCCTGTTAGCACCGTCATATCAATATTGCTTTGCGCAATTAGAAAAAAGGCCATGGCCTGTTCAAAATTGCGAGGGCTCAAACCCCACATCCGCTGATGCATTAACTGATCGCGACTCAGGTCGAGCAGCTCAATCTTCGCCTTATCAACCGCCCGCACCATGCCGACAAAATCGTTGTCGTCGTATACAAACTGATTGATATGCGCCTTGGGCAGCAGTTCACGATTCAATACATGAATGGTCTGACTGCCCTCGCGCAAGGTGTCTACCTTGTCTACAGATTCCCACAACGTACCGGCTAGGTGCTCATAGCCCTTGGCCATAAACTGAATGTCATCCAACACCCGATCTTTGCGGTAGTCTTCAACATTCTCCAGCCCTGAGCCTTTCGCCTTAAGGCGCATATTAATGTCTTTGGTCACTAGGCAGACATAAGCCTTGGGGTTTTTGAGCTGCAAATGCAGGGCGACATTGATGATTCGGTTATCGTTAGCCTGGTGCTCGCTGCCATCAAGATAAGGCGCAGCGGTGTCGTGCTTAATCAGTTGGTCTGGGAAAATAGCTAGGCTGCCATTTTTGTTGTCATCCCGCGCAGAGGGAATCGGCACCCCTTCCTGTATCGCCTTAGGACTGGCGTTAAATAATATTTTATCAACCGCATTAATGGCGATCCGCGCTTCGCGACTCACGTCTTTGTCGCGCCTGTCCTTGATATGATCGAGTTCCTCCAGCACCGTCATCGGGATAATCACCCGATGTTCATGAAAGGCGCTCAGCGCCATCGGGTCATGCAATAGAACATTGGTATCAAGAACAAAGATTTTTTCCATAGGACACTCTCTGTTGGCAACAACGACAAAAACCGGCACCTCATCGCCCTCGCGCCAAGAGCACGAGAAGACCGGAGAAAGACAAATAAATGAGTAAAATCAAAACGAAGGGGGTAAAACTGTTGCCGCGACACAGCGTGACCGCGGTGCGCAAAGAGATGGTGACTGTAAGCCCATAGGCAGTTGAATTCTGGCGGCAACAGACCGCTCCATACAGCATAGCGTAGCTTGATTATTAAAAGCGATGGCCATCATTGTCAACCGTTATTACGTCGATTTGGGAAGACTCTGCTGCGCATTTCCGCTACCCTGTAGCCCTTTTTAGCGACCCGAACACAGGTACCACGCCTCCATGCTCGACAAAAATGCCCTGCAGCAGCTCCGCCAACTCAAAACTCATATTATTGACACCAAAGATCAAGGTGAAGGCGAAGTTCGCGGCAGCCAGCGCCGCTTCGGTTTTGTGCGCTTAGATGACAAGCGCGACGTATTTCTTGCCCCAGACGATATGCAGCGGGTGTTTCCCGGCGATCGCGTCAAAATCACCGTGCACACCGACGACAAGGGTAAGTTTAAGGCTGAGCTCGAAAAGCTCATCGACAGCCCGCTAGACTGCTTTACTGGTCGCTATATTGTTCGCGGCCAAGGGCACTTTGTAGAACCAGACCTGCCACGCTTCAATAAACTGCTGTTTATTCCCCCGTCGCAGCGCAAGAAGTGCGCCGAGGGCGATTTGCTTTACTGTCAGGTAGCACAACACCCTTTTAAAGACGGTAAATCTCAGGTCAAGGTATTAGAGAATATCGGCCGACCCGATCAAGCCGGAATTGAAGGCAAGTACACCCAGCGCAAATTTAAATTGCCCCGCGACTGGCCCGCTAGCTGCGGCATAACCGACGACGCTTACTTAGATGGCCGTGAAGATCTGCGCGAACTGCCGTTTGTAACCATCGACGCTGCCGAAACCCGCGACTTAGACGACGCGCTCTGGGCCCAGAGCAACGAGAACGGCTGGACGCTGAAGGTTGCCGTGGCTGACCCCGGTGCCTTTATCGCCCCAGGCAGCCCTCTAGACCTTGCAGCCAAACAGCGCGCTAGCAGTGTCTATTTGCCAGGCTTTAATCAACCGATGATGCCTAATAGCGTCTCCCAAGGTGCTTGCTCGCTGCTAGCCAATGAAGATCGCGCCGCGATGGTCTGCACCCTGCAGGTTAGTCATGATGGCGCCATTAGCGACATTCAGTTTAGCGAAGCCCTGATCCACTCCCAAGCAAAGCTGAGCTATAACGACGTTCACGCGCATATCCACGACGAAATGGATTTAGGCTATCCCAGCCTAAAAGACCTGTACGCGGCCAGCCAAGCCCTGAATCGTTATCGACGCGAACACCACTTGGTGATGCCTGAGCAACCCGATTACCACCTGCAGCTCAATGAGCAGCGCAAGATTGAAAGCATTATTAAAGTGGAGCGCAACGACGCTCACCGTTTGGTAGAAGAGTGCATGCTCGCCGCCAACCGCAGCGTTGCAGAATGGCTAGGCGACACTCCCGCACTATTCATTAGCCACGCGGGTCTGCGCGAAGACCGTCTCGACAATGTGCGCAAAGTCATCGCCAAGGAATTGCCCGAGCTAATTGACAGCGATATAAGCAGCCTAGCCGACTACAAAACCTTAATTAAAGCCTGCGACGCCAGCAGCTCAAGTCTGCCCCTGCGCAGTATTTTTGCCCGCATGTTGCAACCTGGCACCGTTAGTATCGAGCCCAAACCGCACTTTGGCCTCGGCCTAGCGCGCTACACCACCTTTACTTCGCCGCTGCGTAAATACAGCGATCTCATCGTGCAGCGCTGCATTCGCGCCAAGCTCCGCGGTGAAACTGCCCAGCACATCGACGAAGACACCGCTACCGCCCTGCAAGACGCCCTGCGCAACGGTCGCCAAGCCAGTAAGCAAATGGAGCAATGGCTGCAATACCAATACCTTGCCACTAATACCAGCGACACCGTTTACCGCGCCCGCATTGCCCACGTTAATGGCGGCGGTTTTAGCGTGGAACTCGAAGACTCCGGTATAAGCGGCTTTGTAGAAGCCCGCACCATACCCGGAAAACTCAGCTTCGATGCCGACACCCTGCGCCTATTCAACGAGCACAGCAATTATCAGCTAGAGCAGATAGTGAATGTTAAGGTGTCTGAGCTGGATGATTTTCAGCGTAAGCTGATGTTTATCCTCGCATGAGAGGCTAGGCCTCCTCGTCCGACGTCGGGTGTCTGACGTCGGACGAAAATTCAAAACTGACTTGACGGTAGCTTATGGGTGCAACGAAATTTTCCGACATCCGACATCCGACATCCGACATCCGACATCCGACATCTTTTAATAATCAGCATGCTTCGGCGTTCGTGGAAACGGAATCGCATCGCGGATATTCTCCATGCCAGTGATGTAATTCAGCAAGCGCTCAAAGCCTAGCCCAAAACCGGCGTGGGCAACGGTGCCGTAGCGGCGCAGATCGCGATACCACTCCAAGCCCTCTAAACCCTGCTCAGCCATGCGCATGTCCAAAACATCTAGACGCTCTTCACGCTGAGCACCGCCAATAATCTCGCCTATGCCGGGCGCTAATACGTCCATTGCGGCAACGGTTTTCCCGTCGTCGTTAAGCCGCATATAAAAAGCTTTTATGTCTTTGGGGTAATTAGTGACGATTAGCGGCCCACCGACATGCTCCTCGCACAGGTAACGCTCGTGTTCAGACTGCATATCGAGGCCCCAGCGCACCGGATACTCAAATTTCTTACCGGATTTCTCCAGTATTTTAATCGCATCGCCGTAGTCCATGCGTTCAAAGGGCGTGCTTGCCACTTTCTGGGCGCGGGCCAAAACGCCCTCGTCGACAAACTGATTAAAAAAGGCGAGGTCGTCTTCGCAGTTTTCCAAAACCTGAGTTAGCAAATAGCGAAGAAAATCTTCGGCCAAGGCTGCATCATCGTCCAAATTGGCAAAGGCAATTTCCGGTTCCACCATCCAAAACTCAGCGAGGTGACGGCTAGTATTGGAGTTTTCGGCGCGAAAGGTGGGGCCAAAGGTATAGACCCTAGACATCGCCAAACAATAAGCCTCGGCATTGAGCTGACCGGAGACGGTAAGAAACGCTTCTTTACCGAAGAAGTCAGCGCCAAAATCCACCGCGCCCTGCTCGGTGCGGGGCAGGTTCATCAGATCCAAAGTGCTGACCCGAAACATTTCGCCCGCACCTTCACAATCACTAGCAGTAATAAGCGGCGTATTGATCCACTGGAACTCACGCTCGTAAAAATAGCGATGTACTGCATTAGCCAGTACCGTGCGCACCCGCGTGGTGGCGCCAAAGGTATTGGTGCGGGGCCGTAAATGAGCCACGGTGCGTAAATATTCAAAGCTGTGACGTTTCTTGGCAATGGGGTAGGTGTCTGGGTCATCTACCCAACCGCAAACTTCAATGCCATTAGCCTGTATCTCAAAACTCTGGCCCTTGCCTTGAGACTCGACCAGCACCCCTTTGGCAATTACCGAGCAACCCGCGGTAAGGCGCAGTACATCAGTTTGATAATTCGCAAGTTCTCCTGGCGCAACCACTTGGATCGCCGCTTGGGCCGAGCCGTCGTGTAGCGCCAAAAATGAAAAACCGCCCTTGGAATCCCGCCGACTGCGAATCCAGCCCCGCACTTCGACCGCGCTCCCCTGTGCGACACGACCTGCCAGCAAAGACTTGATTGATACCACTGTCATAAGGACTCCAACTTTATTCAACACCATTTATCTGCGCATTATAGGCCGCGATGACCAAGCTCAGTAACTTCTCACAAGGAAAATATCTCGCCACCGCGACACTGCCAATATTAGGCCCGCGCCAGCAACAAAATTTACTCCCAATAAATGCCATTTACGGCTACAGTAAATATTGGAAATACCCCTTCACCACCTTGCAGAGACGAGTATGCAGGCCGAAAATTTTATTGCCCATCGCGGCTGGCGCCAACACTACCCAGAAAATACCCTAATTGCATTCCAACAAGCCATTGCGGCGGGCGCGGTCAATATTGAACTCGACATTCAGATCAGCGCCGACGGTGTACCCTTTGTATTTCACGACCCCAATCTGCAGCGGATGTGCGGCTGCGACGGCTTGATTTGGGAATATCGCGCCGACGAACTTCTGGCCTTAAAGGCCTCAGAAAGTGCCCGCCTTGGCAATAAGTTTCCAGATAACCCCATGTGCTTGCTAAGCGACATCGTAACCTTGCTACAGGCCCACCCCAAGGTGAATGCCTATGTGGAAATTAAAGAAGAAAGTCTGAGCCACTTTGATGAAGCAACCGTGGTCGATGCCATCATCAATGTACTGCGCCCGGTAGCCGACCGCTGCCTACTAATTAGCTTTGAGTTGAGCGCCTTAATTTACGCTCAACACCAAGGTTGGCAGCGCTTTGCCGCGGTGTTCGATTACTGGCCAGACTGGCAGCTCGCCTCCCTAGCATGCCTTAATCCCGAAGTGATTTTTTGCGATAAACACTGTGTACCAACCGATGCCGACCTTCGCGCACTGCCCTGGCCGCTATTGGTTTACGAGGTAGGCACCCTGCAAGAGGCGAAAGACTGGTTTGCCCGTGGCGCCGTCGCGGTAGAAACATTTTTAGTTGGCGAGATGCTGCGAGACTTTAATATAACGGCGGAACTCCCCGCCATGTCGCTGCGCTAAGCCGAAAAAACCACCCTAAATCCCTCAAAAACCGCTGCATTACACCATTTTAATCCCTGTGCCATGATTAACGGCCCTTAACCGCCAGCTAAATTCTAGGTAATAGAAGCGCTAAGTCTTTGTATTTAAATGGCATGGCACATGGCTAATAAATTAAATATGGCCGCAAACTCGGCCCCTGAGCGGTGTGCGCACAATATCGCCGTAACCCAACAAAAGCGTGATCCTTCGTATACTGGCTACGTCATCAAGACACAGTAAATCTTACTTAATAGATACCTAGGAGCACCACCATGAGCCAATTACAAGCCGCCATCGCAACTAACGACATCAGCTTTTTTGCCGAACTCGCTGCCAAGTACAGCCTACTGACGATTGTTGCTGTTGGCATTATTGCCAGCGTAGCAGGATTAAACTAAGCCCTGCATGCACTGCAACGAGAGCGATATAATGAGCGTAACCAATCAACTGTCGGCAACAACAACGCCGACAGTTTTGCGTAAACTAGCGCAAAACGTAACAGAGCCTTGCCAAGCTTATTAACCCGCGCCACACTGCCAGCTCCGCTATAAAGCCGCCTAGTTGAAACTGCCAATATGAAGCACCTATTCCAATCCAGCTACATTTTATTCAGCACCAAAAAGCGCGACGGTAGCTTTGTTGCAACACCAGTTTGGTGCTCGGGTGACGAACATACACTGTATGCCTACTCGGCTGGCGAGGCCGGTAAAGTAAAACGCCTGCGAAATTTTAGCGAATGCAAAGTCGCACCCTGCACAGTAAGCGGCAAACGTTTTGGCGATGATATCGACGCCCGCGCCTATTTACTTGAAGCCGCGGAAAGCATCACCGCTCACCGAAGCCTGACAAAGAAATACGGCTGGCAAATGTGGGTATTAAATATCGGGGCGAGCATTAGTGGCCGCAAAAAGAGCCGCGCGTTTATTCGCATCGAATTGAACTGAGCAGCCAACTACCCTTGTCAATTCGGCCATTGACGACAAGTGAGGCTTAACCTACTTTAGGCGTCTATCACTCGGCAGGAGAATACCGCTGTGCGCACCCTAAATCAGTGGCTAGACGAATACGACGCTTCACACCAAAACCCTCGCAATAAAGCCATTCATCTGTGGTGCGTGCCTGCAATCGCGGTGTGCACTGTAGCTTTGCTATGGTTAGTGACTATTCCTACCACTATGATAAATCTCGGCCAAATTCTGCTCATTGGCTCGATGTTTTTCTATGGCTATCTATCTGGCCGCCTAGCGCTGGGTATGCTGCCATTTGTCATTCTCATTGCCGCGGGCATTATGCTCTATCAACTGTACGTGCCCTTGGCACTGTGGATACCAGCTGGAGCAATATGGATTCTTGCCTGGATAATGCAGTTTATTGGGCACAAAGCCGAGGCTCAGCAGCCTTCATTTTTTACCAATATATTGTTTTTACTGATCGGACCACTGTGGATTCTTGGCGCACTTTACCAAAAGCTGGGCATTCAATTTCGCAACGCCTAACAGACTGAACGACTGCAGCAACAAACCCAAAACTCAGATGGGTCGCCGACACAGCAAGTGCACATAGCGGCCCAGCGCCCAAAAGGGCTCTTCCGCGCCATACTGCCACTCTAGGGCTAGCACATCCGGCACGCTGCGTTCGGCGCGCACCGCGCGTGGCATTAAGTCGTAAACCAAGCGAATACCTCGTTTAGCGACAATCTCTAAACCAGCAGCTTCCAGGATGGCCATCATCTCTTGGGGCTGACGCGGCGCCGGCGGGGTAAGCCCGCCTGGATGGCCGGCAAAATCACGATCGCGAAGCTTATATAAATTGCCCTTGGCCATATTGCTAATAATCAGGGCATTTAGGTTGTAAAACATTAACGACAAATACGCGCCGGGACGCATACCGGCAACTAGCGCCGCAATAATATCCTCTGGCTCTTTTACCCACTCTAGCACCGCGTGACACAGCACTAGGTCAAAAGCCTCGCGATGCTCAGCAGTAGCTAAATCTTGAATTGCCGCATGGTGCAGAACAACTCGGTCGGCCACCCCCGCCGCCGCAATATCAGCCTCGGCGATCGCCAGCATATCCGCCGACACATCGTTCAATAATACTTGGTGGCCACATTCAGCAAGGCGAATACTCATTTGCCCCAAGCCACCGCCGGCGTCCCACACGCTCATTGCCTGCCCACTGGGCAGCACGCTCTCGTTAAGGGCTGGCACCTTGGCTAATAACTCGCGCCAACACAGCGCTAAGCGCAGCTCACCCTTGGGGTTGCCATAAATATTTTTACGGAAGCGCTCAGCAATGCCATCAAAATTACGGTCGGTCATACCAGCTTGGGCCTATGGAAAAACGCCGAGCTTAAGCAAGCGAACGGAAAAGCTCAATGCATAAAAAAACCGGAGCAATGAATTGCTCCGGTTTTTAGAATTTTAACATCCAATGTCGCATTCAATCCGTTGAATGCCTAAGTCATCCTGACAATGGCTATTATGCCCCTTTCTAAATGATTCAACAGTGGAAAACACCGACGCTGGGTGTGAGATATATCTCACAACAATAATGACCAAGATAAAACATAGGCCATGGGCTGTTACGCATCTAAATCTGGTATCAAATCATCCTTTAGCAGCTCTATATCGTCTTTAATACGCAGTTTTTCCTTTTTAAGGCGCTGCAGTAATAATTGATTTTGATAGGGATTGGCTGCCAATTCGCTTATTTTTTCGTCTAATGCACGGTGGCGAATCTGCAATAGCAAAATTCGCGCACTGATAGAGGGGATATGATCCATAGTAAAGCAGTATTCCTATGACAGGGACTGGAACTCTGAGCTATTACTTTTTACGCTGCGCGAGCCATATACACAAGCCCTCAGCAGCACACCTTAATCGTTAAAGCTCGCGCTCAGCCAAAACTCGCTCTACCGTATCCACAATGACTTGGGTTTGGCGATCTACCTCAATATTTACCCTGTCACCAATCTGCTTGGCACCCAAATTCGTCACTCGCAGGGTTTCGGGGATCAAGCACACGGTAAAGCAGGCCTCATTGCGCTGATAATCGGCCACCGTCAAACTACAGCCATTGACCCCAATAAAGCCTTTTTTAAATACATACTTACTCAACTGCGATGGCAGGCGAAAATGCAGGCTGCAATTATTTTCGGTTTGCTCAATGGCAATAATCTCCGCACAGCCGTCAATATGGCCAGAAATATTATGGCCCCCAATTTCCGCGCCCTGCTTTGCTGAGCGCTCAACATTCACCAAATCACCGCCGACCAAGCCGCCCAAAGTCGTTAAATTGAGTGTTTCCTGCATGGCGTCAAAGCTAACGCGCTGGCCGTTAATCTTGGTTACGGTCATGCAAACACCGTCTAAACCGACGCTGGCGCCAATTTGTAAGTCTTCTAGCAGTACCGGCGGCAATTCAATAAATAGCTGGTGTAGACCGGTTTTACGCACCACAGACGCCAGTGGATAAGCCCCGTGAACAATTCCCGTATACATAATGTTGCACCTAATTTGTGTTACGGGATTTTAACTTAATATTGAAGCCCTGCCACCAATCCCGCATTATGCTCGTCCAACAATAAGGACAAGGTATCGCCATACTATGAATAATTTTGGCAAAGTATTGATGTTGGTTTTTTGGCTAGGTTTTGCGGTGAACTCCCACTTTCCACTATTAGGCGAATACAGTGCGTGGCTGCAGTGGACCGGTGTCACTTTTGCCGTAGTTCATATGATTGAGTGTGTTATTTTCCGCAAGCATGTGCGCGCCAACTATTCCAAACCCGCCGAAGGCTATTTAGTGGTGATGCTCTTTGGGGTGTTGCGCACTGGTGAATGGATAGGCAAAAAGCGTTAAGCGTGTACCCGCCAAGGCCAGCGACCGGTCATAGCACCGTGGCACGAGAGCTGCTAGGATTCATTTTTAGCAAAATTTCTCAGGACAGAGCCATGAAACGGGTGATCTTTAACCAGAAAGGTGGTGTTGGCAAAACCAGTATCACCTGTAATTTAGCAGCAATCAGTGCATGGAAAGGCTTTAAAACACTGGTTATTGACTTAGATATTCAAGGTAATAGCAGTGAATACCTAATCGGCGCCCAATTTCGGGATTTAGAAGACAATGCCGCCGACTTCTTTAAACAAAAACTGTCTTTGTTTGGCAAAAGCAAAGAAGCGGCAGACTGCATATACGAAACCGAATTCGAAAACCTCTACCTAATGCCCTCGCACCCCGAATTGGCAGTACTTGAGCGTGAGCTAGAAACTCGCCACAAAATTTATAAGCTGCGCGATGCCCTAAACAAGCTGCAGGCCGAGTACGAACACATTTATATTGATACGCCGCCGGCTCTCAACTTTTACAGCCGCTCGGCCTTGATTGCCGCCGATTCACTGCTGATACCCTTTGACTGCGACAGCTTTTCACAGGGCGCATTAATGGGCCTAATGGAAACCGTGGAAGAAATTCGCGAAGACCACAACCCCGAGCTCAGCCTAGAGGGCATTGTGGTTAATCAGTTCCAATCTCAAGCGAGCTTACCCACTCAATTAATTGAAAGCATGAAGGAAAGCGGCCTGCCTATTTTTGAGCAATACCTAAGCAGTTCGGTCAAAATGAAAGAATCTCGCAGCAGGCAAAGCCCGATGATTCATTTCGCGCCCTCGCACAAACTCACCCAGCAATTGCTGAGCCTGCACGACAGTTTAAGTGGCAGTAACACCAGCAGTGCCGCTCGCAGCGCTTAAACGCTGCACGGCACTCTAGTATTAGGGTGCCGTTGAACCCAAGCCAACCTTACCCTTTTTATTGATAGTGATATCACCCAAACCAAAGTTTTCTACTGCAGTGGTTAAGCTGAGCTGGTAGTCCAAATCAGACTGCATACTGCCCATAATCGCCCGCAACACGCCCAAGCCGCTGAGTAAATTCACCTCTACTGGCACCACAATCTCGGTACGGCCATTGGCGGGCAAACTGAAAGACTCATTCAAACTGCCACCGGCCAAAGCCTGGCCCTGCAAACTCAGCTGATAGCGCAAGCGGCCCAAATTCAAGGCAAAACTATTGGGGTTGTCCAATTGCAGGCCCACCAATAAACGCTGCTGCAACCCATTGGCCGGGGCCATTTTAATATGGGTAATCGCAACCTGGGGCTTTTCAAGCGGATTGAATGCCGCACATGCCGACATAAGCACGGCCGCTAAAATCACCAACCACGTTTTTATTTTCATCGTTACCACCATCCTAAAAAATTTACTTCAGGCATAAAAAAGGGGCACCATAAAGGGCGCCCCTGCATTGCGTCAATGTGCTTACTGAGTAGGCAGCATTTCAATTTCAACGCGGCGGTTCTGCTCGCGGCCTGACGCAGTGCTGTTGTCGGCAATCGGATCACGAGGACCGTAGCCAGAGGTGCGAATACGGCTAGCAGCCACACCTTGGTTCATAAAGTAACGACCAACACTGCTGGCGCGCTGCTCAGACAATGACTGGTTGGTTTGGAACGAACCGGTAGAATCAGTGTAACCATTAATTTGCATCAGCGTCTTATCAAATTCTTTGGCCACCAGTACTACGCTGTCTAGCACACTGTGAAAGCCGCCTTTAATAGCAGAACTGCTAGTGTCAAAGGTGATGTTGCCAGGCATAATCAGTTTAATATTGTCGCCAACGCGTTCAACACGAACACCTGTGCCTTCTAAGCGTGCGCGCAATTTTGCTTCCTGACGATCCATATAATAACCGTAGCCACCGCCCGCTGCGGCGCCAACTACCGCGCCCTGCAAGGCACCTTTTTTACGGTCATCTTTACTTGATACCGCAGCGCCTAGCACAGCACCGCCTAATGCACCCCAACCAGCGCCCTTCGCGGTATTACTGGTTTTTTCTTCGCCGGTATACGGGTCGATACTACAAGCGGTGGCAAAAACAGTTGCAATCAACAGTGCCGTCCAGCGGCCGGCTTTAATAGAAATATTCATTGGTGAACCCCCTAGTTCAATTTCATCAAACGGTATTGCCTTATCATGACACAGGCTACTAACTAAAAAACACCCCACTATTCACGGCATTAAACCCCTTATTGCCATGAACTTGCCACACAACTACTTCGCCGACTATGACAATGCGAGTAATAGACTAGTTCATTATAGCGGGAGCGCGCCACTGGCCGTCACCATTGGCGTCGATATAAATTGGATTGCTCAACGCCAAAGGCGCTAGGCCGGGCATCAGCGATTGGAAAATGGGCCCCGGCTGCCCTGTCACCTCTACCACCACATACGCGTCGCGGTCGGTGATTAATTCAATCACCTTGTGGTCTCCTGCCGTAACATGTAATTCACGATAAATATTGCCGTTAACCCACACCGTTAATTTATCCACTGAAACCCACGGCGCGGCGTCAATCTGCACATGCAACTCGCCCCGTGCGCCGTTAAACATGTCGCCCAGCCCCGCCTCTGCGCTAGCGCTGCGCAAGGTCACCGCCAATAGCGGGCCCGTTGTGATAAAGCTATGGCCAGCCCGAATCGCGTCGCTTAAGACGTCCTCATCGAGCGGCAAGCTCCCCGCCGCCGGCAAATAAATATAATTGCGCGGCGCGGCAACGACATTACGCAAACCGTGGGAATCGCTGTTGCCGGTAGCCGCGCGCCGCGCGCCCTGATTTAACAACGAGAACCAATCGTCGCGAATTTGGCTATAAACCGCAAACTCTGCACCGTTGAGCACTTCTATTACATCAAAATCGATATCCCTAAACCCCGACACGGGGTCTGGCGCCAACAGGCTTTCATTATTACTGCTATCGAGACTCTGCCTAGGGTCATAATTTTTACCCAGCGATAAGTGATCAAAAAATGCCAAATCGGCATCGAGAGGATCAGCTGCGCGGGGATGGTTTAATTGAAAAACGGCCTTGGGGGCAACTTGCCGAACCCCAGCAATAACCTCACCCAAGCTGCGATTTTCAACTGGAGGCACTCCGCCAGCAAACTCCGCCGGTTTGGCTTTAAGCGGAAAGGCATTGCTATGCCCCACGGTATAAGGCGCTTTGGCGGTACGCGCCATACCGGTCAATTCAGCGCCCACAATCACTTGCACTTGGCCAGCTAACCCCATCGCAGTAACACGATCGCGATAATCAACTAAGCGATTATGTTCACTGGCCACCAGAATCTCAGCACCTTGCGCCACAAAACTACGCAGGCGCTCATCAAACGGCAGAATGGCATCGAAGCTGGCACCACTGTGTACATGGAGGTCGGCCGAGCGCCAATTGTCGCTATGCCATATCTGGCGCGGAGCAATAATCGGCAATTGACTGGTTTTACCCGCCACAATTGTAAGCAAGTACTCCTTTACATCGTATTCGAGCCCACGGCTGGCAAGCACCCGATACTGGCCCGGCGGCAAGTCAATTTGCAGTGGATCCGAGGCGACCCCAGCAAGATCAACCCTATTGCGCCGCAATGAGCCCGGCAGCGACACCCCCGCCTCAGTAAAGCCTAATAAGTCATTGCCAAACTCTGGGGTAACGGTATCGCCAAGCCCAAAAAAATACAGACTCATGGGAATATCGCGAGGTAACTTAAGCAGGCCTTTCTTTTTAAACACCCAACGACCGCTGTCATTGCGGGCATCGGCCAACGACAGTTCGCGGGTAATTTTTTGCCCCCACGCCGAAGTCGCCTGCATTTTCACCCACTGTGTGTGCTTAGGCAGACGAATTGTAAAGCTACCATCCTCGGCTACTCGGCCTTGGGTCACTGGTCGATCATCTTGATCCCAAATAGCAACCGACACGGAGTTGTCATTGGCGTAACCGCGCAGCAGTGGTCCTTGATAAATTTGATCGCTTATCGAGGCCACATCACTGCGATCGCCAACCAGCACACTAAATTTGGCTAGCAATCTCTCGCCGGGTTTAATATCCATAAATTGGTTTTGAAGCATCGACAACCAATTCAAGCGTTCGCTCTGCAACCACAGCGGCCGACTCATCCAGCCGTGTAAGCTGTAATTTGGAAAGACCGCTAAAAAGCGCGGTAACGGCTGGCGACTGCCATTTTTGGTGATGAGCTCCGCCGATGATAGTTGCACGCCGTAACTCGCCTGCGTTTCGTAACTTGTTGCCCCCACCAAAATATTCCAGTCGCTGGGCAGCAGCCCAGCCAATAAAGACGATACTTTATTGCGGTCAATCGCGGGGTGCTCAAAGCCCAGCGTGGCGTCGGGCACATAGCTAGACAAGCTGAAGGGCGTCAGTGCTCGCTGAGAATACAGGGTAAAGAGGCCACTCATATGCACCGCTTTGCCCTTGCCAATACGCTCAATCATCACGTCAATATCGAGCTTGTCGGCACCCTCGGCCAAACGATAGACCACCGTCTGGCGGATACCATCGGCCTCACCTACGGTAGTGATTTCAGCGCTGCCATCGCGAATACCCGCACTGACTCCGCTAACCGGAATTGCCGTTTCCTTAGCCAAGCCAGTAAGAATATTAGCGTAAGTCCACTGGTCATTCGCTAGGTCGCAATGCCCAACATCAATCAGTGTGCCACCGCCGGCCACAATACCGGCGCTGTGATCAACATCGCTCACCGCCACACAGAGCTTGCCGTTAGACAGCCACCAGTCGCCCAGCCCAGCAATGCTGTCGGGGCCACCACGCGGAAAACTATCGAAGGTTTCTGTTTTGATTTGCTCAGCGCGCAACAGCGACGGCGGCGGTGGCACTTCTACCACCGGCAAAAACTCTTCCAGTTGGGGTGTAAAGCCCTCTTCGTCGGCAGGCTCGCTTGGCTTCGACGCCGCCAGCGCGGCCGATGTCACAAATACACTTAACGACAGCCACAACGTCCATTTTGCGTTTGTACTCAGTCCAGCCATAAGTAGTTAGGCCGCCATCACAAATAGCGAAATGCAGGCACCCATACCAACTAAAAAGCTTAAAGAGCGCAGTATGTCTTTATTGGCAATATAAAATATGGGGTAAAGAATGCGCGCCGCGATAAATATTTCGGCGGCCAGCGCCGCCCGCTCCGGCGCCACGCCAGCCAAATGCGCCACGACCACCGCCGCAGTGAAAACCGGCAACGCCTCCCACGCGTTCTGCTGCGCCGCATAAGCCCGAGCGCCCGCGCCCTCAAGCTGAGCGTACTGTAATCTTGGGTGTTTATTATCTATGCGGCCAAACTGCTTAGCTCGAAAATATCCGCCAGCCCATGCGGTCATCATCGGCAGTAAACACGCAATAAACACGCACCAAAATGCAATAGTCATTATTCTTCCCTATTTTTTGTTCTGGTTATTGCTGACTTCGCCGCAGCTTAAATTACGGGGAGAAACCAAGCAAAACGCTCGTCATATTTCATTTCGCCGCGCGCTGCACGCTAATTTCAGGAACTTCGGCCGCAAAGGTTTTGAGCAAGTAATCCTCTGCATCTTGGCGCCGCAATTCGCTCAGCGCAAAGTGCGCTTCAAAAAAAGGATACACCGCAAGTGTCGTCAGCCACTGCTGGCGAATCGGGTTCATCGCCTTAGGCAGCGGGTCTACGGTGCACAGCTTAGGCTGGGGCACCGGCAAAATACCCTGCTCGGCAGAGCCCAACTCCGTCGCCCACGCCTCGTCTTCAGTTTTTGTTAGGCCCCGAGTCACCACACTACAACCCACCATGTCGGCATTATCCAGCCAGCGAAAATACTTACCCGGCGTCGCGAACGCGGTATGCGAGGCATCTTGCATGGTCACTAGCAATGAGCCCTTCACAAACTCGGGAATATTAGCACCGTTGGCCGCATAGTCGATCATGGCATCAATCGGCGAGGCAATCATCATAAAGGGAATATCTCGCGACTCATAAAAACGCGGGCCAAACATAAAGGCCGGCCCTGCAATCGACACCGCGGCGGCGATGCGTAAATCTGAATTTTCGGGGTGAAAGGCGGCAAGGGTCGACGTCATTCCCCCCAGCGACAAGCCCAGCACGCCAATATGCTTTTCATCAATTTTCTCAAAAAACTGATTACTGCTGTCGGCATCCCAGCTCATAAATTGATCAATTAAAAAGCTGATATCTGCCGGCTGATTAACGACATCCTTCACTAGCGGGCCACCAGGTGCGCTTAGGTGCGTTAAGGGGTAGTCCATCGCCGCCACAATATAACCGTGACTGGCAAAATGTTCGGCGAGATAACTACCGCCAGTGCGCGCAGACATAAATCCGTGGCTGTAAATAAGTAAGGGGGCCGACGCAGCCAAACCTTCAGGGTACCAAATACGTGTTTTTAATCGCCGTTCAGCGCTGCCCTTATAATCGCCATTTGCTTGGGTAGGCCGCGTGCTGTCGACAAGCTCTACATCAAAATAATCGACGTCGTATAAGCCTTTCTCCAACCACTGGCTACTTTGGGTGTCGGTCGGCAGGGGTGCAGGTTTATTGCCAAATTGCAGGTATAACATGGCCGCAACAACGAGAAAAACAATAGCCCACAAGATTTTTTTTATCATCAAAGCACTCAATCAAAAAAACAGGTATTAATAAGCTTAACTTAACAAGGCCGCCGTCAGGACTCCACCATTAGCACACGGCCGCCGCAAAATTTTTGCAATATGCGCAGCACTACCGTGGCAATACTTATTCTTCAGGCTTTTTCCGCTGATAGCGCCGCTCCGTAATGCGCTGATGAACACCTTTGCGCAGGGAGTGAAAGCTGTTTTCCAATACGTCGACCCCCACCAAAATACCCACAACCACCCCCGCCACTAACAGTGCCGGCCCATATTTATCGAGACCAATCATAACGCCAATAGCCGCGAGCACCCATATTGCCGCCGCAGACGTCACCCCTAACACCATGCCGTCGCGGGACAAAATAACCCCTGCGCCCAAAAAGCCAATACCCGTGATCACTTGGCCAATCACCCGCGACGGGTCGGTAACGCCGTTGCCAACCGACACCGACATCGCGATAAACACATAGGTGCCCAAGCAAATCAGCGCCGCCGTGCGGATACCAATCGGCTTGCCGCGAATCTGGCGCTCCAAGCCAATAATCGCGCCCGCCACAATCGTGGTGAGTACCGCAGGCCATTTCAGCGGCGCAATCGACAACACAGCCAAATCGGGAAGTACTATAGCCATTTTTTATACCTAAAAAAGACGAGCAAGCCACCTGCTAAGCCCACTAAGATGGCAATAAAAATAGCAAAAGCATAGTGATTTTCTGCACCGGGAATACCACCTACATTAATCCCCAGCAACCCCGTGGCAAAACCCAATGGCAAAAATATCGCCGACACTATCGACAGCACATACATTCGGCTATTGGATTCTTCCGAAATTTGGTTAACGAGTTCCTCCTGACTCACCGCCGCGCGTTCGCGAATACTGTCGAGGGTTTCGATATATTGCGCTAAGCGATCACCCACCTCCCGCACCCGCAAGCGTTGCTCATCGCCAAACCACGGCAGGCGCTCGCTTTGCACCCAGTTCAAGGCTTCGCGCTGGGGCGCCAAATAGCGCCGCAAGGCAATGGATTGACGCCGCACCTGGCCAAGCTCACTGCGCAGCCTTGCCCGCGCGCTGGTCAGTAGCGACTCTTCAAGCTCGTCGACCTTATCTTCGGCATTATCAATTGGCCCAGCCATGCGCCGCACTAGGCGGTCGCACAATACGGCGATAAATTCCGCGCTGGTTTCTGGGCCTTCACCCTCTTTAAAGCTGCGCACAATATCGTCTACCGACAATAGGCGGCGCTTTCGAGAACTGATAATGCGGTGCTCGTTTACACATAAACGAATAGACACCATATCTTCAGGATCTGCCTCGGGATTCATATTCACTCCACGCAGCGCCATTAGTAAACCGCCATTATGCGAGGTTGCACGCGGCCGAGTGTCTTCGGCCACCAGTGCAGCAATGGCGATATCGTCTAAGCCACTGTGCTCCTCCAACCACGTCAAGGTACCCGGTTTGCTGTAATCAAAGTGCAGCCACAGCAAACCCTGCGCTGGCTGCCACGCATCAATTTCGGTGGTGCTTAAGGGGGTAGCACCGCCCTTGCCGTCCAACAACATCCCGTAAACTAAAAAATCATCCATACTGGGCATCTCATTATTTATACTCCAGCGGATAATCGCACAGCAGCAGACCGACAAACAATGCCGCGCTCAGCGGCCCCGCTCACGTAATCGGTGCGTTTTCTCACACCAGCGGTAACAACAATCGGTTTTATACCCTTACGCCGCGGGCGAAATACCTTGTGTTAAAGTAAACAACCGTGAAATAACTGCGCCTGTACAATATATTCAAGGTGGCGAGAGCAAGGTGACGACGAACAATTTTATGGAGCGCAGCGTGATAAAAACCAAGCCTCAGGTATTATTTTTGTCTCATGGCGGCGGCCCTATGCCATTGCTTGGTGATGTAGGGCATACCGAGATGCTTGCCTGCTTAAAAAGCATCGCTGCCGACATCCGCAAACCCTCTGCCATTCTAGTGATAAGTGCGCACTGGGAAGCCAGTATTCCAACAATTACCTCGGCGGCCAAGCCGCCGCTAATCTACGATTACTACGGTTTCCCCGAAGAATCCTATCGTATTAGCTACCCCTGTCCAGGCGAGCCGTTACTTGCCCAGCAGGTCCAAGCCAGCTTACAAAAAGCGGGGATTGGCGCTAACTGCGATGCCCAGCGGGGCTTTGATCACGGCCTCTTTATACCCTTAAAAATCATGTACCCCGAGGCCGATATACCCTGCGTTCAACTGTCCCTTGTTGATAGCCTCAACCCCACAGAGCACCTAAATATCGGACGGGCGCTGCAAAATCTCAATTACGAAAATCTACTCGTCATTGGCTCGGGGTTTTCCTTTCATAATTTAAAGGCATTTTTTGCACCACCAAGCAGTGATGCCACCGCAAAAAATGAGTCATTTGAAAATTGGTTAATCGAAACCTGTGCCAGCCCAGATTTTAGTGAGGAAAATAGAACGCAGCGATTCACCCAGTGGCAAAACGCCCCAGCTGCCCGCTATTGTCATCCGCGAGAAGAACACCTGCTGCCCTTACATGTTTGCTATGGCCTTGCTGAAACGCCATGTTCTCAGCATTTTGAACTCCAGATTCTAAACAAAAAGGCGAGTATGTATCTTTGGTGCTAACGCCATTGCGCCGCAGCCGGTGACAGCCAAAATTCAAAAAGCAAAAAGCCCAAGTCATTAATGTGACTCGGGCTTTTAAAGGTAAGGCTAACTAGTCGCTTTAATGCACTAGTTTAATGCTCAACAAATGCCCGCTCAATTACAAAGTGGCCGTGAACACCGCCGCGAGTTTCTTGGAAGCCTGCGGCATTTAATAAAGCGCAGCTGTCTTTAAGCATACTTGGGCTACCGCAAATCATAAACCGGTCATCTTCAAGATTAAGTGGTGGCAGACCAATATCTTTCATTAATTTGCCGCTGCGAATTAAGTCGGTCAACCGGCCCTGATTAGCGTATTTTTCCCGCGTCACGGTTGGGTAGTAAATCAGTTTATCCCGCACCACCTCGCCAAAATATTCGTGGCTAGGCAAGTGATCGCGAATGAAATCTTGATAAGCCAGCTCACTCTCGTAACGCACACCGTGAACCAATATCACTTTATCGAATTTCTCGTACACCTCTGGGTCTTTAATAATACTCATAAACGGCGCCAAGCCCGTGCCGGTACTAAGCAAATAAAGGTTTTTACCGGGCAGTAAATGGTCGGCCAACAAGGTGCCAGTCGGCTTACGACTAATCAGCACTTCGTCGCCAATCTGAATCTGCTGCAACTTTGAGGTCAGTGGGCCGTCGGCAACTTTAATGCTAAAAAACTCCAACTCATCTTCGTAATTAGCGCTAACGATGCTGTAAGCCCTCATTAGCGGCCGCTCGCCTTGCTGTAAGCCAATCATGGTGAAGTGGCCATTTTCAAAACGGAAAGACGGGTCGCGACTGGTTTTAAAGCTAAACAAGGTGTCATTCCAGTGATGTACGCTGGTCACCCGCTCACGAATAATATTGCTCACTGTAAACCTCTCCTGCGGCGATGGGCGCCGTCCCTGTTGTTGCTGATTTGCCAATAGTCTACGGGAGCGCTATGCTATCGGCAAAACAACTTATTGTGATTTTTCATATCGGTTTTATTAATATGCACTATACCCTGCGTCAACTTGAAGTATTTCTAGCGGCGGCCCACACCGAAAACATCACCCGCGCCGCGCAGCAGCTGTCTATGTCGCAGTCGGCGGCATCGAGCGCGCTCAAGGATTTAGAGCAACAATTTTCGATCCAGCTCTTTGACCGCATTGGAAAACGATTGCAAATCAATGAATTAGGTCGAGCCTTGCGCCCCCAAGCAGAGGCTTTATTAGACCAAGCGCAAGCCTTAGAACAAGGCTTTCGCCGCCACGACCAAATCGGCGAGCTAAAAGTAGGCGCCACGCTTACTATCGGCAATTACATTGCGGTCGACATCATGGCCGAGTTCATCAATCGCCACCCCGCCGCCAAAGTCGAGCTCAATGTTGCCAATACCGCCGCCATTAGCCAGCAAGTACTGAACTTTGATTTGGATATAGGTTTAATCGAAGGCGAATTGCATCACCCCGACTTGGAAGTCACTAAATGGCGGGAGGATGAATTACAGATATTTTGCAGCCCAAATCACCCCTTGGCTAACAAGAAAAATCTAAGTAATGCAGATTTACTGGCCGCCCAGTGGATTTTACGCGAGCCCGGCTCGGGTACTCGACAAGCATTTGACCGCGCCCTGCACGACCTGCTACCTGATCTGAATATCCGCCTAGAGTTACAGCACACCGAAGCAATCAAGCGCGCAGTGGAAACCGGATTAGGCATTGGCTGCCTGTCTAAACTCTCGCTGCAGGGCTCGTTTGAAACCAAGCGTTTGGTGGCTCTAGAGGCGAAATCACGGGATTTTAAACGCTACTTTTACTTTATTCTGCATCGCCAAAAATACCGCAGCGAAGGCATATTGCGGTGGCTGGAGTTATGCCGAAATAGCTAACAAGCGCTAGCAAGCCTCCGAGCTTAAGGCCGCAGGCTGCTTGCTAGGTTTGGGCACACAATACAGTCCTAAAGCCGAGGCTAAAAACATGGTGACTGTCATCGGCCACATATGTTCGCTATGAAACTGTGTAGACAAACCGCTAATAACACCGCCAATAAGATACTGGCCACTGCCCATTAGCGCCGAGGCAATGCCGCTGTGCTGGGGGAAAAACTGCAGAGCACAGGCCTGAGAATTACCCATTATTCCGCCCAGCGCACCAATTGCCAGCATCACAAGGGGAACCACCACCCACAGTGGCGGCGAGAAACCCGTAACCAATAGTAAGGCGCTACAGAAAACAAATAGATTCAACATTGCTCGCGGTAAAATTTGCGCGGCGGGCACCGTATTTAACAGGCGATTATTAATGCGGTTAGCAATGGCAAGAGTGACAATATTGCCCGCAAACAACATCGAAAACACAGCTTCACTTTGGCCGTACATGTCGATATACACCAGTGCAGCATTGGCCACAAAAGTAATCATTACGCTAAACCCTAAACTTTGGGCCAATAAATAGCCCATTGCGGCGCGATTAGACACCACAAATTTATAGCGCGTCAGCAGGCTATCTGCCAGCGGTGCGCGCTGCTCTGAACCGCGCTTTTTAATAATGATACTTGCTAAACCGCAAACCGTAATTGCGTAGGCCGCCAACACTAAAAACACCAACTGCCAGCCGCTCAAGCTATATAACACGGTGCCAATCGTCGGCGCTAACGCGGGTGCTATGATCGTGATTAGCATAATTTGCGAGAACAATTTCGCCGTCGCCTGGCCTTCGGTGTGATCGCGAATAATGGCGGGCACCACGACCGAGGCAAAGCCGCCGCCCAGCGCTTGGAAAAATCGCGCCGCCCAAAACACCGACAGCGACTCGGTAAATGCAATGACCACGCTGGCCATAGCAAAAACAGTCAAGCCAAAAAACAGCGCCGGACGACGACCAAAATAATCGCTAATCGGCCCGCCAAAAAACTGCCCAAAACTCAACCCGAGCATATACAGGCTCACGGTTACCGCAATATCTTGCACCGGCACACCGAGCTCCGCCGCAATCGCCGGAATAGTGGGCAAATACATGTCGATGGCCAGCGGTGACAGAGCAAAAATCAAAGCCAATAGCAATATTAAACGCAGAGGAGGAAGCGTGGAGGACATAGGGCACCTTTATCTTTCCAGAAAGATAATAGCTGGAATTTAGCTTTCCAGCAAGATAAGATTCAATAACCTTCATCGCCGGTAGCGCCAAGCATGAGCATCATCAAACCTTATAGTTCATTCGAGAATGTACATATGAACTTGCAGAAAGGCATCCACACCGGCGTTTACCTGCGCGCAGGTCAATGCCATGGATGATAAACGCATTAGTATTAAGGAATTACGGCAGCAGCAAAAACAGCACTGGCCCGAAATGCACCGCGCAGCCACCCCAGCAATATTACGGATTATTCGCGCAGGCGACCGGTTTATGAAGGAAACCGAAGCCGCCTTGCAGACCTGCCAGTTAACCCGCGCCGAGTTTGATGTGCTGGCCACCCTGCGCCGCCAAGCGCCGCCGTATCAGCTCAGCCCCACAGAGCTGTGCAAGGCCATGCTATTTAGCTCGGGTGGACTAACAAAAGTGCTCTACCGCCTGCAAAGTGCCAACTTGGTATTGCGTCCCAACAACCCCGACGACGGCCGCAGTTTACTAGTGCAACTAAGCCCAGAAGGCATCGCACTAGAGGGCAAATTATGCGCGACCATTGCCGAATTGCACCAAGCGCGCATCGCCAAGCTCAGTCCCGCAGAGCAAACAACGCTAAACCAGCTCTTAAAAAAAGCCTTTAACGATTAAAATACCCAGCGCAGCCGCCAAAAGAAATCGGCTTCTAGGGATTCTAGGCGGGGTTCATCCACCACATCGTCAAACACCGGCACGGCGGCCAGTAGCTCGGTTTCTAAACCGTAGCCTGGCTTGAGACTTAGCCTAAAGCCCGCATCGGCCAAGCTCTGGCTCGCCGCCAATTCACCGCGAGCATTATTAAATTCGGTTGCTGCGTACTCGCCAAACAGCGACGACTCCCACGCAAGTCCCCACCACTGATGCTTGCCATTCACGGCGACGTGCGCGAAATAGCCATTGTCGCCAATCATGACCCCAGGTAAATACGCGCTCATGCTGTTCATACCGCCGAGCACAAATTGCTGCTGCTGTGGCAACTGGGTGTTGTCGGCAAATTGACCGCTAAAGTTCAGGGCCAGCTCAACGTCTGGGGCCAGCGCAAATTTATAACCCAGCTTGGGCAACAGCAGAATAAATTCTGCTTCGCGCTTACCAATACTAACCGCGTCGCTATTGTCGCTCGCAAAACTACCGCCGTTGCCAAAACCCGTTTTTAGCGATAGTTGCGCTTTGAAATATGAGGGCGCATCGGCCAAACTGCCGCGCACCGAATACTTGGCTCCCAGCTCAAGCGAGTCATAATTTTCATCTAACAGTGGCGTACTTTGCGCCGCGGAACGAATCTCTGAACTGATATGCTCAATCCGCTCAAATGCTGTCCAACGCTGCACTGGATTGCTGTACAAAACTTGCTCACCAGACACGGCAATGCTGTCGATATCGGCGTCGAGGAACAGCGTTTCCCCCGCGCCACTCAACAAACAGCTATTTAACAAGGGCAAACACAGGCCACCAATTCCGCTGGCCGCAACTTGTGGGTGGCGCTGGTATTCAATATGACTGGCCTCAACACCGTATAAACCAAAGGTAAACGGATGTTCAAGCGTGAAATCAAATTGCTGATAATCGTCGCCATCACCGGCTTCACCAAACGACTCAAATATGGTCTTGTAAGCTAAATTTAACTCCGTGCCACTCGTAAACTGATGTTTAAAGCCAGCCAAGCCAAAATAACGCCCTAAGAATCGGCTGCCCTTATTGTTCATTTCCAAAATAAAATCTGTTGCATCATGCTCGGCAATAACTTGCTCGCGAAAATCAAGAATCACCTGATTATCGTAGTGTTGCTCGTAGGCAATACTGTATGACAAGCCGGCGCGTTCGGCCTGCAAATCGGCCAACACCCGCGCCCGATCAAACTCTGCCAAGCTCAAGTCTGGGTCGCCCACCAAATTGGCAAAATGAGCGGTTACCTGTGGATTCCCTCGCAGGCCTTTTACTACGGCTTGATTCACCAGCACGGTTACGGTGTCGTCTAGGCGGTAATAGCTCACACTCACCAATAAATGGCCGGCATTGTAATAGCGCCGCGTCAAGCTGGTGATCGCCGCCGACGGAGTTTCGGCCTCGGCCAATAGCGCCTCTATTTGGGTGTTTGAAAGCTGCTGATTGCCGATAACCCGTACCGTAATGCCGCCGATGACGGCCGAGATCGATGCAGCCTGAGCACTGCTATTGGCCTGAATCTGTATTTGACTGGCCAGCTGGGGCGGCATTACCGGTGGCAGATCAATTGCCATTTATATTCTCCTCAAATACGCGAGCGGGGGCCGCGGCCCCCGTAGTAGTGTGTAAAATTTAGTCTTGGCGGCGCGATACTTCTCACAGCCGCTTTAATTCAACCCGCCGGTTCAGGTTTCGCCCTTCAGCGCTGTTGTTATCGGCGCGGGGGGCCGCTTCACCGTAGCCCTTCGCCACTAAGCGGTCGGCACTCAGTCCTTGGCTCAGTAAATATTTCCGCACCGAGCGCGCTCTGGCTTCCGACAACCGCAGGTTGTATTCTGCCGCGCCCCGATTATCGGTATAACCGCCCACTTCAATATGCTTTGCGTCTGATTGTTGAATAACTAATAGCGCACGATCAAGCACCTGCTTAGCACTGGCATTTAACACCGCGCTGTTATTGGCAAAAAATACGCCCTCTAAAAGCAGTACCTGGGGGCCATCTAAGTAGCAGCCATTCGCCAAGGTTTTAATGCCGCGCGGGGTTTTTAAACACTGGTCATCTTGATCGCAAACCCCGTCACCATCGTCGTCAGCACAGGCATAGGTGTCTGCCTGAATACGGCCAGCAACAAAGCTAGGGTCAATATTTGCAAGGGGGGTCAAGGCGGGCTGATCTTTTGCTGCGGTTAACGGTGCCAGCGCATTAACTGGCGCGCCACTGTCTGCGGCCAGCACACCCTGATCCATCGCTAACAACTCGTCACTCGGCGCCAAAATGTCTAGTTCAACTGGCAGCACTACCGCAGCCACACCAAGCTGGTCATCAATACACAGCAAGGTATCGTCAAGATCAATACCCACCGCCTTAGTCAGCGAATGTCCAATGAGCAGAACACCCGTTTGATTCAATACATGTAAAATTAAACCGGCCTGAGCAGAGCTGAGCGGCAACAGCACAAGTAAAACCAATAAGCATACACGCCGCGTTAAGTTTGAAATCAAGGAAGATAACACCTGTAAAAATCCGTTTTGTTCCATTGTGAAACGTGTCCAGCACCTAACGCCACTGAGCGCGAGGCGGCAAAAGAAAGCAACTGTCAGTCGATTAAAACGTATTTGCCTCGCCAGCGCATGGAATTTGTTTGAGATACCCCGCTCAAGCCCAAACAAAAAACGATCGACGTCGATTTTGTGATTAACATCACGTCATTGCACTGGGATTAGGTTTTGGCGCGTCGTTTGAACTTGGGCTCGAGCCTGACGCTGCGCCGTGTTCAGCGATCACCGCGGCCTTTGCCGCCAGATACTCGGCGTCGCTAAGCGCGCCAGCCTGATGCAACGCCTCCAAGCCCTGCAGGGCCTCTAATAAAGATTTTGGTTTCCGATCTAAATTAGCAACTAACGCTGACTCAGCGTTTAACGGCGTCGCTACGCTCGCTTCGTCTACCAAGGCCTGACTCGTTTCCGTGCTCAGCCCCAGCCATTGCCCTATTTTACGGAAAATCCGCGCAATGCCCCGCCACAACTTGGGCAGCAACCAAATCAGTAAGAATAAAAAGGCCACAAAACCAATCAAGAACAACACCGGATGATTCAGCGCCACCCACAAGCCGCCAAAAACAGCGACATCTTCGCTGATTGACGCCAGCCAGTTGCTCACCGGTTCCGGCGAGGTATTAATTATCATTCGGGTACTCGCCTTTGCTGCGTGGGTCACCGAAGTCACCGAACCGCCAACAATACCCGCCGCCAACTGCAACGCAGGGCTAACATCGCCCACCGCATTTGCCGCGAGCAAGGCACCAGCGGGAATACGTATAAAGGTGTGCAACGCATCCCAGCCAGTATCCACCCCCGGAATTTTATCGGCAAAAAACTCCACTGCGTACATCAGGCCCGCCGCCAAAATCACCGCGGGGTCTTGCACCACCGCCAAACTCTCTGGCAGATCAATGCCGCCAACTGAGCCACCTAGGCCCAGTACTAAAATCGCCGCGTATAAATTTAAGCCGCTGGCCCACGCCACCCCCATTGTTAGGGATATCACACTAATTAGCTGCTGATACTCATCCACTGCCTTAATCTCCGCTTTGTAAGCGCTTAGCAAATACCCAATTCCCGCCGCTGCACTCAACTCAAACACAGGGCCTACAGTGTGTATACCGACATATCAGCACTGCACCCGATAATCGACTGGCATCACTACCACCGGCAATAACACCATGTAAAAATAACACATGACGCGCCCAACTGGGCCGCCAGAGCGCCATTGCACCCTATATCGCCCGCAATTCAAACAGCTTATGGCTCGACGCCATCATGCAATCAACACCACGAAGCTCATGCGTTTTTAGCGCTAACAGGCTAATATCATGGGGTTTATTCACCCATGTTCGATGGTCACATTGCGTCACAAGCCACGATCATTCTGGAGGCCAGCATGTCGACCGCACAAGAATACCCGAAAACCGAGAGCTATGGCCAAGGCCGCTATCGGCGCCGCATTCGCCTACGTGCCGAGGCTGGGCAGGTGCACGGCGAGCTAGAAGACACCAACCACGGCTTCCGCTGCACCGTATTTCACGACGGCAATAAGGTCACCGATATACACAGCGCTGCGCTGCGTATTCCCTTTGATACCTGCCCAGGCGCCACAGAACCACTGCGCAAATTAATTGGTTTGCCGCTGTGTGAAGATATACTCGATATTAAGCCACTAACCGATACCGCAGCCAATTGCACCCATCTACTCGACCTTGCACTGCTGGCTATTCGCCACAGTACCCGCCAAATTCCAGAAATGATTTACGATATTTGCGTTGAAGATCAGGCCCACGACGAGCAAATTGCCAGCGCCGAAATTTTCGCTAACGGAAACTTAATCCATCGCTGGCAAACCTGTAATTGGGCAATCATCAGCCCCAGTCATCTCAATGGCAATGTTTTGTATAAGGGCTTTAGCAAATGGGCCGCAACCCACTTTAGCGGCGATCAACGCGAGGCGGCTTTTGCGCTGCAAAAAGGCTATTTTGTTGCCGTGTCCCGCCGCTACACCAATAATTCTCAGGTCGGCCAATCTGCCAACGACCATCGCGACGTTATGCTGGGAGTTTGCTATAGCTACAGCTCGCCACAAATCGAGCGCGCCAAGCGTGTCGCTAATAGTATGCGCGACTTTAGCAACGTTCCTGAACAACTCCTTAAATTTATAGAATAACCTTAATTATCATATTGTTACATAAAATTTAAATCATACGCACAATTACGAATATACCCATAACAAGGGTGGCGATACTATAGCTACAGATTTTTTGACTTATGCTCCTAACATTGGTCTCCATAGTAGCACCCCCGCTTGGCACCCACACTCTGGGTGCTTTTTTTTGCCCGCAGAAAGCCCCAGAAATGTCGCTTATTTCAGTAAAAACACCACATTTAACGTAGCGCTTACCGTTTCTTTGCCAATGAGCATTGGGGCTTGCGCGCCCACTTTGGCATCCATCATCATTGCTCGCTCATACACCACCGGCGCCGCTGCACCTTCATCAATGTGGTAAACCCCTGCCAGCTTGCGACCAAAGCCCGCCGCCAGCGCCGACGCCTTGGCCTTGGCATCGGCTATTGCAGCTTGCACCGCCCGCGCTTGTAGCGCCTCGCGATTAGACAAATCAAAACTCACATTGCCCAGTTCGCTAATACCGGCCTGCACCAAAGCATCGAGCACCGCACCGTAGCGCGATACATCCTTAAGCTGAATATCGACACTGCGCTCTACCCGCTGCCCCAACAATAAGCGCTTGCCGTCCTGCCATTCGTAGTCTGGATAGATACGAATCTGTGAGGCGCGAATATCGGCCTCGGCCACGCCCTGCTCCGCCACGGCGGTCAATACTTGCGCAGTGCGCTGATCCACAAGGCGCTTCGCTTCCACAGCCGTTTCTTGGGTTTCTGAAATTTGTAACTGTAAATGTGCAATATCGGGCTGAGCCTCTACTTCGCCCCGCGCCGACACCAGCACATGAGGGGCATCTGGTAAGGTCGCCGCAACGGCAAACAGCGGCAGCAATGCACTCAACACAAAAGTAAGACCACCCTTTAACATTAGCTTATTCACGTTTCTCATCCTTTGATTCCTTATAATTCAATTTTCAGTAGGCCCAGATTAAAATTTACGTTTGCCGCCCCTACAAAAAGCACCGCCCAAAATCAGACCTCGTCACCACCAATGAGTGCCTAAAACGCGCCCAAAGGCCGCTAACTAAAAAAGTATAAATAGCATTAAAAGCTACTCCTCACGGCCCTTAGCGGCTATGCTGGCCACCTTAAGTCTGACGATATGAGGCCGCATTTGCCACAGACAATATTAGGATGGCGAGAGTGGGTAAGCTTACCCGCACTGGGCTTAACCGGCATAAAAGCGAAAATCGACACCGGCGCGCGCAGCTCCTCACTTCACGCCTTTGATATCAAGGCCATCGAGGTAGACGGTGCGCCGTGGGTCGAATTTAAAGTACACCCCCATCAGCACGACACCACCGACGTTATCAACTGCCGAGCGCCAATTAAAGACTATCGGCAAGTCACTGATTCTGGCGGTCACCGCAGTATGCGCTATGTTATAGAGACACACATTTGTATTGGCGGTGAAGAATGCCTTGCCGAAATGACCCTCGCAGACCGCTCACAAATGCTCTTTCGCATGTTGTTAGGACGCACTGCCATGAAAAATCGCTATACCGTCGACCCCAGCCGCTCGTATTGCGCCAGCAAAAAGCCGCCGAAACAAGCCCGCCACACAATACCGAACTAAACCCGTAAACCGCGGGAACTAAACAGCGACCGAGCCAATCTGATGGCTCCGCCATACACGCAGATACAAACGAGAAACCGTATCATGAAAATTGCCATACTGTCGCGTAACCGACGCCTCTACTCTACCCGCCGTCTCGTTGAAGCGTGTACCGAACGCGGCCATGAAGTACGCGTGCTAGACACCCTAAAGTGCTATATGGAATTGAGCTCACACGAACCAGTGGTGTGGTATAAGGGCGAAAAACTCGAAGGCTTCGACGCCATAATTCCCCGTATTGGCGCCTCAATCACCCCTTATGGCCTCGCGGTTATTCGCCAATTTGAAATGTTGGGCACCTACAGCCTCACCGAATCCGTTGCACTCGGCCGTTCACGCGACAAACTGCGCGCCCTGCAACTGCTGTCACGTAAAAATGTGGGCATGCCCATTTCAAGCTTTGCCCACGACGTTCACAACACCAAAGAACTCATCAAACTGGTGGGCGGCGCACCCGTGGTAGTCAAGCTGCTGGAGGGCACCCAAGGCCGCGGCGTGGTGTTAGCCGAAACCGCTAAAGCGGCCGAGAGCGTTATCGACGCCTTCCGCGAGTTGAAGGCAGACTTCCTCGTACAAGAATTTATTAAAGAAGCTGGCGGCGCCGATGTACGCTGCTTTGTTATTGGCAAAAAAGTGGTTGCCGCCATGCAACGCACCGCTGCCAGTGGCGAGTTCCGCTCCAACTTACACCGCGGCGGCACTGCCGAGTTAACCCGTCTCACCCCGGCAGAACGCGCCACTGCAGTTAAAGCCGCGCAAATTATGGGCCTCAATGTTGCCGGTGTAGATATTTTGCGCTCGGCCCGCGGCCCGCTGGTCATGGAAGTAAACTCATCACCAGGCTTAGAAGGTATAGAAACCGCCAGCAAGAAAAATGTTGCCGCTGAAATCATCAAATTTATTGAAGAAAACGCCGGCCCGAACAAAAATAAGACTCGTGGCACAGGTTAAGAGTAACCCATGAAGAAACTCACCATCGCCGGCACCGACATCCCCGTCGGTAGCCGCACCCAAATAGAATTACCAGTAGCGCAGCTTTATACCAACACTGAACTGTCGATGACCGTTAAAGCGATTCGCGGCCGTAAAGAGGGGCCAACCCTGTTTGTTAGCGCCGCGATTCACGGCGACGAGATCAATGGTGTTGAAATTGTGCGGCGCCTATTGCAACACAAGGCCCTGCGCTCCCTGCGCGGCACCTTGCTGGCCATACCCATTGTGAATGTACACGGCTTTCTCAATAACAGCCGCTACCTGCCCGATGGCCGAGATCTAAACCGTTCCTTTCCCGGCTCGCCCAAAAGTTCGCTGGCAGGGCGCATGGCGCACACCTTTCTCAACGAGGTAGTACTGCAATGCACCCACGGTATCGACCTGCACACCGGCGCTCGGCACCGCAGTAATCTGCCCCAAATCCGCGCCGATATTAAAGACGAATCGACCCGCGCCATGGCCGAGAGCTTTGCCGCGCCAGTCATTCTGCATTCGGCAACCCGAGATGGCTCACTGCGCGAAATCGCCAGCAATCACAATATTCAGGTTCTACTATACGAAGCGGGTGAAGCGCTGCGCTTTGACGAAGTGGCCATTCGCGCGGGAGTGAGCGGCATTATTAACGTGATGCGGCATATCGGCATGTTGCCGCCCTCGCGCAGTAAAAAGCCCAAGCGCAGCAGCATGATTACCGGTCAATCTACTTGGATACGCGCCAATAGCAGCGGTGTATTGCGGGCGCTAGTGCCGCTAGGTGCATTTGTAACCAAGGGCGATGTACTCGCGCTTATTTCCGACCCCATGGGCAATAGCAGTTCAGACGCCAAAATCCTCGCCAGCGACGACGGCATTGTTATTGGCCGCACGTTTTTGCCACTGGTATACGAAGGTGATGCCTTATTCCATATCGCAAAATACAAAGCCAACATCAGTGAGGCACTTGAACAGGTTAACGCGTTTAGAGAAGAGTTTGAGCCAGAGGGGTATTCCACCTCAGACGATTATGACGACCATCCGCCTATTGCAGGGTAAACCCAAAAGTAGCACCAGTGAGTTTTAAGCCCTGGTGCCACCCATTACCCCACACCGAGTTATTCTGTGCGAATCCCTATAACCAACTCTGTATAGGATGATTTACCTTTTGAGCCATCATCAAAAGTTGTATTGAAAGCCTCTATAGACTGCGCCAAAATTACGGAGCCATTTGCACTTACGATGAAATCGACAGTAGACGTGCCCCCGTCATCCGGGAAAGCCACACTCACAATATTTCCAGATTGAGTGTAGGTTATCGCGCTTAAACCTAAATCATCTCCACCATGATTTTCCAGATGATTTCCTGGCAGGTTAGCCTCGTAAACGTGGTCGCCAGTAACAACGAAACTCCCACCCGAACCCTCAGCATCAAAGCTTAAAGAGCCCGCTATACCGCCATTGCTAATATTCGTGAAATCGTTATCGTCATTCGCATGATAACCATCAGCGCTGCCTACCGCGATTTCGCTATTCAAGGTGCGAATTTGAAAACTTCCCCCCGCAACAGAAGCATTAACTTGTGTGCTCTCCAAATTACTGATCCGCTCCGCATTGTCATTAATAGCCGCAATGAGCGCCTGAAAAGTTGCATTAACCTCACCGGCCTTAGCGGCTGTGCCCGCGGTAAAAGTTGTTACATCCCCTGCCGCAACTTCGCCAGCAAACAAACTGGGCGTCACAACACTGAGTACCGCGGCCATTAAAATATGCTTTTTCATTTTATCTTCCTCTAAAAAATCGTTAACGAGTGTCTAAATAATCCGAGGCGAAGCTACTGCCAGTTCGCATCATCCCAGTTGAAGCTGCCCCACACCGCCGCAGACGGCTGTGGATCTGGGGTGTCGCAGACGTCACCCACATCGTCATCATCACTGTCGGCCTGATCTTCATTGGCTGTGACGGGACAGTTATCCACACTATTTTCAACGCCATCGCCATCTAGATCGGTATCAGTATTGTCTCCCTGGCCATCGTTGTCGGAGTCCACCGATTCACTTTCATCAAGAGGGAAGGCATCGTCAACGTCTGGGACTTCATCACCGTCATCATCTAGGTCTGCGTTATTGCCAATGCCATCTTGGTCGGTGTCGACTGATTCACTGGCATCGTTAGGAAAGTCGTCATCGGCATTGGCTACGTCGTCACCGTCGCGATCGGCATCACAAACATCACCTACACCATCCTCATCAAGATCCCCTTGCTCGGGATTGCCCACAGACACGCAATTATCAATGCTATCTGGTATCCCATCAGCATCTACGTCTGGTGACGCCTTTGCGGGTTCAGGGTTAGCAGTAACCGTTCCGGCAGCAATAGCCGAACTGTCTACCGCAGAACCCGTTGCGCTCTGCTCAGCCACCAGCACAGATTCAATATCAGCAATTGAAATTTCAGTGCCCGGCACCTTTAGTGTGGCGGGGTCCACCGTGACTAAAGCAAGCAAATCACTGATATCGGCGAAAGCCGAAATTGCCTCACTCCCTGCTGCGCCATCTATTACGTCATCACCTAGGTCGGCAGCAAGTGCAGCCAACAGCGAATCGGTGGTTTGCTGAGAGGCCGCATTATTGGCAATCGCATCGTCTTTCATAGTGATTAATATCGCGCTCAGCGCTTCGATCGCCCCGCGATAAGTAATTGCCTGTACCTGCGCGGCCGAGCTTGTCGTTGCTGCGGTTAACAATGGCGGGGTGGTGTTAAGATCGGTGTCTATTGCTAAACCAAAGCCCAAAGTTGCAAGTACTTTTTGTGAGGCCAAGCCAAAGGCATTGCTAAACTCAACTTCACTAATACTGCCGTCGCCATCGCCACCGTATGCAGCCGAGTCGGCATTGCTAACGGCCAGTTCATAAGCAAGCGAGGTGAGTGGCGATGGGTAAATCGGCCCAGCGGCCAATACATCTGGGCTCGCAACTACTGTTCGAAATACCGATATCGCTGGCGTTAAACCGGTATTTAAATCGCTCGTTTGCTGGTTTGCCTGAACTTCAATAATAACGGGGCCGCTATAATCGCTAGGGATACGCAAACCAGCGATATTGGCTTGCGCATTGGTTGTGCCACTCGCCAACAAGCTGCCTTTCAATAGAGTGCCACTCGCGCTGTAGCGATAGGCCAGCACATCGGCATTCACCATCGGCCCCTTAACGGGGGTTCCGGAAACATCAATGCCATTATTCGCGGCAGAACCGCCACCTCCACCGCCGCCACAGGCCACTAACAACACCGATGACAATGTGACACTCAGCAAGCGTGTATTGGCTGGTTTCTTTAATATTGCTTCCATACGTCTACCCTTGGTACGCGCTGCGTAGATCGCTAAATCTACGCTCTTTATCGTTGTATGAGGGGTAGCATCCTTGCTTTGAGCGCTGCCTAAGCAGCATATCCGTCCCTCCACTTATCAAGCCAGCATCATCAAGATGTTTACACTTCCCTGTGTACCAACAAGCCCCCTCAATGCCAGCTAGAATTGCTCACGCGATAATCTAACGGTATAGTTTATTTAACGCCTCCCCTAGATTGGGGGGATGCAACGGACAGCAGCTGTAGCGACCCCCAGGAAGTGAGTTAAAAGTTGTGGGGACAGCCAACAATAAATAATGCAGAGCAGTAAATTATCACAGCTAATTGGCGAGCTTTATCGACACGCCCACCAAGCCGACGGATGGATGGCTTTTTTTACCATGTTAGAGACCGAAATTCCGTCGCGCTCCACAACACTGATGTTTGAAGAAATTCAAACCCACGCGACCGACATCGTTTTATCACGGCATTTGAACGATGACGAGCTGCAAGTCTACGGCGAGCACTATATTCACACCGACGTCTGGGCAGAGGCCATGACCAAGTATTCACCCTTTCAGTTTCATAGCAGTGATGCGGTGCCAGATAGGCATTTTCTGTCTTCAGAATTTTACGCTGACTACACCAAACCTTTAGATATCCGCTATGCCTGTGGCGCCTACATCGAAGATCCAAAAATTGGCCACGCATTTCGCGTCACCATTCAGCGCGGCCATCAACACAAGCCCTTCCGCAGCGACGAACTTGAAACCCTCAACCTCTTTGTTCCCCACTTACAAAATGCGCTGGCGATTTACAAACGCAATATTGCCTTAGAATCATTACAAAGCGGCTTCGACTCGATCACCAATATCATAGACTGTGCAGCTTATCTGCTGCGTTCAGACGCCCACATCATTTCTCAAAATGACTTAGCAGAAGAATTGCTACGCCAAGACGTGGCGTGTATATCTGCAGGAAAATTATTTTTTCGGCCCCATAAGTTGCGTAACACCATTGACCAACTTATGGGTAACTTGCAGGATTTTACCGATAACCGCTCAGCATCCTGCCGCAATTATGCACGTACCGACCAGTATCAAATCAGTGTAGAACCACATCTACTACCCGGCCTTATTCCCGGAACAGAGGAGCTTGGCGTACTCCTGCAAATAAAAAATATCGACGCCAATGTGGATATTGATTTGGCGGGACTGGAAATTTTATATCATTTAACAAGCACAGAAGCAGGCGTTACTCGCTTGCTATGCAAGGGCCTAGTTGTTAAAGAAATAGCCGAGGCCATGGGCGTAAAAGAAAGCACCATACGCTCGCACCTTAAAGCGATTTACTCAAAAATTGGGGTGCGCTCGCAACCAGAGTTACTCAGCAAAGTCATGGCATCGCTAGCCAGAACCCAAGTAGATATCGTTTAACATTACTTTTAAATAAAATACCTCACAAAGCAGACTGCGACTCGAATCGCTCAACTAAGGGCTGCAGATAGTCCAGCATAAAGTCGCGAAAGATTCGAATTCTGGCCGTGGTGCGCAAATCGAGATTCGTCAGCAACCAAAAACCCATCGGCTCCATAACACCCTGCGCCGGAATTTTTACTAAATCGGGATCACTATTACCCAGCGAACAGGGTATTTCACCAAAACCGCTGCCCTGCCTAACCAAATCATAAATCACATTCAAAGAGTTAGAGCGATAGCGAATCGGCATATCGGGGTAGCTTTGCCGCAGCCATTCGGGAATTGCCTTACCGTCTAACATCCACGAAATGGCGCCCACATCGCCGCGCCCCGCCATATAGTCTTCCCACGCGCTTTTAGTGGCATAAACCCCATAATTGAAATTAGCTATTTTCTTGCCGACCACATTCGGCGGCGGATTATTGGTAGTGCGAAAAGCAATATCCGCCGCATGCACCGACAAATCCAAGGCTTCTTCCGACGCCAATAATTCCACATGAATACTGGGGTATTTTTCGCCGAAGGCTTTCAGGCCCGGCAACAAAATGCGCTGAATACACACATCCAGCGCCGTAATCCGCAGCGTGCCGCTAAGGTCCTTACGGTCGGCATGCACACTGCGCTCTATGGCGCTCGCGGCCTCTTGCATCTGCTCCAGATTGGGCAGAATAGACTCCCCCACTGGGGTCACCGACCAACCCGAGGTAGAGCGATCAAACAAAGACGCGTGCAGGGTTTTCTCCAACGCGCTTATACGCCGAGACACCGTGGTGTGATTAACACCCAGCTTCTTCGCCGCGGCTGTCACCGAACCCTCTTGGATCACTGCCAAGCAGTAATGCACATCACTCCAATCCATCGCCTGCATATTTGCACCATACATGTGTGTTTTTGGCTATTTACCATTATATACGCACAACCTACACTGGCCACGTTACCAATACAAAACAAATTGTTACCAAATTACCTGCCACAGCAGAAACCACACTGACAAGAGAATGCCATCATGAAAACAATCCAACACATACTGCTTACCTTTGGTCTAGTCATCGGCGCACTAAATAGCGCCCATGCCGGCGAAGCCACCAAAGACTTGGTTGCCGCGTGCAAAAATAGCACCATGGAAAAATTCAGCGAAAATGACGACACTACCCGCACGCGTTTCAAAGGCATTAGCGGGCCATCAAACTCCCGCAAAGTACAACTGTTAGTATTGCCGAAAGACCAAGCAAACTACCGCGCAGAATGCTTTATAGATGCAAAAACCCAAGAGGTACTCAGCATTGAAAAGCTAGGTTAAACGGTTAAGCATTTAAAAGGCGAGCGCTCGCGGGCCCTCGCCTTTTTTGTGGATATATTTATAGACGCGCTAAGTGACTATTTCGGTTTGGGATTAGTGCTGATGTTGGCTGGTACTGTTTAAAAAGCGGGCCGTAAAAAATCGCGAACTAGATGGAAGTCTGGAAGTTGTTACACAGCATCAACGCCACCAAAATTTGCTGACTGAAGCGCAGCGTAAGGTGGTCAAATTGACGGCCTTGTTACGCAGCACTTAGGTCAAGGGGGAAGACGTTGGTCAGCTTTGTCTGCTTTTTAGCAAGTGCCAAATCGTAGTTATCCTGCATGGCAAGCCAGCTTTCTGGGCTACGACCCAAAGCTTTAGAAAGCCTTAGCGCCATTTCCGGACTGATACCACTCTGACCCTTAATGACTCGATTAAGAGTAGAGGCCGCTACATCAAGATGTTTTGCAAGATTGCGGCAGCTAATATCAAATGGCTCCATGTAAGTTGCTTGAATAAACTCACCTGGATGAGGGGGGTTATGCATACTCATTAGTGATAATCCTCATAATTAACGATATAAACATGGCCTTCTACAAACTCAAAAGTTACACGCCAGTTACCATTTACGGTGATAGACCACAGGCCTTTTCGGCTACCTTTTAACGCGTGCAACCGGTAACCTGGGATGTCCAAATCTTCAATACAATGGGCAGTATCTAAAGCCGCGAGCCGCATCCTTAGCTTGGTGGCGTGAGTAGCTTGAATGCCCTTTTTAGTTCCGGTGTTGTAGAACTTTTCTAGGCCTTTGTGCTTGAATGATTTGATCATGCGTAGAGTGTAGCACGTTGCGCAACACCGTCAACACGAGTAACACCCAAAACAGCGGCGCATTTATACATTCTCGATTGTTCACCCCACCAAACACTGGTCTATATAGGCTCGTAACCGCGACCTTATTTGCGACATAAATTCTCGGGTAGCGCCGTAACTGCGGCCGAGTAATTCTGCTACTGAGCGCAGGTCTAGTTCATCATCAATCACCCACGACAGTGCTTGGGCGCCTTCGGGGTAGTCTCGGGTAAACACCGACATTTGGCCGGCGATACAGGCTTGCAGCCGCGCTTCGTCGTAGTTTCCAGATTCGATCTCCCAGTTATCGTCATAGGTTTCTGTATTTTCTTTACTCGCTTGTCGGTAGCGATCCGCCAATTTTGAGCGCACAACTGACCACAGCCACCCTCGCCCTTGCCCACTCGGAGTGAAGCCATCGCAGCGTTTAATAAAAGCGAGAAAGATGTCGTGCATCAGGTCTTCTGACTCTGATTCTGGCACACCACGGAGTTGTAAGAAGCGGGTAAATTTTCCAGAAAATTCTGTATAGAGCTGGGTTACGGCGTGTTTGCGCTGGGCACCTCCGGCCTGAAGATCCACAATAAGCGCGTCGACCTCGGCATTATTCATTGCGGTCACCGCGCTGCGCGTCGACTAGCTCTAATTCAATATCAATTCGCTGAGCAATTGGCCACAGTTTATTCCGCTCAAACTCTGGCAAGGCTTTCTGCCAGCGCTGCGCATCTGCTTCGCTATTAAGCTGCAATAGCCAATGACCGGCGTTGGCGCCCTGTTTTAACGAGATACCCTCACCGGCAAGTTCGCTTAGCGCCTGCCACTGTTTGTCAGTTACCACTAGGCGGTGTGCGACGACGCCCCCTTTCTGACGGGCAGCCTGCTGTTGTTCATTCGCTAGCGGCGCCGCGGCAACGCGATCGCGTTTCGCCATTGCGCTGCTCATTTCAGCCGCTTCGTTTTTAGCAGCATCCGCCAGATACTGCTCGCCAGACATTGCCTCGGCCCTCGGTTCGATCATCTCCTCTTCCGCTATGTCTTTACGCATTTGTGGCGAGGCGGCCATCATCTTAAATTGCGCAGAGTCCGAATCGGCTGCACTGCGCAGCGCCTGCCGTGTTGGCCCCTTGAAGACCGACAGATCGAGCATAATCGCTACGCCAAGCAATACCGCCGCGGCATAGCCGTAGCGATGTAAATTTCGGCCACGTTTGACCTTAGGCTGTTGATACTTAGCTTGTTGGTAAAGGCCTTCTTGCTCGATACGTCGATGCAGGCGCTGCAGTGCCAGCTGGTCTAGCTCGCTAGACTGCTGCGACGCGCTCAGCCCAGACTTGATTGCGGCCATAACCGCTTGTTCTCGAGCTGACTCACACTCGCTCGGATTTTTAAGCTGGGTGAGCCAGTCTTCAATATTTTTTTCTTTCACTCTTGGGCGATCCTAGTAGTGGTAAGCCTTTCGATCAGACCAATAAATTCGCTGCGTTTGTCGTCTGGCATATGCGGCAATACCGCTCTGGCGCGGCGCAAGGCTGCCGCGTAGCTGGCTGAACCAGCATGCTCAGACTGCGACAGTACCAAGCTAAACTCCGCAACGGCTGAAGCCCAACGCAAATCAGCGGTAGCGGATTCAATCGCCTTAGCCTGTGTTGTCATAGCATGCGCAAATTCAATGCCTTTGTCGCCATCTGGCTGCTTGTAGCGAATTTTGACAAAGCCTAACTCCATTGCCTGACTTCCCTTGCTGCGAACTGTTGGGTAGCGACGTTCAATATCTGGCGCGGTGCCGTTACCAGTGGGAATGATCTCGTAGAGCGCAACCACCGAGTGGCCTGCGCCGATTTCGCCAGAGTCCTTTTTGTCGTCCCGAAAATCTTCGGCGTTCATCACTCTAGATTCATAGCCTAACAGCCGGTATTGCGCTACCGCCGCTGGATTAAACTCCACCTGCACTTTCACGTCTTTAGCCGCAATGTGGAGGGTGCGGCTTAGCTCGGAGCCAAACAAGCGCTGGGCTTCGGCGTCGGAATCCAAATAATGCGCAACGCCGTTACCGGCCTCGGCCAAGACCTGCATTTTCGCGTCTTGGTAATTGCCGGTACCCATGCCAATCACCGACAGAAATACGCCGCTGGCGCGCTGCTTCTCGATCATTGCTTTTAGCTCGCCGTCGCTGCTGGCGCCAACATTAAAGTCGCCGTCGGTGGCGAGAATCACTAGGTTAGTCGACTTGCTATCAAATTGTTTGCGGGCAACATCGTAGGCCAAGGCAATGCCTGCACCACCGGCGGTAGAGCCACCTGCACTAAGATTGGCCAAGGCCCGCTGAATACGATTAGATTCGGTAACTGGCGTGGGCGGCAATACTACTCCGGCACTCCCCGCGTAAGTCACAATCGCAACCTGATCATCTTGCTTTAAATTCGAGAGCAAGGTTTGAAAGCTGCGGATCAGTAGCGGCAATTTATTGGGGCTATTCATAGAGCCCGAGGTGTCGAGTAAAAATGTGATGCGTGCGCCGCGCTCACTGCTAGCGGTGGTGTCCACCGCCTTCACGCCGATCATGGCAATGCGGTGGGCGGGGTTCCACGGCGCTACGGCGTAATCTGACATCACCGCAATAGGATGCTTGCCTGTTGGCGCAGAGAAGTTGTAATCAAAATAATTTACCAGCTCCTCTAATCTTACACTAGCGGGGACGGGGATTTGGCCGTTATTGATTTGACGACGCATATTTGCGTAACTCGCCGAATCTACTTCTAGCCCAAAGGTGGATAGCGGCGATAGCGCCACCGACAAAAAGCGGTTCTCGGTTTTGGCGGCATAGCCTTCTCTATCTCGCGGGGCAATGCTCATTGGGAAATCCGTATCCGCAATAAAATGAGATCGCTGCCTGACCAGCATGGCGGACTCCTTTATTTGCTTAGCATGCGCAGCCGCTGCCTGAGCGCCAGCAAAATGCTCCGCAAGCATCTTTTCAGATGCCGGTTTGGGGGCTGGCAGGCTAATAGCAGATGTATAGACCTCGTCCTTTACCGCATTCCGCTGCGGCTCAGCGGGCTCGTTTATCGCGTGGTGTTCGAATTTATTTGGGGCTTGGGTTTCTGAAGCGCCCTGATTTTCTAAGAGTGGATCTTGTGGCCCTCGTAAAAATATAAAAGCTATCGCAAAGATAAAAAGCAATGACAAGCTGGCGGCGTATTTCATGTGGTTCTCCATGTGTCGCAAGATAGGTTTTGCTAATCGTCATATCTATAAACGCGCCGCCAAGGCAATTGTCAGGGTATTCGCTAAAATATTTTTTGGTGGAGTTCAGGCAAAAAAAAGCCCCTCGGTGAGGGGCAACAGGGCGTTTAGATCAAATAGAGGTTAAGCAGCTTGGTTTGCACCTTGGTTTGCCACTTGCTCGGCGCTGTTTTCCAACACCGGCTGGCGAATCAAGTAATCAAAGGCGCCCAAGGCGGCGGTTGCGCCACTGCCCACTGCAATTACAATCTGCTTAAAGGGCGTGGTGGTGACGTCGCCAGCGGCAAACACACCGGGCACCGAGGTTTCACCGCGCGCGCCAATTTCAATTTCGCCGCGCGGGCTAAGGTCTACCACCCCTTTTAAAAACTCGGTATTGGGCACCAAACCAATCTGCACAAAGATACCCGCCAGACTAATGGTTTTGGTCTCGCCGCTTTGGCGGTCGGTATACGCCAAACCAATCACTCGGTCGCCGTCACCCAGCACTTCGGTGGTTTGGGCGCTGGTGATAATATCGACGTTCTTTAGTGAGCGCGCCTTGCGCTGCAAAACCTCGTCGGCGCGCAGCTTGTTGTCAAACTCCAACACCGTGACGTGCCCGGTGATTCCCGCAAGGTCGATGGCGGCCTCAATACCCGAATTACCACCGCCAATCACCGCAACCGATTTACCTTTAAACAGCGGGCCGTCGCAGTGCGGGCAGTAGGCCACGCCCTTACCACGGTATTCTTGTTCGCCAGGCACGTTCATTTCGCGCCAGCGAGCACCGGTCGCCAGCAACACCGAACGGCTGCGCAATACCGCGCCACCCTCGACACTGATCTCGATGCTGCCGTCGTCAGCTACCGATAAGCCGCTAGCTTGGTGGCCCGCCATAATATCCACATCGTAAGCACCAACGTGGGCCTCGAGATTGGCGACCAATTTAGGCCCTTCGGTTTCGTTCACCGAAATAAAGTTTTCGATACTCACGGTATCCAATAATTGACCGCCAAATTTATCGGCCAACACGCCTGTGCGAATTCCTTTACGGGCCGCGTAGATTGCCGCCGAGGCGCCAGCGGGGCCACCGCCAACCACTAACATATCAAATATGTCTTTCTCGGCGAGTTTTTTAAGGCTTCTCGCACCGGCGTTTTTGTCCATCTTCTTTAAGATATCGGCCAAGCTAATACGACCCTGAGAAAACTGTTGGCCGTTCATAAATACGGTTGGCACCGCGAGCACTTTTCGCGCTTCCACTTCGTCTTGGAACATCGCGCCGTCGATCATTTCATTGCGAATCTGCGGGTTGATCGCCGCCATCATATTTAGCGCCTGAACCACCTCGGGGCAGGTCTGGCAGCTCAAAGAAATGTAAGTCTCAAAACGGTATTCGCCGTCAAGATTGCGCACTTGTTCAATCAACTCTTTATCTATTTTCATGGGGTGGCCGCCGCTGTGCAGCACCGCCAACACCAATGAGGTAAATTCGTGACCAAGCGGCACGCCAGCAAACCGCATCTCGGTGCCACTGGCCACGGAACGCACGCCCATTGCTGGCCGACGCGCTTCGTGATCTTCCCCCTGAGCCAGCGACACCAGCGGCGATAGCGCAGACACCTCGTTCATCAGGATTTCAAGTTCCCAGGATTTATCTTGGCCATCGAGATACGCGACCAGCTCTACCGGTGTTTTTAGATTTTGGAGGTACGCCTCCAACTGGGTTTTCATTTTCGCGTCTAACATGGTGACTCCCGTGAACTTTAGAATTCGGTTTTAATTTACATATTTGATTGGTAAAAAAGGCCCCGCTAACGGGGCCAACATGGGGTATTAAATTTTGCCAACTAGGTCCAAAGAAGGAGATAGTGTCGCTTCACCTGGCTGCCATGCTGCTGGGCAAACTTCGCCATCGTGCTCGGCAACGTATTGAGCAGCTTGCACCTTACGCACTAGCTCTTTGGCTGAGCGGCCAATACCAAGATCGTGAAGCTCGGCGACTTTAATTTCGCCCTCGGGGTTAATCACGAACGTACCGCGCAGTGCCAGACCGTCTTCCTCGATCATTACGCCAAAATTGCGCGAGATCTTGCCCGTTGGGTCACCAATCATTGGGTATTGGATCTTGCCAATGGTGTCGGAGCTGTCGTGCCACGCTTTGTGGGTAAAGTGGGTGTCGGTAGACACTGAGTACACTTCTACGCCCATTTCTTGCAGCTGCGCGTAGTGGTCGGCCATATCGCCCAGCTCAGTGGGGCAAACAAAGGTAAAGTCAGCGGGGTAAAAGACCAGCACAGACCACTTGCCTAACAGATCAGCATCGCTAACGTCGACAAAATCGCCATTGTGGTAGGCAGTGGCTTTAAAGGGCTGAACCTTGGTATTGATAATGGTTGGGAACATAGTGGCTATCCTTTGTGGTGGTAATCTTGAAAAGGCGGTGTGCCTTAAGCTCAGGACCCATACTAGGGAAGCGGAGATATAAGTTCTAATCGATGATTATTATGATTAAGATAGGTTTTACCAATCATAAAGTGCGCAGATATAGCCCATGGTCAAAATTAGAGACTTGCAGTATTTAGATGCGCTGGCCCGCCATCAGCACTTTGGTCGCGCCGCAGAAGCCTGCTTTGTAAGCCAGCCCACCTTAAGCGGGCAAATAATGAAACTGGAGGAGCAGCTCGGCCTCACGCTAATAGAGCGCCATCGCAAAAAGGTGATGCTCACCGCCGCCGGCGAAGAACTACTGCTTCGCGCCCGCCAAGTCTTGCGCGCCGCCAATGATTTTGAGGAGTCGGCCAAGGCGCTCTCTGACCCCCTTGCCGGCGACTTACATATCGGCCTAATCCCCACCGTAGCGCCCTATTTGCTTCCTCATATCATGGCGGACTTGAGTGCGAGCCTCCCCAATATCAATTTTTACCTGCACGAAAATCAAACTGATGTTTTGCTCAAAAAACTCGACGACGGTGAATTAGACATACTGATTTTAAGTTGGCTAAACACCATGCAAGGCGTGGAGCGCTACGCGCTATTTGAAGAGCCGCTGGTGCTGGCGGTTCCCCACAAGCATGTTCTCGCCAAAAAGGAGTCGGCCCTGCTCAGCGACCTTAACGGTCAGTGGGTACTCACACTGGAAGATGGGCACTGTTTGCGCGACGAGGCTCTAGACTACTGTTTTAGCGCCGGCGCCAAGGAAGACACCCGCTTTCAGGCTACCAGCCTAGAAACCTTGCGCTACATGGTCGCCAGCGGCATGGGCATTACCCTACTGCCCGCCCTAGCGGTGAAAGACAATGACAAAGACCTGCGCTATATCCACTTTACGGCGCCACTGCCAACTCGGGAGATATGCCTGCTAGTGCGGCCTAACTATTCACGAATGAGCTGCGTGCGTGCAGTGGTGGCCTCGATTCGACAATCCATGGCCGAGAGCTTTTAACAAGGCGGGCAGGCCTCAGCCCAGTCGCCCTGCGCTAAGCTAGGCACCGTAACGCTTACAAATCTTGAAAGGGAATCGCGCCGAGGTAATCCATCTTGCCCACTTCTACACCGTGATGGCGGAGAATCGCGTAAGCGGTACTAACGTGAAAATAGAAATTGGGAATCGCAAAGCGCTGGGCAAAATCCTTACCGAGCAAATACTTGCCTTCAAACCATGGCAATACTACTTGGCGCTCTGCCGCCCCTGCAAAATCTGCCTCGCTAAAGCCTGCCAAATAATCCTGCACCGACTTAATGCGCGCCTGCAGCTCGGCCATGGTGGTTTCAAAATCTTCGTGCTTAGGGGCGCTGTCGGCTTTGCCGGTTAGGCGCGCCACACTCAGCTTGGCCGCGTCGCAGCTAATTTGCACTTGGCGAATTAAATTAAATTGATCCAAGGCCAAACGCGAAGTTAGCAGTGCATCAACATCAATTTTTCTGCCCTCGGCGTATTCCGCGCCCTTGTTCAAGATGGCGCTTAAATTAGACAACATTGTACTGAACTGCACGACAGTAAAATCGTAAAGCATGAACACACCTCGTTAGCATAATTGGGCAGCCCCCTAGGATGGCGGCTGGGTTTACATATTCAATCCGGCTCTGCCGCTATTTTTGGTTTACCACACTCTTGTACGCGCTATACACCTAAATTGCTAGGCTGCGGCCGCCGTCAACGGCAATAATTTGACCGGTGATATAGGGCGCATCCGCCGCCAAAAACACCGCTGTTTTCGCAATATCACTGGCTTCGCCTTCGCGCTTTAGCGGCACCCGCTCAGTCAAAGCCTGCTTTTCTTGCTCCCAGTATGCCGAGGCGTGCTCTGGCCACAGAATATTACCAGGCGAGATCCCGTTCACCCGTATGTTTGGCGCCAACTCTAGCGCCAAAGACTGAGTCATCATCATCACCCCCGCCTTGGCCATGCAGTAAATACTGTGACTGGGCAGCGGATTTTTAGCGTAAATATCGACCAGATTAATAATGCAGCCAGCGCTATCGCGCAGCGCTGGTGCCAAAGCTTGAGAGAGAAAAAACGGCCCTTTGAGATTGCTGCCCATTAGCGCATCCCAATCCGCCTCGGTCGCCTCACCTATGGGCGTGGGGTAAAAGCCCGAGGCGTTATTCACTAGCACGTCTACGCGCTGCCAAACCGCAAGCGCCGTGTCAGCAAGTGCCTGTACCTCGGCGAGCGAAGTCATGTCGGCGGCAATTGCCGTCGCCGAGTTTGCGCGCAGATCGTTTAAGCTGTCGCGCAGCTGCTCGGCCGCTGCGCTAGAGTGGCGGTAATGAATAATAATGCGATAACCGCGACTGTGAAGCTGGCGGCAAATTTCGGCGCCAATACGCTGGGCGCCACCCGTAATCAACGCGACGGGCTGCACTGCGGTCGCCATTACCTTGGCCTCTCTAGTCAACCTCGCTTACCGAAAACTGCGATCAAAATACACCGCCATCAACTGGGCCAATCAGGCAGTCTATGCCCTCTTCCTTAATCGTGGCTTCTATTTCAAACAGGGCGTCGGCGTCTGATTCAAAGGCGTCTTCCCAAATTGTGGAATTATTGAATTGGTCAAAAACCTCTAGAATCCAGCTGCCATCGCCGTCTTCGTATATATCTACCCGCACAGACTTGCCGTTTTGTTCGATAGTGCGGCACAGGGGGGACATTTTTACTTCGCTATTTTCGCTCATATTCACTCTTCTCGGTTCGGCTAGCGCCACTTTTTGCACAACATACCGGATTTTTAAGACATTCTGAAATAATCAGTAAATATTCCACAATCTAGCCCTAAAATCGCCCCCAACGCCGCGCTCACGGCCGCTTACGCTCGACCTTTTAGGCCAAAACCCTTATAGTACGGCCCCCTTCTTTTCATGCTTCATCACAAATTACGTTTAACGCGTCCGGGAATAGCCTCTTGATCTCTACAGCAAATATCACCATGCAATTTGGTGCCAAGCCATTATTCGAAAACATCTCGGTTAAATTTGGCGGCGGCAATCGCTACGGCCTGATTGGCGCCAATGGCTGCGGCAAATCCACCTTCATGAAGATTCTCGACGGCAGCCTGAAACCCAGCTCCGGCAATGTCTCTATCGACCCCAATGAGCGCGTCGGTAAATTGCATCAGGACCAGTTCGCCTTTGAGCAATACTCGGTTATCGACACCGTGATCATGGGCCACACCGAACTGTGGGAGATTAAACAAGAGCGCGATCGCATTTACTCGCTGCCTGAAATGTCTGAAGAAGACGGTATGAAGGTAGCGGAGTTAGAAACCCAGTTCATGGAAATGGACGGCTACAGTGCCGAGAGCCGCGCTGGCGAATTTTTATTGGGCGCCGGTATCGAGCTCGATCTGCACTTTGGCCCCATGAGCGAAGTGGCGCCGGGCTGGAAATTGCGAGTACTGCTCGCCCAGGCCCTGTTCTCTGATCCAGATATACTGCTGCTGGACGAGCCCACCAACAACCTCGACATCAATACCATTCGCTGGTTGGAAGACGTGCTGAACCAACGTAAAAGCACCATGGTGATTATTTCTCACGATCGCCATTTCTTAAACTCGGTATGCACCCACATGGCCGACATCGACTACGGCGAGCTGCGGGTTTATCCAGGCAACTACGACGACTTTATGACCGCCGCCACCGCTGCGCGCGAGCGCCTGCAGTCGCAGAATGCCAAGAAGTCTGCACAAATTGCTGACCTTCAGCAGTTTGTTAGCCGCTTCTCGGCCAACGCCTCTAAAGCCAAGCAGGCCACCTCACGGGCCAAGCAGATCGACAAGATCCAGCTCGACGAGATCAAGGCCTCTAGCCGGACCTCGCCGTATATCCGCTTCAAGCAGGATAAGAAACTGCACCGCGCCGCACTGACCCTAGAAAACATTGGTCACGGCTTTGATGAGCCCTTGTTTGCCAAAGGCAGCATGATCTTAGATGCCGGCACTCGCCTTGCGGTTATTGGCGAAAACGGCGCGGGTAAAACCACCTTTCTACGCTGCCTAATGAGAGAGCTAGAAGCCAAAGAAGGCGTGGTCAAATGGGCCGAAAACGCCAGCCTCGGCTACTGCCCGCAGGACAGCACCGATGATTTCGACAACGACCTCAACTTGTTTGATTGGATGAGCCGGTGGCGCAAGCCCCACCACGACGATCAAATTGTACGCGCCACCCTGGGTCGCCTGTTGTTCTCTTCAGACGATTTTAACAAGAAAGCCAAAGTCTGTTCTGGTGGAGAGAAAAACCGCCTGTTGTTCGGCAAATTAATGATGATGGACACCAATGTCTTAATCATGGACGAGCCCACCAACCACTTAGACATGGAAGCGATTGAAGCCCTCAACTTGGCGCTAGAGCACTACGACGGCACCCTGATCTTCGCCAGCCACGACCGCGAGTTTGTATCCTCACTCGCAACCCGTGTGCTCGAAATCACCGACAAGACCTTTAATGACTTCCAAGGCACTTACGACGAGTTCCTAGCACACGAATTAAGTAAAGCGAGCTAAGCTCCGCCCCCAGCAGTACGACTAAGAAGCGCAGCAACTGCCTCTTAGTCGTACTGCTTAAGCCTCTCCCCGCCAGCACCACCCCTATAAGCCCCGCTTTAGTAAGCACAACCAACACCCAATTCAATAATTGTGGGCTGCTCAAATATTGACACCGTCAACTTCAGACGCTATCTTGACAACGTCTAGATAGCGAGAGCCCAGCCATGAGCACAGCAAACCAATATTACCCGCACCTCCTTGCCCCCCTCGACCTGGGCTTCACTACCTTAAAAAATCGGGTGGTGATGGGCTCCATGCACACTGGGCTCGAAGATCGCTTTTGGCAATTTCCTAAACTTGCCGCTTACTTCGCCGAGCGCGCCAAAGGCGGCGTTGGCCTAATGATTACCGGTGGCTACAGCCCCAACCGCAGCGGCTGGTTATACCCCGGTGCCAGTACCTTTAACTCGCGCTTAGATATTCACAACCACCGCAAAGTCACCAAGGCAGTACACGCCGAAGGCGGCAAAATTTGCCTGCAAATTCTGCACGCCGGTCGTTACTCCTACCATCCGCTGTCAAAAACCGCATCGACCAGTAAGGCGCCAATCAATCCCTTTAAAGCCCGCGCCTTAAGCACCCGCGGCGTGGCCAGCACAGTTAAAGATTTTGCCCACACCGCATGGCTGGCCCAAAAAGCCGGTTACGACGGCGTCGAAATCATGGGCAGCGAAGGCTATTTAATTAATCAGTTTTTAGCGCCCGCCACCAATAAGCGTAAAGATCGCTACGGCGGCAGCCCAGAGAATCGTCGCCGCTTTGCGGTAGAAATTGTGGCGGCGGCCCGCAAAAAAGTCGGCGCCAATTTTATTATTATCTTCCGCTTGTCGATGATCGACTTAGTCCCCGACGGCTGCACCCGCGAAGAAGTATTAGACCTCGCCCGCGAGATTGAAGCCGCTGGCGCGACCTTGATCAACACCGGTATAGGCTGGCATGAAGCGCGAGTGCCCACTATTGTCACCTCGGTACCCCGCGCCGCGTTTAGCGAAGCTACCGCCGCCGTAACAGAGGTGGTCAATATTCCCGTCATTGCCTCTAACCGCATTAATATGCCGGATATTGCCGAGAATATTTTAGCCAGCGGCCAAGCCAACTTGGTGTCGATGGCCAGACCCATGCTCGCCGACTCTGAATGGGTAAACAAAGCCGCGGCCAATCGCAGCGACGAGATCAATACCTGTATCGCCTGCAACCAAGCCTGCTTAGACCACACCTTTCAAATGCAGCGCGCTAGCTGCTTGGTCAACCCCCGCGCCTGCCACGAGACCGAACTGATCTTTAAAGCCGCGCCCAAGACCAAAAAAGTTGCGGTGATTGGCGCCGGCCCAGCGGGATTGTCCTGCGCTACGGCGGCGGCAGACTGCGGCCACGAAGTGCATTTATTTGATCAAGCAGACAAGATCGGCGGCCAATTCAACCTAGCCAAAACCATCCCCGGCAAGGAAGAGTTCGACGAAACCCTGCGCTATTTTGCCAAGAAGATTGAAACCTCTGGAGTGAAGCTCACGCTCAATCACCGCGTTGAGAAATCCGAACTCAGCAGCGGCGGCTACGACGACGTTATCGTCGCCACCGGCGTCAGCCCTCGCGCACTCAATATTAAAGGTATCGACCACCCCAAAGTGGTTTCCTATATCGACGTATTGAAGGGTAATGTCACCATCGGTAAGCGAGTCGCGCTAATCGGCGCGGGCGGCATCGGTTTTGACGTGGCCGAATACCTCGCCCACGACCACAACACGGCGCTGCCACAAAGCATTGCCAGCTGGTCTGCCGAGTGGGGCATAGACCAAAACAGCAGCGCGCGCGGCGGTCTGGTCACAGGCAAGCCCGAGCCCTCACAGCGAGAAATTTTCTTACTACAGCGCAAAACCACCGCACTCGGTAAAGATCTAGGCAAAACCTCTGGCTGGGTACACCGCGCCACGCTTAAAAACAAGGGCGTGAATATGCTAGCTGGCTGCAGCTACGACCTTATCGACGACCAAGGCCTGCACATCAGCCAAGACGGCGAGCAGCGCATACTAGAGGTCGACCACGTTGTTATCTGCGCGGGCCAAGAGCCACTACGTGAGCTTTACAATCCCGAAGCAGAGCAAGATGCTGATGCAAGCCAGCGCTACCACCTCATCGGCGGCGCCAATATTGCCTCCGAACTCGATGCCAAGCGTGCAATACGCGAAGGTGCCGAGCTAGCGGCGAGTCTCTAACGCCGGACGACGCCCGCACATCACAATCGGCGCGAACATGCGCTGGTTGTGAACTCGCCCACAAGCTTGAAGAAAACCACTCATAACGACGCCCATTAGCGGCAAGCCCTTATTGTTGATTGCTCGCTAAAAAGCCAAGCTCGGAACTCAATCTTTCGGTCTGGTTCGCTATGTCAGCAGCACACCAAAGGGGATACACGGAAAGCAACCCTACAAACAAGCAAGATCTCCTTACGGGCATAATGACGGCGCTAAAATCTGGCACCCTAGAATTACCTAGCCTGCCCGATATCGCTATAAATGTGCGCCTCGCCGCCAACAATGAAAATTTAAATATTGCCGATCTCGTTCGCCTAGTACAGCAAGATCCAGGCTTAAGCGCCTACTTACTTAAAGTCAGCATCAGCAGTCATTACAAACGGCGTCACGCCACAAGTAATCTCGACAGCGCACTGCGTCGCCTCGGTTTAGATGCAACCCGCGATCTCACCGCAAGCTACGCCCTTAAAACACTGTTCTATATCAACGACCCGCAAATAAAACGCCATTTGCGCGACATTTGGCAACGCAGTGTATATACCGCCGCCTTAGCTCACGTCATGGCTCGTCACTGCGGCTTTGACCCAGATCGCGCCTTACTCGCCGGCCTAATGCAAGATATCGGCGCCCTGCCACTACTGACCAATCTAAAACTTTACCCCACACTGCTAAACGACCACCACGGCGTCGATCAACTAATCAACGAATACACCGGAAAAATAAGTGGCCTAGTGCTAAATCACTGGAAGTTTGACTATGAACTAGTAACGGTAGGGCTGGAACGGGGCAATTGGTTGCGCGACAAGCAAGGCGACGCCGACCTGGCAGACCTCATACTCATTGCCCGTTACCACAGCTATTTAAATGAACCAAGCCATAAAAAACTACCCCAGTTAAGCAGCCTTCCCGCCTTTCGAAAACTAAAACTCGGCGACATTGGGCCACAGCAAGGACTAAAATTTCTACGTGAGGCTAGAGAGGAAATTGACGAACTGCGAAGCACGCTATCGTAAAATGACGTGCATTTTCAAAGTAATAAAGCGTCAGTATTGATGAGTGATTTTTCGGAGCAAATCCTTGGCCTGATCTATCCAGTTTTGCACCGACGATAGTTCAATTTAAAATGCGCTTTTACTAGCACCTGATTCTTCCGTGCGGGCTATGCGAATAACAGGAAAGTCTATAAGTAAGTATCTTCCTCTGGTGTGGCTGCAAATAAAAATGAGGCCAAATTTAGGGCTTAGCAGAATCAGCAGACACACCAATCAAGCAGACCAAAACCAAAAAGCCGGCACAAGGCCGGCTTTAACTGAGTTATGCGCACGCGGCGGGCGAGGATTAATCAAAACAGCCTTGGGGCTGTTTTGCCCCCTTCGGGGCTGCGTCGCTCCGCTCCTTGTTTAAATTGCGCCGTGGGCACAATTTATCGAACCTAGAGAGGTCCTCACCGATCAAGCAAACCAAAACCAAAAAAGCCGGCACAAGGCCGGCTTTTTTGGTTTTGGTGCGCCCGAGAGGATTCGAACCTCTGACCTCTGCCTCCGGAGGGCAGCGCTCTATCCAGCTGAGCTACGGGCGCAAAATGGGTACTTCACGAAGCGCGACACTATAACAGAGAGGGTTTCCCGCCTCAATCGACCTCCGTCATTTACTTGCCAATATTGGCCTAAATTGGTTTTGAGACCAAATTGAGGCCATATTATCTAGCCATCTGCCTAAGCCAGCCTTAGCCATTCTTTAAGACTGCTGCCAATATCGGCAATTTCCTCGCCGCAGACTTCGTGCTGCATGGGATAACTGCGGTATTTGGGCTTAAAGCCCATGCTTTGCAAAACTTGATTGGCGGTATGGCCCATCGTTTCTTGCACCATAGGGTCTTGGGTGCCATGAAAAATATGGATTGGCAGCGCTTTGTTGGCCGCTGAGAGCTTCACTTCTTTGGCGGTGGCAAAATAGGTAGACATGGTTAGCAAGCCCGCCAAGGGCTTGGGATAAGAAAGTGCCGCATGGTAGACCACGGCGCCGCCCTGACTAAAGCCCGCCAACACGATGCGTTCGCTCGCTATGCCGGCATCTAATTCGCGCTGTATTAATTCGCCCACAGCGGCGGCCGATGATTCTATTTGCACTAGGTCAATTTCGCGTTCTATCGACATAGCGAGTATGTCGTACCACGCAGGCATGACCATGCCGCCGTTTATGGTGACGGGTATCTCGGGGGCGTGGGGGAACACAAAACGAACACCGTGATTGGCGGGCAGGCCAAGATGAGGCACTACCGGCACAAAATCGTGGCCGCTGGCACCCAAGCCGTGCAGCCAAATCACGGTCGCGTCGTGCGCGCCTTTCGGTTCTATTACTTCACATTTAAGCACGGTCTCGCTCCTTAGCGTTTATTAATTTGTGAACAGAATAGCACGGTCAGCCTACTCAGGCCTCTACACGACAATACTGGCAGAATGAGGCGCCATGGTATTTTGGTGTTGAAGTGCGCATGACTCTGCCCCCAAAATTGCATTTTAGGACGACTGCTTACGTGGCTCGCAATACAGCCACCTTCCCTTGCCAGAAGCCTATATACTGTTTGCTCTGCCGGTGTTTGATTTGGATAAGCCTTATGCTGTTTGATGTAAAAGAGAAGAAGCTGCTCACCCTTACGCGGGATGATCCCAGCCAGCTATTGGCGTCCTACGCGAAACGTGGCTTTGAGCTGGATGGCTGCGAGTGGCCTTCGGTAGAGCACTACTATCAGGCGATGAAATTTGACGACGCCGCATATCGCGAGCTAATTCGCTTGGCCGCTCACCCTGCGGATGCAGCTAAGCTGGGTAAGAGCAGAAGACATCAAAAGCGTAAAGACTGGAAGAAAAACAGCGTAACCTATATGACCCGCGCTTCGTATATTAAAGCGCGCACTCATGCAGACGTTGCCCAATTGCTGTTGGATTCTGGCGAGATGGAAATTAAAGATGTCAGTCAGTATGACTACTTCTGGGGCAGTGGCCGCGACATGCGCGGCGAGAACGCCTTTGGCAAGATGCTGATGGGGGTTCGAAAAAAGCTTAGGGAAGAGCTAAATCAGCAGTAAGTTTCTCTAAGCTAATGCAACAAGCCGACGCTGCGCTTAGTCACGTAATCCAAGCGGCTGCCCATGTTTAGGTCAGCCGCATAATGAGTAAATGAATAGCCTATTTACTTTGCCGCAGCTAGGGCACTAGTTAATCGCTGGTTCGCCTCGAGCAGCGCCTTTTTAGCGTTGGCGGCATAAACATCTGGGTCGGCAGTGATATCAATATCTTTCGCCGACGACGCGCCACCGCTTACCATGCCGACTACTGCCGAGAAAGTGTTCGCTGCTTTCTGGAAACCACTGGTGGCGTCGTTGCTACGACCAAACGGACCGGGAACAACCACTGGCGCACCAATGCTCACTTTGGCGTTGGGGTCATTGAAGGTACTGGTTACGCCCATAATCAGATCCAAGCCAGAGCCAGGCACAACTTGAATGCCTTGCCCAGCAGAGACTTCCGCAGAGTATTCGGCACCTTTGATATCGGTATAGGTATTCGCTTTATAATCCGTTTCGCTACCGAAATACACAAAGTGAACCGTGTAGTTTACGTTGAGCACCGGCAGTCCCACCTCATTGGCCGCAGAGTAAACTTGATAGGGCATGGCCTTGGCAATGTTCAATTTAATCAACGACTTCCCGCTCGGTGCAAACGTTGTACTCTCTTGACTGCCACCGGTTATAGCCTTAAATGACGAGCCTATTTTCTTAGGGCTAGGCTCGGTATCCAGTTTTTGCCATTCACCGTTGGCCGCTAATACGCTGCCATCTGCCAAGGTATATCCATTGGCCTTTAGTTTTGCGACAAAATCTTGATAGGCGCTATCCGTAAGGCTCTGCATTACGCTATCGGGCACACCTACCAATTTTGCTCGCAATGTACTTCTGGCGTAGCCACTGTCTGAGCTAAACATCGGGCTCTCTGACTTAGCAGAACTTTTATCAAAGGTTATAAAGGTAACTCTGAAATCGCCTAATAAAACCTGACGTTTACCAGCAATTACCTCGGCATTGCTGAGCAGTACGGGGTCAAGCTGCTTTTTTGTACCGACACCAGCACAGCCAAACAGGAGAGTAGAAATTAATACCAAGGGGATAATTTTTATCATTGATTCAGACTCGCAAGAGGAGGAATTGCAAGAGAATAGCAATTAGTTATAGAAATCTAACACCCCCTGAATCGGGGGCTTAGATTTCTATAACTAACCGCCTAAGATGATTTGAATTTTCAAAATAAACATCGCTACCGACGTTCACTGAACATCCGAATTAACTAAGCCCATGTCGATTGCGCGCAGGGTGGCTTCGGCGCGAGAATTTACCTGAAGCTTCTTGTAAAGCACTTTTACATAATCGGCTACGGTATAGTGACTCAATCCTAAAAGCTCGGCGCAATGCTTTACGCTATAGCCCCTGGCAATAAGACTGAGCACTTCTTTTTCACGGTCAGTAAGACTGACACTCAGCTCATCGCTAGGCCTAAAAAAGGTCAACATACGCCGTGCAATGCTGGGTGACAGCGGCGGCTGACCCAGTAAGATTCCTTTTAACCGAGCACTAAAATCCGCTTCAGATTCATCCTTTAGCAAATAGCCATCGGCTCCGGCTTTTAGGGCTGAAAACAAATGCTCCGAGTCATCATAAATTGTGGTCACCACGCAGATACTTTCTGCCGACAGCTGTTTGAGCTCGCGCACAATATCGATACCGTTGCCGTCAGGCAGGCCTATATCAATTAGCGCCAAATCGGGTACTACATTTCGCAACAAGTCACGAGCACCCTGAACACTGTCGGTTAAATGGACATAGCCCGCGCCAAAAATGGCATCAGCCACGCTGCCCAACCAGTGGCGAACTTCGGGAATATCCTCGACGATTAAAATAGATTCCATAGACTTTTCTGCATGAGTCCCAAGGGAAATAAGCGTATAAATTCATACCCGTGATATGATCATGGCCATAAGCAATGCTGCCTGCAAGCACCGCAGCATAACACCCCCCGATACAGGGGGGATAACTAACACAATCACAATAATCGCGAGATTCCACTCTTGATAAAGCTGCGTATTTCGCCGCTTGCGTTACTAAGCGCTGCGACAATTTTTGGTTTACTATTCTCGGCATACTGCGCTTTTTTAGCCAGCCAGGCAGTGTGGCATAACATCGATTGGCGCTGGCGCGACGGCGCGGCTGAGCTTACTAGTTCGCCACTCAATTCCCAATTAAGCGCGGGAGCCAGAATCGTCGCCATAAGCGACGGCGATGTTAGTCTGGCCCTTGAGCAAGTCGATTTTACGGAAGAACCCGATGGCAATCTTCCCAGCTACACCGCTTACCGGTCGTTCACTCAGCGCCAATCCCAGCTTGCAACACTGTTGCAATCGCCCCAGCTCAAGCTCATCGACGACGCCGGTCTCGCTCACCCAATTGGCTACCAAAACCAACGCCCTCTGTCCGACTTACCCGCCGCCTTTTGGGTGCAAATTTTTGTTGGGCTAGCGGCTTGGTTAATTTGCTCCGCGGTTGGCGCTTACAAAACGCAAGATGCCAGCGCCCGCTATTTGGTCATCAGCGGCGGCAGCACCTTGCTATTCGCGAGCCTAGCCGCAATTTACAGTACTCGTGAGCTGGCTATCGATGGCCAGCTGTTTCGGCTTCTGAGCGACCTTAATTTCTTAGGCGGAATGATGTTTGCCGCCACCTTAGTTTGCGTGCTGTGGCATTACCCTAAACAGCTCGGTTCCAGTTGGGTTCCACCAACCATTATTTTGGTGGCCATAGCGTGGTTTGCACTTCAACAATTAGGCGCGTTTGAATCAATGATCGTGGGCCGCCGCCTGCCCGTACTACTGGCGCTGCTCGCGCAGTTTCACCTTAAGTTTTATGCAATGGCGCAACACCCGCGGCGATCCAATAGCTCGCGCGGCGCTGCAATGGTTTTTGCTTTCGTGGCTGCTGACTAGCACCGTTTTTTCAGCGCTAATTTTTTTACCGCAGCTGCTGGGCTTTCAAACTGGGCAACTCCAAGGCTATAGTTTTTTGCTATTTTTAATACTCTACTTAGGCCTCGCGTTAGGTATAAGCCGATTCAGATTATTTGGCTTAGGAAAATGGTGGCTCAGCGTGCTGAGTACACTTGCCACACTGGTAATTTTATTTTTGGTCGACCTATTAATGGTGGCCGCTCTTCAACTCAAGGGAGAGCAAGCCCTCAGTCTGTCGGTTATTGCCGCTGGCCTAACCTGGCTACCAGTTCGCAATTTTTTGTGGCGGCTACTCAAAGGCGATACTAAGCAAAATCGCACGGGATGGTTTGGGGATATTATTGAAATTGCCTTTGCCAGCAATAGCCATGAAAAAGACCGCTTATGGCAAACCTTATTAACTCGCTGCTTTAATCCACTTTACTGCGAGGTAATTGCAAATATTCCCGCGCCACGCTTATCCGATAGCGGCTTAATACTTGCGTTACCTGGCAGCGACGAGCGCGCAGCCTTAGCAATTAGCTACGCTCAGGGCGGCAAGCGATTATTCTCGCCAGAGGACCTCGATTTAGCAGCAGAGTTACTCGAAATACTGGCCCACGCAGAACAAAGCCGCGACGCCTACCAGCGCGGCGTAGACTCTGAGCGCGCGCGAATTGCACAAGACCTTCACGACAATATTGGCGCCAGCTTACTCGCCGGTCTACACCGTAAAGATTTGCCCACGGCGCAGGCTAGTATTCGCTCTGCCATTAATGAAATGCGCACCATTGTGAATGGTCTCACCGCCCGCAATACCGAAGTAGAAGTTATGCTCGCCGACTTACGCTATGAATGTGAGCGCCGCCTTAACGACGCCGACATCACCTTAAACTGGGTGCACGACGCCCAAAGTAATCCTCTGCTTCCCTATGTTATATACCAGAATTATGTCTCGATCATTCGCGAAATTATTGCCAATGTAATCAATCACTCCGAGGCAGATACGCTAACGATTACCGTCGATTGCAGTAACAACACACTCGTTACCCATATTGAAGACAACGGCATTGGGCTTGGCATGGCCGGTCACAAAGGTCACGGCCTGCTCAATATCCAAAGACGAATAAACCAGTTGGAAGGCGAGCTAAGCATGCAAGCCGAAACCGTCGGCACCGCAACCCACTTTGTTGTGCCGCTGCCTAGCGGCGCTCAACAGCTGCCCCGCGCCAAGGACATTTTCACGCATCCAGTTCAGCCGAGATATAAACTACACTCAGCGCCCTAGCTCGCCTGCAACATCATTCGGTAGCGGCCCGGCGCTTGACCATACCAGCGCTTAAAGGCCTTTTGAAATGCGCTCTGGTCGCTAAAGCCAAGTTCTGCAGAGATGTCTAGCAACGCCATTTCGCCTTGGGCAATAAGGCCCAGCGAGCGCGCCTTGCGGGTTTCGTCAACCAAGCTTTTATAGCTGGTTTCGGTGTTGTTTAAACGGCGCTGCAATGTGCGTGCACCAATACCAAGTTGCGCCGAAATATCTTCTAAGCGCGGTACGCCCTCGGCAAGCTGGCCGGCGATGCAATCGCGCACATCTTTAATCAGGCGGTCTTCAAACTGCAAATTCGACAATTCTATACGGGCTGCTTGCTCCAGTGATTTGTGAATACCTGGGTGAGGGTACAAAGTGGGCTGATCGAGTAATTCGCGGCCAAAATGCACGGCATTTACTTTTTTCCCAAACTGCACCGGCGCTTCAAACAATTCCGTAAGCTGCTGTTCGCGTCCGTTAGCCGCGTGGGCAAAGTGCACCTCACGATGCGCATCACCACGGTCGAGCATTGGCTTATTCACGCGATACCAATTGGCAAAGAAAAACTCAACAACATGGGGCGCCGATTGCTGGCGCGATACCTGCTGCCAACTTAAACAGGCGGTTTGGCTATTGATCTCAGTCAGTACCATATCGCCGTGGTCGATCAACAAGCGCGAGTAACGCTGTATGCCATCCAATGCCTCGCGGGCATTTGCGGCGCTCATGCCAAGGTAGTCAACGATTCCCCATGGCGTGCGTGAACAGTGGGTGCCAGCATTAGCACCCAAGCAGGGGTCATTGAGCAAAGTCGCGCCAGCGTCGAGGGTCATTTCAAATAAACGCAGGGGCACGCGGCCGTGCTCGGTAATATGAGTCAGCGGATTTAAGCGCAGTACCGACTGCAGTTGGCGGGCGTTTACACCCCGCTCTGCGAGGTACTCCAAAAGATTTTCGAGATACTCTTTGCATACTGTAGGCGTTCGCATTTCGTCCTCCTTATCGCACGGCGGCGGCCATGCGCGCACTTCACGCTCTATTATTATTGAGCGGCATTTTTGAGCGCCGCAATATCACATACGCAGACTAGCAATTTCAGCCCTAAAGTTGTCCCCCTATGCCGCCAAAAGTATTATCATTAGTGACCGTCAAGTTTTATCATTTATGGCCATAGTTGTTTATTCATTGTGCAATTAATTGAAATGGAACAGCTCGGAGCCCGTTTACTGCGGGTTCTGTGGCGCCTATTGCAACATCGCTATCCCGCTATTGACTGCGCCGAGCTCGGCCGTCGCTGCAATATTGACGATGAATGGTGGCAGGCACCAAGTAGCAATAGCCTTGTTAACGTCTTGGTATTATTGAATGCCCTGCGCAGCCAAGACGCGCCTGCGATTGCCTTGGAATTGGGCGACCTCGCCCAGCTTAGCGATCTTGGGCTACTCGGCTATGCCATGCTCACCGCCAGCAATTGCGAGCAAGCCACCCATATCAGCTGCCACGCCTTTAGCGAAGCTAGCTTTTTGGTAAAGGTCCATCTTGAGCGCGCAGAAAACCACGCCTTAATCCGCTTTCAGCTCACCAAGAATGCGCTGCCCATTGAGCAGCTAATTATGGAGCTGTGCAGTGTCGCGGCGTGGCGCTATGTGCAGGGCATACTGCCCGAGGGACGGGCGGCGGTGCCGGACTATGTTGAACTCAGTTGCAGTACCCCCGACCACGCTGCGCGCTATGGCGAACTACTGGGCTGCCCTGTGCATTTTGATTCGCCCTACAACACTATTGCATTGCCGCTAAACTGGCTGCAGCGGCCGATCCCCAGCGGCAATGAACAGGCAATGATCGCCTGCTCCCACCACGTGCAGCAGATCCTTAGTGAAAGCTATCGCAGCGGCGGAATAGTTCCTCAGGTAAAACGCCTACTTATGGCTCGCCCCCAAGATTGCAATTTTCAACTGGGGAATACCGCCAAATTACTGCGCATGAGCCCACGTAGTTTGCGGCGACACTTAGAGCTGGCCGGTAGTTGTTTTCGCCAAATCTGCCTGGAGGTGCGCATGGAGCTGGCGCGAGAGTATTTACTCAACACCCACATGAGTTTGAAGGAAATTGCCTATCAACTTGGCTATAAACACCCAAGTAACTTTAATCGCGCCTTCAGCGACTATTACCACAGCTCACCCCAAGTTATGCGTCGCAGCCACTACGCGACCTTTCAGCAAAGTTAAGTGACCTTAGCGCCCCCTTCGCGTTTATAGTCACTAAATTTAAGACATAAAAAACCCCAGTCGCTGCTGGGGCTTTTTATGCTGACGAACTTCGCCAATATTTACTGAAACATCAGGCCAATGCCGCAGCGCCCTCAGTACTGCTTAGCAAACTGCGCAAAATTGTCTGACACTCATCGCGACTCATCAAAATGGGCACCGGATACAGCGAGCCCTCCTTCACCGCATCTGCTGCAATTGTTGCGATGTCGGCGTCGCGCAGCGCATCCAATTGCTCGGGTATGCCGAGACGACGGTTTAAATCGGCCACCGCATCTATGAATTTGCCCGCAGCCACACGATCGTCGTCACGGCTGTCTGCCACTGCAATTAAACGCCCTAAATTCGCCAGTGCTTGCTGGGCCGCCACCGCCATAAAGCGCAGCACTTCCGGCATTACCAGGGCGTTGGCCAAACCGTGGGGTGTGCCGTAATGACGTCCCAATTGGTGGGCAATGGCGTGCACATTACCCACGCTGGCCTCGTTAATCGCCATACCCGCATAATACGCGGCCAGCGCCACTTGCTCTCTGGCCACGGCGTCATCGCCCTGTTGATAGGCGCGGGGCAAGTAGTCGAAAATCATTTTTACGGCGGCGTAGCCATAGCCATTGCTGGTGTCTGAGCCCCACAAACTGATATAGGTTTCGATAGCGTGAGTAAGTGCATCCATACCCGTGGCCGCAGTGATCGCCGCGGGCATACCGAGCAGTAAATCGGCATCTAAAGCCACTGCCTTGGGCAGCATTTTAGGATCGGCTATAAAGCATTTTTCATGACTTTGCGGATCGGAAATGACCGCTGCAATAGTCGCTTCGGAACCAGTACCCGAGGTAGTTGGCAGCGCAAACAGCGGCAGCGGTGCAGTTTTTACTTTGAAATAACCAACTAATTTTTTAGCGTCGCGGCCATTGCTCGCCGCCGACGCAATCATTTTTGCACAATCAATTGAAGAGCCGCCGCCAATCGCAAGCACCGCATCACAGCTGTGCTGCGCCTGCAGAGCCAAACCGGCGTCGACCATGGCAAAGGTAGGATCGGGCAGAGTGCCGTCGTAAATAATGCAGCTAACGCCCTCGTCTTGCAGCACATCCACCGCCCGAGCAACAATACCCAGCGCAACCAAGGGTTTGTCACTCACCACCAAAACACGCTTAATACCCTGACGTGCTATATGGCGACACAGCTGCGCTGTGCTCCCTTGGCCATTAAAAGCCATATAGGCCAGCGACGGCATTAACTTAAAGGGAATCGCAATCAACGCCAAATAACTGCGCTGCAATAGGGTTCTAAAAAACTTAATCATTTTGCACCTCCTTGATCATTTGCCAACAGCGCTATAATCGCTGTGCTAAGCAGTTAGTTAAAACTTGAGCATCACCAAGTTTTACACCACCGCTGTTTGAAATTTAGGAACAATGCTTTCGCGCAAGTTTTTCTTTAATATTTTGCCGCTAGGATTTCTCGGCAATGCCGCGACATACTCAAGATGTTTGGGAATTTTGAAACTCGCCAGCGAGCTGCGGCAGTGACTAATTAAATCCTCAATACTAATTTCGCCTTGATCACTCTGCACCAACACCGCCAAGGGCACTTCGCCCCAGGTTTCGTCAGGCACGCCGATCACCGCAGCATCGGCAATTTTTGGATGGCTCATCAGTACGTTTTCAATTTCAGCGGGATAAATATTTTCGCCACCAGAAATAATCAAATCCTTTACGCGATCTTTTATAAACAAATAACCATCGGCATCGAGATAACCCGCATCGCCGGTGTGCAACCAACCGTCGACCACGGTCTTCGCGGTAGCGTCGTCGCGCTTCCAGTAGCCCTTCATTACCTGCGGGCCGCGACCGAGAATTTCACCCACTTCGCCGGTCGGCAAAGTATTACCCTGCTCGTCGACAATACGCAGCTCTGTGCCAAACACTGCTCGCCCACAAGAGCGCAGCAACTCAGGTTTGTCTTGCAGAGCGCGCAAATGATCTTCGTTATTTAAGAAGGTTAAAACGCTGGTGGACTCGGTTTGCCCGTAGCCCTGATTAAATTTGCAACCAAACACCTGTAGGCAAGTCTTAAGTAGATCAACTGAAATCGGTGATGCGCCGTAATTGATCCACTCTAAATTGGGGAATTTATATTTCTCAATATCGGGTATACAGGCTAATGAGAATTGCAGCATCACCGGTACCACCGACACAAAGCTGATATTGTCATTGGCCATGGTTTCGATCATGCCTACGGGATCGTAGTCGCGATGCAAGATGAGCTCACTACCGTAAAATATCGATACCAGTGCGCCCATCAACCCCAGGGCGTGAAACGTCGGCGCAATAATAAGCCCACGGTCGCCCACCCGCGGCGTGAGGCCAGTCGCCAGCGGCGCCTGAATACTATTGCTAATTAAATTGCGGTGGGTCAGCAACGTGCCCTTCGGCAAACCTGTAGTGCCGCTGGTATACATTTGAAAAACCACATCGTCACCCTTAAGTGCGACCGGCGTCGGTTCTCCTGCGTCCCCCAACCACGTATCCAAGGGAGTCGCGCTGTCTAAACCACCAACAATAGACACCTGTTCAATGCCCGCTAAGTAAGTGCCGAGCAAGGGCGTAAACTCACCATCAACAAACAGTAAACGCGCATCGGCGTCTTCGGCAATAAAGCCCACTTCGTCGCGAGTAAGGCGATAATTTATGGCTACCGGCACCACCCCCACCCGCGCGCAGCCCAAGAACACCAGTAAATTGTCCACCGAGTTTTTGCTGAGAATAACAACCCGATCACCTTTGCCAATACCATTAGCCTGCAAACGCGCCGCAACGCGCCCTAAGCGCTGCCACGCTTGTCCGTAATTTAGGCTTTGATCAACATCGCTGGCAAACGGAGCCTCGGGGCGCGCTGTGGTTTGAAACGCCACGTAATCCATAAAGTTTTCAAACATTTATTATTCCTTTTTATTTGTTAGGCGCAGCAATGCTATGCCGCGCTGAACTACTTAGAATGGCTTGGACAAAAACTTATTGGTAACGCAAGGTGGCAAATCGACGACGCTGCCAATCTTGATCGCCAAACAAACTGTCGATTACCATCAAGCGCTTTAAATAATCGCCAATATTTAATTCTTCGGTAACGCCCATACCACCGTGGATCTGCACCGCCTCTTCAGCCACCGCGCGGCCGTGCTTGCCCACCATGGCTTTGAGTGCGGCAATATCCATCTCGGCTTGCGCTTGCGTCTGAACGTCACCTTGCTCAATACTATTCGAACACAGCGCCCGCACCAGCAGCGAACGACACTGTTCAGTCGCGGTATACATATCCACCATGCGATGTTGCAGCGCCTGAAACTTGCCAATCGGCTGCCCAAATTGCTTGCGGGTATTGCTGTAATCCACCGTCGCTTTAAGTAAATACTCCATGGCACCAACGGCCTGCGCCGACACTGCAATAGTGGCCTCGTCTAGCACCCGACGGATCAGCGCCATACTACCCGCGCCTGCGCACACCAAGTTCTCGCGAGGGAGTTGCACAGCATCGAAACGCACATTCGCTACGCCTTGGCCGTCCATCAAACGGAAAGCATCGCAATGCACACCCGCGCTATTTGCGGGCACGGCAAATAAGGCGATACTCTCGTCCAACCACGCCGTCACTATCAATACATCGGCAATCGCGCCGTTTAGCACCAATGTTTTATGGCCATTAAGGCTGTAACCGTCACCATTGCGTTCAAGCTGACAATCGATGGCGTCAAGCTGGTGGCGACTGCGCCGCTCTTGGTAGGCAAATGCCGCTTGGCAGTTGCCGCTCAAAATATCGGGTAAATAACGCTCTTTTAATGTCGCATTATCGCCATTGGCAATTAACTGCCCCGCCAGCAATACCGTAGCTAAATACGGTTCCACCGCAACCGAGCGTCCCATTGCCTCCATTAACACCGCGGTATCCACTACCGAGCCGCCAAAGCCACCTTCGCTTTCGGGCAGTGGCACGGTGAGCCAACCTAAATTACCAAAATCTTGCCACACTGCAGCGGAGAAGCCTTTGGGCGCCGCCAAGTAACTACGGCGCTGTTCGCTGTCGTAGCGTTCCGACATGTACTTATCGACGCTATCTTTGAGCAATTGCTGCTCAGCATTCAATGAAAAATCCATAGCGCCCTCCTACAAGCCCAAGCCAAACTTGGCGATGATATTTTTTTGCACTTCATTACTACCGCCATAAATTGTGCAGGCGCGGCCAAACATATATTCACGCCGCGCGCGGTCGCCGTAATCGTGGCCCATGGCTAAGCCAGTACTAGGTAAAACACTGCCGTATAAACCGGCTACGTCAAACTGCAGACTTTGCACCGCCTGTTGCAGCTCTGTGCCTTTAAGTTTAAGTAGTGACGATTCCATACCCGGCGCGCCGCCCTTGGCAACCGCAGCCAATACCCGCAGCTCGGTGTATTCCAATGCCATCAGCTCCATTTCGATGTCGGCCATGCGCGCTTGCAGGGTCGGACTCGCCAATAGTGCTTGGCCGTCATCATTTTCATCTGCAGCAAGACGGCGAACCGTATTTAATACCTGCTTGCAGTAGGCAATACCCGACAGCGCGGTGCGCTCGTGGGTAAGCAGCGCCTTAGCGTAGGTCCAGCCCTTGTTCTCCTCGCCAATACGATTGGCCACGGGCACCCGAACATTGTCAAAACGCACCTCATTGAGATGATGCTCACCGTCTATCGAGGTAATAGGCGCTACGCTCACTCCGCTACTGCGCATATCGATTAGCAAAAAGCTGATGCCCTGCTGAGGCTTGGCAGTGGTGTCGGTGCGCACCAGCGCAAAAATCCAATCTGCGTGCTGAGCATAGGTCGTCCAGATTTTGGTGCCATTGATTATGTAGTCGTCGCCGTCGCGCTCCGCGCGAGTTTGCAAAGCAACCAAATCGCTGCCCGCACCCGGCTCGGAATAGCCCTGACACCACCAAGTGTCGCCATTGAGAATACCCGGCAAGAAGCGCGCTTTTTGCTCTTCATTGCCAAAGGTATAAATCACCGGGCCCACCATTTTTAAACCGAAGGGCGGCACATCTGGCGCCTCGGCTTCAGCTAGGGCGCCGTCAAAAATATACTTTTGGGTATCCGTCCACGCGCAGCCGCCGTATTCTACTGGCCAGCCCGGTGCGACCCAGCCCTTAGCGAAGCGCTTTTTCTGCCACTCAATAGTGGCCGCCTTAAAAGTCTCTGGCTCGCGAATTCGCGCGGCGAGCTCGGCGTTAAAATTATTGCGAAGAAACGATCGAACTTGGTCTTGAAAAAGACGTTCTTCTGGGGAGTAGGTCGCGTGCATAGCTTTCTCTCTTCAGTCTTTACAGGCGGCAAGCCACCAATCAGCTCAGGCTATCAGTGTCCTTGAAAATGGGCTTAGTCCTCAGGTGCCTCTTGTTGGCAGTGGCCGACCAAAAAGTCGGTAACAGCGCCAAACTTGAGCTGGGAGTGCGAGGGACGCCGGCACGACGCCCCCAAAGGTTTTTATTTTTATGTGGGCATGCGCTTAAGCGCGGTCGACAAATTCAACAAAGTTTTCGGCAAAGACTTCCCGCGCAATAATCAATTTCATAATCTCTGAGGTGCCGGCAAAAATGCGAGTAATACGGGCGTCGCAGTACATGCGCGAAATCGGGTACTCATCCATATAGCCAGCGCCGCCGTGCAACTGCACGCCCTCGTCAACCATCCGGCACAGCAGTTCGCTGGTGTAGAGCTTGGCCTTAGCAGCGTCTTCTGCAGTGAGGGCGCCGCGATTATGAACCGCCACACATTGATCAACATAGGCCTGTGCCACATCAATTTCGGTGCGCAGTTCTGCCATTTTAAATTGCGTGTTTTGCATTTTAGACAGCGGCTTGCCAAACACCTTGCGCTGCATACAGAATTCGCGAGTCACTTCAAAGGCCTTTTGTGCTCCCGACAAGAAGCCGCAGGCGCCAATCAAGCGCTCCTCGGCCAAGCCTTCCATCAAATACAAAAAGCCAAGGCTCGGATCACCCAAGACATTTTCTTTGGGTACTCGCACCTCATTAAAAAACAACTCGGCGGTGTCCTGCGCCTTCATGCCCATCTTTTTCAAATTGCGGCCGCGTTCAAAGCCCTCCATGCCGCGCTCAACAAGGAACAAGCCCATGGCGTGGGGGTTGTTTTCAGGGTCGGTTTTGGCGGCAACAATCACTAGGTCTGAGTTAATACCGTTAGTGATATAGGTTTTATTGCCGCTGAGCAGCCAGTGGTCGCCCATATCTTTAGCAACGGCGCGCATACCCGCCAAGTCGGAACCGGCATCGGGTTCGGTCATCGCCACCGCAAGAATAATCTCGCCGCTCACGCAGCGCGGTAAAAATCGCGCCTTTTGTTCGTCACTGCCAAAGCGGTCGATATAGGGCGCAACTAAACGACTATGCAAGGTATTGGCCCAATCACCGCCATACACATTGGCCGTCTCTTCAATAATAATTTGTTCAAAGCGAAAGTCGCGATCCCCCATACCGCCGTACTGTTCATCTGGCCACACCATTAAAAAACCCTGATCGCCGGCTTTTTTAAACATCTCGCGATCCACAATGCCCTGCTCTCGCCAAGTATCTATATTTGGAACAACTTCTTGTTCAAGAAATTTTCGGTAGGCGGAACGGAACATTTGCTGTTCTTCAGTAAAATCTCTGGGAAGCATTTTTTTATCTCTTATTAGTGAATCAGCGCGAAACGCGATAATTGTTTGTGCTGCCAAACTAAAGCAGCGGCGACATTACAAACTCAAGCATCCCCTCTTAAGGCGCTAGCGGCAATGACTTAGCATGACATTATTTTGACATTTTCTTACAAAAAACAATGACCCAGCGCGGCATTGGCACCTAACGACCACCATCGTCGCGCGCCGACTAGACCCCCTAGCGACGACTGCCCTAATGTGCCAGCAGTGATAGCCCGCACACTGCGACCAATGCCAGTAATGAGGAAGAAAATGAGCAGTTCGAGTATTGATTACCAAGAATATCCACGTCGCCCAAACCGCGATCTAGAGCATATTCCCGGCGACAACGGCATGCCCGTGTTTGGTCAAACCTTTAGTTTTTTACGTAATTACAAGGTATTAACCGAACAGCGCTTTAATAAGTACGGGCCAATATCTCGTGGCAATACCTTGTTTCAACACAGCCTCACCCTACTCGGCCCCGAAGCCAATGAGATTGTGCTAAAAAATAGTGCGGGCGAATTCTCCAGCATGCTGGCGTGGAACCCATTACTCGATCGCTTATTCCCCAACGGTCTTATGCTAAAAGACGCCGAAGCCCATCGCTACGATCGCAAAATTTTACAGGGCGCGTTTAAGAAAAATGCGATCGAAGGCTACTTAGACACCATGAATCCGCACCTTGAACAAGGTGTTAAAAATTGGCCTAAGGGTAAAGAATTTCATTTCCAATACGCGGTAAAGCAATTATTACTGGAAGTGGCTGCCGAAGTTTTCCTTGGCATTGAAATGGGCGAAGAAGCGAGCAGCGTTAACGAAGCGTTTGTGGACACCATGCTGGCATCAATGGCAGTGGTTAAGCTGCCGATTCCTGGCACTCTATGGTATCGCGGTTTGCGCGGCCGGCAGCACTTAGAAAACTTTATCATGGCGCATATTGATGCCAAGCGCCGCGGCGAGGGCCGCGATATTTTTTCGCAGATCTGCCACGCCACCGACGAAGACGGCAAACACTTTTCCGACGAAGCCGTCCGCGACCATATTATCTTTCTATTGTTTGCCGCCCACGACACCACCACCAGCACCCTCTGTTCTATTGTTTACGCCTTGGCAAAAAACCCCGAGTGGCAGCAGCGGCTTCGCGATGAATACAAGGCGCTTGGCAAACCCCAGCTAGACTACGACGACCTTGGTGAATTAGAAGACAGCAAACTGGTATTCAAAGAAGCCCTGCGCATGTACCCCGCGGTACCGGCGATTCCACGCCGCACCTTAAAAGACATGGATATTTTGGGTTACCATATTCCTAAAAATACCGCCGTCGCGATCTCGCCACTATTCACCCATTACATGGAAGAATATTGGACCGAGCCAAACCGCTTTGATCCAGAGCGCTTTTCCAAAAGCCGCGCCGAAGACAAAAAACATTTTTACCAATGGGTGCCCTTCGGCGGCGGCGCGCACAAATGCCTTGGCCTTAATTTTGCAGAAATTCAAACCAAGTTATTTTTATTTCACCTGCTTAGCCATTACCAAATAAAAGTCAAAGACGGATATGAAATGCCGCGCAGCTGGGTACCACTTATTTTCCCCGCCGACGGCTTACCGGTGACATTCGAAGCGCTTTAAGAAGCTTCGGAATCTAATGCCACTGAGCTAGTTTACAATTACCCCACCAGATGCCGGATCAAGTCCGGCATGACGTGATGTTAGAGCCTGTATGACGAAATTATAAATCCCGTATGGCGTACAAAGCCGTCGCTCTGAACGCCCTACCCCGTCGCTCTGAACGCCCTAGCCCGTCATTCTGAACTTGATTCAGAATCCAATAC
>NZ_JARGNU010000008.1:68973-89243 GCF_029212375.1 Zhongshania sp. | reverse complement strand
AATGTTAGAGCCTGTATGACGAAATTATAAATCCCGTATGGCGTACAAAGCCGTCACTCTGAACGCCCTAGCCCGTCATTCTGAACTTGATTCAGAATCCAATACCACTGAGCTGGTTCACGATTTCCCCACCAGATGCCGGATCAAGTCCGGCATGACGTACAAAGCCGTCACTCTGAACGCCCTAGCCCGTCATTCTGAACTTGATTCAGAATCCAATACCACTGAGCTGGTTCGCGGTTGCCCCACCAGATGCCGGATCAAGTCCGGCATGACGAAATATTCAAGCCGGTATGACGTAATGTTAGAGCCGGTATGACGACATCATAAAGCCAGTATGACGTAATGGCCGAGCCGGTATGAGGTATTGTTGGATCCGGTATGACCTAATGTTAGAGCCGGCATAACGCAATGCTGGACCGTCACGACGGCTCTATCAACAGCGCGCTGTTAAAAGCGCATCACGCCTTCCACGGCAATACTGCGCGGGGCGTCGGTGGCGGCGAAGTGGGCGCCAACAAACAGGGGTACGTCGTTGCCGCTAGAGCGCGTTATTTCGTTTGTTAGGTTCTTGCCGATCAGGGCCAATTCCCAGCCTTGCCTAAAGTGCATTAAAGAAAGACGGCTATTAATTTTGTAATAGGCCTCTTGCACGTCGGCTTCGTCGCGGTCTTGGGTGTAAAAATAATCGTCGCTGTAGTTCAAATCTAATTGCAAACGCAGTTCCATGGCCTCGCCAATAGGCTGAGTGAATTGGCCGGTTAAACTCGCCGACACTTCCGGCGCGTAGTCGGTCCCTTCGTTAGTAAGGTCTTGGCGACAATCGGGATTACCGGCGCGGTAGGCCGCATCGGTCTGCGCGGCATTACACGGCCCATTAACAAATGAGGTGAAATAGGAGTCTAACCACGCCATCGACGCACCGAGGGTGACACGCTCACTCATAGCCCAGCGCATATCGGCTTCAACACCTTGCGTGATCGACTCTGCCGCGTTACCTGCCACATAGCCGGTTAAGGTGAAGTTGCTGACTTGGCGATTCATAAACTCGGTATAAAAAATTGCCGCGTTGAAGGTTGCCGCACCATCGAGCAAGGTAGTTTTTAAGCCCAGCTCGAATGTGTCAGCCTCTTCGTCTTCATAGGTGAAGGCATCCTGACTTGCGGTGGTGTCGCTGGCGTTAAAGCCGCCATCTTTAAAGCCTTTGGCATAGCGGAAATAGGTCATCACATCTTGGTCGGCATACCACTGGATGTTAAACGCTGGCGACACATTGTCGACCTTGCGCGCATTGCGAATATTGTGATTCTCGGAATTATTTAGCGCACCCGCAACTATCGCATACAGCGGATTTACACTGCGTTGCCGCGAGCGAAACTCGGCAACATCTAAATATTTAGTCGCGCGCTTTTCATCCTGCCCCCAGCGCAGACCAAATGTTGCGCTTAGCGCCTCGGTAATATTCCAAGTGGCCTGGCCAAATACCGCAACACTGTCGGTGGTCTGTTCAAACTCGGTATAGGTTGCCAGCTGAGTTGGCAGCGACACTGCTTGACCCGGCAGTGGCAACGAACTGGGGATACCTAAGGCTGCAAAGTCTAAATTTAGCCAGAGGGTACTGGTAAGGTCTTGGGTGTGCGCGTAAATACCGGTGATGAAATCAATATTCTCGCCAACACTCCCCGCAATCCGAAACTCCTGACTAAACTGAGTAAAGTCTTCGGTGTTTTCGGTACCAATAAATTCTAAGTCTGTAAAATCTGCATCCAAATTAAAGGCAAAATTAAAGGCTGAGTAACCCGTAATACTCGTTAAGCTTATGGCGTCAGAGAGCGCGTACTCCAATGTAAACACCGCCGCCTCACTGGCGTTTTGGGTCATTGCGGGCTGCCATGCAAATTGTTTATCCGACTTACGGCGATCTAGACGACCATCTTCACGGGAATCGATTTCATCTTCTAAATTAAAAGATAATAGCGGCAACGGTAGCGAGATCGGCAGATCAATTGGCAACGCAATATTCGATTGGTATAAATTAAAGGTGCCGGTGTTGTCGGTCAGCTGAAAAGTGGTGCCCTTTAAGCCAAAGTCAGACTTCTCTAGCTTTACATTCACATCGAGTTTGTCGCTGGCATCCCAGCGCAAGGCCAAGCGCAGTGAATCATCTTCTCGGCCCGCTTCGTCGCGATCGAGAATAAAATTATTGAGGTAACCGTCTTCTTCAAGGCGTTTGTACGCAGCGCGAACGGCAAAACTGTCGCCTAATGGCAGATTCAGAACCGCTGTCATTTCTTTGGCGCCGACTTCGGCATTGTACTGATAGCTAAGGTCGCCACTAAATTCGTCACTCGCACGGCTGGTACTGATGTTGACCGCACCAGCGATGGTATTTTTCCCAAAGAGCGTACCCTGCGGCCCTTTTAGCACCTCGACCAAGGCAATATCGAGAAATGGGGCCTGAAACTGCTGGCCGCGACCCGCGTAAATACCGTCAATAAACATACCAACAGATTGTTCAAAGCCGCGATTGTCGCCTGAGCCCACACCGCGAATATAAACGGCATTGCCCTGGCCAGTTACCGCCATTTTAAAATTGGGCACATAGGCGGTGAGTTCTTCAATGCGCTGAATACCCGCGTCGCGGATCTTTGCGCCACTCACGGCGGCAACCGCTATTGGTACGTCTTGCAAGCTTTGCTGTTGTTTTTGGGCGGTAACGATCACTTCTTCTAGCAGCACTCGAGATGTTACTTCGGCAGCCAAGCCAGCGGCCGGTAGCAGCATCACAGCCAGTGCCTGCCCCCATAATTTGAGGTTCACCATAGTCGTCCCTTATTAGTATTATCTAACAGCATAATGCCGCAACATATCAGCAAGGGATTGCCTAGGGGTGCCAGCTGTGTCGCCGCGCGACACCAACATCAAATCTGTAGGTAATATTTGACTTGCAATGAAACAAATAGGGTTAAAAGAGACACCGACGAATCACAAAACAAGCAATATTGACTATGCTTGCCGCAACCGTCTACGCGCCGAAATTCGATAAACACGGTAACCCAAGGCCAGTAAAAAACAGATACAGGCAGGTATCGCTAGCGCGAAAAACTGCATGGCATTAAATAAATACGCGCCTAATCCCCCGCCGGAAATGAAGCCGCTAATAATTAAGACAAAGAGTATTGCTTTGCGCCGGTCGAAGCTTTCGCCGCGCAACCTTGCCCCCAGCATTAAGCCTAGGTCTGTAAAAATACCGGTTACATGGGTGGTTCGTACTACCGCGCCACTATAGGTCGATGCAAAGCCATTTTGCAGACCACAGGCGGCAGAAGCGGTGTAATGACCAAGCAGGGAGCCATCGTTTAAGAAGTAAATTGAAATTAGCAATAGGCCGCCTTCAACAACAAGTAAGCTGTCGTAATGCCGACCTAATTTTAGGGAGCGACTGGGCAGAACAGAACCGGTAAGGGCGGCGCCCAATAAGAAGCTGAGCAAGATACCCAGTAAATGCAGGGTGTCGCTAAATGCGCCGTCGCTCAGGCCGGTGCCCACCAGTGTTGCGGTGCCGGACAAGTGCGAGATTGACTGGTGTTTAAACCCTAAAAGGCCGATGGCATTTACGCTGCCCGCCACAAACGCCAGTACAAAAGCGCCGTACTCTACCCATCGCGGTAGCTTAGAAACCATGAATCTATCCCGTGATGAATGTTGTACTTCAACGCTTAGGCAAACCGTGTTTCGGCATCGTCAAACTCTGCCAAGCGGTTGAGCCAGCCTCGCAAAAACACTTGTTGCGTCGGCTCGGCCTCGACAATTTTGAAGTAAAAATGGCGGCGCTCGGCGATTAATATCTTTATAAAACGCGCCGAAAATCGCCGAGCGGCGGTGCTGGCAGCACGGCGAGTATTGTCGCCCATTATGCCATCTTCCTTCAGCGGCGGCTTGGCCCCCAGTAAATTACAGCTGCGCTGCACAAAGATAAGCGCTTGTTGCGGGCCGTGATTAACCCCGCTGTCGAACACAAAGCTTTGAATTGAGCTTGGCAACTGATCTATACCTGGGCCGTAATAATAATTTTTTAAGTAAATTAGACTGGCCAGTGGCGCTTTTAAATTTTCGACTTCACTGAGACTGGCTTCGCGGCCAAGGTAAGTCGATAAAGTGGCTTGGGTGATCCCAAAGTGAGTGGGACCCCCACGGTCTGCGGGGTGGTTAACATAGCCACCCTCGCGACGCATTAGCCCCGCGATCATATCCGCTACATCTGACATCAGCTTACTCCCTGTAAACAAATACCGATTAGACGGATGCTGCTCCTATTCCGTCTTGTTGAGTTTTTTCAAAAATACGGTAAGTTCTTTTTCAGTTTGCTTATCGCCTGAGCTCTGCGCCGCGAGCAAACCTCGCCGCCACGCCGCCGCTGCGTCGACGGGCGCACCGACTTGCAGCTGGGCTTTACCAAGCAACTTCCACGCCGCCGAATAACTTGGATCGAGCTCAACACAACGCTGAAATTGGCCAATAGCGTCGGTAAAGCGGTCGGCATCAAAATAGGCTTTGCCCAAACCAAAGCGCAGCATTGGGCTGTCCATACCTTTGGCCAACATTTGTTCTAAGGCTTCTATATTCACAATGTTTCCTGTGTTTTGTGGCTCGCAAAGCAGATCGCAGGGTTTAAACGCTGCGACTGCTCAACGATGGCTGAGGTAAACTCGGTAGCGACTGGCCTTGCAGTTGCAATGCCTCTTGAGTAAAACGCGCCGCCGCCGCTGGCTCATCTAGATTAGTCATTAGGCGACCCAGCTCAAAACACACCTCTGCATTGGGGCTGCGCTGATACGCCTGCTCAAAGTACTCCCGCGCCTTGCCCCACTGCTCATTGCGCAGCGATAAACGCCCTAAGGTGAGCAATAGCACGGGATCGTCACTGTGATCTTTCTGCCACGCTTCGGCGGTGCTCAATTGCTTAGCCAAGTCGCTGCCCGCGATCAAACCATAGAATTTAAGTAAGTCGTTGTGCCATTGTAATTTTAAGGACTGGCGCAGTAATTTTTCTGCGTTACTAGAATCCCCTGCGGCAACCAATACGCGGCTGTAAGCCAGTAGCAAACCGGCATCTTTGTGCCAACTGCGCGGCACATGTTTCCACCACTGCTGCAATCCCGTTACATCGCCCTGCTGGGCGAGGTGTTCAAGCTGGCCCATTAAGGCCTGCCGTTCCAACTCGGCCAAACGCTCTTCACTTAAGCCGCTGTGCTTACGTAAATCCGGTATGAGTGCTAACAATGCACTCCAATCGCGCAAACCGATATACACTTGCTTTAACAAAGTCAGTACCGAGGGATGTCGCTCGGCATTGCGCCGCGCCCGCGTTAAGGTGGCAAGCGCTTCTTCGAGCCGACCATTGTCAACCTGCATTTCGGCTTGGGTCAAGGCTACGGCAATACTGGCTTTATTACTGGTCTGTTCGGCTAGTCCCAAATAGTGGCGACTGCCCGGCGCATCGCCTAATTGGTTGCTGGCCCTTGCCGCCAACAAATAATTAATGAGCGGGGTTTCGGTGTCTTTTGCCGAATCAGTGAGTAACTTGCGGGCTTTGGCCCAGTTGCCCTCGATAAAGGCAATCATCCCCAAGGTGGTGTGACTGCGGCCGCGCACCGCTCTGCGCACGCTCCAAAACGAGCCAATGCTGTCACCGACTTTAGCGCCGCGCCGCAAACTCACAAAAATAAACATCACCAACAATAAAAACACGGTGAGTACCGCCAGCCCCACCCATATGGTCATTTCGACCGTGGTTTGGCCGTAGGCAATGAGGATATAGCCCGCGTCTTTCTGGATGGCCACGGCCAAACCCGCCGCGAGCGCTAAGGCCAACAGTACCGCAATGAAAACTTTCATTTACGAGCCTCTTGCTGCCAACGGTGGTTTTTTAAATACACTTTTAAACTGCGCAGCGACCCCGAAATATCGGCCATTTCGGCACTAACGGGCATGGCGCGCACCGCGTTAATTTGTTCTAACAAGCCCGCGCGATGGTCGTCGAGCCGGTAATACTCTTCCAGCCACGCGGCAGCCTTATCTAAAGCCCGCTGGTACAGCACAGGGCGATTAGCCAGCAGCGCCAATTGCGCCTGCTCAAACATGAGCCGCAAACTCGCCCGCAGCGCCGCTTCCTGCTCTGGCGCTAACTGGGCTTTAAAATTTTGGTCATGGTGACGGATGCGAATATAGCTGCGCAATTTTTCCCACGCTCTGCCCAAACCACTCTGCAGGCGCTGCTGCCAATCATCACCGACCTCTTCAGCCGCTTCGGGCGTGTAACTAGGCGCCTGATACAATTGCAGTTTGCCCGCTTCTGCGGCCAAACCCTGCAATGTTAAATAAATACCTTCAACGTCAATATCGGCACTGTTGTGCAAGGCACTCATTTCTTTGGCAAGCTCGGCGCGCACCGCGTGCAGGGCGGTGTCGTCAATTTCCCTTAATATGGCATCGGCACTGCTCAGCAATTGTGCCGCGGCAATTGGGTCGTGACTGAGCTGGGCGCGCTGATTGGCTAGGCGCAGTAAATATTCAACTTCGGCCAATAGCCAGTCGCGGCGATCTACTGTGGTCAGTGACTGAATTTTGTTTTCCAGCTCTTGGCTGCGGCTATTCAGGGCAATGAGCTGGCCATTGCTGTCGGTGCGCAATTGCGCGAGCGCTTCACGCTGTGCGGCAATGGCCGCGCTCATGTCTTTTTGCGAAGCAGTTAAGTCCCTTAAGGCGCCTTGCAGCTCGGCCGTCGCCGAGGCCTCTTTATTAGCCAGCATGTATTCTTGTTGATATAACCAGGCCGACAGAGCGAGCGCCGCAATTGCCACCAGCAGTGCCAACAGCGCCAGTAGCACCGCCGTTCGTTTCGGCTTGGCTTGATCAGATTTAGGCTTGGCGGCTTTGGTGTCCGGCGTTTTGGGCGGACTGTTTACGGCGGGTGGCGGTGTGGCTGGTTTCGCGGCGGCGGCAGCTGCGGCCGCGCTTAATTCTTTGTTATCTTCCGGTTTATCACCGCTCATTATGATCTCTCTACTCAAAGCCAAGTTAAAAGCTTAGCGCGCATGGTTAGCGCCGCTGGTGTTTATTTACTCACATAGCTGTGTAATGCCGCTAGGGTCGCTGGGGTGCCGGCATTTTCTGCCTGAATAATACGGCGCAACCCTAATTCCACGGCCATTGCGGCAACCCGCTCACTTGGCACTATAACAGGGTATTCTTGCGCGATGTCGCCAAGCAAAGCACTAAAATGCAACAGGGTCTCGCCACTGTTTACACAGACCATATTAATTTGGTGCTGACGAAGTAAGTTCAGAAATTGAATTCCGTCTATTTCTGGGCTGCTGCGCTGATAGCACTCAGCATAGCCTACTTGGGCACCTCGCGCAGAAAGCTGCTCGGCCAAATACTCGCGGCCACCCAGGCCCCTAACGATCAGCACTTTCTGCTTGGCCAGTTGTTGCAGGCCTGCTTTTGCCAGCAGACTTTCGCTGTTCATAGCGGCGTCATCAACATCTTCCACGACAATATCGCGGGCCCGCAGTGCCGCCGCCGTCGCGGCGCCAATGGCATGCACTTTTACGCCCATTGGCCACTGGGGCCAAAATTGCTCAATTAACGCCAAGCCGTAGTGCACCGCGTTTACGCTGATAAAGATAAGATGCTGATAATTATCTAGATTCATTAGCTGCTGACGGCTGCGCTGCAGTTCTGCGGCATGGGTGTCTGCCGCTAAGGGCGAAATAGTGAGCAGCGGCTGCACAAGCACCGAGGCACCGGCCGCGGCTAACGCTGCCTGAAGTTCGGCGCTGCGATCTGCAGGGCGGGTGATTAACACCCGCAAATCAGCAAGATTATGCAGGTTTGCTGTCGCCATACACCGCCTTCAAAATTGCGCCGGCGCCCTGCGCCAACAAATCTTCGGCGACGGCAATACCCAGTGCCTCGGGTTCGCTGCTCGGGCCGCGCGCTTCGGCGGTGAGAATAGTGGCGCCACTCGGCTCACCCACCAAGGCCCGCAACCACAGCTGTTCAGGATTGCTTGGATCGGCAATCGCATAGCCGGCAATCGGCACTTGGCAGCCACCTTCTAGGCGGCGGTTCATGGCCCGTTCGGCCATCACTTGGGTGGCGCTAATGCTGTTGTGCAAAGGCTGTAACAGTGCGTTTACGCGATCATCGCCAGTGCGAGTTTCCACGCCAACCGCGCCTTGGCCACAGGCTGGCAGGCTGGTTTCAACCGACATAAATGAGGCGATGCGCGCTTGCAGTTCAAGGCGAATCAGCCCTGCCGAAGCCAACACAATCGCGTCGAACTCGCCCTCGTCGAGCTTGCGCAAACGGGTTTGCACATTGCCGCGCAAGCTTGAGATGTGTAAATCGGGGCGCTGGGCGCGCAGCTGGCACTCGCGGCGCAGGCTAGAGGTGCCCACTCTGGCGCCCTGCGGCAGGGCTTCTACATTGGCGAAGTGATTACTTACAAAGGCGTCGCGAGGGTCTTCTCGCTCGCAAATAATGGCCAAGCCCAAGCCTTCGGGAAATTCCATGGGCACGTCTTTCATTGAGTGCACGGCAATATCGGCGCGGCCATCGAGCAGCGCTTGCTCAAGCTCTTTTACAAACAGGGCTTTGCCGCCAATTTTAGACAGCGGCGAATCCAGCAACTGATCACCACGAGTAGTCATACCCAGCAATTCAACTTGGAGGCCGGGGTGGGCGGTTTGTAATTCTGCTTTGATGAACTCCGCCTGCCAGAGCGCCAGCAAACTTTCGCGGGTGGCGATGCGGATTATGTTATCAGACATGAGTCGTTCCGTAGGACAAGGTGGGCCATCATGATACGCCAGCTGTCGCCCCGACAAAACCTTAAAAAGCGGCGCGCTAATACCTTAAATGCCCGCGCCAACCAACACCCTGCCTCACCGCATTGCGATGCACTTAATTAGCGCTATGGCACCAACGTGGACGATCAAGCCCGTCGGCTTAATCTGGCTCGCAGCGCAGGCAGGTGCCGGCGGCTAATTTGCGGCCCTTCGGCGATGCCCTGTAAGCGCACTCGGTATGCGCCCACACCAATTCGCTCAATGCCCTGCACATAAATCAGTGCCACCAGCGCGTTGCGATGCACGCGTATAAATTGATCGGCAAACTCGTCTTCTAGCTCTTTTAAGCTTTCATCTAGCAGCAATTCGCCCTCGGGATGCACTGCGCTCACGTATTTATTGTCGGCGTAAAAATAACGCACCGCCGACACCGGCAACAACGTCATGCCGTGGGCGCTATTAACGCAGAGCTGTTGGCGGGGGCCGCTGGTCGTGGTGTCTTCATTTAGCGCGGCTAGCGCCGAGAGCTGGGCCTGATTTAGCCGCGACAAGCGCGAGAATACCGCCGCGAGCTTGTCGCGCTGAATGGGTTTAAGTAAATAGCCAAGGGCGTGGGTATCAAATGCGGCCACCGCGTATTCATCGTAGGCGGTACAAAACACCACGGCAGGCGCGGGATCGTATTCACTTAGGCGTTTAGCCAGCGCAATGCCGTTCATGCCGGGCATCGATATATCGAGTAGCAAGGCGTCTGGCCGGCAGCGTTCAAACTCGCTAATGGCTTGCTCAGCGTTGGCGGCTTCACCAACCACGGTAATGTCGTCTAATTCAGCCAATAAGCGCGCCGCGCGTTGGCGCGCCAAGGGCTCATCGTCAACCAGCAACACTCTCACCGCGCTACAGCCCTGCGCTCGTAAGCCAAGGGGAAGGAGGCGTGGGCGCGATAGTGGCCATCTTGACGGCTGGCACCAAAACCCGCTCTGTCGCCAAACAGGGTTTGCAGACGCAGCCGAATATTTTCATTGGCCATACCGTTACCCGCTGGCGCCGGCGCGCCGCTCGGCAGGGGATTAATAATATCAATTTCAACCCTGTCGCCCTTGAGCCGTGCTTCGACCACCACCGTGCCACCATCGGGCAATTGTTGAATACCGTGCAAAATGGCATTTTCTAACAGCGGCTGTAGCAGCAAGGAGGGCACCAAGACTTTGTCGCCCAGCTCCGCTTGCTGCCAATCTACTTTTAAACGATCGCCAAGCCGCGCGTTTTCAATGCGTAAATAGCGTTCGCACAAGTCCCGCTCTTCCACCCAGGGCACCATACTCATGCCGCCCTGCAAGTTAGCGCGAAACAGCGCGGCGAGGTCTTCCACCGCCTGCTCGGCTTTTACCGGCTCAATACTAATTAAACTGCTGATGCTATTTAGGGTGTTAAACAAAAAGTGTGGGCGAATGCGCGAGTGCAGTGCGTCTAGGCGGGCGTGTAATATACTTTGCTCGCGCAGCCGAAATTGCAGGCTTAAATAGGCGTAGCGCATGCCCACACCCAAGATTAGGCTCGCCACCGTGAGGGTGTCGGCAATCTGCCAAAAATCAATTTTCCAAGCCTCGCCCTGCATCACGCCACTGGCCAACCACTGCGACGCCACGGTAACCACCGCAACCCAAAATAGGCCAATCACAAAGCTGATGCCCGCGGTGTAGGCGGTATTCATTCGCTCAAACAGGGGTTTGCACCAGCTTAAAATCGTTGCCGCGCCCAGCAAGCACCAGATAATGTACATGCCCGACATGCCCAGCAGATACCAATCAAAATTTTGTAAGCCCGCTTTTAAGATAGTCAGCGACAGCGACAACAGCACTGCCAATAAAACGATCAGCAGCAGGGATTGGGGACTGAGAAGATTGCCCACAAATGAGATGCGGCGAATGCGGTAATCCAGTGGTTTATCTGTGTCGCGACGTTGCACAATGCCTGCCTATGTCTAAGTTTACCTAGGTAAACACTGAGCATAGCAGGCAATAAGCAAGTCGCATATTCTAAAAAAAGAGCCTATACAACCAGTTATGTGATCGGCACCTTGTTTAGTTGGGGGCGTAGTCCGTCCAACCGTCTGTCCACATCACACTTACCCCTGGTCTAAAGGCGCCCCGGTAGTTGGCCGCTTCGTCCCAGAATTCACCTTGGGGTACGGCTAGGGCGTTGTTTCTGGCTGGCGAGCTGGCGGCGAGGCGATAATCGTGGTCGGTTTCACTCTGCAGGCGTTGCACGAATTGGGGGCTATTAGCCAGTTCGGCAGCCTTAGCAAAATAAGCCGCCTCGTCAAAGCCCGCGTCGTCGTCTTGGTCACCGGCTTCATCGGCAAAGTAGCTGCGGCCGCCACTGCCAATATCGCTAATAAACAGGCCGCCAAAACTCAGCAAGCCTTGGTCGATACGCGCCACGGTGCTGCGGTCTTTAATGTCGATGGCCTCGCCTGAGAAACCGTCAATTACCATATTGTAAAAATGGCCACCGGTACCGCGGCGCAACGTCATCGCCCGCTGATGGCGCTCGCTGCTCTGCATACTTTGCAAGGTAACATTGTAAAACGTGGGCTCCGACACCGGCCCAGCATCGTGATTGAATTCATCATTGTCCGCCTCAAAGGCGTTATCGCCCACGCTCGGGTATTGCTGAATCTGCAAAAACTGCACGCGGCCAGTCCAGCCCATGTCCCAGTCTAAGGAATCGTCAGCGGCGCCGGTAATTAATATATGGCGCAGATCAACACTGCCACCAAAAATCTCGATGCCGTCGTCTAAGGCGCGGTGAACCTGAACATTGCGGATAATGGTTTTACTGCCGCAACCACCGAGGGTCAGGCCATTTAATTCGTTATTGGCGTAAACCTCGTAACCGGCAAACTCGATACGGGCATACTCGAGTACACCGCAATTGTCGGTGGCATCCACGCCGCCAAACATACCCCGCGTATCGCCAGCATCTAAACCTTCAATTTGCGCGTCGGCGGTGTTCACTGGTGCGTTACCCAGCAACACCAACCCGCCCCAGTCGCCCGCGCGGCGCTTGCCCGCCGCTACGGCACTGGTGAATACAATGGGCTTTGTTGCCGTGCCCCGCGCCTGAATCGTGCCGTCGCGGGTAACTAACAAGGCGCTGCCAGCGCGGCCCTGCACGGTTGTGCCCGCTTCAATCACTAAGCGCGCACCAGCCTCTACATACACAATGCCGTCGAGTACCCATATTTTATCATTGGTCCATAGTAGCTCGCCGTGCAAAGAGCCACTGACCACTTTCGTACCGCCGTATACGCTTTTCAGGTCATCACTAAAGAAGCTAGCCCCAATTAAGCCGCCCAATAACAACACCGCAATACCAAACAGCGATTTACGCACTGATTTACGTGGTGGCTTGGCTGCCTGTTTATAACCCACCGTTTCGGCAATATCTGGGTTCACACCCACTCTGCGGTCGTGACGGCCCTGAGTTAAGGCAGAATGAATATTAATTCGGCGCAGGCCCAGTCCCAATTCGCGAATTTCGGCGTTGCTGCTCACCGCCGCCTGCTCGATTAATTCTCTGCGGTAGTCGGGGTCGTTTAACAAGGTATTAAAATGGATGTAACGCACGCCCTTGTCACCCTGCTTGTCGTAGCTCAGCTTTAGCTGCCACAGCATTTCCACTAATTTGGCGCGAGGGGAACTGACGTCGGTCATTGCTCTTCCTTGGGTGAGGGCTCGATTTTTAGGAAAAACAGTATGGCGACGGGGTATGACAATTTTATTACGATTGGCGACACAGGCGGTCAGCAGCAAAACTGCTATAATGGCGCCTTTTAGGCGTCTGAGGGCCACCCGCTCAAGTCAACGGGAGCACGCCCTACAGCCAAGCAATACAGGAACAACAGCGCAATGAGTGATAAAGATCCGAGCATCAAACCCTGGGGCGGCCGCTTTACCGAGGCAACTGACCAGTTCGTAGAGCGTTTTACGGCCTCAGTCAGCTTTGATCAGCGCCTTTACCACCACGACATCAACGGCTCGCTAGCCCACGCCGCCATGCTCGCCAAAGTCGGCGTACTCACCACCGACGAACTCAGTAAAATTCAAGAAGGCTTAGAAGAAATTCGCGCCGAGATCCTCAGCGGTCGCTTTGAGTGGTCGATCAGCCTTGAAGACGTGCACATGAACATTGAAGCGCGACTCACCGACAAAATCGGTATTACCGGCAAAAAATTGCACACCGGCCGCTCGCGCAACGACCAAGTTGCCACCGATATTCGCCTGTATTTGCGCGACGAATTAGCCTTAATCGTTATCGAATTAAGCCGCCTCCAGCAGGGTTTAATCACCCTAGCAACCCGCGAAGCGCACACCATTATGCCGGGTTTCACCCACCTGCAAACCGCCCAGCCAGTCACCTTTGGCCACCACATGCTGGCGTGGAATGAAATGTTAGAGCGCGACTACAGCCGTTTCCAAGATTGCGCAGCGCGTCTTAACCAATGCCCGCTGGGCGCCGCGGCACTGGCCGGCACCACCTACCCCATCGACCGCCACTACAGTGCCGAGTTGCTGGGTTTTGACCGCCCCACCGAAAACTCACTAGACTCAGTAAGCGACCGCGACTTTGCTATTGAATTTGCCGCCGCCGCCAGCCTGCTAATGACCCATATGTCGCGCTTCAGCGAAGAGCTGGTGCTGTGGACCTCCGCCCAATTTAAATTTATAGAACTGCCAGACCGCTTCTGCACCGGCTCGTCGATTATGCCCCAGAAGAAAAACCCCGACGTACCCGAACTCATTCGCGGCAAAGTCGGCAGAGTGAATGGTCATTTGGTGAGTTTGTTAACCCTAATGAAATCGCAGCCGCTGGCCTATAACAAAGACAACCAAGAAGACAAAGAACCGCTGTTCGACATTATCGACACCGTAAAAGACTGCCTAAAAGCCTACGCCGACATGGTGCCCGCCATTACCGTCAACGCCGATATTACCCGCGAAGCGGCCATGCGCGGTTTCTCTACCGCCACCGACCTTGCCGACTACCTAGTTCGCAAAGGCCTGCCCTTCCGCGACGCCCACGAGGTGGTCGGCAAATCGGTTGCCTACGGCATCGCCGAAAACAAAGATCTCTCAGAAATGAGCCTTGCCGAATTGCAGACCTTTAGCACCGATATTGCGCAGGACGTGTTTGAAGTACTGACCTTGGAAGGCTCCGTAAACGCCCGAGATCACATCGGCGGCACTGCCCCAAAACAAGTACTTGCTGCAGCAGAGCGGGCTTTGGCTCGGCTTAAGCTTCGCGTCTAGCACAACGACACTCTTAAACCGCTAAAAACGGGTTGCCCACCTTAGGGCAACCCAAGCGCGTTACTTAAGCACCCGCCTACATCAGCAGCATATAAGCTCGGTGCTTAAAACTTCACTTCCAGTCCTAGCGACGGGAAAATGCCAATACCGTGCTCGGCGGCAACCGGAACGTTCTCACCGTAACCCGCTGGGGTATACGACAGTGGCTCGCGGTCGGTGGGGCTGTACTCATAGCCTTGAACATTATCGTGGTCATAGGCGTTAAGTAGATCAACATAAAACTTCCAATAGCCACTGATCGTTGGTCGCGTGTATTCCGCACGCAAATCTAAGCGCTGGTAGTCTGGCAAGCGCTGAGAATTAAAGCGGCCATAAACAGGCGACGGCGCACCCAAATTATTCACCTGATTCAATAAGTCGTTAATCGCATTAAAAAGGCCGCCAGTTGGGTTGGCCACAAGTAATTCTAAGAGCGAAGGTAGATCGTCATTGGCACTGCTGTCTAAGCCAACCACAGGCGTATAAAGTGCCCCAGACTGATAGGACCACGTTAGGCCGATATTCCACGAGTCGCTCAGTAAATAGTTTGCCGTAATATTAAAAATAATCGGCTTATCGTATTCAAAGGGCGACGTGTCACCGCTGCGTAAATCCTTGCGCTCGGTTTTACCTAAACTAAGCGACGCCCAGCCATACCATTTATCACTGAGCTCGCGCTGCAAAAAGAACTCTATGCCGTAGGCCTTACCTTCTGCATCGTTACTGTATTTGTCGGCAAAATCCGGCGCCGAGGGATTATTAATACTAATCACCACATCGCGTAAATCTTTGTAATACATTTCGGTTTTAAACAACCAATTGGTCGACAAATAGTATTCCAAACCCAATACCAAGTGGGTTGCTTTAACAACATCAAGATTCGGATTGCCAACCCCGTCGATCATTTCGGCCAGTTCTGGTGATTGCGAATGCTGACCAAGTGCAATATGCGTTTTGAGATCATCACTAAACTCATGTTCCCAACGCAGGCGTGGTTCAAATTCTGTTTTGCCAAGGTAATCGTATTGGCTTAAATGCAGGGCGAGGCTAATAGTATTTCGAGAACTCAGCCTAATTTCATCTTCAAAATAGGCGTTAAGAGTATCGATGCTTACATTGTCTTCCAGTGAAATCAGTTCGGCATCAGCGGTTGAGCATTCACTATCAAAATCGGAACACACTGGCAGCTTGGCACTAATTTTAAAGTCGTAGTCTGAACTGCTATACGAAACCCCAGTGGTAATGTGATGATTATCTGACGCTGTCTGACCGTAATCAAAGCGCATCACATAGCGATCTGCTGGCGTGTTTACAGTTTGGTCGTTGCCGTAGTCTAGGTGTAAGTATTCATCGATATGAGACAGAATGAAATTTGACTCTTTATTGCTGCTAGTCGAAGCCCAAGACCATGTTATACCCTGGCTATTAAAGCCTTGCTCATAATTTACCGGCCCAGCCAAGTCGGGATCGCGGGCAACATAGTCATTATCGCCATCTGCTTCGGCTTCCAAATCGTCACTTGCGCCAGCGGCGACAAACGACAAACTATTTTTATCGTTTAGGTCCCAGCGATGCTTTAGCTGGTAATCTTGCGCCACAGGAAAATCGGTAACAGTAACGCCATCTTCGTCTTCGGTGAGAAAATCAGTATCAAACTGGTCGAGCAAGCTACGGCGATACGAAGCGTAAAAGGCGTGATTCTCATTTAACTCGCCCTCTACTAAAACACCAGTGAGCAAGAAACTTGCGCTAACAATAGTGGAAAAATCCTCGTGCTTAGGATCGCGCAAGGTAACGTCAATAACCCCACCCGTGGCATCACCATAGCGACTGGGAAACGCGCCTGAATGCAATTCAAAACGCTGAATAAGGTTTTTGTTAAATATTGAATTACCAAAAACATGAAACAGATATTGCGCGGGCACAGAATCAATATAATAAATATTGTCCTCGGCGCCAGAGCCGCGAATAACCGGTTCGCCACCGTCGGAGAAAGTCACCCCTGGCAACGCATACAAAGCCTGCAATGGATCATCGGCGGCACCGGCAATACTGAACAACTGCTGGGTTTTCTCACTTATTCGGGTAGTGTCTTGGCGCCGCAATCCCGATACAACAACCTCTTCAACAAGACGACCCGATGACTCGCCAGCCTAGAGGCCACAGCCCATCGCCGAACGTCAAAGGGGTCATTTCTTGTCAATTTTCACCGAGACAATACGCTTCTTGATCCAAATCAAGTTAGCAAGCTCATCAATTACGTAGCCTGTCGATGAAAAATAAATTTAATAGGGCTTTAGCCATTTAACATAGGGACATATGTCATGTCATATACGAGTAACCCCACCGCAAGAGCGGTGCTTAATAAAATAGTGCATGACCCGCGCTACAGCGACGTTATGCATATTCCACTAGTGTCTATTCCGCAATTCATTTTAGTCGCATTTTCATTAGGCAGCTTTAGCCTGTCGTGCATTGCCTACTTAAATGGTGCCATTCCCTTAGGACTCGCCATTTTAATAAATGTAGTAGCCGTTTATGTTTCATTTACACCTATGCATGATGCATCACACCGCGCGGTGTCGAGCAATCCGCGTCTTAACGATTTTATTGGTACGCTCACAGGGCAATTGTTATTACCTGGCGTTAACATGACCACCTTCAGAGCCATCCACATGGACCACCACCGCTTCACCGGCGAAGAAGGTCGCGACCCAGATACCGGCTTTGTTACTCCACCAAAATGGGCTGGCGTATTTTATTTAATGTTTGCCGATTTCCATTGGGTGCATTGGTATTTACGCTACGGTCGAAAAATTTGGTCTCGCCACGTTGCTACATGGCTCTTCATTATGCTGGCTTCGGTGGTGATTTCTCACGTCGCATTTCTAATGTCGCCGTGGTGGAAAGAATTTTTACTGCTGTACGTTATTCCACAGCGCCTTGGTTTAGGAATTGTAGCTTATGTTTTCGCGCACATTCAGCACCCCGAAGGTTTAACTTGGGAAAACGAACCGTTTCAATCGACCGTGTATGTAAGAGGAAATTCACCTTGGCGTCGACTAATGTTCGGCCAAGAAGAGCACACTATTCACCATCTTTTGCCGCACATACCGTGGTTTAAGTATCGCCGTGTTTGGGACCTAGCAAACGGCACCTTGCGCAATCAAAACATTCCGTCTCGCGGCTGGTTCGAAGGACCAAAAAATATTATTACGCCAAAGCCCAGCGACAACGAACCGGTGGATATGCGCGTAGTAGAGATTAACGACGTGGCCGAAAATATTAAAACTTTTACTTTTGAAGCGATCAACAGTCCACTACCGGGAATTGTAGAAGCTGGCGCCCATATTGATGTGCATCTGAATAATGGAATGGTGCGACAGTACTCGCTAATATCCTATGACGCGGAAAAAGGCCGCTACCATATCGCCGTAAAATGCGAACCCAATGGCCGCGGCGGCTCAGCGGCAATGCATAAATTAGTGCAGGGCGACATTATAAAACTGGGACCTGTTCGCAATAATTTTGTGCTGTACGAAAACGCCAAAAAGTTTATTTTAATTTCGGGTGGCATAGGCCTCACGCCACTGCTATCAATGGCGAATCGTTTGCACGAAATTAGCAAGCCTTTCGAGCTACATATGTGTGGTCGTTACAAAAATGCGATTCCCTTCGCTGATGAAATTCTTGGCGGCGCCTTAGCCAAGCAAGCAGCCCTTCATTTAGACACCGAGAACGGACGTAACTCGATTGATCTCGACGCCGTTCTTGGCAATCCCAGTTCACAATCGCTGGTGTATATTTGTGGCCCACAAGGCTTTATGGATTGGTTAAAGAATGAAGCCCTTAAGCGCGGCTGGAAAGATGAAAATATTCGAATTGAATCTTTTAGCGCGCCAATTGCTAAAGACGAAGAAAATCATCATTTCTCGGTAAAATTGGCTAAGACGGGGCAGGTTATTCAAGTTGATCCAAAACAAACCGTGCTAGATGCCCTGCACCACGCTGGGCTAGATGTTCCCTACGCCTGCATGCAAGGTACCTGTGGCACCTGCGCCGCCCCAGTATTATCCGGCGAAGTTGACCACCGCGACGCCTATTTTTCAGACAGCGAGAAAGCGGCGAACAACGTGATGTGCCTATGCGTATCCCGCGCCAAAGGAGAGGAATTAACCGTAGACATATAAACGAGAAAATCTAGTTCAAACCGTATTACTGCCTATCTGCGAAAGTCGTTGACGACCAAAGATAGGCAGTTTTTATATTACGACAGAATTCGAACAAACCCTTTTAACTGGCACCCGTTTGTGCCGGCACCCAAATACCCTCCCGTCACCCCCGGCCATGCCGAACACCAAAATACAACACATATGTTGACTATTGGGGTTATAGAAAGCGATACTTTAGGGCTGACAATAATCAAAAATAAGATCCTAAAATTATGTCCTCAAATACCCGCCCTGCCACAGACTCCCTTGCTCAAATTCGCAATCGCATTGATCTGGGCGGCATCTCACTGCGGCAAATTTTGATTATTGGCGTTTGCTTTTTACTTAATGTGGCAGACGGCTTTGATGTGGTGGCCATCTCTATGGCTGCGCCGCATATTGCCGACGCTTGGGGAATAAACGCCAAAACACTCGGCGTGGTGCTGTCGTCGGAACTGGCAGGCATGATGATAGGCTCTATTGTCCTAGCAGCGCTCAGTGACCGCTACGGGCGACGCAAAATACTGATCGCTTCGGTTTCTGCCATTGCCGCCGCCATGTTACTAACCACACAAGCCTCAGGTATCGCGGATTTAATCGTGTTGCGTGTCATCACCGGTTTGGGCATTGGCGGTGTGCTGGCATCAGCAGCGGCGTTGGCCTCGGAGTTTTCATCCGAAAAATACAAGCATATGGCGGTTATTATCGTCACCAGCGGCTTTGCCTGCGGCGCGCTTACCGCAGGGCCAATCGCCGCCACCTTACTCGAGCATTCTATCTGGCAAAACCTATTCTTAACCGGCGGCCTGCTGGGTGTAGTATTGCTAGTGCTGGTTATTAGCTTAATCCCAGAATCATTGGAATTTTTAGCAAGCCACGCCAGCGACAACACCCGCCGGCTAGCTAAAATCAATCGAACCTTGAACAAGCTTAAACTGCCCGTGTTAGAGGAGTTGTCGGAGCCAACAGCTAATCAAAAAGCCTCCTCTGGCGGGTTTTTTGTTTTATTAAGCCCAGAGTATTTGCTAACGTCCTTGCGATTTTGGCTAATTTTCTTTCTTGGCAGCTGGGTGATATTTCTCTTTATGAAATGGACGCCAAAGCTATTCGTAAATATGGGCTATGAACTCAGCACCGGAATATATGCTTTAACCCTGTTCACCATAGGCGGGCTGTTCGGCAATATCCTTGTGGGGATTTTATCGTCGTCACGGTTCAAGCTAAGTCATGTCATTGCGGCGCTCACCTTTTTGGGTGGCGTACTCATTCTAATTTACTCAACATGGAAGCCGACCGGCATTACCGAGCTTTATTGCCTGCTTTTTCTCATCAGCTTTTGCGCTACAGGGCCATTGACGGGCATGTACGCAGTAGTGCTAAACAGCTATCCCACTAAATTGCGGGCTTCTGGCTTGGGCTGGGGTATTGGCATTGGTAGAACCGGCGCAATTGCCTCGCCGGTGGTGGCGGGTTATTTGGTTGACGCTGGCTGGGATATGTACGACTTATTTTTCGTGCTGGGTGTGCCCGCTGCGCTAATATCCTCTTTACTAATCAGAGGCATAAAACCAAGGCCAGAAGCTGCAGCCTAGATCCCGCCAGCCTGATTCGGCAAGCCGTCAAAACAAAGATATCGTCATACCGGACTTGATCCGGCATCTCATTGGGCGGCAGCCAAAGCACTTCGTAACACCAGATTCTGAATCAAGTTCAGAATGACGGCCTCGGGCAGTACCGCCCAAAAAAATCCGTCATACCGGACTTGATCCGGCATCTCATTGGGCGGCAGCCAAAGCACTTCGTAACACCAGATTCTGAATCAAGTTCAGAATGACGGCCTCGGGCAGTAC
>NZ_JARGNU010000008.1:0-68873 GCF_029212375.1 Zhongshania sp. | reverse complement strand
CAAAAAAATCCGTCATACCGGACTTGATCCGGCATCTCATTGGGCGGCAGCCAAACCACTTCGTAACACCAGATTCTGAATCAAGTTCAGAATGACGGCCTCGGGCAGTACCGCCCAAAAAAATCCGTCATACCGGACTTGATCCGGCATCTCATTGGGCGGCAGCCAAACCGCTTCGTAACACCAGATTCTGAATCATGTTCAGAATGACGGCCCGTGGCACACAAGCTCTAAACCAAGTTCAGTTGGCCTACGCAGTAAGCCTTAACGGAAAGCGGATGCGGTCGCCAAGCCAATTGAAAACAGTTCTTATTTAGCTTTGAATATTAGCCCTCCAGCCGTTACATTAACGGCCTACATTAAAATTTACGCGCCGCTTGGCATTCTGAGTTATTTCCATTATTTAAATCACTCGCGCGCACCATTACAGGGAGAGGGTCACCGATGTTCGGCGCTGACTACAGCCATAGATTTAGATCGTTTCTGTCTTATTCTTCCGTGTGCCTACTTAGCCTGAGTGTACTGGCCTGCCAGCCCGCGCCTGACGCTGCCGGCCCAAAAGCGCGCCCACCCACGCCGGTTAAGGTTCAGACCCTGAAAGCTGAACACATTCAAACCCGCTTGCAGGCCTTGGGCAGTTTGCTGGCCCGTGAGTCGGTGGATATCAGCAGCAGTGTGACCGAGAAAATCCAAAGCCTGCATTTTAACGACGGCCAAACCGTGAAGGCCGGCGATTTACTGGTGACCTTGGAGCAAGCCGAGGAAGCGGCCCAGCTTAAATCTGCCCGCGCCGATTTGGCTGAGCACGAGCGCGAGTTGCAGCGCCTGCACGGTTTGTTGGCTAAGCAGTCTGCCGCGCAAACCGAGTACGATCAGCGCCAAACGTCTAAGCTGCGCGCCGAGAGCAAGATTGCCGAAATTTCTGCACTGCTAAATGAGCGCACCATCCGCGCGCCCTTTAGCGGCGTGGTCGGTTTGCGCGAGCTCAGCCCCGGCGCCCTGCTCAGCCCTGGCACCCGCATTACCAGCCTTGATGATCTCAGCGTGATGCGTTTGGACTTTTATATTCCCAGTCTCAACATCAAGGCGCTGTCGCTGGGCCAAGAGATTATTGCGCGTAGCGACGCCCTGAACGAGGATTTTTCCGGTCGTATTTCCGCCATCGACAGCCGCATCGACCCCATCAAGCGCAGCCTTAAAATTAGGGCGCTCATCCCCAATCCCAGCGGCCATCTTAAACCCGGCATGCTGATGCAGGTGGTTCTAATTACGTCTGAGCGCGAGGGTATTCTCATCCCTGAGTCGGCATTGCTCAGCGAGCAATTGCAGCATTATGTGTGGCTATTAAACGACGGCAAGGCCGAGCAGCGCCAAGTGGAACTGGGGGTGCGCAAACCCAGCTTTGTGGAAATTCGCAGCGGTCTGAGCGCCGGTGAACACTTAATTTACGAGGGTATCGGCAATCTGCAAGCCGGTATGGCTGTTGCCCCACAGGGAAGCGAATAAACCATGTTGCTCTCTGATACCGCCATTAAGCGACCGGTTTTTGCCGTTGTTATTAGCCTATTATTATTGGCCTTTGGACTATTGGCCTTTGAGCGCTTGCCGCTGCGCGAATACCCCGACATCGATCCGCCCATTGTGTCGATACGCACGGTATACACCGGCGCCTCTGCCGAGGTGGTGGAGTCGCGTATTACTCAGGTGATTGAAGATCGCATAGCCGGTATTGAAGGCATAGAAACGATTGAGTCCAGCAGCCGCGACGGTTTTTCCTCCATCAATATTGAGTTCTCCCTAAACCGCGATATAGACGCCGCCGCCAACGATGTTCGCGACCGGGTTTCTGGCTCGCTGGCCAGCCTGCCAGAAGAGGCCGAACCGCCGGAGGTGCGTAAAGCCGACGCCGATGAACAGGTGATTATGTGGATGAATCTGACCTCCCAGAACCACACCACCCTAGAGTTAGCGGACTACGCCCAGCGCTATATTGTTGACCGCTTTGCAGTTATCGACGGCGTTGCCTCGGTGCGCATTAGCGGTGGTCCCGAATACGCCATGCGGATTTGGCTAAACCGCGAGGCCCTCGCCGCCCGCCAGCTCACCGTGGCCGATGTAGAGAACAGTTTGCGCCGCGAGAACGTCGAACTACCCGCCGGCACGCTCAAGTCGGTAGACCGCGACTTTGTGGTTAAAATTAATCGCCATTATCTCAGCCCCAAGGACTTCGAAAACCTTGTTATAAAAAGGGAGACCAATGGCAATTTACTGCGACTTAGCGAAGTTGCCCGCGTAGAGTTGGGCGCCGCCGAATACCGCAATATGTTTCGCGGCAATGGCGTACCCATGGTGGGCGTGGGCATTGTTAAACAGAGCGTGTCGAACACCCTCGCGGTGGCAGAGGCGGTGCGCGGCGAAGCCAAAGTTATTCGCAAATCCTTGCCCGATGGCGTGCGCCTGCACTCCAGCTACGACAGCTCGGTGTTTATCGACAGCGCCATTAGCGAAGTGTATAGCACCCTGTTTATTGCCGCTGGGCTAGTAGTGCTGGTTATTTTCTTATTTCTTGGCGACTTCCGCGCCATGCTGGTGCCCGCCATTACCGTACCGGTATCCCTGATCGCGACCTTTACGGTGTTATACGCCTTAGGTTACACCGTTAATTTACTGACTTTATTGGCGCTGGTATTAGCCATTGGTTTGGTAGTAGACGACAGTATTGTGGTGTTAGAAAATATTCACCGCCGTCTGCTCAATGGCGAGCCGCCGCTGGTTGCGGCTTATCGCGGCAGTCGCCAAGTTGGCTTTGCGGTTATTGCCACCACCGCGGTACTGGTGGCGGTATTTGTGCCAATCAGTTTTTTAGAAGGCGATGTTGGCCGCCTGTTTGGCGAGTTCGCCGTTGCCATGGCGGTGGCGGTGATGTTCTCGAGTCTGGTGGCCTTAACCTTGTCGCCGGTGATTTGTGCGCGGGTTTTAAACCGCGACGCCATGCATGGTGGCCTCGCTAATTTTGTTGAGTCGTTGCTGCACCGCATGGAAAGCCGCTACGGAAAACTGCTCGGCCGCAGCATGAAGCGGCCGCTCATATCCGCAGCGCTATTGGCCGTCACGATTGGCGGCTGCCTATTTTTGCTGCAAAAAGTACCTGCCGAATTTGCGCCCAAAGAAGATCGCGGCGTGGTGTTTATGATGATTCGCGGCCCCGAAGGCAGCTCCTTTAATTTCACCACCAAGCAACTGGCCGAGGTCGAATCGCGGCTGATGCCCATGGTCGACGGCGGTGAAATTAAGCGCTTCTTACTTCGCGCCCCCGGCGGCCGCGGTGGCGCCGACACTTATAACGAAGCCATCGGCATTATGGTACTGGCGCCCTGGGAAGAGCGCCGACCAGTGGCTGCAATTGTTGGCGAAATACGGCAGCGCCTTGCTGGCTTTAGCGGTTTAAGTGTTTTTCCGGTTACGCCGCAATCCCTCGGTGGCGGCTTTAGCAAGCCGGTCGAGTTTGTGCTCGGCGGCAGCAACTATCAGGAACTGGCCCAGTGGCGCGACCTGATTATTGCCGAGGCCCGCAAAAATCCGGGCTTGCTCGGCATCGACAGCGACTACCGCGAAACCAAGCCCCAGCTTGCGGTAACGATTAATCGCGACCGCGCCGCCGCACTCGGTGTAGACGCCAGCGAGATCAACCGCAGCCTCGAAACCCTGCTCGGCTCACGGCGGGTCACCACTTTTATGATGTCCGGCGAAGAGTACGACGTGATTTTAGAGGGCGAACCGGAAACCCAGCGCAGCCCCGAAGACCTCAGTAATATCTATGTGCGCTCCACCACCACAGATGAGCTCATACCGCTTGGCAACTTAGTTAGTATTCAGGAGCGCGGCGACGCAGCGGTGCTCAATCGCTATAACCGCGTGCGGGCAATTACCATCGACGCCAATCTGGCAGACGGCTATTCGCTGGGCCAAGCGCTGGCGTATCTCGAGAACCTTGTTGCCGAAAAAGTCCCCGCGGCGGTAATCGATTACAAAGGCGAATCTTTGGATTACCGCGACGCCGGCGGCAGTATTTACTTCACCTTTGCGCTGTCGCTATTAATTGTTTACCTCGTGCTGGCCGCGCAATTTGAAAGCTTTATCCACCCCTTTATTATTTTGCTAAGTGTGCCCTTAGCCATTGCCGGCGCCTTGCTGGGTCTGTATTTATTTGGCCAAACCTTAAATATATACAGCCAAATAGCGCTCATTATGTTGGTGGGCTTGGCCGCAAAAAATGGCATTTTGCTGGTGGAGTTTGCAAATCAATTGCGGGACCAAGGCTTGGATTTTGACACAGCAATTATTCAATCTGCCCAGCAGCGCCTGCGGCCCATTGCGATGACCGCCATTACCACGGTGATTGGTGCCGTGCCCTTATTGCTGTCGTTTGGCGCAGGCAGTGAATCCCGCTATGTGATTGGTATTGTGGTGGTGTTTGGGGTTAGCAGCGCAACCTTGCTCACCCTGTTTGTGATTCCGATGGCCTACCGCTTATTGGCGCGAAATAGCAATTCGCCGCAGTCGGTGTCGCGGCAATTGGCTGTAGAGCTGGCTGCAAACGAAGATAAAGAGCGCGCTGAATAGCCGCAAACTGCTCTAAAATTAAAGGGAACGCGCCCGACTTTTTTCTGGCAGCACTTGGGCAGCATCAACATCGAGCATGCACACCTCTTTGAACAAACGGTGCGCGGCGGTGTATTCCGTTAGCGCATCTGCCGCCAGCAATATCGCAGCAGCAGTCCACGTTGGGCGCTCGTCTGGCCAGAGCAGATCTTCTGCAAATTGATAGCCCGTCCAGTACTCGCCATTGCTCTCGCGCCACTGGTGCAGCCAGCTGTACACCGTCACCGCGCGAGCGTGATCGCCCGCTGCCAACAAAGCCATGGTCAATTCGCAGGATTCCGCCACCGTCACCCAAGGTTGATCCGCCACGCAGCGACAACCCAAGCCCTGCTCCACAAAATCGTCCCAGCGTTTTTGCAGGTGGGCGCTGGCCTTGGCTGGCGAAATAACACCGCTTAAAACTGGGTAAAACCAGTCCATGGAGTAGCGCGCTTTACTTTCCCAAGTGCGATCAAAACGCTCGGGCTTTTTGCGCAGCGCCTCACCCAGCGCGTGGCGGGCATCGCGCCAGATTGGTCGCGGCGCGCCAACTTGCACCGAAATATTCACCGCGCATTCCAAACTTTTATAAATGGAGGAACAGCCGGTAATCAGAGCGTCGCACATCGCTTCGCCATCGGTGTTTACCGCCCAATTAATCTCGCCGTGGGGGGATTGCTGGGCCAACACAAACTCGATGGCCGCTTGCACGCAGGGCCACATCTCGTGCAGAAAATCTTGGTTTTCGCTGATTAAAAAATGCTGCCAAAGTCCGGTGGCAATGTAGGCAACAAAATTGGTCTCACGACGCTCGTGATTATCCACCGCGCCGTCGCGGTAGGCGGCCCACCAGCTGCCGTCGTCGAGCTGGGTATTTTTAAGCCAGCGGTAAGCACGCTCGGCGGCATCAAATTCACCGCCAATACTCAGGCCCATGGCCGATTCAACGTGATCCCAGGGGTCGGCATGGCCGCCGGCAAACCACGGAATGCTGCCGTCTGGCTGCTGGCCACGCACTAAAAACTCAACCGTCGGCCGGAAGAATTCTTGCGGAAACAGCCCTTTGCTTAAAAACAGTCCACTCATGCAGGGCTCGCCTTTTCAAAGTACATCACCACCGATTTGCCTAGCAGGGGATTTAAGCTCGCCTCTAAACTGCGGGTAAAAAGCGGTTTGTCCATTAAATCCCATACCAAAAACCGGTGGTATTGTTTAATCAGCGGGTTGCTGTCTTGCTTATCCCAAAACGCACATTTCAACCACCAGTAGGGGGAATGCAAGGCATGTGCCCAGTGGCGCCGGTAAAAACGAAAGCCCAAACTTTGTATTTGCCCGCGCAGCTGGCTGGCCTTAAAGATGCGAATATGGCCACCCTCGACTTTGTGGTAGGCCTCGCTCAGCGCCCAGCAAATTTTCTCTGGCCACGCGCGGGGCACGCTGGCACAAAACAAGCCACCGGGTTTTAAAATGCGCTCAATCTCTTTGAGCACCGATTCGTAGTCTGGAATATGCTCGAGCACCTCGGAGCAAATCACTTTATCAAAGCTATTGTCGGCAAAGGGCAGGTTTAGGGCGTCGGCATTAGCGAGGCCAAAGGCTTTGTGCTCGTTGTTGTGCTCATTAAAATCAGTAAAACGGGTTTTGGCAGTCTGTAAATCTTTTAAGCATAAATCGACGCCAATGGCGGTGATATCGCCCTCAACATAAGCAGAGATAACATGACGACCTTCGCCACAGCCAAGGTCTAATACTTTATCGCCACGCTTGAGGTGGAGATGGCGAAAATCAACGGTTTTCACGTTGCAACACCTCCCAGTAGTAATTGCTCATTTGCTGAGCCGCGCGGCGCCAGCAAAACAATTCTTCAATACGCTGGCGCCCAGCCGCGGCCAATTGCTCGCGCTTGGCCGGTGACGCCAGTAGCGCGTCCAGTGCCTCGGCAATCGCTGCGCTGTCACGCACTGGCACTTGAATCGCAGCGTCGCCAACCACCTCGGGCAAGGCGCCGCCGTCGGTAGAAATTAAGGCGGTGCCGCAGGCCATGGCTTCGCCGGCAGGCAGACCAAAACCTTCGTAAACCGAGGGCACAATCACCACCGCTGCTTCATTGTAAAACCGCACCAAATCCTCGGTGCTAATACCGCTAACACAGCGAATATGTTTGCTCAGACCAAGCGCTTGTATCAATTGGCTGCTTTCGCCACCCTCTTGGGGTTTGCCGACCAACAGCAATTCTAATGCTGGATAACTGGGCAATACTTTTGCCACGCCTTCCAATAAATAGCGCATGCCTTTCATGGGCTGGTCTGAAGAAACCGCCGCCATAACCCTATTGGGGTTTTTGACCACATCGGTTAAGGGACGAAATTCCGCAGTATCAATACCATTTAAAACCACACTAATACCCGCCGGCTGCATGTCGAAGGCGGCGGCGATGTCTTGGCGCGAGCGCTCAGAAACGGTAACCACGTGATGAAGCTGGCGGGCCACTTGGCGCTGCATAGTTAAAAAGCTGTGCCAACGTTTGATTAATAGCCGCTCCTTCCAATTTTTGGCGGCATTCAGGGCAATGCGCAGGTCGCTGGTTATGGGGTGGTGAATTGTGGTGACCAAGGAGAAACCGCGCTTTTGAAGTTCCAGCATGCCATAACTAAGGCATTGATTATCATGAATAATGTCGTAGTGCCGACCATGCTTAGCGAGGTATTTAACAACCCGCCGGCCAAAGCAATATGGCTCGGAAAATGCGCCGCTGAGCTTACCTGTCCACTCAATGATATTGGTCAGTGAACTAAGGTGGTGAGGCCGAATCGAACTAAGTCCGGTTTCGAACAAATTCATACCCGGCATCTTGATTAGCTTCACTCTGGGATCAAGATGAGGATAAGGTTGGCCCGAGATAACATCGACGCTATGCCCTGCCTCAACAAGGGCTTTGCTCAAGTATTTAAGATAAATACCTTGGCCGCCGCCATAGGGTGCGCTGCGATAGCCCAACAAGCACACGTTTAAGGCTCGCCGTGGGCGCGCCTCATTGAGCGAAATGATCTTGGCTGTAAAAGCCGATTTTGGTGAAGCAGTTGCAGAAGGTTTTAACGGCATATCTGGGGTCGCTGTTATTCGTTTTTTGAAACCAAGAGCTTCTTCTCAGCGCCGCCACGGCGGCTGCTGTATAGCCTAAGGAATGGCGGGAAGAGCAACATTGCCCAACAGCGCAGCGAAGAATGCCGCAAGCAGGTAACAGGATTCTAACCATGGCATGTCGATAAATCCACTTGCTATGCCCCGCAGGCCCTGTATCTGGCATTAAGACTTTGTCATGTTACACTCGCCGCAGGCCCACAAACCCTTTGCAGAGACATTAATAGCAATGTGCATAACAGCATTAGCCCACTATAAAAAAATCACTCTCATCGTATTAATTATGTTAACCGGCTGCGCGAGCGGCGGCGGTAAAAGAAACGAGATCGGCTTATTCGACACCACGGTAAAAGGCGATGACATTCGCTTATTCCGTTACACCTTGCCTTTATTCAGAGAAAAACCCAAACCCATTACCCAGCGCAGCGATGGCCAGCGGAGCCGGAACGCGGAGCAACGAGAGAGCGAAGAAACACAGTTAAAACGTGCCGAATACTATTTAGAGCAAGACCCAAGAGTGAAGAAATATTGCCCAAAGGGCTATACCATGACCGACAAGTACGCTGTGCTAAATGAAATTATTATTCGTGGCGAATGCCGATACACAGATTAATTTGCACGCACTGAGCCCCGTCGTGCTGAGGCTCAGTGCGCAAGCGCCATTAACGAACTGGCGTTGACCACTCGGGGAACTGCTCACGACGACCTTTTACTTGGTCGAAATACATAGTTTGCAGCTCGGTGGTAATTGGGCCGCGCTTACCGGCGCCAATTACTCGGCCATCCAGTTCACGAATTGGCAATACCTCTGCCGCCGTACCGGTAAAGAAGGCTTCATCGGCAATGTAGATTTCATCGCGGGTGATGCGCTTCTCTTCCACTTCCAGCCCCAATTCTTTGGCAAATTCAAAGATGGTATTACGAGTAATGCCATCTAAGCAGCTGGTCAGTTCAGGAGTGAAGATCTTGCCATTGCGAACAATGAACACGTTCTCGCCACTGCCTTCGGCAACATAGCCTTCGTTGTCGAGCAATAGGGCTTCTTCGCAGCCACTGTCTAGCGCTTCGCGCAAGGCCAGCATCGAGTTGATGTAATGGCCATTAGCTTTGGCTTTGCACATCGAAATATTAACGTGGTGGCGAGTATAGGACGAGCAGCGTACTTTAATGCCTTTGTCTCGCGCTTCGGGGCTCATATAGCTAGGCCAATCCCAAGCGGCAACAATAACGTGCATCTTCAGGTTGTCGGCGCGCAGGCCCATACCCTCGGAGCCGTAAAAACACATCGGCCGCAGATAGGCTTCATCTAAGCCGTTCTCACGCACAACTGCGCGCTGGGCTTCGTTGACCTGTTCTTTGGTCACGGTCATTTCCATACGCATAATATGCGCAGAGCGGAACAGCCGGTCGGTGTGCTCTTGCATACGGAAAATGCAGGTGCCGCGATTTTCTGTTTTATAGGCGCGCACGCCTTCAAACACACCCATACCGTAGTGCAGGGTGTGAGTTAATACGTGGACTTTGGCATCGCGCCAAGGAACCATTTCGCCGTCAAACCAAATCAGGCCATCACGATCAGCCATGGACATCGCGTGTTACTCCTCAAAAAAAGCGGGCGTGCAAAAATTAAAATTAGGTAGAAAACATCAGTTGCTGCCAGAGTCGACTGACATTTTTCCGCTCTGCGCCCAATGCCGCAATGGCAATCCGCCCCTTTTGCTCTTGTAAGCTAAGGCGATGCGCCTGACTTCGAAACGCCTTGTAAGCGTCGATCAGTGCCTGGGTATCCGCGCTCGAAATCAGACCGTTATTATTCAGCGATTCCAGTATGCGAATGTTATCAGTGTAGTGTGTAAGCGGTGGGTGCTGATGTGACCATGCTAAAACGGCATATTGCACCATAAATTCAATATCAACGATACCTCCCTCGCCTTGTTTAAGGTCAAATTCGGTATTTTTATTTACGCCAAGCAGTAAGTGTTCCCGCATTTTCTGGCGCATGGCGATCACTTCCTCGGCCAGCGCCGCCTGTGGCCGCTTTTTGCACAGGATTTGGCGACGCAAATCAGCGAACTTTTCCGCCAGAATGCCATCGCCAGCAACCGCCCTCACCCGCACCAAAGCTTGATGTTCCCAGGTCCACGCTTGGTTTTGCTGATAGTCGCTAAATGCCGTGAACGACGATACCAGCAAGCCCGAGTTGCCAGAGGGCCGCAGACGCATATCCACCTCATACAGCGCGCCGAGCCGCGTAGTGGCGGTGAGTATATGAATAATGCGCTGACCAAGGCGGGTAAAAAACGTGCCGGCATCCACCGGCCGGTCACCACTAGTAACCGCGCTGGGCGGTAAATCATGCAGAAACACCAAATCTAGATCTGAGCCATAACTTAGCTCGATGCCGCCCAACTTACCGTAGCCCAGCACCACAAAGTGGCGACGGTCATCACCGTCCGGCACCGGACTGCCGTGTTTATCGAGCAAATTCTGCCAGGCGATGTCCAGCACCGCTGCCAACACCACCTCGGCAATCGCAGTGAGGTAATCACTGACTTTCATTAAAGGCAAGCTATCAGTGACTTCAGAGGCGGCAACCCGCAGCACATGGGCAAGGCGAAAATAGCGCAGCGCCTCCATTTGCGCCTCTAGATCGTCGCCTTCGATACGCAATAATCGCTGCCGCAACTCGCTCGTCAAGCCGTCTTGATCGGGCATGGAATACAGACTACTGGCGTCGAGCAGCTCGTCTAGTAATACGGGGTGCGCTGCGAGCTGCCGGGCAATCCACGGACTGGCGTCACACAGCCCCACCAAGCGACCACGGGCACCTGGGTTTTCGATGAGCAATACCAAATAAGCGGTGCGGCGCAGCACCGCTTCGATTAAGGGGATAAGCCGCAACAGGGTTTCGGTGGGCGCCGACACCCCACAGATATCTTCCAGTAAAAGCGGCAGCAAGCCGTAGAGCCGGTCGCGGCCACGGCCCTGCATGCGCTGCACGCTGGCGCCTTTTAGTAAGGCAACCAATAAGCGCGCCGCCTCTTCAGCGGCGTCGAAGCCCGCTTCTTCAAGGGTGCCGCGCACGCCATCTTGCTGAAGATCATCAAGCATCGAGCGCCAGCGCTGATGGCTGAGATGGGGGCGCTCGGCCTCGGTTTCCACTGGCGCAATAACATTGGCAAAACAACAACTTACTCTGTTTCTATGCTCAGTTAACGCCGTCGCAAAGGCAGGCCAATCACCGCCAAAGCCCATCGCTAATGCCAAGGCGCAACGCTCGCCATCACTTTGCGGCAATTGCTGGGTTTGCTGGTCTCGCCAGGCTTGTATGGCGTGCTCGGTATTGCGCAAGAAGCGATAGGCCTCAATTAACTCAGCCACCACCTCACTAGGCAAATACTGCTGCGCCGCCAACTCGCGCAGAACTATTTGCAACTCTAAGACCTGCAGAGCGATTTCCTGACCGCCGCGAATCAGCTGAAAACACTGGGCAATAAACTCGATTTCACGAATTCCCCCCGCACCCAATTTGATATTGTCCTGCAACTGGCGGCGCAGCACCTCGCGCTGAATCATGGCCTTCATTTCACGCAGGGATTCAATGGCCGAAAAATCCAAGTAGCGGCGGTACACAAAGGGCCGCAGCTGATCTAAGAGCTGCGCACCGGCAGCGCGATCACCGGCAATACAGCGCGCCTTAATTAGGGCGTAACGCTCCCAATCTCGCCCCTGATCTTGGTAGTACTCCTCTAGGGCATCAAAGCTAATCACCAATGGCCCGCTCTGGCCATAGGGCCGCAGCCGCATATCCACCCTAAACACAAAGCCGTCGGCGGTGCGGGTATCTAGCGCCTTTATAAGACGCTGACCAAGGCGAATAAAGAACTCTTGATTATCTACACTGCGCGCCGCGCCAACGGTTTCGCCGGCTTCGGGATAGGCAAAAATAAGGTCGATATCCGAGGACAAATTCAGCTCGCCTGCCCCTAATTTGCCCATGGCGATCACCACCAATTGCTGTGGCTCGCCGGCTTTAGACTGGGGATGGCCGCGCTCTTCGCATAGTTGACGATGCAAAAAAGCCAAGGCCACATCCACACAGGCTTCGGCCATATAGGATAAATCGGCGACGGTTTCTTCCATTTCAGCGAGGCGATTTAGATCTCGCCACACAATGCGCAGCCAGTGCCGGTTGCGAAATTGGCGCAGCACTTGCGCGAGATCATCGGCATTTTCACAATCTGCGCAAGCGGCGCTTAACTCAGCTCGCCAATCCTCTGGCGCCAAGCTATTTTCCAATAGGCCGGCAGCATCTAGGCTCCGCAACCAGCTCGGGTGGCGAACACAAAATTCAGATAGCGTGTGACTACAGGCCAGCGCTTGCAATAATTCAGTTCGCCGAGCAGAGCCAGCAAAGCCTCGATACCACTGCGCCTGCTCGCTATCGCAGTGTTCGAGCAGGCTCTGCCAGCGCTGTTCAACATCTGCACATAGAACCGTTGGCAGCTCGCCATCTTGCAGCGCTAAATTCTCTACTGATGTCATATCGCCTAGCCTTCTCTTTATTTATTGGTTTTGCAGTGACGGCTTACTGAGTTTGCACTGGCGGCGCGACCCTCAACACCTCGGCAATGGTGGTTTCACCCCTAGCGACCTTCTGAGCACCGCTAAGCCGCAGGGTGCGCATACCATTTTTCATGGCGAGGCGGCGCAGATTATCCAGTTCGATATCATCACCAATGGCCGCTTGGATCGATCCTTCTACCGGCAAAATTTCGTAAATGCCTTGGCGACCATGGAAACCGGTATTCCGGCATTCCAAGCAGCCCGGTGCGTGGAATACCTGCTTGGGCGGCGCGACCTTCCACGGCGCGGTTAAGGTAGTCCACTCGGTTTCATTGAGGGTGGTGGCTGCTTTGCAGTGAGGGCACAAGGTTCGCACCAATCGCTGGGCCATCACCCCAAGTACGGTGGCGCGAATCAAATACGCGGGCACGCCCAGTTCCAGCAAGCGAGTAACTGCCGAAGGGGCATCGTTGGTGTGTAAGGTCGAAATGACCAAGTGACCGGTAAGCGCGGCCTGTATCGCCATTTCGGCGGTTTCTAAATCGCGAATTTCACCGATCATGATGATGTCTGGGTCTTGACGCAGCAACGCCCGCACCCCACCGGCAAAATCCAGATTGATATTGTGCTGCACCTGCATTTGGTTAAAGGCGTCTTCAACCATTTCGATGGGGTCTTCAATGGTGCAGACATTCACCTCAGAGGTCGCAATTTGCTTGAGGCTAGAATACAGGGTGGTAGTTTTACCCGAGCCAGTGGGGCCGGTGACTAAGACAATACCGTGAGCGGAGCGAATCATACCGTCCCAGCGCTGACGATCTTCGCCGCGCAGGCCAAGCTCGTCAAAGCTGCGCAGCAATACTTCGGGATCAAAGATCCGCATTACCATTTTTTCGCCAAAGGCGGTGGGCAGGGTCGACAGCCGCAACTCGATTTCGGCGCCGCCAGGGTTCTTGGTTTTTAAGCGACCATCTTGAGGGCGGCGCTTTTCCGCCACGTCCATGCGGCCAAGTATTTTTAGGCGGCTTACTACAGCGGTTAGTACCGTGGCGGGGAGTTCGTAAACATTGTAGAGCACGCCGTCGATACGAAAACGAACATTGCCCTGCTCGCGGCGCGGCTCAATGTGAATATCACTGGCGCGCTGGTCGTAGGCGTATTGCAGCAACCAGTCGACAATATTCACCACATGTCCGTCGTTGGCATCGAGGTCTTTTAAATTGCTGATTTCCAGCAATTGTTCAAGATTGTTGCTGGCGTTGCCGCGCCGGCTATTGTCACCGCTGGCGCCGCGCACCGATTTGGCTAGGCTGTAGAATTCGACCGTAAAGCGGTCTATGGCCTCGGGGTCGGCGAGTACCCGCCTAATAGGCCGTCGCAACACCTGCTGCAAATCGCTTTCCCACGCGGTTACAAACGGCTCACCACCGGCAATAACCACTTCTTTTGGACTCACCGCCACCGCCAAGATCCGGTGGCGCTGGGCAAAGGCAAAAGACATCACTTCGGTAACCGCGGGCACATCGATTTTTAAGGGGTCAATGCGCATCGACTCTTGACCGCAGTGGGCCGTCAGCCATTCCAGTAGATTGTCCATGTTCAGCGCACGCCCCTGCCGTGACAGGTCGGCCAATTGCTCGCTAACAATATAATTAAGGACGTGCTGGATTTTGTCACCATTGCGCGGCGGGCTAATGCGCAAGCGCTTAGCGCTAGCGGCATCAATAATGCCATCGGCCACCAATTGCCGCAGCAATCCACCGGTTTCTAAGGGCCCAGTTGTTTTGATTTGGCTTTGCATAGCCGAGCTTAACCTCTCATTCGTAGTTCGGTCGCTATCGTTCAGTTGTTCTAATTCAGTTGTTTAAGAGCATTCGCAATGCGTTCTAGCCATTCAGAAACACCCTTTCATTATGGCAAGTCTCTGTCAAATTACACCCGCTCTAACACAACACGGTTAATAACTGGTTACAGTCCGCTGACCTCAGTATAATCCGCCCACTTATACGACTGACGATAATCAGGAGTCGCATCATGCCGTTAAATTCGCTGGGCCATCTGTTCGGAAAATCCCCATTCGAACCGATACAGGAACACATGAAGCAGGCGCAAGCTTGCGCCGCTGCACTCAAACCCTTTATTGACGCGGTGCTCGCCGACGACTGGGACGCGGCTGAAAAAGCCCAACAAGTCATCGTTGACCTAGAAAACGAAGCCGACAAATTCAAAAAGCAGGTTCGCCTGCAATTGCCAAACAACTTATTCCTACCTGTACCCCGCGCCGACCTGCTTGATTTGGTCAGTATGCAAGATCGCATCGCCAACTGCAGTAAGGATATTGCCGGTTTAATGCTGGGCCGTAAAATGCAGATCCCCGCGCCACTCGCAGACCCGCTCCGTGAGTATGTTGCACTGGCGATTGCCACCTCGGCCCAAGCCATGAAAGCGATAGAGGAGCTGGATGAACTGCTCGAAACCGGCTTCCGAGGCCGTGAGGTCAGCTTGGTAGAAACAATGATTGAGGAGCTAGATCGCCTAGAGCACTCAGCCGATAAGCTGCAAATCGATATTCGCGGCGAGCTCTACAAAATAGAAAAAGACCTGCCACCTGTCGATGTGATGTTTATGTATCAAACCATCACCCTGATCGGCGAATTGTCTGATAAATCCCAAAAAGTAGGCTCGCGTCTGCAAATCGTTATTGCTCGCTAATAAGCCGGCACAAGCTTACAGAAGGAATTCACATGTCAATTATTGCTGAACACGGGCAGTTATTGCTTATTTTAGCCTGCCTTTTCGGCTTCTTTATGGCTTGGGGCGTTGGCGCAAATGATGTAGCCAATGCCATGGGCACGTCGGTGGGCGCGAAAGCACTCACCATTAAACAGGCGATTTTAATCGCCATGCTCTTCGAATTTTGCGGCGCGTATTTGGCCGGCGGTGAAGTGACCGAAACCATTCGCAAAGGAATTATTGACCCCGCCTTTATCGCCGACAGTCCCGATTTACTGGTCTTTGGGATGCTGTCATCACTCTTGGCTGCCGGCGTATGGCTGTTTGTGGCCAGCATGATGGGCTGGCCGGTTTCTACCACTCACTCTATTGTTGGCGCGCTGGTCGGCTTTGCCGCCGTTGGTATCGACACTGACGCTGTAAACTGGGGCAAGGTTGGGCAGATTGTGGCCAGTTGGGTGGTATCACCGGTGATGGCTGGCACCATCTCCTTCGGCTTGTTTCTCAGCGCCCAACGCCTGATATTAAATGCGCCCAAGCCCTTTGAGGCCGCCAAAAAATACATTCCCTTTTACTTGTTCCTAGTCGGTTTTATGATCGCTATGGTTACTTTAACGAAGGGGCTTTCCCATATTGGATTAGGCTTAAATTACAACCAATGCCTAGGCTATTCGGTGCTTTGCGGTATCGTTGTTGCTGGGATCGGGCAGTTGTTTTTACGCCGCATTAAAGATGTGCCCTCGAGCGATGGTCGCTTTCGCTTTGCGAGTGTGGAGCGCATGTTCGCCGTACTCATGGTATTTACCGCCTGCGCCATGGCCTTTGCCCACGGTTCTAACGATGTTGCCAATGCCATTGGCCCCGTTGCCGCCGTGGTCAGCGTAATAAAATCCGGCGGCGTGATTGGCGCCAAATCGGCCCTACCCGGCTGGATATTGCTGGTTGGCGCCGGCGGCATTGTGTTTGGCTTAGCCACCTACGGCTTTAAGGTTATTGCCACCATTGGCACTAAAATCACCGAGCTAACCCCCAGCCGCGGTTTTGCCGCCGAGTTGGGCGCCGCCTCAACCGTCGTCATCGCATCCGCTACGGGGCTGCCTATCTCGACTACCCACACCTTAGTGGGTGCGGTGTTGGGCGTCGGCTTGGCGCGGGGTATTGCCGCATTAAACCTGAGCGTGATTCGCAATATCTTTATGTCGTGGATTATCACCCTGCCCGCCGGTGCCGGCTTGGCGATTGTATTCTTCTTCATCTTTAAGGCGATCTTCCTCTAGCGAAGCACGCCCCCGAGACAAACAATATCAGCACAAGCCGCTGCTATTGTTTGTCTGACTCGCTACAATATCCCCTCATTCGCCAAGCGGCGACAGTGATAAATGGCGAAATCTATGAGCTCAAACAATGTTCTGTCTATGCTGGCAGAGCTGGTCAAACTCCCCTCGGTTAGCTCCACCCTGCCCAGTCGCGACATGGGCAACATCAAGGTTATTGAGCAGCTGGCCAACTGGCTGGAACCGCTGGGCTTTGCTATTCGCATACTGCCCATCGCCGGACATCCCAACAAAGCCAACCTCGTTGCCACCCTTGGTAGCGGCAGTGGCGGTTTAGTGCTCGCCGGCCACACCGACACCGTGCCCTGTGACGACTCGCTTTGGCATAGCGACCCCTTTGCCCTCACCGAGCGCGATGGCCGCTTATACGGCTTAGGCAGCACCGACATGAAAGGCTTCTTTGCTATTGCAATAGAAGCCCTAAAGCCCTTTTTAGAGAAACCGCTTACCGCGCCACTGATTATTCTGGCCACCGCCGACGAAGAGAGCAGCATGGACGGCGCTCGCTCGCTGGTGCACGCCGATGTGTCTGGCGCCCGCTATGCCGTGGTCGGCGAACCCACCGGCCTCAGGCCCATGCGCGCCCACAAGGGCATTGTGATGAAGGGCATTACCATTACCGGCCGCTCAGGGCACTCCTCTAACCCTTTACTTGGCAATAACGCCATGGACGCCATGCACGAGGTGATGAGCGGCCTTATGCAGCTACGCCAAGAGCTGGCGATAAAATACCAACATCCCGGCTTTAGCGTGCCAACCCCGACCTTGAATTTTGGCTGTATTCACGGCGGCGACAATCCCAACCGCATCTGCGGGCAGTGCGAGCTGCATTTTGATATTCGCACCACACCGGGTATGAACAACGATGAGCTCGACTCCCTGATTCAAAAAGTGCTCACCCCCGTGGCAGAGCGCCGCGCCATTAACATTGGCTTGCGCGCCTTAATGCCAGGCCTCGCTGCCTACGAAGAGCCAGCCAACTCCGACATAGTTACTCTGGTAGAAAAACTTACCGGACAAGAAGCAGGCACCGTTGGCTTCGCCACCGAGGCGCCGTTTTTTCAACAGCTTGGCCTGCAAACCATTGTGATGGGACCAGGCTCAATTGACCAAGCTCACCAGCCCGATGAGTTTATGGCGCTGGATCAAATTCAACCGACAATTGATGTGTTACATCAAATGATTAAGCGGTATTGCAACTGAAATATTAGTAAATTAATTACTAAATTTACTTGATATAGCAGCAATAAGTGGCTAAAACGTAATAGCGTTAACGTGTCGTATCGCTCGCGAATAAAAATGCGTCTTCTTTTGACTGCTCATTGTTGTTCCTCTTGATTGCACCGCAACACATAAAAAATCAATCGATAAGTACCTAATCGGATTACTGCCAACACACTGAGGTGTTAGCACTCTGGGCAGGAGCCCACTGTTTAATACGGACGTTAACAGCGTAGTAATGCTGCCGATATAGGTAAACAAGGAGATGTTCCATGCGTCAAATTCCTAGGTTCCAAAAATTCCTTCTACCCTTGGCCATCGCCGCCAGTCTCGCCGCCTGTGGTAGCGACAGCAATAAGGGCGGCTCTTCTTCTACTGCTGCACCAAGCAGCGTTGGTGGCACAGCCTCTAAAGGGATTATTATTGGCGGCACCGTCAATGCCTACGCCATAGCCGCCGACGGCAGTATCGACAAAGCAACGCCGCTTGCCGACCCAGCCGTAACGGCTGAAGACGGCACCTACAGCCTGACATTGAATAGCAGCTATGTAGCCGGCACCGCGATTTTCATTGAAATTAGTGCCGAAGACGGCGCAACCATGCGCTGCGATATTGCGCAGTGCGGAACAGTAGACGGCACGCCGGTACTTTTCGGCGACACCTACCCGCTGGCGCCGACATTCACCATGGCGGCAACACTGCCCAAAGCGAGCTCAGACACCGTTACTGTTAACGTAACGCCACTTACCAACATTGCCTCACAACTCACACTGCAAAAAGTGGCTAGTGGTGCCCAGCCGTCTGCTGCCGCACTCGCATCGAACGCTCAAATTGCCAACCGTTTAGGTATTGCTGGCGGCTTAATAAACCAAGCCATTGTCGACATCACCAACGCCGACGCCGTCAACGGCGCCACAAAAGAAGCACTTGCCTACAATTTAAAGGCCGCCGCTGCCATTGCTGCCACCTTAACTGGTGACTCCAGCCTATCGCTAGAAGATGCGGTAGCCAGCTTAAGCACTCAATTTGTAAACGGCGGTATCGCAGACAAAGAAGCCACCCCATCGACCGCAGTAACCATCGAGGAGCTATTAGAAGCCGCACTCACCCTCCTCGACGCAGTAAAAGCCGTTGAGGGCGTCGATAGCGAAGACGAAGAGCTGAATGGCACAAGCACCGATATTGCGGCAGCAGAAGCCGATGCCGAACAAAATGGCAGCACTACCCCCAGCCCTGGGGATATTCCCGACGACGTCGGCAGTGAAGGCCTCATTGCCACCAAGGCGTTTGTAAAACAAGTGCGCGATCTGGCCAATGCGGGCGTTATCACGGAAAATCACGCCGCGTTTGCCCACCAAGTTGAACTCGCCGCACAGGTGTTTGCCGACGATGGCGAAATCGTTGCCGAAGCAATGGGCCTCGCCCTAAATGCTATCGCCAATGCCGTGGGCGAATATGAAGACGCCGAGGGCGCCAAGCCAAGCTCATCTACCACCGATGGCGTTACTGTTAGCATCAGCGTTTCCGGCGATACTGAAACCTATGCGATCAGCCAAGACGTAAGTATTGGCGAGACCTCGGTCGCGCTAGCATTAAGCGCAGTCAATGGCAGTGTTATTAATGAAGACAGCAGCGAAGAAGACAACGACGACGGCAGCACAAGCTACGCCGAATCCGGCACTGCAAGCTTCGCCTTGAGCATTTCAGGCAGCGCAGAAAGTAGCGCCGCCAAGCTGTCAATTGACGAGGGCTCAGCACTGAGCGGCGCATTTAGCTACAGTGACGAAGGCACTGAACTGGAAACACAAAACAGCTACAACGATGTGTGGGACGACAAGGTCACCGTTGAAGATGCAGCAGCCAACCTTAGTGTTACCTTAGCCCAGCTTGGCGGGGACAACCCCGTTTCATTTACCGGCGCCATGAACATTGAGCTCGATCTGCTCAGCTACGCTGAGACCGGCGAATACGACAGTACTTACACCGAAGTAATAGACACTCAATCTGAAGAATATACTGAAACCATAAAGGTAGAGGGCCTCGACATTACCCTGTCAGGCGTGTTCAGCGATACCACAGGCAACAGCATCAGCGCTACGCTGGCGGCCAGCCTAACTAACGCGGAAGAAAGCTGTGAGTACATGGATGAATCAAGTTACAGCGGTCAAAATGGCTACTCATTTTCTTACTCATATGAATGTAATGAGGAGACTGAGCAAGACTACGCCATGGGTAGTTTGAGTATCATTTTTGATATAAACCTAACCGGCGTTGCCGATGATATCAATGTGAGCTTTAGCGCCAGCCGCACCGGCCTAGAAACCGGTGAGGGTAGCCTTAGCCTAAGCTATGGTGGCAAGCAGCTTAATCTAGCGTATCAAGGCGGGAATTCCGTGTCACTCAGCAATCACAATGACGTAACCCTCGTATTGACCGAAACTGAAGTCGATGAAGAAACCAGTGTTAGCGGCGTTATCAAGATCGGCGACGATAAATTCGCAGATGTTAGTGACGATTCTGGCACCCCAGTTGTTCGATTCTCAGATGGCAGCTTTGAAACACTAATGTAAGCGCAGTTCTTGGCGTATTAGGGAGGCTACGGCCTCCCTTTTTTATCATTTTAATCTTATCTATACGCTGTATAGCCTTCATGGAATCTTTTATGCGCGCCGTCATCGCGATCATTTTTAGCAGCTATGCACTTATCAGCTTTGCCGCAACACAAGACACCGAGTACTACTCCGATATCGAGAGCCTCAGCTACAGCCAAGCCGCACCCATAGAGCAAATGATTCACGATCTCGATGGCGCGCCTTTAAAATCTGGGAAATACGCCTTTACGCACAACCAAGCTGAAATTGGCCTGCGCAAAAATAATTTTGAGTTTAGTTACTTTTATCGCTACGACTATTATTTAAAATTTAATAAAGACACTGGCCAGCTGGCCTATTTACAACGCAACGATTTGGCCTTGCCGCAAAATACCCATTACGATATTTACCTGCGGCCCAACCACCTCCGTGCATGGGGTTTAAGTGCGGCCTATTTTTATGACATAAATCCACAACTGGCGCTAAAAACGCGGATCAACTATTTGCGCGCCACCCACACCACCGACGGCTACCTAAAAGGCCAACTAAACACTCTTGACGACGGCTACCAAGCCCAGCTCTACCTTAATTACGGATATAGTCGCGACACCCTGCTCGACCGCCCCGAAGAAGACAGCGATGGGCACGGCGCCTCCCTCGACATTGACCTGCGCTGGCAATTGAACAAACGGATCAACATCGACTTTAGCGGCCGAGATATGCTGTCGTTTATCCAGTACCGCGACCTCACCTACACCACGGCCACCGCCAACACCGACAATATCGCCTTCGACCAGAACGGGACTATCGACACCAAACCCACTGTTAGTGGCGTTGAACGCTACCGCGACCAAACCCAGCGCTTAGCCGCCCGCTACTCACTAGTTGGCAGCTATAAAATTAATGCCCAACACGCGCTAGATACCGAACTATTTACCTATGATCGTCGTGTATTTCCACGCCTAGGCTACCAAAGTAATTGGCAAAACAAGCAGTGGCGCCTCAACTACGATTTACGCAGCAAAGCTTGGGGGCTGAGCATCAAAGGCCAGTATTTTAATATCGGCCTACGCACCGACGCCCTCGACTGGGAGGATGCACAAGCTCTGGAGCTTCAGCTCGGTGTAAACCTGCAGCTGTAATCCGTTGTATAATCAGGGCCACGTTTATACAGGTAGCACTTATGACCCAGCCAAGCACCGGCCGACTCTGCTTTGTTCGGCACGGCCAAACCTTCGCCAATATTAATAAAGTGTGGCATGGCCAAACCGACACCGAACTAACCGAAGAAGGCTATGAGCAAACTCGACGACTAGGTGCATATTTCCCTCAATACCTGCGGGCCGATGTAATTTACACCAGCCCCTTGCAGCGCGCGCGTATCACCGCCGAGGCGATAGCCTCAGCTTTTGATTTAACGGTAATACACGACCCGCGCCTGATGGAATTCGACCTTGGCGACTGGGAGGGCAAGCGTTTTTCTGATCTCGTCGCCGAGGGCGATGTTTTAGAGCAGATTGTTCACAACCCCGATTTCACTGCCCCCAATGGCGAGTCACAGAACTTGGTTAAACAGCGAATTGTTGCCGCGGTAGATGAAATCGCCGCCAAACACCCCAATGACAATGTCATTATTGTGGCCCACGGTGTGACCATTAGTATTGCCCTTGCCCACTATCTTGATGGCGACACCACCCTGTGGCCAAAATACGGTAAACACAACACTGCGTTTACCGAGATTTGCCTGCGCAGCAAGCAATTACTCAGCTTTAATAAAATCGACCACCTCAACGACTAAGCGGCCGCGACCACCACTCGGCGCGAGGCCGCAATCACGCCCCATCTTTCGAGGCGCCGCGGCAAGCGCAGCGCCTTGCCTGCAGTGCTCGATTCAACTGCCTATCCAGTAAATCCACAAGTAAGCGACTACACACCGTGGAAGTATTAGCTTCATTTACATATTGTTGAGCGGAACCTTTTTTGCTTTTAGCGCCGAGACATAGTCCCGCGCACACTCCCAAGCCGAGCGCGGCAATAAGATTCTCTGTTTTCGCTAGCTTGGTTGAAAGATGACCTCGATAACCGCGGTAGCGACGGAATAATACTTGCTGACGTAGTTTTTGACGGTCTTGTTGTCGAGCAATCGCCTGCTCTAAACAGCGTTCAGTGCCCATTGCTCGCCCCTTTGTTCGCTCCACTCGGCGCATTTGCTGTTGGCCTCACTGCAAAACCATGCAAGCGACTGCACATGCGACGCCAACACCACCACGCCATAGCCAAATTGCAAAGCACCGCCACTAGCATCACTAGCACCGGCGGCGCACCCATTAGCACTGCGACTTCATACAGCGCGAGCAAGCCACTACACCATGCCGCCAGCAGCAGTATTAATGTGGCTACCCACAACAGAAACATTTTGCACAATGACAATAAAAACCGCTGGCCGTGCAATTGCGCCAGCGTTATATAAGAATCCAGGTAATCACTACAGGCTGCCGACAATTGCGCTAGGCTCTCTTCTTGAAATGCGGAATCATCGCTGGGTAAGTCGCCACCACCCTGTTGGGTGGTGGCTTTCGGCGTATTCCACTCATCGTTCATTGCGCTACTCCGCACTATTTGCGAAATATATACGCCAGAATGGTGCCCAGCAAAAATGCTAAGCCAATACTTTTAATGGGGTTTTCTCGCGTGTAATCACCCACCACAGCTGTTACTTCTTTAGACCGGCTACGCGCCGACTCGGCCAATTTATCGGCATGGCCGCGCAATTCATCAGCGAGCTCTTTCAAGCGTTCTTCACTGGTACCGGCCATTGCCGCTGCGCGATCAACCGCCTCATGCACTCGCTCCGCCGCACTATCGGTTTTTTCATGGCCACTATTTTTAGATGAATTGCTCGCTACTTTTGCGTTTTCCATATTCATTCTCCCATATTAATAATTGCGGTATGCGTGTTGACAGCAGCAAGCTTATTAAGTTTTTTATTATTTTTTAAAAATAAATTTTTGAACTAAGCGCTAACGCGCGGTCAGAATTACTACTGTTAGCAACATAACTACTAACAACACTGCAAAATACGGAGTCAATATGCTGGGATGGTCACTGATTTTCTTTATCGTTGCCCTTATCTCTGCCGCCCTAGGCTTTGGTGGCATAGCTGGCGCGGCAACTGGCATTGCAAAAATATTGTTTTTTGTTTTTTTAGCATTACTTGTTATATCAATGCTAATGCAGGCACTGCGGGGCAAACCACCTCGCCTTTAAAAATATTTCATTTTTAAAAATGAAATATTTCTTTCATCAAGAGGAGTACGTTATGAATCAGGATATTGCAGAAGGTAAATGGAAACAGTTAAAAGCGCAGATTAAAGAAAAATGGGCTGATTTAACTGATGACGAAATCGAGCAAGCGCAGGCCAATAACGAACACTTTATTGGGGTTATTCAAGAGCGCTATGGCATCGCCAAAGACGAAGCCGAAAAGAAATTTAATGAGCTGAAAAAGAAGATATCTTAAACGCCAAATTAAATTCAAAAGTTTGAATTTTTAAGCGTCGAATTTTATGGAGAAAAATATGACTATTAAAAAGACATTAGCGGGTGCCATTGTTCTTTCTACTATTAGTATTACTCCCGTACTCGCCAACGACTGGCAGGGTAAAACCAATGATGCGTGGCTAGATGGCAAAATAGAAACTGCGCTCATGCTTAACAGCGAGCTTAACAACTTTGAAATAGACACCAAGGTCGACAAGTCTAAAGTGCTGTTAACAGGTACAGTGAACAGTGAGATTGAAAAAGACCTGGCAGGAAAAATTGCCGAGAATGTTGACGGTGTTAAGTCGGTTAACAACGAGCTCAACGTAGACCCTAACTACACCAGCAAAACCGCGCGCGCTGGCCAGAACTTCAGCCGTACTTGGCATGATTTGAATACCACGGCGGGAATTAACATCAAGTATGCGGCCAACGATGACATTGAAGCCACCGCCATTGATGTCGACACCAAAAACGGCAAGGTGAAGCTCACCGGCACCGTTAAAAGCGACACCGCCCACGATCTCGCCATTGAGATTGCCAAGGGCTTTGACCACGTCAGCGATGTTGAAGACAATCTGCAGGTCGTCAACTAATAGCAGCTAGCTGGCCACGATATGGCAGCAATAAAAAAAACCGCGCCTAGCGCGGTTTTTTTTACGAATGCTATAAACCAAAACTGCTTAAATAGCAGTTACTTGATTTTAGCTTCTTTGTACATCACGTGCTTACGTACTACTGGATCGTATTTTGAAAACTCAAATTTATCCGGAGTATTACGCTTGTTCTTGGTGGTCGTGTAGAAGTGACCAGTACCCGCGCTGGAAACCAGACGGATTTTGTCGCTTGCGCCTTTCTTAGCCATGAGCAGACTCCTTAGAATTTTTCGCCACGGGCGCTAAGGTCAGCTAAAACGACCTCGATACCCTTTTTGTCAATAATACGCATGCCTTTGCTAGAAACGCGCAAAGTAACAAAACGCTTCTCTGCTTCAACCCAAAAACGGTGGCTGTGCAGGTTTGGCAAAAAACGACGACGAGTGCGGTTTTTTGCGTGTGATACATTGTTTCCGGTTACCGGACGCTTGCCAGTAACTTGACATACTCTAGACATGATAGTCGCCTCTTCAACCTTAATCCGCCTGCGCGGTGCAAAAGGTTTATAAAATCAGGTTCAAACCGGGCCGCCGCGCGTTTACCTATACTCGGGAGTCCTAAGAAGATGTGAATCCCGGACACGGCCCAAATGGAGCGCGACTTTATACCAGAAGGAGCCAGAGCAAGCAAGTTTTACTGTAAAATTTTACTCAGACCAAGCCCCGCTCCGCCAGTGAAATTACCTCTGGACCCGCCACCACGCAGTGGTCTAACAGACGGATATCCAACAGAGCCAAGGCCTCGCGAATCCTTTTGGTAATGCGCACATCAGCATCACTGGGTTCCGCCACCCCCGAGGGGTGATTGTGGGCCACGATCAACGCCGCTGCGTGCAGCTCTAGGGCGCGGCGCGCGATTTCCCGCGGGTACACCGCAGCGCCGTCAATTGTCCCATAGAATAGTGGCTCGTATAAGAGTAGCCCGTGCTGGTTATCGAGGTACAACACCGCGAAGACCTCGCGCACCTCTTGGCGCAGCTGAGCCAACAGAAATTGGCGGGTGGTGGCCGCGCTCGCAAACACCGGCCGCTGGCGCAAATCCTCGGCCAAATAACGCCGCGACATCTCCACCACCGCCTGCAACTGCACAAACTTGGCGCTACCCAAACCATGCGAGCGGCAAAAGCGCTCTTGGCTGGCGGCCATCAGTGCACTTAAACCGCCGTGCTCGGCCAGCAGCTCCCGCGCCAAATCCACCGCCGACTTGCCTTTAACGCCGGTGCGCAAAAATATCGCCAACAGCTCAGCGTCGCCCAATGCCGACGCGCCCCGCTGCAAGAGTTTTTCCCTAGGTCGCTCATCCGCTGGCCAATCCCGAATTGCCATATCACCCTCCTTGGTGAGACTCTCCCGCTGAGAGTAGGACTTATACCGGCGCCGGTAGTCGCCAGCGCCGATAAGCTTCATAATACCGCCAACCTCAGCGATGACGAATGGCAATATGAAACAACTGAGCAATAGACATATTTTATTAGGCGTGAGCGGTGGCATTGCCGCCTATAAGAGCGCCGAACTGATCCGTCGCCTCAAAGACCACGGCGCCGATGTGCGGGTGGTTATGACCGCCGCGGCAATGGAGTTTATTACCCCACTCACCTTACAAGCGCTGTCTGGCAACCCAGTGCATACCACCTTGCTCGACCCGGCTGCAGAAGCTGGCATGGGGCATATCGAATTGGCGCGCTGGGCCGACCTGATTCTAATCGCCCCTGCCAGCGCCGACTTTATGGCTAGGCTTGCCAACGGCCGTGGCGACGACTTACTCACCACCCTATGCTTGGCCACGCCCGCGCCCATTGCCCTTGCACCAGCGATGAATCAGGGCATGTGGCGAGACGCCGCAACCCAAGCCAATGTCGAAACCCTAGCGAAGCGCAACATCCACCTCTTTGGCCCCGCCGCTGGCGAACAGGCCTGCGGCGATATTGGCCCCGGCCGCATGCTAGAAGCAGAAGACTTGGCGGCCCGCTGTGCAGGGCTGTTTAACAGCCGCCTGCTGGACGGAATTCACCTAACCATTACCGCCGGCCCAACCCGCGAAGCCATCGACCCTGTGCGCTATATTAGCAACCACAGCTCCGGCAAGATGGGATACGCACTGGCCAGCGCCGCCGCCGATGCTGGTGCACTCGTAACCTTAATCAGCGGCCCCACGAACCTAGCCTGCCCAGAGCGCGTTAAGCGGGTTGACGTGGTCAGCGCCGCAGATATGCATAAAGCAGCCATGGCGGAGATGGGGCTCTGCCAAGTGTTTATCGCCTGCGCCGCCGTTGCCGATTATCGACCAGTGAACTGCGCCGAGCAAAAAATCAAGAAAACCGATGACAGTATGCGCATAGAACTGGTGCGCAACCCCGATATTGTTAGCGCCGTGGCCAGCCACCCTCAGCGCCCATTTACAGTGGGCTTTGCCGCCGAAACCCAAGACCTGCTGCACTACGCCAAGGACAAGCTAGAGCGCAAAAACCTTGATATGATCATCGCCAACGATGTGGCCAACACCAGCATCGGCTTTAACGCCAGCGACAATGCGGTAACCGTGCTCTGGCCCAGCGGCAACCAAACCATTGCACAAATAGGTAAGCGGCAATTAGCAACGCAGTTGATCGCCTTGATTGCACAGCAATTTCTTGATGCAGAAAACTAGACAGACTGCCAAGAGCCTTCCATTATGAAACGTAAATCTATTAGGGCGACACGACAGCGGCGATGATAAAAAAAGCCTCAACCAATATTCCAAACAAAATACAGCAGGCTTCGCGCTTCTCCACATTACAACGCGACATTGTCATTTCTGCCATTTTCAGCATTGGCTGTGTAGTGGCTGCTTTTTATTGGATTCAGAATTTTGAAGAGCCTCGGGCGCTAACCCAGCGCATTAATACGGTAACGGCGAGCAGCGCCGACCACCAGCGCGTAATCATTCGCGAGGCCATTGCCCAGCTCAGCACTCGCATTCAGCACCAAGCGAACAATAGTGAGCTGAGCAAAGCACTTGCCGCCAATGACCGTAGTGCCCGCGACAGTTTTGAGCAGAGCTTACAGCGCGCGTTCCCAGAGGCTGTCGACAGTAAAATCATTGTCATCGGCCCGCAGGGGATTGCCGACGAGCGCAGTGAAACCGCGCGGCTGCGCAATAATATTGAAATCGACATGCTGCGCAAAAGTATTATTGGCGACAGCACCATTATTGAAGCCTACAGCCACAAAGACAGCTGGCTGATCTCTTTTGTTAGAAAAGTGGATAAACACGGAGCCATTTTTGTCACGTTTGATGCCAAGTATTTTGAGAAAATGCTCAGCAGTATTGCTGGCAACGCCGTGACCAACGAACTAATCCAAACCTACAAAACGCGGCGCGACACCGTAATCCGCCCCGCGAGTACAGAATATTTCGAAGCCATGCAAAGCCGAGTTTTGTCAGTACCCAGCTGGACTTTACAGGTTTACCCGCAGGCGCAAACAGTCGAAAACCTGCGCTCAGACACTACCTTGCTGTGGCTTATTTGCGTACTTTGCGTGGCGATTGTCGCCGCCAGCCATGCTGTATTTTTTGTTCGCGGCTACCGCCTGCCCAGCCCCGCGACACCAGCCCCCAAAAAGGTCGGCGCCGACAAGATCGAACCCGAAGGGCTAAATCTAGAGCAAGCGCTGGCACAAAAACTAGCCGCTAATCGCAGCCGCAGCGCCAGCCATCGCGACAATTTTCCCGCGCCAGACAGCTCACCACCACTTGCCGAGCTACAGCACGGCCGCCTAGCAAAAAGTGCCCCAAAAATATCCACCACGTGTTTCCGAGCCTACGATATTCGCGGCATTGCCGACACCGAGCTCGACGACAACAGCTGCGCAGCCATCGGCCGCGCCGTGGCCAGCGAGGCATTAAGCCGAGGCCAGAGCAAAATATTGCTAGGCCGCGACGGCCGCTTGAGCAGCCCCCGCATTCGCGAAGCGCTAGTATCTGGGCTGCTTAGCAGCGGAGTCGATGTGGTCGATCTCGGCTTAATTGCCACGCCAATGCTGCACTACGCCTGCCAATACCTGAATATTGGCAACGCCATTATGATTACCGGCAGCCACAGCCCCAGCAATTATAACGGTATGAAGATCAGCTTAGAGTTCCAGAGTTTGAGCGGCCAAGATATTCAAAAACTTCGCCAACGCATAGAAACTCAAGACTTTGCCGAGGGCGAGGGCAATTTAACTAACGACAGCATCGAGCAGCGTTATATCGACCGCATCTGCGGCGACGTAGTGATCGCACAAACCCTTAAAGTGGTAATTGACGCCGGCAATGGCGCCACCGCCCATATCGCCCCCGCTCTATTTGAGGAACTCGGCTGCGAAGTAATCCCGCTGTTTTGCGAAACCGACGGCAACTTCCCCAACCATGCGCCAGACCCAACAATTTACGAAAACCTCGCCGCACTGCGCGCTGCGGTGGCAGAACATCACGCCGATATTGGCATTGCCTTTGATGGCGACGGTGATCGCGTTGCGATTGTCAGCGCCAAGGGCGAGTGCCCACTCGCCGACAAATTAATGATGGTTTTGGCCCAAGACATGGTTGAACGCAACCCCGGCGCCGAAATTCTGTTCGACGTTAAATGCACGCGACTGCTGCCAAACTTGATTATAGAGCACGGCGGACGCCCCACCATGTGGAAGTGCGGTCACTCTTATATGAAGCGCAAAATGAGTGAAACCGGCGCATTGCTGGGCGGTGAGTTTTCTGGCCATATCTTTTTTAATGAGCGCTGGTACGGTTTTGATGACGGCATGTACACCGCCGCCCGCCTGCTCGAAGTGCTGACCTTGTCAGGCCGCACCATGGATGACGCCCTCGCCAGCCAACCCAGCCTACTCAGCAGCCCCGAAATAATTATTCCGGTGGCCGAGGATCGCAAGTTCGCAATTATTGAAACCTTTGCCGAAAATCAGGCGTTTACTGAAGTCACACTTACCGAAATTGACGGTTTACGGGTCGACTTCCGCCACGGCTGGGGCCTTATTCGCGCCTCTAACACCGGCCCCGCCATTACCTTGCGCTTTGAAGCAGACAGTGAGGCGGCACTGAGCCGAATCAAAAATGATTTCAAGGATTTGCTGGCAAGGATTGATCCCAAGCTGGCAGATAGTCTTTAATAGGCGTCTTTTTTCGCCACCGACCGCACGAGATCCCACCATGTCTATGAGTCGTACCGCCGCTGGGGATGTTGCCCGCGTACTAACCGAAGCCCTTCCCTATATTCAGCGCTTCACCAACAAAACCATTGTGGTTAAATTTGGCGGCAACGCCATGATCGACGACAAACTCAAAGAGCAATTTGCTCGCGACATCGTGCTCATGAAGCTGGTTGGCATGAACCCGATTGTGGTTCACGGCGGCGGCCCGCAAATCGGCGACCTACTCAAGCGCCTAGCGATTGAATCGCATTTTGTTGACGGCATGCGCGTTACCGACACCGCCACCATGGACGTGGTTGAAATGGTATTGGGCGGTTCGGTGAACAAAGAGATTGTGTCGCTGCTCAACCGCAATGGCGGCAAAGCAATTGGCCTAACCGGCAAAGACGGCCAGCTTATTCGCGCCAAAAAGCTTGTGGTTACCCAGCGCACGCCAGACTTGGCAAAAACCGAGATCATCGACATTGGCCATGTTGGCGAAGTTGAGGCGATCAACACCGAAGTATTGGATATGCTGGTTAACAGCGACTTTATTCCAGTCATTGCGCCCATTGGCGTAGGTGCAGATGGCGCGTCTTACAACATTAACGCCGACTTAGTTGCCGGCAAAGTCGCCGAAGTACTCAAGGCCGAGAAACTGATGCTGCTCACCAATATTGAAGGCCTGATGGACAAATCAGGCAAGGTGTTAACCGGCTTGACCACCGAACAAGTAGACGCCCTGATTGCCGACGGCACCATTTACGGCGGTATGCTGCCTAAAATTGGCTGCGCACTTTCTGCCGTTAATGCCGGCGTCACCAGCGCCCACATCATCGACGGTCGCGTGCCCCACGCCGTGTTGTTGGAAATTTTCACCAATACCGGTGTTGGCACCCTGATTACCAACACCCAAAAATTGCTCGACTAAATTCATTAGCACTAAGCTCAGCACCACAAGGTTATCTATACCGTATGAATAAACGTCCTTCACGACGCGAAGAAATTCTGCAAGCATTGGCCACCATGCTCGAAAGCCAACCAGGCACCCGCATTACCACCGCTAAATTAGCGGCGCAAGTGGGGGTGTCGGAGGCGGCGCTGTACCGGCATTTCCCGAGCAAGGCCAAGATGTTCGAGGGATTAATCGAGTTTGTGGAAGACGCCATATTCAGCCGTGTCACTCTGATTCTTGGCGAAGAAACTCAGGCGCTTGCGCAAATAGCCAAGATCCTGCAGTTGCTGCTGACCTTCACCGAGCGCAATCCAGGCATTACCCGAATATTTAACGGCGACGCGCTGGCCGGCGAGAATGAGCGCCTGCGCGGCAGGGTCGCGCAATTTTACGACCGCCTAGAAACCCAGCTCAAACAAATTTTGCGCGAGGCCGAACTGCGCGAAGGGCTTCGCACCCGCATTACCGTCAACAGCACTGCTAATTTGCTGATTGCCGCTGCCGAGGGCCGAATTGGTCAATTTGTGCGCAGCGACTTTAAGCGCCAGCCTACCGAAGGCTGGGACGAGCAATGGCAACTGCTCAGTGAAATAATGTTCCGCTAGCCGCCAATTTCAGCGCGCTGAGTTTATTTTTTGGGTTTGGCGTAATAATGCCGCCGTAGATCAACCTGGTCCTGCAGATCGGCAAAGCGACGCTTATCCCGCTCGTAGTTATTAGCAACCTCTTCAAGCTCTTCTTGGCGAGACGTAATATGCTGTTCCGTGGTGGTAATTTCCCGCCGCAACGACGCCAAGGTATCGCTTAGCTCACTCGGCACCGCAAGCCCTCGGCGCTCTAATTCAGCCGCCTCCGCTTGGTTGCTATACACCTGCTGCTTAATGACCGAAAGATTGCTTTTAAGAATCGAAATCCGCACTTTAATATCATTTATCGCACGCTTTTTGGCGACATCGATATCCTGCACATTGCTATAACGGAGCAGCAAAGATTCATCCCATTTACGGGTTTTCTCGTCGGCGGCAGCCCGCGCTTCTTCAACGCCAAACTCCAACTCGCGGGCTTTGCGCTCCTCGTCGCTCATTCTTGGCGCAACAGTTTTAACCACCGTGCCATCTAAGCGAATAATGTCGTAGCCACGAGGAACCGCGCTGGGGGGCACGCTGCTGTCGATAACCACCGTGCCATTGGGGCCTGGATAGCGATAGTAAATGCTCTGGGCATTAGCCTGAATCGCAAACAGGCCAGACCAGCACAAAACTAGCGGCAATAAAACCCGAGCAGCGATCACAGTAAAACTATCTCCCCATTGAGCACTAATGCACTTATTACTGCAGTTATATCGCAACGCCATAGCGCTCACGATACGCATTGATACGTGTAACCAGCGCATCGTCACCCGCAGATTCCGACAAGTAAGCCACAATATCGTTTAAACCAACAATGCTTACCACGGCCAAATTGGCGTCCTGCTCTAGCTCCTGAATAGCCGAGCGCTCGCCTTGGCCACGCTCTTGGCGGTCTAGGCCAATTGCCACCCCCGCCACCGCAGCGCCCTCGGCGGTAATCATGGCAATGGCTTCGCGAATAGCGGTGCCGGCAGTGATCACATCATCAATAATCAATACCCGACCACTTAGCGGCGCACCCACCAAAGTGCCACCCTCGCCGTGATCTTTCTTTTCTTTGCGGTTATACACATAGGGCACATCTCGCTGATGATGCTCAGCCAGCGCACAGGCCGTCACCGCCGCCAGTGAAATACCCTTATACGCGGGGCCAAACAGCACATCAAACTGCACGCCAGAGGCAACAATCGCATCAGCATAGCAACGGCCCAGCGCCGCCAGCGCCGCGCCACTGCAAAACCGGCCAGCATTGAAAAAATAGGGGCTAACGCGACCAGATTTAAGGGTGAACTCACCAAAACACAGCGCTTCGCTTTTGATTGCCTGCTGAATGAATTGCTGCTGATAATGCTTAATGCTCATTTATACGTCCAATAGCCAAAGAGATTAAAATATAGACACCCATTTTACCCAGCTCCTGAAAAAAGCTCACCTATGACACGTTTTGCTCGGAAATATCTCAACAAGCGTGATCAATCCAGTGTTTTTTAACAGATATTTCTTGCCGCGATTGTTGTCAATAAGGTTTCATTGTAGTCTAACGCCTTGTTTATATCGAAAAATCAGCCACTCTATTGCTGAACGCCACTTTTGCATTAAGGTTTGGCGTATTTACTCGCTATAAGTTCTTAGCGCTACGCTAAAAGCTTGGTCACCACGGCCTCGTTATCGACACGATAGGAAACACATGAGAATCATCAGCTTTTGCGCTGACAGCATTGTAGATGCTGCAAAAAAAGGCTTCTTCGACTGGGTCACCAAGCAGGATGCCGATATTATCTGCATTCAGAACTTGGGCATCGCCGAATACAAACTTCGCGACGATGTGTATTTCCCACGCGACTACAATCCCTATTTCTTCGATGCCGCCGACGGCAAGCACAATGGCGTGGCCATTTACTGCCGCAAATTGCCCAAGGCCATCATGACCGGTTTGGGGTTTTTAGATTTTGATATGGACGGTCTCTATATTCAGGCCGACTTTGACAATATCAGTATTGGCAGCCTACTCGCGCCCAGCGCAGAAGAAGGTGACAGCGCCGGCTTAATCCGCAAAAACCAATTCTTTGAACAGTTTGGCAACCACCTGACCAAAGTGCGCAACAAACGCCGCGATTTCATTATTTGCGGCAACTGGAACATTGCCCATCGCGGCATTGATATTCAGGATATTCGCGGCAACCACGGCAAACCCGGCAGTTTGGCCGAAGAACAACAATGGATGGACCGCCTGTTCAGAGAACAGCAGTACGCCGATGCGTTTCGCCTAATCAATAACGATCCCGACGAGTTTAGCTGGTGGCCAGACGGCGAACCAGGTGAGAACGGCTGGCGGGTAGACTACCAAATCACCTCCGAGCACATGACGCCACGCGTTGAATACGGCGCCATTTACAAGGTGCAGCAATTTGGCAAGCACGCCCCCGTTATTATGGATTACGACTTTGAATTGCCAGAGAGCCCCTTCTAAGGGCTCTCTGCGCCACTCAGGCCAGCGCCGCGCGCTGCGCCTCGATTAACTCAGCAATACCTTTCTCGGCTAAATCCATCATCGCATTCATTTCAGCGCGGCTAAACGTGGCGCCCTCTGCGGTGCCCTGCACTTCAATAACACCGCCCTTATCGTCCATCACCACATTCATATCGGTTTCGGCATTGGAGTCCTCGGCGTAATCCAAATCCAGCACCGGCACACCTTTGTATACCCCGACCGAAATCGCGGCAACTTGCTGCTGTAGCGGATTACCAGTAACCAAACCCTTCTTCTGTAGGCTGGCAATTGCATCCGCCAGCGCCACATACGCACCAGTAATCGACGCGGTGCGCGTGCCACCGTCGGCTTGAATTACGTCACAATCCAAGTAAATCGTATTCTCGCCCAGCATCGTTAAATCAATGGATGCGCGCAATGAGCGACCAATCAGGCGCTGAATCTCTTGGGTGCGACCACTCTGCTTGCCCCGCGCCGCCTCGCGGTCCATGCGGCTGCCCGTCGAGCGCGGCAGCATGCCGTATTCCGCGGTCACCCAGCCCTGACCTGAACCACGCAAAAAGCCCGGTACGCTGTTTTGTACCGACGCGGTGCAAATTACTTTGGTATTTCCCATTTCAATCAATACCGAACCCTCGGCGTGACAGGTGTAATTGCGGGTAATTGTTACCTGACGTTTTTCATCACTGGCGCGCTCGCTGGGTCGTGTCATCATCATTTTCCATTGGCAATATAAAGTGTGGCGCGAATTATACCTGTCATCCAAGCCCACCCCCAAGCATCCATCGCGACGAGTCCAAACCCAAAATCAAATCAGTACTGAAGAACAGCAATAAAGAGTTTAGAATAAACCCTCTAATTTATTCGCAGGGGAAGACATTGACTACCAGCAGCATGACCGCATTTGCCCACCAGCAATCTGACTACCCCTGGGGCAGCGCCACTTGGGAGCTGCGCTCGGTCAATCACCGCTACTTGGAACTGTCTTTCAAATTACCAGAGAGCTGGCGCAATTTAGAACCCAGCCTTCGCGACGCCCTGCGCAAAAGCCTACAACGCGGCAAAGTTGAGTGCGCCCTCAAGGTCCAACTGCACAACCAACAGCAAGAACTGCAACTCAATAATGTGCTCGCCAAGCAAATACTGGACGCCGCTAACAAACTCAAATCTGATATCGCCCACGCCGCGCCCATCAACGTTTTTGAATTATTGCGCTGGCCAGGGGTGCTCGAACCCCAAAGTGTCGACGGCGACGCCATTAGCGGCCAACTGCTCGATGGTTTTCAGCAAGCCCTTGCCGAACACATCGCCCATCGCGAGCGCGAAGGCCAAGCTCTGGCAGCGCTAATCACCCAGCGTCTCGACAGCATCAGCACCATCGTCGCCGATATTCGCGGCAAAATGCCCAGTATCGTTGTTGCCCAGCGCGAAAAGCTCCAACAGCGCCTAGCCGAGCTGCAAGTAGAACTCGACCCAGACCGCCTAGAAACCGAAATTGCCCTAATCGCCCAAAAGGCCGATGTAGACGAAGAGCTCGACCGCCTCGACACCCACGTTAAAGAAGTGCGCCGCGTGCTAAGCAAAGGCGGCGCCAGCGGCCGCCGCCTAGACTTTTTAATGCAAGAGCTAAACCGCGAAGCCAATACCCTGTCGTCCAAAGCCGTGGTATCAGAAAGCACACAGGCTGCCGTAGAGTTAAAGGTGTTGATTGAACAAATGCGGGAGCAAATTCAAAACATCGAATAGTTTTTTTACCCGTCCAAGAATGTCTTCGAAGCCCTGTTACTTGCTTGTAAATACAGGGCTTTTTTATTTTTCCCGTCCAAATCGGTTTGCAGATGTCCGCTACCAACTACATACTGCCCCAAAAGCCCAAGGGATGGTGTACTACTTTGAGTTTTCCTACTCAAAACTCGGTTTCGGTGAGTCGTATGGATTGAGTCTTGATATGTCGACCCGATCGAGATTTGTTAATGTTTGTTTTATCTTCATTGAAAAAGCGCTGCATTTTCCTGTTTGCGCTGATCCAATGTCTTAGCAATCGCAGACACTGTCGTTTTACTGATCCCTAGTTGCTGTGCAAGATAAGTAAATTGGCTGAGTGCTTCTGCGACTTCTTCAATAACTTGCCTTGCATCATGCCAATTCCTATAGCCTGCACTTGCTGCAAGTTTTTGCATCACCTTTATCGTCGGAGCTTTACCATAACCGCCAAATGCGGTGGCGTGTTCGTTAAATGGATGCGGACTATAAGTGACATCGTAAAAGGGCGCGGGCTGCCACTGGCCGTCATCCGCTTGCAAAAAAGCCCAGTTTTTACTGTGATCGTCTTGGTTAGACGACAGTAGGTTAAAAATGGCACGGCGAAACTGCAGCTGCCCAGCGGCTGGGGATTTACACAGCTGACGACTGGCTTTGATCAAATCAATATAGTCTAAACTTGGCGTTCGGAAATCTGCATCTAGCAGACCGCAGGCGCTGTGCATATGCAAGCGGCCTGTGTTGTGCTTACTAACTAAATCGGTCTCTTCAACGACATAATCAAAACGCTTGAGTGCTAACCACGCAGGCGCACCGCTTGTATGCGGCGCTTCAATGAGCTGCCAGAGCGGGGGTTGACACTTTGCCTGCTCGGCCATTTGCAAATAGACAGCCTCACACAAACCTTCTTCATGCCCGAGCGCTAGATTTTTCGAGGTAAACTTGATTAGCCAAGCTTCATCACCGGATTGAGCAAAGGTTCGACAATGCTGAGTTTCCCCAGCAGGCATATAAATCTGCGCCTTTGGTCTTGCTCCACCCGAACTACCCCCAGCGACTAGCGCGGCCAACACGTGTTGAGTATGCCCATCTAAATCATCGTGGTTGCTATCCATATAATCTGGCATTGAAGCATCGAATAGCGTTTGCGCTTCTAAGCCCAACGCAGCTAAATCAACGTCAGCCTGCGTCGCGAATGAAAACTCAGACACCGGAGAAAAAGAGAGCGCTCCCATGCCTTTATCACCGACAAAAGCCAGCCTATCCATCGCTGTTAATTGATTGGGTAGAATGCCTTTTTGCCGGAAAATACGATCTTGCAACAGCATGCCCCAACCATCGGGCAAACAATCCCCAAATACGCCATGCACACCTCGGTGCGGCTCTTTAAGTGCCGCTTGAACTTGCGTATTAGCGTGTAAAGTAAAAGGCGATAAATTGCCAAACTGCTGCAAATAGCTGTCTGCATACTGAAAAAAAACACCTTGCCGATTCTGGGCCAAGACCCCAACAGCTATCTGCTCACCTGAGCTTAACGTACGGGTTACGGTGAGTTTTTGAATGGGTTTAAAACGCATCTTTTAGCACCTCATCAATGCTAGTGGGCATAGCAGTGCGTTCTTTGCTAGGTTGTGTGAGTTGATAGAGCCTGTCTAGCGAATCAAGTGTCTGCCAAAGCAACAGCAATTGGCGAAATGAAATTTGCCCAGTCAACTCAAACTTCTTAATGGTGGCCGCAGGTACACAGCTTCGCTCTGCCAATGCCGCTCGTGACAGTTTCGCGCGTTGGCGTAACTCACGCAAATAAGCAGCATAGGCTTGGCTCACATCGGTATCATCAAGTAAGGTGAAATTCATCCGAAACAACTCATTAGATACAGTTATGTCCATTATAGTGATAAAAAGCCAAAAATGGATACTATTATATCCACAAACAGAAAAGGTATTGAAAATTTACTCGATAAAACCTTTCAAAACCGCTATTTTTTAACCCTAACATCAGCATGTAAACGGCACTGTTTTTCCATTACTCACCACTAAGTTTTAGTAAAAGCCATAGGCAAGTGCTGGGCAGTTTGGTGGGCAAACAGGCATTTTTGAACGGTTTCTTTTCGATAACTTATTGAGTTTGTTAAGGTCTAGGCCGCTACTCAATGAGCAGATACAGAATTCGGTAGGCGTCATGTACGCCAAGTAAGTAATCAAGTTCCGTCAGCCGACTATTCGCCCGAATCCCCTTACGCGCTTCAATGGCGGCACGGCGCTGCATCAAAATGCGACCCCAGCGATCTGGTGATGAGTCTAAAAAGCACGGAAATTTTTATTTGCTTCGTCATTGTAGAGTTCACCTGCGTGCAGGGTCAGCATGGGGTCAATTTGCAGGCGGTAGGGCGACGTTAAAAATGCCTTGTCATACGAAAAACTAAAGACACCGCCACGACTTGAGTCGCTATAGGCAAGATGGCCTAGTAATAAGGGCTCTTCAATAGGGTGCCAGCCTGCATACACTCCCACCACTTCACGGCTCATTTTGAGCCTTCCAGCAGCTTGATGTTTTGCAACTTAATACCTACCTCGTCGTGAGCAGCCATTTCAGCAAAGTTGTTCTCCATTCCCAGCACTGCCATGATTTTTAAATACGTGCCTATGGCAACACCTGGATCGCCCGCGAAGGCCTTGTTTATCGTTTTATGATCAAACCCTGTTCGCTCGCACAGCATCTTTTTAGTAAAGCCGCGACGCTTCATGGCTAACAACAAATCCTCGCCAAAATGCGTGAGAATTTTGCGCTGCTTGGGAAACAACACATTGTGTAAATCTCGCCTTGCCATACCACCACCCTACCGGACTGTATTCCCAGTTTTAATCCATTAATGGGAATATAGTCCTATATCTATAGCCACACAACTATCTTATTATTTTTATGGGACTATATTCCCATATGGGCGATTAAAGCGGGAATATTGTCCCAGTTTGCGTTCGAAAACGAGCCATTCCGTAAACGCCAAATTAGGCGTAACTCGTTCAGATAGCGCAATTTTCCGGCCTTCAACCGTTTTGAATAATGATTCTACTGCAAAGCACTGCCCAGCTCGGTGTGTCGATCTCGCACACAACTAGGCCGACGCGGCCTAGTGAATAGGTTGCGGCCAACTACCACTTTGTTCGCCACGAGGTGTTTCAACAAAAGTTGGGGGATTTGGGCTTTTTAGAGCTCGCCCAAGTATTTGATAATTTCTACGGTACTTCGCAAGCGTGGGTAGAATCAGGGCTGGCCCGTGGCGACGATGTGATTCTGGAAATTGACTGGCAGGGCGCCCAACAGGTGCACTGCTTAATGCCGCCAGCCGTGGCCTTGTTATTCTGCCGCCGTCGCGCGAGAACCTAAACGAGCGCTAATTAGTTTTGCCACACTACCCCGAACAACACGATATTCTGGCTATAGTCATAATCTTTAATGCTGGAGCTATTTTTTAAGGACTCCCACGATAGCTCCAAGGAAAAGTTTTCAGAAACACGTCGGGCAATATTAATTTCCACGACTGTACGCGTGTCGTCCCTAAGCTCGGTGCTGCCATCGCCGAATATATGGGCATCGCGATAGCGGCTGTCGCGATAGCGGCCCTTGGTCGCGAAACGCCAATCACCACGGTGGTACGACCACTGCGCGATTATGGAGTGACGAACAGCGGAGTAGCTCGTAAACGTCGTCGTCGCAAGGAGCATTGGCTCACCCTGAGCATCATTTTTGTCTTCACTCTCGTAGCGATAGCCCAGCTCCCAGCGATGGCCCGCGACATGTTTTAATAGCTTGAGATCGAGCCGCACGGTGTTACCGGCATAAGCTTGGTATTCTCGATTTCGCTCAGCGGCGTGACTGTAACGGACGCCATATTTTAGCCTGCTCGCTTTATTGAATCGGTGTTCGTTTAGCAGCTCAACACTAGAAGACAATAAATAGGCCTCGCCACCAATAGCAGACTGATCTACCCGAAGACCTAGCTGCAGGCGCTGCCTTTTTACAGGCGACAAATGTTTTAAGAGGCCAAGCGACGCAACATCGACATCGTAGTCTGATGCCTGATCAAATTGGGAGCGGTATACCCCAACATCAAAGGCCCAATTGTGGTCGAAATCTGGTGAGCTGTAACGGGCCACGGAAAAATTGGCTTCGGTGAAGGTATCGCTTGCCTGACTAGCGGTGTCATCCGTCAGGGTAACAATATTGTCGTTGCTACCATATCCCAAGCCGGCATTTAGCAGCCAACCATCGGCAGCGATTTCTGCTGGGAATACTTGCCCTTTTATCTGCGCTTCAATTTGCAAATAGTTTCGGTACGCCAACATCGCAATTGCATCCGACTCCGACGCGCTGGCAAGCACATAAAGGTGGTTTTGGGCTGCAGTTAAATTGCCAAGCTTCGCTTCGGTCAAGGCTAAATTAAGCCGCACCAGCTCTGAGCTGGGGTTTTGTTGATGAAGTTTTGCAAACAGACTTTTCGCACGCCGCCAATCTTTGAGTTTGTAATAGCAAACAGCAAGATTGTAAGTGGTACCAACACTCGGCGCGCTCTTGTCAATTTGCCGGTATAAGCTGAGAGCGTGCTGATAATGACCTGAGGCAAACGCCGCTGCGGCTTGATCTGACAACGCCGCCTCTGGCGTGCTGTCATCCCCAAAAGAAATTCCGCTGCAACAGAGAACGGCAAACAAAACAAGGCACTGCCGAAGCAACACCGGCGACAAGATCCGTTTCAATAGTTTTCTCCATTCCAGCTTGCGCTTAATAAAACTAACGCAAAAAAGCGCAAACGCACTTTCGTGGTTTGCGCAAGCACCTCAGAATCTGATGTCTTTATTCCAGCTTAAGCATGATCAACGCAGAGGGCCTAAACGATTATCTCTGCGCTGCTCTCGAACCGCTTCCCGCTGTTCTTTTAGCGCTTCGGCAAGATCATCGTGGCTATCAATATACGCTTTTAACTCTTCCCTTACGGCCAAGCGTTCGTCACGTAATTCCGACAGTAAATCAAGCAGCGCCTCCTGATCGCCACTTTCTCTTAGTGCCTTCAGCTCTTGATAGTTTTCTCTACGCTGTGCTCTCGCTGCGTCCAACTGTTCCTGTGTTATATCGCCGTTTTCAAGCATATAGCTCGTTACAATATCCCGCAGTTTGCCCCGTTCACCGCTGGGTTCAAACTCAATATCGTTACTTGAAATAACATTCATGGTGATGTCATTAACTTCGATGTTGTCTTGCGCATGTGCGCCTATACTCGTCATCGCAGAAAATAAAACTGCAACCGCAACTACTCGCTTCATACCAACCTCCAAAACTCATTCACTAACTGGGTAAACCTAGGCGCGTTTTTCAAAATCGCTCCTTGGCCTCTTATCTGAGGTGGTGCCAGATCAATGTCTAGCTCAAAATCCTTTTTACTTTCTATATAAATTAACGAAGCCGCCAGCGTGACGCTGCCAGCAAACTCCGCAAAACTATCCACATTAAGTGGCAAAACAATGGTATTACTGCCCTTCTTCAAAGACACCGACCAATCTATTTGCGAGAGCTGCTCTTGGCCTCGCAAGGAGACGTCAGCCGGTAAATTGAACACCAAGCGGGCGTTTTCCATATCTTCCGGCACATTAATCACAATCGTTACATTCTTTTGCCAAGCCCACTCGTCGGCCAAATAAGCCGCGTTTGGCAATTTCTCCCCTAGCTCAACCACACGCGGCGACATTGACTGAACAGCTGACGGAAAAGATGGCTCAAGGGGCAATTCACGCCAGCCCACGATGACCGCAATCGCCACCAGCGAGGCTGCTAGTGCCGTATTCAACAACATACCGCGGTGACGCTGTTGATCCAGTCGGCTTTGGCTCGCTGCCAAGCGGACCATCGTGGCGGCTCTGCGGCTTTCCAGCGCCGGCGCCCTAGCCGCCTTCATAACAGCAAGATATTGCTGATGCCGCTCAAGCCTCGCGCTACACGCACGGCAAGTGGCCACATGAGCAGTAAAAACGCGGGCGTTCTCACTTTCGCCGTCATCTAAGTAATCATCCAATAAAACATCAACGTCACTGCAAATCATGCTGCCTCCAAACCGGCTCTCTCTTGGCGCACGGCTTTTCTATTGCTATTCGGTATAACGCGCTGGCTCATCAAAAGGATGCACATCAAAGCGCTTTTGTAATGTTTTTCTGCCTCGGTGCAGATGCGATTTCAAGGTTCCCAGCGGCATCCCCAATGTTTCAGAAAGCTCCTTCAGGGTGTAGCCCTCAATATCGTGCAGTGAAATAACCATTCGCTGCTCCGCAGATAACATATCCAGCTCTTGGCGCAGCTGATCATGCAAGTATTGGGTTTCCTGCGAACTCTCCAGCGCAGGGAGCTGCAGTGCTGGAGTATCAATATCATCAAACTGCGGCGAGGCCTTCGTCTTGCGATAGCGATCAACAAAGCGATGATAAAGCGAACGGCTCAGCCACGCCCGCCGCACTGGGGCTGCGCGCAACGTGTCTTGTCGCTGGTAGGTTTCCACCAGCAACTCTTGGAGCAGGTCCTCCGCTTCATCTTCGTTTCGACTGTACTGATAAGCCTGCCGGTACAGCGCATCGATGTGCGGCGCGATCATCTCCTCAAAGCTGTCAGCGGTGGAGTGGCGCCGTTTAAAAAAAGAAATCACCTTACTCATGTATGAGCTTCAGTCGTCCGTGCTGCGCAGGCATTGTGTGGCCACCGTTTTATAACTGCATTTACTATTAATAACGTAAAATCCCAACAAATAGTTGCAGCTGCAGAGCTTAATCTGCAATTTTTCGGAGATACCATGTCAGAACTCTACACCATCGGCTATGCCACCAAAGATCTGGACGTATTTCTGGCGCAGTTAGACATTCTAAATATTAACGCCATTGCCGATGTTCGCTCGGTTCCTTATAGCAAAGTATTCCACAACTATCATCGTGAAAACCTCGCCCGCAGTTTGAAGGCGCGGGGTATCCACTATGTTTATCTAGGCGAGGAGCTAGGCCCTCGCTCAAAAGACGACGCCCACTATAATAATAGCGGCCAAGTGCAATTTGAACGCCTGCAGGGCTCGGCGCTTTTTCAGCAAGGGGTTCAACGACTCTTCACCGGCCTTGACAAAAAGTTGACTATTAGCCTGCTTTGCGCAGAAAAAGACCCCGCTATTTGCCACCGCAGCTTGCTTATTGGTCAATATTTATTAGCCGAACATCGGTTGGATATTCAACATATTTGTCACAACGGCAAAATCGAAACCCAGCGCGATTTAGAGCGCCGACTGATGACCGAAAATGACATTAGCGCGGACATGCTGACACCAGAGTGCGATTGCCTATATTTGGCTTGGCAAACGCAAAATAGGCGCTTTGCTTATCGGCGACCAGAGTAACAATTACTGGGCAAGAAAACGTAAACCCACCTGCAAGCCCGTCACCGTCACAATGCCCAAGCTAACTCCGGTTTGGAGCTCGGCCTTTTCTTAATCGACTTTACAATTTTCTAGCCTCTGCAATTTTACTGCGCATACCGTGCAACCTTTTTTGCATCCGCTTCGTTATCTCTCATAAGTGAAACCAATATTTAAATAAATGTTGGTGACAAATTTCGTCGGCTTATCGCAAGGCGTCTCTGCACAAGGAAATTTCCATGGATGGAACAACCACTAAAAAAAGTCTTCGCGGCACTCCCCATGCTGAGGCAAGGCGCTATGGCCTAGCCGATCAACATTATTAACTTAGCGCGGAGTTCAAACCGCAAACACAAACCGGAAATCGACCGGTCACCTAAATTAAGATAGCGAGGATACAGCTATGTTATTAAGACTTTCGTTTATCGCCTTACTCATTATTAACGCCCTCGCACTCGGGGGCTGTGGCGGTAGCAGCAGTTCGAGCGGCGGTGGCAGCCCCGTCATCAATACTGACATCGACAATGATGGTATTAGCGACGAATTGGATAACTGCCCCGCAGTGGCAAATGTCGATCAAGCTGACGCGGATGGAGACAACATCGGCGATCTCTGCGATGACTCCGACAGCGATGGCATCATCGACCCTGAGGACAATTGCGCCGCAATTGAAAATCCAAATCAAAGCGATGCTGACAGCGACGGTATTGGCGACGTCTGCGACGATTCAGACAATGATGGCCTAAGCGATGCAGTCGATAACTGCCCAGCGGTAGCCAATCCTCAGCAAACCGACAGCAATAGCAATGGTATCGGCGATGCCTGTGAAGATTCCGACAGCGACGGTATTGTTAACACCGCCGACAACTGCCCTAGTACCGCCAATACTAACCAGCTCGACAGCGACGGCGATGGCGCCGGCGACGCCTGTGATAACGACAGCGACAACGATGGCGTGATGGATAGCGGCGATAACTGCCCTGCCACGGCCAACCCCGACCAATTAGACTCAGATGGCGACGGGATTGGCGATGCCTGCGCCACCGATCAGGACGGCGACGGGGTTAGCGACAACCTCGATAACTGCCCATCGGTGAGCAATGCCAATCAAGCAGACAGCGACGGTGATGGCATCGGCAATAGCTGCGATGACTCTGATCTAGACGGCATTGTTGACGCCGTCGACAACTGTCCTATCAATAGTAACAGTAGCCAACAAGATGCTGACAACGATGGCTTTGGCGATGCCTGCGACAGCGATACTGACGGCGACAGTGTTGCCAATAATGAGGATAACTGTCCGATGGTGGCTAATCTTAGCCAAACCGACAGCAACGGCAATGGGCTTGGTGACGCCTGCGATAATGACCAAGACGGCGATGGCCTAGATGATGACGGCGACAATTGCCCAGCAATTGCCAACCCCAGTCAAAGCGACAGTGATGGCGACGACATCGGCGATCTCTGCGACGACAGTGATGCTGACGGTATTAATGACGCAGCGGATAACTGCCCATTAGTGAGCAACAGCAATCAGCTGGATATTGATAGCGACGGTGCAGGCGATGTTTGTGACGACGATGCCGACGCCGATGGCATCAGCAATAACGCCGACAATTGTCCCTTGGCTGCCAACCCCAATCAGGCCGACAGCGACGGGGATGGTATTGGTGATAGCTGCGAAAATGATCTCGATGGCGACGGCATCGCAGACAATATTGATAACTGCCCCACCGTTGCAAATACGACCCAGAGTAATTACGACGGCGACAGCTTTGGCGATGCCTGCGACAGCGATGCCGACGGCGACGAAGTGGCCGACGATATCGACAACTGCCCCCTGCCCAATCCCTCCCAGATCGACAATAATGGTGATGGCCTAGGCGATGTTTGCGGTGTACTTGGTATTGCCACCAACTACGAATGCAACGCTGGCAGCCCTGCAGGCACGACGGTAGTCGCCATCGAGAGCGGCCTAATCTGCGATGCAACGGATCTCACCGACCCCCTGTTTGACGGCTGCTCAGTGATCGCTGCCGACAATGCTATCGACAACGACCCAGACTCCTTCGCCATTGTGAACTACTCGGCAGGCTTGCTGGACCTAGTCCTCGGCGACGATGGCCTGCTGAACGTCAGCGGTTCGCAAACCCTGCAAGCCAACTTCCCCAACGCCATCCCCGCGGGCCAAGTCGCTGGCTTTATTATTCGGGTACCGGGCGGCACGCTAGACCTGTCCTTGCTGCGCAGCTTTACCGTTACGACCTATCTTAACGGCGAGCAAAATGGCAGCGCCGGCATCACCAAAGGCATTGAACTCTCGCTACTGGGAATAAAAACCATTGGAACTGAAATCAAATATCTTTTGGGTTTTATCACCTCGGCACCCTATGACCGCATCGAGTTTAAGGTAGACGCGAATCTACTCACCCTCGATTTAACCGAAGCGGCCTACGTCTATGAGGCCTGCACTGGCGCCGAGAGAAAGGTCGGTGGTATTGATGGCGACCCTACCACCTCATTGCCAGCCCTGATTAGCTATTTGCAACAAAGCCAAGACCCCGCTCAAGCCTTGCTGGCTTTATTGGCAGAATGGAGCCCAGGAGCCGACCCCGTTATTGCCTTGGTGTCACTGCTTGAAACCGTGGCACCAGACTTGAACACAGTAGATGCACTGGTCAGCTTGCTCAACGGGCTAGGAGTTGACTTGGTGCAGACCTTGGTCGAGCTGCTGGATGCGCTAAGCACCAGCGGCGAAAGTCTATTAGCGAACTTAGTCGACTTGCTGGCGGCGCTAACAACAACAGGCGCGAGTCTGGTTGATACCTTAATCCAACTACTCGACCCACTGGGCGAAAATCTGGTCGACACCCTCGCCCAGCTTCTCGCGGCTGTAGATCCGCTCACAGATAATCTAGTAGATACCTTAGTTCAGCTTCTAGAAGCGCTAACCAGCACTGCTGACCGCGTGGTTGATACTTTAGTAACAATACTAGAAGCCCTAGACGACGATCTTGTTGTAGCCCTGGGCAATCTGTTAACCGTACTTGGCGACAATACTATCGACACGCTAATCCAGCTACTCGACGGACTTGCCGCCACTGGTGAAAGTCTGACAGACACGCTGGCAGTGCTACTACAAGCGATTGGCACAAGCGGCGAGGCAGTAGTGAGCACCCTAGTTGACCTACTTGATGAACTAGGCGAAGACGTGGTTATTACGCTCACCGCACTCTTAGAGGCGCTCGCGCCAGTAGGAGAAAGCTTGATCGATACCCTTGTCGTACTTCTCGATGCCGTTGGTGAGACCGGAGAAACGCTAGTGGTAACACTAAATCATTTACTGGTGGCGCTCTCTGAAACCCTCAACGTGGTCGTAGTGGAAACACTCGCCGAGCTGCTACAGGCACTCACTGACGTCGGCGAAGAGCTCGTTACGACACTGGTTGACCTGCTAACGGCCGTTGCCGAAGAGCTAAACCTTTTAGCCGTATTGCAAGGTATCCTAGGCTTAACGGGAGATGCCCTACGCAACACCCTAGACGCTTTGGCCTATTTGCTTAATCCAGCAGACCCAGAATCATTCTTGCGGGAACTACTAGCCCTCGTGCCCGGTTTAGCTGATGTACTTGGCGACCTGCTTGACTAATAAGCTGGCAAAATAAACCTACCACCCTGAAACCTCAGCCAACTGGGGTTTCAGTCCACACCCCGCCCTAACAACGCCCCCGTTGTTTCGCATATAAACCTGGCCCGCGAGTACCGCAAACTGGCAATTAATGGGTCACTCTTCGCAAAACTCTTCATCTGCAAATCTGCATCTGGCTTTAAATTAACGCCACAGATCGACCCGCGTCCGTGACGCCCTCCCAATCAGGTCGTATAATCCTGTAAATCATCGCGCAGCCCCCGCCGCGAGCACAATAACGAGGACGACCCCGTCGCTATGCAAAGTCAAGGCACGCTCTATACCATTTCAGCGCCCTCTGGGGCTGGAAAAACCAGTTTGGTGGCGGAATTGCTAAAACGCACTCCCCAGCTTAGCGTGTCGGTATCCCACACCACGCGGCCAATGCGACCCGGCGAGCAGGATGGGGTGAATTATCACTTTATCAGCCATGAGGTGTTTCAGCAGATGCTGGGGGAATCGGCCTTTTTAGAGCACGCACAGGTATTTGATAATTTCTACGGTACTTCGCAAGCGTGGGTAGAATCAGAACTGGCCCGTGGCGAAGATGTCATTCTGGAAATTGACTGGCAGGGCGCCCAGCAGGTGCGCCGCCTAATGCCGGAAACAATCGCGATTTTTATTCTGCCGCCGTCACGAGAAGCCTTAAATGAACGCCTTACCGGCCGCGGTCAAGACGACGACAGCGTCATTCAACGCCGCATGGACGCCGCTGTGGCCGAGATGTCGCACTATGTTGAAGGCGATTATGTGGTCATTAATGACGACTTCAACACCGCACTCGGCGATTTAGAGGCGATTATTCGCGCCCGCCGCCTGCAGCTCGACAAGCAACAGAACAGTCATAGCGCCCTGCTTGCCGCCCTACTGTCATAAGCCCCCGCTTTTTGGTAGACTGCCAAGTAATTAACAGCGCGCAATTTGTGCGCTGATTTTGTTTAGTCTGCAGGAAACACATCATGGCCCGAATTACTGTTGAAGACTGCCTACAAGCCGTCGATAATCGCTTTGAATTAGTTATGGTCGCCAGCAAACGCGCCCATGCTCTGGCAACTGGCGGCAAAACTGCGCTAGTACCTGAAGAAGGCGATAAGCCAACGGTTATTGCACTGCGTGAACTGGCTGAAGGCAAAATTACCCGCGAACAAGTGATGGCTGCCAACAAGCACGACGATGAGCCAGAAATCGATCTGGGCGCTGAATTGGGCGCCGCTTCACTGTAATTCGCGTCTGAAAGGGGCGTCGATGCATCAATACAGTTTTTTCAATCCAAGCAGCGGCACTAGCGTGCCGGCCGGATCGATCGACGCCCTCGCTATTTCCCTTGCCGAATACCTCACCACCGAACAGGTCAATCAGGTTCGGCGCGCCTACTATTACGCCGAACAAGCCCACGAAGGCCAAAATCGCCGCAGTGGCGAAGCGTATGTAACCCACCCCCTCGCCGTTGCCTGCATTCTTGCTGAAATGCACATGGACGTTCAAAGCTTGATGGCGGCTATGCTTCACGACGTTATTGAAGACACCCACGTCACCAAACAGGGCTTAAGCAATCAATTTGGCGAGGTGGTGGCCGAGCTTGTCGATGGGGTTTCCAAGCTAACGCGAATTGAGTTTCAGTCTAAGGCCGAGCAACAGGCCGAGAATTTCCAAAAAATGGCGCTGGCCATGGCCAAGGATATCCGCGTTATTTTGGTCAAATTGGCCGACCGCCTGCACAATATGCGCACCCTCGGTGCTATGCCCCAAGACAAGCGCCGGCGCATCGCCAAAGAAACCTTAGAAATTTACGCGCCAATTGCCCAGCGTTTGGGCATGCACAATATTCGGGTAGAATTTGAAGACCTAGGCTTTATGTCTATGCACCCCATGCGTGCCCGACGCATTCGCAAGGCCATTACCACCCGCTTTGGCGACCGCAAAAAGACCATAAGCAGCATTAAAGAAAATATTGAGAATTGCCTGACCGAAGAAGGTCATACGGCCAATGTGATCGGCCGCGAAAAGCATCTGTTCAGTATTTACAGCAAAATGCGCAACAAGCGTAAGTCGCTTAAAGAGATCATGGATCTCTATGCTTTTCGCATTGTGGTGGATTCAGTCGACAGCTGCTATCGGGTTTTAGGCTGTGTACACAGCCTCTACAAGCCGGTGCCCGGCCAGTTCAAAGATTATATTGCCATTCCCAAGGCCAATGGCTACCAGTCTTTACACACGGTGTTGTTCGGCTTAGAAGGCGTGCCGATTGAAATTCAAATTCGCACCCATGACATGGAAGACATGGCCAATAACGGCATTGCCGCTCACTGGCTGTACAAAAGCACCGAACAAGACCCCAAACGCAATTCCAGCCACGCCCGCGCCCGCCAATGGGTACAGGGCCTGCTAGAAATGCAGGAGCGCGCTGGCGACTCCTTAGAATTTATCGAGAATGTAAAAATCGATTTATTCCCCGACGAGGTGTATGTATTTACACCCCGCGGCGACATTATGGAATTGCCCGCTGGCGCTACCGCCGTCGACTTTGCCTACGCGGTACACAGCGATATTGGTAATAGCTGTGTGGCCTGCCGCATTAACCGCCGCCTAGCACCACTGTCGGAAACCTTGCAAAGCGGCCAAACGGTAGAGGTCATCACCACCCCAGGCGCCCAGCCCAATCCCGCGTGGCTGCATTTTGTGGTTACCGCCAAAGCCCGCACGGGTATTCGCCACCACCTGAAATACCAGCGCAAAAACGAAGCCGTTACCTTGGGCAAGCGCATGCTAGAGCGCGCGCTGGCCAGCATGAACGAGAACATTGCCGACTTTGAAGGCAAGTACATCCAGCAGTTAATTGAAACTACCCACGCCAAAACCCCAGACAATGTTTATGAGCAGATTGGCATGGGCAACCGAGTTGCCTACTTAACTGCGCGCCAGCTGCTCAATTTGCGCGACGATATCGCCGACGGCGACGCCCTGCGACCGCCACCAACTCGGCAGTCTATGGTTATTCACGGCACCGAAGGCTTCTTGGTTAACTTTGCGCGCTGCTGCTACCCCATTCCCGGCGACCATATTATTGGCATCGTCAGCTCCGAAAAGGGCGTGGTGGTGCACTGCGAAAACTGCCACAACAGCATTGAGTTAAGCAGCCAGCCCGACCGCGTAGTACCTCTGAGCTGGGCCGAAAATATCGAGCGCGACTTCTCGGTAGAAATGAAAATTGAACTAACCAAACAACGCGGCATTATTGCTGTGTTAGCTACCCGCGTAAACGGCGCCGATGGCAGCATAGAAAAAATTAGTGTAGAAGACGAAAACGCCAAAATCAGTACTATTCACCTTATTGTCGGTGTGCGCTCGCGGGTGCATTTGGCCAATGTAATGCGCCGGATTAGAAATATTCCGGCGGTGATTAAGGTAACGCGGGAAAGGCATTGATCAGCCAGACGCTTGATGGGAGACGGTAAACGCAAAAGCCGCTTATCTTGGCATCTCCCGTCTCCCGTCCAGCATTAAGCAATTCCACTAATCAATATCAATCCTGAAACTAGGAAGCAAACCCCATGAGCACTAAAGAATACATCAACACCCTTCACGCCCCCGAGGCGATTGGCACTTACTCGCAAGCGGTAAAAGTGGGTAATACGGTTTACCTGTCGGGTCAGATTCCCTTGGTTCCAGAAACCATGACCATGATCGAGGGCGGTATTGTTGAGCAGGCCACCCAAGTTTTTCACAATCTTGCAGCAGTGGCAGATGCCAGCGGCGGCAGCTTGAATAACGCCGTTAAGGTTAATATTTCCTTAACCGACTTGAGCGTATTTGCTCAGGTTAACGAGGTAATGGCTAAGTTCTTTAACGAGCCCTACCCCGCGCGCGCCTGTGTGCAAGTTGCGGCCCTGCCCCGCAACGCGCTGATTGAAGTCGAAGTGATTCTCGCGCTTTAATCGCTATTTTGCGCTTTTCCGGTACTAGCCCGCCATGCGCGCAGTACCGGTTCAAAGCCGCTGCGAAATGTTGGGTACTTCAATGCGTAACCGCTGGCACGCAGCCGAGCATTTACGCAGCGCTTGCTGCCGGTGCGCGCAATAGGCTCACCCTTGCTGGCGTAGGCCACATCTAATTGCTCTGCCAACCAGCCCTGCACATCTTGAATACTCGCCGCCTCGTCATCAACGCCAACATAGCAATTTTCAAGCTCGTCGCCCTCCTCAGCCTTATTAATTAAATGCGCAATAAAGCCAACGCAGTCGTCGCGGTGGATGCGATTGGTGTAGTGCAGCGGTTCTGCCGGCGCGCAGTCGCCCGCCAAAACTTTATTTAGCATAAAGAATCGACCCGTACCGTAGATACCACCAAAGCGAATATTGCTATACGGCCAGCCGGTGGCGGCAATAGCACGCTCGCCTTTTAATAAGCTTTGCCCAGAAAAACGATCTGGACTGGTTTCGCTCTGCTCATCAATCAGGTCGTGATTAGCCTGAGCGTAAACACCGGTGCTCGACACAAAAAAGATACGCTTAGGCGCCGTCGCAATCGCGGCCACTATATTCGCCAAACCCTGCTCAAACACCGCAGCATAGCCCGCGGCGTTATTGCCGGCCGGCGTTAAGGTCACCACCACATAGTCGGCCTGCAAAGGGCCAAGAGCCGCAATACTGCGGGGCTCACACACATCTGCCGACAGCGGTTCAATACCTGCGGCCAGTTTAGTAATATCACGGCGCAGGCCCTGCACCTGCCAGCCGCGCGGCAAAACTACTTGCGCTAGGCCATTGCCGATGTCACCACAGCCAATAATCAGTAACTTCTTTTGCTTGGTCATCTCGTCGTCACGCATCGCCAAACTGCTCTCCTAAATTTAATTTACCAACGTTGCACGCTGGCAATTGGCTCAGTTGCTTCGGTCTTCGCTATACTGGCCCACATCTTTTTTGCTAGGTTTAAGTGGCCACCCTAAACGCCGACGCAGAGCTTAGCACTTTGACCCCGAGGACGACCATGTCAACGATTCCCGCCACCCGCCGCATTGTCATCGTAAATAGCGAAGATCACAGCCTTAGCCTCGGCACCGAAGCCATGCCGACCCCTGCCGCCAACGAAGTCCTCATTAAAGTGATTGGCGCTGGTGTTAATCGCCCCGACTTAATGCAGCGCTATGGCTTATATCCACCGCCAGCCGGCGCCAGCCCCATATTGGGATTGGAGGTTTCTGGTGAAGTCGTGGCAGTCGGCAGCGAGGTCAGCCGCTGGACGGTTGGCGATATGATCTGCGCACTGTGCAATGGCGGCGGCTATGCCGATTACACCGTGGCTCCTGCCAGCCAATGTCTGCCGATTCCAAAAGGCCTGTCGGCGCTCGATGCCGCCGCCCTGCCCGAGACCTTGTTCACGGTATGGCACAATGTTTTTCAGCGCGCCAAATTACAAGCTGGCGAGCACTTTTTGGTTCATGGTGGCAGCAGCGGCATCGGCACCACCGCCATCTGCCTAGCCACCGCGATGGGCGCCAAGGTGTATACCACCGCCGGCAGCGAAGCCAAGTGTGCAGCCTGCGAAGATCTCGGCGCCATTAAGGCGGTCAATTACAAAACCGAGGCCTTCGAAACTGTTCTCGCCGAAGCTTCAGACGGCCACGGCATGGATGTGATTCTCGACATGGTCGGCGGCGACTATATCCAAAAGGACATTAAGCTCGCCGCTGCCGACGGCCGCATTGTGTTTATTGCCTTTCAGGCCGGCTTTAACGCCGAACTCAATTTTGTGCCAGTCCTCATGAAGCGCCTCACTTTAAGCGCCTCTACCCTGCGCGCCCAAAGCGGCGAACAAAAAGCGCAAATGGCGGCGGAGATTGAAGAGCAGGTACTGCCGCTGTATAGCAATGGCAAAATGAAGCCGGTAATTGACCACCTATTTCGCTTTGAAGAGATCGCCGCCGCCCACGCCCGCATGGAAAGTGGCGCACATATCGGCAAAATCCTGTTACGATTTGAAGACTAATCTAAGCGACTGACATAAAAGAATAAATTGCCTTTTAAAGACGGCGAGGTACTATTAGACGCCATAGCTATTAACTATTAGGCTTTTGCCGTTAAGCAGGTATCTTTTATGACGCTGACCGAACTGCGCTACATTATTGCCCTGAAAGATTCGGGGCATTTCGGCAAAGCGGCAGAAAAATGTTTTGTCAGCCAGCCCACCCTAAGCGTGGCCATAAAAAAGCTGGAAGACGAACTCGGTATCTCGCTGTTTGAGCGCAACCGCGGCCAAATCAAAACCACACCGGTAGGCGAGCAAGTTATTCGCCAAGCGCGGGTGGTTCTTGAGCAAGCCGATCATATTCGTGAACTGGCCAATCAGGGCCGCGACCCGCTTGGTACGCCGCTCGCCATCGGCGCGATTCACACCGTTGGCCCCTATCTTTACCCGCGCTGTATTCCGTTGATTCGCGAATACGCGCCGGAAATGCCCTTGTACATCGAAGAAAATCTTACCGGCGTACTGCGCGAACGCCTGCGCGCATCCCAGCTCGACGCGATTATTGTGGCGCTGCCTTTTAACGAACCCGATGTGGTTACCCAGCCGCTCTACGAAGAACCCTTTGTAGTGCTACTACCCTGCGACCATCCCTTGGCCGCCAAAAAAGCCCTGCACCACGATGACCTGCTCAATGAAAACGTGTTGCTACTCGGCGAAGGCCACTGCTTTCGGGATCAGGTTATGGCGGCCTGCCCAGGCTTGCGGCAAACCTTTGCCAATGGCGACCGGCTCTTGCAGTCTGTGGTGGAAGGCAGCTCCTTAGAAACTCTAAAGCACATGGTGGTTTCTAAACTCGGTATAACCATTTTGCCCTTGTCTGCCGCGCAAGTTGCCCCCTACGGCGACGGTGTATTGTGCACACGACCCTTTGCCGACCCCGCGCCAACCCGCACCGTGGCACTGGCATGGCGAGCCAGTTTTCCCCGTCACCAAGCGGTGGATGTCATTAGCCGCGCGATTAAAGCCACCGCGCCCGCGCTAACTACTTTGCCCAGCGCAAAAGCCTAAGCGCAGGTTTATGAGCCGCCCACCCACCAATAAACCGCCCGCCACGCTTGCGCTAGATCAGCTCGGCATTTCAGTTTTAAAAGGCGTGGGACCAAAGCTTAAAGAGAAGCTCTCGGCGCTGGGTATTCTTACCGTACAAGATTTGCTGTTCCACCTACCGCTGCGCTACCAGGACCGCACCCGTATTACCCCGATTGGCGCGCTGCAACTCAGCACCGATGTTGTCATTGAGGGCAAAGTATTGGTCGCCGACATTGTCTTTGGTCGGCGCCGCAGCTTGGTATGTCGCATTCAAGATGGCAGTGGCACCACCACCCTGCGCTTTTTCCATTTCAGCGCCGCCCAAAAAGCCCAGCTCAGCCCTGGCGCGCGGCTGCGCTGCTTTGGCGAACCGCGGCGGGGCAGCGGCGGCCTAGAGTTTTACCACCCAGAATACAGAGTGCTCGGCGGCGACGAGCCAGAGCCTGTTGAAGAGCGCCTAACGCCTATTTATCCCAGTACCGAAGGTTTTGCGCAAACCAGCTGGCGCAAACTCTGCGATCAGGCGCTGCAGTACCTCGACCACCACCCCGTAAGCGAATGGCTACCCAAGCAATCTCTGCCCAGCGCATTGATGAGCAGCCACTGGACCTTGGCCGAGGCGCTACGCTATTTACATCATCCGCCCACCGACGCATCAATAAGCCAATTACAAGATGGCCTACACCCCAGTCAGCGGCGCTTAGCATTTGAAGAATTGCTCGCTCACAATTTAGCACTGCAGGAACTGCGCAAAGAAACCCAGCGGGCCGGCGGCCCTGCACTCGACGGCCCCACCACCTTGCAGCGCGAATTTTTAAAAGGTCTCGGCTTTAGCCTTACCGGCGCCCAACAGCGGGTTGCCAAAGAAATTGCCACCGACTTGCGCGGCCACATTCCCATGCTGCGCTTAGTGCAGGGCGATGTTGGCAGCGGTAAAACCGCCGTGGCCGCGCTTGCAGCGCTGCGCGCGATTAGCAGCGGCTACCAAGTGGCCATGATGGCGCCCACCGAAATATTGGCCGAACAGCATTACCACAGCTTCAGCCAGTGGCTGGAACCTCTCGGCTTAAAGGTGGCGTGGCTCACCGGCAAGTTAAAAGGCAAAGCCCGCCAACTGCAAAGCGATGCCATTGCCGACCACAGCGCCCACCTCGCCGTTGGCACCCACGCGCTCTTTCAAAACGACGTTGAGTTTGCCCGCCTCGGTCTGGTAATAATTGATGAGCAACACCGCTTTGGGGTGCATCAGCGCTTGGCGCTAAAACAAAAGGCCGCCGCCAATGTTGGCCAACCCCACCAGCTCATCATGACCGCCACCCCCATTCCCCGCACCTTGGCGATGACCGCCTACGCCGATCTCGATACCTCGGTTATCGACGAGTTGCCGCCCGGCCGCACGCCGGTAAACACCGTGGTGCTCGGCAACGAACGCCGCGGCGATGTGATGGAAAGACTGCGCGGGGTCTGTGCCAGTGGTCAGCAGGCGTATTGGGTATGCACCCTTATTGAAGATTCTGATAAATTGCAGGCCCAGGCCGCTGAGGCGAGCTGGGAATTACTCAAGGAAACCCTGCCAGAATTGCGCGTCGGCTTGGTTCACGGCCGCATGAAGCCCAAAGAAAAAGCGGCGGTAATGGCTGAGTTTAAAGCCGCAGAATTAGATTTATTAGTCGCCACCACCGTTATAGAAGTGGGCGTAGATGTGCCCAACGCGTCTTTAATGGTGATTGAAAATGCCGAGCGCCTCGGCCTTGCTCAGCTCCACCAATTGCGTGGCCGCGTCGGCCGCGGCAGTCTACAAAGTTTTTGCGTACTGCTTTATCAAGCGCCGCTATCGCGCAATGGCCGCGAGCGACTATCGGCACTGCGCGACAGCAACGACGGTTTTGTCATTGCCGAACAAGACTTAGCGCTGCGCGGCCCAGGTGAAGTATTGGGCACTCGCCAAACTGGATTAATGAGTTTTAAAATTGCAGATTTGCAACGCGACGACGACCTACTCGACGCCGTGCGCGACCAAGCCAAGCTTATAATTCAGCAATACCCCGAGCGAGTAAAACCCCTTATTCAGCGCTGGCTTTCTAACCGTAGCGTTTACGCGTCAGTGTAATTACTGCGCCGCCTATCTGCCCACTTTACGCTTTAAAATAAGGCATTTCCCAATATTCCGCCTCCAAAAAAGTGCACTAATTTAATCATTACTTGCACTGCGACTCACTAACTATACGCCGCCACAGCGCGCCGCTATACTTAAATTTTGCATTTCCAAAGTGAGGCGCAACACGATGAAAGGAATTATTGTCGATTTAATTACCCCCACCCACGCTAACGGTGCGCCAGATTACGAAACCCTAGAAATACTGGTGGATTGGCATGTGGAAAACGGCAGTAGCGCCTTGCTCGTCGGCAGTTCAACTGGTCATCCCGCCGCACTCAATATAGAAGAACGCACCGAACTGCTGCGCCGCGCCATTTGGCAAGCAGACAGCCGAATTCCAATTATTGCCGACCTCGGTGATAACAGTAACAACCAAGCATTTGAATTTGCGAGTATCGCCGACGAATACGGCGCGAGCGCACTATTATTCACTGCCGCTGCCACTGCGGGCTGCTCCCAAAATGAAATACTAGAAAATGTTCGCACACTCGCCGGTGCGGCCAAGCGACCCTTAATTGTGCGCGCCAATTTCGATCATCCAAATTCATTATCGCCCAGCAGCGTTGCTGATCTTGCCCAAATCTCGGGAATAAGCGGCTTTGTCGACGGCTCTACTAACTCCACTACCGCACAAGAGCTACTCAGTCTAAAGTTACCAATAGGTTTCGCCTTATATGCCGGCCATGACGCCAGCGCCTGCCAGCAAATATTAATGGGCTACCGTGGCAGCCTCTCCATAGCGGCCAATGTCAATCCGGCACAACTACAAAAATTATATAGCCTTGCGCAAGCAGGTGACCGCGACGGTGCAATCGCGCTGGATCTGCATCTGCAAGCGTTGTACTCGGCGTTATTGGAAGACCCAAATTCTATTCCCCTAAAGTGGGCACTGGTTGAAATGGGTTGCATTCCAGAAGGTGAGCACCCGCCAAGCTTAGGCCAAGCCAGCGATTATTCAAACCTACGCCGCGCCTTGCGCGCCGCACAAATTCCAATATAAAACGGTGCATAATTTCGTCGACCGGTTCAAACTGGTCGACCACTCTAAACATAAAATAACAATATGATTAATAAAATTAACAATCTGCGACGTTTCTTTCGGCTGCCCTACCCCAGAGCGGCACAGCCACCACTCAGGGTAAATAAAGACACCGCCTACCGCGTTTTAGAAATATCGGAACTCGGCATTTTACTTGCGCAAAAATTAGAGTCTCCGCTACAAATAGGCGAAACACTGACCGGCAACATCCTGTTTCACGACCACCACAGCGAAGAGATTGAAGGCAGCGTTTACCGGCTCGACCCCCGCGGGGTGATCGTCCAGCTAAGCCGTGGCATCAGCCCTAAATATATGATGAAAGAACAAATCTACGTCAAAAACACCTTTCCCGTGTTTTTCCGCTATACCGTGCTGGAAAATTTTAAAGCGACTAAATAGAAAGTAGCCGCCGATATGTGCAAATAAAGGTAAGCATATAAAACTACTCAAGCACCCGAGCTGGTCCGTACTCATTATCTGCATGACTGGCTTCGCAAAGAAAAATGAGCATCACAATCGCACCAATTAAAGGAATAAGGTAGATCAACTGCCACCATCCCGAACGGCTAGTATCATGAAGACGTCGCGCCGTAATACTAATACTGGGAATTAAAACAACGAGCGAAAATATTGGCGCAAGCCACGCCGTGTATAGCACACTATCAATAACAAATAGCCCAACATAAATAAGAACGTAAATTAGCACGAACATCCAATAGTCTTTACGGCTTGCCCGCCCAGAAAATTCGGCGTATTTTTTAAAAGCGTCGGTAAAGTATTCCATTCTAAAAATCCTTTTTGCATATCGCTAGGTGGAAAAACAACCCGCCTGTATTAGGAACCTGACCTTATTGCTAATCCTTGCAGGCTTCGTTAAGCACACATGTTAGGCGATCTATATTCTGTTCGTTTGCAGAGCCAACCCTTTGCTTAACCGCCTGCGCGGTAGCAGCGTCATCAAAAACTTGGTCCCACGTTAGGTGAGTACCCTCACTGACCGGCGTGAGCCGCACCGTAAGTTTGAAGTTTGGCGGGCAATCATGATGAATAACAATCTTGCTATTGGGTACAAGCTCCTCGAAGAGGCTTGTATTTGGGTAGCTGCTCCCATCAGGACCATGCATTGTAAAATTCCAACGGCCACCTGCAGCAAACTCAAAAATATCAAAGGTGTTGGAAAAGCCTTCAGGCCCCCACCACAAAGCCAATAAATCGGGCGAGGCAAAAGCCTCATATATGGCTTTGGGGGTGTATGGCAGATTTCTAGTAGTGCGCAATGTTCTGTCGTCATCCATAAGCAAGGCTCCAATTTTGGGTGGTTTTATACTGTATGACTTTGGAACTAAAAAGTAGTCGTTTCACTATATAGTGCAGATAACATAATTTGGTCTACGTCCTTATACTTGCCGGCAGCATTAAGAGCGCATACAACTGACAAGCGAGCGAGTGCCAAAGAAGTAGTAACCAAAATCAATTTCGTGCGCTCATCGACGTTACCAGTTAATTCTGATGCCGAGTACCTCCTATTTATTGGCTTGTAATAACACCCTACACCTAAGCGTTAATAAAACTCGTATTCCAGCATCAAGCGAAGGGTGTAGTCGGCACTGCTTTCGTTTAAGCCAATTACGCTGCCTAACTCCCAGCGGATGCTGTCGGTGGTACTTAAGCGAGTCATACCCACTAAGGCTGGGCCAATGCCGCGGTAATCTTCTGCGGCGTAAAATTCTAGGGCGGGCTCTAAGAATGCTTTGTAGCGATAGCGTGCTTGCACTGAAAAGCTGGTTTCAAATTCGGCGCCGGTGGCTTCACTGTCTTCGTAAATCAAACCAGCGTTGCCGGTAAAAATATAGCTGCCCCACTCACGCAGGGCGATCAATTTGGTAGCCAGCTCTTCAACGTCACTGTCGCGGCTGTTTTCGTATTCTACTATTACGCCCCAATCTACAGGGTATTCGCCTTGCTCGGTAAGCTGCCAGCGCGCTTCCAGTTCATAGCCGCTAAAGCTGGAGGCATCGTCGTCGCCACGGCCAATCACATAGGCTTCTAGTGCAAGGGTATCGCTTATGGCGGCGCCAAAGCCTAAACGCTGAATAATGACGCCATTTGGCGCTTGCAAACCACCTTGGGCGCGGCTAACGCGGTATTCCAATTCCTTTTCTAGGGCGTTAACGTAGGGCGGGTATATTTTATCTACTGCTAAACCATCTGCTAACACGGGCAGGCTTGCGCTAAGCAAAAGCCCGGCGCTTAGGCTGCAAGTGATTAGTTTACAGATACGTGAGCTCTCAACGTGTGTCATTATTCGGTGTCCGATGTTAATGCAGACTGCGACCTAGCACCGCGCCAATAACTGAGCAGCAAGCTCGCCAGCATCAATAAAATGGCCGCGGCGTAAATTGCAACTTGCGCGGGCGACGGCGAGGCTTCGTAGCCCATCATGGCGTACAGCAATTGGCCCGGCAAACTATCCTCTGGCAGTAGGCTGCTACTGTCCCATGTTTGGCCGTCGGGCAACCAATCTGCTTGGGTTAGCATTTTACAGCCCTGCAATACCATGCCGCCAGCCACTAAGGTTAACAATCCGCAGCCGAGTAACACCGCGCGACGTGAGCTAAAACTAAGCAACCAGTAATAAAACAGCGCGCAAAAGCTAAAGCCAATACCGAGTCCAATCGCTGAGCCACTATACAGCCCCATACGCGATTCGCTGCTTTGCTGAAACGCCGATAAGTAAATGTAAATTTCTGAGCCTTCACGAATTACCGCTAAGGCGATCGCGGCGGCCATCACCCACAATAAAACGGTATCCTTACTATGAGGGGAATGAAGATGAAACAATAGTTTTCGGCAGCTATATAATAGACAGAAATAAATGAGCACTTGGATGGTGGCATCACTTAGCTCTTGGCCAACGCCATCCCACATTTGAGAAATACGGCCCATTTGGCTGCCATAAAGCACCGAGCCCAGTAGCCCAGCCAAAACGCCCCATTTAAACCACGCCTGACTAACGCTCAGCTGGCGACACATCGACAGTAAGATGCTGATTAGCAGCGCCGCCTCTAGGACTTCGCGAATAATGATGACAACACTTGTCAACAACATACTTTTTCACTCTCGAGCGGTTTATGTTTCATCATTCTGAAATGATTTTTCCCTGGGCGCTTTTGGGATTAAATTCACCAAAAAAAGGATAGTCACCCGGCGGCAAAGGCCCTATAAAAATAACAGCTTTGTGCCCACCTAAAATGACCTTCTCGCGGTTTAATTCGTAGCTTTCAAATTCTTCTGGCGTGCGATCTAGATTGTGAACAAGCAGCTTTATTTTTGTGTTAGCCGGTATACGCAATTCCGATGGTGAAAACAAATGCTCGCGGATTTCTAAATTGAATACCGGCTTATCTGCCAAGGCCGCCGCAGGCAACAATATAATAGCCATTAGATAAACCCACCATATCGCTGTCTTTCTCACAGGCCATCTCCCGCGCCACTGTATTGCTTTGTGCTATTAATTTTCTTTGAGCCTTTGCCATGCTGAGCAATATTTTTAGTGCTAAGCGGTAATGGAAATATGATATTTACCGACAAGCCCTGCCCCTCGTCTAAGCCTTTTGCCATAATAATTTTTGCGCCGTGTAATTCTGCAATATGTTCCACAATTGACAGGCCCAGACCACAGCCGCTGACCCCAGAGCTATGACGGTCGCCCCCCAGCCGGTAAAACCGTTCAAACACCCGCCGCTGTGCCGCTTCAGTTATTCCCGGGCCATTATCTGCCACCGTTAACCACACCCCGTCGGCCTTACGCTCTGTGCGCACTTCGATTCGGCCACTTTGCTGGGTGTATTTACTGGCATTGTTAAGCAGATTTTGCAGCAGAATGCCGAGCGCAAAGCGATCGCCGTCGACGATCGTCTCGTCGCCAACTAATTCTATACTTTGGCGCTTACCAGCAAAATCGGCGTAGCGCTCGGCAATAAGCTCGCGCGCTAAGCTGGGCAGCGAAATTGACTCGAACTTGGCGGGGTAGTGGTCTGGCGTGGTGCGGTGCAGCAGCAACATTTGCTCTACTAAATGCGCCAAGCGGTCTACGTCTTTAGTTAAACTGCGCAGCGAATCACTGCTGCTGGGCAGTTCCTCGCGCACATTGTGCAGGTGCATTTTTATGGCGCTGATCGGCGTGCGTAACTCATGCGCCGCATCCGCAGAGAAGCGCCGCTCCCGTTCAAACGAGGCGTTCAAGCGACCTAACATAGAGTTAACGGAGTGAATTACCGGCATCAATTCTTCTGGGGCGTCGTCGACTTTAATGGCGCCAAAATCGTCGGGGCTTTTGCGACGCAATATACTCGCTAAAACACCGAGGCTTTTTAAGCCGTGGCCAATAATCAACCAAATCAGAATTCCCGCCACCGGTAATACCAACACCACCGGCACAATGGATTCTAATATCACGCTCTCGGCCAGCCGATAGCGCTGGTCTACCCGTTCGGCAACCATCACCCGGCGACCGCTATCGGCATTTACATAGTTTAAGGTTCGCCAGCGATAATTATTAAAATTATGTTCACTAAAGCCCAGCTCGTCGCTAATCAGTTCTGCAGGCGCGTGGGCCGAGCGCCACAGTAATTGGCCGTCGCGGCTAAAAATTTGAAACACCATTTGCTGGTCGTCGGGGGCGGGCGGCGCCACCCTGTTTGGCAGGGGCATTGCCGCAAACTGGGCAGCCATTTCACTGAGCTTTTGATCAAAGAGGCTTTCGGCTTCTTTCATACTTGAGCGGTAGCCATGCAACGCGGCAATAAAATTTACTAGCATCAGCGCCGACAGTACGCTGATTACCAGAAATCGGCGCATTGAATTCATTCACTGCCGCCCAAAATAAAGCCAACACCGCGAATGGTTTTAATGAGGCTGTGGCCCAATTTTTTACGCAAATTGTGCACGTGAACGTCCACCGTATTGCTGCTAACTTCGTCGCCCCAGCTGTATAGCTTTTCCTCTAATTGTTCGCGGCTAAACACCTGACCAGGCCGGTCGGCCAAGGCCCGTAAAATAGCAAATTCTCGCCGCGATACTTTTTGTACTTCGCCATTGAGCTGTACTTCATGACTGGCGATATTAATACTCACATTACCAATTTGCAGCTCGGTTTCGCGCATCTGGCCATTGCGCCGCGACAACACCCGAATACGTGCGAGTAGTTCGTCAAAGGCAAAGGGCTTAGTTAGATAGTCGTCGGCACCGGCATCGAGACCAGCAATTTTGTCACTGAGTGCATCCCGCGCAGTGAGAATAAGCACGGGAATGCCAGCGAGTAGCTGGCGTAACTCTCGCAACAAACTAAGGCCGTCGATATCGGGCAGGCCTAAATCTAAAATCACTAAATCTAACTGGCCCGCCTCATAAAAGCGGCGGCCCTCGGCGCCGGTTGCGGCGTGGTCTACCGCATAGCCAGCGCGGCGCAGCGCGGTTACCATGCCTCCGGCCAAAGATTCGTCATCCTCTATTAATAATAGGCGCATTGTTTTAGCTCGGCTCACACAGAAGTTTTGATACTAGCACGTATTCTGTCGGCCGCCGTGTCACAACGATGCGCCACGGTGTTGTTTTGCGTAGCGCTGAATAACCGGCAATTGCTTTTTTAGAGCGTTGGCCACCACATTGGGCAGCAAGGCGTTTAAACGCACAAAGAATTTTTCTGGCCAGCCTAAATAGCGATTGCAACTACGGCGCTGTGACAGCAGTTGTAAGGCCGCTGCCGCAACAATTTCTACTTCATCTTCACTATTGCCCAGCTCTTTGTTCATCGCCACCACGGCGGGGCTGTTCATGGTAGTTCGCACCGCCCGTGGCGCAAGATAATGTACGGCAATCGGCTGATCGGCCAGCTCGCGCTGTAATGCCTCGGTAAACCCGCGCAGGCCAAATTTACTGGCGCAGTAGGCGCTAAAGCCCGCGTAGCCAATACTGCCAAAACTAGAGCCAATATTGATAATGCAAGCGTTAGTGCTGGCACGAAGCAGCGGTAGTAACGCCCGGCAGAGGAGTATGGGCGCTATTAAATTAACCTGCAGCATATGCGCTATGGCGTCGTCTGGCAGGTCTGTAACGAGACCGAAATCAGACACTCCCGCATTATTAATAAGCACATCTATGTTCCCCATCGTCGCCAGTTCGGCGGCGAGGCTAGTAATCGTTGCCGCGCTACTCAAATCGGCAAGTACAATTTGGTGACGCTCGGGTTGATTCAAACTATCGCGCAGCGCCGCCAGTGCCTCACTGTTTCTGCCGAGTAAAACGACGCTATGCCCCGCTTGCGCAAAACCTTGTGCCATGGCGCTACCAATACCGCCAGTGGCGCCAGTTAAAGCAATTTTGAGCGCAGTCATATCAATTTCCTTTTACTGCCAGCAGTTAGGCAGCTTGCAATTACAATGTGCCGTTACCCAGCTCACGAAAGATGTTGCCGTAAAGTCGGTAAAACATTTTTGCGCTGTGGATGATCTCGGCTTGATCGGCAGTATCGTCGATACGGTTCATTAAACCTTTAAAAAACTCAACGTGACTAACATCGAGAGCGCCATGAGATTTTAAATAACTAAAGGCCTTGTTCGGCAAGCCCAAGCTAGCTTGAATTGCCTCGGCCGCATTGTCGGCGACCGCAATGCTAGTGCCTTCAAGCACCTGCACCATGCCAAAAAAGCCAACGGGATTCACGCGGTTAATCTTGTCGTAAGCGTAGGCTACCATTAGCTCGGTAGCCGCTGCGGGGCGGCTACTACTAACTAACTCGCTGTCACCACCGCAGGCGCTAATGTCATTTAATATCCAGCGCTGATGGCCCAGCTCTTCCTCTATGTATTCTGCCACGGCTTCGCGCAGCCACTCGTAGCGCTCTGGTAGGCGACCACCGCAGGCCATTAACAACGGCACGGTGTGTTTAACATGGTGATAGGCTTGGCTTAAAAAGCCGATGTATTCCGGCAAACTTAATTCGCCAGCCACCCCACGCTGTAAAAAATCGATTTGGTATAGGGCCTCGCGGTCTAATTGGGTTTCGTTTTGCAAACGCTCATAAAAACTCATACTACGCTCCACGGCCGCTGCTTGCGGGATCAATTCGTTCTAGATTGGCGCTTGCTAGCTCAAGCTCAGATTGGTGTTGCGACGAAGCATAAGCCCGCTGGACGCCTCCGAAGGGATAAGCAACACTCGGATAACAATGCGCGACCAGCTCGGGATAAGCGGCGATAATCGCCTGGCGCCGCAAGCGGCCATTGGCAGTGAGCAAGCCATCAGCAACGCTTAAACGCCTGGGCAAGGCCGCCCAGCGGCGGATTTGCGCGTAGTCGGGAAGACGCTGATTGCACTCGCGTATATAGCGGCCAATATCGTCGTAACGATAACTTGGCGTCACAAAAATTAAGGCACTGCAGTAAGCCTCGGCATCGCCAATAACCAAACACTGCGCCACACCGGCGTAGGCTAATAATTCGCTCTCTGGCCATTCCGGTGAAATATTGCGACCATAGCTGCTCACCAGCACATTTTTACTTCGCCCTTTTAGCCACAAAAAGCCGTCTTCATCTAGCTCGCCGAGGTCACCAGTGGCGACGGTATTTTCCGATTGGGGCTCGGCACTACCAAGATAAGCAAGGTATACATTGCCCTTAACCATCACTTGGCCGTCGACAATATCTAACTGACAGTGATCCAATATCTTTCCGGCGCAACCCGCGCGCTCGGCACTGGGGGTATTCAAGCTCACCACTGAGCCACATTCCGACAAACCATAGCCTTCATAAACGGGTAAACCCAATTGTCGCGCCTGGGTAATTTGTTCCGGCGCCACCCGAGCGCCGCCCACCGCCAAGAACTGTAAACTTGTTGGCGGCTGCCACTGGCCTTGCTCGGCGAGGGCTATCAGACCCTTAAGTAACTGTGGCAGCAACACCGCGCTGTCTGGCTGCACATCGCTTAGGCAAGCACTCAGTGCTTGAACATCAAGGCCAGAGCTACCAGCCCAGCCCAGCGTCTGCAAGCTGGGCATTACCACCTCGGCGCCGCGTAACAGGGCGGCGTAAACGCCGGCCACATTTTCCAACAAGGTTGCTAGCGGCAGTACGACCAAATGGCGGCGCAGGGGTGTGGCCAACAATGCGCTGTTCAACGCTGTCGCCGTTGCCAATAGGTTCTCAGCCGATAGGCAAACACCTTTTGGCGCGCCGGTTGAGCCAGAGGTATAGGTAATTTTTACTGTGCCAACGGGTAGATTGGCGGTTTGCTGGGTCTCCTCAAGCGGCCAAACGCGTAGTTGTGGCAGACCGTTAAAACCACTTACCTCGCGCTTGCTAGCGAGCACACCTTGTAACTGGGTGTCGTCGGCAGTGCGATCGCTAATCAAAATTTCAGCACCGCTGCTGCGTAAGGTATTTGCTAACTGCGCGGCACTAAAAAACCCCGGAATGGGAATAAGTGCCACACCTGCTCGCAAGCAGGCTAAATCGGCGATGACCCACGCGGGGCTATTGTCGGCCAATAAGGCAACGCGACGACTCCCCAGCTGAATCAACTCCTCAGCCAAGCCGTCGACCGCAGCCAATAAGCCGCGGTAAGTGTATCGATCTTGCTCACCAGACAGCGCCGCGCACTCACCCGCCGTGCGGGCAATATGTCGTAACTCGGTAAGTAACTTAGTCATATAACGCACCTATATTATTACTGGTGCAACTCGCTTCAATTTGGTGTTTGCAGCTGGCCAATAACATACTCGACATCGGCTGGCGGGCGAAGATATTAAGGGCGTGAGCGGCATTTACCGCCACCAAGGAGGGCGAGCTGTTGTAATAGCTCCCCCAGTTAGCTAACTGCTCGCCGAGCCTGCCACCATCGGCCCTGCCCAGCACATACTGCTTTACACCTAAGCGAGCCAATAATTTTTGCACTTCTGGGGTTGCCGTAAACACCGCCCATTCTGCCCCCACCTCAACAATTAGGGCCGCTAGCGCAATAAACAGCATTTGGCTACTCCCCCGCCAAGTGGACACCAAATTACCCACTTCTACCAAACTGTCTCGCTCAACTGAGCTCGCGAGTAAATCGCCTAATATCAGTTGCGCAGGCCGATCCATATACTGCTCTAAAAACAGCGCTCGGCCATGATCGGCGCGCCGCATACCCAGCACCCCAGCCAAATCGTCACCGGCCCGCATCACCAACAAGAAGGGTAAAAATTCCTGTAGCTTGGCGCCGTAATTTGTATAAAATTTATTGGCTATATAGGTCTCTATTTCAGCGCGCTCTGCACCACGGCGACCAATAACACTTAGACGGGGCGACATATCTATTGTCTTGCTACCCTGAGGGCGATTGGGCGCAGTGCGACCTAGTTCGTTTTCTGCCAAAACTACCTGAGCTGAATGCATCGTTTTGCCCTCACATCACTATTTCATGCTGGTAGCCTAACGAGCTATTTTTAAGAAACACTTAAGAAAATGCGTGCGCCACAGCGAAATCAACACTGTTTTTGTAACAACTACATAAGCCAAAATGCGGGCACATCACTCCCGCAAAAAATAAGGCCTAAATAGCACCAGCCTAACTGGCCGACCTTCGGAAAGTGCCTATACTCTCAAATGCCGAGATACGTATACTTAGAAGCCGTGTATAAAATATTTACGGCATACCGCGTTATTTTAGGCGCGCAAAGCTTTTATAGGGCGGCCCAAATTACGGCCCCACAACTCGAAACCAATCGCTTTTAATCAATTTGCGCGGGATGCCCAGGCCAAACGCGACACGTAGGTCTGCGCATGCAGCGCAGAAATTTGCTAAACGGCCTAGCCCGCCCTGCAGAAGATGTGAGTATGGAAGGTCGAGCTAACCCAAGCCAGCCTCGTTCAGCGGATACGCAGCACACTTATCCGCGGTTTTCTGCTATCCACGGTGGTCAGCACAAGCTACATCAGGGTAGATACCATGCAAAAGGATAAAGAAACCAGCGAATCCAAGGACTTAGTCCCACCGCCAGCGACTAAGCCCTTAACCGTTGTTGGCGTAGGCTCCAGTGCTGGCGGGCTCGAAGCCCTACAGATAATGATTGCCAATTTGCCCGACGACACCAATATGAGCTTTATAGTGGCCCAGCATCTGTCGCCATCGCATAAAAGCATGATGGTTGACTTGCTGGTAAAAGATGCGCCCATTCCGGTGTTTACTGCGGTGGACGGCGAAGCCCTGCGCGCCAATGCCCTTTATATCTGCCCACCAAACCACAACATTGAAATTTCACGCGACAACAAAATCGTGCTGACAAGCTATATTGAGGCCCGCCATACCCCGCGGCCATCAATCGACATGCTGTTTGAGTCGATTGCCACCCATAAAGGCGATGATGCTATTGGCATTATTCTGTCGGGCACCGGCAGCGACGGCAGCCGCGGCATACGCGCGATTAAAGCCGAAAACGGCTTTGGTATAGTCCAAGATCCCAATACCGCCAAATATGACGGTATGCCTAACTCTGCGATTAACTCCGGCAATGTCGACTTAATTGTGTCGCCTGAGCAAATTGGCGCAGAATTAAAAAGCATTGTTATGTTTCCTAGAGACAGGACGATTATTGACGAAAAAACCATTCCCCGTGAAACCTATATTGGCATCATACGGCTGCTAAAATTACACTCAAAAGTCGATTTTAGTCTGTATAAAGAAAACACCATACTACGCCGCATTGAGCGGCGGATGACCTCGCTCAAAATTGCCAAGTCTGAAGATTATCTGCTGCATTTGAGCAAGCACAGCGAAGAAATCAGTTTTCTGTTTAACGACATGTTAATCGGCGTTACCTCGTTCTTTCGCGACGTGCGCGCCTACGAGGCCTTGCGCCGTGAACTGCAACTGTATTTGGCAAACAAAACCGACAAGATTATTCGGGTGTGGTCGGCAGGCTGCTCCACTGGTGAAGAGCCTTATACGCTGGCGATGATTATCAGCGATATCCTCGGCGACAAGAAAAACGAATATAAGATTCAAATTTTTGCGACCGATATCGACGAGCAGGCCATTAGCTTTGCACGAGAAGCGGTATACCCAGAGAGTGCGCTTCACTATTTGCCAAAAGAAATAAAGGCCAAGTTTTTTACGGTCAATGGCGACCAGTACGAGGTTATCAAACCAATTAAAGCGATGGTGATTTTCTCGCTGCACGACATTAACAAAGATCCACCGTTTTTACGGCTAGATTTAATTACCTGCCGCAATTTGATGATTTACTTCACCGCCGAATTGCAGCGCATGTTACTACCCACCTTTCACTACGCCTTAAATCCGGGCGGGCTGCTGATGCTCGGCATTTCGGAATCCATTGGCTTATTCCAAGAGCAGTATCGCGTAATCTCAAAAAGCGCCAAACTTTATCAGGCGGTATCGATCAACAAATCCTTGCCCCCTGAGCGGACCATGCACAGCCGCCGGATTCCTGATTATATTGAGCCTACTCCGGCGGTGGACCGCCATATCATGTCGCCCACCAAACGCCTAGACCAAGACTACAGTGCACTGATCATGGAGGCCCTGAAAAGTCGGGTACTGCCAAATGCACTATTAATAAATGAAAACCAAGACATTGTGTTTAGTGAAGGCAATAATGAATTGCTAGTTCGAAGCGAAGGCATTCCGACTAATAATATTTTCAAAAACTTTCATCCTAAATTAACGGTTGAACTGCGCTCTTCGCTCCATGAAATTGACGTTGGCAAACCCTTTGTTGATACCGGCTACCAAAACATCAAACTCAAAGACGACAATGTTTGGGTGAGAATGATGCTAGTCAGAGTGGATCGTTCACCACCACTGGGCAGGCTTACCGTTATCTTTACCGATATTGAGCGGCCCTTTGCCCTGCCCAATATAAAAGATATAGAGGGCAATATTGGCACTGAGGTCGCGAAGGAGCAGGAGCGCCTTCTCAACCGCACCCGCGACCAACTGCAGAACGTTATTGAGGAGTTCAGGCTGTAGAAAAATACCTATAGGCCAGGCCATTGCTGAATTCTTAATGTA
>NZ_JARGNU010000025.1 GCF_029212375.1 Zhongshania sp. | reverse complement strand
CAAACTTCATGATGTTCTCATCGCTGTAGGAATAAATACCGCATGAGTGGCCTTGCCCCTGATACGCCTGAATGGCGTTGGTCATGGCAATAGCGCCGTCAATGTCTTTCACCGTGTAGAAAGCCATCACAACAGACATCTTCTCGCCAGAGAAGGGGTACTCTGGGCCGGCGCCGGTTTCTGGCACGATTAGGAAGGTCTTGCCTTCGGGCAGGTCAATACCCGACATTTCAGCCAGAACGCTAGCGGGCTGAGCAACGATACGTGCCGCGATGTGACCATCTTCCCAAATGATACTCTGCAACTTAGCTTTCTCTTCAGCGTTACAGATATAGCCGCCCTGGGCTTGCAGTTTTTCAAGCAGCGCGTCGACGTTTGATTCAAAGGCGATAACCGCGTTGTCTGAAGAGCAGGATGCCGCCAGATCCAAGGTTTTAGAAATACGGATTTTTTCAGCTGCTTCGTCTAGGTCTGCAGTGTCATCAACAGTGATAACCGCATTACCTGCGCCCACACCCAGTGCTGGGGTGCCGCTTGAGTATGCAGATTTAACCATTGGCGCGCCGCCGGTAGCCAGAATACGGTCGCACTGCTTCATCAATTCAGCAGTGCCTTCCATCGACGGGCTGTCCATAGAAATAACCAAATCCTCGGGAGCACCGCAGGCCTTAAGCGCGCCGCGCATCAAATCGCAGATCATCTTATTGGTTAGCTTAGAGCGCGGGTGCGGCGCAACAATAATCGAATTACGACCTTTAATGGCAGAGATTGCCTTAATCACCGGCGTCGCTTCTGGGTTGGTGCAAGGCGTTAATGCGCCGATAACACCAACTGGCTTAGCGATTTTAACGATATTGCGTTCTTTGTCTTCTTCCAGCACGCCCACTGACTTGTCATTGATAATATCGAACAGTGCGGCGCGAGTTTTTTTGAATATTTTCAGGAACTTGCCGTCATAGTTACCAAGCTGGGTCTCTTCTACCGTGAACTTAGCAATTTTCTCAGCAACGTCTTGACGGGCAACAGACCACACCATAGCGGTGATCAGTTCGTCGACTTGCTCTTGGCTATAATCGGCAATCTGAGCTTGCGCGGCGCGCGAGCGGGCAATCAGAGACTGCACAAGTTGCGCCTCTTCTGTAGTAGCAACGGCGGTTTCAGCGGCCATGGTATCTCTCCGGGTTATTTTTGTGGCTTACAATAGCTCAGCTGGCTCACGTCCAGCTGCGCATAAATAGGGCAACCATATAAACACAGTTAGGAATCCGGTAGGATTGATTATATTGCCGACTTGATGGATTATATTGCGCATAGACTTTGGTCTACACATTACTCGAAAATTAGAAAAAAACCCCTTAAATCCAAAGGCTTAACATGCCCATTACCTCAGATTGGCCACTACCACCTCAGGGTATTCGCTTCCTCACACCGCAATTTGTGCAAACTCAGCTGGCCGCCCACCCCTTAACCGAGGGTTTGTACCCCCTTGCCATGGGCTATTACCCCGCCGCTTTTGGCCACCGCATGCAGCGCCAACAACACGACAGCCATCTACTTATTTACTGCATTGCCGGCAAAGGCACTTTAATGTGCGACGACAAACACTACCGCATCAATAGCGGCGATATTATTCTGCTGCCACCAGATCATCCTCACGCTTACAAAGCCGACGCCAAAGACCCATGGACAATTTACTGGCTACATTTTCAAGGTAAGCTCGCTGCGGATTTTTACCAACACATTCAACTCAGCAGCCCCTGCGTGAATATTGGCGTGCAACCGCGAGTGGTACGCATTTTTGACGGCCTTTCTGAGCTGCGCCGCAGCGCCTATCAATTTGCCGAATTTATGCAGGGTGGCCATCAACTGCAGGCGCTGCTCAGCTACATCGCCTTATTAGTACGCCAACAACGCCCGCAAAGCGGTAAGGCCTTAAACTGGGAGCGACTGCGCGCCACCATGCAGGAGCATATTCACGGCCAGCTCAACCTCGACGAACTGGCGGCAGGCGCCAAATTATCGAAGTACCACTTCACCAAAAAGTTTAAAGCCCACACCGGCCAGTCGCCAATTCAGTATTTTATTAATATGAAAATTCAGCGAGCCTGCTATTTACTCGACAGCACCAGCCAATCGGTCAAACAGGTAGCCGGCGCAGTGGGTTACGACGACGCTTATTATTTTTCTCGGCTATTTAAAAAGACCATTGGCCTCGCACCTAGCGAATATCGCCAGCACCGCCGCAGTTAACACGCTTAAAAAATCTCGCCGCCCATCACGGTCACTGCCTGCCCCGACAAAATCACTTTGTCGCCAGCAATTGCCACCCCAACTTCACCGCCACGAGTAGATAGCTGCCTGCCCCGCATAGTCTCACGGCCCAATTTTTGCGACCAGTAATGCGCCAAAGCGCAATGGGCGGAGCCCGTTACTGGGTCTTCATCAATTCCTGCAGCCGGTGCAAAAAACCGCGAAACAAAATCCACCTGATTCCCACCCCCGCCACCGGTCTTGGCAGTTACAATCAAACCCCGCGCTGGCAGGGCAGAAACCGCAGCGAGGTCTGGTATAAAACTCTGCACTGTTGCGACATCAGCCAGTTCTATGAGCAAATCCTCGCCAGCGCGACACGTCGCGAGAATATTATCCGCCACACCACGCAATTGCGTATCGTCAGCAAGAGGCTGAGTCACCACGAGGGGAAATTCCAGCGCGATGCCATCGGCGAGCAAACTAGCAGCCAGCTCACCACTGCGAGTTTCGAAACGCAGAGCAGTGCTGGCAATAGCACACTGCTGCCACAGCACATGGGCGGCCGCCAATGTTGCGTGACCACAGAGATTGACCTCGGTCAGCGGTGTGAACCAGCGTAAGCTATAACGACCGTCAGGCAATAATCGTAAATACGTAGTCTCAGACAAATTAAACTCAGCGGCCAAAGACTGCATCTCCGCATCTGACATTTCGCCCTCAAGCAAACACACCGCGGCGGGGTTACCCGCAAACCGCTCAGAACTAAAAGCATCAACAACGTAATATTTCATAATTTCAATCCTAATGAATATTCCACCACCACTCCCGTTCCTGAGCGCTTATTCCGCTCTCGCCCGCAAGTAATATTATTATCACCGCCAGCACGACTGCGACGAACAAGGTATTAGCCAAATACGATAATAGCGGTACGCTTTTTAAATAGTAAAAAAGTGGCTTTAACGTCTTCATTACTGACTCCTTTCCGCGTCATCCGTGCAGCGACTTGCACGACCCCAGATTAGCGCGACACGGAAAACCATAACAGATACACTATTTTTATTTTGATGCAGTACAGACCAACATTATAAGTATCTGTTATGCATAACAGCTCCCACGAGGAAAGCTCAATGCCACCACGCTACCGGCAAATTGCCAGTCAGATCGCCAAGCATATAGAACAAGGTCAGCTCAAAATTGGTAACAAGCTGCCCGGCGTGCGCCAAGCCAGTGAAGCCCACGGTGTCAGCCTGTCTACCGCGCTGGCCGCTTACCGCTATTTGGAGCAGGAACAATATATCGAGGCGCGGCCTCGCTCCGGCTTTTATATTAAAGCTCGCTTTGAAAACATGGTGTGTTGCCCTAGCGAATCTCGGCCCAATACTAAACCCACCCTCATCGGTAGCCAACAACGGGTAATGCAGGTCATATCTGCAGCCAACCGACCTAATATGCTGCGCTTGGGAGCTACTGTTCCCGATGCCAGCTTTTTACCCGTAACCGCGCTTGAGCGCGCTTTAGCAAGCGCGGCCCGCCACCCCCACTGCCGCGGCAATGGTTATGAGTTTCCACCAGGCTATTTAGGCTTGCGCCAACAACTTGCCAAACGCATGAATGCGCTCGGCTGCCAACTACAAGCCGACGACATCACCATTACTCAAGGCTGCCAAGAAGCTTTATATCTGGCCCTAAAAGTTACTTGTAAAGCGGGCGATATTGTTGCGTTAGAATCACCGCTGTTTTACGGGCTGCTTCAGATAATTGACTCACTTGGGCTACAAGCCCTAGAAATACCCACTGACCCTCAGCACGGCATTTCTCTAGAAGCCTTGCAGTTAGCAATTGAAAAATGGCCAGTCAAAGCCTGTATTGTGGTCACCAACTTTAGCAACCCCACCGGCGCCACATTAAGTGATACCCGCAAAGGAGACTTGGTGGCCATGCTCAGCGCCGCGCACATTCCACTGATTGAAGATGATATATACGGTGAATTGAGTTTTGAGCAACAGCGCCCTGGAATTGCCAAGTATCATGACAACGCCAGCGATGTGTTGTATTGCTCCTCGCTATCGAAATCGCTCTCGCCTGGCCTGCGAATCGGCTGGATCGCCGGTGGCAAATACAGCGAAGAGCTGAACTACCAAAAATTTACCCTAAATGCCGCCAGTGCAACCATTCCCCAATTAGCTGCCGAGCGCCTACTGCTCAGCGGCGAATACGACCGTCATCTGCACCGTATGCGCGCCGCACTGGCCACCTCAACGGCGCGCATCCGAGAAGCCTTAGCGCGGCATATGCCTAACGGCACCCAAATAACGCAACCTCGTGGTGGCTATGCGCTGTGGCTGGAGCTTCCCAAGCAGGTCGACACATTATTGTTAGCCGAACAGGCACTAGCAAAAAATATCAGTATTGCCGCTGGCCCACTGTTTACCGCCAGCGAGAAATATCGCCACTGCTTGCGAATTTCCTGTGCCTGTCCATGGAATTTACAATTAGAGCAAGGCCTAGCCACGCTGGGCGCACTGGCCCGCGCGCAATGCGACTAAGCCCTTACGACGCATTCAACAATTCATTGAGCAAACGCGGCAATTCAATACTCGCCAGCCCATACCGAGTTTCTGAAAATGCCGATTGCAGCGCTGAGGGTTCGAGATTCACTTCTATGGTATGAGCGCCAACACTCGCCGCGGCTTGCACGAACCCTGCCGCGGGATAAACATTGCCCGAGGTACCCACTGCAATAAACAAATCACACTGCTCCAGGGCGGTGTAAATCTCATCCATTCCCAAGGGCATCTCGCCAAACCAGACGATGTGCGGGCGCAGGCCGCCGCGAAGCCCGCAACAGGCGCAGCGAGCCTCGGTACTGATATCGGTGTCGATTGGATAGACCACACCGCTATAGCTGCAATGCATTTTGAGTAATTCGCCGTGCATATGAATAAGTTTTTGCGAGCCCGCGCGCTCGTGAAGATCATCAATGTTTTGAGTAACGAGTAAAAATTCACCGCTAAATTTTTTCTCAAATTCAGCAAGCGCTACATGAGCGGGATTTACCGCTACCTCTGCGCTTAATAATTGGCGGCGGCGCTCATTGTAGAAACGCTGCACTAACTCTGGGTTGGCAGCAAAACCCTCTGGGGTCGCCACGTCTTCAACTCGGTGCTCCTCCCAAAGGCCATCTGCCGCACGAAAAGTCTTAATACCCGACTCTGCGGAAATTCCCGCACCGGTCAATACCACTACCCGCTGATACGTCATACTTATATCCGACCCCAAAACCAAGGCCGCTGGCTGAGCACATAGGTCTGCTCAAATTCAGCGCCTGATTTAATGATGTAAAGAATAAACTCAACAAAGGCAATTATCGCTATAGCGAGGGAAGGCAAACCCGCCAGAACAAAACCAAACAGAAAGGCCAGCGCCATAATCACCCCCTGTTTGGTATAGCCCAAGTAAAATTTATGAACGCCAAACACCCCAAAGAAAAATGCGAACAATGCCGTCTTTAAAATCGAGTACCGTCCCTTTCATTAATGAATGCCTTTTCTTGGTGGTTTATTACAATAGATGTTGTGAGCACAAACTAAATCAACGCTTTCTGCCAAAAGCTCGCCGCGCCCTGCTCCGGATCGAGCTGGTATGGCGCGAAGCCACAACGCTCGTACACTCGCTGCGCGCCGATATTATTCGCCAACACCTCCAGTGTCATTTTGCAGTAAGCATGACGCCGCGCATACGCTTCAAGCTGTGTAATCATTTGTGCGCTCAAGCCCTGACCACGGTATTCGGGCAAGACCATCACGTCGTGAATATTGAGCAGCGGCTGGCACTTAAACGTTGAGAAGCCGCGCAGCGCGGTGAGCAGTGCCACCGCGCTGTCGCCGTCAAAGGCCAACAAGCTAATGGCGCCAACTTCACTGGCGAGAGCATCACACAAATTCGCCAATACCGCGTCGGGCAATGCTTCGCCGCCACCCATAGGGTCTAAAGCATACGCTGCCATTAACTTCACAATCCCAGCTCTATCTTGGGGGTTTTGGTAATCGGCAATTTCAATCTTCATAAAACAGACCAATACTCAATTTAGCTTTGCTGCATCGGCGCCAGGCCCTAGGGGCTGACCATAACTGAATTCCACAAAGTTACCGTCGGGATCGCGCAGGCCACAGTAATAGCCAACAGGATAAGGTTCTTCTCGTGTAGCCCATGCGAGTATGCCATCCAAATCTGCTTGTTCGGCAATGGCGTCCACCGCAGCGCGACTAGGCAGCGCAAAGCCCAAATGCGAAAAATCAGTATCGAGCTGCTTACGGCCTGGGCCACCTGGTAGCAACACTAAAATAAACTCCTGCTCACGGCCCTCTTCGGCCAGCCAAACAACCTCGCCCCCCGCCTTATTTTCACGCTGATGGATTAATTTTAGACCCGCATAATCTTGGTAAAAAGTTATACAGGCGTCTAGGTCAGAAACATGTAGCGCGATATGAGTCAAAACAGCAGACATAACGACACCTCTTCTAAGTGGAGCACATTGCCAATCAGACTAACAAATGCCCACGTCCCTAGTCTAAATACTTGCCGCCTAAACACGACGATCATTAAAGCTTATTGACCAAGCCCCGCAGCTGCCCGCGAAACCACTGTTGCGCAAGATCCCCATCTAATGCAGCCGGCCACATCATCCATATCGGTATCGGCGCAATCGGCAATGGAAATTGAAAACACTGTAAATCAAACGCCCCTGCGTAAATTTTCTGAATTCGCGACGGCATCACTGCGAGATAATCTGTGGCCGCTACCACCGGCAACATACTGGAAAAATTCTGCACCTGCGCCGCTTTTTTACGCGGCAGGGGCTTACCGCCCAAAGCCTGCTCTAACTGACTCCGCTCGCGGCTGCGCTGGGGTAAAAACACATGCTCTTCGGCGAGGTATTGTTCCAGCGAGAGCTCAGTTTGAACCCGCGGATGATCGGCGCTGGCAATCACCACCAAACGCTCCTCGGCGAGTAACTCGCTACAAATATAGTCCTGCGCCAAGGGCAGGTAATCAATAACTACATCGACGTCTATTCGCCGTAAACTAAGGGAATGATCCTGCTCCTGACCGCTAAAGGGCAGGGCCTCTACCGTCAGGCCTGAACCTGCTTGCTGCAACTGGGCCATTAACGGACCAAGGGCGACGGCTTCAAAATAATTATCGCCGAGTAGGCGAAAGCAGCGCTCATCGACACTTGGCTCAAAGTGCTGATCTTTGGCTAGGGCACCACGAATTAAGGCCAGCGCCTCCCTAATTTGAGGGTAAATGGCATGGGCTCGCGGCGTTGGCTGCATTCCTAGACGGCTGCGGATAAATAACTCATCTTTAAAAGTGAGGCGCAGCCGCTGCAGCGCTGCACTCATGGCTGGCTGGCTCATACCCAAGCGATCAGCCGCGCGAGTCATATTCTCTTCATGCATCAGGGCATCGAAGATCGAAAGCAAATTGAGGTCAACGCCGCGTAAATTGAGCATATCAGTTAGGCTTCATTATATTAAATATGGATAATTATTATATATAACATCAAATTTACAAATAACCAAAGATCGCTATGCTGTTAGAACAATAAAGCGCATTAGGAATACAGCCATGGACAAAGTCGTTAGCCTCTCAGTAATTCTATTTATTATTCTGGCCTCCGCGTGGGAGTGGCAGTCGGGCCGCAATAGCAACGGCAAAAAAACCCGCGAAGACTGGGGCATGGCGGTCATTGCCTCGCTAGGCCTTAGCACTATTCAACGCCCCGCGCTGATATTTGCCATCGCCTGGCTTGACACATTACTCGTCCCGCAGTTTCAAGGCGGTCTAAGTTGGCTAGAAGAGGCTTATTTTTGGCCGGTGCTCATTGCCTATATTTTTATTGAAGAGTTATTGCACAGTGGCGCCCATTTCTTTTCCTACGCACGGCGGCCGCGCTGGAAGCCCCTATTTATTTTTCAGCAGCTAAACAAAATCGGCCGCCGCCCTACCACTTCTCGGGTGGTAACGAGGGCCGCGGCGAACTCAGTGTAACCCAAACCTTTGTTGAGCATTGGCTGTTCTGGTTCATCATGCCCAATTTCCGGTTCCAGTTTTTGTGTCTTTACTTGGGGCTTACTGAGGTATTTTTGATTGGCACGGCATTCAAGGGCCTGTGGGCAGCCCATAACCACGTTAACTGGAATTACGATTTATATTTTTTGAATCACCCTTGGCCCTGGGTGCGTAAGACCATGCGCGGCCTCTGCCATATTATTACCTTCCCCACCCAGCATCACCATCATCATGCCCGGGGTAAAAATTCTGCGAAGAATATGTGTAATTTATTAGCGCTATACGATTGGCTGCTATTTGGCACCCTTGCGATTGAAACCGAGCGGCCGACTCAATATGGCTGGAAGCAGTCGCCCCAGGAAGAGCACAGCGTTTGGTATCGCTACTTTGCTGTAGACATGAAAAAGCTTGGCTGATATAGCCCTGCGCCGCAAAAGCGCGGAGTGTAACAAGAAATTGCGTCCTTCGAGTACACCACAAAATTACGCACTAGACGGCGTTCAGTGAACGCCACTCATGCGAGCAAGTATTAAACTGCCGCCGGTAATCAAAGACACAATAACAAACAAAATTCCTAATAATTTCAGTGGCCTAAAGGGCTTACGGTCAGTCTCGTTATAACCTTGCTTTAAAAAGGCATCGACCTTAGCTTGGTCTTCTGGGTTGAGCTTATTGTGTTCGTTTTCCATTGGTTCACCACGGTATAGGCATCACCGCACTTTGGCTAACAGCCAAAATAGCAGGCAATAAAAAAGGCGGCATCATTATCGCAAGATGCCGCCTTCTTCTCCAGCTTTACCGCTTAACCCAAATTTAGATAAACGCTTCTTCTGGAATATCCATCAAGCTCGCACTGCCGTTGCGAATAGACTCGCTCAAGCCTTTGGCCTGTGGCAATAGGCGCTGCACAAAGAAGCGTGCGGTGTGCAGCTTCGCTTGCGCAAAGGCTTCGCCCTGCGCGCAGTCACCACTCAATACGGCTTTGCACATCATTGCCCACATATAGGTATAAAGCGTGAAGCCCATAACGTGGAGGAATTCGACCGAAGCCGCGCCAATCGCGTTAGCATCACCATTTTTAGTCTGTTCAAGCACATAAGCAGATAGTGACTCGAGGTTATCTACCGCCTCATTCAGCGGGCTTAGAAACTCGTCCATACCCTGCACCGCCGCAGCTGAAGCGCTAAACTCGCGCATTTCAGCAACTAACAACGCCAAGGTTTGACCGCCGTTAGCAGCAATCTTACGACCCATTAAGTCCAGTGCTTGAATACCGTTGGTGCCTTCATAAATCTGGCTAATACGCACATCACGCACCAACTGCTCCATACCCCATTCGCGCACATAGCCGTGGCCACCAAAAATCTGTTGGCCGTGCACAGTGCCTTCAAGGCCTTTATCGGTAAGAAATGCTTTGGCTACTGGGGTTAGCAATTCAACCATAGCCGCACCACGCTCTTGGGTGTCGCCACTGGCAAATTTAGACAAATCCAATTGCTTGCCAACGTATACCGCAAAAGCGCGCCCTGCTTCTACATAGGCTTTTTGGGTGAGCAGCATGCGGCGTACATCGGGGTGCACAATGATCGGATCTGCGGCGCCATCTTTATTCACGGGGCCAGATGGCGCGCGGCTTTGAGTGCGCTCGCGAGCGTAGATAGAAGACCATTGATACGCCGCCTCGGCCGCGCTCAAGCCCTGAATACCCACCGATAAACGCTCGTAGTTCATCATGGTGAACATACCCTGCAGGCCGCGATTGATTTCACCAACCAAATAGCCTTCAGCGCCGTCGAAGTTCATTACGCAGGTCGCTGACGCATTAATACCCATTTTGTGTTCAATGCTGCCGCAGCTCACGCCGTTGGCCTCGCCCAGGCTACCATCGTCGTTAACTTTAAACTTTGGTACCAAGAAAAGAGAAATACCTTTAGAACCGGCTGGGGCGTCTGGCAGTTTCCCCAACACCAAATGGATGACGTTCTCGGTCAAATCCTGGTCGCCGCCGGTGATAAAAATCTTGGTACCGCTAACGCTGTAGCTGCCGTCAGCTTGGGGCACCGCCTTGGTCCGAATCATGCCGAGGTCAGTACCGGCGTGGCTTTCGGTCAAGCACATGGCACCAGCCCATTTGGCCGAATACATGTTTGGCAGAAATTTGGTTTTGAGTTCTTCAGATGCGTGGCTGGCAATCGCCAGTGCTGCGCCCGAGGTCAGCGTTAAATAAAGGCCCATGGCGATATTTGAGGAGTACAGCATCTCTTCAAACAATAGCACCAACATCTTTGGCATGGTCTGGCCACCATACTCTGGCGCACCAGACAGCCCACCCCAGCCGCCGTCAGCCAATTGTTTAAAGGCTTCGGGGTAACCTTTGGGTGTAGTCACGACACCATCTGTCCAAGTCACACCTTCTTCGTGGCCAGGCTGGCTCAAAGGCGCGATCAGGCTCTCGTTAATTTTGGCGCTTTCTTCCAATATGGCATCAGCCAATTCCCGGTTGACGTCTTCCATTGCGGGCATGGTTTGCCAGAGCTGTTCAGCGTGAAAAACATCGTGTAACACAAACTGCATATCGCGTAGGGGAGCTTTATATTCAGGCATTCGGAGTTCCTCTAGACAAGCGGCGACACAAGGTCGCCGCAATCAAAATGGGTTTTTAGTACAAATTAAAATGCAAAGGCATCTTCAGGCATGTCCATCAGGCTATCGGCACCGTTCAGCATCGCAATTTTATGCGACTCAGTACGCGGCAATAGACGCTGATAATAGAAATTGGCAGTTTTCACTTTGGCCTGCAGGAAAGCGTCTTCGGCATCACCATCCAGCGCTACTGATACCATCCGCGCCCACATAAACGCCAGCGACACATAGCCGGCATACATGAGGTAATCAACCGAGGCCGCGCCCACTTCGTCGGCATTGTTCATGGCTTTTTCACCCAATTTACCGGTAATTTCGCCCCACTCTTTATTCAATTCAGCAAGTTTAGTGACAAAAGGCGCCATGCCTGGTTTGTCTTGCTGCTCTTTACAGAAGTTGTGGATGATTTTAGTAAACACCATCAACTGCTTACCACCGCTGCCCATGACCTTACGGCCAAGTAAATCGAGTGCTTGAATACCGGTGGTGCCTTCATACAGAGTAGAGATGCGCAAATCACGAACAATCTGCTCCATGCCCCACTCAGAAATAAAGCCATGACCACCAAAGACCTGCATGCCGTAGTTGGCAGATTCTAGGCCGGTTTCGGTTACAAAGGCCTTGGCGATTGGCGTCAGCAGCTCAGAAAGCTCTTCTGCGTCTTTGCGCGCCTGCTCATCGCCAGAGAAATAGAAGGTATCAACCAATTGCGCAACCCAATAGATAAAGGCGCGGCTGCCTTCAGCAAAGGCCTTTTGGGTGAGCAGCATACGGCGCACATCGGCGTGAACAATCAATGGATCCGCGGGGCCATTCGGGTTTTTCGGGCCACTCAAGGAGCGCATTTGCAGACGATCTTTAGCATAAGCCAGCGCACCTTGGAACGACGCTTCACCGGCGGACAAGCCCTGCAAAGCCGTGCCCAAACGCGCTGAGTTCATCATATGGAACATGGCGTTCAGGCCACGATTTTCTTCGCCAACCAAAAAGCCTTTGGCGCTGTCGAAATTCATCACGCAAGTCGCAGACGCTTTAATGCCCATTTTGTGTTCAATACTGCCGCAGTGCACGCCGTTGCGCTCACCGACTTCACCATTTTCGTCGGGCAGAAACTTCGGTACTACAAACAGTGAAATACCCTTGGTGCCCTCTGGCGCGCCTTCAACCCGTGCCAGAACCAAATGGATGATATTCTCCATCATGTCGTGCTCACCGCCCGAGATAAAAATCTTGGTGCCGGTGACGCTATAACTACCGTCAGCATTGATCTCGGCTTTGGTGCGCAGCAGACCAAGGTCTGAGCCGCAATGAGACTCGGTTAAGCACATGGTGCCGCCCCAAGTACCTTCAGTCATTTTACCTAAATACGTTTCCTGCAATTCATCGCTGGCATAAGCCTCGAGCAAACGCGCGGCGGACTGCGACAAACCGGTATACATACCCCAAGACCAGCAGGCCGAGCTGACCATCTCGGTTACTACCAAACCCAAAGAATTTGGCAAGCCTTGACCACCGAACTGAGGGTTAGCGGTCATCGACGGCCAACCGCCTTCTGCATATTGCTTATAAGCTTCTTTAAAGCCTTTAGGTGTGGTTACGCCGTCTTCCGACCATGTGCAGCCTTCCTGGTCGCCAGGCTGGTTTAATGGAGAAAGCACATTTTCAGAAAACTTGGCGCCTTCACTAATGATCGCGTCCATTAAGTCTTCGCTTACTTCTTCACGAGTAGCGAGACTAGCGAAATGTTTATCGCTCTTGAGTACATCTTTTAACACGAAATTAATATCGCGGAGCGGAGCTGTATATTGCGGCATGGTAATGACCTCATGTGCATGGTAGCCGCGGCAGTGCCTGCCGGGCAATGTTGACAGTGACAACTATAGCGCTTTTATTACGTCTTGCAAGTGTTTTTGGATTTGCCCATAAAGAAAAGCTCAAGCATTTAATGCGCCTAAACTCGATAAACCGTTACAAATCCGAGAATTGAACCCCCAGAATGCAAAAAACCCCGGAAGACCGGGGTTTTTATTCAACATATACTCATTACACTCAGAACTTAGCCACCAAATAAACCACCGAGCAAACTAGCTAACGTGGTCGGATCAGCGACTACACCATTAATAGCATCGGTCACTAACGCTGGATTAGCCAAGTCAGTTAACGTGCCTATTAATGCTTCCTGATCACCCACAACAAGACCGGGCAAAATATTCGTCAAGTCAATTTGAGTGTCAATTGGCTGACTGTCTAACAAACTAATTAAATTCTGTGGCGCAGTTGAAACATCACCACTCGCCAAACCAGTAAGAATGGTAAGTAACTCATCAACACTAGCCGCCCCACCAACACTGCCGGCAAGTCCAGTTAACACATTAATTAAATCCTGTGTTTGCTGAGGCGTTCCTGCCACCAACATATTAACGATGGTTTCCAACTCGCCTTGACTAGCTCCCGATAAGGAATCCAACAGCAGCTGTAACTGCTCTGGGGGATTGCCAGACAACGTTGCAATCACACCAGCCACATCTAATGGATCGGCAACCGTTTCGAACAGAGTTTGCAGTTGCGCAGCAGGATCACCACCACTACTTGGAACGCTAGGATCCATTGCACCAGTGGGTGCCGCGGCGACACAGGTTTCATAGACTTTCACAGCCTCAGTTAAATCAACTGTTAGCAATTGCGCATCAATCACCAATTCGATGCGATCAAAGTCATTTGGTGCGATGAAACCAAGTAGGTACTTCACTTCATTATTTGCCGCAGCGGGATCTGGGAAGCTAAATGCGCCCGGATCAATTGCGGTAGCGGGATCCATTGGATCAAATGCAGGGAACAAAGCATTGTCAGTACGAACAACACCCTGACCAAGCAATGAGATCTCGGTGTTTTCACCGACACCCGCACCGCCATTTTGCACGCCATTTAAGTAAGTTTTAACGCTAATACGACGCGTAATACTTAAATCAACAGTGCTATTGGGAATACTAATAATAAAGCCCGCAACTTGCCCTGAAGCAATTGGCGCTGGCATAGTCACTTGCAAGGTTTGCGAACCCGTTAAGCCCAAACCACCATCGCCAAGTAATGGCGCATCAAGCACACCAATATCATAGTTAATGATCGCAAATGAGGCCAAATCTAGGTCTATTGCATTATCTGCCGAGACTACCGAGCAACCGTCCAACAAAGGAGCGGTCAAATCAGTGATGGTACAAACCAAACCCGTTTCGATTGCAGCTACAGTAGAACCTGCTGGCGCACCGGCAGTACATTCAAAGTTTTCTGCAATTGCCGTAGGATTACACGCTACCGCGTTACCACTATCGTCAACTTCCTGACCTGGATTAGGTAGTGGGCAATTGTCGCTGCTGTTAGGAACGGTGTCGCCGTCGATGTCGTCATCACAAGCGTCGCCAAGTCCGTCGCCATCAAAATCAGTTTGCGCAGTATTTGCAACAGTCGGGCAATTATCAACATCATCTAAAACGTTGTCGGCGTCGTTATCCGCTTCACAAGCATCACCTACACCATTGTTTCCGGCATCGTCTTGATCCAAGTTTGGCACTAAAGGACAGTTATCTGGCCCATCTAGTACGCCGTCACCGTCATCATCGATGTCGCAGGCGTCACCTTCGCCATCACCGTCGGTATCTACCTGGCTCGAATTGGCAACCAATGGGCAGTTATCAGCATTGTCCACTAAGCCGTCGGTATCAGAATCATCACAGGCATCACCAATACCGTTATTGCTAATGGTGTCAGCTTGGTCAAAATTCGCTGTATCAGGGCAGTTGTCATTTATGTCTGCGATTAAATCGCCATCGGCATCTTCCTGACATGCGTCACCAATACCATCTTTGTCTGAATCCGTTTGGTTGGTATTGACGACAAGTGGGCAATTATCCACACCGTTCTCTACACCATCGCCATCTTTATCGGCGTCGCATACATCACCCTTAAGATCAGCATCTAGGTCTTCTTGCCCAGAGTTTGCATTAACACGGCAATTATCAACCGTATCTAGAACGCCATCGGCGTCAGAGTCGTCGCAGGCATCACCAATACCGTCGTTATCCACGTCAGCCTGACTCGCGTTAGCCACAAACGGGCAATTATCGACACCATTTAAGACGCCGTCATTGTCACCATCTGCCTCACAAGCATCACCAGTGCCGTCGTCATCTGAGTCTAACTGATTCTGATTACCAACCAGCGGGCAGTTATCTGCGCCATCGAGCACAGTGTCACCATCGTCGTCGCTATCGCAAACGTCACCCAAGCCATCACTATCTGTGTCTACTTGGTTGGCATTTGAGATTGTTGGGCAATTATCTATCGAATCAACAACACCATCGGAATCGGCGTCTTCACAAACATCACCAGTACCGTTGTTATCGGCATCAGCTTGATCTTCATTCGCTATTAATGGGCAGTTATCGACGGTATTTAGGATGCCATCACCATCGGAGTCATTCTCACAAACATCGCCAATGCCATCATTATCAGAATCGGTCTGCAAGGAGTTCGGCACCAAAGGGCAGTTGTCAGTGCTGTCATTAACACCATCACCATCGTCATCAATATCACAGGCATCACCAGCACCATCATCATCGGTATCGCGCTGGTTAACATTGCTTATCGCTGGGCAGTTATCAACACTATCAAGCACTGAATCGCCATCACGGTCTTCACATGCATCACCGATACCGTCGGTGTCACTATCTTCTTGCAGAGGGTTGCTTACTAGCGGGCAGTTGTCGGTCGTATCGGCGATATTGTCATTATCATCGTCGGTATCACAGGCATTACCTTGACTGTCGTTATCAGTATTGCGCTGATCTAAATTCGCTATTGATGGGCAGTTATCCGCTGAATCAACCACGCCGTCGCCGTCAGTGTCAATTTGCGCACTGTTACTGCCGCTCGGCTGTGATCGTGAATTACCGTCGTTAGCCTTTTTACACCCCACCAACTGGAAGCTAGCGGCCATTACAATCAATAATGCCGCCAAATACCGCTGTATTTGCATTGCCCTACTCCTTAAAGCCATTTAAATAATTATCGAGTGCTTAAGCTAAATTCAACTCGGCGATTTATAGCCCGCCCTTCCGGCGTAGCATTGGTAACAAGAGGCATTGCCTCACCGTAACCCTTGGCACTTACCCGCGATGTTGCAATACCATGGCTTATTAGAAACTGCCGAACTGCAGTTGCTCGCTTTTGCGACAAGCCTAAATTATATGCATCACTACCAACATTATCGGTATGCCCAGCCACTTCCAGCTGAATATTCTTTTGCGAGTTTAAGAATTCAGTGGCAGCCATCAGCGTTTGCTCACCAAGAGGCGTGAGTTCAGCCGAGTTAGTGTGAAAAGTAATATTTTTAATTGCGAGGCTTTGCTGTTCTATGGCACAGCCAGTGCTATCAACTCGAACCCCGGGAAGGGTATTCGGACATTGATCGTATTCATCAACAATATGGTCGCCATCACTATCTTTAGGCTTAACTTGCACCTGCTGATAGATAATTTTTTCCCGCACAACCTCGCGCGTCGTACTACGATGCCCTAATGCAATTTCCAATCCCAAACCAAAACGAATATCGCTCATACCATTTAGGTAATCGTCTTGTACGTAGCGAGCTTCACCGCGATAACGCAGCCACTGATAGTCTAAAATACGACCAACAAAACCTACGCCAGCATTAAAATAAATCGAATCTTCATCGAGAAAATCGGGTACTACATCATTTTGTGCAGCGCCCACACCAATCAACAGAAAGGGCGTAAACGTTTCTCGGTCATTAAAACCGTATTGTAAATCGACGCCAAACCCAGATTGATAAAAATCACTGCCGTTTCCATCACCCGTTTCGAAGGTATTATCAAAATACACACCCTCTATGTACAGGCGCTCATTTATCGGGTAACCAATACCAAGCTGCCAACCATTACTGCTGGAATCGACATTACGGTTACTATCGACATTACTCAAAGTGCCTAAAGCATAGATGTGAGGAACGGCCGCCGGCTGTTCAGCAATCGCAGCGGCGGGCAGGGACATAAAAAAAGCACAACCAATAGATATGAGGGTACGAAAACGATCTAAACTCATCTGTTATCCCCGTTAAACAGAGCGTAAATTACGCCCCAAAGCTACATTTTTATAGGATCTGTTTTAGAGAAATCCAATTAGTTTAACTGCAAGCTTCGTTACTAATTAATAACGATGTTAATTAGTCAATATGGCGTAACGATAAACGATTGCGGTTTAAACCACAATCACACATTAAAGCTAACCTGTATTTTTAGACTCAATAGAAAAGTGATAAAGGGTATTATGCCCCGCAAGCGCCTAAACAAAGATTCTCAAGTAACTGCAGCAGTTAAATATGGGCGCGACATAGGAGACCAAAAATCAAGCCAACACACTGAGCTGCAAATACTGGGCAATACTCACATCGCCATCGTCGATTGAATGCATATATGGTACCAACCCAAGACAAGGCGCCGGTAATAATGACGTTAAACTTGCAAAATTTTCGTCAAAACACGCCATCTCAGGGTCAATTTGATTTGCTACCCAACCGGCTAATGTCAGACCATCTGCTTTGATCGCCTCTGCGGTTAACAGCGCATGACTAATACAACCTAGCTTCATGCCGACCACCAAAATAACGGGAATTTGCAGCTCTATCGCCAAACCAGACAACATTTCCCGCTGATTTAGGGGAACACGCCAGCCACCAGCCCCTTCGATAAGCACCAGATCAGCCTTGCGCATCATTACCCCGCGACAGAAGCCCGCCAACTGGGACACACTCAGGCGCCTACCCGCTTGATCCGCAGCAATATGGGGAGCGATCGGTGGTGCCAAGAGAACTGGATTGACCTGTGCATAAGGCAATGACTCAGTCATTGCCTTAATTAGCATCACGGCATCACTATTACGCAAGCCTTCTGACGTCTGCTCTGCGCCAGCGGCAACCGGCTTTATCGCCAAGGTTTTTAAACCCAGATTAGCCGCCGCACGTAAAATACCGCAGGCAATCAGGGTTTTACCCACATCGGTGTCGGTACCGGCAATAAAGTAGTGTTTAGATTTTAAGGTCAACACGCTAAAACCACTAAAGCCATTACTTAGTTGCACCATAACGTTGCCATGCGTCAACCAAACGCTCTTGGTTAGCGCGAATATAAGCACCATTTAAGCGGTCACCGCTAAAATAGGTATTTCGCAAATCGTTATAAACAGTAGGAACGATGTTGGGGCCAAACACCAAACGGTTACCCTGCTCACCAAGAATAGTGGTAATGCCATAGGCCCAATTAGCCTGTCCTTCAGCATGAATACCAGCAATTCTCGTCATACCCTTGCGCGGCGTGAGTGGAATCGTAAACCCTAAAGTAGCAAAAGAATTGTCTTCGGAGGTTTTGTACAACAAATGCAGCCTGACATCACCAACGTGTTGAACAAACTCCAAACGGTAACCCGAGTCCTCATTATAAAAATCGCCGCCTGTAATACTTACCTCGCTATTAATACTTTGAGCGAAATATCGATACGACAACAAGCGTGCATTATGGGTGTTTTCGGGGCGCTGTTTTTCTTCAAAGTCAGTTGCTAAAATATTGAAGCGATGTCGGCCGTCACCAGGTTCCCAGCGACTTTCAATAGAAGCTCCATCGACCGCGCCATAGAAGCGGCCATAAGAAATCATACTGGTAAAGCCTTGGCCATGGCGGAATGTTTGGCTAAATATTCGGTCTTTAACGCCTTCCGTCACCCGCTGATTATAAAAAACACCGCCGTATATACCTTCCCGAGTGAAGTCTTTGGTGTCGTTAACATTCCAGTCACGGCTAACATTAAATGCCGCACCAGGCCACAGTGGTAAAACCACATCCGCTCGCGCTGCTAAAGAATAATCAAATACACCGTACTCCGTCCCTACTGTAGACGACAAAATAGGCCGAATACGGACATCGGGACGAAATGCCAAATAGTCGATACTGTTTTTCAGGCTAGAGGCAAATAGGCCGCCACCCGTACTGCGGCGGCGCAATTTATTACTTGGTGCAGTCACCATTTCCGAGTCCGGAATCGCACCATTGCCACCCAAGAAGGCCTTCCACGCGTTAACTTCACCACCTAGACCAAAAGTTGCTACGCCATATTTCTCTAACTGCAAATAAAAGCGATCACCTTCCGGCAAAGACATTGCGGCCACACCCGCAGCGACACCAATAGCGTCAATATCATTGGCATTGTATTGCACATTCTCAAAAGCAATAATCCATTCTCGGCCGTATTTTTGAACCCGAACTTGCTCAAAATTAGCCGCCACAAAACGACTTTTTAGTGCTTTTTCGGCATTTGCGGTATCTAAGCGAGACATCGCCTCTGAAGGCGAGCTTGAGGGGGGCGCTAATAAAGGGTTATTTTGTAGCGCAGAGTCACCATCATAAGATTCACTGGTAACCGTATTCGCCTTTGCCACCGCTAATGACCTCGGCCTACTCTTAGGCAAAACTCTGGCATACTCTGCGGCCAAAGGAATTTTTACATTAAAACCATACCAATCTTGGCGGTCATCCACGCCCTCTTCTGCCGAATACATCCACAACATCGAAGCCTGCCAACCACTTGGCAGCCAGCGCTGTGGAGTAGATAAGCGAATACCGGTATTCATTGAATAGGCGTCGTCTTCTAGAATTACACTTAGCCAGTCGGTTGCGGCAAACTCCACGCCACCATAGACCCCATCTAGTCGTCCAGTGCCTTCCACTCGACCATCGTAAGTGCCCGCACCTAGAGTGGTGCGAATAGGGCCATATTGCCAAGTCGCCACGGCATACTTGGTATCGTATTCATTAACCGAACCGCCAAAATCCATTTCGCCTATTGCGAAATTCAGGCCTGGCAGCAATTCCCAAGGGAGCTGTATTTTAATATTAAAGGATAAATCCGAACCACCCGAGGTGCTCTCTGGCGCCACATTGCGACCGACCATTTCAAAATGCGGAAAGGCCCCAGCAGCAAAATTAATATCGTTCCCCTTGGCATTCAATGTTCGAGGCCTAGCAAAACGACCATCGACCTGATTATCCCAAGCAATTGCGGCGGTGCCGTATTCCAGCACCGAGGCATCCGGCACATTTAACAAGCCACTAACGCCCTGCATATTCATATTCCCTTGCGCAAATGCAAGCGTTGGTACGGCTATAAACAGTCCAGCCCCAATTTTCCTTCTCAAGGGAAACCTCTCAATCATTAGTTTTAATTGCTTGTTATTTTAACGCAAAAAAAAGGGCAGCTGAAAGCCGCCCTTTTTAAACCTAAGCTTAGGTATTACAGAGTGCTACCGTTACCACCAGTGCCAGTGCCACCAGTGCCACCAGTGCCAGTTGTAGGTTTAGTAACAGTAGTAGTAGGCGCAGGTGCCGCCTCTACTTTAGTTTTCAGCGCTGCAGTACCTTTGTCATTCGCGAACTCAGCTGTTTTAGCTTTAAGCACAGACACTACGTTCGCATCCAAAGTACCAGCAGCAGCTTCAGTCGCTAACTTAGCAGCCAATTTTGCAGGTGACAGTGGTGGAGTCAATGTTGCACCAGCTTTAGCCAAACCAGCTAGGATAGACGCATAATAACCGGCATCATTGTTTGCAACAGTACTAGCTGAGCTTTTTACAACGGTTGGCGCGCGCAGCAAATCTAAGCCATCGCCATTACCCAAGCCAGGAGCCAAAGCCTTAATAACATTAGTTAAAGCCTGGTTAGCAGTAGACGAATTACGCTGCGCAGCAGGAAGAGACTCATAAAGTGCCGCAGCCATGCTAGTCAGCGTGGTAACAGCAATATTGCCGCCAGCGTCGGTAAGTGCACCAGCAGTAGGTACTATCGACTTCAGGGTTTCGTCGTTAGCTTCAGTTGCTTCGGTTGCTTCGTTATAGAAATTACCGCCAGTACAGCTAATGATAAGCGGGTATTCAGCAGCGCCAATAGTCGCACTAATTGCACCAACACCATCGGCATCAGTAGTGTAAGAATCGAGAGCAGCAGTAACTGTGCCGTTTACAACACAAGTAGCACCAACTAATGCACCATATGCAGCAGTTGCAGAGAACTCAGTTGGCGATGCAGAGCTAACTGGATCTGCGCTTTCATCATCAAAGCATCCCGTGAGCACTCCAGCTGCAACAATGCTGGCAGCGAACATAGTAAGCCGCATTTTCTTCGATTTAATCATGGTAAAACTCCGGTTTTTCATTTTGAACTAAATTTGCCAGCATCGACGCAAAGCGCGCCAGACCCCCACCCAAATAACGACCAGCCAACTGGTGTTATACACTTTTTTTACCGCATTATGATTGACTAAAGCACCCACTTCCAGCGTCTTTTGCATATAAAACTAAGAAGGCCATGTAACTAACTAGCACTACAAAGTATTACGCTAACTGCACGAGCTGTAGGTACTTATAGCAATACATGCTTATCCTAGCAATTAAATCCCAAAAATTTAAATGCATTTTTGTTAAAGAATTACTATTTACCGCAAAGCCAGACAGCAAACCGACTCATTATTTCCATGCAATCTCTACGCCACGCGCAAATCGCAATCCCATACAAACACGATGAATCATCTAACATAATATTGAGCAATTATCCGGCTCGCTCAATTAATGCATGTTAAATGACATTTTCGTGAAAATTTTCACTACGATGGGCGGTAGGATGCCATTTTTTATCCCGCATAACATAGCGCAACATCAAAATTATTGCACCAAATAAAGGCTTATGCCCCATAATATTCAGCACTATTGCCATTGTGGCGCACAATTATTCTGCCTTATGGAGATGTATATACCAAAGTTGGTAGCTCGCAGGTAAGTTACTATTCTCATCCCGATAACGCTCGTAATGATGGGTCAGGGATTTAAGACGCTGCCGGCCAGTTAAGCCACTAGGCCGACCACCATTTACATTGTGAGCGCCAATATTTTTCAGCTCACGAGTCAGCTCCGACAACTTCTGGTAGTGCATCACTTCCGTCGACTCATCCCAAGCTTTGAGCCTTAATCCTGAATCGGCAATCGCACCCGCCAACGCTGAACGCTCGGCAAACTGATTTACGTGTACGTAGCCGTCTACCTGCGACCACGCACTGCGTAGCTCATGCAGAGTATCTGGACCTAAGGTTGCTATATAAGCATCACCACCTGGCGCCAACACCCGCTCGATTTCAGATAGCAGCGCTGTCAAGTTCTCACACCACTGCAGGGCGAGACTGGAAAAAATTGTGCCTATGCTGCCGTCTGCCAGAGGTAGATCTTCGGCGTCACCACACACAAAGTTCTCGGCAACACCCTTATACTGATCTGCTGCGTAACGCAGCATACCCGGCGCGAGATCAACAGCAAGTAGCGCCTCCGTCCCTGTCCGCGCGCGCAAGGCAGGCAAGCTGTAGCCAGTGCCACAACCTAAGTCAATAACCGGACCAACAAGCGCTTGGGGAAGATAGGCCATCAAGCCATCGGCTACCCTGCGCTGCAACAGCGCCGCGCCGTCGTAGCTTGGTGCCGCGCGGCTAAATGAGCGGCCAATATCCTGCTTGTTCATTTGGCTCGCTGCGCCGCTCAATAATAGCCCCTGCGCCTGACAAAACTCAGCCAACAACGCGATAAACACATCGCCTTCAGCCAAAAACAATAAATGCCCGCGCCCCGCCATTAACTGAACACGGTGCTGCGGAAAACGTTCAGCGAAGACTGCTGCTGCCGAACTCGGCACCAGCGCATCCTCGTCGCCAAACAGATAGAGACAGGGGCACGTCAGCTCGGCAAGCGCTTGGCGATTATCGATAGTCCGCAAACATGCCAAGCTACTAGATAGATAGACTGGTTTTGGTGCCGCGCTCAAACCCGCCAGCTCAACTCGCAATTGGCGAGCATGCTTATCGCCATGTAATTGCAATAATTCGAAACGGCGCAAACCTGCACTGGGCTTAGTTGCTATTAAAGCGGCGAATTGCTCAAAATCAGCAGGCGGCATCGCCGCTGGCCAATCGGCGTCGGCGACAAACACCGCATTGCTGGCAACGCAGATCAAAGCTTGCACCCGCGCTGGCAAACGCGCCGCCAATCGCGTTGCCAACATGCCACCCAAAGACCAACCGCAGTAAAGCGCGGTGGCAGGCAAAAATGGCAAAATGCTGTCAATGACTTGATCGGGATCTGCGCCAGCTTCCAAGCCATCACTTCGGCCGAAGCCCGGGAGGTCAATCAAGGTGATATTAAAATTGCGACGCAAGCCACTCAGCAGTGGCCGCCAAACCGAGGAGTCACTGGCCCAGCCGTGCAACAGCACCAACTCGGCGGCGTCTTTGCGGTAAGCCGCCAAATGCTCGCGATAAATAAACATTAGCAGTCAACAGCCCCAAGAACCTCGGCGAGCACGTCGCTTAAGACGGTTAACAGCTCGTCTACATCGGCTTGGCTGTGCGACGCTGACAAGGTAATTCGCAGCCGCGAACTCCCCACCGGTACTGTGGGTGGGCGAATTGCCGATACCAAAATACCTCGCGCTTCAAGTTGAGCGCTAATTGCCATTGCTGTTTGTTCGTCACCAATGAGCAAAGGCTGAATAGCCGTTGGCGACGGCATGAGGGGTAAATTTAGACTTTCTGCCCGCTGGCGGAAATACGCTATCAAATCTTGTAAATGACGGCGCCGCCACGACTCATCAGCCAATAGATCGCAACCAGCAATGGTTGCCGCCGCTACGGCCGGTGGCATGGCAGTGGTATAAATATAGGGGCGCGCAAACTGAATTAAGGTTTCTATGAGCTCGTCACTGCCCGCCACAAACGCACCAAAGCTGCCAAGGCCTTTGCCCAAAGTGCCCATTAGCACCGGCAATTGCTGCTGATCTAGGCCAAAAAACTCTGCGCTGCCGGCCCCGCTTTCGCCCAACACCCCAAAGCCGTGAGCGTCATCGGCCATTAGCCATGCGTCATATTTCTGAGCCAGCGCAGCCAGTTCAGCCAAGGGCGCCATATCGCCGTCCATACTAAAGACCGCATCAACCACAATAAGACGATTGCCCTCGACGGGTAATTTTTGCAAACGGCGCTCAAGATCGGCCATGTCATTGTGCTGAAAGCGTTGAAAGCGCGCGCCACTCAGTAAGCCCGCATCGAGCAAAGAAGCGTGGTTGAGGCGATCTTCAAGAATATGATCGCCCTTGCCCAGCAAGGCGGTTACCGTGCCGAGATTGGCCATATAACCGGTTGAGAATAATAAAGCGCGCTCGCGGCCGGTGATTTTGGCCAAGCGCTCTTCAAGCTGGTGATGCAGCGCCGAATGACCACAGACCAAATGCGAAGCACCGCCGCCCACGCCCATCTCTGCGACGGCGCCCTGCATTGCAGCAACAAGCTTAGGGTGGTTAGCTAAGCCGAGGTAATCGTTGCTGCAGAATTGCAGCATCTCGCGACCATCAACGCGCAGTCGCGCGCCCTGAGCAGACTCAAGCACACGGCGGCTTCGGTAACGGGACTGCTCCCGCCGCGCTGTTAGGCGGCGCTGCAAAACCTCATTCATCACAATGAATTACAGCGCTGCCGATTAAGCGGTGGCGTCGTAAAAAAAGCGATCGTTCTGCACTTGCTGCACGGCGCCAAGCAAGGCCTCGCTTTGAGCTTCGTCGTCATGCTCAACGTGACGCTCTTCAGGCTTAATACCAAGGCGGCCAAACAGCTCAAGGTCTTTATTCGCGCTAGGGTTGGCGGTAGTAAGCAGTTTTTCGCCGTAGAAAATGGAGTTAGCACCGGCAAAATACGCCAGAGCGTGCATTTCTTCATTCATAGATTCACGGCCAGCAGACAGGCGCACATGGGATTTTGGCATAATAATCCGCGCCACAGCGATGGTGCGAATAAAATCGAAGGGGTCGAGGTCGGCCACATCAGCCATCGGCGTACCCTCAACCTTCACCAACATATTGATCGGCACGCTCTCTGGCTGCACCGGCAAATTAGCTAATTGCAGTAACAAACCCGCACGGTCTTTGATGGACTCGCCCATACCAACAATGCCACCGCTACACACTTTAATACCGGCATCGCGCACATTAGACAAGGTGCCCAAGCGATCCTGATAGGTGCGAGTGGTGATGATTTCACCGTAGAACTCAGGTGAAGTGTCGAGATTGTGATTGTAGTAATCCAAGCCCGCGTCGGCCAATTCAGCTGCTTGCTCGCCGGTGAGCATACCCAAGGTCATACAGGTTTCGAGACCCATTTCCTTCACGCCCTTCACCATCGCGGTCACATAGGGCATATCTTTTTTCTTGGGCGAGCGCCACGCCGCCCCCATACAAAAGCGGGTTGTACCAGAGGCCTTGGCCGCACGCGCTTCGGCGAGGACTTTTTCGACCTCCATCAACTTTTCTTTCTCAAGACCGGTGTCGTAGCGATTGCTCTGGGGGCAGTATTTGCAATCTTCTGGACAGGCGCCAGTTTTAATCGACAACAGAGTGCTGACTTGGACCGCATTGGGATCAAAATTAGCGCGGTGCACGGTTTGCGCCTGAAACAACAAATCATTAAATGGCAGAGCAAATAATGCTTGAACCTCTTGGCTGGTCCAGTCAGTACGAATTGTCGTTGGCGTGTGTGCAGTCATGATAAAATCCGATTTGGGCGAAGTCGTAAAGCTTAGTATGATAAAGGCTTGGCGCAAGCTGTCAACCTGCAAGGATGCTTATGGTTAACAGATTTTATAACAAACTGATTTACAAGGCATTTAAAGGCCTCTGTATTTTATGCCAAACACCCAGCCGTCGCCAAATCGACCTCTGCCACGCCTGCGAAGCCGATTTGCCATGGCTGGGACCGCAGTGCGCACGCTGCGCCCTGCCGCTGTCGCCCAAAGACGCTCACAGCCATTGCGGCCGCTGTCTTAGCAAGCCCCCAGTCTTCAGTCACTGCCTAACACCCCTGCGCTACGATTTTCCAGTAGACCGCCTCATCGCCGGTTTTAAATATCACGGACAGCTGCAGTATGGCTCGGTGCTAGCACAGCTCTGGCTGGCAAACCTTGGTGGCGACCTCGCGCCCTGCCCCGAGCTTCTGGTGCCGATACCCATGCACTGGCGACGACGCTGGCAGCGCGGTTTCAACCAAGCCGCTCTGCTCGCCGACGACTGGGGCCGCGCGCTGAACATCCCCGTCTGCCATGCGCTCACCCACCCCCGCGCAACCCTTACCCAGCAAGGCCTCAGCGCCGCGCAACGCAGCAGCAATCTCCGCAAAGCGTTTGCATTGAACGCAAATAGTCCAATCCGCGGCAAGCACATTGCCATAGTCGACGATGTAGTAACAACGACCGCGACAGCCAATACTGTGGCCGCTATACTGGCGCGCAATGGCGCTAGGCAAATTGATATCTGGTGTCTGGCGCGAACACCGTAAGCCAACACGCAGAGCCATAGCCATTCAGAGGCCTAAATCAACATCATACTTGGAGGCGACATGCACAATCCCAAACACCGCCGCCAACGCCCACGCAATGCCCACGCTCAATTTACGGGCCACCTAATATGAGTCACCAAGACTGGCTGGCGATATTATTAACTCTGAAGCTAGCAGGGCTGACCACGCTAATTCTGCTATTAATAGCAACGCCACTCGCATGGTGGCTGGCCAATACCCAGTGGCGTAGCAAACCCTTAATTGAAGCCCTTGTTGCTCTGCCGCTGGTATTACCGCCAACGGTTTTAGGCTTTTATTTGCTCATCGCCTTTGCGCCGAATTCGCCAATAGCGCAATTCTGGTTCACCTTAACCGGCAGCACTCTTGCTTTTAGTTTTAGTGCGCTAGTCATTGCCTCGGTATTGTATTCGCTGCCCTTTGTTGTGCAGCCCCTGCAAAGCGGCTTTCAGCAAGTACCCAAAGCGCTGCTCGAAACGGCGGCAAGCTTGGGCGCATCTCGCCTCGACCGCTTTGCCAGCGTTGTGCTGCCCCTGTGTCGCAGCAATTTTTTGGTCGCCACCACCTTAGGCTTCGCCCACACTGTGGGTGAGTTTGGCGTGGTATTAATGATTGGCGGCAATATTCCAGGCCGCACCCAAGTGCTGTCCATCGCCCTTTATGATCGGGTTGAATCTTTGCAATACAGCGCCGCCCATTGGTTGGCCGGCGGACTTATCGGCTTTTCCTTTATTGTACTCTGCGGCGTTTACCGCTTTAATCGCGCCCGCGGCCTTGAGCTTGGCAGCAGTTATACATCAAAGGCGCAGACATGAGTTTATTATTATCTCTGCATATGCGGCGCGGCGATTTTGAGCTTAACGTCGACACAGCTTTACCGAGCATCGGCATCACCGCCATCTGTGGCCCCAGCGGCAGCGGTAAAACCAGTTTGCTGCGCTGCATCGCCGGACTTGAGCGCGCACCCCAGGGCATGGTGCAGTTTTGCGGCGACGACTGGCAAACCCAGCGCCAATTTCTGGCCTGCGAGCAACGTGGCGTCGGTGTGGTATTTCAAGACGCCCAGCTTTTTCCTCACCTGAACGTGGCCGGTAATTTACGCTACGCCCAAAACCGCCAGTTTCGCGCAACAGGACCCAGCTTCGACGAGGTTTGCGAATGGCTGCAAATTACCGCCTTGCTAGACCGCGACGTAAACAAACTCTCCGGTGGCGAGCGCAAACGAGTCGCCATCGCCCGCGCTCTGCTGCGTCACCCCCAGTTATTATTAATGGACGAGCCCTTATCTGGACTGCACGACACGGCCAGAGACGAGATGATGGATGTGCTGCAAATTCTGCCCCAGCATCTCAGCCTGCCTATCATTTATGTTAGCCACAGCTTTCACGAAATCAGCCGCCTCGCAGACCATGTGCTACTACTCGAAAACGGACAGTTAATTGCCGAGGGCGACCTAGTGGAATTAAGTACCCGCTTAGACTTGCCCCTTAGCCGCCAGCAGGATGCCGGCGCGGTGCTCAATGCCACCCTCGTTGAACATGAAGCAGACTACCAGCTGAGCACCTTGCAGTTGGCGTCAGGCCACCAGCTCAGTGTTAAACAAATTTCGGCGCGCCCAGGCCAATCCGTCCGGCTATTTGTAGCCGCCAGAGACATTAGTATTAGCCTTGACGCCCCAACGCAAAGCAGCATTTTAAATATATTGAACTGCACTATTAATAGCAGCGATACAAACACCGACAGCAACGCTGAGACCGACAACCCTGTTAACCGCTCGCAAGTCACTGTGCGCTTGGCCCTTGGCGAGCAATACTTACTGGCCCGCATCACCCGCAAATCCTACGACCGCTTAAACCTACACGCTGGCCAGCAAGTGTTTGCACAAATCAAAACTGTCGCCCTCGTAAATGAATATGGAGTCGCCTCATGAGCGAGACTGAACAAAAAGATTTTGCTGAACTCAATCCAGACAGAGTCATCGACGCTGTTGAAAGCCTTGGCTTTATTAGTGATATGCGGGTATTTGCCCTAAACAGCTATGACACCCTTAACGCGCACATACCGACACAGCACCCCTAACGTGATATACTCTATGTTTATATCACGCGCAGGAGGTCACGGCATTGCGTCCAGACAAGCGATCGAAGGAGGCCTTAAATTCAAATGCACATCTTTCCTTCATAGATGTCTTTACCCCATCCCACGTCACCCTAGAAACTAATTTCGACCAAACTGCCGCCCGATTCTCTCCATTTAAGTATACAGACCTATCTATTCAGCTATCTCCAATAGAAGATGGAGTCATTAGAAAATTTCCTATCATAATCAAAGGGAATGGAACGCCTTGGGACCTAGGCAATTTATATCTCATGAATAAGTTTACTGAAATGGCCAAGCTTGAGCCTCCAAGCGTGGAGACAGTCAAATCAATTGCAAAACATCTCATGATGTACCTACGCTGGATTGAACACCTGCAATCTGAGGGTAAGGCCATTCACGAAATTCACTTCCCCGAATTGGAAGAAAGTCGCGTCACATGGACTTACTATCGCTACTTAAAGCGATTACTGCGTCAAACTAACCAACCCATTTCCTTAGGAGTAGCAAAAGCCCGAATGCAAGCAGTCGTCAATTTTTATAAAGGCTTGCTCGCTTGGAATTTGATCCTAAAGTCTACTCTCGAAAACGAGCCATACAACTCTACTTTAGCAGGCATACCAGTAATCAACTCCGCAGGGATTCAGTGTATAAAAACAATAGAGATTACCAATTTTACATTCAGGGTACCTAAACGCAGTCATATCGGCGAAATCAAAGATGGAGGCCGCCTCAGGCCACTCACAGAAGAAGAGCAAACACTAATCCTTAATCAGCTTAAACAGAGTGGTAATCAAGCCTTCATACTGATGTGCCTCGTCGCCCTGTTTACAGGGGCACGAATCCAAACCGTGTGCACTATCCGAGTCAAGGATATCTACTACCTTCACAGCAATACATCTGCTGAAGGTGAGGTGTTGCTTCTGGTGGGCAAAGGTACAGGAGTCGATAGCAAAAACCAAAAGAGATATCGAATACACTTCCCTGTAGCACTGGTCCGCATGTTGCGCGACTACATCGAATCTGAAGAACATCTAGAGCGGCGAGCACTTAGCTTCTACAGGGAAAGTAATGAAAACTATGTTTTTCTCACCTCGAATGGATCTCCGTACTACACCAGCACCTCTGAAATATCTGACCGCCAGAGAGGCATGTTTAGCCAACGAATTTCAGCTAAAGATCGCGTTTCATTCCCCATTCAAAAGGGGAATGCCGTACGGAACTACATCATAAGACTCGTACGGGACATTCAAGTTATTCATCCTGACTTTATTTTATTCAGGTTCCACGACTTACGCGCAACGTTTGGTATGAACTTTATCAGGGATGCTGATGCACTAGGGATCAAAGATGTACGTGCGGAACTCAAAGCACGCATGGGGCACTCAAATTTTGATACAACCCAGGGCTACTTAGACTTCGATAAAAGCAACGCAGCTGCCAAAGCAGCAATAGCCTTTCACCATGAAAGAATCAATCGTACCTTCCCGCGGCTTCAGTCATGAATTCTGATTACGCAGCCTATGCTTTACCAAAACTAAATACGTTCAACATTGATAATTTTGATGAAGCACCAGAATTCACCGCCGAAAACACCCTGATAGACACAGGATCAGCCAACTCAAGAAACGGTAGTCACACCCGCTACATACGTATATATCGCCCTTGCTACTTAGACCGTCGCCGCCTTAACCCAAATGTAACCTCAACTACTGAGCTTGCGAAGGTTAATCTACTAAGCTTGTGTGAGAGTCGTTCGATACTAATCAAAGCAATTGCAAAGGATTACCTCATAGGTAAACCAGGGACACCACCATTTGTAGATATAGAAACCGCCTTTGATTGGGTTGACGCAAGAGAACGTTCAAGCGAGTTGAACACGGTAGAGGGGGCAAGAATGATTTACCGTGACTTTACAAACGCACTCCGCCACCAAATAAGACTCCCGAATACAAACGAAGAACTAAAAAGTATTGGCAATAAAACGGCCCAAGGAAGGCAGAGAGCAATGGCCTATATTGCATGCATTGCATGCCACCGCGATATAAAGGTAGTTCAGTCGTGGGCAATTCTCATCGCTCAAAGGAAACTTCGGGAAAATGAACTTCCGGCTCCGATCACCACAGCTAATGAGCATGCGCTCGCCTACGAACTGCATTCACGCCTTTTTTATGCTTTTAGTGAGGCCGTAATAAAAAACGCGCCACCTCCTGTGATAGTTGAATTTGCCGACTTAGGATTTGAGGACCTGATTTTCTATAACAAAAATGTAAATAACCACAGGGGATGGAGAAAATATAGCAAGAATGAAAAGGCAGATTGGATGCCTCATTTTTATCGACGGGACGGTTTATTTGACGGCACTCCCGATGAGTTCAACACCCTTCTAACTGAACTCGACTTAGAACCTCTTTCTAATAGTACAGCTCGTACTTTTAAAAGCGCAAAGCTAAACAACAAGCGTATCGGGACCTCTTCACTCAGGATATTAGCAAATAATGCGGTACGACATTTCGGTTATTTACTTTTGGCCGAGGCAGGCAATGGCGCAGCCGAACTCGCCTCTATAAACTTTAGTGAAGCTCGTCTAGATAAAACAGCAGGCCTCGCAGGAATAAGGACTATTAAGAGTCGGGCAGACCACGAGACCCAAAACCAGTACATTGATCTAAGATTTTCCAAAACAACTTGGAAGCAGTACTTAAAATTACGCTCAACGATGTCCCTCCTGATTGAAAACCCTCCTCAAAAGGGCTTGTTTACAATCGGACGCCGGAAGTCCGACACGTCCTACACACTGTTGGGTGACACCTCTATGAGGGAAGTTAGTTATTGGCCGATAGGCGCGCCATCTCTGGCAACCCGCCCAGCAAGAAAACATAAGACTGTGAATCTTGTAGATGGATCCGGTGGAAATATATCTCTCGTCGCTGCACTTCAATCAGCCACAGTGGGGACGATTGAACGGCATTATGCTTTTAAAAACCGTATTGAGGCGGCAGAAGTGATGAGCAAATATTTTGTCGCACAAGGAGCTGCGGCGGCGCTGCGCTTCAGCGGAGTTACGCCCTTACGTATTATAGAACACGGTGACTCTATGAATACGGGCCATTGCGATGTCAACGAGGAGGATGGCCCACGCTTGATCGAAGGGTTCAGCGAACTCGATTTCGAACCACGCTGCAGTGCGCCGATCACGTGTTTCTTTTGTGTTCACTTCGGACTCCATGCTGACGAGGAAGACTTCCTACGACTTTTGACTATCAAGCAATGGATCAAAGTTCAAAGTTGTGTTGTGTCCACGAATATTGACCAACACTACAAAAAATACGCGCCTTACTTAAATAGAATAGAGCAAATTATTGAAGCACTCCCACTAGAAAATGATCGTTATGCAGCGATACTATTAGCGGCCCAAAAACGCTTTATGCGCGGTGAAAGAGACCAATACTGGAATGCAAAGATAAACGGGATTATCGAAATGAGTGAATCATAACATGTCGTTTGAGATAAATTGGGCAAACCCCAAACCACATCAGGCCCCTGAACAGTTGGAAGGAGTCACTCAAGAAGGCATTAGCCCTGGGTATATTATTTCACGCAACGTAGACGGTACGGTGTTAAGCCAGTTTATGCACGACACGTGGGACTGTCGTCTCTACGGTGCCGGAAGTAGATTTGTTTTTGATAGCTGGTGGGACTTTAAAACTCGCGGGGCTATGGACAGTTTAGCGCGTACAATAACCGATGAGATAAAGCTACTTCACTGGTTGAGCGGGTTTGAAACCACGTGTAATGCAGGCCGCTCACGCGGAACCAGCTACCTAAACAGCCTTATGCCGACATTAAGATCGCTAGCTAAAATAGCCTATAACTTAGGCATCACCTTGACCGAAGCTCACACATCTTCACAATTTCAAGTCGCGCTTCGAAACTCAATCGCGAATGCTAGCCCGGGATTTGCAGCAACACTTCCCCTCCAAGGGCTGTTAAAGGATGCAGCCTTTTGGAGCGGTATCGAAACAATTGAGGTGCGCGCCCCCCTGATTATCCCAGAAACCGAAATGCAAAATATTCTTGCACTTACGCAAAGAAAGCAGATAGAGGCAGATTCCAAATCCCAACAAACCCCACTGATTCCAACGCGCCTATATGCGAAATTGATTGAAGGATCACTCGAAAAATTAAGACGAATAGAGCCGTATCTTCCACGTATAGAATGTTTTATTAGAGATACTTATGCTGATCCAAGTCTATCCGTACCTTGTTTCAAAAATGGTCTATATTCCAGCGGTTACAAAAACAACCTTTCTCGTGTTAAAAGGCTTTATCCAACTCGAGATTTCCCCACTTGGATTGATTTAGCAGGAAAATATAAATCTCTATCAGAAACAGTGAATAGCTATGATCTAAGTGAGTATTGGACAGACGCCGGACTAGGAAACAGTCTATCTGAACTTAATAGTCATATCGGACATCTCCAGTCACTATGCGTATTATTAATTCACGCTTTTACTGGCATGCGAGCCTCCGAAGTCAAGGTAATGCCTTATGAACCAGTGATTCACCAAGCCGCAAAAGGTTTTGGGGATGTTCCAGTTTTGATATCCCACCTTTCTAAATTTTCATCACAGGGGAATTATAGTAAGCCTCTAGTCTGGGCAACTTCAGAAGAAGGCGTGTATGCGGTACGCATCGCGCAACAACTCGCTCGACTAAACTGGTATCGACACCACCCTGTAGACGAAGAAATACCGAGAAATATGCCATTGTGGCTCAGCCCTGACGCTAACTGCACTAACCCTGGTAAGCACTATGCCCAACCAACTTACACCGCCCTTTTTGGCACACCACACGCCCGTAATAACTCCGAATCTCTCAGACTCGTGATTGAGCAGAGTGACTTAGATGAGCTTACTATATTCGATGCCTTTCGGAATTGGGACGAAAACCCAGATTTCGCAAAGGGGAAATATTGGCCCCTTTCATCCCACCAATTTAGGCGTACTGTGGCTGTCTACGCGAGCCGATCAGGGATGGTGTCACTGCCTACACTGAAAACTCAATACAAACATCTCTCTGCCGTCATGACAGCCCTATACGGAGAAAACTCAACCTATGCCCAGAACTTCCTGATCGATAAAAATGGTAAACCAATTGACCATGGAAGTGTTTTAACCTCCTTCCGCGAGTCAGTTAGATTTAATACGAGTGTACGCTTTTATGATCAAGTGATTAAGTCTGAGACTAGGCTTAAGGGTCCTGTCGGTAGTGAGATTCAACGTGCAAAGGACAAGGGCAACCTACCAAACATATACGAGAGTCGCGTTTCCGTCGAAAAGGCTCTCAAGCAGGGCCGTTTAGCCTATATAGATACCCCGGTTGGCGGGTGTACACGCAAAGGTGACTGCCCTCACTTTGGTGTTGATATTGTGTTGCCCTGCACCAGAAACTGCCCAGACGCAATACTTTCAGAAGACAAACTGGAGATCTATCTCGATAGCCTGCGATTTGATCAGGCTGAGTTTTCGCCCACCAGTCGCCCTTTTAAACTTATTGCGTCAGAAATCGACCATATTACAAAAATGTATCTGGAGCCTCAGGAGTAAAATTCATGAAGGTTAGCAACACCGTCAAAGAATATTTTGCCGCTCTGAATAGGCTGAAACAAAATAATCCAGTCAACATCGCCAAAGGTAGCTTAATCAACAAAGACTCAGTTGCTTTAGAGGCGGGCCGCAAGAGGGGATCAATCCGCAACCGCCCAGGCTTTGAAACATTGATTGCTGAGATTGACGCTGCAGAGATCCTGCCACGCACGAAGGCTCGAAAACGCAACCCAACCAACCCCAAACAGAAAGCTGAAATCGAACAACTCAAGCGTGATCTCGATATTGCACGTAGCCGCTATATGTCGCTACTCTACCTCAATGCCGAGATGGCCAAGACAATTCGTCGCCTCGGCGGTGACGTTCCAAAATTCGGAGAGGTAACGAACATTGTGGTTACCTCGGATAGCACCGACATCCCCTATTGAAAACACGATACTGGAATTACGCATACCCACCTAAAATCAGAAAAAATTCAATAGCCTTTCCCTGAAACTACCAGACAGTATCAGCTGACCCATGAATCCGGCTGCTTGGCTTCCTCCCACATTTTTTTGGCTATTTCCGTCTGCATAAGCAATAGCATCTTCAGTTATATTGAGTTGATAATCCTGTGCGCCATTAGCACTACAGGATCCAGCTTCTCTATCCTCCAGAGGGACAAATTGAAGATGGTTGCCGTAAGCTAGATGCTCAGGAAGATCTTCCATCAGGCGCTCAGCACAGGCTATCAGTTCAGGCTCTGCAATCATAAACATCCATGCCTGATCATCGTCACGCCCCCTTCGTCGCAACACCCTTCCCAGCACCTGCCTGAAGGACATTTCGGTACGTATCCGACTTAGATAACAGCATACGGCCAACCTGGGGATGTCAGTGCCTTCAGAGATCATCCCGACAGCGACAATCCACTTACTCGATTCAATACGGAATTGATCAATCGCTGCTCCCGCGTCAGGTCGATGGGTTGAGACAACTAGCGCATTTTCTCCCATCTGCTGCAGCAACGCCGCCAGTTTGTGGGCGTGTTCTATATTTGTCGCTACGACAAGCCCAGCGGCATCAGCGACATTCAGACGAGCTATATCAAGCTGATTCCTTGCCAACTCCAGCAGTTTGATATTGATATCCTCATTGACGGCTAGAGATTCGTAAGTAGCTGCTGAATGCTTTAATAAGCGATCAAAACCTTCGTAGATTTGAGCCGGAAGACCATAGTTTTTGACACTGATCTGAGGGTGATCTAATAACGTAATCTGCGGAGTACGACATACTGCGTATTCCGACCCAACCTGATCACCGCCTGCGACGCAACGTGATCACCTGTTG
>NZ_JARGNU010000024.1 GCF_029212375.1 Zhongshania sp. | reverse complement strand
GAGCCTTAAGCAGCGGACTGGCGGACGCGGGTTCAATTCCCGCCGGCTCCACCAAAAAACAAACCCCAACAGATTGATTTTGTTGGGGTTTTTTGCAATAACAGTCTGTTGAAAAACAAAAATGACCACCAAGTGACTACATGGAAGTATTTGAGTCTTTACCATTTGAGGCGATTAATACTCATTCACGGATAAGGATGGAACTTAAGGATGAGAAGAATTCTGATAATTGGAATACTTTTAATGTACCAAGGCGTTGCCACGGCACAATATGTAACTGTTGTTGGGTCGGGTATAAATTCTTGCAGAAAGTGGCTAAGTGATCGGAGAACACATTCCGATTGGCATCAAACAGGCCAATGGATTAACGGTTTTTATACAGGTGTACAGGCTGGATTAGTAGGCAAAGTGAATTTTCGGAAAGTAGATTCATCTGCCTTATGGGGCTACGTAGATAAATATTGCGCAGCCAACCCACTTAAAGAGATTCACGATGCAAGTAACCAGCTACTTTTATATCTAAAGGAAGACAACAATCGCTAAAGATGCAACTCATCCTTACGTAGAATAATTTTATCCTACCTGAGCCTCTTGGCTCATAATATTTGAAAGGGGGTTAAGACTAACCGCTTCACTCAAGTGATCAGGTGATAAATGCGCATATCTCATGGTCATTACAATCGTAGAATGTCCCAGTATCTTCTGGAGAGTTAGAATATTGCCGCCATTCATTACAAAATGACTTGCAAAGCTATGCCTTAGAACATGAGCAGCCTGCCCTTTCGGAAGTTGTATTTTTGAAGCTTTTAATGCCCGCCTGAAAGCACTGTGCGACGGTGAAAAACTTTTGTGCTTTGCTAGGTGGCTCAGTATCTCTCGATGAAGCTCATTAGAAACCGGAACACTCCGGCTTTTACCACTTTTTGTACCAATGAAATGAAGCTTACCATCTGTAACATTTCGCACTGTCAATCCTTCGGCTTCTCCCCATCGCGCACCTGTTGAAAGGCATATTTTCGTAAGTAAAAGAATATGCGGATTACCCGTAAAACTTTCTATTGTTGCAAGCAAATGAAAAATTTCATCACTGGATAACCAAGACAGTTCACGCTCATCTATTTTGATCATCTTGACCCGAGCCAATGGGTTCTCGTAGTCAATTACATCAATACTGCGGAGATAGTTGTATACAGCGTTTAGATACCCCAAATGGTTGTTAATGGTCTTTTCCGAAGCACCCTCTTGCTTCCGGTACGCCGAATACTGAAGAAAATCACTAGGTGATAATTTTGATGCAACGGGATCGCCCATCCATGCTGAAACAGCCAGCAGGCAATTTTTTCGCTTTACTGCATCTTTTAGGTACATGCCTTTTGCACCGTACCATTGATTAATTAGCTCATTGAGTTTTCGCGTATCACCAGATGACTCGTTCCAAGACTTGCCTTCGTGTGCACGACTTAATACGAAACGTTCAAATCTACTCGCTTCTGATTTAGTATCGAATTTCTTCCTGACTCTTTTTCCAGCTCGGCCATCCGGATAGGCGTCCACGAGCCATTTTTCACCAGATTTTTTAATCGTCATATGTAGCGTACATCTCACCGCTTACCCAGCTTTTAAACCGCTCAACTAGAATCTCTCGATCCTCTAATACCAATGCAGTTTTCGTCAATTTAAGCTCTTTCCAGATACTTTCAAATTTCTCTGCATCTACGCGAAAATATTCAGCGTTTTCTATTAAATCGAGATTTTCCTCAGCAAGCCACCGCCTGAATTCCCGCAGCGCTAGCTTACCGCCCCCCTCACTTACAAAGCTCATATTTCCCGCTGCTACCCATACAGCCCCAAGATCCCACTCCCTGACGCTAATTCTGTACATAAGATCATTATCAATTGTCAGCAGGGCAGCTAAATCATATTCGTTGCCATCACTTTGCACGAAAATTAATTTTTTAAAACTAAGCGGCTTGACTACGCCCCGCCCCATGAATCTAGCATCAACAGAATCAACAATTCTGTACATCCGATTTTCCGGCTCACCTCTGTCATAGAAAGGATTCACTTGGCCGTTCTCTGGGTCAATTCTCCCAGTTAAAAGCCACAGACTAAACATTGGACATAGCTCACCCAATGCCGCGATGGCTTCAAAATTTGGCGCACTCTTTCGCTTCATCATTGTTTTATATGAGTTAAGCGGAACACCAATCTTGTCGCACAACTCGGCCTGAGATAGACCTAAATACTTCTTAACCTCTTCTATTTTTTCATGTATTTCCATTGACATGCCCTCCAAGAAATACTAGATTGAACCCACCAAAGGACTCACGAGAACCATACAAAGGGTTCACTATGGTCACATAAAGGCCTTACTGGACACCTCAATGGGTCTTAATGCTGAATATAGTGGCGTAACGTGCGCCTAAGTGCAACAACAAGAGCTTTGTTAATAATGGAAGATTTAGCGTTCCCAACACTAGGCGCTTCTGTTCATTCTGGCCCACTCGTAACTAAGAAGCTTTTTTCTCAGCTTAGCGGACTTAGCGAAGAGACGATAAGGGGAATGATCGAACGAGGTTATTTGCCAACGGCGAAAATTGGTAAGCATCGACTGGTAAACGTTGCACTGCTTACCAAAGAAGCTTTGGAATCGGATTTCGAAAGGTAAAGGAAGATAGCCATGCCGGCGTCAGCTGGCATGGCTAAGGCGAGTGCGTCAACACTCACCCAGTTTGTCCAACAGTCGCAAAACATAAGGACGCAGAGATGTTACACCACCAGTCTTGCCGCCGGCAATCCAGTTTGCAGGCAGGATCTACGCCCAATTTCGCTAGCGAAACTGCGATTTCTCCTACAAAGCGCAAATGTGCATCTACACCTACCGAACTTTATGGCAAGCCATCCCTTCCCCATTGGTTGAATTCAGATGGCTCATTAAAGACAGGTGTAGCTTATTGGGTTTACGAAAATTATCTTCAATGGCTTCGTGGCGATCACAATGCTCATGTAATGCTGCGCTCGAATCTTCTTAGTCTAGAAGCATTTCGTGAATTTAAAGCATTTAAAGCTGAAGAACGCCGAATCCATCAATCTCAAGAGTTCAACCACAAGCAAATACTTGATTGCTTACCAGCACACATGCGCTCACCGGCGCCTATATACGACATTCCGAAAAACATAAATCCTCGCGCCTATCGCCTGCAATTAAAACGGGAAATCCCCAATGTCTGATTTAGGGTTAGCCGGTGACGCCAAACTAACCCCGTATAGTAATACGGGGGGAAAGTGCTCCGAGCAAGAAACTCGCTCGGAGTTACTACAGGGTGAAATACTCATTGATACCTTTTCAATGAGTATGCAGTTGGCTGGTCTTTCTAAATCCGGTGATTCTGTTAGCCGTTGGACTCATAGTGATGAAGAAATTATTGGCAGGTTCAAATCTCTAATTAAAAAACTTTTTGGTGATGCGATCAGTATCGCTCCGCACATCATCAATGGACGAAATGGGTTTGATAATCGCCTTCTGCTTGATGACGGCGCCGGTTTTATAGCGTTTGGCGGCAATAATATCGTGCGCAAAGCTGACGGCGTCGAAACAAGAAAAGAGCGTTTTCAACTTTATTTAGATGGTGCCGGTTGCGAGCGCGTCCAAGATTGGCACCGCTTATATCAAGCAATGTGTGATGCTAACTGTGCAGGCTATGACGTTCGTATTAATCGAGTCGATGTAGCATGTGATTTCCACGAAGGTGAATACACGTATCAAGACGCTATTACTGCCTATCAGGATGGCGCATTCACTTCTAGGGGTAGACCACCAAAGTCAAAATTAATAAATGACATGGGAAGCAATGAGGGCTGTACGTTTTATGTCGGCTCTCGACTTGGCGGAAAGATGTTTCGTGCCTACGAAAAAGGAAAGCAACTAGGCGATAAATCATCAAGCTGGAATCGTTTTGAGGTTGAGTGGCTTGGCGATAACAAGCGTGTAATTCCGTTCGAGGTGCTCATACACCCCCAAAAGTACCTAGCCGGCTCTTATCCAGCAATGTCATTTATTTCAAGCATCACCGAAGTAATCAAGACAAGCGCAAAGCGCATAAAAATAACTTATGAGCATGCTCGTTACTGGTGTCGTCTTCAGTATGGAAAATTAATAAATTTTGCGGGTCGTGGCCTGCATCTGGCCCCTGAACAAATAATTCAGGAGTTTTACAACCCTGACGGATTCCCCGACAGGCTACTTACTATGCCCGCAAAAATAGGGCTTATACCCAATGAGGTGACAGCATGAAGCTATTCGCGAAAGGTAAAATATTAGGTGTTGCAGCACGTCCACAGTACAACAAGAACACCGGTGAAAGCTGGGAAAAACTATTCCTAGTTATTCAGACGCCTAAACATGGCGGTATAGCAGGACAGTTAGAGGATTCTGAATTTCAGCTTACCAAGGCACAAATTGACGCAGGTACTCAGAAGCGACTTAACGACCTAAATGGCAATGAAGTGCTCATTGAAGTGTTCATGATGACAAACGAGTTTAAGGGTAAAACCTACACCTCGTGGTTTTTGTCCGGTGACGGTGTGCCCCAGCGGCTGAATCAACTGGAAAATTCTAATAACAAACTGGGCAAGTAATGACTGCTGAACAGTTCGACAGCCTTTGGCTGTTAATTTTTTGCACCTCGCTCGTGATTGTCTTCGGGCTTGGTGCAATAAAAGGAGGGCAGCGATGAATTCGAATGACTTAGCGTTTCTCGTAGGTAGTTTGTTTACGTCGTATGTCTTCGGTTTTACCTTCGGGGCGTCAATGCTCTATTTTCAAAAAATCGTAGAGGTATCAATAGAATGAAAAATCTTAACCAGAAAGGCAAGGTAGCCGCAGTCGCGACAAGCTTGATCGTGGTTGCTGGCTCAGCTAGTGCCGCAGTTTCAACAGAAGCGCAAGGTGTATTAGATAGCGTCTTAGCAACCGTTACAGACACAGCAACAGCCGTATGGCCCGTAGTTGCTGCGTTTTTGATAGCTAAGATTGGCATTCGTCTAATCAAGAGCTTTGTGAATAAAGCCGTGTAATCCGACAACATTCCGAAGTGTTGAAAGAAACTAAAGGGGCTTTGGCCCCTTTTTTATGGTCCAACGGTGAACGATATGACGAAAAAACTGATTATCTACATAGCTATCATGATCAACTCATTAATTATGCCACTGGCTCAAGCAGACGAGCCAACCGGCGAATATGGCTACTATTGGTATGTAAATTCAAGTATTAAAGGATCAACACATTTTGAAGCTGCAATGGCCGAATGCGCTCTATACGCCGCAAACAATCCGTCATGTTCAGGTGTTGCTTTACAAAGTGAGACAACCACATCAGCGGTATATAAAAGAGCACTATCAAACGGCAGTCTAAGCGGTTCAACAGTAACCGTATCAAGAAGTACATGCAGCGCTAATGAGGATGGAATAGCAAGCTGCCAAGAAGGATACGGACAATCAGAACCGGAATGTCCACAAGACGAATACCCAGCGGACGTATTGGTTGGCACGACGATGTATTACAACTGTGATAGGCCCCTAATAAAGGAATGTGAAGGGGGTATATTCATTAGACAGACAGAATTTTGTCCAACAACAAATTGCTATGATTTTGATACCTGCTTACAAGAAAAACGACAAAACCAAGCAAGTTGTACAAGCGAACAAGTCGAAGTTTTCAATTACACAAGCCCAACAGTCAATAGCCTTGCATGTGAAGATATAGAGTCAACATCACCAGACTCACCCGCAAACGGCGGAAACGCAGACGGTAACGCTAACAATGACCCTAATTCGGCACCACAAACAGGCGTAGGGGCAGTAGACGTAGCAACGCTGGCAAATGCGATTGACGGAGCATTACAGAATGATTTTAGCAATGTAGAAAGGGCCACTAGGGAAGGTGCTTCTAAAGTTGAATCAGCCATAAATCAATCATCAACTAATGCCGAGGCAAGCGCGCAAGCAATAAAAGACGCTATTCAAGCATTAGGAATATCAACAGGTGAAGGTTTTGAAGATACACAAACAACTATAGACAACGCCATAGCAGGACTAGGCTCAACTAATACAACTGGTTTGGGAGAAGTTAAAGACGCTGTAGAACAGGGAAATCAAACACTGGAAGAAATTGCAGATAAGTTAGAAGCATGTGTTTCCACATCTACGGAAACGTGCCCAGATGACGAAAATCCCGTAACACTTTCCTACATGAATAGCGTATTTGAAGCGCTCAAAGGGCAGTTAGAACTAGACGCAGACGAAGCAGTAGACGAAAGAACAGAACAGGTCGAGGAAATGGAACAAGGAGATATTTTCGGGCCTGAAATGTCATCAAGCTTTCTGTCTGACTTCTTCGCCTACTTCGTTGATATTTGGCCTCACTACAGAACCTGTATTCCATTGGAAGTCGGCACACCAAACCAACCATTTTATTTCGTAATTGATTGTGAATCGTCCGATAAATTCAAAGAAATTTTCGGAATGATAATAGGCGTATTCACGATCATGACACTTATAAACATACTATTCACTTCAATTACACCACGACCTTTTAGCAAGTAAGGAGATAGCAAATGTCGCCATTATTATTACCTATAGCGTCTGCCGTAGCTGGGGCAGTTGGAAGGAATGCAATAGTCCTAGCAATACTTACATTTTTATCAGGAATAGCAATAGAAATAGCCTCATTCTTCTTAAAGTGGTTTTCAAAAAAAACAGCAATGCAATTAACAATTGTTGCGTCAGTCGGCGGACTGACAATAACTGTTTTCTTAGCAATAAAAACGCTCATATTAGGAATATCAATCGTAGCACCTGCTGAGTTTGCACAAGGTATGTCGTTAATCATTCCGACAAATCTTCCTATTTGTCTGTCGTCAATCGTTTCTGCAAATACGATCAGATGGTTATGGATATGGAAAGTACACTTCATAGAAATGTACGCAAGCGGGAATTAGAAAATGGCTGTTTACTTTATAACGGGAAAACTAGGCGCCGGAAAGTCCATCATAGCAATGAAGAAAATTAGGGAAAAACTCGTAGCTGGACGGAAGGTAGCAACGAATTTAGACATAAATCTTTCACAGCTACTTGGACGAAACGCTAAGAAGACAAGATTGGTACGTATACCGGATAAACCTTCACTAGAAGACTTAATAATATTAGGCAAAGGCAATCGTAGCTATGACGAAAATCTAAATGGACTGCTCGTACTAGATGAATGCGGTACATGGTTCAACTCTAGATCATGGGGAGACAAAACGCGACAAGAGCTAATAAATTGGTTTCTACATTCTAGAAAACTCGGTTGGGACATAATTTTTATCGTGCAGGACTTCAGCATCATAGATAAGCAAGCTAGAACGGCTCTAGCAGAACATCTAGTTATTTGCAGGAGGACAGATAGGCTAAATATTCCGTTTATCGGGGGCATTTTTAAGATGATTACAGGCTCAAGACTGCCAGTACCAAAAGCTCATCTAGCAATAGTTAACTACGGTGCTTCTCAAAACGCGGTAAAAGTCGATACATGGACTGAAATAGGGACATCACTGTATTCATGCTATGACACAAAGCAGCAATTTTCTGAGTTCTACCCTCATCAAGTGCATAGCATATTGCCGCCGTGGCACACACATGGGAGGCACACCGTTGAATACACATGGAAAAATATTATGCGGATCACAAAGATATATTTGCGCAAATGGTCAAGATTGAAGGCGTTAGGAATCGGAATAGTAGTAACCTATTCAATCATGGTTTTTATTCAAGATAAGCCCGAAGAGCTACAAGATTTACAACAGAAGACTATGGAACAATTAGCCCCTATCTCGCTTGAAGAAAAATTTTCAGGATACAAAATAAAGAGCTATGCCAACTTTCCATCGCAGCCATCGACATATAATTTCGCTAGCGAAACTGGAGAGGTAACGACGGCCGAAGCGTTACGATTAAAGGGAATAAAGGTCACATCAAGAGGGCCATGCGAAGCGCTATTAGTAAAAGGGGACGAATATGTATCTATTTACTGCCAATAAATTCCGCCAGCTATTAGTGGTAAGCATTGTATGTATATGCGGCATATGTAATACATACGCAGACCCTTTAGATTCATTTGAAGCTAGAAATGCATCGATGATTGATTTTATTCGGTGGGTATCAGATCAAACTGGGGAAAATATAATTTTAGGAAAGGACGTTGAAGGTGATATAACCGTTGTCGTAAAATCCATAGACTCCTCGCAAGTGATGCCGTTTTTCAAACAAGTCATGAGAGCTAACGGTTACAGCGTAAAGCCAACAAAAGACGGTTTTCTAGAAATAAGCATAGAAACGATAGAATATAGCGCGAGTGAACCTCGTATATCTAAAGTTTACAAACTTCAGAATTTGAGAAACACAAAAGCTAAGGGCGTTTTTGAAGCTTTACTGAAATCTTCAGCGATGGGCAATAACCGTGAAGGCACGTCCATCGCAAACATTGCCCTTCCTCCGGTTGTTGAAATATTGCCGTCATCGAACGGATTACTGCTAAGCGGAACCGCCTCGCAAATTAAATTGGTCGACGATTTCGCTAGCGAAATTGATACTGAGAGTAGGCAGGTGGTAATTGAGGCCGTGATCGTTGAAAGTGACGCAGGCATCAGCAAAGGTCTAGGCGTCAATCTCTCGACAGTACTTTCAGCAAATGGCTTTGCAGTAGCAACAAACTCGCTGGGAGCGATTATAAATCCCTCATCCTTGGGTGAGGGTGGCCACCTTATTTTTTCGCAGGGCGGTGACTTGGCTGGCCTTATTTCGGCAATTGAGAAGAGTAGCAATTCCAAAATACTATCTCACCCACAAATTCTAATAATGGATAGGGAACGTGGTAATATTTCGGTAGGCCAAAATGTACCTTTTCTTACATCGAGACAAACCACTGACGGTGGTACCGTTATTCAACAGATCGAAAGAAAGGACGTAGGTGTAACTTTAACGGTCGTCCCGCATATCCTCTCCAATGACTCTATTATTTTGCAAATTCAACAGGAATCTTCTTCGGTGACAGATAGTTCGATTGCTGCCGATATCATTACTAATACCAGATCTATATCGACGATCGCTAGATTGAAAGACGGTCAAACTATTCTTTTGGGGGGATTGGTTAGCGACGAATCTCGCACTCAGCGCAGTGGTGTGCCATTTTTTAAAGATATACCTTGGTTAGGTAGGCTATTTCAGTTTAATAGCAAATCTAGCATTCAGCGCGAACTTACAGTCTTGATTAAAACAACTGTCATCTAAACGTGGGGGACTCCAGTCGCTGCATGCGCAGCATGCGGTGGCTGGAGTATCACGCGTTTCTTCCGAAGCCATTTAATAACAACTTCTTACGCTGAATGTATTGTGCGTACAATGCATATTCCTGACCAACTTAATTGGGGTCGTAAGCTGTAAGTTTCAGCCATTCTGCATATAGTCTTGGCGACATTATAAAAGCAATTTTTTTTCCATTTTTTGTTACTGTATAGCCATCAGCGCTACCCTTTTTAAGGTTTCTTGAGACCTGATTCAGTTCGCGTTTAAATCGACTTATTGCAATTTGTTCTATTTTTAAATGTGGCTTTTTCATCGCAGTCCTTGTTTTACTATCGATTTATTGGTTACAAAATTTTCTCGCCGGCTTATCAAAATTGTAACCAAAATCATGATTTATAAGCTAACTTTCTTTCGCTTGCTTGCGATTTCGCTAGCGAAACTCGCTTTCGTAATTTTACCAGTGTATGTATTGTATGTACGATACATACATACAATACATACACTTCACAGTAAATTTGCACGTTGAAATATATCCGCCTACTCTATTCCTTTGTAAATTTACTTTGCAGCATATTTCTCATGAAGAAATCTCGACCAGATAGCCTTGATCCTGTATGCAGGGCAGTAGTTACTTGCGATTCCTGCGGAAGAAGTTTTAACGACCCAATTGAGCTTCAAGAATTTTTGTTTATAAACCGTATCGCCGGTTACGGTTCAATTTTCGGTGACGGCACGTTGATCCAATGCGATCTTTGTCAGAACTGCCTAAAATCAAAACTTGGAAAATTTTTGAGAACAACCTCCCCACCTCCTTATTAACCCAGCGTACCTGCTTAAAGACACTTTAACGTGCAGCCTTTTTGCAAAGTTCAGAGTTCGCCGGTTTTACGCCGAATACGTCAGCTATGCTGACCTGTGGGCTATGGATTGGCAGTGACTACCTTGTGACTACATAACTGTGGTTCTACAGATAGCCTATGTGGTACTGAATATTGTAAGTCTCTGATTTGTGGCACATTGGTACACACTACCTCACGTTGGCAGGGGTTCAATTCCCGCCGGCTCCACCAAGTATCAAACCCCAAGTCGCAAGACTTGGGGTTTTTTATTGCCCTTTTTAAAATAGAAATATACCAAAAGTAACTTGCCTCAAACTTTCTTGTTTTGCAAAAAGCACCGATCGCAAAAACCTTACTACCGACTATCACGGCACTAAGATGTCAGTACAGTGCTCACAAGGTCTCGTAAATATTTGTTCCAGTAAAGGGATTCGCCTATAGTCGAGGCCAGAACACGGAAGTAAGCATAAATACCCGTACTGAGGGAATAATGACAATAGCAGAAGACGCGCCACAGAGCAGCAACTTCGCCTTTCTTAGCGAACACGACCCTATCCTGATTCAGCTTGCCGCCACTGCTGAAAATGCCTTCTATGCCGACCCCAATACCACCCTGATTAAACTACGTCAGTTTGGCGAAGCCCTTGCTCAAGACGTATCGCTGCGCGCCGGTATCGACTTTGACGACGCTACCAGTCAAGCCGACCTGCTCTATCGATTGAATCGCGACATTAGCCTAGAGCCGGATGTTCGCAATCTCTTTCATGTGTTGCGCATCGAGGGCAATAAGGCCACCCACCAATTTCAAACCCAGCACAAAGAAGCGATGCAGGGCTTAAAGGTCGCTCGGCAGCTCGCCATTTGGTATCACAAGTCCTTTGGCAAGCAAGGCAGCGCATTTAAAGCTGGGGCTTTTATCGCGCCACAAGACCCAAGCCAGAAGCTCCGTGAGCTGCAAGTACACATTGACCAACTCAATGCAGAACTAAGTAGCAAAGCTGGCCAGCAGGAGGTCGAACAGCAACGCGATGCCCTGCTAGAGCTGGAGAAGACCGAATACCAGCAGCTCGCTGAACTAATGGACGAAGAAGCCCAGCAGTTTAAACAGCAGGCCCAGGCGGCGGAACAGGCGCTTGCTGCGCAGAGAACCAAGTTTGAAGCGCAGATCACCGCACTAAAACAACAGCTCACCACCAACAACGCCGCGCCAATAGAAAAGCAGCGCCAGTCCGTGCTAAACAAAACCCAATCGGCCAGTAAAACACTGGTGCTTGATGAAGAGCTCACCCGCGTGTTTATTGACCAGCTGCTGATCGATGCTGGCTGGGAGGCAGACACCCAAGAACTGACCTACAAATCTGGCGCCCGCCCCGAGAAAGGCAAGAACAAAGCCATTGCCGAATGGCCAACCCAGACTGGCCCCGCTGACTACATGCTATTCGCTGGGCTGACGCCCATCGCCGTTGTTGAAGCTAAACGAGAAAACAAAAACGTCGCAGGCATGATTCCCCAAGCCGAGCGCTACGCCAAGGGCTTTAAGCCAGACGCCACGGTAACGCCAGCATGGCAACTCGCGGGCCGCACAATTGCGTGGCCAGACGAGAACGACGGCCATTATCAAATTCCCTTTGTGTACTCCTGCAATGGCCGCGAATACATCAAACAACTGAAAGAACAGTCTGGCACATGGTTTCGGGATGTGCGAGAAACCAGCAACCTTAGCCGCGCACTGCAAAGCTTTCACAGCCCCTCGGGCCTTTTGGATTTACTCGCCAGAGATAAAGAAAAAGCCCAGCAAATATTACAGGGCGAAGGCTTCACCTACCTGCGCCTGCGCGACTACCAAGAAAAAGCCATTGTCGCCGTTGAATCTGCCCTCGAGCGCGACCAGCGTGAATGCCTGCTGGCGATGGCAACCGGCACCGGTAAAACCCGCACTATCATTGGTTTGATGTACCGTTTTCTAAAAGCGGAGCGCTTCAAACGTATTCTGTTCTTAGTCGACCGCAGCGCCCTTGGTCAGCAAGCTATCGACGCGTTCAATGAAGCGCCGCTGGAACAGAACCAGCCCCTAAGTAAAATCTACAATATAAAAGAACTCGGTGACATGGCTGCCGAGGCCGAGACCCGCATTCAAGTAGCTACGGTGCAAGCGATGGTGAAACGGATATTTATGTCCGACACCCCACCACCGGTTGACCAGTTCGACTGCATCATTATTGACGAAGCCCATCGCGGCTATACCCTCGACCAAGAGATGACCGAAGGTGAACTCGCCCTGCGCGACACCAGCCAATACCTGTCGAGCTACCGCCGCGTATTAGATTACTTCGATGCTATCAAGGTCGGACTCACGGCCACCCCCGCCAAACACACCAGCGACATTTTCGGCAAACCGGTCTACACCTACTCCTACCGCGAAGCCGTCGCCGACGACTGGCTAATCGACCACGAACCGCCGATTCGCTACGAAACCTTACTCAGCCAGAACGGCATTAAGTTTGAAAAAGGCGACACCGTCAGCGCAATCAACACCGCCACCGGCGAAGTTGAAGCCTCTGAATTAGAAGACGACCTAGGATTTGAGGTCGACGCCTTTAATCGCGGCGTGATCAGCGAGAACTTCAACAACGTCATCTGCCAACAGCTGGTGCAAGAGCTAGACCCCTTTGGCGATGAAAAAACCCTAATCTTCTGCGCCACCGACCTGCATGCCGACATGGTCAAACGCCTGTTGGATGAGGCCTTTGTCGCTGTTTACAACGGCGACTACCCCCAAGCCGCCGTCGCCAAAATTACCGGCCAAAGCGACAAGGTCGACCAGCTCATTCGCCGCTACAAAAACGAGCGCTACCCCAATATCGCGATAACCGTCGATTTACTGACCACCGGCATCGACGTTCCTACAATCGCCCACTTGGTATTTATGCGCCGAGTGCGCTCACGCATTCTTTACGAGCAAATGGTGGGCCGCGCCACTCGCCGCTGCGACGACATTGGCAAAACCGTGTTCCGCATATACGACCCCGTTGGCATTTACGCGGCACTGCAAGACGTGTCCACCATGAAACCGCTGGTGCGCAACCCCAACATCACCCTAGAACAGCTCTGCGACGAGCTGACCGACCCCGACAAACTAGAGCAAAGCCTAAACGCCCCCGGCGAAGCCCACGACAGCAGTCACGCCGACACCGTTCTGAGCCAGCTCGGCCAAAAGGTCATGCAAGTGCTGCGCAAGGCCGAAAAGAAAGCCGAGAACAACCCGCAGGTGCGCCAGAAGCTAGATGAGCTGCAATACAGCTGGGGCGTCGAACCCGCCAAGCTTCACCAACACTTGCACACTCTAGGCCCCCGTCAAGCCGCCGCCTTTCTCAATGAGCACAGCGGCTTTATAGACCAGCTCGCCCAAGTAAAAGCGATTATGGGCAGTGAGCGCATGCCAGTAATATCGGAGCACGAAGACGAGTTACGAGTGCGGGAGCAAAACTACGGGGTTTACGACAAACCCCAAGACTACCTAGACAGCTTCAATCAATTTGTTCGCCAGCAGCTCAACGACTCGGCCGCCCTCAGCGCGGTGGTTAACCGCCCCCGCGACCTGACTCGCCAGCAACTCAAAGACATTCGCCTGCTCTTAGACAATAACGGCTATACCGAACCCAGCCTGCAATCGGCATGGCGGCAGCAAACCAACCAAGACATTGCCGCCAGCATTATTGGCCACATTCGCCGCGCCGCCATCGGCGAGGCCATGATCCCTTTTGAGCAGCGGGTACAAAACGCAGTGCAAAAAATTCTTAGCCAGCACAACTGGACAGCCAAGCAGCGCAAATGGCTAACTCGGCTTGGCAAACAGCTCACCCACGAAGTTATTATCGACCGCGACACCATTAACCAGATTCCCGCGTTTGAAGGCGGCGCCAAGCAATTCGACAAAGTGCTCGATAATCAGCTCGATACCGTACTCGACGCCATTAACGACGCGCTGTGGGCGGCGTCTTAATCCACAACAACGCAGAATATGTATAAAAAACACGATTTTTTATACACGTCGACAGAACGTGTACATTTTTTGCGATTTTTTAAGCATGACGAGAAAACATGCATAAATTTTTACACTTTCTATACATGTCACGTTCCATATGTATAAACTATCCAAAATTCTATACATATATAATGACTGCCAATGACAACGATAATTGCCCCGCTACCCTTTCCTGACATGCCGCAGCTGGAAACCCGCAATGTGCTTAAAAAATGCGCGGAAGCCCATCGCTACCTTGCGGAACTTAAAGGTGTTGCGGCAAGCATCCCAAACGAAGCCATTCTTATTAATACCCTCACCCTTCAAGAGGCAAAGGACAGCTCCGCAATAGAAAACATTGTCACCACCCAAGACGAGCTATTCAAAGCGACACTCTTTAATGAGGGCATCACCAACCCCGCCGCTAAAGAAGTCCAAGATTACGCTATCGCGCTAAGGGCGGGATTTAGCAGTATTCGCGGCAAAGGGATTATCCGACTGGCCGACGTTTTAGACACTCAAGAAATTATCGAGAAGAACCGCGCCGGACTTAGGCGCCTGCCGGGCACTGTTCTCAAAAATGCCCTCACTGGCGAGGTCGTCTACACACCACCACAAGACCCTAACGACGTAGAAAGGCTAGTGAGCAACCTGCTCGACTACATTAACGATGACGAGCTCTGCGATGCCGACCCGCTAATTAAAATGGCCATCATTCACCACCAGTTTGAAAGCATTCACCCCTTTTACGACGGCAATGGCCGCACTGGCCGCATCATTAATATTCTCTACCTCGTGGCCAAGGGGCTGTTAGACCTGCCGGTGTTGTACTTGAGCCGCTACATCATTCAAGACAAAAGCGCCTATTACCGCGAGCTGCAAGCCGTGCGCGACGACAACAATTGGGAGCCGTGGCTACTCTACATGCTAGAAGGCGTGTCACAAACCGCCCAAACCACCATTCGGCTGGTGAACGAAATCAAGCAACTAATGGCACAGTTCAAAAACACAATACGCACAGAACTGCCCAAAATTTACCGCCAAGAGCTACTAAACAACTTATTCAATCACCCCTATACCAAAATCGAATTTATGATGGACGACCTGCAAATCACCAGACTCACGGCAAGCAAATACCTAGAACAACTCGTGGAACTTGGCCTACTTCGCAAAGAAAAAATTGGCCGCAGCAATTACTACATTAACCATGCACTGGTTTCACTGTTTCTCAATTAAGGCCTAGTAAATGACCAACAACGACATTGTTCAAAAACTCTGGAATCTCTGCGACGTACTCCGCGACGACGGCATTAACTACAGCGACTACGTCACCGAGCTGGTGATGCTGCTGTTTATGAAAATGGTGCACGAGAACACCGAGTCGGACTTGCTCAAAACCCACATTCTGCCCGAAGGCTGTCGCTGGACCGACCTCAACAGCAAGTCGGGTTTAAATTTACTCGACGACTACAAGCGCATACTGCTGGCGCTGTCTTCCGGCAAAGACGCCAACAACGTGCAGGTTCACAACGACCTATTAATTTCTGCCGTATATGCCGACGCCCAAACTCGGCTGCGCGAGCCGCGTCACCTAGAGCAGCTGGTAAAAGCCCTAGACCAAATCGACTGGTATAGCGCCCAGCAAGATGGCTTGGGGGATTTATACGAAGGCCTGCTCGAAAAAAACGCCAGCGAAACCAAATCTGGCGCAGGGCAATACTTCACCCCACGCGCCCTTATCAATAGCATGGTGCGCTGCATTCAGCCCCAAGCCGGTGAAACCGTGCAAGACCCAGCGGCGGGAACCGCCGGTTTTTTGATTGCCGCCGACGCCTATATTAAACAGCACACCGACGACCTATTTAACCTGCCAGCAAAAGATCAAAAATTTCAACGCAACAAAGCCTTTCTCGGTGTAGAGCTAGTGCCTAGCACCCGCCGCATGGCCTTAATGAACTGCCTGCTGCACGGCATGGAAGGCGACGACGAAGGCGTGGTTCACCTTGGCAACGCGCTGGGCATGGTCGGCGCCAATCTCGCCAAGGCCGACATTATTTTAGCCAACCCGCCCTTTGGCACATCCAAGGGCGGCGATGCCAGCATCACCCGCGACGACCTCACCTATAAAACCAGCAACAAACAACTGGCGTTTTTACAGCATATTTATCGCAATTTAAAACCCGGTGGCCGCGCCGCCGTGGTCTTACCAGACAATGTTCTATTTGAAGCTGGCGTGGGTAACGAGGTGCGCCGCGACCTAATGAACAAGTGCAATCTGCACACCATACTGCGTTTGCCCACTGGCATTTTTTACGCACAGGGCGTAAAAACTAATGTGCTGTTTTTTACCAAGGGCGCAGCCAAAGACAAACTGCAAGACGAAAACTGCACCGCCAATGTCTGGGTTTACGACCTCCGCACCAATATGCCCAGCTTTGGCAAACGCACCCCGTTTACGGAAGAACACCTAAAACCCTTTGAGAAAGTGTTTGGCAAAAAAGCCGATGGCACCTCCAAGCGCAGCGAGGGCGAATGGAGCTGGAACGCCAAAGAGGCTGACGTCGTTGAAGGAGCTGCAGAAAACGACGACCTAGCCAAAAGCCGCTGGCGAGTATTCAGCCGCGACTGGATACGCGACAGCAAAGGCGACTCACTGGATATAAGTTGGCTAAAAGACAAAGACAGCGTCGATGCCGCCAACCTGCCAGAACCAGAAGTATTGGCCGCAGAGGCCATGTCGGAACTCACGGAAGCACTGCGAGAAATGGATGGATTGATGCGGGCATTGGGCGCCGGGGACGAAGCGGATGTTCAGAAGCAGCTATTGCAGGATGTATTGGGTGTTGGGAGTGAGTCGGCCTGATGAGTAAAACCAACAACAGTATAAACGCAACGCCCCAAAGCAGTCATTCCCGCGAAGGCGGGAATCCAAGGCTGCCTATTGAATGGATTATCACAAACATATCTGACGTTTCCATTAAAGGTAGCCAGCGAAAGCCCGACGTTGATGAAAAATTCATCTATGTCGATATTGGGAGCATAGACCGCGATCAGAAGAAGATCTCAAACCCCCAACACTTACTTGGCTCCGACGCACCAAGCCGAGCAAGAAAAGTTATAAATCAAGGTGATGTATTAGTTTCACTTACAAGACCCAACCTAAATGCAGTTGCCTTGGTTTCAAATGAATACGACAACCATATCGTTTCCACTGGTTTTGAAGTAATCAAGCCTTTTGTGATTGAAAGTCGATATATATTTAACTTAGTTCGTTCACAACATTTCATCGACGCTATTAGTGGTGCAGTTCAAGGCGCTCTATACCCGGCAGCGAAGTCAACCGATGTCCAGAATTTCAATTTTGCACTCCCTCCCCTAGCCGAACAAAAAGTCATCGCCGACAAACTCGACGAACTACTGGCGCAGGTCGACACCCTAAAAGCCCGCCTCGACGCCATCCCCACCATCCTCAAACGCTTCCGCCAATCCGTACTCGCGGCGGCGGTGAGTGGGAAGTTGACGGAGGAGTGGCGACTGGAGAATCCTAATCTTTCGTCGGGCACCGAAGTTCTAACTCGCTGGCTACAAGTTCGACAAAAATCCTTCGCCGAAGATCAAGCATTACGAGTCCAAAAAGGTCTACAAAAACGACCCAAGCAATTTAAGGAGCCGGTATCACCAGACCTGGAAAGAGGCATTGAATCACCTCCTGAAAGCTGGGCAACTGTCAGCGTTTCACAGTTCGCGGAATGTCTCGATAATATTAGAGTTCCAGTTACAAAAGCTGATCGCAACTCTGCAAAGGGCTTATATCCATACTTCGGAGCAAACGGCGAAGTTGACCGAGTAGATGAATATCTATTCGACGACGAATTAGTTCTTGTAACGGAAGATGAGACTTTTTATGGCCGCGTCAAACCAATTGCTTATCGATTTTCTGGTAAGTGCTGGGTTAACAACCATGCTCATGTACTGAGGGCACCCACAAAAGACGCTAATGATTTCCTCTGTTACGCACTAATGTATTACAACGTTATCCCTTGGCTGTCAGGAACAACAGGCAGAGCAAAACTTACGCAAGGCGCTCTCAATAGCCTGCCGGTTTTTTTACCTCCCGAAGAAGAGCAAGCCGAAATAGTCCGCCGCGTAGAACAACTCTTCACCTACGCCGATCAAGTCGAGCAACAAGTCAAAAACGCCCAAGCCCGCGTTAACCAGCTCACCCAGTCCATACTTGCCAAAGCATTTAGAGGCGAGCTCACCGAGCAATGGCGCCAAGACAACCCCGAACTTATCAGCGGCGACAATAGCGCCGCCGCCCTACTAGAACGCATCAAGGCCGAGCGGGCTGTGGCCAAACCGGCCAAGAAAACCAAAGGCAGGAAGAGCGATGCCTAACAACGACGAACAGCAATTACCGCTCTTTGATCTTGAGCTTAGTCCGAGTAAGGAGCAGCCGACTACAGAAAATGTTGTCGACCGCGAAGATGCTGCCCCAATAAAGGAATCACGCTATAGCAAGTACATTGTCTACGTTGACGAGAGCGGCGATCACGGTATGCAGACTATCGACCCTAATTACCCGCTATTCGTCTTGGCACTATGCGTTTTCCATAAACGGCACTACAGCGAGAAAGTCGTTTCAGCCTTAGAAAAATTTAAATTCAATCACTTCGGCCATGATCAAGTGGTGCTTCACGAAAACGAGATCAGGAAGGAAAAAGGCGAGTTCAACATCTTCCGCAGCAAGGAAGAAAAATTTGCGTTTATGGACGAGTTGACCCAAATCATTGAGCGTAGCAATTTCATTCTAATCAGTTGTGTCATCGATAAACGTCAACTAAAGGGCCACGCCGATGCAAATGCCAACCCCTACCATATCGCACTCGGCTTTTGCTTAGAGACGCTTTTTGAGTTTTTGCAGGAAAAAGGCCAAGAGAAAAAGCAAACCCATGTAGTAGTTGAATGTCGCGGCAGGAAGGAAGACAACGAGTTAGAGCTGGAGTTTCGCCGTATTTGTGACGGCGCCAATCGACTTTCGCGGCAGCTACCCTTGGATGTCAGGTTCTCAGACAAAAAAGCAATGTCGTCCGGCTTGCAGCTAGCTGACCTAGTCGCCCGACCGATAGGACTGAGCGTTTTCAAACCAGAACAAGAAAATCGGGCATTTGACGTACTGAAAAGGAAGTTTTACTGTGAGGGAGGTCGAGACGCTGTCGGAAGCGACTATGAAGGCTATGGTTTAAAAATTTTCCCAAGCCCAGATAGCGAAAAGCCCCGATGATACTCACCGAGGCTGCGACGCCGACCGGGAACCCCCAATCCACTTGCGCGAATTATAGCCACCCCCGCTAACTAGATCAACCTCCCTACCCCCATATTAATGAACAATCGCCTCAGTCTCGCAGAACTGGGGGCATTTATGGGGGCATAAATAAAAACACAAAAACACAAAACCTTTAATATCAATCAGTTGGAATGTCTATTAAAGTGACGCCGGCCCACCAAATATCAAACCTCAACTCGAAAGAGTTGGGGTTTGATATTGCCTGCTTAAAAGAACGCCGTACCACCACTTCAATTTCTACAAATAGCCTCACGCGGTAATCACAATAAAAAAGGCGAGCCATTCACTCCTCGCCTTTCCAACTCCCATTTTTAAATCAAATTTAAGCAACAACTAAGATCTTTCCATCACGGCCACCTTCGGCCGCCGCTGCTACCGCTTGTTTAATTTCGCTCACAGGATATTCGGCATGAATTTTTGTCTTCAATTTACCTTCAGTAATGTATTTGGTGATTTGGCCGAATAGCGCCATTTGTTTTTCAGGTGTGGCGGTGCGGAACCAACGGGCCAACCAGAAGCCTTTGAGGGTGACGTCACGAAACACTAGGGATTTTGCTGACAATTGGCATGACTCGCCACTCATTAAACCGTAGTTGACCAAGGTGCCACCCGTCGCAAGACAGGCGCCCACGTTATCGGTAGCGGCGCCACCAATGGCGTCAATTGCCAACTTTGGTAGATTGTCGCCGCATATTTTGGCAACGTCTTTGGCGAGTGCGGGGCCGTCGACCAACACCACATCACCACCCAGCGCTTTCACACCCTCAACGGCAGATTCGCGGCGCACTACGTTGATTGTTTTTAGGCCTTTGATTTTGGCTAATTGCACCAAGTAGCTGCCCACCCCCGAGTTGGCGGCATTTTGAATTACCCAGTCGCCGGGCTGCAGGTTTACAAACTCTTCGAGCATGAGCAATGCAGTTGGCGGGTTGATGGTCATCATGGCCAGTTGCTTGGCGTCGGCTTCGTTTGGCACGGGGATTAGCTGCGCGGTTTTACACACCATGTGGGTGGCCCAAGTGCCTATGCCAACCGGCAGCATTACGGTTTGGCCTATAGCCGGGCCGTTGCCGCCGAGCTTAACTATTTTGCCCACGCCCTCGTTGCCGCCAATAGCCGGTAAGGGCGGCAATATGCCGTATTCGCCAGTGAGGGTAAGTACGTCTGAGGGGTTAATTGGCGAGGCGATCAATTCTACCAGCGCTTCGTCGTCGGCTAGTGCTGGCGCGTCAAATTCAACGGCAGAAATCGACGCGTGGGGAATGGGCCCGCGTTCTCGGTACTGTGCTTTTAACATTGTTTGCTCCTTAAATTTGCGCCACAGTAAATTTGCAGAATACTGGCCGCGGTAAAAACGGTGTGTTTATGAATACTAGGGTAGCTGGCGGTACAGCTCGGCCAGCTTGTTGTATCGCTCCCGATTTAAACCTAAATCGGAATAGCCTGCGCGGCTGGCGGAGCGGTAATGCACTTGTTGGTTTTTGGCATCGAGCCAAAACTCAACGTCGTCGCGATAGCGCATTAACGACGTGGTGAAAACCACATACAGATAATCATCAGATTCCGTCACAATTTTGCCGCCACCGTAACTGGCTACCGCCGCCTTTAAGGCGCTTAGAGTGGCAGTTTGAGAGGCTTTGAATGGCAGCGTTGCCACTTTCTTGGCTGGGTCGTCGGTTTGGCTAGAGACATTATTGGGTTTATTGCTAATAGCGGCTAATTTGCCGTTTTGCACACCCAATTCGGGAACCTGATTGCCTTGAATAATCACTCGCGCCAAAAACAATACAACGAGAATACCAATAGCACTTAAGGCGATTTGCATTGCCTTACCCTTCATACTCCATCCCCGCCACCAAATTACTTTGTGCGCAAAATAATGGCAGGCAATTATTGACCTGTCAATGTTTTGCGCGCAAAATATTTTAAACTGTGGAGACCAGCCTTGACCGACATTCCAGCCCTTAAGCTCAAGCACCAAATTTGCCATTCGCTGTATTCGGCTACCAATGCATTGATTCGCGCTTACCGCCCGCTGCTCGATCAGCTGGGGCTAACCTACGCCCAGTATTTGGTCATGCTCGCCCTGTGGGACGAAGACAAGGTGATTATTAAAAGCCTTGTGCAGCGCACGCGCTTTGACGCGGGCACCCTCACCCCCATTCTTAAGCGCCTAGAAAGCAAACAACTGCTGACCATGGTCAAGGCAAGTACTGACTCTCGGCAAAAAGTGATTGTGCTAACCGGCCAAGGCAAGGCACTGGCCGAGCGCGCAAGGCGAATTCCCGACAATATTAGCGGCAAAATAGACATGCCCGCCGACGATGCGCAGCAACTTAAAGCCCTTGCCGAGCAGCTGTACGCGCTAATTAATACCAATTTAACGGGAGGCGATACGGAGTAAAACGCTAAGTACTTGCTGCTGACGCTGCGCTTATACTAAAGGGCGACGACTCACCGCCGGCAAGCTCGGCTACCCTGCCTGACTTTTCTAGCGACCATCTGCACAACTAACGACGACAGTGTTCGGCAAGCTCTTTAGTTAAGCGCGTTCGCTGATCCCGCAGCCGCTCGCCGTTGCCATTGGTGTCGCCCTTGCGCAATTTAGCCTTAATCGCATTAAGCTGCGATTTGACCGACGCGCAGTAGTAGCTATTACCGTGGCTTTTACCCGTATCTGTTGCGATTTTTGACGCTGAAGCGGCCGACCGCACCTTAGTAGCGGGCCTTTTTACGGCGACACTCTGCGTTGTTAGCAGCGGCGGCAAGCTTTGCTGAGACCTTACCGTGTAAGACGTGCCATCTGCGGGTTTTGTGTCTGAATAAACGCGATGTCCATTTTTGTCCACCCACTGATACAACTCTGCCGCAAGACTGGGGCTAAACCAGACCAGCATCAGGGTAAGTACGGCGCTACTGACCTGCATATTTCATCCTTGAAATCAGCCACTTTTCATTAATGTATAACGAACAATAAGCCCTTGCCAGTGGCGCTAAATCACGCCCTTGCCGCCGCACTGCTCCTCGGCCGAATTCACGCATTTGCTAAATGCGCGGCCCAGTTCGCATTCGCCGTTTTTGAGCAAATGATTTATTCGCTCAATCGCCCCTCAAAGGTACAATTAGCAAATAGTGATGATGAAAGAGCAAGGCGCGGCGCGCTGCCCCGCCGCGGGTAAACTCTGCGCTCTACAACAGGAATCGTATTTTGAAATATCGCGCAGAAATAGACGGCTTGCGCGCCGTTGCGGTTATCCCCGTTATTTTATTCCACGCCGGATTTGGGCTTGCTAGCGGCGGCTTTGTTGGCGTCGATATTTTCTTTGTTATTAGCGGCTACCTCATCACCACCCTGCTCATTGAAGACATAGAGAACAAACGGTTTAGCATTGTTGATTTTTACGAGCGACGGGCGCGGCGAATATTACCCGCACTGCTTGTGGTGATGCTGTGTTGCACCCCGTTTGCCTGGGCCCTGCTGCCCCCCCAAGCAATGAAAGACTTTAGCCAGAGCCTAGTGGCTACGGCGAGCTTTAGCTCCAATATTTTGTTCTGGTTAAAAAGCGGCTATTTCGACTCCGCCAATGAATTAAAGCCCTTGTTGCATACATGGAGTTTGGCTGTTGAAGAGCAGTATTATGTGCTGTTTCCGCTATTTTTGGTGGCGATATGGCGGTTGGGCAAGGCCCGTGTAATTGGGGTGATTGCAGCTCTTGCACTCGCTAGCCTAGCGCTAAGCGAGTGGGGCTGGCGCAACTGGCCAACGGCAAATTTTTATTTGGCGCCAACTCGGGTATGGGAGCTGTTTGCTGGGGCCATTACGGTATTTATTGTGCAGCGCCGCGGTATTGAGAGTAACAACGCATTCGCCTTTATCGGCTTGGCGGCCTTGGTATTTTCTATATTTTTCTTTGATGAAAACACGCCGTTTCCGAGCGTGTACGCCCTGCTGCCGGTGCTCGGCGTGGTGCTTATTTTGATCTACGGCAACAAAGAAACCTATGTGGCAAAATTGCTGAGCACACGATTATTGGTTGGCATTGGTTTGATTAGCTATAGCGCTTACCTGTGGCACCAGCCGGTCTTCGCCTTTTACCGGCACGCCACCGCCGCGCAAAATACACCCAGTTATATAGCCTTAATAGGCGCCACGATATTACTTGCTTACTTATCTTGGCGGTATATTGAGCAGCCTTTTCGGTCTAAAACCGCCATTAGCCGAACCATGGTTTTTTCTCTCGCCGTTGCCGCCATTGTTAGCGTATGCCTATTTGGCGTTATGGGCAGTGCCTCCGATGGCTTTGCCAAAAAGCGAAACAAGGCTTTGTTTAAAGACTTAGCCTACAACACCAGCCGCCTTGGCTATGTGGAATGCCCAGCGGCCTTGAGCAAAACAGACCCGACCCTCGACTATTGCCACGGCACCAGCGAGCAAGCTACCGCGCTCGTTGTTGGCGACAGCCATGCCGATGACAAGTTTTATGGTATTGCCAAGGCGATGGATCAATATCAATGGCAGTTAATTGGCAACTCCAGCTGCCCACCCCTAGTTGGCGTAAAATTAGAAGCCGCCGACGGCACGGTATGCACTGCGCGCTTGCAGAAAATTTTTAATTACATTGAAACCCAAACACAGCTCAAGTTAGTGGTGCTGTCGTTTGCCCACTCCTACCCACTCGCGTCGTTTATAGCGGCCGATCACGTGCAGCGAAAATTCGACCCCCGCGACGGCATAATTACAGATCTTAACAAGCCCCAGCTAAACCGGGCTGACGCCTTTTACGGTGGCCTAGCCAACACGCTAACGCTACTACAACAGCGGCAACTAAAAGTGGTTATTGCTATTGATATTCCAGAGCTAAGATTCTTTCCGCTCGATTGCATAAAGGGCAAAGTTGAGTGTGTTTTTAGCAGAAAGGATGTACTTACAAGGCAGGCGCTACACCGGAGCCGGCTGGCTGAATTGGCAGACCGCTATGCCAACGTGAGCATTTACGACCCGAGCAATAATTTTTGCGAAGGTGACAACTGCAGTATTTTGCGCGACGGCCACACCTTATACCGCGACTCTCATCATTTGAGTTTGTATGGCAGCCAATACTACGGCAAAAACTTCGCCGCGTGGTTTAAGCAGGCGGCGGCCACCCAGTAACGATAGCGCGAGCAGCCGCAATGTTAGTGCATTGCGCTGTTAGTGTATTGCGCTCGGGCACGGCTTACGGTTTTGCAGCGCCGCGCGTCGCTAAGCTAGGCGCGATTATCTCGGCGTAATATTTAGCGACCACGGCCGCGCCTTGGTACGACAGGTGATCGTCGTCTAAATAGAAAATGTCTTTGCCCTGTGCCAATAGGCAACGTCCGGCAAGGGCGGTATTACAAAGTGCTTTATCTGGGTAAATGCGGTGAATATTCGGCTTATTTATACTGTTTAGGGTGGCGCTCGACAGGCGGTTGGCCGCTTGGTAAACCTCGTAACTGGTACTTAACATAATGGCTTCACTCGCCCGCGAGGCTGCGCGCAAATATAGGTCGGGTACGTCTGCGCCGGCCTCGGGGATTTGATACACCAAAAATATTGGCAACGCTGCAAACTCATCGGCCAACTCGGCAATTGAGGTTTGAAAAGCGGCCAATACGCCCGCCCTACGTTCCTGCTCATTGACGTATGGCGTATCAGGGACAAAATTAACAACAAAATCTTCTATTCCACCCTCGCCATTATTAAATTTGCTCGCCTCTGCAAATACTCGCCAGCGTGCACTAAGCACAATAGCATCAAAGTCTTGGGTCTTTGCCCACTGCCACACTTTGGCGGTATAGGCCGCGCAGTCGGAATAATCAATGTCGATTCGATGGATGCCCTTAACTGGCGGACACGAGGCATAGCCCGCGTGGTAGATCGTCGCTTGGGGCAGGTAATCTGCCAATTGCGGCGCGGTATTGTCAATGTGACTATCGCCCCACATCAGTATTTTTTTCTGGCCGCTGCCATACCAACATTCAGCTTGGGGAATATGATATTCCTCACCGGCATCGGTTCGGCAGGTCTCTGCGAGTGGGCTGCGACTATTGCGGGCGCTGTCAACGGTGTTTAACAGGTCGGGGGCAAAGCGGAATATATTGCCCTTATCGGCAAGCCCAAATGCACCCGCACCCATTAGCACAAGGGCCGCCAATATCGCCGTGGCGCTAAAGGCTTTTGAACTGACCCGCGCTTTGTTGCGAAACGGTTCTTCAATAAAACGCCGCGAGAAATAAGCCAAAACAAGGCAGAGTAACATCAGCAGCGCCATAAGCCACACCGGCGGCTCGCCCTGAAAAATATAATAATAGCGGGCAAACGCAAACAGCGGTTGATGCCACAAATACGCCCCGTAACTTAGCAGCCCCATGCCAACAAAAACGCGGGCGCTAAGCAGCCGGTAAACCAAGGTACCCGGCGCAGAATATAAAATAATTAATACCGTGCCCAGCACTGGCAACAGGGCGTAAAATCCGGGATAACGCGTGTCGCGGTCGTAAATAAACATACCCAATAGCAGCATGAATAAACCAAAAACACCCAAACACTGGCGCACTCGAAGCGAGGCCTTTAGCACGCCGCCCCGATTATAATAAAAGGCAATGAACGCGCCGCTAAATATTTCCCAAGCGCGCATCGGTAAAAGGTAAAAATTGGCCTCTGGTGCTTTGTGGGCAGCCCAACGCGACAACAATAGGCTGGCCATCGCCATGGCGAGCAGCATTAAATTTATGCGCCGTTTACCAAGCCGCCAACAGCCTAAAATTAACAACGGAAACAGCAGGTAGTACTGCTCTTCCACCCCCAAACTCCAGGTGTGGAGCAGCGGTTTAAGCTCGGTGCTGCGTTCAAAGTAACCGCTCTCTTGCCAGAATTGCATGTTAGAGAGGAAGCTCGGCACCGCAATGAGGCTTTTCGCAAAGCTGCTCATATCGATTGGCACCAGCCAATACCAGGCGGGTAAAATACAGGCGAATACCACTAAAAACAGCGCAGGTAAAATACGGCGGGCGCGACGCTCATAAAAATTCGCGAGGCTAAAACTGCCCTTATCCATATCGCTAAGAATCATATGAGTTATTAGGTAGCCACTAATAACAAAGAACACATCGACGCCAATATACCCGCCCGAAAAAATGTTCACGCCAGCGTGAAAAAGAATGACGGGAACAATGGCCAGCGCGCGCAGGCCGTCAATATCAGCTCGATAGTGCAATGATGGTTCCTAACTAATGTAAATTGGCGTAAGCGCTATGCGTGGATAACATTCAAGAAAGGACATTCGCAGCTCCAGTATGCGTTTAATCGGCCGCAGTCCTTGGCTCGATGTTGCGCTCAAACTTTGCATAAATTCACGAGCCGCAATAATAGGAGACAAACAAAACCAAACCAAACTCAAAATGAGAGACAGATCACACTTAAAGGCCACAGTTAAGCCGCCGCCAGCCACTACGACACAAAAATAATAAGCTGTTTGCGTTAGCTGCGCCAAGGCGCGGTGGCCAAAATGACCACCGCGCGCCGAACCAAAGAAGGGATTACCGTAATAGCAGTAAGGGTTGCTGGGTTTTCTGTAGCATTTTGGCGGTAAGACTACCAAGCAATATGCCGCGCAAGGGATGATGACTATAAGCACCCATTACCGTGAGATCGATATTTTGCTGAGCCTGATATTGGCATAGCTGCTCTTCGCTGCGCCCCTTTGGCAAATGCACAATTTGATGGGCAACCCCGCCTTGGGTCAAATTAGCCGATGCTTCTGCGAGCAGGCTCTCTGCACTGACATCATCTCCGGCATACACGAGGTGACAATGAATATCGCGCAGCGCCGGACTAGACACCACCATATTGAGCGCCTTGCGCGATGCTTCTTCACCGTCGTAGGCCAGCATGATTTTCTGCGGCGCTGAAAAGGCCTTATTTACCACCAACACCGGCTTATGTAGCGAGCGGATAACGGTTTCGAGATGCGCGCCAAGCTGACCTTCGCGGTGCTCCTCACCGCGGGCACCCATCACCAAAATACGAATATCTTGTTCGTGTTCGATCAGGGTTTCTTGCAAGCTGCCGTTGCGCTGCCACGTCTCGATATTACTTACCCCACCGGCCGCTACCCGCTGGCGGGCCGCTTCTAGCATTAATTTGCCCTTTTCCAGCAATAGCCGACTGCGATGCTGCTCAACGTTAATCAGCTCTTGTAGCAACTCTTCTTGGCTGCCAAGGCCAATACTGCCACTGAGGTCGGCAAGTGGCGCCTGCGGACGATGTTCTAGGTTGTGCAGTAACTTTACCGGTGCGCCAGTTTTACCCGCCAGCCAAGCCGTGTAGTCGCATACGGCTGTTGTTAGACTCGCGCCGTCGATACAGCCAAGTATGTAATTATTATTCATTAGTGCCCTCCGAGAACTTTTTCAATTTCTTCTGGCTTATCGTGAACCCCAAAGCGGTCGACGATGGTTTCGCTGGCTTCATTCAAACCAATTAATGCAACATCGGCCCCTTCGCGCCGAAATTTCAATACGACTTTATCTAGCGCAGCCACGGCCGATACATCCCAAAAATGGGCGCGGCTCAGGTCGATAATCACTTTCTCATTGGCTTCTTTAAAGTCGAAAAAGGCAGTAAATTTGTCGGCTGAGTTAAAGAATACTTGGCCAATCACGCTGTAACGACGCGCGCCACTGTCGCCATCCAAGTGGCTATCTACATACATAAAGTGGCTAACTTTATTGGCAAAGAACAATGCCGCCAACAACACGCCAACAAATACCCCAAAGGCTAGGTTGTGCGTCCATACCACCACGGCAACCGTGGCAATCATCACCACATTACTCGACAGAGGATTAGATTTTAAATTGGTCACTGAGCCCCAATTAAAAGTACCAATCGACACCATGATCATAACAGCAACCAGTGCCGCCATTGGGATGATCGACACCAGATCGCTTAAAAACACCACCATGGTCAATAACATTACCCCGGCAACCATGGTTGACAGCCGGCCGCGACCACCGGATTTTACGTTAATGACCGACTGACCAATCATGGCGCAACCGGCCATACCGCCGAGTAAGCCAGAAAATATATTGGCGACACCCTGACCCTTACACTCGCGATTTTTATCACTGCCGGTATCGGTTAAATCGTCAACAATCGTTGCCGTCATCAACGACTCTAACAAGCCAACCACCGCTAGGGCCGCTGAGTATGGAAAGATAATGGCGAGGGTTTCCATATTCAGTGGCACTTCTGGCCACAGAAAAATGGGTAGGGTGTCGGGCAGTTCGCCCATATCGCCAACGGTGCGAATATCCAGCCCCACCAACAAGCTAAATGCGGTCAAGCTCAGAATACAAACCAGCGGCGAAGGGATAACCTTGCCAATCACCGGCAGCAGCGGGAATAAATAAATCACCCCAAGCCCCGCGGCGGTCATCGCGTAGACATGCCAGGTAACATTGGTTAGCTCAGGCAATTGCGCCATAAAAATGAGTATAGCCAAGGCGTTCACAAAACCGGTGACCACCGAGCGCGACACAAAGCTCATTAGCTGGCCAAGCTTAAAATAGCCGGCAACGATCTGAAAAAGCCCCGTTAATAAGGTCGCGGCCAGCAAATACTGTAAACCGTGATCTTTTACCAAGGTCACCATCAACAGGGCCATGGCACCGGTGGCCGCCGAGATCATACCAGGCCGCCCGCCAACAATTGCCGTTACCACTGCAATACAAAATGAGGCGTAAAGGCCAATTTTAGGGTCTACGCCGGCAATAATAGAAAAGGCAATAGCCTCAGGAATGAGGGCAAGAGCAACAACCAAACCGGCGAGAACGTCTCCACGGACATTACCCAGCCAGTCTTCTTTCTTCGATAACAAAAGCATAATTAACCTAGAATTTATAGGAGAGCACAAGCAAGCTTGCGTAAAGAGCGGGCATTATACACTGTATAATTAATGCCACTCCAACAATGGCCAAACCCTCAAGCGCTAGCCACTGTTAAGTAATAAAGCTAACGGCAAGGACTTAACTGCCGTGGTTGGCGGTTTACCCTTAGATGCTAAAATTACGCATCAAATACGATTTACTCACGTATTTTGCATTTCGTAACTTTTTCACATCGAGCTGCTTATTTCGCAGTAAATAATCAAAAAATTTCGCAGATGAATTTATGTCATACGTTATTTCATCTAGCTGCTCGGGCAACTGATCGTAAGGCAGGTCAAAATACGCGCCGCTGCCAGTCGCAATCCCCTGCCCTACTCCCGCAACAGGCACGCCAAGCAAGGCATATTGAAGCAGCATGGTGGAATTGATACCAACAACGCCACCGTATTCTGCAAAATGGGTATACGGGCTAATTTGGGCGCTTTGGTAGCTCACATTGGCGTGTAACGGTAAATCGGTATAGCTCGCTCGCGGATGGGGGCGAACCACAAACTGGACAGTTGGATAGCGTGCAACCAGCGTATTAATGAAATCGGCCATTTTTTCCACTGGCGACGACAACACTATATTGGTGTCTGCCTCATCTTGTAAGGGGACAAATATTGGCTTTGAGGAATCGAATTTTTTGGTTTGGAAAAACTCCCCCAACTTTACGTAATTCAAAAACCCAATAGACGACAGCAAAATTTTTCGTCTAGCGCGCATAAATTTGGGTTTATCGAACTGATGCGGCACCAGCCCTTCCATTACAAATCGAGCACTTGCATTAGTGCCAAAATCACTGAAATAGCAGGTTCGCGATTGCGGAAACCAACCGGCCTCCGCGTAAACAAACTTGGTATCGGCGGGGCATTCCGATCTCACGCGGTCATCCGCCGCGGTGCGCCCGCCCCAAATAACCACACAGCGAATATCATGCTTTGTTACGACCTCTGCCAAGCTCGCTTCGCCTTCAAAATAATAGCGATCATTTGCAGTAATAAATCGAGGTTTAACGGACTTTTTATTACAGTAAAAAAAAATGTCATGGCCAAGCTTGGCGAGCGAGTTTGACAAGCCCGCAAAAACACTGTGTTTTGAAGCCCAGCGCTCGGGGCGATCCTTTTGATAAACACCTAAAGTAAATAGGATTTTCACGCAAACTCCTCCTAGCGCACCAAAGCAGGCTCTGCACTTTTTACCTTAGCGTCAGCTCCGACCTGTTTCACCAAACCAATAATTACCATTGCGATCCGCTCTTAGCAGTCGCTATTACGAAAATAAAGTCTCAATACGCGGGAACAAATACTCATCAATATGGCAGGCCATACTCACTTTCTCTGTATCAACCACCAGTACTGCACCAAGTAAGTATGCCAGCCAGTTCTAGCAACGCTATGTTCATCCGCTGGCGCTGAGTCCAGCGACGCAATGGCGGCAGCGCATACCGTCGCTGCCATGCCGAGTTGTGATAGGTGTACACCTTGATTAAACACCATGATGTAAGGCCTTGCACTAATGGCAGTGTTTTATTGTAGGCCCCAAGAGCCAATGCCTGCCACCCCAACGCACGCGGCCCTAGGCCGCTAACGAGCTTGCCGAGCAGGCGGTATTATACGCGGTTTTCCGTGCTCACACCGACTCGGCGCTAGCTTTAAGAAACACCTGCAGACTGAAGCAGTGAAATGCTATATTACGCGCTCTAATTTTGGGCATGCAATGCAAGCCAACGACTATACGACCGCGAGTAACCAGCAATGTACGATTACCTTATTGTAGGCAGCGGCCTTTACGGATCAACCTGCGCTCACGAACTTAAAAAACGCGGCAAACGCGTGCTGGTCATCGAAAAACGCGATCATATTGGTGGCAATATTTACACCGAAAATGTCGATGGCATTCAAGTTCACCGCTATGGCGCGCATATATTCCACACCAATAGCCGCGAGATTTGGGATTACATCAATCAATTTGCCGATTTCAACCGCTACACCAACTCGCCGGTCGCTAATTATCAGGGCAAAATATACAACCTGCCCTTTAATATGAACACCTTTTATCAGCTTTGGGGCAGCCGCACCCCAGCCGAAGCCCAAGCGAAGATCGCTGCGCAGCGCCAAGAACTCGACGGTCGGGAGCCGGGCAATCTAGAAGAACAAGCTATTAGCCTTGTGGGCCGCGATATTTACGAAAAACTGGTTAAAGGCTATACCGAAAAGCAATGGGGTCGCTCGGCCACTGAGCTACCTGCTTTTATCATCAAACGGCTGCCGGTGCGCTTCACCTACGACAACAACTATTTTAACGACCAATTTCAAGGCATACCCATTGGCGGCTACACGCAGATCATTGAAAAAATGCTGACCGGCATCGAGGTGCGCTGCAACACCGATTTCTTTACAAAGCAGGCGGAGTATCGCAGCCTTGCTAAGCACATTATTTACACTGGGCCAATCGACCAATATTTCTCTTATCAATTTGGCAAGCTAGAGTACCGAAGCCTGCGCTTTGAATCTGAGCGCCATGAAATTCCCAATGTTCAAGGCAATGCTGTGGTCAATTACACGGCGCGCGACGTGCCCTATACTCGCATCATTGAGCACAAGCATTTCGACCCCGTGGACACCCCCCACTCTATTATTACTAGGGAATACCCCGCTGAGTGGCAGGAGGGCATGGAACCCTACTACCCAATCAACAATGAGCTTAACGACAGTCTTTACCGACGTTATCGCGCGCTGGCCAAGGCCGACACTAAGGTCATTTTTGGCGGGCGCCTCGCCGAGTACCGCTACTACGATATGCACCAGATTATCGGCTCCGCGCTAAAAGACCTGCAATCCATGAGCTAAGGCGAATAGTCCACAATGAATTTTTTATAAGGCGACAAAATGGAATTCGCAAAAGTCGACGTTGCAGTGCAGTCTTACAAAAAGCCAGAGTCATTGCTCTATACCTTAATGACCTTAAAAGCGGTGGCTGGCGACCGCATCGACACCGTGTATATCAACGACGACTGTTCAGGCGACGCAACACTCGCCTACTACCAAAACGAGACCATACGGGCGTATTTTAAACCGTGGAAGATCCACCTCAGGTCTAATTCCAAGCCCGCGGGCGTCAAGCAAATCTACTTAGCGAAATACCGCCCCAAATACATGGGGCTGTGGTTTTTTATCAGTAAAGTTCACCGCTTTTACAACAGCAGCACCCACAACAAAGACGATGTGCGCTATCAGTATGCCATCGACAATACCGACAAGAAGTTTCTGTTCATTATTCATGACGATGTCGAGTTTCGGCGCGATATCGTCGGCTTATACTTGCAAGCGATTAATGCCAAGCCCAATACCGCTGCCGTTGGTGATCTAGGCCAGTGCTGGCGCTGCGGCCACGCCACCAGCTGCAACCCCAAGCGTATTATGGACGGCTACCGCCCCTCGCCGCACTGGCCAATGACCGCCCCATCAGCGGATAAAGCAGCTAGTTTCAGCGCCGACGAGGGACATTTCGCCTGTCGCATCAACGAATGGTGCTGCATGCTTGATGTTGCGCTATGCCGCGAGATAAGCCGCAAAAGCGGCTGCCTATTCGGCAATTATTATCGCCGCGCCGATGTCGCGGCCCTCTGGTTTTATAATGCGGTTAAATTAGGCTATAGGATCGCCGACCCGCTGCCGGAAGAGTCACTGCCCCAGCAGATCAACATCAACCAGCGCTCTAACTGGTATCAACACGGATTCCAAGGCCACTCTGGCCACGCTATTTGGGTCGATCAGGGCAGCGGCAAACAGCAGTACCAAGCTGATGACATCCGCACTCGGATAAAAACCCAATTTGGCATCGATTTATCTAGCCTTTCTCTACAGCCCTTGGCGGAAACTAACTAATGAATAGCCCTGTGCGCATCTTCATAGCCACCCACAAAGATTTTACGGCCAAACTGCCTGATATTTACACGCCAATATTGGTCGGCAGCAATGTAAATAACGCTGCGGGGGCGATGCTCAGAGATAATAGTGGCGAGCAAATTGCAGACCGCAATCCCAGTTTTTGCGAGCTAACAGCACTGTATTGGATATGGAAAAACGACAGTGCCGCGATTACCGGCCTTGTGCATTACCGCCGGCTTTTTAGTGGCCTGAGCAGTGGCCGCGGCGGCCTAACGCCAAACTTGTTGTCCGAAAAAGAGGTCCACAAGTTTCTAGATAATTTCGATATTATTATTGCCAATCCGTCAGTACACGACAGTAAAACCGTATATGAGCAATATCGCGACGCCCACCACATTCAAGACCTAGATCAATGTAGAGCGGTAATTGCGCGGCAGTGCCCAGAGTACTTGAGTGATTTTGACGCCGTAATGGCCAGTTACAGTTTTTCTGGCTTCAATATGTTTGTTGCCAAGAAGCCCCTCGTCGACAATTACTGCAGCTGGTTGTTTCCGATTTTATTTGAACTAGAAGAGCGCTGCGATATTTCCAGCTACGACAACTATCAGAGCAGAATCTACGGTTTTATCGCCGAGCGCCTGTTCAATGTTTGGCTGCAAAAAAACCAGCTCCGCTGCCTCACCTCGCGGGTACATCGCATCGACAAAAAACGATCGCCAATATCACTTAAGCGGCGACTACAGCTGTGGCGCCGCTATTTTAGCAAGTAGTATTGCGCCACCGCAGAGCGCGAGCTTAGCCCCAGTCATTACAGAGCTGCACCACCTCAGCCAATTGCGCATCGCTCATCGCCGGTCCCAGCGGCAGGCTCAGTGCGGTATGACTCAGGCGTTCGGTTAGCGGCAGCGACATGGCATTCCATTCGCTAAGCGCTTCTTGTTTATGCGGCGCAATGGGGTAGTGGATTAAAGTTTCCACGCCATTTTCTGCAAAGTAGGCCTGTAAAGCATCGCGGCGCGCCGTATGCACAACATATAAATGAAATACATGCGAGCCATCATCCTTAAAGCTCGGCAGAGCAATATCGGGGTGCCGAATAAGATCGCGATACTGCCTAGCCAGCGCTTGGCGGCGCTGGGTTTCCGCATCCAGAAAACGCAACTTCACGCGCAACACCGCTGCCTGTAACTCATCAAGGCGGCTGTTTACGCCCTTTAAGGTATTTTCATATTTTTGCGCGCTGCCGTAATTACCCAGTAGGCGAACCGTCTCGGCAAGCTCCTGGTCTGCGGTTACCACCGCGCCACCGTCGCCAAGGGCGCCAAGGTTTTTACTCGGATAAAAGCTAAACGCGGCAGCGTGACCCAAGCTTCCCGCTCGCCGCCCTGCGGCTACCGCTCCGTGCGCTTGCGCGGCGTCTTCTAGCACCAGTAAATTGTGCTGTTCTGCCAACTGATTAATCGCCGTCATATCGGCCAATTGCCCGTACAAATGCACCGGCAAAATAACCCGACTGCGATCCGTAATCGCTTTGGCGGTATTGCGCGGGCATAAATTAAACCACTTGGCATCTGGCTCAATGAAGACCGGCCGCAGGCCATTATTTAACACCGCTAAAATTGTGGCTATATAGGTATTGGCGGGCACCAACACTTCGTCGCCGGCCTTAAGTTTGCCCAGCTCAATCCACGCCCTTAAGGTCAAGCTTAAGGCGTCTAAACCACTGCCTACCCCTACCGCAAAGCGATTGCCGCAGTAGGTGGCAAACTCAGCCTCAAAGGCCGAGAGTTCCTCGCCGCGAATATACCAACCCGAATCGACAACCCGCGCCATCGCCGCCAATATTTCTTGGCGGTATTGTTGGTTTATGGCGTGTAAATTAAAAAATGGAACCACCAGAAATCTCCAAACAAAGTTTCACAACGAGACTCTGCGCTAACTAAAGGCTATGTAATAGATTTTGGAAATGGCTTAGTTGGCCGTCAAAAACCGTTTATTCGATTCGGCAAATTTCTTAAAGGTCGCGGGCGTCATTGAATAATAATAATTCAGCGCATCTTCACCCGTGGTGATCACCCCAAACTTGTGATGAAAGCTATTCACCTTGGTGTTTTCTTTGCGCACGTCCAGATGGCAAGCGCGAAAACCCAACACCTGAAATCCGTAGCGATAGGCCAAGCTCGCGCTTTCCAATGCAGCGGAAGCGGTCTTATTTTCTGTCAAAATCCAACTGCCAAGCCCAAATGAATCTCGGTCACCGATAAAGTCGTACATGCGTATTGTGCCAATGGCCATATCGTCACGACGACGGCAAATAATAAAATAATACTCGCGGCCAGCCGCCTCACGTTGCTTATACGCTGTTAGCCACGCCTCCTGAACCTCAACCCCGCCATGCACCGCCGACAAGTGGCGATTATAACGCGGATCGATCCGTAGCGAATGAATAAACGCGGCGTCCTCAATTTCTACTAAGCGCAGATAGATACTACGACTTGTTACGACTTCCACGCTAACTGCCCCAAAAACTCGTCGTAATCTCGAATATAGTCATTTTCATAGTAATATTGGTCTGCCAACACCAGCAGCACACAACCTTCACTCAAATCGTGCAGCTCGCGCCACACCATATCGCACACGAGCAAACCCTGTGTTGGCTTATCTAACCACACTTCTTGGCGGCTAGCGCCGTCATCTAAAATCACACGACAGCTACCGCTGACGCACACCAATACTTGCTTCAGATTTTTGTGGGCGTGAAAGCCACGCGCAACGCCCTGCGCGGTATCAAAAATATAGTAGACTCGCTTGAATTCAAAGGGCACATTCTTCCCAGACTCAAGGGCAACTAATTGCCCACGGCTATCGCCGTTGGCAGGTAGTTCAATTAGCTCAATTAGACTCAAGCTTCCTCCTGAAAAATCATTTAACGGACCGTCTCAAGTCACCTAAAAAGACACCTGCCGCGGTTACTTCCGTAACAATATTAAGTAAGGTCCCGAAGATAACGAAATTCTCGTTTAATTCCAGACCAAAATGCCGCAGGCCGCCGAAACAGATCGAAAAACAACTTCCAGCGCGCGCTATAAAAATTTACCCGAACCGCCAAGCGTGTAACACGCTTATTTAATAGCCCTACAACAGCGGGCAAACGCTGATTGGAGTGCCGAACATCCCTTAACCGCTGGGCTAAAACATCATGCCGAAGCCGGATTTCTTTTAAGCGACCGGCGATTAACTCCTGCCGATCGGCGCCCAGCGGGTCTGGTAATGTCGATATGCCGACGCCAAGGCGATAATACAGCAAAGGCTGGTCAATAAACTCCAAACTATTATCCAATAGCGCTCGAAAACCGAGTACCAAGTCTTCATATGCATGCGCGTAGTGAATGTCGCCATAATTCGCCCATAACGACCGCGACAATGCACCCGAGGCCCCCAAATAGATAAATTTCGACAATGCCGCTTCGCGAACGCTCAGCGCTGCGCAAAATTCACCCCCAGGCGGCTCGTAATTGGCCGCATGCCCCGCATGGTCTATCGCCGCAACATTGGAACACAATAGTGCAGGCTTTCCTGCGGAAAGATAACGCGCAACGAGGGTCGAAACCCGCTCGGGAAACGAAATATCATCGCCAGCGGCCAATACCACCAGCTCGCCCTGAGCCATCGACATCATTAGGTTAAAATGCGGGATCAAACCCATGTTTACTGGATTTCGCCTAACAGTCACCGGCCTATCGTGACCATAGCGCGCAACTGCGGAGCATAGTTTTTGGTAGGTTCCATCGCTGGAGGCGTCATCTGAGAAAACAAATTCCGCCACGGGATAATCCTGCGCGAGTGCGCCCTTCACACATTCGTCAATGAATTCTGCTTGGTTATAACACAGCACCAAAAAAGTGACCGACACCATTTCGTTATTCATAACGCGGCCGTCTTAGGCAAAGCGCTATTTCGTAAACCACCGCTACCAAGCAAAATTAAAACGCTCACGCGGCAATCCGACGCAGCACTGCCGCCAGCCATAAACGCAAGGAATAACTACGCCCGCGGCGACCAATATTACGCACCGGCAAATATTTTGTTTTTGGCTTGTTTTTCATTAGCCAAACCGTAAATAAGCGCTCGGCCAAGAAGCCAAAAACCCGCTTTTGATAAGCGTCGTAAGATGCCGGATCAATGCTTTCTTCAAGTTCAAACAGCAGGGGGAAAAGCCAGCTGCAATAATCCTGCACCAAGGGCTTTCGAGCGACAAACATATTGTAACGAATCAATTTATTGCCCTGCATAACCTGGTCAAAGGCCGCGCTATAATCAGGGCAGCGAGTATTTATGAGTTGTTTCATAGCCTGCAAATCTTTATCAAGATGAAAAGCCTTATACTGCTCACCAACACTGCGCTCTTTAAACTGATAGGGCCTGATGAGAATCACATCATGATTTTCGAGGTAATGCAGTATTTCGCTTTTAGTCAGCAAGCCAAAAAGACTGCCGCGCACATCAATACCAGAAAAAAATCGCCGATAGTGCACTAGGCCCTGAATATCTGCCGTTTCGTTTTTCCACATCCAATACAGCGCGGTTAGCTCACAGTAGTACGGATTTTTAGACGAAATATTGTCGCCAATATTATCTTTTTTAATTGGTGAGCTCGACTGATTAATATCACTACCCACGAGAATAGGCTCGTAGATTTCAGGCACCTCACTGACAAAATCTTTGTGAGTGGCAATATATATTTTCATGTGTACACCACGCATTAGACCGTTATGATCACGAGCCACTGAAGCACTACCACAAATCATTCTCAACAATTAGGCTATCCACTCAGGACGTTTCACCGGGCGCCAAAACCGACGCAACGCCTTCAAGCTTGGCGCGAGCGCGCAAATAGCGGTTGCGGCCAAACGTCAACAAAGCAATGAATTTGCGGCGGCGATTATCGCCAACGTATTTTTCAACGACACTAGCCGGCGAGCCATGTTTACGGGCGTACAACACAAAAGATCGCCCTTTGTGAAAATGAATAAATTCGTTTACCGCTTTATTGCGCACCGTTGAGCCACCACCAACATGGGGAATACTCACATTACGGCAGTGGATTACTTTTAGACCAGCGTCATTGGCGCGCTTACAAATATCGACGTCTTCTTCATACAGAAAGAATTGCTCGTCAAAATAACCAACTGCGTTCATCAACTCGGTATCGAATAGCAATACCGCGCCGACGAGCCAATCGGTCGCTTCAACGCGTTTATCCGTCGTTGGCTCTAGCGCGGGGCCAGCAATAGCCGCGCCGTGTTTTTTCAGTTCGGCCAGCAGTTTTTCCAACTCGGCTTCGTCTAGCTGAGTATCGGGGTTTAAAACCACTACATAGCGGGTAGTGCTGGCGTGAATACCCAAATTACAGGCGCTGCCAAAACCAAGGTTTTTCGGCGACTTTACTAATTCAACATCTTGCCCGTAACGCGCAAGCAGCTCTTCGCTGCCGTCAGTACTCGCGTTGTCGACAATCAACCAGCGCGGCAGTTTATGTTTCGCGCTATCACGCAAAGATTCGATATGCGCAGGCAATACCTCGGCACTGTTATACGTTATGGTGACCAAGGTCATCTCACTAAAAAGATCTTGCATGCTCGCCCTGTACTCCACCTAATTCATTACGACATTTTCGCAAACCATTTCACAAAAATGTTAATTTCTCGCTTCCAAGCGATACGCTTTAACGCAACAAGCCCTTGAGTGCCAGTCGCCAGTCACTGGCTTGCACGCCGTAATCTTGTGCGAGCTTAGCCGAACTTAACACCGAATACGCCGGCCGCTTTGCCGGCGTGGGATAGGCCGCGGTGGCGATTGCATTTACCGTGGGCCGGCGCGCGATAATGCCCTGCGCGTACGCTTGCTCAAAAATCGCCTCGGCAAAGCCGTGCCAGCTAACCGCCTCGGCACCAGCATAATGGTATATGCCGTAGCGCGCGGTTTGCTTGTCGGTACCGGTGTGCAACTGGCTGGCAATGGCGATCAAGGCCTTGGCGATATCACCGGCATAGGTCGGGCAGCCAAACTGGTCAGCCACCACCCCAAGGGTGTCGCGCTCTTTAGCCAAACGCAGCATCGTTTTAAAGAAATTATTGCCGTATTCACTAAATACCCAAGCGGTGCGCATAATAATATATTTAGTGGCGTGGCGGCTAATCGCCTGCTCGCCAGCCAGTTTGGTCTGCCCGTACACACCCGTTGGACCAACAGCATCGGCTTCCACATAGGGTGTGGTTTTATTGCCATCAAATACATAATCGGTCGACACGTGCAGTAGCGGAATATCAAATCGGGCGCAGAGCTTAGCCAGAGCTAGTGGGCCATCTTCGTTGACCCGCTTCGCTAATTCCGGTTCAGACTCGGCTTTATCCACCGCAGTATACGCAGCGGCATTAATGATCGCTGTGATCCCTTTATCAGCAATAAGCTTTTCTAGGACCACAGTGTCGTTGATGTCGGCGTCTTGGCGACTCAGCAGGGTGTGGACGATATTTTGCGCATTTAACTGGTCAGCCAAGCATTGGCCTAGCTGGCCATTGGCGCCGGTCACCAGCAAATGCATAGCATGCGGCTCACTCATTGCTGAAATAGCTCGGCAAGAGTGGGGGCGGCGCTGTCTTTGGCAGACAGGGTGGGGTTTGCCAGCGGCCAATCAATCGCCATCGCGGGATCATTCCAAATTAGGCAGCCTTCATCGCTGGGGTCGTAATAGTCAGTGCATTTGTACTCGAAGTCAGCGGTGTCGCTGAGCACCACAAAGCCGTGGGCGAAGCCTGGCGGCACCCAGAATTGGCGTTTATTTTCTTCCGAAAGAACCACCCCCTCCCACAATCCAAAGCTGGGCGAGCTGGGACGAATATCCACGGCCACATCAAATACCTCACCACTGACCACCCGCACCAATTTGCCTTGCGGTTTGGTCTTTTGAAAGTGCAGACCGCGCAACACGCCCTTGGCAGAGCGCGAGTGATTGTCTTGCACAAAAGGCAGGCTAATGCCGGCCATGTCTCGGTAACGCTCGGCCTGAAAGGTTTCTAAAAAGAAACCGCGATGATCACCAAATACTTTGGGTTCAATAATCACGCAGTCTTTAAGTTTGGTGGGAATCAGTTTCATTTATACCCCGCGGCAACACGCAATAAATACTCGCCATAGCCGGTCTTTTTAAGGGCTTCGCCCTGCTGTAATAATTGTTCGGTGCTAATCCAGCCCTGACGATAGGCAATTTCTTCTAGACAGGCGACTTTGAGGCCCTGGCGGTGCTCCACCGTTTGCACAAACTGACCGGCGTCGATTAAGGAGTCGTGGGTGCCGGTATCTAACCAAGCAAAGCCACGGCCCAGCACTTCAACATTAAGGTCGCCGCGCTTGAGGTAGGCGAGGTTTACATCGGTGATTTCCAACTCGCCCCTCGCAGAGGGCTTGATGTTACGGGCAATGTCTACCACGTCGTTGTCGTAAAAATACAGGCCGGTAACCGCATAGGGCGATTTTGGCTTGGCTGGCTTTTCTTCAATACTGATCGCCTTGCCATCCTCGCCAAACTCCACCACCCCAAAGCGCTCTGGGTCGGTGACATGGTAACCAAACACCGTGGCACCAGTCTCTTTGGCAATCGCGCTTTTGAGATTGTCGGAGAAGTGCTGGCCGTAAAAGATATTATCGCCCAGCACGAGGCTAACATTGTCATTGCCAATAAAATCGGCGCCAATGGTAAAGGCTTGGGCCAAACCATCTGGGCTCGGCTGCTCGGCGTAGCTGATGTTAGTGCCAAATTGACTGCCATCACCTAATAAGCGCTGGAAACCGGGTAAATCAGTGGGGGTAGAGATAACGAGTATGTCTTTAATGCCCGACAGCATCAGCACCGACAGCGGATAGTAAATCATCGGTTTATCGTAGATCGGCAATAACTGCTTAGAGCAACCCATGGTAATTGGGTGCAAGCGCGTGCCCGAACCGCCGGCGAGGATAATGCCTTTGTATTTCTTACTCATGGTGATTCCTTTAGCGGCTGCGCTGTGGCGCGCCAAGCGTACAATTAAAACCTAGTCGTCATACCGAGCATTTAAAAACTGTCATACCGGACTTGATCCGGTATCTCATTGGGCGGCACCAAACCAGCTACGTAGCACCAGATTCTGAATCAAGTTCAGAATGACTTCAAAAACATCGCCGCCCTACCAAACTTAAAAAATGCGTCATACCGTAGGCGGTAAAGCCGTCATACCGGCGGCTACAAAACCGTCATACCGGACGTAAAAAAATGCGTCATACCGGACTTGATCCGGTATCTCAGCGGGCGGCACCCAACCAGCTTCATAGCACCAGATTCTGAATCAAGTTCAGAATGACTTCAAAAACATCGCCGCCCTACCAAACTTAAAAAATGCGTCATACCGTAGGCGGTAAAGCCGTCATACCGGCGGCTACAAAACCGTCATACCGGACGTAAAAAAATGCGTCATACCGGACTTGATCCGGTATCTCAGCGGGCGGCACCCAGCCAGCTCCGTAGCACCAGATTCTGAATCAAGTTCAGAATGACTACGCTGCAAATTCAGAATGACTAAAAAATTAGCCATCACCAATCCGGTCCAATTTATAATCCCCC
>NZ_JARGNU010000007.1:170199-210713 GCF_029212375.1 Zhongshania sp. | reverse complement strand
CAGACAGTCACCTGAACGCCCTACATCGTCATTCTGAACTTGATTCAGAATCTGGTGCTACGAAGCTGCTTGCGTGCCGCCCGATGAGATACCGGATCAAGTCCGGTATGACGACATTCAGACAGTCACCTGAACGCCCTACATCGTCATTCTGAACTTGATTCAGAATCTGGCGCTACGAAGCTCCTTGGGTGGTGCCCGATGAGATACCGGATCAAGTCCGGTATGACGGTTTTTAGGCAACTATCCTGAACTCCCTGTCATTCTGAACTTGATTCAGAATCTGGTGCTACGAAGCTCCTTGGGTGGTGCCCGACGAGATACCGGATCAAGTCCGGTATGACGATATTTAGGCAACTATCCTGAACTCCCTGTCATTCTGAACTTGATTCAGAATCTGGTGCTACGAAGCTGCTTGCGTGCCGCCCGATGAGATACCGGATCAAGTCCGGTATGACGACACGTTCAGGGCTCTCTACATAGGCATTCTGAACGCCCTACACCGTCATTCTGGACGCCCTACACCGTCATTCTGGACGCCCTACAGCTCGTTCAAGCTTTTATCTTTTTCGAGCTGATAACTTTTAAGGTCTTCGGCTAGGAGTAAATTACCTTGGTAGTGCTCTCGCGCTTCGCTAAATAACTCTGCCACGCTGTGGGTTTTGGCTTTCTTTGAAGGGTCTTTGCGGTAGCGTTGGCTGAAGTGAGTCAAGATAAGATGGGGCAAAGCTGCGGCTGCCGCGGCTTTTGCTACCATCGCCGCCGTGCTGTGCATGTATTGCGGGCCGACCTTGGCAAGAATGTCTTCGGTGAAGGTGGCTTCGTGTATTAGTAAATCACTGTCTTGCAGGGCTTCACTTAGAAGATCGGGCTGGTCGTTATCGCCACCCACCACAATTTTGCGAGCCGGCCATGCTGGGCAACAAACCGCGGCCGCGGCAACACGTTCGCCGCTCTCAAGGTATATATCATCACCTAATTGCAGTTGATGCCATAAAGGCCCGCGGGGAACACCTAAGGCGTCGAGGGCGGCTTCGTCGATGTGATTCGGCGGAATTTCTTTGATGTGGTAGGCAAAGCAGGGCACACGGTGCGACATGGCGATGGCGCTAACCTCAACATGGCCGTCGTTATAATAAAAGTTAGGCGCATCGCTGCGTACAAAATTGAGGGGGAAACGTAGATTATGTACGTCGGTATGCGCAAAGGTGGCAAGCACATATTGTTCGATACCATCGGGTGCACAAATAGTTAATGCGGCAGTGCGACCACTCATATTGGCACTGGCAATTAAACCCGGTAGGCCGTAGCAGTGATCGCCGTGAACATGGGTTACAAATATGGCTTTCAGCTTGGCACTAGAATGGTGGCTACGCAGCAGGCGATGTTGGGTACCTTCACCGCAGTCTACTAAATACCAGTCTCGGCTATCGCCTGCATTTAAGGCGAGTGCGGTAACGTTACGCTGCGCCGTTGGCGTGCCGGCACTAGTGCCTAAAAATGTAAAACGCATAGGATATGAGTTAAAACTCCGTGTTTATGCCATACATTGTGAATTAAGTAGGCCGGTGTTGCTTGAGTATTTCTAGGGTATTTGCCGACGGCTTGGCTTCGAGCATCGCGGTAATACTGTCAATAAGGTTGCTGGCCATAAAGTCGGTGGCGCCAATCATGGTGGCGTAATGCCCGTTGGTGCGCATTCGTGCATGATCTGAAATACCGTGAAATGCGAGTACATTCATGAGCAGTACCCGCTGCTGCGCAACCTCGGCCGGCAGATGTGTGAGCTGTGTGAGAGCTAACTTCACGAGTTTATTTTCCCTCGGTAAATCTAACGGATGCTTATCTGGCAGAGTGTAACCAAAGGTGTTGCAGGCAATTAGTTCGGCGCTAATATGCAAATAGGCCTCACCGCCGTTGGGGTCTTGCAATTTTTCAAGCAAGGGCTGAACAAGCGCAGTGGCCAGCAGCCGCGCTACCGGTAACGTAGTGCTCAGCAAAGTATCGATTAAGGCTGCCCTGCTGGCAGCCACACTGGGGCTATGCTTGTCGAAAATGGCCTGCAATAAGCCAGTTTTGCTGCCGAAGTGATACTGCACCGCATTGCGATTGCTTTGTTTGGCTTCGCGCGTAATGGTATTAACCGAAACAGCCTCGATGCCCTGTTGGGCAAATAGTTGCTCGGCCGTAGAAATCAACACTTCGCGGGTGCGTAGGCTGCGGCTATCTTTTACATCAGTCACGGTCATTGGGTAAGTACATCTTAATATTTTCAATTAATCTTACGCTAAGTGATTGACAATATTAGCAAAGAATCCAAAGCAATAAACTAATTAACCCTCTACCCAAACTCATAAAGCGTAGAAAGCTCTCTTGAGCATAGCTGCCAATTGCCAAAATTGCCGCTAGACCTGATCCGGCATCCAGCGGGGTTGGCACCAAAGCAGAAACAACCGTCATACCGGACTTGATCCGGTATCTCATTGGGCGGCAGTGAGCTGGTTCGGTGGTATTGGATTCTGAATCAAGTTCAGAATGACGGTGTAGGGAGTTCAGGATGACGATGTAGGGCGTTCAGAATGACGGCGCAGGGAGCGCAGGATGACTGCCTTATGTCGTCATACCGGACTTGATCCGGTATCTCGTGGGGCGGCAGCGGGCTAGTTCGGTGGCATTGGATTCTGAATCAAGTTCAGAATGACGGTGTAGGGAGTTCAGGATGACGATGTAGGGCGTTCAGAATGACGGCGTAGGGAGCGCAGGATGACTGCCTTATTCGTCATACCGGACTTGATCCGGTATCTCGTGGCGCGGCAGCGGGCTAGGTCAGTGGTGCTGGCTCGGTGCCACTGGTGCCTGAATCACCTTTAGAATGGCTGTCGTACTCAACGTTGGCAGCGTCGACAAAATACGGTCGTCCGTTGCGCGATGCGAATTTCGCTTAATTCTTTCATGCAGGTCCAGCAGGGTTGACCGCCGCGGCCGTAAACTTGCAGTTCTTGTTTAAAATAGCCGGGCTTACCATCGCCGCCAACAAAGTCTTTAAGGGTGGTGCCGCCTTGGGTAATGGCCTTGGCTAGGACGTCTTTTACCGCCTCAACTAAACGGGAGTAACGCGCCAAGCTGATGCTGCCCGCCTCGCGAGTTGGGCTAATGCCGGCCATATACAGCGCTTCGTTGGCGTAGATGTTTCCCACCCCAACCACCACATGGGCATCCATTAAAAAGCTTTTAACCGGCACGGTACGCTTGCCGGCGCGTTTAAACAGATAAGCTGCATTAAATTCTTCAAGCAAGGGCTCTGGCCCAAGCTTGGCGAGGAGTTTATGACTGGCGACATCGTCGCCTTCCACCCAAACAACCGCGCCAAAGCGGCGTGGATCGGTATAACGCAGGATTTGCCCGTCGTCTAGGCGCCAGTCCAAATGATCGTGTTTGCCTATTGGCGTGTCGGCGCTAGTAAAATAAAGCCGCCCCGACATGCCTAGGTGAATAAGCAGGTGGCCGGTGGCAAGGCGAATCAATAAATACTTGGCGCGCCGCTCTACCGAGAGTACTTCTTGGCCGCAGAGGTGGTTCGCCAATTCCGAGTCGACCGGCCAGCGCAGGCGAGGATCACGAATGATGACATCACTGAACACGCGGCCAATTAAATGCGGAGAAATACCGCGCTTGACGGTTTCAACTTCGGGCAGCTCGGGCACGGGGATTCAATCCTAATATTAACGACAAAACTAAAGCGAGGATTGTAGCCTAAGGGCAAGCTACAAACCCAGCGCAGCCTCTAGGCCGTAAAAACATGACATCATCCAATTAACTGGCGACAATAAGCAAAATTTTGCCGCGAGGGCTTATGCCTCCACACTCTCACCCCCCAAGCCAAACGCCTGTTAACGTCGCCTACCTTGGTGTAGACACTGGCGGCACCTTTACCGACTTTGTACTTTTTCAGGGTCAGCAGGTGCGCAGCTACAAATGCCCGTCCACCCCCGCCCAGCCCGAGCAGGCGATTCTCAGCGGCATTCAAGCCTTGGGCTTAAATGCGTTAATAGCCGCTGGCCGATTGCTTGTGGTACACGGCTCAACTGTGGCGACCAATGCCGCGCTTGAGGGCAAAGGCGTGCGCACCGTGTTTATCAGCAATCGGGGCTTTGGCGATATGCTCACCATTGGTCGGCAAACCCGAGCGGCCCTCTACGATTTGCGGCCCGCCGCCAAGGTGGTGCCGGTACCTCGTGAGCTATGTTTAGAAACCGGCGGCCGTATCGGCGCCGATGGCAGCCTTATCGAGCCCCTGACCCCAGACGATATCGCCGCGCTTCAAGCCCAGCTGCAGCAGTTAAAGCCCGAGGCAGTTGCAATAAATTTATTATTCTCGTTTATCGATGACAGCTTTGAAAAAGCCCTTGTAGAGGCCATGCCAGACGGCGTGTTTGTGTCGCGCTCCTCAGAAATTTTACCCGAGTACAAAGAGTACGAGCGCGGCATGGCCACTTGGCTTAATGCTTGGTTGGGGCCAAAAGTCGCCGCGTATTTAGGACAATTACAGGCAGCACTGAAGACCACCCCGTTATCGGTAATGCAATCGTCTGGCGGCACCACCGACGCCGCCAACGCGGGCCTGCGAGCGGTTAATTTACTATTATCCGGCCCTGCTGGTGGATTGGCCGCAGCAAAACAACTTGGCGACAGTATTGGCCAGCCGCGCTTGCTGAGCTTTGATATGGGCGGCACTTCCAGCGATGTTGCGCTGATTAACGGCGACATTAAACTCACCAACGAGGGCAAAATTGGCCCTTATCCGGTAGCGGTACCAATGGTGGATATGCACACCATTGGCGCTGGCGGCGGGTCACTCGCTTATCTGGACGAAGGCGGCATCTTGCGGGTGGGGCCACAATCGGCCGGCGCCGACCCCGGTCCCGCCTGCTACAACAAAGGCGGGCTTGCCGCCACCGTAACCGACGCCAATATGGTGCTGGGCCGTTTGCCCGCCAGCGCCAAACTCGGTGGCAGTATGCCCTTGAGTCTTGACGCCGCCCGCAACGCCGTGGGCATGCTTGCCACACAATTGCAGCTAAGTATTGAAGAAACCGCAGCGGGCATTATCGACATTGCCAATGAACATATGGTGCGCGCGCTACGAGTGATTTCGGTGCAGCGCGGCCACGACCCCGCCGATTTTAGCCTGTGCTGTTTTGGCGGCGCAGGTGGCCTGCACGTATGCGCCCTTGCCGAAGCATTGGGCTGCACCGAGATTATTGTGCCCAATTACGGCGGCGTATTTTCGGCCCTTGGCATGTTATTGGCGCCGCGTGAAAGGCAATTATCGCGCACCCTCAATACCCCGCTCACGGAAATAAGCAACGAAGAAATAGAAACAGCATTGAACGGTTTAGCGACAAACGGCCGCGAGCAATTACTTAAGGAGGGGGTTCATGCCGCCCAGATTAGCGCCAGCCCCAGCGTTGATCTGTGCTATGCCGGCCAATCGTATACCTTGAATCTGCCCTGGCAGGCCTCGCTACCCGCACTTGGCGAAGCATTCCACCAAGCCCACGCCCGCCGCTACGGCCATCGCCTTGAGCTGCCCGTGCAGCTCATTAATATTCGCCAAGCCCTGCGCGCACCAAGCAGCGTACCCGCACTACCAACCATAGTGCCCCGCGCTCCCGCCGCAGCCATCGATATGCCACTAGTTGTGAGTGATAGCGGCGCTGGCCGCGCAGTACCCCGCTATGAGCGCGAGCAATTGGCTAGCGGGCAGCGCATAATCGGCCCAGCGCTCATTAGCGAAACCGTGGCCACCACGTGGCTAGCCGAGCACTGGCAAGGAGAGGTAGACCCACAGGGGCACTTATTAATACGTCGCATTATGCGTAGTGATACCCATGACAGCACAACGCCAATACCGCTACAGTGAGAACCTTAGCGGCTAATTAATAACAGGTTTTATATGACGGAGAATTCGACCAACCATCCGCTGTTTGACCGCGGCATTAGCCATGCTGGACTCAAACAGGTGCGCGATCGTTTTCACAATCTTAATCGCGAGCGTCTAATGCGCACCCGCACCGCGCTACTGCCGCGCCAGCAAATTTTTCTGGATTTACTGCCCCTATTAATCCACATCAACCACCCCATTTTGCCAGGTTATAAGAGTGCCCACACCCCTTGCGGCATAGACAGTTACACCCCCGACGAGCTTACCCTAGGGCGAATGCGCACCAATATTGCGCGCAGTGTGCAATACCGGCAAGACGAGCAGGGTCCGCCGCAGATCCACAGCATTTTTTTAATGGGCTCCTGCGGCACCGTTGCCCAAGCCGAAGACTCTGACCTTGATGTTTGGCTCTGCCACCGCAGCGACATCGACGATTTAGGTTTGCAGCGTTTATACAATAAAGCCGGCGCCATTTCTGACTGGGCGCGCAGCCTCGGCTTGGATATTCACTTTTTCTTAATGGACAGCGAGCAATTCCGGCGCGGCCAGCGCGACCGACTCAGTGCGGAATCGGCGGGCACCAGCCAGCATTATTTATTGCTCGACGAATTCTACCGCAGCGCCCTGCTCGTTGCTGGTCGCTATCCGCTGTGGTGGTTGGTGCCGCCCAGTGAAGAAGTAAATTATCGCGAGTACACCTCGCTGCTGCACGCAAGGGGCTTTGTGGGTCCCAGCGAATCCATCGACTTTGGTGGGGTATCAGACATTCCCGCAGGCGAATTTATTGGCGCCGGCGTTTGGCAGTTATACAAAGCAATTAGTTCACCCTATAAATCCGCGCTAAAACTTTTGTTAACCGAAGCCTATGCGCGTGATTACCCCAATGTAATACCGCTGTGCATTGATCTTAAGCAGGCGATTTACAACGGCGAGGTCAGCGCCGACGACGTTGACCCCTATATTATGGTCTACCGCCGCTTAGCCAATTATTTAAATGCCCGCAACGAATTTGACCGCCTTGAGCTGATTCGCCGCGCATTCTATTTCAAGGTGGGTATACGCCTATCACAGACTGCCAGCAGTGTTGCGCCGTGGCGACGAACGCTTTTAGAAAGCCTTATTGCCGAGTGGCAGTGGCCTACAGAGCAGCTCTTAAATTTAGATACCCGCAGCCGCTGGAAAATTCGCCGCGTAAGGGAAGAACATCGCTTTTTGGTAGCAGAACTTACCAATAGCTACCGGTTTTTGCAGGACTTTGCCCACCAAAGTAATAGCCCAGCACTAATTAAATCCCAAGAAATGACCCTGCTCGGTCGCAAACTTTTTGCCGCCTTTGAGCGCAAGCGCAACAAAGTGGAATGGCTAAATCCCGGCATAGCCCCAGACGTGTCTGAGGAGCAATTGTTTTTTCACACCCAAGGTTTTGGTGAACAGCGGCGCTGGGCTGTTAGCACCAGCGCCCGCCACGACTTTGAGGCCGACGCCATTTTGCAAGAGAACGACCATCTTAGCGGCTTGCTGTGTTGGTGCTTTTGCAATGGCCTTATTAACGACTACACTCGCCTGCGCATAAACGGTCGCCAAGACGGCGTCTCTGAAAATGATCTACGTAAAATGGCAACACACTTGAGCAGCCACTTGCCCCGCAAAGCCTTTGCTGCCGACCCACAAAAACACGAAGCCTTTAACCGGCCGAAAGTACCCGAAGCGATGCTGCTCTATATCAATCTAGGGCAAGGCGCGCTCAGCGCCTTAGGTGCCGCGGGCTTGGCGCGGCACAATAGCAGCTACTCCATCAGCCACATTGAAATTGTATTTATTAATAGCTGGGGCGAGGTTTCCTCACACGCATTTAGTGGCGCAGAGGCCATACTCGATGCCTTTCGCGCCTACCAACAACTCATGCTGCTCGCCGCTCGAGGAAGCCAACAACCGCTGATCGACGCAATTTGTTTTAATGATCCAGAGCAAAAGCTGCGTAAACGCATACGCCATTTGCCAAGATTATTGCACCGCGCGTTTTACGCCAAACCCAAAAATAAACGCCTTATTATCAAGCTCGGCAACGGCTTTCATATTCTGCAAACCGAAAATGACGAGCTGCGCAGCATTCACGCTCACGGCTACTCCACCTTAATTCAATGCCTCGGCCGAGGCCAAAGCAGTTACAGCCCCCTGCTGATCGACCGCTACTGCGCGCCAAACTCCGCACTCGCCAGTATAGTGGCCACCGCTAATAGCCCAGACTGCTATATATTCTTTCACCGCCGCGATGATTTCGCCGACCTCTTCGTGCGCGACGAGCGCGGCTCACTGCACTACAGCACCGCCGCGTTTGCGAATGTGGCTCAACTACTGCTGCCGTTGCTGACTTTTTTGCAGCGCTGCCGACAAGAGCAGCAAAGCAGTCATCAATTTCGCTTGTTTGAATTACACCAACAAGACAATAAATGGCGCAGCCAAGCCCTCGACGCCAACACACTCAGCGACAGCGCCGACATGAACACCATCCACGACACAGACCTAGAAGCCATCGGCCATCCCGACGAGCAGGGCCGCCTAGTGTTTGATATGCGCTACCAAGACCAAGTATTCCTATACGCAAAAACCGGCCCCGCGCTGTTTGACGAAGTCGCCAGCCAATTGCTACTGCAAGAAACTCAGCCCACTCACTACCAATTAGACGCGATGGACCTAAGCGCCCTACCCCCGCAGCAGACTAGTGTTTACCTGCGCTATAAACAGCATATTGAAGAAATGCTGAATACCTCGGTGTTGTCGCAGTAGAGTGTTGTCGCAGTAGGGTTTTGGGAGAGACAGTGGGGAGACGCTTGACGGGCGAGGGTAAACACCGAGCAGGCCGGCTTACAGCCGCCCCCTACGTAGGCATTCTGAACTTGATTCAGAATCCGGTACCACTGAACCGGTTCACGGCTACCCCACCAGATGCTGGATCAAGTCCAGCATGACTGCATTTTTGAGTCTCTACCGCGCCCGCCAGATACCAAATCAAGTCGGGTATGACAACATTGTTACGACCGGTGCCGCCTCATCCTCTACGCAGTCATTCTGAACTTGATTCAGAATCCAGTAGCACCGAACCCGTTCACGGCTACCCCACCAGATGCTGGATCAAGTCCAGCATGACTGCATTTTTGCAGTCTCTACCACGCCCGCCAGATATCGGAGCAAGTCCGGTTTGACAACACTGTTACGGCCGGTGCCGCCTCATCCTCTACGTAGTCATTCTGAACTTGATTCAGAATCCGGTACCACCGAACCCGTTCACGGCTACCCCACCAGATGCTGGATCAAGTCCAGCATGACTGCATTTTTGCAGTCTCTACCACGCCCGCCAGATATCGGAGCAAGTCCGGTTTGACAACACTGTTACGGCCGGTGCCGCCTCATCCTCTACGTAGTCATTCTGAACTTGATTCAGAATCCGGTACCACCGAACCCCTTCACGGCTACCCCACCAGATGCTGGATCAAGTCCAGCATGACTGCAGTTTTGAGTCTCTAACGCGCCCGCCAGATGCTGGATCAAGTCCAGCATGACGTTTGCTTTACTGTTCTGCCACGCCAACAGGTACCGGAGCAAGTCCTGTACGGCCCCGCAACTCATTACAGCACCAGTGCTTCGCCTATTTGTTCAAGGCTTATTTCTTTCAACATTTGCGCTAGACTTTTTTCGGTGCGGGCGCAGTACCACTGCTCGTCAACCCAGTTAAAGTGGAAGCCACCGGAGCGGGCGGCCAGCCACAGTTCGCAACTGGCGCTTTGGCGGCTAAAGATCATGGCGCTGCCATCCGGCGCTTTAAGCGTTAAAACGCCGCCGCTTATTTCGCAATCAACATCGGTATCGAGTTCGTCTACGGCGTCTTCGATGGTGACAAACAGTTCGTCGATATTGTCGTTAAACATTACTTCATTCATTTTACGGTGACTTCCAGATCGCAGTTCAATGCCGTGAGTATACTAAGGCCCTGCCGCCACTGGCCATGCCCGCAGCGCCTAGGGTATGTGTTATTCATTTGCGCCCTAGGTATAATGCGCGACTCAGTCAATTTTAGGGATACCATCATGGCCGCTTTTCCTATAGTCGCGTTTGCGCGGCCCGCTGCACTTTGCCTTGCCGTGCTGCTCACTGGCTGCGGTCAAACTGGGCCGCTGGTGTATCCTGAAAACAATGACGCCGCGGCCAGTGCAACTGGCAATAATTCAGTAAACAGCACAGCAAGTACCCCAACTACCGAGCCAAGCCCGAGTAAGCCTTTATGACGCCTTTTCACTACCTTAACGGCGAATTACACGCCGAATCCGTTGCCCTAAGCGCTATTGTCAAGCAGTACGGCAGCCCCTGCTATGTGTATTCCCGCGCCTATTTAGAACAGCGTTTTACGGAATACACCGAGGCCTTGGCTGGTCAGGATCATTTGGTGTGCTACGCGGTAAAGGCCAACTCCAATATTGCCGTGCTCAATGTGCTGGCTCGGCTTGGCGCGGGCTTTGACATTGTTTCTGTTGGCGAGCTCGAGCGGGTATTGGCAGCCGGTGGCAAGGCCGAACGCATTGTGTTTTCTGGGGTGGGTAAAACCGCTGCTGAGATGCGCCGCGCGCTGGAAGTGGGCATCCACTGTTTTAATGTGGAGTCTGAGGCGGAACTGGAGCGTTTAAATAGCGTTGCCAGCGACCTGGATGTTAAGGCCGCGATTTCGATTCGAGTCAACCCCGATGTAGACGCCAAAACCCACCCCTATATTTCTACCGGCTTGAAAGACAATAAATTTGGTATCGACATTGCCCGCGCGCCTGAGGTTTATCGCCGCGCCGCCAGCCTTGCCAATATCACCATAAAAGGTGTGGACTGCCATATTGGGTCACAACTTATTGATACCAGCCCCTTTCTCGACGCCCTCGACCGCGTATTAAGCTTAGTCGACACCTTGGCAAGCATGGGTATTGCGATCTCACATTTGGATTTGGGTGGCGGCCTCGGTGTGCGCTACCGCGATGAGGTAGCGCCTGCGACCAGCGACTATATTGCGGCAATTCGCGCGCGTCTGGGCGAGCGTAAAGTGACCCTGATGTTTGAACCAGGCCGCTCTATTAGCGCCAATGCCGGTGTGCTGCTGACCACCGTGGAATATTTAAAGCTGAATGAGCACAAAAATTTCGCGATTATCGACGCCGCGATGAACGATATGATCCGGCCCTCTTTATACTCGGCGTGGATGGATTTATTAGCGGTAAAACCCCGCGAAGACGGCGTATTACGCACTTATGACTTTGTTGGGCCCGTATGTGAAACCGGCGACTTTTTAGCGAAAGATCGCGAGTTGCGCATCGCCGAAGGCGACTTACTGGCATTGGCATCTAGCGGTGCCTATGGATTTACCATGAGTTCCAATTACAATAGCCGAGGACGTGCGGCGGAAGTCATGGTAGACGGCGATCAATGCCACCTGATTCGCGCCCGCGAAACTGTCACCGACCTGATGCGTGGCGAAACCGTGTTGCCCTGAGAGCAAGATCTTTTGTTGTAATCAACAAGCCCTGATCTGCATCTCTAACCTATAGCAACCCGCCCGCATCGTTAACTAGCGCCATCGGTGGGGCGCACCACAGGGTTTTACGATGCAGTTACGTTTTACCAAAATGCATGGCCTGGGCAATGATTTTGTCGTTATCGACCTCATTACCCAGCGCTTTAAGCTCAAGCCACACCATATCCGCAAAATTGCCGACCGGCATTTTGGGATTGGCTGTGACCAAGTGCTGGCGGTGGAAATTCCCACCCAGCCCGATGTCGATTTTCGCTACCGAATTTACAATGCCGAAGGCAGTGAAGTAGAGCAGTGTGGCAACGGCGCGCGCTGCTTTGCCCGCTATATTCGCGACAAACGCCTCACTGGCAAAGAACGGATTAAAGTTGAAACGCTGGCCGGAATAATCGAGTTAGAAGTAACCGAGAATCGCCACGTTCGCGTCGACATGGGCGCGCCGATACTCGACCCGCTGCGCATTCCTTTTACCGCTGAGCAGCAGGCCAACGATTACGCATTAGATATTAATGGCGTTGAATGGCGGGTTGGCGCGGTGTCGATGGGCAACCCCCATGTTATTTTGCCGGTTGCCGACGTCGATACCGCTCCCGTTGCCGAGATTGGCCCCACCGCCGAGCAGCACCCGCGCTTTCCGCAGCGGGTTAACGTGGGCTTTATGCAAGTTATCGATCGCGACACCATTAAACTGCGGGTTTTTGAGCGCGGCGTAGGTGAAACGCTAGCCTGCGGCACTGGCGCTTGCGCGGCTGTGGTAAGCGGGATTGTGCAGGGCAAACTCAATAATAGCGTTACCGTACACTTACCCGGCGGCAACCTGAGTATTGACTGGCAGGGCGTGGGTCAGCCCGTTATTATGACAGGCCCCGCGACGACGGTTTTCGAAGGTCAGATACAAATATAGGATCGCTTGTGGACAGTGCAACACCAAAAAAAGACGGACTACCCAGCGAGAGTGAAGTTGCGCGTTATTTGCGCAACCACCCAGGCTTCTTCCTAAATAATGAAGATATCTTGGCCGAGCTTAAACTCACCCACCAAAGCGGTAAAGTCGTAAGCCTCTTGGAGCGTCAGGTAGAGATTCTGCGCGAGCGCAATATGGATATGCGCGGCAGAATTAGCAATATGTTGGACAATGCCAACCGCAATGACCAGCTATTTGAGCGCAGCAAAAAACTCATTCTCAATCTGATCGACGCCAAACGCGCCGAGGAGCTAAGCAATATTCTTTGCCGCCACCTCGTTAATGACTTTGACGATATCGACTACGCCAGTCTAATTCTCTTTGCCGACCCCAGCCGGATCGGCAGCAGCGTGCTCCGCGTGGTGAGCCCCGAACAAGCCCAGCAGCAAATCGGCAGCCTACTGCACAGTAAAAAAGCTATTTGTGGGGTATTGCGCGGCGAAGAGCTAAGCTTTTTGTTTGGCAAGCACGCCGACCATATCGGCTCGGCAGCGCTGATGCCAATTCAAGCTGGCAACATCGACGGCGTTATTGCCATTGCCAGCAAGAATCCTCAGCACTTTAAATCCAGCATGGGCACCCTGTTTTTGGAATACATCGCCGATGTGGTTAATCGCTGCCTGCCGAAGTTGATGAAAGGGCCGTTTCTTTAGGGGGATGGTCAGACGTCTGGCGTCGGGTGTCTGACGAAATACCAGCCCGTATAAAGTTTGTACGCGCTCCCAACCACCTCCTTGCAGCAAGCTCGCCTCATCTGACGTCTGACGTCCGACCTCAGACGTCAGCCCCAACTGACTGACAATGTCGATCCATAAACCGCCGCATTAATTTCAAATACTCCCGCTGACCGAGATGCACAATATGATTGCCCGGAAACCAGTGCAGGTGCGACTCTGGCCAGTGGGCGTGGAGTAAGCGTACAAAGCGCGGCGGGGTAAACCGGTCGCCCGCGCCGCCAATGATCATCACCTTTTCTGGGTCGAGTTTGGGTTGATAGCTGAGCGGGCTGTGAATAGCCATACCACGGCGTAGATCCAGCGGGGTAAGACCGGTACGCCTACCAATCAAATCCATCAAACTGCCTGAGGGCTGCCAACTGCGCATGGTGTCTACTGGCGCAACCAAGGGCGAATTGGGTATACAAAATGCCAAACGCGGCTCCACAACGGCCATGAGCGAGCTGAGGTAGCCACCCAAACTAAGACCGCTAATCCCCACATGGGGCACACCTTGCTCTATAAGATAATCTACCAGCACCCGCATATCGCAAATAGCTTGCAGCATGCCCTCATTAAGCTGCGAGAACCCGCCAGCAAACAGCCCGTAGCCGCTAAACGGGTGACAGCGCTCGGCGCGATCGCCATGGAAAGGCTGAGTCATTAAAACAATGTCGTAGCCGTTGTTATAAAACCAGCGCAGTGAGAAAAACAAACTGTTAAAACCATACCAACTTTCAACCACACCGTGCACAAAGATCAACGTGGGCCGAGGACCGTCGGGATGCCTCCAATACTGAGCGCTGGCGGTGCGGTTGCGCTTGTAACTAAGGTAGCGATCTCGCACGTCAGGATTAACTGGCTCAAACGGACTGCTAAATCGCAGTTCCACCGCCGGTATACCCTTGGGCTTATAACTAAACCGCGATATTTTATTAACGCTAACACCCACTTTAGGTGGCGGAATAAACACGCGGTCTACATCTCGCGACGCGGCAAGATTGGCGTAAAAATCCATGCGCGCCCGCTCTTTAACCATCTCCTGCCCTTTAAACAACTGCGGTACTAGGGTGCCAGAGATCATTAAGGACAAGCCGGTGCGCATCATGCGATCCATGATCGCGGTGCCGTAAACCTTTAGCGGGTACTCACTGTCTAGCTCAGTGCCATCAGATTGACTATAAAAATCGTCGGGCAGACTAACCCACCACGGCGGTGATTTCTTTACAGGGGGGAGGGCTGTTTGCGTCATAAATCATTGTCTCGTGGCACAATTCGGTGGGACTTAGTTGTACTATATCCGACTGAATTATCAGTAGCGACCACCTAATATACTTTTCAATCAATATACGACTGCCAAACAACGCGTGCGCCAAGCGCCAATTTTTGCTGCCAAAGGTAAGTGATGAGTAAAATTAAATTACTGAGTTTCGACCTAGACGACACCTTGTGGTTAAGCGCGCCAACCATCCACAAAGCGGAGCAGGCCTTTTATCAACACTTGCAGCAGAGCGCACCAGCGCTGGTCGCCAAATTCAGCCCTGAGGCGCTGCGCGAGCACCGCCTACGCTATTTGAGCGCCCAGCCAAACTTGCGCCACCACATTTCCCAGTGGCGGATCGACAGCTTGCGCCAAGCCTTAATAGAATCCGGTTACGGCGAGCAAAGCGCGGTGATGGCCACTGCGGCTTTTGAGGTGTTTATCACTGCTCGTCAGCACGTTCTGCTACTTGAACACTGCGCTGCGGTGCTAGAGGAGTTGAGCAAGAATTATGTGCTTATTAGCCTCACCAACGGCAATGCGGATTTGAACCGCTTGGCTATTTCAAGCCACTTTAGCGCCAGTTACCGAGCAGAGGAACTTGGCGCTGCCAAGCCGGCTGCACCGCTCTTTTTACAGGCCTTAAAACACGCAGGATGCAGCCCAAACGAAGGAATTCACATTGGTGACAATATAACTGACGATATTTGCGGAGCTAAAGACGTTGGAATGCATGCTATTCAAGCACGCTTCACGGCAGATGCACCCCCGCCACACCCCTTGGCAGATCAACATTTCAATGACTGGCGTGAGCTGCCGGCGTTAATACGGCAGCTGCAGGCTAAATTATAAAGCTACTTATGGAATCAAGCTAAGCGGCTACCAAGCCTTAGCCTGATCCAACTTAGTATGTATCTACATCAGTATCGTTGTCGCCAAGATTACTGCGCATATGGGGTTCGAGATGTTTTATCTCGCCGCCCCGCGCCAGAAATGCTTCAACGTCTTTAGACAGTTGATCGCGCATGCGATCATGCACTGTCTGACTAGGCACAAAATCTAGACTTGGTATTTGATTATCACTACTACGAATGCGCGACCCCATACGACCTCCTCCCGGAAACAAGAAACCCGCGTTTACAAGGCGATTTATACTGCTTTCTCATGCTCGCTGACAAGCTGCCGCTTAGGCTTTTTTGTTCTTAACAATCTTATATATAAGCATATTTAGCGCTATACAACTTAAACACACGGCCACAAAAAAGGGCGACCAATGGCCGCCCTTTTTACAACTCCAACCAAGCTTAAATAGCTTCTTCGCCCGTTTCGCCGGTACGGATACGAATGACCTGCTCTAGGCTGGTTACAAAAATTTTACCGTCACCGATTTTTCCAGTACACGCTGCTTTAGTGACTGTATCTATGACTTTTTCTAATTGGCCATCGGTTACTGCAATTTCAAGTTTTACCTTGGGCAGGAAATCAACCACATACTCAGCACCACGATATAGCTCGGTATGGCCTTTCTGGCGACCAAATCCCTTCACCTCTGTTACCGTTACACCTTGTACGCCAATTTCCGACAAGGCGGCACGGACGTCATCCAACTTAAACGGCTTAATTACCGCACTGACTAATTTCATCGCCGCAAATTCCCCTTCATTATGATTACTGCAATATATAGCCTATTTAGCCTAGACCTAAGGGGTTTGGCAAGGTGATCCCAGCTTTTGCCGTAAAAAACCTTAGAAATAACCTAGATAACCTAGCTAAACGTGGCGGGCGCGCCCATAGCGCTACGTTTGAAGGGAGGCGATAGGATGGTCTCCCATCAAGCATTCAGCAGCTCGATGCCGACGCAAAAAAAAGGGCGCTCAATGAGCGCCCTGAAAATCACCAAACGGGGAGAGTCTTACTTGTTGGTGAATTCTGGATAGGCTTCCATACCGCATTCAGAGAGGTCGACACCTTCGTACTCTTCCTCTTCCGTAACACGTATACCCATAACCACTTTGAGTATGCCCCAGACCACTAGGCTTGCACCAAATACCCAAGCAAAGATAATCGCCGCGCCGTAAAGCTGGGTACCAAAGCTGGTATCAGCATTGGTCAATGGCACTGCCATGATTCCCCAGAAACCAACTACACCGTGAACCGAGATAGCGCCGACTGGATCGTCAATTTTTACTTTGTCCAAGGAAAGAATCGCAAACACCACGATCACACCACCAACCGCACCGATCAAAGTCGCAGCCATTGGGCCGGGTGTTAGAGGTTCTGCCGTAATAGCAACCAGACCCGCCAGCGCGCCGTTCAACGCCATGGTCAAATCCGCTTTACCAAACAGGATGCGAGCAACCAGCAGCGCCGCAATCAAACCACCACAGGCCGCCGCATTGGTATTTACAAATACCTGGGCAGTTGCGTTTGCTTCTTCGATATTCGACACCATCAGTTCTGAGCCGCCGTTGAAACCGAACCAGCCCATCCACAGAATGAAGGTACCAAGGGTAGCCATCGGCAGGTTGGCGCCAGGAATAGCGTTAACCTGACCACCTGCGCCGTACTTACCTTTACGTGCGCCAAGTAGCAACACACCTGCTAGCGCCGCTGAAGCACCACACAAATGCACTACACCAGAACCCGCGAAGTCAGAGAAGCCAGCTGCGTCTAAGAAACCGCCGCCCCATTTCCACATACCCTGCAAAGGATAGATAACACCTGTCATCACGATTGCAAAAGCAAGGAAGGCCCACAGTTTCATACGCTCAGCAACCGCGCCAGAAACAATCGACATTGCCGTGGCTACAAACACCACTTGAAAGAAGAAGTCAGACGAGCCTGAGTAGTAAGTATCGCCATTTGAGGCCAGTACTTCTTCAACGCTGGCGTCGGCAATGCTATTGCCAAACCATGCGTCAGGCAGGAATCCACCTTCTGAGCCGCCGTACATAATAGTGTAGCCGCACAGCAAATACATAGTACAAGCCACTGCGTACAAAGCGATGTTCTTAGTAAGAATTTCTGTTGTATTTTTTGAACGAACCAAACCGGCTTCGAGCATAGCAAAACCAGCGGCCATCCACATTACGAACGCGCCCATAACGAGAAAGTAGAACGTGTCCAGGGCGTACTTGACCTGTATGATGTCTTCCATCACATGCCCTCCAAAGGGAAAGAGATAATCTTTTAATTAAATTTGTTTAACTAACAACTGCAACCGAAAAATTAAATGGCTTCTTCGCCAGTTTCACCGGTGCGGATACGAACAACCTGCTCAAGTGCTGTGACAAAGATTTTGCCATCGCCAATTTTGCCGGTATTCGCTGATTTAGTAATAGCTTCAATTGTCGGCTCTACTGACCCGTCAGCAACAGCAACTTCAATCTTTACCTTGGGCAGAAAATCAACAACATATTCAGCGCCACGATATAACTCGGTGTGACCTTTTTGGCGACCAAAACCCTTCACCTCGGTAACAGTTATGCCCTGTACGCCGATGTCAGAGAGCGCCTCACGCACATCATCAAGTTTGAATGGCTTAATAACAGCCGTAATCAATTTCATCGGAAATCTCCTCTTAATGTGCGTTGATCACACACTAGGACTAAGTTAAAAAAATGACCGGCGACTAATGCCGCCGGTCGGGGTATTACATGGAAATAGGCAAGCTGTACGAAACGATGAATTTCGGATCTTTATCTACGCCCGCTTCATCGTCACCATCTTGCTGGCTCACGATGAAAGACAGATTATCGTTGTAGGCGTAAGACAGATTCGCATGCATCGTTTGCACACCATCAATATCTTCAGAACCGATCGTCAAATTGAAGGCGCCAAGGTCGCCACCAATAGTGTAGTAGTTGTAATTGGTATAACCAGAGGGGCCAGCAATCGGATCGTAGTAAGAAACGCTAATTGGGCCGAAACCAACGGTAAGAACCAGATCAGAGTGTTCAAACAGGTCAGTTGTTTCAGTGCCAAGGTAACCAGCACCTGTTGGGTAGTTGTAGTTCCAAACGCTGATGTCGAAACTTACACCACCGCCGATTTCCATACCGTAACCAGCGTACAGGTCGTACTCAGTTCCGGCGCCAGTGTCGCCAGAAGACGCCCAAGCACCAACATAGGCACCGCTAGTGCTATAGCTCAAATCACCAGACACTGCTGGTGTACCTGAACCCAGATCATAACCACGCCATAAATACGTACTGGCGACACCAACGCTAGCAGCAACTTCTGCAGAAGCGGGAGCAGCAACCATCGTCATTGAAGCAGCTGCAACACTTGCAGCTAAAAGGGTTTTCATTTTTTTCATGTCTTTAGTCTCCACTAAGGTATAAGAAAGTGATCAAGCACAATCCTGTCTAAGCTACAGCACTTTCAGTGCCAACATCTTTTTTATTATTAAAAATCAATGCGTTAGGAGACGTTTAAGGCGATAGCTAAAAGTCGGTGAATATGACTGCATACGCCACTTCGATCTGAACCAATAGTTACGCACAAATATAGAGCATACCTGCGCCCACAGTTAAAAAAATGCCTTATATAAATGCATTAAGTTATAAATTAACTGGCGTTTATCGTTAGAAATGACCTAAAAATACATTTTTAATTTAATAAAAACAATTAGTTAAGCTTATTACACAACGGCTAGGAGATGGGTGGGGTCATTGCGCTTTATTTGGCGCACCATTGCGGTGCCTGCGCACTAAAAATCAACGTCTAAGTAAAAAGGGGCGCTCGAATTAAGCAAAATGCACCCCTACAGAACACAATGCACTAGACTATTTCACCGCTTGCGCAGAGTTAGCCGATTGCTGCGCTTCTAGCAATTCCACGCGTTTGCGCAGACGCTCAATCTGCCGCTGTAAATCGCTCATTTTGGTATCGGCACCGCTAGCGCTAACCGCCGATTTTGGCGAAGCCAATATTAATTGATCTACCAGTATCCGGCCCGGTTTACCCGCAGAAGCCGCTACACCGGGACTCCCTGCCAAACCGCCCTGAGCTCCAGCCACCCATTGACGATTCCCCACCAAGGTCTTTTTGCTTACGTATGCACCACCGCCACCGGCGCCACCGGAGCCAGCATCACCGCCCTCACCACCAGCGCCGCCGTCGGCATTAATACTAATGCGGCTCACCATACTATCGCCAGATTCGGTTTTAGATAGGCTTTGGTACAAAAAGGTGATGTCACCACCGCGACCGCCCTCACCGCCGTCGCCGCCATTACCGCCCTCACCGGCTACATCTGCGCCGCACTTACTATTCATATCTGCGCCGTCACCGCCCGCGCCACCTTGGCCACCGTCGCCACCCGCACTAAGAAGTTGTAGGCTGCCGAGGCTTTCCAAGCCCAGCTGAAAGCGAATTTCCACACCGTCGCTCCCCGCCTCACCGCTGTCACCCGCTTGACCGTCGACAAACTCATCACAGGCTGGTGCAGATATACCAGAAGCACCACTCGCGCCCGCTGACGCGCGGCCGTCGACCACCACATTCTTACCAATATATGCCTGCCGCGCATGCACCCGCCAGCCACCCACTCCAGGGGCAAAACTGATATGAGCGTCGTCACCAATACGGAGGGTATCGAGAATCAACTCCTGCTGATCTAATCCTACGAGATAAGCTTGGCCAGCCGGAATTGTTAAATCGGTTGCCATGCTCGTCAGCGGAACCAACGCTAACGCCAGTGTGGCAAGGTATTTCATGAGCTTGTCCTAAGGGGGTAAAGGCCGCCATTATAGACTTTGGCTAAAATAAAAATGCGGCAGTTTGTGTGAATAGTAATCAAATTTTACACGTCTGAAGCCTGAAGTCTAAGCCAGACTTGCTGAATGCTTGACGGGAGATGCTAGAACCAAGTCGGACGTCGGACGTCTGACGTCCGACGCACCTCACACCGTCATATGCCTGCGCACATCTTCTTCTACCATTTCATCACCGCGACCTGCGAGGATGACTTCGCCGCGGTCCATTACGGCGTAGTAATCGGCCAGCTCGCGGGCAAAATCAAAATACTGTTCTACCAAAACAATAGCCATTTCACCCTGCTGACGCAGAATAGTAATAACATTGTGAATGTCTTTAATAATAGAGGGCTGAATCCCCTCGGTGGGTTCATCCAAAACCAGTAGGCGCGGCTTGGTAATCAAGGCCCTTGCAATGGCCAACTGCTGTTGCTGCCCGCCAGACAAATCGCCACCGCGACGCTTGAGCATACTTTTTAACACAGGAAATAAATCGAAAATTTCAGGGCTAATATGGCGCTGGCTGCGCTTAAGTGGCGCATAGCCGGTATAGAGATTTTCTTGCACGGTGAGCTGCGAAAAAATTTCTCGGCCCTGAGGTACATACGCAATACCGGCGCGGGCGCGGTCTGCGGGCGCCATACTACTAATATCCAAACCATTTAGCGTAATACTGCCGCCGCGCACTGGGTGGCGGCCAGTAATCGCCCTTGCCAAGCTAGACTTACCCACCCCATTGCGACCTAAGATACAGGTAACTTTGCCCGTCTCGGCGCTTAAATTCACTTTACGCAGGGCCTGACTCGCGCCGTAGTAGAGGTCCACATCATTCACTAGCAACATAGTCTTAACGTCCTAAATACACTTCAATCACCCGCGGATTGGCCGACACCACCTCTAAACGACCTTCAGCCAACACACTGCCTTCGTGCAGCACCGTGACCTTGCTGTCTAAGGCTTTGATGAAGTCCATGTCATGTTCGACCACCACAATGGTGTGCTCGCGGTTAATTTCTTTTAATAGCGCTGCGGTTTCCATGGTTTCTTGATCGGTCATGCCCGCTGCTGGCTCGTCGACCAGTAAGAGTTCCGGCCCCTGCACAATCAACATACCAATTTCCAACCACTGCTTTTGACCGTGTGAAAGACTGCCCGCCAGCTCCGCCGCTTTGGCTTTCAAGCCGACCAGTTTAATCACTTCATTTATCCGGTCACCCTGCTCACTACTTAACTTATGCCAGAGCGCGCGAATCACACTGCGAGTGCCAGCCAGCGCCAGCTCTACATTTTCCCAAACGGTGAGGGTTTCAATGACCGTGGGCTTTTGGAATTTACGACCAATGCCCAAATTGGCAATGTCGGCTTCGTCATATTGAGTAAGATCGATACTGTCCTTAAAACGCACCTGTCCAGAATCGGGCCGCGTTTTGCCGGTAATAATATCCATCATCGTGCTTTTGCCCGCGCCGTTAGGGCCGATAATTGCGCGCAATTCGCCGGGCGCAATATCTAAAGACAAATTATTAATCGCTTTAAAGCCATCAAAGCTTTTGGTCACACCATTGAGATACAACATGCTCTGCAATTCTGAGCTGTGAAAGCCCGGACTTTTTACCACCGCACTCATGACTCTGCTCCTTGCGATGTCGGCGCGTTGCGCTCAGCGCGACGATCTTGTAATTGTTTAACCACACCCACGATGCCTTTAGGTAAATACAGGGTGCTAATAACAAACAGGGCGCCCAACATAAACAGCCACACTTCTGGGAAGGCACCGGTGAAATAGGTTTTGGCATAGTTCACTGCCGCCGCACCAATCACCGCGCCAAACAATGTGCCGCGGCCACCGATCGCGACCCAAATAACAATCTCAATAGAATTGATTGGCCCAAACTCGCCGGGGTTGATAATACCGACCTGAGGTACATACAAAGCACCCGCAATGCCAGCCAATATTGCCGACACCACAAACACAAAGAGCTTAAAATGCTCAACCCGATAACCCATAAAGCGTGTGCGACTTTCGGCATCGCGTATTGCCACCAACACCCGACCGTATTTACTGCTCACAATCGCGCGGCACAAAATATAGGCGAGCATCACGCTTAATGCCGACAAGGCGAACAATACACAGCGGGTGATATCTGACTGCAAATTAAAGCCGAGAATGTCTTTAAAATCGGTGAGGCCATTATTGCCGCCAAAGCCCATATCATTGCGGAAGAAAGCCAGCAGCAAAGCGTAGGTCATGGCTTGGGTGATAATCGACAAATACACGCCGGTTACTCGCGAACGAAACGCCAGCCAGCCAAACACAAAGGCCAGCGCCGCAGGCACCATGGCTACCATAAACATAGAGAAGAAGAAGCTATCAAAGCCATACCAATACCAGGGCAGCTCCGTCCAGTTCAAAAACACCATAAAGTCGGGCAAATCGGCATTGCCATACACGCCGCGCTCACCGATCTGCCGCATTAAATGCATACCCATGGCGTAGCCACCGAGTGCAAAAAATGCACCGTGGCCGAGACTTAAAATACCGCAATAACCCCAGATTAAATCCAGCGCCAAGGCAAGCAAGGCATAGCAGAGATACTTGCCCAGTAGCACGACAATATAGGTGGGTATATGTAAAAAACTGCCCTCGGGCATTAGCAAATTACACAGCGGCACCAGCACCATGGCGGCAAACAACACCATTAACAAATAGCTACCCGCTTTATCTGCTAGCAATAAACGGCCAATGGCACTGCGTTCAAATATTTTTGTATTCAGCATGGTCAATTAATCCTCTACCGAGCGGCCTTTAAGAGCGAACAAACCGCGAGGTCGCCACTGAATAAACATAATGATGAACACCAGCACAAAGATCTTTGCCAGTACCGCACCGGCAAAGGGTTCCAAGAATTTATTGGCTACCCCGAGGCTCATCGCCGCGAAGAAAGTGCCAAATAAATTACCCACCCCGCCAAACACCACCACCATAAAGGAGTCGATAATATATGACTGACCTAGGTTGGGACCGACATTGGTGAGCTGACTCAAGGCCACTCCGGCAATACCTGCAATACCTGAACCTAAACCAAAGGTTAAGGCGTCCACCCAGCCCGTGCGTATGCCCATGGAGTTCGCCATGGCGCGGTTTTGCGTAACGGCGCGCATCTGCAAACCCACAAAGGTTTTCTTTAACAAAAACACCAGCAGCAATAGCACGATTAAACTGAAAGCGATGATATAAAGGCGGTTATAGGTCAGCGATAAGGCGCCATTAATTTCTAGGGAGCCACTGAGCCAACTTGGCGCGGTAACCGATTTATTTAGGGGCGAGAAAATACTGCGCACCGCCTGCTGTAAAATCAAGCTCACACCGAAGGTAGCCAACAAGGTTTCTAAGGGGCGTCCGTACAAATGGCGAATAATGCCGCGCTCTATCACAATCCCCACTAAACCCGACACTATAAAGGCAGCGGGAATGGCGACAATAATCGAGTAATCAATATAGTTCGGCATCAGTAATTGAATAACGTAGGTGGTGTACGCTCCCAGCATCATCATTTCGCCGTGGGCCATATTAATAACACCCATAACCCCAAAGGTGATCGCCAAGCCCACGGCGGTAAGTAACAGCACCGACCCTAAGCTCAAGCCAAAAAACGTATTCTCAATTAATTTGTAAATTTTTGCTTCGCTGCGCATTTCCTTTAACACGGCAGCAGCCGACTCCCTTACCAAGTCGTCTTTTTCGGTGTAGTTTCCGTCGCTATCGGTTAGCTGCATGGCGGCAAGAATCGACATGGCATCGCTGTCGAGGGTGCCGCGAAAAGATTCGATGGCCTCTAAACGCAATACCTGCTCATCCGAATTTAAATTCACCATTGCCGCGGCAAGTCTCAGAGATTCGATTACCTTGGCATCAGTTTCCATTAAGAGTGCACGTTCAATAGCGTGCAAAAATTCCGGTGACGGGCTGCGCACCAAATTTTTAGCCGCCTGTAAGCGCACTGCAGTATCGTCACTGCGCAGTGCAATTTCAGCCAGCACGCCGCGCAACACTGTGCGCAGCTCATTATTAATACTGATCTTGCGCACCGCTCGGCTACCTACCACGCCAAGGTCTTCACCACTAATTACCGCCACCGCACTGTAGCCGTCGGCGTTACTATGGGCGTACACCAGCTGACGCCCTTTTTTGGTGTAGTACAAATCACCCGCCTGCAGAGCCTCGAGTACCGCAACCCGCTGGGACAAATCAGAGCTCGCGATTAAATTAATCAAGTTCACTTTGTCACTGGTACTTTTTACAGTAATGAGTTCATTCAGCAGCAGCGAAGCATCTTTATCTCTTAATTCGTTTTGGCTTGCTGTCGCAATCGGCGCAGCAGTGCTTTGCATAGGCAGACAAATGACTAGGCAAAGTAATAAAAATCGGAATACGGAATACGTATAGGTGTGATTCAGTTTCATTGAAACATCCATTTACAATTAATGCCCCGTCACACCATGGCATGACGAGGCATCTTTTTGAAAAAGAAGTCCGGGGGAACTTCTTTTATTCAGCGAGCGAACTCGCTAAGAAGACCTAGTAGTTTTGACCTGAGCACTTCTTGGTTTCGGTATTGTAGTTACCGCACATGATTTTCGGATTCTGCCAATCTGCTTCAAGCTTAGCGCTCTCTGGCAGGAAGTCAGTCCACGCATCACCAGGCACAGCGGCCTCGGTTTGCCATACGATATCGAACTGGCCGTTTTCTTGAATCTCACCAATTAGCACCGGCTTGGTCAGGTGGTGGTTGGGTAGCATAGTAGCCACGCCGCCAGTCAAATTCGGAACACTAATTCCGATCAGAGCATCGTGTACTTTATCGACTTTAGTGGTCTTGGCTTTTTCTACCGCCTTCACCCACATATTAAAACCAATATAAGTGGCTTCCATTGGGTCATTGGTGACGCGTTTTGGATCGCCGATATACGCCAGCCATTTATCAATGAAGGCATCGTTGGCTTCAGCATCGGCGCTCATGAAGTAATTCCATGCGGCGAGATGACCAACCAATGGGCCAGTATCAAAGCCAGACAACTCCTCTTCACCTACCGAGAACGCCACCACCGGAATGTCTTCTGCAGACAAGCCTTGGTTAGCCAGCTCTTTGTAGAACGGCACGTTAGCATCACCATTGATAGTTGAAACCACCGCGGTTTTTTTGCCTTGCGAACCGAATTTCTTAATATCAGAAACAATAGTCTGCCAGTCGGAGTGACCGAAAGGTGTGTAATTGATCATGATGTCTTTTTCAGCCACACCTTTGCTTTTCAGGTAGGCTTCAAGAATTTTGTTGGTTGTGCGCGGATAAACGTAGTCGGTTCCCGCCAATACCCAGCGTTTAACCGAACCGCCGCCTTCGCTCATCAAGTAATCAACGGCAGGTATGGCTTGCTGATTGGGCGCTGCACCGGTATAGAAAACGTTTTTAGACGACTCTTCACCTTCGTACTGAACGGGGTAAAACAACAAGCCGTTTAATTCTTCAATGACGGGCAGTACCGATTTACGCGATACCGAAGTCCAGCAACCAAAAATAACATCAACCTTATCTTTCTCTAAAAGCTCTTTGGTTTTTTCGGCAAACAGTGGCCAGTTAGAAGCGGGGTCAACTACCACCGCCTCTAATTTTTTGCCCAGCAGGCCGCCTTTTTTGTTTTGCTCGTCAATCAACATCAGTACGGTGTCTTTCAGTGTGGTTTCACTGATCGCCATGGTGCCTGATAAAGAATGCAAAACACCGACTTTAATGGTGTCTGCGGCTTGGGCTATCGAGGCGCTTAGCGACAACGTCGCTGCCGCCAACACAATACTGCTGTGTTTAGCGAAGGCCTTGATGGATGATTTTGTTTTCATGTTGTGCTCCCTAACTCTATTTTTATACCGCTAATTAATTCAATCTCACTGCGATTGCTCAACGGACCCTGGCAATTCTACCCACGGGTATTAGCAGAAATGGTGCCAATCGGCTAAAAGCGGGCATTTGCAGGGCTTTGCGGGAAGCGGTGTTATGTTTTGATGCCAACAGCGATGCTGCCGGCCTTTTGCGCGTGCAAAGCAACGCACAATTACTGTGCGCAAGCACCAAAGAATGGCAAAGAAGGGATTTTAGTTATTGAGAAGTAAAAAAACGCCAAAGCCCATGGCCGACACCGCAAACAAGGATTGCAGTGAACGCTGCACCCCGTAATGGTAGCGACCCAAGCTAGAAAGCCCGCCACGCAAGGCGATCCCAACGCCAGCCATAGCTGTGATCAAACCAAAATTAAATACTAAAACATGCAGCATACCCAATGCCGGACTAGCCATGCCCGCAGCTGGAATCACCGCTAATAGCGGCGCCGAACCCGCACTACCATGGACCAAGCCAACCCACACTGCCGAGGGACCAACGCCCTGTTTTGAATCATGGCGATGATGTTGTCGCCATAAGTGATAAAAACTCAGGCCGCCAATCACAATTAACATCCACGCCACCAAAGATTCGGCAAACGCACTAAACTGCACAGGAATCGCCGCGCCAGCCAACAGCACCACGCTTGCCACCACGATGACCGCCAAGCCGTGACCCAAGCCCCAGTGCACCGCAAAACGCAGGCTGTGTCGGCCGTTGTCACGGCTACTCATACCACTCACGGCAGCAAGGTGGTCGGCGTCAAAGGCGTGCGCCACCCCCGCCGCAAAGCCGAGTAATAACATACTTAATAGTGGCGCCAATTCCGTTGTTATCAAAGCCGAGCCTCCTTAACTCACGCCCCGAGCATGCCCTGCTCAATAATAAATTTAACAATCTCGGCAACGCCGCTGCCATCTTTTAAATTGCTAAAAATAAAGGGCTTGTCGCCACGCATGCGCTTGGCATCGCGATCCATCACGCCAAGATCGGCGCCCACCAAGGGAGCCAAATCGGTTTTATTAATAATCAATAAATCTGAGCGCGTAATACCCGGGCCGCCTTTGCGGGGGATTTTGTCTCCAGCAGAAACGTCGATCACATAGATGGTTAAATCCGACAACTCTGGGCTAAACGTTGCCGCCAGATTGTCGCCGCCGCTCTCGATCATGATTAAGTCTAAATCGGGAAAGCGGCCACTGAGTTCAGCCACTGCTGACAAATTCATCGAGGCGTCTTCGCGGATTGCGGTGTGGGGGCAGCCGCCAGTTTCCACGCCGAGAATCCGCTCTTGATCCAGCACCTCGTGGCGCAGCAAAAACTCGGCGTCTTCACGGGTGTAGATATCGTTGGTGATGACCGCGATGTCGAAGCGCTCGCGCAACTCCGCACACAGGGTTTTCACCAGCGCGGTTTTACCAGAACCTACTGGGCCACCAATGCCAAGCCGCAATGCAGGCTTTTTCATATAAACACTCCACAAATAATGAATAACAAATTCTATGATCGAAACAAACGTGAATACTGGGTTTCGTGCTGAGCCGAGGCCATTGCCAAGCCTGGCAAACCAACACCGAGAGCATCGTCGTGCCGAGATTTGGCCGCCGCTACGCTGGCTTCCAGTGCCGGCATTAAAGACAGCAGCAAACGCTGGCCGTCGGTCTGACCCAGCGGCACTAATTTAATGGCCGCCGCCACCTGATTCTCTAACCAGCTCCAGGCAAAACCGCTGAGCGCGTCGTCACTGTCAACGTGCCAATGCTGAGCCGCCAAGGCGAATACCGTGGCAAAACTTACCGCCACGCCTTTGGGCCAAGCCAAAGCATTTGGCACTTCTAAAGACACTAATAAGCGCAGCAGAGCTTCGCCCATTTGCACGTCTTCTAATAACAATTCCTTGGATTCACGCGCCGCCTGTAAATAGTCATTCCAATAGGCGACGTCCTCCAGGGCGCCAGCCTGCCATGCCATATGCAAACGCTGTAAGACAGGTAAATCTAAACCACCCAAGCTGTGGCTTAACACCTCGCCAATCCAATCTTCTGCGCCCGCCAAACTCTTAACCCAGCCTCGCTCAACCGCATACTCCAAACCCTGAGAGTAGGCATAAGCCCCCACCGGCAAGGCAGGACTAACGAGATGCATTAAATGCAGTAATGGACTAGTCATGATGATGGTGGCTGTGAATACTGCCCGCGCCGCTATTGTGATAGGCGCCGTTCTCGGGGTGGAAGGGCTTTTCGCCAACTTGAACGTCTAAACCTAAGCCGCGCAGCATATCGTCCAGCACATGGTCGTGTTGATAGCGCAATTCCCCCGCATCAATCTGCAAGGGCACATGACGATTGCCTAGGTGGTAGGCGGCCCGCGCAAACAATAAGGCATCATCGGTGCGCACAATCGACAACGTTTCCTTAGCGGCCACCACAGAAATTTTCTCGCCGCTTTTAGCAATTAAAATATCGCCATCGGCAAGCACCTGACCCCGCTCAATATACCAAGACAAATCCTGGCCGCAGCGAGTTTTACCGCGGAAACGACTGCGCTGCCGATCTTGATAGTTCAGCACAATACTCATTTCTGGCGCTAAACCCTGGCCCTCACTTGCTACCTCAAAACACTCAAGCATCACTTACTTCCAAATTAAAATTAATTTTTCTCAACTAATTAGAACTAGCAAATCAAAACAAACAATAGCGCTGAGCCAAGGGCAGTTCGGTGGCCGGTTCGCAAATGAGTAGCTGACCATCGGCGCGCACCTCATAAGTATCGGGGTCTACTTCCATCACTGGCTGATAATTGTTCAAGACCATATCGGCCTTGGTCACATTGCGGCAGTTTTTCACTGCGACTAGCGGGCGATCTAAACCCAGTGCGCTGCCAATATCAGCATCAATCGCGGCTTGGCTAACAAAACTCACCGAGGTCTGCACACAGGCTTTACCATAGGCGCCGAACATCATCCGGTAATGCACTGGCTGCGGCGTGGGAATAGAGGCATTGGGATCGCCCATGGGCGCGGCGGCAATAGCGCCGCCTTTAATAATCATGGCGGGTTTAATGCCGAAGAACGCTGGTTTCCACAACACCAAATCGGCAAGCTTGCCTACTTCAATAGAACCCACCTCATGGCTAATACCGTGGGCAATGGCCGGATTAATCGTGTATTTGGCGATATAACGACGGGCGCGGAAATTATCATTATCTGCGCTGTCTTCTGCCAGCGGGCCGCGCTGCACTTTCATTTTGTGAGCAGTCTGCCAAGTGCGACACACCACTTCGCCGACTCGGCCCATAGCTTGGGAGTCGGAGGCAATCATCGAGAAGGCACCAAGGTCGTGCAGAATATCTTCAGCGGCAATGGTTTCCTTGCGAATGCGGGAATCGGCAAAGGCCACGTCTTCGGGAATATTCGGGTCGAGATGGTGACAGACCATGAGCATGTCCAAATGCTCATCCACGGTGTTCACCGTATAAGGCCGCGTTGGATTAGTCGATGACGGCAGCACATTGGCCGCGCCGCAGGCTTTGATAATATCCGGCGCATGACCGCCACCAGCACCTTCGGTGTGATAGGTATGAATGGTGCGGCCCTTAAAGGCGGCGAGAGTGTCTTCGACAAAACCCGACTCATTCAGGGTGTCGGTGTGGATTGCCACCTGCACATCGTATTTGTCCGCCACACTTAAACAACAATCGATAGACGCTGGGGTGGTGCCCCAATCTTCGTGCAGCTTTAAGCCCATGGCACCGGCTTTAATTTGCTCTTCCAGCGAATCTGGCAAACTGGCGTTGCCCTTGCCGAGAAAGCCCAAATTCATGGGAAAGCTCTCGGCGGCCTGCAGCATTTTGCCCATATGCCAAGCACCCGGCGTACAGGTGGTGGCATTGGTGCCGGTCGCGGGGCCGGTGCCACCACCGATCATAGTGGTCACACCGCTCATCAAGGCCTCTTCAATTTGCTGAGGGCAAATAAAGTGGATGTGCGAATCAATGGCACCGGCGGTTAAGATCTGACCTTCACCGGCAATCACCTCGGTGCAGGGACCAACAATAATATCGACATTGGGCTGAATATCAGGATTACCGGCTTTACCAATGGCGCAAATTCGACCGGCCTTTATCGCCACATCGGCTTTAACCACGCCCCAGTGATCCAATATCAATGCATTGGTAATCACCGTATCTGGGGTATGGGCGCCGCCTAACTGACTCTGGCCCATGCCGTCGCGAATGACTTTGCCGCCACCGAATTTCACTTCTTCGCCGTAGGTAGTGAAGTCCTTCTCTACCGAGATCCACAACTCGGTGTCTGCCAAGCGCAGGCGGTCGCCTACCGTAGGCCCGTACATATCCGCGTAGGCGCGGCGATCTATCGTAGCCATGTTTTATGCTCCTTGCTTGTCGAGGGCGCCCATTACATCGCCACGAAAACCATACACCTCGCGTTTGCCCGCCAGCGCCACCAACTCAACTTGACGGCTCTGACCAGGCTCAAAACGCACCGCCGTGCCCGCCGCAATATTCAAACGAAAACCGCGACTCGCCCCGCGATCAAAAATCAGCGCAGGATTGGTCTCAAAAAAATGGTAGTGCGAACCAACCTGTATTGGCCGATCACCACTATTGGCCACATCAATCACGCAGGTTTCGCGGTCGGCATTGAGGGTAATATCGCCCTTGGCTGCGATTAATTCTCCGGGAATCATAAGTGCTCCGTTATGCCTATTTAAACGATGGGATTATGGACAGTGACCAACTTGGTACCATCGGGGAAGGTTGCCTCCACCTGTACCTCGTGAATCATTTCGGCAATGCCGTCCATCACGTCATTTTTGGTCAGCACTTCACGCCCCGCGCTCATCATCTCGGCCACCGTGCGGCCCTCTCGGGCGCCTTCCATTACCGCCGCCGAAATCAGCGCGATAGACTCGGGGTAATTTAATTTAAGACCCTTGGCCATGCGGCGTTCGGCCAATAGCGCGGCGGTAAACAGCAATAATTTATCTTTATCTCTGGGACTCAATTCCATGGCGGTGTCATCCTGTTTTCAATTAATTCTCATTTCAATGCTAATTAGGTGTTCCAAATCCGCGGCGGGCAGGCCTCGCGGCCATTAAATTGCGGCCGAAGCTGCGCCCACAGCCACGCAAAACCTTTGCGGCACTGCTCCGGCGAATCACCCAGATAGCGCGCTAAAAAAATATCCCGCTTTTGCGATAAGCCCCACTCTGCCGCCAGCCAAGTATTTTGCTCAGCAATCGCAATGAGGCCGTCGCGCAATTTATCCATCATGGCCTGATCGCAACTCATCGTCGCGAAAAAGCTGCCGCTCACCGAGGCGCCAGCCATTCCCCAAGGCGCATCCAGCATGGTGCTACCCCCCAGCCATTCGGTGCGTTCAACTAATAGTGGTTTGCCGTCGCGACGTATGTCGATTTTTTGCAGGCAACGACCCTGGGCAAACCCTTCGCCACTGGCGCGGCGGCCCAGCACCACAATATCCCATGCACATAAACGGGCATTGCCCTGCAGAGCGAAGTGATTACTCAATTCGGCTTCAGCGCCTTCAAATACAATGGTTTCCTGGGGCAGCCACTCCAAACAGGCACCATCGGCAACATCAGCGCTCACGCCTTGAGACTGCGCCGTTTTCGCCAAATCACTGCGGTACACCTTGCCCGCCGAGGGCGTGGTTAGCAGCGCTTGCGCCCCAGCATCCAAACTCACCGCCACCCGCAAGGTATCGCCAGCCACTATGCCGCCAGGCGGGTGCAGGAGATAAACATGACAGCAATCCCCCTCGGGATAAAAAGGCCGCTGCACCCGCAATGGCCCTTTGTGGGAAACGCGCACCAAATCTGTGCGATTTTCACTGGCACGCAGACCAAGCTCAATCGCCGCTGGCCACGATTTACGCGGAGCCAGATCACCACCGTGGCCAGTATGTGCAGATATTAAGGGGGCTAGGGCCGTCAACGGCAATTCCTTGTTTGTAAAACTAATTAATAAGATCGCGGAGCGCCTTTAAGTTAACGCCGTTCAATGCGTTGCAAACAATATCCGTGAGCAATAACTGTACCATCACTGTGCGTTTTTATTAGCACTGCGCCAAATCGGATCTTATTATCGGTAAATGCGCACCATTATTAGGCGAGCTAGTGGGAAACGCTTCCCGCGTCAGACGTCAGACGTCAGACGCCTGACTAGCCCCATGCCGCCAATAAACGATACACTTAGCCAATCAACGAGGTAACGATCCATGGCTAAACCCGATTTTATTGCTCAGTTGGCGCAACAAGCCAGCAAGCTGATGAATAATGGCCCAGAAATTCAGCACGACATAGAAGAAAAAGTGCAGGTATTACTGCAAGGTGGCCTCAGTCGCATGAACGTTGTGTCACGCGCCGAGTTCGACGCCCAAGTTGCGGTATTAAACCGCACCCGCAGTAAACTCGAAGCGCTAGAGAAGCAGCTCGCCGAATTAACCGAGCTGCTTGCGAATCAAACCACTGATAGCAGTAGCGCCAAGCCTTAAGCTCTAGACCGCTCGCGAAGTTTGAGATGCCGCCTTCAAGGATGAAGCCATGCCCCTCGCCACCGTATACAGCCGCGCCAAGCTTGGCGTGCACGCGCCACTGGTTACCGTAGAAGTCCATTTATCTGGAGGCCTGCCGGCCTTTAATATTGTTGGCTTGCCTGAGGCCAGCGTGCGCGAGAGCCGCGACCGAGTACGCTCTGCGCTCGTAAATTCGCGCTTTGAATTTCCGGTTAGCCGCATCACCGTCAACCTTGCCCCCGCCGATTTGCCCAAAGAAGGTGGCCGCTTCGACTTGCCCATCGCCATCGGAATCTTGGTCGCCTCAGGCCAACTACCCACAGCGCCGCTGGCAAACTGTGAGCTAATTGGCGAACTGGGGCTGAGCGGTGAATTGCGCGCGGTAGATGCTGCCCTGCCCGCAGCGGTGCAAGCTGGCGAAGCGGGGCACAGTCTGATACTGCCCGCCGCCAACGCTGGCCTTGCCAGTATTCTCGACACCAGCGATATTCGCGAAGCCCACTCCTTACTCGCGGTAGTTGCCCACCTCCACGGCCAGCAGGCGCTGCCCTATGCTAGCGCCGACGATTCGGCAGAATTAGCCGAACACTATCCCGACCTCAGCGAGGTGCGCGGCCAAGCAGGCGCCAAACGGGCACTGGAAATCGCCGCGGCGGGCGGTCATTCACTCTTACTCAGCGGCCCGCCCGGCACCGGAAAAACCCTACTCGCCAATCGCTTACCAGGTATTTTGCCACCCCTTAACGAAAGTGAGCGTTTAGAAATTGCCACCGTGCAGTCGGTCGCTGGGCTACCACTGCGGCTGAACCGGCCTTTCCGCGCCCCCCACCACACCGCCTCTGGGGTGGCATTGGTGGGTGGCGGCAGCTATCCACGGCCCGGTGAGATTTCCTTGGCCCATCATGGCGTATTATTTTTAGATGAACTGCCCGAATACCCCCGCAAAGTACTCGAAGTACTGCGCGAACCGATAGAGTCTGGTGAGGTAACCATTTCACGCGCTACCCAACAATTAACCTTCCCAGCTCGATTCCAGTTAATTGCCGCGATGAATCCATGCCCCTGCGGTTTTGACGGCGACAGCGGCAAGGACTGCCGCTGCACCCCCGACCAAATCCAACGCTATCGGGGCAAACTATCTGGGCCGCTACTCGACCGCATCGATTTACGCATTACCGTGCCCCGCCTACCGCCAGGGGTTTTACAGGAAGATGGCCTAGCAGAAAGCAGCGCCACCGTGCGCGAGCGAGTTTGCGCTGCCCGCGACCGTCAATTACAGCGCAGCGGCAATATCAACGCCCAACTCAGCGCCGCGCAGGTGCGGCAGTTTTGCGCGCTAGACACCCCCAGCAAGCAATTCATGCTCAAAGCTGAGCAAAAATTAGGCCTGAGCGCTCGTGCCCATCACCGCCTGCAAAAAATTGCGCGCAGCATTGCCGATCTAGCGGATGCTGAGGCGATACGCCTTGCTCACTTGCAAGAAGCGATGATTTATCGCGGCGATATATGATGCATCTAGCGACTTAGCAGATACGGGTCTTTGCCATCGTCATTAGCCGCCAACTAATCGGCGACCATGGCCAGCGCCATCATGCCAATTGTTGCGCCAAACAGCAGGCCAATTATCAGACCGAAGGTAAACATGGCGAACGTTCCCTTATAAGACATGCTAGCTTGCCGTCGCCAGCACTCTCACACTCACACGACGATCAGGCTGCAGACAGTTCACTCGCTCTAGCGTCGAAGCTTGACCGTTACCGTTGCTACACTTAGCAATAGTGTCGCTACTACCTTTGCCCATGGTGACAATCACCGAGCGATCAATGCCGTTACGTACCAGTATTTCAGCCACCGTTGCCGCCCGCGCTTGGGACAAAGAATTGTTACTCTCGGCTACGCCGATGGGATCGCTGTGACCAACCACAAGCACTTTATTAATCTGCGCGTGGCGACGCTGCCAGTACTGCGCGAACTGCACCAGTGCAACACGCCCGCTCGGGTTTAGATCTGCTTCGCGAGAACGTCCAAAAACGAATAGCAATTCATCAGTGAGCGACACAGTTTCCTCGGTAGGCACAGAAGACGCTACCGCCACTATTACGTGGCGCGCGGACAATTGTTCACATTCAGGTGTCTGCCAGTAGATGGCTTTTACACTCTATCGACCTTTATCGTCATCACCATATTGCAGTTGATACTGGCAGATCCGGTACTCATTTTCTGCGCCGGCATATAAATTAAAAACGTAGTTCCAAGTATCAGGGCTGAAGAGGCCTTCATCAAAATTCGGATTTCACAATAGCAAGCGCGCTTGATCTCGGTTGATACCTAGCGCCACTCGCCCAGTTGCTGAACCGAGATCGATGAAGTCCTCAGTGTTTAGATACGACGCATCCAGCACAGGAAACAATATACCTCGCAGATCAGCCGGCTGCGACGCGGCGCAGGCACCGAGCAATGAGACCAGCACAACAACCCCTGCCCACTGAATAACTTTCATTCGCCTCTCTCTAAATAATTCATCGGATATACTGAATCGGTACAACGCAGCTGCGGCTTACCAGAGCACGCCACTAACACCCACCCGCACCGTGGCGCCAACTTCAGAGCCAGCAATACCCGTGGTGACACTCCAGCGACCATTGTCGGCAGTGCGCCGCAAGGTCATCCCCACCGCCGATTGATTAACGTGATAGCCCACACCCATGGCATAGGTGAACTTGCCGGCTACATACGGGGCGTTTTCCATGGCCACCGCCGCCGCGATACCGGCATTGGCCTCACGCCGCGCCTCGTTGATGGCGCCGCCCAAATAAATCCCCATAGATTCCAGCTGACTCATGTTCACCGCATCAGTAGCTGAAATGCCTGGCGCCACATTGGTGATACGCCGTTGATTGCCAACGCTGCCCACCGACACCGTATTGGCTTGGTCTGCCACCGAGCCATTGCCTAAGGCGATGCTATTAGCCGCCATGGCCACTGCGTTATTACCTAACGCAACAGCCTGCTCCCCAGATGCAGTGGCGTTATCGCCCACTGCAGTGGTGTTAGTGCCCAATGCCTGCGCTCCGGTACCCACTGCCACCGAAGACTGCGCAACAGCACCTGAGCCAATGGCCACTGAATTGGACTCAACGGCAGTGGCGTTGAAGCCGACAGCAATACCACCTTCGGACTGCGCTTTCGCATTTTTACCAATAGCCAAGCTATTAACAGCTTGATCACCGGCTTGAGCGTTATCGCCGCATTCAATCGCGCCGTCGGCACTGCCACGGCCACAAAAGGCCGAGTTGGCTTGGGCGGCGTTCAATGCAGTGTCAGCAGTGCCCTGGGCGGTATCGACGCGCTCACTGAGGTCAACGACCTCGGCTTCAACGGTCGTGAACTGGCTTTCCAAATTACGGATAGATGTTAGGTTCTGATCAATACGTTGGCTGTTAACCGCAATTTCGGTTTTATTGGCATCGACCCCGGTATCTAGAGCGGCAAAGGCGTCACCGACGTTGTCAAAATTGTCGCTCTGCACCGCGTAGTTGGGCGCGGAGACACTGCCATCGGCTGCAACAGAAGTGCCACCGCCCAAACCGGCGGCCAAACCGGCACCCTGTTTAGTGGCGCGCGTGTCGAGTCCGTCAATTTTACTGGTATTAGTCGCAATATCCGCTTCATTGTCGGTAACGCGATCATCCAGACCACTGATGTTGGCTTCCGTGGTGGTAACACGAGTATCCAGACCGCTGATGTCACCTTTTGTCGATCCCAGACGGGTATCTAGACCGGCAATATCGCTGCTGTGCTGGTCAACGGTGGTCTGCAGTCCACCCACCTCCGTCTGCAACTCGCCGATACTGGTTTCAGTGCCAGCGACACGACCATCAAGCGCGGAGATACCTCCCTCGGCCACCCCGACGCGGGTATCTAGGCCTGCAATGTCGGTAGTGTGCTGTGCGAGAGAAGACTCGGTGCCAGTAAGCCGGGTGTCGAGGCTAGTGATGCTGCCCTCCGTCACCGTCACTCGAGCATCAAGGCCGCCAATGCCCGACTCTGCAGTAGTTAAGCGTCCATCTAGGCCACTGATATTGGTTTCAGTAGTGGTAACTCGCGTATCTAGGCTGGCGATATCACTGGTGTGCTGGCTGACCGTGGTCTGCAGTCCGCTCAAATCCGCCTGTAGCGTACCAATGCTGGCTTCAGTACCAGTAACGCGGCTATCGAGCTCCGTAATGCTGCCCTCCGCTGTTCCTACACGGTTATCCAGCCCAGCAATGTCTGCGGTGTGCTGAGTGAGATCAGACTCTGCGGTGGTCAAACGCCCATCCAGACCGCTGACCTTGGTTTCCGTCGTCGCGACGCGAGTATCTAAGCCAGCGATATCGCTGGTGTGCTGGCCGACCATTGTCTGCAGCCCGCCCACATCCGTCTGCAGGGTGCCGATATTGGTTTCAGCGCCAGTGACACGACTATCAAGCACAGTAATGTCTCCCTCGGCGGTTCCAATGCGGGTATCCAGACCTGCGATATCAACCGTGTGCTGCGTAATACCAGACTCAGCTGTCGTAACTCGAGTATCAAGACCACTGATATCTGTGGTGTTCTGAGTGATACCAGATTCTGCAGCGACCATGCGGCCATCCAGCCCGCTGATATCGGTTTCCGTGGCGGTAACGCGACTATCTAGGCCGGAGATATCACCTTCAGCCGATCCTATGCGCGTATCGAGTCCGGCGATCGCCGTAGTGTGCTGACCAACGCTGCTCTGCAAGTCGCCAATATCCGTCTCGGCGCCGCTGACACGAGTGCCTAACCCAGCAATGTCTGTTGCGTGCTGTGCAATACCAGACTCAGCCGTGCTCACTCGCGTATTGAGGCCGCTGATATCGGTCGTGTGCTGGCCAATCATGGTTTCCGCCGAAACGACACGGTCGTCCAAGGCCGCCAAGTTGCTCATGTTTTGCGCCACATTCCGATCGGTAGCGAAGAGCTGCGCACCATTGACTGCGTCGCTGCTACCGGCAGCTACCGAGCCGGGGGCAAGCATAGTGATTCGGGTGAAGCCACTCGCGCCCTGCAGGCTGATGCTATTTCGACCCGCATCGTCGTAAACCACACCGAGCACATTGCCGGTGCCAGCCAGCACCTCTACCGCACTGAGTGCGGCACCAACATTGTAGTAATTGGAACCAGCAATGCTGTAACTCGGCGCACTAATGCTGCCGTCGGGGTTCGCGATAGCACCGCCGCCCAGCGCAGCCGCCGTGCCTGTTGCAACATTGGCGATACCACCTTCTGCGGCAGTGACACGAACGCCGAGACCAGTGAGACTTCCTTCCGCCGTGGTCACCCGCGTATCGAGGGTCGTAACGCTGCCTTCCGTCGTTGTCACACGGCTATCCAAGCCCGTGATATCAGTGCCGTGCTGAGTGATTTCAGATTCTGCAGTAATCAGGCGGCTATCAAGCGAATTAATACTTCCCTCGGCGGTTCCGACACGGGTGTCAATGTTAGCAATGTCTGTTGTGTGCTGTGTAATACCGGACTCAGCGGTGGTGATTCGCGTATCAAGATCAGTGACGCTGCCTTCGGTTGTCGTTACACGAGTGTCCAGACCCGTAATATCCGATTCGGCGGTAATTAGACGGCCATCTAGGCCGCTGATATCACCTTCTGCTGATCCCAGACGGGTATCGATCCCAGAAATATCAGTGGTGTGCTGGCCGACCGTGGCCTGCAAACCACCCAGGTCCGTCTGCAAATCACCAATGTTAGTCTCGGCGTCAATAACGCGGCCATCAAGCGAGGCAATACTTCCCTCTGTCGTCACCACACGGCCACCCAGTACCGACAGCTCGCTGCTGTTCTGCGCCACATTCTGATCGGTGGCAAACAATTGCGCGCCGTTGATCGCGTCACTGCTGTTCACTGCCACTGAGCCAGCGGCAAGATTAGTGATCCGAGTGCCGCCACTCGCGCCCTGCAGGCTAATACTATTGCGACCAGCATCGTCGTAAACCACGCCGAGCACATTGCCGGTGCCAGCCAGCGCTTCTACCGCGCCAAGCGCCGCGCCAACGTCGCTGTAGTCGGCACCGGCAATGCTGTAACTCGGCCCACTAATGCTGCCATCTGCGTTCGCAACGGCGCCGCCGCCCAAGGCAGTCGCGGTGCCGCTTGCAACATTGGCGATGCCACCTTCTGCCGCTGTGACGCGAACGCCAAGACCAGTGAGGTTTCCTTCAACCGTGGTAACACGGCTATCCACGCCAGTGACACGACCATCAAGGCTCGTGATGTTCCCCTCGGCGGTTACTACGCGAGTATCTAAGCCTGCGATATCTGTAGTGTGCTGACTGATACCAGACTCGGCCGTAGCGACCCGCGTATCGAGAGTAACAACGCGGCCTTCAGTAGTCGTTACACGAATGTCTAGACCCGAGATGTCAGTGATGTTTTGAGTAATATTGGATTCTGCAGTGACGAGGCGACCATCCAAACCAGAAAGGTCGCTTGTGTGCTGGCCAACGGTGGTCTGAAGCCCGCCTACATCCGTCTGCAAAGTACCGATGTTGGTTTCAGTACCAGTGACACGGCCATCAAGCGAGGTGATACCTCCCTCAGCCGTTACGACACGGGTGTCGATTCCGGCAATGTCGGTGGTGTGCTGTGCAATACCCGACTCAGCCGCAACCACCCTCCCATCTAAGCCAGAGATGTCAGCGGTGTTCTGACTAATAGTCGTTTCGGCCGACACCACACGGCTGCCCAAGACTGACAGATCACTGCTGTTTTGCGCCACATTCTGATCGGTGGCAAACAACTGCGCGCCGTTGATGGCGTCACTGCTGTTCACTGCCACTGAGCCAGCGGCAAGATTAGTGATCCGAGTGCCGCCACTCGCGCCCTGCAGGCTAATACTATTGCGACCAGCATCGTCGTAAACCACGCCGAGCACATTGCCGGTGCCAGCCAGCGCTTCTACCGCGCCAAGCGCCGCGCCAACGTCGCTGTAGTCGGCACCGGCAATGCTGTAACTCGGCCCACTAATGCTGCCATCTGCGTTCGCAACGGCGCCGCCGCCCAAGGCAGTCGCGGTGCCGCTTGCAACATTGGCGATGCCACCTTCTGCCGCTGTGACGCGAACGCCAAGACCAGTGAGGTTTCCTTCAACCGTGGTAACACGGCTATCCACGCCAGTGACACGACCATCAAGGGTGGTGATGCTGCCCTCTGCCGTGCCTATACGGGTGTCGAGGCCGGAAATATCCGTTGTGTGCTGCGAGATACCGGATTCAGTCGTGGTCACCCGCGTATCGAGGCTTGTTACGCTGCCTTCGGTTGTCGTTACACGAGTATCGAGACCAGTGATATCAGATTCAGCAGTGAGCAGACGCCCGTCCAAGCCGCTGATGTCCGTTTCTGTGGTGGTAACGCGAGTATCCAAGCCTGTGATGTCGGTTTCGGTGCCAGTGACGCGGCTATCAAGGTTCGTAATACTGCTCTCAGCCGTGACTACCCGTGTGTCGAGACTAGAGATATCTGTGGAGTGTTGAGTGATATCGGATTCTGCCGTAAGCAAACGGCCATCCAAACCGCTGATGTCGGTTTCTGTGGTGGTAACGCGAGTATCCAAGCCAGTGATGTCGGCGGTGTTCTGGCCGACCGTGGTCTGCAGTCCACCTACATCTGTCTGCAGGGTTCCCACATTAGTTTCAACGCCGGTAACGCGACCATCGAGGGTCGTGATACCGCCCTCAGCAGTAACTACCCGGGTGTCGAGACCGGCGATATCAGCGGTATGCTGAGTAACATCAG
>NZ_JARGNU010000007.1:0-170099 GCF_029212375.1 Zhongshania sp. | reverse complement strand
GTAACTACCCGGGTGTCGAGACCGGCGATATCAGCGGTATGCTGAGTAACATCAGATTCTGTGGTGGTCAGCCGACCATCTAAGCCAGCAATGTCCGTGGTGTGCTGCGCGATACCGGACTCATTGCCAGTCACTCGTGTATCGAGACTTGTAACGCTGCCTTCCGTTGTCGTCACACGGGTGTCGATACCGCTGATATCGGCTGTATTCTGAGCAATCGTGGTCTCGGCCGAAACCACACGGCCGTCCAGTGCCGACAGGTCGCTGCTGTTCTGCGCCACGCTCTGGTTGGTGGTAAATAACTGCCCACCGTTAACTGCATCGCTGCTGCTCGCGGCGACCGCGGCATCGGCCAGATTAGTAATGCGGGTCGCGCCGCTGTCACCCTGCAAGGTGACGGTGTCGCGGCTGATGTCATCGTAAGCCACGCCCAAAGGACTGCCGGTGCTGGCCAGCACTTCTAAGGCTTCTACTGCGCCACCAACATCATTGTAATCAGTGCCCGCCACGTTATAGGTCGGCGCAAAAATACTGCCGTCTGGGTTTACAGCGGCGCCGCCACCTAAGCTCTGAGCTAGACCACTGATGCCGCTTGTGTGCTGACCCACTACGGTCTGCAGGGCGCCGACGTTAGTTTCAACGCCGGTGACACGGCCATCTAGGATTGTGATGCTGCCTTCAGCCGTGCCTACACGCGTGTCGAGGCCGGCAATATCCGCTGTGTGCTGCGAGATACCGGATTCAGTCGTGGTCACCCGCGTATCGAGACCCGTGATATCAGCGGTGTGCTGAGTGATATCAGATTCTGCAGTGACCATGCGACCATCCAGACCAGCGATGTCGGTGGTGTGCTGGCCGACCGTAGTCTGTAGTCCACCCACATCTGTCTGCAAACCCCCAATATCAGTCTCGGCGCCGGTAACTCGGCCATCAATAGTAGTGATGTCTCCCTCAGCGGTGCCTATACGGGTGTCGAGGTCCGCAATGTCCGTGGAGTGCTGGCTTATATCTGATTCTGCAGTGACTAGACGGCCATCAATACCGCTGACATCTGTTTCCGTGGTTGTAAGACGAGTATCCAAACCAGAGATATCCGTAGTGTGCTGGGTGAGACCAGACTCGGCCGTGGTCACACGGGTATCGAGACCCGCAATCTCTGTCGTATGCTGGCCGACCGTAGTTTGCAAACCCCCAATATCAGTCTCGGCGCCGGTAACTCGGCCATCAATAGTAGTGATATCGCCCTCAGCCGTGCCTATACGGGTATCGAGGCTTGCAATGTCTGTGGTGTGTTGGCTTATATCTGATTCTGCGGTGACCAGACGACCGTCCAATCCAGATATATCGGTGGTGTGCTGCGCAATATCGGACTCAGTGCTAGCTACCCTTGAGTCCAAGCCGCTAATATCGCCTTCCGCCGAACCTAGCCGCGTGTCCAGACCCGCGATATCCCCAGTGTTCTGCGCCACGTTCTGGTTGGTGGTGAACAGTTGCCCGCCGTTGACGGCGTCGCTGCTGCTCGCGGCGACCGCGCCGTCGGCCAGATTAGTAATGCGGGTCGCGCCGCTGTCACCCTGCAAGGTGACGGTGTCGCGGCTGATGTCATCGTAAGCCACGCCCAAAGGACTGCCGGTGCTGGCCAGCGCTTCCAAGGCCTCCACCGCACCGCCAACATTACTATAGTCAGTACCAGCAACATTGTAAGTTGGCCCGGTGAAGCTGCCATCTGGATTTACCACCGCGCCGCCGCCGAGCGCACTGCTCAGCACCAAGCTCTGGTCGCGCAGCTGGCTGCCATTAACGGCATCGGTGCTGCCAAGTGCCAATGAGCCAGCGCCCACATTCATTATTCTACGTTCATTGCCAGCGGCGCCGACCGAGACGGTATTCGCCACGTCAGCCACCGAATTACTGCCCAGTGCAACACTGCCCACCGCAGTAGCTGTTGAATCACTACCAAGCGCGACCGTCTCCGCCGCCAGGGCTCGTGCAACCTGACCGAAGGCGGCACTTTGGTAACCCTCAGCGTTGGCGTATCGGCCCACCGCCACGCTGTTGACACCAGTCACGCTCACATTCGCGCCGATTCCCACCGCATTGCTGGCGCCGATACTCACGTTAGAGCCCAAGCCCACCGAACTCGTGAAGTTTTCGTCCACCACCACGTTGCGACCGATGGCGATGCTATTGGTGGCACCGGCTCCCACGCGGGTGGCGGAGGAGGCAATGTCCGCACCGCCGATCGCCAGCGAGTTGAGTCCAGCAGCCGAACTCAAGTTGCCGATGGCCACGCCACGCTCGCCACTGGCTACCGTGTTGGACCCCAAAGCGATGGCATTGACCCCGGTCGCATCGATCGACGCATTGCGGCCGATGGCGATACCGTTGGTGGCGCCCACCGCGACTTGCGTGCCGGCTTCGCCATCCGCCGAGTTGCCAAAGGTCAATGAATAGTCCGCAGCGGCCGTACTGAAAGTGCCGAATGCGCTGCTAGCAATCCCTGAACTGGTGTTGTTGTAACCAACAGCGCTGCTGGCTCGACCGGAGGTCTGGTTTCCCACACCCACCGCGGTGGTCAATTCAGCGTCTGCTGTATTGCTGTAGCCGAAAGCGATGCTGCGAGCGCCGTTCGCGGTCACACTGTTGTAGAGGCCGACAGCGGCGCCGCGATCATCCTGGACCGAATTTTCATACCCCACTGCAGCGCTGTAGCGGGTTGCTGCGGTGTTCTTAAATCCCAATGCGAGAGCCCCTTCTCCAGCTGCCGTGCTGTTATTTCCGAAGACCGAACTGCCGACACCCGTTGCCTGAGTGCTGCGCCCGACCGCGGTCGCATCCGCAGCGGCGGCGGTGGAACTTGATCCCATCGCAATGGCGTTAATGCCGGCGGCGGCAACGCTGGCATTGCGACCAATTGCGATGCCGCTGGTGGCGCCAACCGCCACACGGGCGCCACCGGCAGGATCGTCATTACCAATCGCCAACGAATACTGCGCAGCCGCCTTGCTATTCGAACCAATTGCGGTGCTGGTATCGCCGCTGGCGGTGTTACCGAAGCCCAAGGCGTTGCTGTAGGAGCTGGTCACTGTATTGCTGCGACCTAAGGCGCTGGAGCTAGTCTGTGACACCATATTGTTGCTGCCGACGGCACTGCTATTCGCGCCGCTGGCAGTATTACCTTGTCCGCAGGCAAGCGACCCCGCGCCACTGCCGGCCGCACAGAGACCAACATTGGCGCCGATCGCCGCATTGAGTTGGGTCAGGTTCACCGCGTCGGTGCCCGCGCTGCCGGCGGCAACGTTGACGATGCGTCGCTCGCTGCCCGCTGCGCCGACTGAAATCGTATTGGCCACGTCAGCGACCGAATCGCTGCCCAGCGCGACGCTGTTCGCTGCGCTCGCCGAGGCACTGGTGCCGAAGGCGATGGCATTCACGCCCGCCGCCGCCACGGCGGCATTGCGGCCCACGGCGATGCCGCTGGTGGCACCTGCATCTACGTGCGTGCCGGCGGCGGTGTCCGAGTTACCGATGGCGAGCGAGTAATCGGCACCAGAGTTACTGAGGTTGCCCAAGGCCATGCTGATATTGCCTGATGCCGTACTGGCCACGCCGAACACGCTGCTGGCGGCGCCCGATGCCGTATTGGCACGGCCAACCGCCGTGCTGCTGCTTCCGGTCACCATATTCTCCGTGCCGATGGCGGAGCTGAACTCATTCAGGACGCTGTTGCTGTGGCCAACCGCCGTGCTGACCAGCGCTGATGCCGTGTTGCTCGAGCCGAATGCATTACTGCTGACACCGCTCGCCGTATTGCCATGGCCGACTGCACTGGCTTGCTCAGCGCTCGCCGTGTTGAAGCCGCCCAGCGCGCTGCTTTCCAATCCTTCGGCCAGGTTGCTGTAACCCACCGCGCTGCTATCGGTTCCGATTGCTGCACTGAAAGAACCGACCGCGCTGCTCCGATCGCCGAAGGCGGTGGTGAATGCACCGAGAGCCTCGCTGTAATTTCCGCTCGCCGCGCTGCCTGTTCCCAGCGCGATTGCGCCGAGTGCTGATGCCTGTGTATTGCTGCCGATCGCGATGCCATCCACGCCAGCAGCCGCCACAGCCGCGTTGGTGCCCACGGCAATGCCGTAACTCGCGCCAGCCTCGACACGCGTGCCGGTGGCTGCATCCCCAGAATTTCCGATGGCCACCGAGGAGTCAGCCGCCGAGGAACTGAATGCGCCCATGGCCAGGCTAAATCCACCTGACGCCGCACTGCTAAAGCCGAACACGCCGCTTGCCGCACCTGAAGCCGTGCTTCTGTTGCCAACCGCAGTGGCACCGCCGGCGGACACCGTATTTTGCGAACCGATGGCAGTGGCGGAGCCGCTCCCAATCGGCAGCGAAACGTTATTGCCGTAGCCAACAGCGGTGCTGTACAGCCCGTCCACCACGTTATTGAAGCCAAACGCGTTGCTTTCTCTCTTGTTTGCCGTGTTGCCGTGACCAACCGCCGAGGAGCTGATGCCACTCGCGGTATTGCCAAAGCCGACAGCGCTGGCTTGGGTAGCCGAAGCGCCCGTCGTATTGCTGGCGCCGAGTGCGCTACTAAACTCGGCGTTGGCCGTATTGTTGGCCCCGAGCGCGTTACTGCGCTCGGCGTTCGCCACGTTGGATACACCCATTGCGTTGCTGGCCTCGCCCGCTGCGGTGTTGTAGGCGCCGACCGCACTGCTGTAGTTACCGCCAGTTGTGTTGTGGTCACCCAACGCGTTGCTTTCCAGACTGTTGGCTTGGTTGGCGTAGCCGAGAGCACTGCTGCTTGCGCCGCTGGCAGTATTACCTTGTCCGCAGGCAAGCGACCCCGCGCCACTGCCGGCCGCACAGAGACCAACATTGGCGCCGATCGCCGCATTGAGTTGGGTCAGGTTCACCGCGTCGGTGCCGTCGGTGCCAGCTGCGACATTGACGATGCGGCGCTGCGCGGTGGTGCTACCTACTGATACCGTGTTGGCAACATCTGCCACCGAACCTTGACCAATCGCGGTGCTGCTGGCTGCGGTGGCGCTAGCGCCATGACCGAGAGCTAAACTAGAAACCCCCGTCGCGGCGGCGGCTCTGCCAACGGCCGTGCTGGCCGCTGCCGAAGCTGCAGCACTAGAGCCAAGCGCCGTAGCATTGGCGGCGTTGTTCGCCACCGCGGCATTTGCACCAAGGGCGACACCATTCGTTGCACCGCTGCCGACACGTGCTGCGGTGACTGCGGTCTCCGCGCCACCGATGGCCAGCGAATCCTGACCCGCCGCCGTGCTGAACACGCCAATAGCCATACCGCGCAAGCCGCTAGCTGCCGCATTGGTACCTAAGGCCATGGCATCGATGCCCGCGGTCGCAACGCTCGCATTGCGGCCGATAGCGATACCATTGGTAGCCTCTAAAGCGACACGTGCCCCGGTAGCTGAGCTGTTAGAACTGCCAATGGCCAGCGAATCTTGGGCTGCCGCCGTGCTGTTAACGCCGACTGCGGTACCGCGCAGGCCGCTGGCAATGTTACCGGACCCGATGGCATTGCTGTTGTTGGCGGTCGCTTGGTTGCTGCGACCCACTGCCGTGGCGCTGGTCGATATCGCCTGATTGTTGCTGCCAAGCGCCGCACTGGTCGGCCCAGAAGCTGTATTGCCTTGTCCGCAGGCCAGTGAGCCAGCGCCGCTGCCGGCCTCGCAGATATCAACATCGGCCGCGATCGCCGCATTAAGTTGGGTGAGGTTCACCGCATCCGTGCCGGCAGTGCCCGCCGCCACATTGACGATGCGGCGCTGATTGGTGGATGAGCCTACAGAGATTGTGTTGGCGCTATTCGCCACCGAACCTTGACCGAGTGCGACGCTATTCGCGGCAGTGGCACTGGCGCTGGAACCGAAGGCAATGCTGTCGACGCCCGCTGCCGCGACGCTGGCATTGCGGCCTAGGGCGATGCCATTGGTGGCTCCCAAGGCAACGCGTGCACCACTGGCCGAGGTGTCGGAGGTGCCAATGGCCAGCGAGAAGTCAGCGCCTGCCGTGCTCTGCGCACCCACCGCGGTACCGCGCAAGCCGCTCGCCGTATTGCCAACGCCCACCGCCGTGCTGAACTGCCCCGAGGCAACATTGCTGCGGCCCAGCGCGCTGCTGCCGGTGTTGGTCGCCTGGTTGTTGCTGCCGACTGCCGCGCTGCTTTGGCCGTCAGCGAGGTTGCCAGAGCCCAGTGCACTGCTGTTGAAACCGCTCGCCGTACTGCCCAGACCCAAGGCCGTGGCCGATGCGGCGGTGGCCGAGGTATTGCTGCCCAAAGCGATGGAATTGACTCCGGCGGCGGCGATGGCCGCATTGCGCCCAATGGCGATGGCGTTGGTGGCGCCAACGGCAGTGCGGGCGCCGGTGGCTGTTGTTGTTGTAGCATCCGAACTACCGAAGGCCAGCGAATAGTCGCCACCGGCCGTGCTAAAACTGCCGACTGCGGCACTGGAAACGCCGCTCGCTATGTTTCCCGTTCCGAACGCGTGGCTATATTGGCCTTGTGTCTCATTGCCAACTCCGAAGGCTATGCTCAATTCACCTGGCGTCTGGTTTAGTCCGCCAAACGCTAGGCTAGCAACACCGGTTGTTTCATTACCATTTCCGAACGCACTGCTAAGCAACCCCGTTGTCGTATTTGAAGCGCCAAACGCGAGGGTCCCAGTCTGTGTTTCGTTATTAAACCCAAATGCGTAGCTGACATCGCCGATCGCCCGATTTTCGCGACCAATGGCAAGGCTGTCATTGCCGGTCGCTTCGTTTCTGAAGCCAAAGGCGCTGCTGTAGTCGCCGGCGGCCGTGTTCAAGTAGCCAAAAGCGTTGCTGTACTCGCCCGACGCGACGTTAAGGCCTCCGAACGCGCTGCTGTAATCACTCCGCGCATCGTTGGCGTAGCCAAAGCCACTGCTGCTATAGCCATCTGACAAATTGTACTGGCCAAATGCACTGCTGCTGATACCTGCCGATTCGTTGAAATCGCCGAAGGCCGCGCTAGCCACACCAATGGCTTCATTTTGCCAACCGACTGCACTGCTCCCTTCGCCCGTCGCCTCGCTCCTATAGCCAATAGAGATGCTTTCAGTAGCAGTGGCCTTGCTCAAGTAGCCGATCGCGATCGAGCGCTGTCCTGTCGCCGCCGCAGTCGTGCCGAAGGCAATGGCATCCGACTGAGTCGCCAACGAATTTGCTCCCATCGCGGTGGCGTTAATACCGGTGGCGGCAATGCTGGCATTGCGGCCGATGGCAATACCGTTAGTGGCACCGGCTTCCACGCGGGCACCGGTAGCAGCATTGTCAGAGTTACCAAGCGTCAGCGAAAAATCCGCGCCAGCGGTGCTGTTGGCACCCAGCGCAGTGCTGTAGTTGCCGGCCGCCGTATTTTGGTAGCCAAAGGCGCTACTGGCCTGGCCGTCGGTTATGTTGATTCGACCCACGGCAGTACTGAAGGGCCCAGCAGCCTGGTTGTAGTTGCCTATGGACGAGCTCGATTCTCCATCGGCAATGTTCCCAAAGCCCATTGCGCTGCTTGCCTCACCCAAAGCCCTGTTGCTGTTACCGATTGCAACGCTGTAGTCGCCACTGGCGATTGTATAGTGTCCGAAAGCGTTCGAGCTAAATCCTGTGGCCGCGCTCGTGAACCCGACCGCGATCGAATGCAGCCCCGCCGACGACGAATTTGTTCCGATCGCGATGGCGTCAATACCGCTGGCGGCAACGCTGGCATTGCGGCCAATCGCGATGCCACTGGTGGCGCCAGCCGCCACACGGGCGCCACCGACGGGTTCGTCATTGCCGATAGCCAGCGAGAACTGCGCAGCCGCCGTGCTATTCACTCCGATCGCGGTGCTGCTCGCGCCGCTGGCAGTGTTACCGATGCCCAGCGCGTTGCTGAAGGTGCTGGTCACCGAATTGTTGCGACCGAAGGCGTTGGAACTAGTCCCCGACACCGTGTTGATGGTGCCGACAGCGCTGCTATTTGCACCGCTGGCGGTGTTGCTGTAGCCGCAGGCCAGCGAGGTCGTGCCACTGCCATTGCTGCCGCCGATAATGTTGCCGTCTAGAAGGCATTCTTCGGCCAACGCCGACGGGACAAAACTCATTAGCGGCAACGCCGCTGTCATGACTAAAGGCCAAACCGCCAGCGACGCCGCGCCGACCTGCCTTTTACCTTTGACCGAGGCGCTGCCAGTACTTGGGCTGGGCGCCAGTTCAGATACGACTACGGCGCGGCGTAAGCGGCAGCTCCGCACAAGCTTGGCTATAGGTTTCATTGCAGCTTCCTTCGCTTCATTGCATGGTCGCAATAATCGACTTCTTGAGCCTGCGGCGGTATCGGTGAGTAGAACTACGACTTTAGTATGAGTGCTGGCTTGGACTTACTTAGTGAAGGCTAATTCTGAGAGGCTTGGATGGCCTTATACGACGGGGCCGGTCTTAGGCAGGCAATTGTGTGATGTTTACATTTTCAAAAAGCGGTGAAATGGCGAAGGGGCTTTGCTACTACGCCGTCGAGAGCATTTGTACTTGGATACGAAATTTACGGGTAGCAAGCGGCAGCCCTATTCTTGGCAAAATGACGCCTTAGCTTCGCTGAGTAAAGCGGCCGCCGCTTTGTTAATAGAGCCTAGCTGCTTTTTTTGAGTCACTCCGCTTTAGCAGAGCGACTCCGATCTATTTGTTATTATTTTTGAAGCTTCATTCAGTGGCTAAACCCAGAACCTTAATCCTGTAGATACAGGCCAGCGGTCTGCGGCGACCAGCTAAACTCGTTCAGAACCCACGAATCACCGACTGAGTAGAACTGGAATGTCCACACCAGCGGTTGCAGCTCGTGTTGTTCCAAGTAAGTGAATCGCCAGAGTGAGTCACCCACCTTTTTATTGCTAATTTGCGTAAAGCCCACGACTTTACCGAAGCGCGCGTCAAACTCGGCATTGCGCTGCATTAATGTAGATTTCAAACCAGCATCAACCGATTCCGGTGGCAGGGTGACGTTCTTCTTGAGTTCGGCGTAGGCCTGTTCCAATTCTCCAGCCGTCACCGCGCGCATCACATTGTCGGTGAGTTTTTCCATGTCCCGACGTGATTCCATACTTTGATACGCGGCAGGTACCGTCGCACCAGCGATCAGCACCACACTGCACAGGCCGATGACCCCTAAGGCCTTAACGTAGGCCTTGGGTATTGTTGCTAACACAGCCATCAATTTCATTTTCATTTTGGATACTCTCATTTGGCCAGCGTCCGCAAGGGCGCGAAAGGGTTCGAACAACCGTTCCGCAAACAAGCCGCCTAGACAATCAACTTGTATTTATAAGAACGTGGCTACAAGAATCCGCTAAATTTAAGTGCATGAAAATCCGTGAGTGGTACTAGCACTTTAGTACGAGACTGCCAGAGAACGCGTCAGGGAGAGTGTTATCTTTCTTCTTTTGAGGGCGACCCAAATTCAGGTGGGCGGTGGCTTAGCACGCGCTGGGCAATGACGGCGGCTTGGGTGCGGCTAGCTAAATTTAGTTTACGCAGCAAGGTGCTGATATGGGTTTTCACGGTGGATTCAGCAATACTCAGATGCGCCGCAATCTGCTTGTTCAGTTGGCCATCACGAATCATTAACAGAATGCGTAATTCTTGGGGTGACAAGCGTGAAATTCGGTCTTCGATCGTGTCCTCCTGAGCTTGACCTCGTCGGCATGGTGCTACCGACAATTTCGGCCACCAAGTTTTTCCGTCTAGCACGACGCGCAGCGCCTCTTGGGTTTGCGTGGCAGAAAGCGATTTTGGAATGAAGGCCACGGCCCCGAGAACATCGGCTGCCTGAATCCAAGCGGGCTGATCCAGTGCGGAGATAACCGCCACACGCAAGCTCGGGCGGTTATCACGCAAATAACTTAACGCCGCCAAGCCTTCGACATCTGGCAACATTAGATCTAGCAATACCAAGCTGGCGTCGGGAAAGCGCTCAATAGCCCCGCGTAATTCAGCGAAGTCAGTGGCTTCGACAATCTGCGCTGTTGGCGCGATATTTTGCACACCCAGCCGCAACGCCACGCCAAATAGGGGGTGATCATCGGCAATGATGACGGTGAAACTTGGCTTATCCATGCACTGTATTTTCCGGTGAAATCGCGTCTATTTAGCACATTATTATAATGCGCGTGGAGAATGAGGCAATGACAGGCATAAAGCACGGTATTGCGCACAGGCCGCGTCAAACGCTGATTGATTGGCCGTTATTTTCTCTAGCGTATCCAAACTCGACCATTGCCCCGCAAGGTGCTCGGCGTACAGTAGTTGGCAATTAGCCTTTAGCGTTGCAACTCCGCGCTGAATATTGTCATTGCCTTCTGCGCTTACCGCCTGCTGCAGTGCCACCAAAGTGGGTTCTGCTTCCTCGGCGATAACATCAAGCACATCGCGAGCACCTTGTTCACCGAAGTCGTTTAGCATCTTGGCTAGGCATTCAGCGCTCAAGGTCGCGGTATTGCTTGCAAGCACAGGCGTGGTGAATCGCGCGCTAGCAACCTCACGCAAGGCTTGTTCAAGTTCACGCCGACGAAAGGGCTTGGCTAGATGCTTATTCATGCCTGCATCGAGGCACGCTTGGCGTTCGTCGTCTAGCACGCTCGCGCTCATGGCGTAAATATGGGGTTGGCTAATATCCTCCAACGCACGTATCTGGCGCGTGGCTTCTAGGCCGTCCATTTCTGGCATGTGAATATCCATCAACACTAAATCGTAGGCCTGCCAACGAATCGCATCCAGCGCCAAGGCGCCATTCTCAACAACGTCTACACCGACCCCGAGTGACGCCAGCATTCGTGTGCCAACCTGTCGGTTCATGGGCTTGTCTTCCACCAGCAAGACCCGTAGCGAGGTATAGCTCTCTGCTAATTGCGGCCCAGCACCCGCGTCAATTGAGGAACTTGGACTGTGCCCGAACAGATCAAGGAAGGCATCCAGCAGACCGCTACGACGCAAGGGTTTTAACCTGACCAGATCGAATGCCGCGGCGACCCCAGGCCCAGGGCGGGCACTGCTCAGCAACAGCAATCGCAAGCCCGCCGCACTGGGTAGTTTACGTATTTGCGCCGCAAGGCTTACGCCATCCATCTCTGGCATGAAATAGTCAAGTACCGCAAGATCAAAAACCTCGCCACGCGCAAACATTGCTAAGGCTTCTTGAGGGAAGCCAGTATCGACAATTGTCATGCCCCATTCTGCCGCCGCCCGCCGAAGAATTCGGCGATTGGTGTCGTTGTCGTCAACAATAAGCAAGCGCAGACCTTCTAGCACGCCGACATCGGGCCGCAGGCTAGGCTGCCATGCGGGATTTGTTTCCGCAGGGAAGCTGAAGGAAAAAATGGAGCCTCGACCAGGATGACTGTCTACTGCAACATCGCCGCCCATTAACTCCGCCAAGCGTTTGCAAATCGCCAAGCCCAATCCGCTGCCGCCGTAGCGCCTAGTTGTTGAAGCATCGACTTGGCTAAAGGATTTGAATAAGCGATCTAGGCGGTCGGAGGGAATACCTATTCCCGTGTCACGCACGGCGATACGAAAGTGGTGCCGATCCGCCGCTAATGCTTGTGCAGAAATTTCAACGGCGACATCTCCGCGCTCGGTGAATTTGACGGCATTGGAAAGATAATTGACCAATACTTGGCGCACTCGCCCGGCGTCGCCACGTAACATTTCGGGCGTGCCGGAGGCAAAATCGCAGGCCAGTTCCAGTTGCTTTTCTGCTGCGCGGTAGGCCACCAGCTCAATGGCTTCTTCTACGATTTGGCGCAGATCAAAAACCGCCTCGTCCAATTCCATCAATCCCGCTTCGACCTTGGTGTAGTCGAGAATTTCATTGATAACGCCAAGCAAGTGGTCGCCACTTTGACTAATGGTATCCAAACTCTGGCGTTGATCGGCATCAAGACGGGTGTCGCCGAGCAGTTCAGCGGTGCCGAGAATCGCATTGAGCGGCGTGCGAATTTCGTGGCTCATATTCGCCAAAAAATGACTCTTGGCCAGATTAGCTGATTCCGCTACCGCCCTCGCCTCGCGCAAGGCCTCAGCCTGCTGCGCCAACAAGCCAGCCTGCGACTGCCACTGTGCACTGGCACGCGACACCAGATAAATCACCAAACTAGATAAAAAACCACCCAATACCAGCAGCCAGGGCAGCATGCGTTCTGACAAGCTGGCAAAGTCTGGGCCAGCAACAAAGCGGGCGGCCCAAGGGCGGCCCGGCATATTTAGAACGACGTCCGTCACAAAATGGGCATTCGTAGGCACCACCAGTGGCCTTGGTCCGCCGTCGGCCGTCACCCCGGCGGACGAGTACAACAGGGCGTTATGTTCCACCTCGTCGCCATCGTACACCGCCATGCTTAACTCGCCGCCATCATCAGCGAGCAAGCCGTGCATAAAGGTTTCGGCATGAAACGTGGCGTTGATCCAACCGAGTAGCCGGCCGTCTCGGTAAACCGGCTGAAAGACGATGAACCCAACTTGAGTGCTACTCCGCAGTAATATACGCAAACTCGGACTCAGCACAGCATCGTCTGTGGCAACCGCCGCTTCCAACGCGCGACGACGAGCGGCATCACGCATTAAATCGATACCGAGCGCCCGTGCAGAATTGTGGGTCAGCGGCTCGACGTAGAGCACCGGCGCGTGCACCGAGGTTTCGACGGGGTTGATCGGTGGCGGTGGATCACGGAGGTTGAATTCACGCATTACCGATGGATCAGTGAGTGTTGATGGCAAGGGCTCGCTGCGTACTTTGGCAATAAATGCGGGCAGCTCCTCCTCCCCCAGCCGCGGCGCGAAAGTCATCCCATTAATGCCCGGAAAATGCTCCGGTAGGCGCAACTGCTCGACATAAATGCGCCACTCTTCGCGACTCACATCCGTTGAGCCCTCAAAAAAAGCACGGCCGCCGCGCAGCACTTGTGCATAGGCTTTCATACGTTGCTCTACACTGTTTGCAAGCCGATGTACTTCATTATCGAATCGCGCCCGCTGGCTTTTATCGATTGAACGGGCAGTTTGCAAGGCGAGTAGACAACCCACCAACATCACCATAAGACATATAACAAATGCGCTTAGCGACGGTCGGGCAGAAGAAGGCTTAATCGACATAGCGGTTTGCAGCCAGTTGCGAAATAAGCTCAACGTAAGATGTCATCATTTGGTCTGGCTCTGGGGCGGTAAAAATACCCGCGTCTTGTTCTGCGCAACGCCGCTCAATATCACTACATAAGGTAGCAAATTCATTTGCACCAAACTGCAGGGCGGCGCCGTGCAGTGCGTGCGCGACGTGCTTTAACGCCGTGTAATCCTGCGACGCCAATGCTTGCTCAAGTCTGGAATTTTGCTGCGGTAAATCAACCCTAAGCGCATTGATCATTTCAGCCAAGCCCGCCGCGCCGAACAACTCAAGCAACTCTTCAACGGCCCCTAGCTCGGCTGCAGTGCCATTAAGATTCTGCATCAGGTCGTCAAGCGCGGTTGCCAAGCTCGTTTTTTGTAAGGGTTTGCTGAGACAGAAATGCTTACTCTCGGTAACTCGCTCACCGAGGATAATGACTCGGGCGTCACCGCAATGCTGAGCGATAAGTGATTCCCAGTTTTCTACCGTATCTGCCGCATCAAGCAAAATTATGTGGAGGGGTTCCGGAAAAGTCAGCAGCCTTTCTAAGTTTGTAAAAGCCACTGCATTTGAATAACCGAGGTGTTCGATCATTCGGCTTGTCAGGGTCAATGTGACCCGGTTACTGCTGACAATTGCAATGCGTATAAGAGATACGCGAAGGTCGTGTTTACTATTCAATGCGGTACGTGAGACATAGCGTAACGTCTCTCTCCATGTACATTTAAAAGGATGACCTTAGCTGACAGAACGCTGCTGGGCATCGGAAGAATAAATGCCTTTTCCACACAAGTCGACTGGAAATTCTGTGCGTGGCTCACCCAGCAACTCGAAGTTTGTAGTAGGTTTTTCACGTCAGTTGCGCAGACACACGGCTCTTATGAAAACCGCTCGATCTTTATTATTTTCGGTTTTCCGCTAGCGGGATGATGACTTTTCGGTCACCCTTGGCTCTTCGAGCCCTGATTTACCGCGGCGAACTTTAGCGGTATTAATTAGCCGCAGCTCGTCGATGAGTTCTTGTTAGCCATGGGCGCTGGTACAATGCTCGGCCCTTCTTGCATTACCTCGGGAAAGATCATCAGCGTGAGTAAACTCAACGACAGACAACGCGAAGCGGTTCGTTATATTGACGGTCCGATACTGGTGCTAGCCGGCGCTGGCAGCGGTAAAACCAGCGTTATCACGCGCAAGATGGCTTATTTGATTGAGAAATGCGGCATGCCGGCGCGTCATATTGCGGCGGTGACCTTTACCAATAAGGCCGCCCGCGAAATGAAGGAGCGCGTCTCGCAGCTCGTTAAAGGCAAAGAGGCCCGTGGCCTCACGGTGTCGACCTTCCACAATTTGGGCATGAACATTCTGCGCGCCGAGTACAAGGCGCTGCAGTACAAATCTGGTTTCTCTATTTTTGACGGCCAAGACGCGCAAACCCTGATTCGCGATTTATTGATGCAGGATCACGGCGCCGAAAGTGACAACGCCGACCGCATTCAGCAACGTATATCCCAGTGGAAAAACGAATTCATTACCCCCGAGCAGGCGATTGCCAGCGCCGAGGGGCCGGCCGACATTCTTTGTTCCCAAGCGTATTTACGCTACCAAAGCGCTTTAAAAGCTTATAACGCGCTGGATTTTGACGATTTGATCATGCTGCCCGCGCTCTTGTTTGAGCAGCATCCCGCCATTTTAGAAAAGTGGCAGCAGAAAATTCGCTATATGCTGGTGGACGAATACCAAGACACCAATGGCTCGCAATACCATTTGGTTAAGCAGCTCGTCGGTGGCCGCGGCGGCCTAACCGTGGTGGGCGATGACGACCAATCAATCTACGCATGGCGCGGCGCCAAGCCCGAAAACCTCGCCCTGCTTAGCAAAGACTACCCACACCTTAAACTGGTCAAGCTAGAGCAGAACTACCGCTCCACCGCGCGCATCCTCAAAGCGGCTAATACCGTTATCGCCAATAACCCCCACGAGATGAATAAGGCGCTGTGGTCTGAACTGGGTTACGGCGAGCCAATTCGGGTTATTCGCTGCCGCAATGACGACGCCGAGTGCGAGCGGGTGGTGACCGAAATTCTCGATCACAAACTCCGCACCCAGGGACGTTTTGGCAATTATGCGGTGCTCTATCGGGGCAATCACCAGTCGCGCTTATTGGAACTTAAACTTCAGGTTCACCAGATTCCCTACAAACTCAGCGGCGGCACCTCGTTTTTTAGCCGCAACGAGATTAAAGACATCATGGCCTATCTGCGCCTGATCATTAATCCCGGCGACGACAACGCTTTTTTGCGCATTGTGAACGTGCCGCGCCGCAAGATTGGCACCTCAACATTAGAAAACTTGGGCCGTTACGCCACCGAGCGCGAAATTAGCATGTACGATGCCTGCGACGAGTTTGGCCTCGCCCAGCGTCTGCCCGAGGCCGCCTTGCTGCGCCTGCGGGAGTTCACCAGCTGGCTGGGTAATTTGCGCCGCAAATGCTACGAAGACGACCCCATCGATAGCATTCGCCAGCTGTGCAGCGATATCGATTACTTAGACTGGCTTATCCAAAACAGCTCATCGATAGCCATCGCTGAGCGCCGCATGGCCAACGTACACATTCTGATCAACTCCTTAGAAAAGTCGCTTAAAGATGACGAAAGCGACAATGCCATTGAGGGCGCAATAACACGCTTGGTATTGCGCGATTTAATGGAGCGTCAAGAAGACGAAAAAGAAAGCGACGATCAAGTTCAGCTCATGACCTTACACGCCGCCAAAGGTTTGGAGTTTCCCCATGTGTTTATGATCGGCTTAGAAGAGGGCATTCTGCCCCACCAAAACAGCATCGACGACGGCATGGTCGAGGAAGAGCGCCGGCTCTGCTATGTGGGTATCACCCGCGCCCAGCGCACCCTAACCATGAGCTACTGCGCCAAGCGTAAAAGTTTTGGTGAATTCACCAGCTGCGAACCCAGCCGTTTCCTTGCCGAACTTCCCCAAGAAGATTTGGAGTGGGAGGGCCGCGGCGACGCCGACCCCGTGCAAAACCAAAAGCGCGGCGGCGAGACCTTGGCCAGCCTTAGAGATATGCTGGGTTAAGGCGCGCGACACTGCCGCTGAATTAGGCGGCGGCTTCTGGCTGATGTTGATCATGTAATTTGCCAAAAAGCCCCCTCACGGTATTCGCGATCGCTTCATAACTCATACCAAGGTCTTGCGCGCTACGTTTTACGCTCAGGCCACTGGCCACCAATTCCAACACGCTCATCTCGCAATTGACTAAGGCTAACTCGTCGCGATACTGAAGGCCAAATTCGCTAATTAATCGCCGCGCCAGTTTGGCCGTCAGCCGAGGACGGCCTAAAACGACATCTTGAAGTTGTTGTATAAATAAGGCGTCGTCCTCGTCAATTTTGACATAGCCATCGGCACCAGCGCGCAACGATAACAATAACTCATCGGAATCGTCATAAAGTGTTGTCACAATACAGCGTTGCCGCGGCTGCGACCGCTTAATTCGAGTGATCAATGGCAGCACAGAATCTAAAGGAAGTGTACATATATCAACCACAAACAAATCCGGTGTCCACGCTGTGAGCAATGCGTTCGCCGCCGCAACGCTGGCTACCGCCCGCACCTCGGCAACACCGTAAACTAACTCCAGTTGCTTGCTCAACCAGCTACACAGCTCTGAATCAGACTCAATAGCTAAGACACTCAAACATCCTTGTTTTGAATTTCCCACGTCAATCTCCTAAGTGACAGACTGTTTTTTATGCTACTTTAACCAAGAAAAATAAACGCATTTGTGTAAGACCCCGTCAGGATGATAGGCGCACAAATTCATAGCGAAACTCAAAGGAGTGAGTGAGTTGCAAGGAAAGCGTTCTCGCCAGCATTTGATATGGCTTTGTAGTATTCCAATTTTCGCTATTTTTCTTAGTATTTTAGCGGCCTGTAACAACCCTATTAGCGGCTTGAATCTCGTCTGGTCGGACAATTACGCCATTACCACATTACCCGATACCAGCCCTCGAGGCACTAAGATTGTGGCTATAAATAGCCGCGAAGGCAAGCTAGCGCTAACCGCCAGCGATTTTGCCCGCAATCCAAACCGAGAGTTCGCAAGCTACGATAGCTACTGGCAGTTCCTCCGCCGGCAGCAACAACTCTATCTAACCCTACAAGCTGAGCATGTGCAGTTCATCACCGCCGCTGGCGACACTATTAGCGTGGCGACTCAAAAATCCCGCCATTTTAGTGAACTGCCGTTACATTTTTGGCAGAAACTTGCCACCGGACTAATGGCTTGGATACTCGGCGCGAGTCTTTTCTATTTCGATTCCAACACTGTTGGCCGACGCTATTTATTCCTTAGTTGCGGCGCTCTTTTTAGCGCCAGCTTGACGTCCAGTGTGTATAGCAGCCGGGAGCTGGCCATGTCTGGCCCCTTACTGGTGGTATTATGCGACCTAAAATTTCTTGCCGATTTACTTTTAAGTGCCAGCCTCGTCGGTATATTGCGCCATTTTCCTAAACGCATCGGCCACTACAGCATTGATATCGCACTCTTTTGCCTCGCTATTGCGTGGTTTGTCGTTTCTGAGGCAGGCATCCTAAATACGTCCATGAACCGCCAGTTTGCCATTCCAATCGGCATTCTTACCGCCGTTGCAATGGCTGTTTGGCAATGGCATGTCCATGCTAAAGCACCGGTTCACAACGCCGCCTTGTTTTGTTTCTTTACATTTATGAGCCCAGCCCTGCTGTTTACGCTAAATGCCATTAGCAACTACCCCAGCAAACTCCACGGTTTGCTGAGTATTGATTACACCACACCACTGTTATGGATTTTATGCGGTTTGGCACTCAGCATTAGTCGCTACAAATTAAATAGCCTTACGCGACATCGCTACCTGTTTTTTATTTTGGTGTCGGCAATCGGTTTCTGTGTAATCGCAATAAGCCACTACCTAAGTTTGGCGCAGTGGCCGGTATATGCGCCGCCGACATTACTTTTGTTACTACTCGGCTTTGGCCTCGCCATTCATCAAACCAGTAAGTCACTGGCAGCACCGCCAGTAACAAGCGCAGACTTACTTCAGCTCGCAGCCATTAACTATCACGCCCGAGATGAAGACATCGACCAAGCGTGGCAAACCTTCATTAGCCAATTTTTCGATTCAGCCACTATTAAACGGCTCACCGCCAATTACCCAAGCGCAAGTATTAGTCACGCGGGCAAGTTTCTTAATGTACCGCTATTAAAAGGCATCGGCAGCCTTCGCTGTGAATATGCGGACGGCAACAAACGCCTATTCCACGCCAGCGACGCGCAAATAATAGACACCCTTTGTGCCACGGCAAAGGGTTTGATCACCGCCAACCAGCAATTCCATCGCCAACAGCAAGTGCAAAACAAGCAGTTCGCCAATGATTTACAGCACAATATTGGCGAGGCGTTACTTCCTGCCCTACGTCACGATGAGTGCGATCCAATAAAAGAAGTCATAAGGAATATACTTGCCGAATCCCACACCATTAGCAGTGGTTTATACGGCCGCAAGATTGCGCTGCATGAATTGCTGGCAGATTTACATCTCGAACTCGAACAGCGTCTTGACCGACTGGGCGTTATACTCGACTGGACTGTTCAGTTACCAACAACCCCCATAAACTTAGCGTATCCGGCCTATAAAACGCTGTCTTCGAGCTTGCGAGAGTTGGTTAGGCTGTCCAGCCAAGCAGCGAATGTCTGTCATGCCTGTATTGATATTACTTACGAAGCCCAGCATTTAGTCATTACGTTTCGAGCCCACAACAAGGGCGTTTACCTAGCGCTAAACAATATTGCCCAGGGCGATAGCTTGCCGCGCATCATCGCGGCGCTGCACGGCGAGATGCGCGTTGCCGACAATCAAAAAATACAGCTTTGTTTTTTAGCGAGTGCGTTACATAGCTGCGCTACGGCAGAATTTATAAATCGCCCGCTGGGTAAAAATCCGGCCAGCTGAGCAGCTTGGTGCTGGCATTGATAAAGCCACCATCGATGGCATAGCGCAGCGCGCGATCTAAATTGGCAACACCATTGCTAACGAGGGTCGGACTCAAGTTTAAGGACAGCACGCTGGTTACCGCCAGCGCCTTACCACCTGCGCTAAATACGGGGCCGCCACTGTCACCTGGCACGCTGGCCGTGTCGGTAACAATGTCGTAAGCCCACCCACCACCCAGCACCGCGTTTATCTTGCCTTGTTTGGTTTCTCGGCTGCGACGACCAAAATGATAAGGCGACTGCCCATAGGCATATACCCCGTCGCCAACCTTGGCTATGCCAGTGTAGAGGCCGATAGGCCCGCCAAATGCAATCGCCGCCGGATGGACCTTGGCAATGTCGTTGGCGTGAATTTTTACCAAAGCAAAATCATTGTAAGTGCAAACAGCCGAGCCCGCGGTTTCACCCATTTCCTGCATGGCGCGCCAACTGGTGTAAACCAACTCCCCCGGCTGGCTGGCGTTTTCTATAATCACCTGATTAAACCCAATAGCCAGATTATTGGATTCACAAGGATCAACACCGGAGTTCGCGTCGACGCTGAAACAGTGGGCCGCCACGCCGATATACACCGTTTGTGCATTGGGCGAGTACAGGAAATTACCAGTGCAACTGCTGCCATCTGCGCTAACGAGTACCCCAGGACGAATTTGACTGGCCGATGGTACGCCGTAGCTCGTTGCGATACTTGGCGCTGGCGTCGATTCACCAGGAACACCCGCTTGCTCTGGGCGCTCATTCGATGATGACGACCCACCCCCACAGGCGCTGAGTGCGAGTATCGCCGCCAGTAACATCCATTGTTTCATTGCTTGATACCTATTTTTAGACAAACCGTGCCACAAATACTACAGCACAAAACAGGCGCTATTGTGCTATTGAACGCCTCTTTTTACTAATCTCTGAGCTTGGCCAAGTAAAGACGGTGGACAGCTCTTGGCCCAGCCTAATATTGAGGGCAAAAAAAAGCCGCGCAAGGCGCGGCTCACAGCGATGACACTAAGCTTATTTGCTGTGATCAACCATATAGTCGACCGCGGCCATCACTTCGTCGTCTGAACAGCTCATGCACAAGCCTTTGGCTGGCATCATACCAATATTGCTGAAACCGTTAATGGCATGGCTATACACCTGGTCCATACCCTTGGCAGTACGGGCCTTCCAGTCTGCTGCGTCGCCAAATTTCGGCGCGCCACCAGCACCCACGGCATGACAACCTTGGCAACTAGCTTTATAGACATCTTCACCCGATTTTGGCGCACCGCCCGCTGCCGCAACTGCAGCACCACAGCTGTTATCACCTTGTAGACATACCTTACCTGCGGGCTGAATACGGGACTCTACTTCGCCGTACTGTTTATCGGTCAATGACCACGCCGACCCACATACCAACAACAAACCTACGATGGCCGCCAATCTCTTTAACATCACACTATTCACCGTTTTACGCCCTCTCGACATACAGGGCTGATCAGCCCGCAAATTTTAATGACGGCATTATAGCGGCATGACCGCAATTACTCCAACACTGCCAACACACCAAATTATTCACGCCGCGCACCACCCCTGCGGCGGTCGCGAATGCCCGACGCATCTTAACAACTCACGCCGCCGTTGGCCTGTGCGGGATCTTTAGCCGCAAAGCCAATGGTGCTGCCGTTACCATGGCTTGCCGGATTACCATCAATCGGCGGCGTAATCGCGAAAACACATCTACCGGCAAACGAAAAGCGCCTTCACAATAAAACTTCGGCCTCATCGCCGCTGGCTTCGAGCCAGCTTTTGCGATCTGGTGCCCGCTTTTTCGACAGGAGCATGTCCATTAAACCATCGGTTTCGTCGCCGTCTTCTATCGACAAACGCACTAGGCGACGGGTATTCGGATCCATAACCGTCTCCCGCAACTGCAGGGGGTTCATTTCACCCAAGCCTTTAAAGCGTGTAACTGAAATTTTGCCACGCTTACTCTCGGCCTCTAGGCGATCCATAATGCCCTGCTTTTCGGCATTATCCAGCGCGTAATAAACGTCTTTACCCAGATCGATACGGTATAGCGGCGGCATGGCAATATAAACATGACCCTGCTGAACTAGGGGCCGGAAATGCCGCAAAAACAGCGCGCACAGCAAGGTGGCGATGTGCAGTCCGTCGGAGTCTGCGTCGGCCAGTACACAAATTTTGTTATAGCGCAGGCCGCTGAGGTCATCGGAATCGGGGTCTATGCCCATCGCCACAGAGATATCGTGCACTTCCTGCGAGGCCAAGATCTGCTGAGACTCAACCTCCCAAGTGTTCAGAATTTTACCGCGCAGCGGCAATATCGCCTGAAACTGACGATCTCGCGCTTGCTTAGCCGAGCCGCCAGCCGAATCACCCTCTACCAAAAACAGTTCTGAGCGCTCGATGTCACCACCGGAGCAGTCGGCCAATTTACCGGGCAGCGCTGGGCCAGCCGAGACCTTTTTGCGCACCACTTTTTTGGCTTTGCGCATCCGCGTCTGGGCATTATTAATACACAGCTCGGCGAGCTTTTCGGCGTCTTCGGTGTGCTGATTCAGCCACAGGCTAAACGCGTCTTTGGCTACGCCAGAGACAAAGGCGGCGGCTTCACGCGAACTCAGGCGCTCTTTGGTTTGCCCAGAAAACTGCGGATCGGCCAGTTTCGACGACAATACATAGCTGCACTTTTCCCATATATCGTCGGGCGCAAGCTTTACGCCGCGGGGAATTAAGCTGCGAAACTCACAGAATTCGCGCATGGCGTCGAGCAATCCGCTGCGCAGCCCATTTACATGGGTGCCGCCCTGCGCCGTGGGAATCAAGTTCACGTAAGATTCCGTCAGCGGCTCGCCGCCTTCTGGCAACCACTGCACGGCCCAGTCCACCGCCTCGGAGCGGCCGCTAAAATGGCCAATAAACGGCTCGGCGGGCAGGGTGTCGTATTGCCGCGTATGGCTCGACAAATAATCGCGCAGGCCGTCTTCGTAATACCACTCTTCGCTCTCGGCGCCGGTCTCATCGACGAAAACAACCTTTAGGCCGGGGCACAAAACGGCCTTGGCGCGCAGTACATGTTTAAGACGGCGAACCGAGAACTTGGCGGTATCAAAATACTTGGGGTTCGGGGTAAACCGAATATAGGTGCCGGTGTTGCGTTTGCCGCAGCTATCAATCACTGCCAGCTCAGAGGCCTTGTCGCCATCGGCAAAGAACATTTGATGCACTTCGCCATCGCGTTTAATGACAATTTCAAGGGAGCTAGACAGCGCGTTGACCACCGATACGCCAACGCCGTGCAAACCACCAGAGAATTGGTAGTTATCATTAGAGAACTTACCCCCAGCGTGGAGGGTACACATAATCACCTCAACCCCGGGCAGACCCTGCTCTTTGTGAATATCGACCGGCATACCCCGACCGTCGTCGGCGCAGCTCAGCGAGCCATCGTTATAAAGGGTAACGGTGATTTCTTTGGCGTGGCCAGCCAGCGCCTCATCAACACTGTTATCGATCACTTCTTGAGCAAGGTGGTTGGGACGGGTGGTATCGGTATACATCCCCGGCCGCTTGCGCACCGGCTCTAAGCCAGTAAGAACTTCAATGGACTGTGCATCATATTGTGACATTTGAAACCATATTAGCGGCTGCGCCGCATTGTCTATTATTTAAGGAGATACGCCCCAAACGGGCTCATCTTTCCGATATTACGCCGCCACACAAACTCATCGGTTTGCGAGCTACAAGCCACTACCCCAAGCGTAAAAATCCACGACGGCGGGCAAATGGCGCTCAAACTGCTGAAAACTGTGATCACCGCCGGTTTCGACGGTAATATCGCAGCCCTTATAAAATTCTAGGGCGAGACGGTAATCTAACACTTCATCGCCCTCTTGCACCAAAACCCAGTAGCGCCCTTTCACTGGCGCACTCACCATGCTGCGCAACTGGTCGATATCGGCCTGATTAAGACTGAAATCCACCCCCGTATAAGGGTTGTGATGCGCGCCAAGAAAATGACCGGCAAAATTATGGGGTTCTACCGCAGGATTAATCAAGACCGCAGGCAAACTGTAGCGCTCGGCCAGCACCGTGGCCAGAAAGCCACCTAAAGAACTGCCAATCAAACCCACCGACCCCGCGTGATGTTGCAAACAGTGCTGTACCAGCTCGTCAAGCTGCTGCGCAGCTTCGCCGGGGGTATTAGCTAAGCTGGGAACAAAATAGCTAATGTCAGGGTGGTGCTCGGCAACATAGCGAGCCAGCTGTTGGGCTTTGTGGGATTGTGGTGAAGAGATAAAACCATGAATATAAATTAACGCCGCTGTCATTCGTAACCACTTGCCAAATTATCGACCGCGAATGTTACACCCTTTACTCGGGACACTCTCGTTTGAAACTGGGATTTTTCGCCCAAGTAAAACCCGCGATAGCCGGGATTACAGTCATCCAATGCAAAATTAGCGCTGTTTGGCGCAAATTGTATACAGGTCGACGGTGTGCTCAGCAGGCCAATATTCTGATACACCTGTTCGGATTGCTGATGCACATGGCCACAGACAATGGCTTTAAATTGCGTTTTATCGGCAAGCAGGGCAAACAACGCGTCGGCATTGGCCACCCGCTGTTCATCTAGCCAAGCGCAACCCAGTGGCCGCAAATGATGATGCAAAAAAACCAATGTCGGCTGCTCGTGCTCGGCCGCCTCTGCCAGCACCGCCAGCTGATCCGCCGCCAGCTCTCCGCCAACTTGACCTGGCACAGCAGAATTTAAAAACACCAGCTGCCAATCGCCAAGCACCAAGCGGTTTGGCATATAGGGTGCCCCCACAATGCTGCGCATCAAGGCGCTGTCGTCGTGATTACCCGGCAACCACACCATCTGCTTTGCCATACCCTGCAAACGTGCGGATAAGCGCCGATACGCGCTAGCATCGCCGTGGGCGGCCAAATCACCAGAGGCTACCAGTAAATCGATATCGGGATATTCCTCTGCTGCCGCCTGCAAGACAGCCTCAAGACTATAATCGGTATCCATACCAAGCAGCCGATCGCTGGGCTCTGCGCCCAGATGGCAATCGCTAATTTGCACCACGCAAAGTGGCGCCTTGTTTGACTGAACAGGCAATTTCACCGTTACCCCATTATCTCTTGCTTGATTTATACGGTATGCCTTTAGTCAGCACCAGTAAATTTCGAGACCGCCATCATATTTCAAGAATATTAAGTGGATTGTCCAGCGAGTGCCCTAATTCTAAGCACAGGCTCAACCACTCGCCGAGATAGGTATTCTGCTGCGCTTTTTCGTCGCGTTGAAACATACTGGCATTAGGGTAGCGATAGCGCGGCTTATGCGGGCGCAAGCCCCGCGACCCCATGACCTCGGCTAATTTAGCATCGTGGTAAACTCGCACATGCAGCAGGGGGGCCGGTAAATCGGCAAACAGGGGTTTGTGCAAACGCAGTTCCAGCATGGTGGTGTAAGGCGCCCGCTCCTTAACCAGTAGCTCTACGGTATTGGCTGCCACTCCAAATCGCAAGCAGTCGCCCGCCGCGGCATCAACCGGTAAAAGCTGCTGCAAACGGCGAAAATTCATCTCGCAATCGGCAAGATGCCCACTGAGATCGATTTGATAACGATGACTGCTCACACTTCTCCCGCACATTTATTGGCTAAACCATAACTTTAGTTAATATTCATTCTCAAGCAGTGTTATTTTGATACACTTCTCGGCTATCCAATCCTCCCCTCTCTGGAGAACAGGTTAACTCTATGATTGCCAAACGTCATCTTCTCAGTGTTTCTCTGGCTGCGCTACTCGGCAGTCACTCCGTCTACGCCGATACTTTACTGGATGTTTATGAATTGGCGGTGAAAAATGACCCCCAGCTCAAGGCCGCCGAAGCCAGCTACCGCGCCAATATTGAAACTAAAAATCTCGGCCGCGCTGCGCTGCTGCCGCAAATTAGCGCCCAAGCCTATTACCAAGATGTGGATAGCGACAGCGAGCGCAAAAGCCCAACCAACACTGGCGCCATTATTGACCAAAAAGCCTCAACCGGTAGCGAGTCTGAATACTACGCAGTGTCATTAAACCAAGCACTTTTTGATCTTCCCGCATGGTTTACCTTTCAAGCTGGAAAGAAGATCTCTGAGCAGGCTCAAGCGCAATTGGCCTATGAGCAACAACAACTAATCATCCGCACTGCCGAGGCCTATTTTAACGTACTTCGCGGCCGCGAAAATTTAGACGCGTCCAAAGCTGAAGAGCGCGCCGCTAAGCGCCAGCTAGAGCAAACCCAGCAGCGCTTTGATGTGGGCCTGATTGCCATCACCGACGTACATGAAGCCCGCGCCGTGTTCGACGGCACTGTCGCCCAACGCCTTGGTTTTGAAGGTAATCTCGCCATTGCCAGAGAAAACCTCAGCAGCCTGACTGGCCAAGAGCACAATAATCTGTGGTCACTCAAAGCCGACTTCCCCATTAGTATGCCCGAGCCGGCAGACCGCGCCGAGTGGGTCGACTTTGCACTAGCCAACAACAAGCTTTTGCAGGTATCTAATGCCGGTGCAGGCTCAGCCTACCAAACAGCTAAAGCGAAGAAAATGGAGCACCTGCCCAAGATTACTGGCAGCTTTACCACCAGCAAAGACGACCTCGACGGCACTACTCGCTACAACCCAACCAGCATCTTTGCCACGCCACCAGACAGCCACACCGAAACCGACGCTCTGCGCATCACCCTCACCATGCCGTTGTTTAGCGGTGGCGGAGTCAGTGCCGGTCGCCGCCAAGCTTACGAGCAATACAATGCGGCTAATTACAATGCGCAAGCCACTCAGCGCCAAGTGATAACCGCGACCCGCGCCCAGCATATTGCGGTGTACACCGACGTAAAAACTGTCGACGCCCGCCATCAGAATATTATTTCTACGCGCAGCGCCTTAGACGCCACCGAAGCCGGCTATGAAGTGGGCACCCGCAATATTGTTGACGTGCTCGATGCCCAGCGCAGACTGTATGGCGCCATGCGCGATTACACCAATGCGCGCTACGACTATGTGATTGATGTGCTGAAGCTAAAATTGAACGCGGGCACCTTGAGCCCAGCCGACATTATTCAGCTCAACAAGTGGCTGCAAGCTTCTGAGTCTGTGTCGCTGAGCGAGCGCAGCTAAGCGAGCACAACTAAGCAGCACCTAGGCTTTAAGCTGAGCCTCAATCACCGCGATCAAGCGCTGCAAAGCGCCGCGGTTATTGTCCACCACCTGCTTTGCCGCCGCGCCCTGTTGCTGGCGGCGAAGCGGATCGGCCACTAGGCCAAGTAAGACCTCTGCCAGCGCATTGGCATCCGCAACCTGAACCAAACCGCCCGCGTCAGCTAACAAGGCGCTCACTTCCGTAAAATTAAAATCGCTGAGCCCAGTCACTACTGGCAGGCCCCACGCCGCCGGCTCTAAGCTATTGTGGCCACCGTGGGGGATTAAACTGCCGCCCACAAAGGCAATATCGGCGCAGCCCAGCAATAGCAGTAACTCACCCATAGTGTCGCCCAGTATCACCGCGGTGCCACTGGCCACTGGCACCGTGCCTGCGGCACCCAAGCTTGCGCTGCGGCGCTCAAAACTCAAATTATTGCTGGCGATCAGCTCAGCCACCTTAGGAAAACGCTCAGGATGACGGGGCACTAAAATCAATAAAGCGTCGGGAAACTGCGCTAACAACGCCTGATGAGCGGCCAATAAGACCTCATCTTCACCAGTATGGGTGCTTGCCGCAATCCACACTGGACGGCTGCCCAGCCACGCACCCCGCAAGCCCTCGGCCTGTTCCCGCAGCGCCGCAGGTATCGTCAAATCAAACTTAATACTGCCCGACACCGTTAATTGCGACTCAGGCAAACCCAGCGCCACAAAGCGCGCACCGTCGGCCTCGCCTTGGGCCACCACCTGACTAAAGCGCGAAAACACCGCGCGGCTCAGCCCCGCAATACGCCCGTAACCCCGCGCCGAGCGCGCCGACAGCCGCGCATTTGCCAATACCACCGGAATGCCTCGGCACTGCGTTTGGCAAACCATATTTGGCCAAATTTCGGTTTCCATAATCACCGCCACACGTGGCTGAACACGGTTTAAAAACCGCGCAATCGCGTCTGGCAAATCGTAAGGCGCGTACACATGAAAAACCTCGGCGCCAAACATGGCCTGCACCCGCTCCGAGCCAGTTGGGGTCATGGTGGTCACCACCACCGGCAAATCGGGATGATGCTCAAGAAAATAACGTACCAATGGCGCCGCCGCAATGCTTTCACCCACCGACACGGCGTGTATCCACAAACCCCCGGTGCGAGCTGGCGCTTTAAAAAAGCCAAAGCGCTCAGCAATCCGCTGCCGATAGGCCGGTGCCTGCCACGCTCGCCATAGCAACCGCAACAAGACCAAGGGCAAGATGAGATAAAAGAAAGCACTGTATAAAAAACGAGACATATTAGGGGTACAAACTCCAACTTCGCAGCAGCTAATTAGGCCAATAAGCGGGCCTTAAGCGGCCCGCTAATTGGCTTACGCCATATTAAGCACTTCGCGAACACAGCGATTAATCCCCTTGGCGGCTTCACCAATACTGCTCGCCAGCATATAGGCTGGGGTTGTAACCAGTTTCATGGCCTCGTCCACGCAAACCTCGTCTACCGCCCGATCTTGATGGCTGCCACCCATGGTATTAATGGCGCCAGCGACCTCTGGGTCATTACCAATCGTGCACTTCACCCCTTCGCCAAAAAGCCGTGCGGCCATGGTGGGCGCAATGCAAATTAAACCAACGGGTTTAGCGGCGGCGTGCATGGCCTGAATAAAGCTAAGCACCTCGAGCTGCACGCTCATGTCTGCGCCTTTTACCGCAAAATCAGACAGGTTCTTGGCAACGCCAAAACCACCCGGCACAATCACCGCGTCAAAATCGGCTGGCTTAGCCTCAGCCAAATTTTTAATTTTGCCCCGCGCCAAACGCGCCGCTTCCACCAATACATTGCGGCTCTCGCCCTCGGCAACACTCCCATCTAGGTGATTAATAACGTGCATTTGCTCAATATTGGGCGCAAAACACTGGTAACTGGCCTCGTGGTTCTCCAGCGACAACATAGTCAATACGCTCTCGTAGATTTCTGAGCCGTCGTAGACGCCACAACCCGCTAAAATTAATGCGACTTTTTTCATGTATCCTCTCCTCTTGAACTGATTCTATGAATGAAAACCTAGCGCTGCTAATCGGCGCTCGCCGCCAACAGGTAACTTTTAACTACGCCCTCGCGCAGGCCCTGCTCAGAAAGCTGCATTTCCTCTATATTTAAAGCCCCAAAGAGCGCCAACACAATAGCCACTCCAGAGGCAAAAATAGACTGCCGATCTTCCGTTAAACCCTGATAACTAATGGCGCCGAGGCTGGCAAACGACTGTAAATCGGTCGCCAACTCCTGCAATTCTGCTAGGCGAATACCACGCCCCCCGCCATTGCGCGCCATAAGCACCTGCTCAACCGCCAGCAAGGTGCCGGAACAACCAATAAACTGCAGCCGACTTGGCTTGGACAAGCTTGCCGCCGCCAGTTCAAATTCGGCCCGCGCCGCCGCTGTCGCCGCGTCAAAATCAGTGCGCTGTAAGCGGCCAGCAGGAAAATACCGTAAATAGCTCAAACAGCCCACCGCCACACTGAGCCCCTGCCCGAGCACTTGGCCGCGCCCCAACGCAAGCTCAGTACTGCCGCCACCAATATCCACCACCAATTGACCGATGTCGCCGGGCGCTGCCACGCCAAGATAAACCAGCTCCGCCTCGCGCTCACCACTAATTATCTCAGGCTCAACCCCGAGCAAGTACATTACCTGTTCGCAAAAATCCGCCGCATTCGCCACCCCGCGCAACGAGGCCGTGGCCACAATGCGTAAAATCACGGGCCGATAGGCCGCCAATATTTCCTTAAATTCGGCAAGGCAGGCCAACGCCCGCGCCTGAGCATCGGCCTGCAATACGCCGTGTTCACTGCCGGCGGCTAACTGCACTTTGCGCTCGGTGCGGTATTCGGCGCGGTAGGCCGAGCTTGGCCCGGCTTCTGCCCGCTCAGCAATCAGCAAATGAAAGCTATTCGAGCCCATATCAATCGCCGCAATAGTGGAGCCTGTTGTCAAATTCACCCCCGCTAGCCTTTTCACTTCCGCCCAAATCCTGTGCTATCATCGCACATCCTTAATTTATGATGTGTATTCGGAGAAATAACATGAGCGACAACATCGTTCACGTCACCGACAGCAGCTTTGAAGAAGATGTGCTGAAGTCAGACGTACCTGTACTGGTCGATTTCTGGGCAGAGTGGTGTGGTCCATGCAAAATGATCGCCCCAGTCTTGGAAGAAGTGGCTGTAGAGTTCGCGGGCAAGATCAAGATCTGCAAAATTGATGTTGATGCCAATAGCGATACGCCTCAAAAATTCAGCGTGCGCGGTATTCCAACCTTGATTATATTCAAAGGCGGCAATGCCGAAGCAACTAAAGTCGGCGCGCTGTCTAAAACTCAGCTGCTCGATTTTATTAACGCGGCACTGTAGTTCAAAACCGCGCGGCCCTCGCCGCGCGGTTTTGCTTATTTTAAAAGCTGCTTTAAAAGCTGGACGCCTCTAACTTTCAATGATAGAGTGCTGACGATCCTTCAAAGAACACCCAATAATTAACCTTATTTTCGCTTCTTCTTTAACACGTCGAGTTCGTTTCGGCTTTCCGATTCTGCCGTTCCCACGTCTCGCTCATATCTCGTCTAATTGATGCCACTAAACCCATATACCTATGAATCTTACCGATCTTAAAACCAAACCCGCTCAAGAACTACTCGATATTGCCAAAGAAATTGGCCTCGATAATATCGCCCGCTCTCGCAAGCAGGACATTATATTCTCCATACTAAAACGTCACGCTAAGAGCGGTGAAGATATTCACGGCGACGGTGTTTTAGAAATACTGCAAGACGGCTTCGGCTTTTTGCGGTCTGCCGACTGCTCATACTTAGCCGGCCCCGACGACATCTACGTGTCACCCAGCCAGATCAGACGCTTTAATTTGCGCACTGGCGACAGTATTGCCGGCAAGATCCGGCCGCCGAAGGAAGGCGAACGTTACTTCGCACTGCTTAAAGTAGACGAAGTTAACTTTACCCGCCCAGAGCAGTCCAAGAACAAAGTTCTGTTTGAAAACCTTACCCCCCTGTTTCCCAATGAGCGCCTGACCCTAGAATTGGGTACTGGCTCTACTGAAGATTTGACCGGTCGCATTATCGACTTGGCCGCACCCATCGGTAAGGGCCAACGCGGCCTGATCGTTGCACCGCCAAAAGCGGGTAAAACCTTGATGCTGCAGAATATTGCCGCCAGTATCATCCGCAACAACCCCGAGTGTTACGTTATTGTTTTGCTGATTGACGAACGCCCAGAAGAAGTTACCGAGATGCAGCGCTCTGTTGGCGCCCGCGGCGCAGAAGTTGTAGCCTCGACCTTTGACGAGCCACCAGCCCGTCACGTTCAAGTAGCCGAAATGGTTATTGAAAAAGCCAAACGTTTGGTTGAACACAAGCGCGACGTAGTTATTCTGCTCGACTCCATTACCCGCCTTGCTCGCGCCTATAACACCATCGTCCCCAGCTCTGGCAAAGTGCTGACCGGTGGTGTTGACGCCCACGCCCTTGAGCGCCCCAAGCGCTTCTTCGGCGCCGCGCGTAATGTTGAAGAAGGCGGCAGCCTGTCGATTATCGCCACCGCGCTGATCGACACCGGCTCCAAAATGGACGAAGTGATCTACGAAGAATTCAAAGGCACAGGTAACAACGAACTGCACTTAGATCGTAAAATCGCCGAAAAGCGCGTCTACCCCGCCATCAACATCCGTCGCTCAGGTACTCGCCGCGAAGAACTCCTCACCGGCGAAGAAGAACTGGCCAGAATGTGGATACTGCGCAAATTACTGCACGGCATGGAAGACACCGCAGCGATTGAGTTCTTAATCGACAAGCTCAAAGACACCAAGACCAATGCCGAGTTTTTTGATTCAATGAAGCGAAAGTGAGTCGGGCGTCGGATGTCTGACGTCCGACGCTAAAACCCGCAACCCGCAACACATATCGAGTTTGATAGTATGACGCTGAGGCCGCATCGTGCCGTCTCCGACATCCGACTTCCGACGTCAGACCTTCCCTATGTATAAAGACCTCAGAGAATTCATTGCCGACCTTGAAGCCAAGGGCGAGCTAAAGCGCATCAAACACCCTGTTGACCCCAATCTTGAAATGACCGAGATTTGCGACCGCGTATTGCGCGCTGGCGGCCCTGCACTGCTGTTTGAAAACCCCATTGGCTATACCATTCCCGTACTCGCGAACTTATTCGGTACCGAAAAGCGGGTGGCGATGGGCATGGGTAAGGACGACATCAAAGCCCTGCACGATGTTGGCGAGTTACTCGCCTTTCTGCGCCAACCCGATCCACCAAAAGGCTTGCGCGACGCGTGGAGCAAGCTGCCGGTATTCAAGCAAGTATTGAATATGGGCCCAAAAATGGTGAACGGCGCCGCCTGCCAGCAATGCGTGATTGAAGGCGATGCTGTCGACCTAAACACCCTGCCGATTCAAACCTGCTGGCCCGACGATGCCGCGCCGCTAATCACTTGGCCGCTGGTTATTACCCGTGGCCCAAACAAAGAACGCCAGAACCTAGGCATTTACCGCATGCAATTAATTGGCAAGAACAAGCTGATTATGCGCTGGTTGTCGCATCGCGGTGGCGCCCTCGATTTCCAAGAATTTAAAGCCGCCCACCCCGGCGTAAAATTTCCGGTATCGGTAGCCCTTGGCGCCGATCCAGCAACCACCCTCGGCGCCGTAACGCCGGTACCCGACAGCCTCAGCGAATACGCCTTTGCCGGATTATTGCGGGGCAGTAAAACCGAACTCACCACCAGCCTGAGCAATGATCTAAACGTGCCCGCCAGTGCTGAGTTTATTTTAGAAGGCTATATCGACCCCGAAGAAATGGCCGACGAAGGTCCCTACGGCGACCACACCGGCTACTACAACGAAGTCGATAGCTTTCCCGTATTTACCGTGACCCACATCACCCATCGCAAACAGCCGATCTACCACAGCACCTATACCGGCCGGCCACCCGATGAGCCAGCAGTGCTCGGCGTCGCCTTAAACGAAGTATTAGTGCCGCTACTGCAGCGCCAGTTTCCCGAAATCGTGGACTTTTATTTACCGCCAGAAGGCTGCTCCTATCGCATGGCGATTGTCACCATTAAGAAACAATACCCTGGCCACGCCAAGCGCGTGATGTTTGGGGTGTGGTCATTTTTGCGGCAATTCATGTACACCAAGTTTGTGATTGTGTGCGACGACGACGTCAACGCCCGCGACTGGAATGATGTGATCTGGGCCATTACCACGCGCATGGACCCCGCGCGAGACACCGTACTGGTCGAAAACACCCCCATCGACTACCTCGACTTTGCCTCGCCGGTATCTGGCCTTGGCTCAAAAATGGGCATGGACGCCACCAATAAAATGGGCGGTGAAACCACCCGTGAGTGGGGGCGGCCAATTGTGAAAGATCCGGCTGTTATTCAGAAAATAGATGATATCTGGGATACGTTGGGGTTGAGCTAAGCGCTCTCAGTTAAGGCTATTGATAGCAATATTTTGGCGCCAGAGCAAAACTCCAAACAAGGTAGTTTGGCACTGTAAAAATTATCCTACCTTCCTGCTAGCTTTTATTTCGCCCTCGCTACGCGACTTACTTCTTTTTGCGAAAAAAGAAGTAAGCAAGAAATTCGCCCGCTATCACTCACCCTTCGGGTACCCCGCGCTTCTCAAAATTCAATGGGATCGCTGCGGAACTCGCCTTCGGCTCAGACAGTCCTCGCTAACAGCATCCCATTGAATTTCTGCGATGCTCGGTGAGTTCAAAAGCGGGATCAAGAGCGGTGCCGCGTTCTGGTATTAAATAATAAGCAGTTCTTTTTAAGCACAAGACTCGCAGTTTACGCCAATGCCCTTCAGCACCGCAGCAAGTAACGGGGTAAACGGGAAAAACCGGTCTGACGTCGGATGTCTGACGCAAGAGCATTCGCTACCGCTCACTCGCATCTCGCGTTCGCGAGTATGCCCAGAAAATCAGGCATCGAGTGCCTGAAGTAACGGCGTCTTAGCCGATAAGCACCACTTCCTGGGAACTATTCCCAACTCCCAAGATCGATTAGTGCGCTAGCACAAATACTAAGCGCCACTAGGGGTGTTATTTTTGTCAAAAATCTCAAACAACTGGCTTGGCCTTATAGCGCCGCAACATAGCCGCGCCCCGAGCAGCCTCAGCGCTTTATCGATCATTGCAATGTTCACATTGCTACTCTCCTTGGTGGCTTGCTCTTCATTACCGATGGAAGAGGCAGCGGTCGAGGAGGAGGAAGTTGTACTCGTTGTAGAGGAAACCCCCGTTATCATCGAGTCTGGTCTAGCGTCTTATTATGGCGATAGGCACCACAACCAAAAAACCGCCAGCGGCGAGCGCTATCGGCACGAGCTAAAAACCGCAGCCCATAGAACCCTGCCTTTTGGCAGCCACGTTAAAGTCACAAACCCCAAAACCGGCCAAAGTGTGTTGGTGACCATTAACGACCGCGGCCCCTTTGCCCGAGGGCGGATTATTGACCTTTCAAAGTCGGCCTTTGCTGAGATTGGCAATACCGCGTCGGGCGTAATCAAGGTCGATATTCAAGTGATTGAGTAAGCCTATATTAGCCTTCCCCTCGCTAGGCAGCGGTAGTAAAAACGGCTTGGCTAGCGTCAATAACAACCGCCCCATGAATAATGCTAAACTTGCCAGCCGCAGCAGACCACCACAAGTAAAGTCCGGCTATGAACGATTCCCCATTAACGACCCTCAGTACCGGACGACCGCAGCCAATACCCTTATCGCTCTACATCCACATTCCTTGGTGCGTGCGCAAATGTCCCTATTGCGACTTTAACTCCCATGAGCAAAAAGGCGCGCTACCAGAGCAGGCCTACGTTGCCGCAATGCTGGAAGATTTTGAGCAAGACGTGGACTTCATCCAAGGCCGTGAGCTGCAAAGCATTTTTATTGGTGGCGGCACGCCGAGTCTATTCAGTGCGGCGGCCTACGAGACGTTGTTTCGCGGTTTACAGCAGCACCTAAAATTTGCCGACAACATCGAGATTACCCTAGAGGCCAATCCCGGCACTTTGGAACAGGGCCGGTTTGAGGGCTATCGCGGGGTGGGTATTAATCGCTTGTCGATAGGCGTGCAAAGCTTTGATCCCGTGCAGCTTCAAAAGCTGGGCCGCATTCACAATAGCGATGACGCGCTGCGCGCCATTAGCTGCGCCCAACAGGCGGGCTTTAGCAATTTTAATGTCGATTTGATGCACGGCCTTAATGAGCAAACACCGGGTGACGCGCTGCGCGATTTAAATACCGCCATTGCCGCTGGCGCGCCGCATATCAGTTGGTACCAGCTCACTATTGAAGCCAACACCGAATTTTACAAACGGCCACCGCTATTGCCGGTGGAAACTGAAATGCATCGTATCCAACATGCGGGGGGCGCGCTGCTAGCCGCAAACAACTTTGCCCGCTACGAAATTTCGGCCTTTGCCAAGCCTGGCCACCAGGCCCGCCACAATCTTAACTATTGGCAGTTTGGCGATTATCTGGCCATCGGCGCTGGCGCCCACGGTAAAATTAGCCGTGCCAATGGCGACATTCTGCGCTATCAAAAAACCCGTAAGCCAGAAGATTATTTGCTGCGCAAACCCTCGCGCAGCAGTAAAACCGAGCTGATCGCCGCAGTCGATTTGCCACTAGAATTTATGATGAACGCGCTGCGTCTGCAGCAGGGTTTTACTCGGCAGTTATTTAGTGAGCGCACGGGGCTGAATAGCCAAGCAATAGAGGCCACCCTGAGCAGATTAAAGCAGCAAGGTTTGCTCCACGAAGAAAACCTATTGATTTGCCCCACGCCCCGCGGCTTTGAGTTAGTCGACAGCATCCTCGCTGAATTTTTGCCCGATTAGACGCCTTTAGACATAGCAAACGGCGCCGCCATCAATACGAATATTCTGACCATTAATAAAGCCAGCGCGGTCGCTGCAAATAAACGCGACTAAATCGGCGACCTCTTGGCGCTCTGCAATGCGACCACAGGGGTTGGGATATTCGGTGGCAACGACGTGTTTAACAATGTCGTTCCAATCCTCGCCCCAGCCTTGTTTCGCGGCGCGGCGGCGAAAGCCCGCTTCTAGCTCTGCAGTGCGAATATAACCCGGCGAAACGGTATTAACGGTGATGCCGGTGTGACTCAATTCCTTGGTTAGGCTAACACTCATGGTCGCGAGCGCGCCTTTCGCCGCGTAGTAATGGGGCATAATGCTATTAGGTTGATGGCTGCCAATGGTGCCAAGTTGCACAATTCGCCCCCAGCCCTTGGCCTTCATCGCGGGCACCAAACCCTGTATTAAACGCGCCGCCGACAGCACATTTTTTTGGTACATATCCAGCCAGTCATTGGTGCCGCTCACCGCCCATTTGCCCGCTGTTGCGGTGCCGTAGTTATTCACCAAAATATCCACCTCACCGATCACCGCACGAGTCTGGGCCAATACCTGCTCGCAACCCGCCTCGGTGCTGATATCACCCCACACCCCTACCGCATTGGCCACGGTGGCCGCCGCCGCTTCGGCGCCGCCCCGTTCATTGCTGTGAAATACCACCCGCGCACCTTCTTTAGCTAAGGTAGTCGCAATACATTCACCGGTGCCGCGATTACTGCCGGTAACCAGGGCAATTTTATTATTAAGGTTTAAATCCACAACCAGCCGCCTTGTAAATTAACGTAATACCAACATAGTCGCACAGACACCGTCTGTGGCAAAATCAGTGGCTTAATGCCAATAACTATATCGAGGCCACCATGAATTTTTGCCCCCAATGCGCCAGCCCCATTGCCGAAATACTGATCGACAGCGAGATCCGCAAAGGCTGTTCCAGCATCGAATGCAGCTTTGTGCTGTGGAATAATCCCGTGCCGGTGGTCGCCATGATTGTAGAGGTCGAGGGCGGCGTGGTGATGGCGCACAATGTGGCGTGGCCTAAGAGTTTTTATTCTATTATCACAGGCTTTCTAGAGGCCGGCGAAGACCCAGCGCAATGCGCCCGCCGCGAGACAATGGAAGAGTTAAACCTCCACGCCATAGAAACCAAGCTCGTAGGAGTCTACCCCTTTGCCCAGCAAAATCAGGTGATTATTGCCTACCATGTGCGCGCAGCGGGTGAGATCAAACTCAACCACGAATTAGACGATTATAAGATTGTGCCCGCCCTAGAGATCAAACCTTGGCCAATGGGTACGGGATTGGCGATTAGTGAATGGCAGGATTCGCTGCGCTCAGCTTAAAATCCCCGCCGTTGCAGACCTAAGGTTATTTAGCCTTAGGTGTTGGTGTTTCTGACGAGGACCCATCCGGCTGAGACTGCTCTGCCGATTCCGCGTCTGGTTCCACATCCTCGCCGTCGTCATTACTGGTATCACGATCTCTGGCAATCTCATCCTTCGCCAGCTGGCGAGCGAGTTCTAGCTCCTCGGTCAGGGCGCTCAGCTCTGCTTTAAGAGCATCGCGATCGGGGGCCTCTTCGCCCTCGGCCACATCCACACTCAGGGAATCTTTTAGCTTTTTAATCTTGCTTTGCAGCTGTTCTACGGCACTGGCAACTTCTGCTTTATTGAACAAAATCTCTTCGGCATGGCCAGTTTTATCATCGTCGGGCTGGGCTTGGTGTCTACGCTTAGGAATAAACTTAAGCTCCGGCGGCAGTGGACGCTGATTCATAAAATTGGGCGACACAATTTCGATACCCGCCTCGTGCAGAGCATCCAGTATTTTGCCCCGCAGGCGCGAGCGCGCACTAACCAACAAACCCGCTTCCTTCAACCAGCCGCTGGCGCGATAATTAACTGAGAAATCGCCGAGGTTGCGAATTTGCACAAAGCCGTTTTCGAGCTCCGCGGCTTCAATAGCAATGAGCAGCGCGGCTTCAATGTCGCGACGATCTACGTCGTAACCCAGAGACACCTCGGCCGACACCACCGTGCCCGAGGCTCGCACGACGTTATAGGGCTCCTGAACCAATAGAAGATTGGGCACCGTCACTAGCTCGCTGGTTTCGTTCTGAAACTCCACGTGCAGCAAGCCGCGCTGCGACACCCGCCCCAGCTCATTGCGAAACTCAATATAGTCGCCAGCGCGAAAGCTATTGACCGTGCGCAACATAAAACCCGCCATTAAATTGCCCATCACCGAGGTTGATGACAGAGCAATCGCGGCGCTCATTAACAGCCCCACTAAACTCAATAGCTGGCCGCGCAGCTCGCCACTCATTGGTATTGTACTTATTGCCAACAACACGCCACTGAGACGAAAGGCCAGTCGCGTGCCCTGCTCGCGATAACGGGTATCGGCACCATGGTTTTTTTGCAGCGCAAACACCTTGCGCGTAAACAACCAGCTAGCAAACAGCAGCGCCATTACCACCGTAAACGGCCCCCACTGGCCCAACCAGTTCGGCGCCACGCTGTGAACCGCGCCTAGTGCGTCTTCCATTCAATTACCCTCTTTGCTGATACCAGTCTGCATCATACCCATAGCAAGGAATATAGCCACGAGTATAGACACCTGCGCGAGTGCTTGCCGGCACACTATTTACCGCATACGAAGGTGCCGCGCTCTGTGTTAAACTGCCGCCCAATAGCAATCGTTCAAAATACTACTCAGCGAACCGCGCGCGAGGAAAATTATGCCTATTTACCGTTCCAAGACTACTACCTCTGGCCGCAATATGGCGGGTGCCCGCGCACTGTGGCGCGCCACCGGCATGAAAGACGGCGATTTTGAAAAGCCAATTATTGCGGTGGTTAACTCCTTTACCCAATTTGTGCCCGGCCACGTCCACTTAAAGGACATGGGCCAATTGGTTGCCCGAGAAATTGAAGAAGCCGGCGGCGTCGCCAAAGAATTCAATACCATTGCCGTGGATGACGGCATTGCCATGGGCCACGACGGCATGCTTTACAGCTTGCCGAGCCGCGACATTATTGCCGACTCTGTGGAGTATATGGTCAACGCCCACTGCGCCGACGCCATGGTGTGTATTTCGAACTGCGACAAAATCACCCCTGGCATGCTCAACGCGGCGCTGCGTCTGAATATCCCAGTGATATTTGTGTCTGGCGGCCCTATGGAAGCTGGCAAAACCAAGCTGTCTGAAAACAAGCTCGATTTAGTCGATGCCATGGTAATCGCCGTGGACGACAGCGCCTCTGACGAGAAAGTTGCCGAATACGAGCGCTCGGCCTGCCCAACTTGTGGGTCCTGCTCCGGCATGTTCACCGCCAACTCAATGAACTGCCTAACCGAGGCGCTTGGCCTGTCACTGCCTGGCAATGGTTCTTTATTGGCAACCCATGCCGACCGTAAAAAACTGTTCTTAGAAGCCGGCCGCCGCATTGTTGAGATAACGCGCAAGCACTACGAAGAAGACGATTACAGCGTACTGCCCCGCAATATTGCTTCTTTCAGCGCCTTTAGCAATGCCATGGCGCTAGACATTGCCATGGGTGGCTCAACGAATACCATCTTGCATCTATTGGCCGCCGCGCAGGAAGCCGAACTCGACTTTACCTTGAAGGATATCGACGCACTGTCTCGGAGAGTGCCGCAGCTGTGCAAAGTTGCGCCCAATACTCCGCTCTACCATATGGAAGATGTACACCGCGCTGGCGGCGTGATGGCCATCCTCGGCGAGCTTGATCGCGCAGACTTGCTCGACACCAGCTTGCCGACCGTTCACGCCAGCACCATGGCCGCGGCCTTGGCGCAATGGGACATCATGACCACCGACAATGACGCGGTGAAGAACTTCTTTAAAGCTGGCCCAGCGGGCATTCCCACCCAAACCGCCTTTAGCCAAGACACGCGCTGGACATCACTGGACGCCGACCGCGAAAACGGCTGTATCCGCAATCTAGAGCACGCCTTCTCGCTAGAAGGCGGCTTGGCCGTACTCTATGGCAATATTGCAGTAGACGGCTGCGTGGTAAAAACCTCTGGCGTAGATGAAAGTATTCTGGTGTTTGAAGGCCCAGCCCATATCTGCGAGAGCCAAGAAGGCGCGGTAGACGATATCTTAAATGATCGCGTAAAGGCCGGTGATGTGGTTATTGTGCGCTACGAAGGCCCCAAGGGCGGCCCCGGTATGCAGGAAATGCTCTACCCCACCAGCTACATCAAATCTAAGGGCTTGGGCAAGGTGTGCGCACTACTCACCGACGGTCGCTTCTCGGGTGGCACTTCTGGCCTGTCTATCGGTCACGCTTCACCCGAAGCCGCCGCCGGTGGTGCAATTGGCTTGGTTGAGCAGGGCGATATTATCCGTATCGATATTCCCAATCGCGGCATAAACGTGCTGATAGACGAAGCTGAACTTAACAAACGTCGCAAAGCCATGGATGCCAAAGGCGCCGATGGCTGGAAGCCCGTTAAGGAACGGCCACGCAAAGTGTCTGCGGCACTAAAGGCTTACGCTAAGATGGTGACCAGTGCGGATAAAGGCGCGGTGCGGGATATTAGCCAGCTATAAGGCCTTAAGGCCTTTAAGCAAAAAATGGCATAAAAAAAGGGGCCCAAAAGGCCCCATAAGATTGCTGTTTTCCCTCACGCAACAGAGGTCATCAGCCGTCCCAATAAATCTTCGAGCCTATTTCTTGATGCTCTAGTCAATACTATACCCTAGGTTTGTCGCCAAAATGATAGGCAATTTCCCCTAGGGCCAGCCGAGCCGCCTTTTCATTTACGCTAGTCATCGCTTCAGTCAAAGAACGGTAAAGAAATCAGTGTAGGCCGTCATTTTAAACTTCGCCAAAAATTTAATTACACTTTTTTATCGCTACTTTCATGACGACGACCGCAGTGCCAACACAAGTCAAAACTTGCGCCATTGCTCTCATTGCAATGCGGACACGTCCAGTCGCAGCCACTGACGCCCGCCAATACCGCCAATAGTTGTTCGGCTTGCGCAACACTGCTGTCGGCAACCCACAGCTCTGGCCACACCTCGTTAAAGGCCAAGCCACCGCTCGCGCCACCCGCGTAAGTATTGCGCAACTCACTGCTCAGCCCCGCGTGCTCTAATATATTCGCCGCATTGGCAACCAAGCTTAGGTTCTGGTCGGTAAACACTTTCTTCACTGCTATTTCCACATTGTTCGATTTGCTAGGCTTCCGGCCTCAGCGGCCGCACATCCACATTCGCCAAACTTGGATCAAAGGCGTCGGTCAATAGGCAGTCGTATCGGCAATTATCGTAGGCGGCAATAGCATCTGCCTGCGCTTGATTTAAGCCCCCGCTGGCCACTGCGCTGGCCAACTTGTCGGCGGTAGATTCCCCCGCTAGACCGCCTTGTTTATCCAAGGAAAGAAAATGTTCGTAGTCTTTTTCCACCGCCACCAAGAGCTGGTAGGTGTAATGAATACGACCCTGCGCATCTTGGGGATCACTACTGAGATACACCTTGTCTGCCAAGAGATCCCGCACCGAACTCGGCTGCATAATTAACTCACCTAAAACCCTAATCTCGTCGTCTGACGAGGCCCACTGCGGCATTCCCCACGGGAAAAATGCGGCCTTTAATACTGCGCCCAAGCCCTTTATTGGCAGATTGCGGTAATACGCCGCAAGCGCCGTATTCATACTTCTAAAGCAGCGCTTCAGCGCGTATTCCGCGTGCAAGGCATTCGCCTCGTCGGGGGTTTGCGCATCGTGAAATTTGAGCAGCGCGCAGGCAATCACCAGCTGGCTGTGAACATCGCCCAGTCGCGCCGACAGCAATTCGCGACGTTTAAGATCGCCACCTAAGGTCAGCAAGGCAATATCTGCGCTGGCGGCAAATACGGCGCTATAGCGATTAATATGGCGATACCAGCGTTTGGATAATTCGCTATTGCCGCATTTCGGCTTAGTTAATAAACCGCCGCTAAGGCCGAGTAAAATACCACGGCTAAATACCTCGGCGGTGTGGCCAAGATGAGCCATTAGCAGGCCGTCAAATCGAGACAGCGCGCCATCGGTGTCGTCGTTCAACGCCGCGAGTTCATTGGCTAAATAGGGGTGACAGCGCATGGCGCCCTGACCAAAAATAATCATGGAACGGGTTAAAATATTGGCGCCTTCAACGGTAATGGCAATCGGCACAGTTTGGTAAACCAAGGCCATAAAATTGCGCGGCCCCATTTGAATACCGCGACCACCGAGAATATCCATGCTGTGGTTAACCACCCCGCGTAAACTTTCGGTAGCGTGGTATTTGGCCATGGCAGTCAGTACCGAGGGCGCGCCGTCATCCAGTGCGCGGGTAACTAAGGCGCGGTAGGCCTCGAGCATATACGCCGATGCCGCGATCTCGGCGCTGGCCTCTTGCACCCCTTCAAACTTACCAACCGCAATACCAAACTGACGGCGAATACGAGCAAATGCGCCCACCAGCAGATAGCTCATTTCGCCACCGGCTGTGGACAATGCCGGCAGCGACACCCCACGGCCAGCGCCCAAACATTCCACCAACATGCGCCAGCCTTGGCCGATATATTCTTGGCCGCCAATCAGCATGTCCATGGGAATAAACACATCGACCCCAGTAATTGGGCCGTTCATAAAGGCCGAACCTGGGTTGTGGCGGCGGCCAATCTCCACCCCCGCCAAGGTCGCGGGCACTAAGGCGCAGCTAATCCCGCGCTCGACCTCATCACCAATCAGGCCGTCGGGGTCACTGAGCCGAAACGCCAAACCGACCACGGTGGCGACCGGCGCCAAGGTGATCCAGCGTTTGGAGAAGTTTAATTTAACGCCAAGAACCCGCTTACCCTCGTAGTCTTGCTCGCAGACCACGCCAGTATCGGGAATAGCGCCCGCATCGGAGCCCGCTTCTGGGCTGGTCAAACCAAAACAAGGTAGCTCTTCACCCTTCGCCAGCCGGGGCAACCAAAAAGCTTTTTGCTCTTCGCTGCCGTATTTGAGCAGCAATTCACCAGGGCCCAATGAATTAGGCACCATCACGGTCACCGCCGCCACGGTTGAGCGACTGGCGATTTTACTCACCACTCGGCTCTGGGCGTAGGGACTAAACCCTAAGCCGCCATACGCAGGGGGAATAATCAGGCCCAGAAAGCCTTTGTCTTTAATGAATTGCCAAACTTCGGCGGGAAGGTCTTTGCTGTCGTGATGGATTTGCCACTCCGACAGCAGCGCGCACAAGTCATTGGTTTCGCCGTCGATAAAAGCGTGTTCTTTAGCACTGAGTTCCGACAGTTCGATCTCGTCAAATACCGACCAATCAGGACGCCCCGAAAACAATTCTTTCTCCCACCACGTGGTGCCGGCATCGAGGGCTTCGCGCTCGGTGTCGCTCATGGGCGGCATCATTTTTTTAAGCGCAGCCATCGCCGGTGCCGACAAAAACCGAATACGCAATGAATTAACGAGCAGCAAGGCCAAGCCGGCAAAGAGAATTAATAAACTCAGGGGATGAAGAAAAACGGGGCTAGTCAGCCCCGCTAACAACCACGCCAGCACCACAACCACCGCGCCATTGCGCAGCGACAGCCGCCGATAAAAAACAAACAGCAGTACTACAATAAAACCTAATACAGTAACTACGCTGGCCATAATACAATCTCCAAATTAAGTGGTGATGTTGTTAGCCTGCCAAGCTCAATATTGAATAAGCCGTACTTGCCCTACTCTTGCCCTACTCCGATGTTGCGCTAAATTCTGGCCCAGAACCAGACGGCAATCCCGAGACAATATGCAGATCCCGCTGAGGAAAGGGCACCACAATATTTGCTGCCACCAAGGCGCTATCTATCGCCCATAAAAATGCCGAGCGGGTGCCGCTCTGCTGGGCGGCGTACTCGGGTTTAACCCAAACTAGCAATTCGAAATCGAGGCTTGAATCGCCAAAACCTTTCATAATTACCGCTGGTGCGCGGCCCGGAAAATCCAATAAGGTCTGTGGCAACTCCCTAATCGCCTCTAGCACCACATCGCGCATGCGCTCTTTATTGGTACCGTAGGCCACTCCAAAGGGTATCCGCAAGCGGCAGTAATTATTGGTGTGGGTCCAGTTAGTCACCTTGCCGTTAACAAACTCAGAGTTGGGTACGATAACCTCGGCATTTTCCAAGGTGGTTATAATCGTTGCCCTAACGGTGATTTCGGTCACCACGCCAATCACGCCGCTTTCCAGCTGCACGTAATCGCCCACTTTCAGGGCGCGCTCAACCAGAATAATCAAACCCGACACAAAGTTACTAAAAATGGCCTGCAGGCCAAAGCCAATGCCCACCGACAAGGCCGAGGCCACCAGCGCCAGCTTGCTCAAATCAATGCCAATCACCGACAGCGCAACAAACACCCCTACGATCAAGACCACATAATGGATGAGGCGTTCAATGGTATAAAGCGTACTGCTTGAAAATGCGCTGCGGCGCTGGGCCACTGAGCGCAAGCTGCCCCGCAAGACCCGCGACCCCATCATCGCGATGCCCACCACCACGCAACCGGCCAGCAAGGTTCCCAAGGTCACTGGGTTTTTACCAAGACTGACTAAGGGATAAGTAAGATAATTACTAAGAGAAATGAAAAAACTTTCGATGGTAATGATGGCGGTCCTCAATGAACGGCCGTCGATGCGGCCTATATTATCTGTTTAATATAGGCCGCATCGACGAAAACAGCGAACTTTTTAGGGCTGCCAAGACAGGGTGACGCCGTAGGTCACCGGCATACCGGTATAGCGACCAATGGTGTCGAGCTGATTGGTAACATTATTATAGTAGTACTCGTCACTGAGGTTGCGGCTCCACAACATCAGCTGCCACGGACCTGCCGTTGGCGCAAAACCAATACGCGCGTTAAGCAGGCCATAATCGTCAATAAAGAAACGTTCATCCTGCTCAAGCGAGGCATTGGTCTCACCGCTATAGCTGTAATCAATACCCAATGACAACTCGTAGCGCTCAAATACTGGCAGCACGTAGTCCACCAGCAGGGTGTATTCCCAGCGCGGACTGTAATTGAAGGGCTTGCCGGTAAAATCGAATTCATCGCCGTTGCTGTCGCCGCTAATAAACTCCTTCACTTCGGTGTCTAAATAAGCCACCGCCAGAGATAAATACAGGCCTTCGACTGGCGTGTATTTCACATCCAACTCAGCGCCGCGCACGGTCGACTTAGGGGCGTTGCGCAAAATAGGCAGCGCGCCAAATACCGGATCGCGGAAGTTAGTCACCAGCTGCTTGTCTTTATAGCGGTAATCAAACACCGAGGCATTGAGCTGCATGGCTTTGTTGAGCAGGGTTAATTGCTGCCAATCTCCACTGCGTCGAGCTGCTCTTGGGTTACTGGCTCAAACTGTGCCGAATCTGAAATATTAATTACGGGAAAGCTACCCGACTTAAAACCACGGCTCAGCGCGGCAAAGGCCAGCATGTCTTCGGCAAAGCGCCAATCTAACGCCACGCGGCCAGCAACATTGTCTTCCTGCAGCTCACCAAAGTAACGCCCCGGACGACGGGTTTCATTGTCTAGGGTGAAACAACCGCCCCGCTCGGCAGTGCCTGGGGTAAAGCCAGCCAACGGTGATTGCAGCACGCTAATGCCACTAAAGGCCCCCGCCAAACCGACACCTTCGTCTTGAGCGCCCGGTGAATCTTGGTCGGCGCCCGGCTCGTCGCCCACATTCACGTCTTGGCCACAGCCATTAAACTTTCGCGACTCGTCGGTATAGCGCGCGCCGCCGCTCAAGGTCCAGTCGTCGGCCACTGCCCACTCGGTGTAAAAAAACACCGCTGCCACTTCAGCAAGCTGATTGCCACCAAAACCCGAGCGATTATCCAGCCCCGCCACACCATCCCCATTTGGTGCGTCAACGGGGAAAATAATACTGACTGTCTCGTGATGCAGGCGCTGAAATTCAGCCACATCATCTTCGCTGTAATTAACACCCAGCTGCCAGAACACGTCGGGGTGAGCATTGCCCGACAAGCGCCACTCTACATTGAAGTAATCGGTAGTCGCAAACACATTGCGCTCGGTGTTTACGGTGTCGACCCCAGACTGGGGAATAAAACTACCATCCGATTCAAAACGGCCTATTGATCCCAAAAATACCGCGTCTAGGTCTTCTGACAAGCTCCAGCCCACCCGCACGCCGGTCGAGTAAAAACTGTCATTTAAGCGAAACTCCATACCGGCATTTGGCCAGTCGGCGGCGCGGTTGTCTTGGGTGTTTTTGTCGTTAACAGGGTAATCGGCAACCTCGGGGTGCAAACCCGCCGCGCCCAAGATCGCGTTTTGTGACTCAATGGCAATAACCTGCAATGCCTGGGGCTCAGAGCGGTCGCGCCAACCGTCGAGGTGATAACTAACATCGACATTGTCGGCGGCCAACCACGTCATTGAAAAACGGGCGCTCTGCTTATCTACCTTGCCTAATGTCTCGTAACCAAACTGCTGGTATTCACCGCCAATATTGCGGCCAGTATTACCGTTATAGGCGTCGCTACTAGGGTGGCGAGTTCGGCTGCGCTGCCAGCCTTCACTGCTATTAATAGCGCGCAGGGCGAGGCGAGCGCTTACGGTTTCAGACAGCGGGCCACTAATAAAACCATTGGCCTCGCTAGTTTCATAGCTGCTAAAGCCGGCACTGCCGCCATAGCTAAAGTCATCGCTGGGCTTATTGGCTATATAATTTATGGCGCCACCGGTGGTGTTGCGGCCATAAAGTGTACCCTGCGGGCCTTTTAGCACCTCCACCCGCGCAAGATCCAAATTGCTGCCCTTGGTCATAATAGGAAAGGGCAAATTGAACTCGTCAATATACACGCCCACGGTAGCGCTGGCGGTTTGACTGTTTTTATTAAAACCTACCCCGCGCAGGGTGTAGATTGGGGTATTAAAACCACCGTCGGCATACGAAAAACCAGGTAGCAGCTTGCCAAGGTCTCGCGTGTCAGTCACTCCTAGCGCAACAAGATCTTCGCCGGTATAGGTAACAATGGCCAAGGGGATATCATTGGCGCCCTCTTCACGCTTTTGCGCCGTAACGAGGACCTCTTCGATGCTTAAGCCTCGGCGTGTTTGGGTGTTTTCTTGGGCGTTAAGGGCAGTCGCACAGACCACACTCAATAGTATTAAATTGAATTTTACAGGGGGGTTCACCTAAGTCTCGCTCTCGGCAGGCATAAAGCAGCGCATGCTAGGGGCTCAGCCTAGGCTTTTCAAGCCATTAGACGCTCGCAAAAGCAAATATTCTAAACTTAGATCATTTAATTATTAATAATATTTTCAATATGTTATGTAAAAAACACTGCATGCATCGCCTTAAGCTATTCGGTAGACACCGCCACCCTCCACGCCGCAAGCATGGAATCGCGCTGGGACTCACTAACGGCGGCCCTGCCCAGCCACACACTCAATATCAACGCCGCAGAATTTGGATCGCGAATCACCCCTAAGAGCTCTTGATTTAAACTCAGCTGCAAGCCCTGTTCAGGTCGCCATGCAAGATGATACTGATCTCCTTTTTCGACACTCTTATACCAGCTGCAAAAACGCGCGATATCCGCTGCTGCTGCCGACAATTCCTCTGCAGAATAAGAGTTGGCCAGCGCTTTATTTGTCATACCGCGAAAGCGCTCTGCCGACACTCCAATTTTATACTTGATGATGATCTGCTTGGCATAACTGGGCTCGAGGATATCACCATCCACCGGCAGGGCTTGCACAGGGTCGACCTGCAAACGGGTATAGGTTAAATCCTTCCACAGTAGGCTAAATGTTTCTGCGCTCACCGTGCGCCAGTTGTCTGCCGCCAAGAGCTGGCTTGGCAAAATTACCGGCTGCAACAATAGCGATATACTCAGCAAACGTATGCGCCAGTGTTTGATCATTATGGCCACCACTAAGAATCCCCATCAATCGCCAGCATCGACTTGCGACCCAACATAAAAAACACCAGCAGCTTGAGGATGACCGGCGCCAATACATAAACTGCGCTAATCGCCCACACCGGCGGCGCGGCGGCCTCGGTCTGGCTACCCAACCACAAATACGCCACGCCAACTGCCACGCCCATGGCCGCTTTACTCAGCATGCTCCACAGCGCAAACATTCTCGCGCCTAGCGCCGCGCCGCCGTGTTCGGCCGACAAGGTCTGCGCCAAGGCCGTTTGCAGCGCCGACGGCAGCGCTTGATCTGCCCCCAAAGCCAAGCCGGTGCCAATGCTAATGGCGATAAACCAGCCCACATCACCCTCACCCAGCAATGCCGCAAAGCTGAACAACAGCGCCGAACTGCACAAACCAATGCGCCACGCCCACAGATTGCCAATACGCCTCGCGAGGAAATACCAAAATGGCACCCCAGCCAAGCCGGCAAGAAAATAGCTTATCAATACCACCGGCAACTGACTCTCGGCATGCAGCACTTCCCGCATAAACAAAATAAGCACGGTGCCGGGAATCGCATTGGCCAGCATGTTGGCAAACCACGGCAGCGCTAAACTGCGCAGCCGCTGGTCGGCCAACAACACTTTAAAATTAAGTATTTGTCGATTTTGCGGCGGCCCTTGGCTGCCTTGTAAGCACACTGTGAGCAGCAACACCGCCAATAACAGCAACAGCGCTGTGGGAATCATAGCCGGCGTCAAGGTCGCTGGCAGCACCATTGCCAGCAGGGTGCCCAATAACAACAGAGCTTCGCGGCTGCTGTTATAGCGCAGGCGATCTAAGCCCGAAACAGAGATATTCACAGGAAGCGCTAACCAAGGTACAGTAATGCCAGTCCAGCCCAGCATGAGCAATACCAGCCCAGTTAGTAATAATGGCAGGGGCCAGGGGTGGGGCAAATAGATCAGCGCAAGTGCGCTGCTGGCAATGAGCAACCATGCGCCAAGCCATAAGCTGCGATGACTACCGTGCTTATCGATCCAAGCCCCCACGGGCAGATCGCTAAGTACATCGCTAAATCTGGCGGCAAAAAACAGCGCACCGACTATGCTGTAGCCATAGCCGCCCTGCTCTGCTAGCCACAGCGGCGCGTAAAGATAAAACGGTAGCCCCAAGGCGGCTAAGGGCAAGCCTGGCAAGGCGTAGCGTACAAGCGGCCACACTCGGAAAGGATTCCACATGTGTTTCTCCATAACAGCGGCAATTAATGTTGCCTCGCCACGTGTGTTTACAGCGGCTGATCTGTTCTGGGGAGATATACGTAAATATAACAAAGTGCGATCAGTGATAAATCTATGCAAACATCTACAACGTTAAGACCGGCGGCATTAGCGCCATTAAAAATTGCGGTCATCGGTTCCGGAATATCGGGCTTAAGCAGCGCGTGGCTGCTGGGCAAGCAACACCAAGTTACTCTTTTTGAGCAGGATTCACGCCTCGGCGGCCACAGCAATACTGTCGATATCCTCACCAGTGCGGGCACCATTGCCGTAGATACTGGATTTATCGTTTTTAACGAGCGCTGCTACCCCAATCTAGTAGCACTGTTTAAACATTTAGGCGTTGGCTACCAAAGCACCGATATGTCCTTTGGCGTGTCTTTAGATAAGGGCCGACTGGAATACAGTGGCTCGAACTCCTTAGCCACCATGTTCGCCCAAAAGCGCAATATTTTTCGGCCGCGTTTCTGGGGCATGATTCAGGATTTACTGCGCTTTTATAAGCAAAGCGCCGGCTGGCTAGAAACCCTTCCTGCCGAATTGTCCCTTGGCGAATTACTGCGCCAAGAGAAGTTTGGGCCCGGCTTTTGTGAAGACCACCTACTGCCTATGAGCGCCGCGATTTGGTCTACCCCCATTGAGAAAATGCTCGCCTACCCAGCCAAAACCTTTTTGCGCTTTTGCGATAATCACGGCCTTTTACAGGTCAATGAGCGTCCCCAGTGGCAAACAGTGAACAACGGCTCGCGGGAGTACGTAAAGCGAATGGCCAGCGACTTTGGCGGCACTATTAAGCTGAATTGCGGTATTAGCAAAGTGCGCCGCGCCAGCGACCACGTTACCCTTATTGATGAACACGGCGAGAGTCACCGCTTTGACCACGTGGTGATGGCGGGCCATGCAGATCAGTCGCTGGCTCTGCTTGACGAGCCCAGTCAAGCGGAAAGCAGTTTACTTGGCGCCTTTGCCTACGAGAATAACGAAGCCGTGCTGCACCGCGATGAAAGTTTAATGCCCAAGCGCTGCGAGGTGTGGTCGAGCTGGAATTACCTCGCCGACACCAAGCAAACAAGCAAACAAGCAAAAAAGTGTCGGTCAGTTACTGGATGAACTTACTTCAGCATCTACCTTGCCAAGAGTCGATTTTGCTCACCCTAAATCCGCTGACTGAGCCGCGTAAAGATCAAGTTTACCGCCGTTTTAACTACCAGCACCCCGTGTTCAACGAGGCCTCTCTCAACGCCCAGCAGCATCTTTGGGAACTACAGGGCCAGCGCCGCACGTGGTTCTGTGGCAGCTATTTTGGCTATGGCTTTCATGAAGATGGCATTCAATCTGGCTTGGCGGTGGCCGAGCAACTGGGCAATACCGTGCGACCGTGGATTGTGCCCAATGCCAGTGGCCGCATTCATCTGAGCACTAAGCCGGTGATCGATAATGCCGCGTGAGCGCTGAGTTGCGCACCGCGATTTATCGCGGCGAAGTTCGCCACCAGCGCTTAGCGCCGCTGAGCCACCGCTTTGCCTACCGAATTAGCAGTTTTCTGTTTGACCTAGACGAGCTAGACCAAGCGGCAAGCCATTGCCGCTGGTTTTCGGTGAATCGCTTTAATTTATTTAGCTTCCATTTTAAAGATATCGGCAATGGCAGCGGCGAAACTCCCCGCAGCTACCTTGAGCGCAGCCTGAAAGCAGAGGGAATCGATGACACCCTCGCGCGCGCCAGCTTACTCTGCTACCCCCGCATCATGGGCTACACCTTTAATCCACTGAGCGTCTATTACTGTTATAACGAGCAGCAGCAGTTGTTTGCCGTTCTATATGAGGTGAGCAATACCTTTAAGCAGCGGCACAGCTATTTATTTGCGGTGGCCAAAGCGGACCGCGAAAAAACCACAATTCAACAACAGTGCGATAAAAATTTTTACGTGTCGCCGTTTAACAGCATGGCCATGCGCTATAAATTCAGGCTTCTGCCGCCTCTAGATAAAATCGGCATTAGTATTCGCGTCCAAGCAGACGCCAAAGACCTGCTTCACGCCGCATTCCAAGGCCAGCGCAGGCCCTTTAACGATCGCGAATTACTGCGCAATTTCTGCACCCTGCCCTTTATGACGTTGAAAGTACTTGGCGGTATTCACTGGGAGGCACTAAAGTTATTTTGCCAAGGTTTGAAATTAGTCCCTCGGCCAGCTGAACCAAGTTCGTCAATTTCACGTATTGATAAATAAATATGCTGAATACGCAAAGGGTCTACTATGAAATCAGCTGCAGCTGCCTTAGAAAGTCATCTTGATTCCGGCTGGTGGGCAAAGCGCCAACAGCAAATGCTCGCCAAAGTGCTCGCGCCCTTATCCAAGGCGGCGCGAGGTGTGCTCAGCCTGACGCTTCCCAATGGTAGTTGCATTGAATTTGGCGACCACCCCTGCGAACGCTTAAACCCAGTAGTGACTCTGCACAACTGGAAAGCCGTGCGCAAAGCCTTTACCGGCGGCTCAGTAGGCTGGAGCGAAGCGTACATGGACGGCGATTGGGACAGCCCCGATCTCGCTGTTTTGGTGGAGTGGATTGCCGTTAACGAAGCCTACTTTGACGGCATGCTCGACAGCGGTAAATTAGAAGGCGCCATTCAAAAATGGCGGCATCGCCGCAACGCCAATAGCAAGCGCGGCAGCCGCCGCAACATTAGCTACCACTACGACTTGGGCAACGAATTTTATGAGCGCTGGCTAGACCCCAGCATGACTTACTCAGCCGCCTACTACCGCGACGAGCAGCAAAGCCTCAACGACGCCCAGCACGCAAAATATCAACGACTCATCGACCTAATCAATATAAAAGACGGTGACCGCATTCTAGAGATTGGCTGCGGCTGGGGTGGCTTTGCCGAGCAGCTTTGCCTGCAAAAGACCGTTGAACTCCACGGCATCACCCTGTCGGAGCGCCAGCTGGAATACGCCAAGCAGCGGCTTAGCAAGCGGGAACTGCGCGGTAGCGCCGAGTTCAGCCTAACCGATTACCGTGATACCAAGAGCCAATACGACCATATTGTGTCGATAGAAATGCTCGAGGCAGTCGGCGAGAAATATTGGCCGACCTATTTCGATACTCTGTACCAACGCCTCAAACCCGGTGGCAGCGCCGCCATTCAAATTATAACTATTGAAGAGGCCCGCTTTGCGGGCTATAGCGCCAACCCCGACTTTATTCAGACCTATATTTTCCCCGGCGGCATGCTGCCCAGCCCCGAGCGCTTCCGCGCCGAAGCGCAAACCGCTGGGCTAACAATAAAAGATGAAGAGGCCTTTGGCTTGGGCTACGCCCGCACCCTGCACGAGTGGGCAAAAAGCTTTAACCAACACTGGTCCGAGATTGCACCTCTGGGCTTTGACCAACGCTTTAAGCGGATGTGGAATTACTACCTAGGCTACTGCGAGGGTGGGTTTCGGGGTAAATCGATTGATGTTTATCAGTTTGTGCTTGAGAAGCCGCTGCACTAAAAAAAACAGAGGGTCGCTTAGCGGCCCTCTGTTTAAAATATAGATTAATTCATCCCCTATCCGCATAGCCTCACCACAGCACAACAGCCACCCACCTAGCTAAACCGCTGACTGACAGTACTTTCCCCTCCGCCAGAGTTAGTGGTAGGCCGTATTATGCTCAGCAGTACTTGCAGCCGAAATAGGGCGTAATCTGGCGATATTTACTTGAACTTATAAAGTATAACTACCTCCAAACGTTCATGAAAAACCGAGTTATACGTACAATCCACTATGAAATTAGCGGGTTTTAAGGCCATCCACAAGATTACAGCATGCTAAGATAGTGACAATTGGCAGGACGAAAAACCGAAGAGCAAACGCTATGAAGACAAATAAACGATGGGGCAACGGAGCGCGGGTCGACGATCTCGATACCGGTAAGAAAATTCTGCTCAAATCCGCCGTTGACTGTTTTATGACCAAAGGCATCAAAGCCACGACCATAGAAGACATTGCCAAAGTGGCCAATGTTACTCGGCGTACGGTGTACCGCTATTTTAACGGTAAATCCGATATTATTACGGCCTTGATCGACATAGAACGCCAACGGATGTTCTATAAAATCAAAGATATAGCTGTATTGCACGACAATAACTTTCCGCTAATGCTAGAGGAATGTATTTGGTTTGCCGCCACCTATCGGCCACCAGAGGCGGGCAAGATCGACTTGGTTTCCGGCGTTAATGCCGCCGAGGCCTCACCGCACATCGACACCGACGAGTCTGACCAGCATTGGCGCGAACTGCTCAAAGAGCCGCTAAATGCATACAATGCACGCAATAAACGCAGCGTAAAGCTCGACGACTTAATCAAAGTCGTCGGTCGCCTAGTTATCTCTTACCGCCAATTCCCCAGCACTAAAGAGCAATTTAAAGCCAGTATGCTTGCGCTTATGCTTTGAGACCGCTAGGTCTCTCTGCGCCCTTATCACGCCGCGCTACTCTAGTGCGGTGTTATTTCGTCGGTAGGTCGCAACACCGCATTTGGTAGCCATACCGCCAACCCCAACCGTTATTACACATATACCCCCATCCGAGTAAGCATTGTTCCGCATATTCTGCCAGCCCCTTAATCGCTAAAGTAACTACATACAAAAAATACACGATTCGGGGACAAAACCATGGCAACTGCAAAAAAAACACCAGCACAGCCTGAACACGGTACTATTTTTGGCCAAAATATCTCGCGCCAAGCGTCATTAAATCAAAACGGCCTAAAACGCAGCGAATGGTGGTTGAACGTAAATTACGCTGAAACCATTGAAATTAATCACGCTGTTTCCGCATTACAGCGCCGCGCCAGCTAAAGCGCTGCACGACACTGTTTTATCTTTGGCTACGCACCACTAAGTAAAGTCACCTATACTTAGTTATCTGGAAAAGTCGTATTTTAAATTTAAGAGTGCATGAAGCCTCAGCTACGAGCCCTACCGAGATGAAAAAACCCGAAGACAAGCCCCCCGTCAATACACCATTCGAGCAAGTCGACGAAGCACCAACCTCAAAACGCCAGTTCGGCAGCCATCGTGGCGATTGGTGGCTGGATGTAAACTACTCCGAAGACATCGATATGAACAAAGCAATTGACACCAAGGCCGCGCGAGAAAAGCGCAAGCCCTGAACTCCGTCACTAGCAAATTTTAGGTTGTCATGCACGGCGTTATCTACCCCCATCCTAGCAAGCACAAATTGCTTCTACCCCATTTCTGAGCTCCACTACGGCCGTCATAAGCCCTGCACCCACCTCAGAAACCGTACTCAGTTCACAGTTTGAATACACAGGTTCACTCGCTAGGGACTTTTCCCTATACTCCATTCCTAGCCCTGTCGGTACCTTGGTTACTCACTGCATTACGCCGCTGAGCAAAACCAATGAGGGCGCCGAAAATGGCCACAACAAATAAATCAGATAGCACTTTTTCCCAAGAAATTCGCCGTGGTGCGCGCACGATTAACCCCTACGGCAATAACCGCGCCGAGTGGTGGCTGAATGTTAATTACGCCGAAGTAATCGACATGCGCGATGCAGTCAACGGCAAACTCAATAGCACTCGCTTAGCAAATTAAAGCCGGTGCGTTCAACACCGGTACTCTATGATAAATTGGCAGGAAATTGACACCGTTCTTCTCGACATGGACGGCACTTTACTCGACTTACACTACGACAATTTTTTCTGGTCGCAACATCTCCCCAAGCGCTACGCTGAAATTCACGGTGGCGAACCAGAGCAAGTAGCACAAGACTTAATACAGCGCATTATGGCCGAGCGCGGCTCGCTCAATTGGTACTGCTTAGACTACTGGTCAGATCAGCTTAAGGTGGATATCGTCGCCCTTAAGCGCGAAGTAGCTCACTTAATTGCTCCCCACCCCAGCACTGCGGATTTTTTAAACGCCCTAGACGCGAGTCACTGCGAAACCTGGCTGGTCACCAACGCCCACCGCGGCAGCTTAAATCTAAAATTAGAGCACACCGACCTAGCCCGCTGGATGCACAAAATGATCACCTCCCATGAGCTGGCCAAACCCAAAGAAGACCCCGAGTTTTGGCATCGGCTACAACAGCACTGGGACTTTAATCCAGAGCGCACGCTGCTGGTTGACGACACCGCCAGCGTGCTCGATTCCGCCGCGGCATTTGGTATTCGCCATCTACTTACCCTGCGCCAGCCGGACAGCAAACAACCCAGCCGCGAGCAGTTGAGCTACCCCGCTATTCACCACTTTTCTGAAATACTCCCCATTCCCAAGCGGAGTACGGCCAATGACTGATAACCCAGCGGGTATTCGCCTCGACAAATGGCTGTGGGCAGCGCGCTTTTACAAAACTCGCAGCCTTGCCAAACAGGCCGTAGAAGGCGGCAAGGTTCACTACAACGGCGAGCGCTGCAAAGTGAGTAAAGAAGTGCAAGTTGGCGCAACGCTCACGATTCGCTCGGGCTGGGACAGCAAAGTAGTGGATGTAATCGCGCTATCCGGCCAGCGCCGCGGCGCACCAGAGGCGGCACTACTCTACCGCGAGACCGAAGACAGTATTCGCGCCCGCGAACAAATCGCCGCCGACCGCAAAATACTCGGCGCGGCGGCCGGCCTATTACACCCCGAGCGACCCAATAAAAAGCAACGCCGTCAAATCCATCGCTTTAAAAACCTAAACGACGAGTAAATATTAGCCGCAAGTCAAACAAGACCCAGCCCTGCCTAAACGCTATAATTGGCCGCTTCTTTGATCACGGACACCAGACCCGCCATGAGCGATACCATCAGCCGCTTTATTTTTGACAACAGCGATGTTCGTGGCGAGCATATTCGCTTAGAAAAAAGCTACCAAGACATTCTTAGTATTCATCACTACCCCCCAGGCGTCGCCAATTTGCTGGGCGAATTCCTCGCCGCCGCGAGTTTACTGAGCGCCACTATTAAATTTGAAGGTGCGCTGATACTGCAAGTGCGCGGCGACGGCGAAATCCCATTGATTATGGCCGAAGCCAACTCCAAGCAAGAGCTCCGCGCCATTGCTCGCGATGCCAACGAAGCCATGAGCACCGACTTCAAAGCCCTGATCGGCAATGGGCAACTGGCCATGACCATCGCCCCAGACAACGGCAAACCCTACCAAGGTATTGTCAGCTTAGATGGCAATAGCCTCGCCCACTGCCTAGAAGCCTATTTTCAGCGCAGCGAGCAGCTCGCCACCCGCGTTTGGCTGTGCGCCGACGGCCAACACGCCAGCGGCTTGCTATTGCAACAATTGCCCAGTATCAAACCCGACCTAGACCGCTGGGAACACCTGAGCACCATTGCCCACACCATCAAAAATGACGAATTGCTCAATTTAGATGTCGAAACGCTGCTCTATCGGCTCTACCACCAAGACGCCGTTCGCTTATTTGACAGCAAGCCAATGGTCGCCCGCTGTCGCTGCAGCCGCGAACGCGTCGCCCAAGCCCTAATATCTATCGGCCGCGAAGAGCTCGACGACATCCTTCTGGAGCAGGGCCAAATTGAGACCAATTGCGAGTTTTGCAACCGCCTCTACCAATTTAGCCCCAGCGATGTCGACGCCCTTTTTGAGCAAGGCAGCGACATTACCCGTCATTAAATTAAGCACCATATTTGGGCACACTTCTCAAACCGAGATTTATGCCCGCAAAGATTAGCGCTGCTTCAGGTTTTTTGTAATAATGGCGCCCCAAATTACCAGCCACTTTGGGGGTTCTCTTTCTTGCCCACCCCACAGCAACACCCAAGGCTGCTCTCAGGATTACGCGACAGGAAAACAGAGAATGAGTGCTGAAACGACGATTTACACAGATTTGACCCCCGCTCAACTAATTGAGCAAGCCCTGAGTCGCGGCGAAGGCCGTCTCGCCGACAGCGGCGCGCTGGTAGTCACCACCGGCAAGCGCACTGGCCGTTCACCTGGCGACCGCTATATCGTTCAAGAGCCCTCTACCTCTGACGCCATCGACTGGACCAGCGTAAACCGTCCCTTCGACGCCGCTAAATTCGACGCCCTGTGGAACCGAGTTGAAGACTACCTAGCCGACCACGACAGCTTTGTCTCCTCACTCCACGTTGGCGCCCACGAAGATCACTACATCCCCGTGGTAGTAAACACCCAAACTGCATGGCAGGGATTGTTCGGCCGCAATATGTTTGTGCGCCCCGCCAAATACAATCCTAAGGGCAAAGAAGAGTGGACCATCATCAACTGCGCGGGTTTTGTTTGCGAGCCTGAGCGCGATGGCACTAACTCAGACGGCTGTGTCATCATCAATTTTGCCCAGCGCAAAGTACTGCTGGCAGGCATGCGCTACGCTGGTGAGATGAAGAAAGCGATGTTCTCTGTGCAGAACTTCCTGCTCCCCGAAAAAGACGTTATGCCTATGCACTGCTCGGCCAACGTCGACGAGTCTGGCCAAACCACCCTATTTTTCGGTCTGTCTGGCACCGGTAAGACCACCCTGTCTGCCGACCCAAGCTGCTACTTGATCGGTGACGACGAACACGGCTGGGCAAAAGGCTCGGTATTTAATATTGAAGGCGGCTGCTACGCCAAGACCATCAACCTAAGCCAGAAAAACGAACCCATTATTTGGGACGCGATTCGCTTTGGCGCCATTGTTGAGAACGTGGTTATTGACGACCACACTCGCCACGCCGATTACGACGACACCAGCCTCACTGAAAATGGCCGCTGCTGCTACCCGCTGGAAAACGTAGAGAAACGTGTTATTGAGAACGCTGCAGGCGAACCCAAAACCGTTATCTTCCTGACCTGCGACGTATCTGGCGTGATTCCGCCAATTTCAATTCTGTCTAAAGAAGCGGCGGCATTTCACTTCCTGAGCGGCTACACCGCACGGGTTGGCTCCACTGAACTGGGCGCAGAAGCGGGTATCCACCCCACGTTCTCCACCTGCTTTGGCGCGCCCTTTATGCCTCGTCCGGCTGGCGACTACGCCGAGCTGCTGATGAAACGTATCGACGACTTCGACTCACAGGTTTACCTGATCAACACCGGCTGGACCGGTGGTTCAGGCGCCGCTGGCGGCACTGGCTCACGTTTCCCAATCCCAGTTACCCGCGCAGTCGTTGCTGCCGCCCAGAACGGCACTCTAATTGGCGCCGAAACTGAGCAGCTCGAAGCGCTGAACCTGACTATCCCCAAAGCGATTCCAGGTGTTGATGACAAATACATCAACCCGCGCAAAGCGTGGGGCGACACTGCAGCCTACGACGCTGAAGCAACTAAGCTTGCTCGCCTATTCCAAGAAAACATCAAGAAATTTGACGTTTCTGAGGCGATTATTGCTGCAGGCCCTAAAGCGTAAATTCGGGCTGAGTAACAAAAAAGGGCAGCTTAGCTGCCCTTTTTTGTGCCGTTAAATATGCCGCCAAACTTGCCTGACACCCTAATCCGGCACACACTTACCACTCCCCTGCCTGCAAGGGCTCAGCCCTTCTAATTAGCTCGGCTTTTTACTGGACACGGCTAATGACAACAGATTCCTCCGCAGAACATACCGCGATTTTTATCAGCGACTGCCAACACGCTTTTCAAAATGGCCAATTGCAGCGTTTAATACTGTCTAAGTATCAGGGTGATGAACCCGAACTTACTCGTATTAGCGTTCGCCCAATAAACCTAAAAAGTACCGCGTTACTGTCATTCCTCTATGAATACCGCAGTCGTCATGTCACCAAGAACATGAGCATAGAAGACGCCGTGCGGCTGCTGCACCGCTGGCTGGGCAACGATTTCAACAACGCCCACTTGATTAGCACAGAATGGGAAATTCAACTGCGCTTCAATAAAAAAGGCAAAGCACTGCTCAATAAACACCGCAACAAGACCAACAACCAAACCGAGACTCAGCAACACAATCGCGAAAAAAATCGCTTTGTAGAGCAGAGCCGCCCGTATCTTCAAGCGCTTGGCATTACCGATCAGCGAGCCCAAATCATTCCCGCGATGTCACGCAAATGGAAGCAGATAAACCGCTTCATCGAAGTGCTCGCTGGCGCGATAAACACAACGGGACTGGCCACCCAAAAAGAACTGCATATAGCCGACTTTGGCTCGGGTAAAGCCTACCTAACGTTTGCCCTGCACGACTATCTTCACGACCAACTGCATATCCCCGCCCAAGTCACCGGCGTTGAATTGCGCCAAGAACTCGTCGACCTCTGCAATAAAACCGCGGCAAATTTAGCCTTGGAAGGCATTAAATTTGAACAGGGCGACGTTCAGCATTTTGCCGCCCAGCACATTAACGTCATGATTGCCCTGCACGCCTGCGACACCGCCACCGACCACGCCATTCACATGGGCATTCGCAGCGGCGCCAACATTATTATGTGCTCGCCGTGTTGCCACAAACAAATTCGTCCCCAGCTAAAAAGCCCCGCCTTGTTAGCACCATTGCTACAACACGGTATTCACCTTGGCCAAGAGGCCGAAATGCTCACCGATGGCCTGCGCGCGCTATTATTGGAAGCGCACGGCTACGACACTAAAGTATTCGAATTTATCTCACTGGAGCACACCAGTAAAAATAAAATGATCCTCGCCCAAAAGCGGCGCCAGCCCCAAGACAACAGCGAAGTATTGCAACAGATCGCGGGCATTAAAGCTTTTTACGGCATTCAAGAACACTGCCTAGAACGCCTACTGCAAGAGAGCGCCTAAGGCCTAAGAATATCAACGCAGCCGAGCCGCTGACCAATTGAAGGAATAAGCTAATAAGAAGTTTAACTGCACGAAAATAATGGCTTAGCGCAGTTTAGTATGTGCTTTCTAATTAAACACCGTATTCTGGCCACAAGTCAGCGAGCCAATGCAGTTCTCGCCAAATTAGGCTCAAGTAGCCCAAATATTCTTTCCCAATGAGGACGTCATCATGACCGAAGTAAGCAAAATTGAAAAAGCCAACGCGCTGGCAAAAGAAATCTTTTTAGCCAACCTAGGTCTGGCAGGCAAAGTATTTGAACAGAGCCAAGACCTGTTTAAGCAGACTGAAGCCAAGCTTAAAGAAACCGAAAGTAAATGCAAAGACGCTTACAGCAAGCGCAACGAATTTTTCGACAGCTTGGTTGTTCGCGGCGAAAAAGTACAAGGCGACGTAGTTTCTAAATTCGAAACTAGCAAAACGCAGCTAACTAGCAAAATTGAAGGTAGCAAATCTACCGCCATTGCTAAATTCAAAGACAGCAAAGCTCAGGCGCTAGCCAAGTTTGAAGAGCTGAAAAGCGAAAGTAATGCCGCCGTTGAAGGCCAGCTAAAAACTCTTCGCGAAGGCTTTGACAAAGTGAAATCTAAAGTTTCTCGCGGCACGGCTGAAGTAACAGAAGTTGTAGCAGAAGCCACCGCGTCGTAAGCATTCGACACCCGTTTTAGGGTGTCAAATCCTAGGTCTGTATCTCACCTATGCTTTTGCACGATGCGCCGTATGGCCATCGTGCTTTTTTCATAACTGAGCTCAGATTAAAAATTCGCATTTGTAGGGTATCCTTACCTATGCAGTAGATTCAGCCATTTTATTTTGCAATGGAGAACACCATGAGCAAAGACAGTAAAAAAAGCCTGCAAGACCTAAAAGACGCCACCAACCACGCTGGCGAAGTAGCTAAAAACATTTGGCTCGCCGGACTTGGCGCCTACGGCCGCGCCTACGACGAAGCCCACGAAGCACTTGAAAAAGCCAGCAAGGAAACCCCAAAGCTGTTCACCGAGTTAGTGGACAAGGGCAACCGCTTGGAAACTCAGGCCCGCGCCAAACTTGGCGAAGCCACTAACATTGGCAAAACCATCTCCATTGAAGAGCGCATCAGTAAAATGCGCGCCAGCCTTGGTTTTGGTCACACTGCCAGCGCCGACGACCTAAGCCGTTTAGAGAAGAAACTAGATGCGCTTAGCAAGAAAGTAGACAGCCTTAGCAAGGCGGCCAAGCCCGCTGTTGAAACGGCACCAAAGGCGCCAGCCAAAGCGAAAGCCCCGCGCAAAGCACCCGTTAAAAAAGCGGCTACCAAAGCCGAATAAAATATTTCCCGAGGAGGGCGAGCGACTCGCCCTCCTCGGAAAAAAATACATCTCACCGCTAACCTTTTATAAACCGCTTAACACGCTGACACTGCTGGACATTCACGCAAGGTTCGTGGCACCTTGTGGCCTCGCTCACAGGAGTCTGTTATCTCGGATGAAAACCCGCGACAAAATTTTATTGCGTAGCCTCACGCTGTTTAATACCGACGGCGAACCGAATGTCACTGCGGTAGACATTGCCAACGAGCTAAACATTAGCCCCGGCAATCTTTACTACCACTTCCATGGCAAAGACGAAATCATCCCCGAGCTTTACGCTGCCTTTGAACTAGAACTTGTTGATATTCTCAGCGCGCCACTCGAAAAAACCCTCGGCGCCCAAGACGCGTGGTTTTATTTATACATCGTTTTTGAACACATATTTAACCACCGCTACCTCTACCGCAATCTCAACGACATTCTGCAACGCTACCCACAAATCGCTAAAAAGTTTTCGAAACTGCTCGAACTAAAAGTACAAGCGGCCCGCGCGGTTGCCCTAGAATTACGCAGTCAAAACTTTCTCGACCTCGACGACGCTCAACTTACTCGGCTCTGCGACAACATCGCCATGTCGCTAACCTTTTGGTTGAATTACAACCAACTGCGCGAGCGTCACACCAGTAATGAAATGATGATTCACCAAGGTGTATTCCAAATTATGTCGCTGATCACCCAGCATCTGCGCCCAGAATACCGTTACTTTTACGACGAGTGCTGCGCCTTGTTTGAGGCTTTAGCGCAAAGTGAGGGCTAGTGTGCTCACGGCAGAATGCTTGACGGGAGATGGGAGACGCTAATAAGTCAAACCAAAGCCCTGAATTAGCTTTGCGTCTTCCATCTCCCATCAAGCGTCTCCCGCGCGTCTAAAAAACCTTGTTGTCAAGCCTCGCACCCGCGCCATAGTTTTTGCATAATGTCCGGCTTCCAGTATTAGATAAGCCGATAATATGAATTCCATCTCCAGCCGTATCGCTCAGGAACTTGGTGTTAAAGAAGCGCAGGTTAGCGCTGCCGTTGCCTTATTAGACGAGGGCGCCACTGTTCCGTTTATCTCCCGCTACCGTAAAGAAGTAACTGGCGGCCTAGACGACACCCAAATGCGTGATCTAGAGTCGCGGCTAGGCTATTTGCGGGAGCTGGAAGATCGGCGCGAGACCATTCTCAGCAGCATTCGCGAGCAAGACAAACTCAGCCCCGAGCTAGAGCGCGATATTCGCGCCGCCGACACCAAGAACCGCCTAGAAGACTTATACCTGCCCTATAAGCCCAAGCGTCGCACCAAAGGCCAAATCGCCATTGAAGCCGGCTTAGAACCGCTGGCTAACACCCTGTTTGACGATCCAAATCAAGAGCCCGCCAGCTTGGCGCTGAATTATTTAAACCCAGAGCTGGGTATCAATGATGTTAAAGGCGCGCTCGACGGCGCCAAATACATTTTGATGGAACGCCTTAGCGAAGACGCCAACTTACTCGCCAAACTGCGCAGTTTTCTGTGGAATGAGTGCCTGCTGTGCAGCACCGTCATGACCGGCAAGGAGCAAGAAGGCGAGAAGTTTAGAGATTACTTCGCCCATAGCGAGCCGCTTAAAACCACGCCCTCACACCGCGCCTTAGCGATGTTTCGCGGCCGCAACGAGAGCATTCTCAGTCTCGCCATTAAATTTAGTGAAGAAGAGGGCACGACTCATCCCTGCGAGGGCATGGTCGCCGAATTTTGGAAAGTGAAGGACGAAGGGCGCCCTGCCGATACTTGGTTAAAAGAAGTGATTCGCTGGACCTGGCGCATTAAGCTCTACACCCACCTCGAAACCGATTTACTAGGGCAGTTGCGCGAACTAGCCGACACCGCTGCAATTGACGTATTTGCTCACAATCTTAAAGACTTGCTCTTGGCTGCACCAGCCGGACAGCGCGCCACCATCGGCCTAGACCCCGGCATGCGCACCGGTGTAAAAGTGGCGGTTATCGACGCCACAGGCAAAGTGGTCGACCACTGCGCTATTTTCCCCACGCCGCCACAGAACAAGATTGCCGAATCCGCCGCAGTGCTATTGGCACTAATCAAAAAGCACGGCGTACAGCTTATCGCCATTGGCAACGGCACTGCCAGCCGCGAAACCGAGCGCTTTGTGAAAGACGTGCTCACCGCGCGCCCCGAGCTGGGCTGCACCAGCGTGATGGTAAACGAGTCTGGCGCCTCGATTTACTCGGCATCAGAATACGCGGCCAAGGAATTCCCCGATCTCGACGTCACCATTCGCGGCGCCATTTCCATTGCCCGTCGCCTGCAGGACCCGCTGGCCGAATTAGTTAAGATCGACCCCAAATCGATCGGTGTTGGTCAGTACCAACACGATGTATCGCAAACTGCGCTATCGCGCACCCTAGAGACGGTGGTCGAAGACTGTGTAAACGCGGTAGGTGTGGATGTAAACACCGCCTCACCGGCACTGCTGGCCCGCGTATCGGGCTTAAACCAAAGCATCTCGGCCAATATTGTTGAATATCGCGACCGCAACGGCGCCTTTAAAAGCCGCGAGCAATTAAAAGAAGTTAACCGCTTTGGCGCCAAAACTTTTGAGCAAGCGGCAGGCTTTTTACGGGTTGTGGGCGGCGACAATCCGCTGGATGCCTCGGCGGTACACCCTGAGTCTTATAGCGTGGTGGAAAAAATCGTTAACCGCTGCGGGCGCGAAGTCAAAAACGTACTGGGCGACAGCAGTTTCTTAAAAACCCTAAAGCCGGCTGAATACGCCGATGAACGCTTTGGTATTCCCACCGTTACCGATATTTTCGCCGAGCTAGACAAGCCCGGCCGCGACCCCCGACCCGATTTCAAAACCGCGACGTTTAAAGACGGCATCGAGAAAATTTCGGATCTTGAACCGGACATGATCCTGGAAGGGGTCGTCACCAATGTCACTAACTTTGGCGCCTTTGTCGATATTGGCGTGCACCAAGACGGTTTGGTGCATATCTCGGCGCTTGCCAATCAGTTTGTGAAAGACCCTCACAGCGTCGTTAAAGCGGGTGATATTGTCAAAGTGAAGGTTATGGAAGTCGACGCGCAGCGCAAGCGGATCGCGCTGTCTATGCGTTTAGAAGACAAGGCCAGCGAGGTGCAAGCGGCCAATAGCAGCGGCGAACGGCGCGGCGCGCGCAACAAGCCAGCGGCCATGCCCAAGCAGCCCCAAAAAGCGGAGAACACCACCATGGCCGCGCTATTTGCGCAGGCTAAGCAAAAGAAGCGCTAACCCCACGGTTACTGGCTTTGCAATTCACACTGTTCCGCAGCCGCTTCGGCGGCGCGGATGTCACTGGCGCTATCACGATACTGCTCGTCATCTGGCGCCAGCGATTCAGCACGACTAATCGCCCTGAGCGCCTGCGCCTTGCAACCACCGGCCAGCAGTGCGTAGGCGTAGTTATTCCACAGCGCCGGATCGTCTTCTGTTAGTGCCAATAAACGTTCAAATAACACAATAGCGCGCTGATGCTCCCCCTGAGACAGAGCTAAATTCGCCTGCGCAGTGAGTACCGGCTGAGAATCTGGCCAGCGCTCCGCGGCCAAGGCATAAAAGCCCGCCGCAAGTTCAGGGTGACCAGTTTGCTCAAATGCATACGCGCTGCTGATTGTCTCGACAGGCTCAGCGGTTACTGGCAGGCGACTGCTATCGACCATCACTCGCGCCCAGTTGTTAGTCCGCGACCATGTTGCCATAAAGGTCGAAAAGGGCAGCCGGTAATAGGCGTGGCTACCCGAGTGCAAAATCAGCTCTTCGCTATCTAAATCGTAGCCAAGGGCTAGCGCATAGTGCCACTGAGGCAACCAAGAAAAGGTCAAATTTTGAAAGACCAACACCGGATTGCCAGCATCAATCTCTTTAAGTAGCGCATAAAGATCTTTGGCTAAGGGGTAGGGCAGTAATCCCAGCCGACGGCTCGCCGCCTGCATCTCTACCGCCAGCGAACCTTTTTTATCGGGAATAAAAAGCTGCTTAGCCAAAGCGTTCTGATCAGCATCAATACCGCGATACTGAGCAACTTCAGCCAAGGCTGCAGGGCCACAATAAAATTGCTGTTGGGCAATAAACGGCACGTCTAACTGACGCCGAGTCCCAAGGGTCTCGGCGTATTCCTTTAGCGGTAAACCAGAACAGGCCTGCAATAGCAGGCACAGAAGAAGAAGGGTATTACTTCGCCGCATTAACAAAGGGGAAGATATCGGTAATACCCAGCACGTCAGTAATAAAGAAGATTAATACCAACAGCGCTAACAGGCCAACCGCGCCGGAACCCGCAGGCATTTCGTCCATGCGGTCGTGCAACATGGCTAACTCGGTGGGGCTTAATGAATCAATACGCGCCTCGACATCTGCCGGTGACACGCCCAACTCTAGCAAGCGCGCGCTCACATCTTTACTGGCCAGCGCCGCTTTCATTTCAGCGCGATCAGATTTAACAGAATACTCTGCCACCATGTTATCGGTGCTAATCACCGCCGCAGAGGCGGTGCTGGCTAATAAGCCCGTCCAAATCATAAAACCGCTCATTACTACGGCCGTGCTACGCTTCGCTAATTTCGTTGTCATACAGCTCACTCCATTTTGCAAATTATCGTCATATCTCATCGCATTCGATTCCGATACAGCCGTGGTAAAGCGTTGTTTATAACTGCGTTGTTTCCGATTTTTCGCTCGCTGGCGCGCTCAACACCAACTGGCCATTCTCTACAGGAATTGTCGACTCCGGTTTGTGATCCATGACTATCGTTTCAGTTTTGCCGTCTAACTGGTAGGTAACACTATAGCCGGTAATTTTCTGATGTGGGTCTTGCACGGTATTGCAGCGCTGCTCTGTCGTGGTGTACACGTCTTTTTGCTGCATATTTTTCTGCACTTTATTGCCCGCGTAACCACCCGCCGCGGCGCCAGCAACCGTCGCTAGCTTTTTGCCATTGCCGCCGCCAACTTGCTTACCAATAACCGCACCTAATACCGCACCAATGACCGTACCAGTGACTTGGTTGCCATCTTTCACTTCAGCCTGATGCTGCACAACTTCGTCGTAACACTCTTGACGGTCGGTGTAATAGGTTTCGGTAATCGGCTGGCTCTCGATAACCTCAGCAAACTGTGGCTTTTTATTCTCTACCAGGGTGGTGTAACCCGCATAACTGCCTGCGGCAGTAACCGCAACCGCGCCAAATATACCGCCCACTAATAAATTTGTGTTCATGCCTGCGTCCTCAGTCATAAATGTCTCGTGACATTATGACTGTAATTGCAGTGAGGAGTGCCACCAAAGAGTGGTTTAAGACTGTGCAGTATTCACACTTTGAGAATTAGTGCTAAACCGCACTAGCTCGGTTTACTTCATAGCAAAATGGCAAAATACACTAATATTTCAACCACTTGCTGGGCAGCACCGAGCGCATCACCGGTGTAACCGCCTATTCGTCGACGCAAATACCAAGCAAATGCTATTCGAAACAGGGCGGCCATAACCATCAGCCCCATTAAAGAATAGACATCGATTACAAGTAGTAGCGGCAGCAGTGGCGCGCCAGAGTACAGCCAATGCTTAAACGGCATAGTCGTCGCCAGCGGTTTAGACTTGCCCTCACCGCGCACATAGTTGAGATCCAACAAATACGAGGTCGACACCCAGCGACTAAATACGTGACCCCAGAGCAGCCCAGCGATTACCACCGAGTTTGTCGGCATCGCATGCAAGCTCGCCGCTTTCAAAGCCAAAATCGAGATCAAGCCGACAGTGCCGTAGGTGCCAATGCGCGAATCTTTCATGATGCGCAGCACATCTTCGCTGCGAAAGCCGCCGCCAAAGCCATCACAGCTGTCTGCAAAGCCGTCTTCGTGGAAGGAGCCGGTAATCAGAATCGACGCAACCATCGACAGTAAAATAGCAATAAGGCTGTTTGCGAACACCGCCAAGGCCGCGCCGTAAACCCCAGCCGCTAACGCCCCAACCAATAGCCCCACCAAGGGAAAGTAGCGCGACGCGCCGTTGAGCTTATTGTCGCTAAAACTGGGGTCTGCGGGCACCGGCAGGCGGGTGAGAAACCCTACCGCCAACAATAAGACCTGCCATTCATAGCGACATCGCTGGCGAGAAATCAAAACCGAACTCCACTTTGTGACAAAACAAACAGCGCTGCCAGAACGAAGCCCAGCTCAGCATTCAAGATGGGCAGTGTAACAAGCCCGCCAATATTGTTGTGCTTTTATTGCCGCTCTGCTCGCAAATCGCACCATGGCAAGCACCTTCAGCGCTACCAACTGGGAATTGTCCATTTTAGATTTTGAAGTGGATTACGCCCAAGCCATTGCTCTGCTAAACTGGCAAATCACACTCATTACATAATATTAAGGTCCTACTATGAGCATTCAGACTGGCGATAGAATTCCCGCGGCAAACCTGAAAGTAATGGGCGAAAAAGGCCCCCAAGACATTACGAGTGAAGAAATTTTTGCCGGTAAAAAAGTAGTCTTATTTGCCGTTCCAGGTGCATTCACCCCCGGCTGCTCACTTACCCACCTACCAGGCTATGTGGTTAATGCCGACAAAATCAAAGCTGCTGGCGTTGATACCATTGTGTGCATGGCCGTGAATGACGCCTTTGTGATGGACGCTTGGGGCAAAGCACAAAATGCCGAGGAATTATTGATGCTGGCCGATGGCAACGGCGACTTTACCAAAGCGCTGGGCTTAGAAATGGATGCCACCGGTTTTGGCATGGGCAGTCGCTCTAAACGTTTTGCCATGATTGTCGACAACGGCACGGTTAGTCACATTGCCGTTGAACCCGCCGGCGGTGTCGACGTTAGCGCCGCAGAAAAAGTCCTCGCTCTATTGTGAGTTCAAACCAGCACACGCCCCGTGTGCTGATCTTCGATTCCGGCGTCGGCTCACTGAGTATTGGCGCCGCAATACACGATCTGCTCCCGGCAATTGACCTGCTCTATGTTATGGATCACGGCGGTTTCCCCTACGGCGAGTGGGATGAAGCCCTGTTAATTACGCATATCTGCGCCACGGTAAGCCGAGTTCTAGCCGCCCACAAGGTCGATTTACTGGTCATGGCCTGCAACTCTGCCAGCACGGCGGTATTACCGGCACTGCGCAGCCAAATACAAATTCCGATTGTAGGCGTGGTGCCCGCCATCAAGCCGGCGGCGGCATTAAGCCAAAGTGGTGTTATAGGCTTACTGGCCACCCCCGGCACGGTGAGTCGCCCTTATACCGCCCAACTAATTCAAGACTTTGCTGCAGACTGCACGGTAATCGCCGTTGGCAGTCGCGAGCTAGCACCGGCCGTAGAAAATTTCATCTGGCATCAACAAGCGCTAGATTCGGTATTGGCAAATGTTGAGCGCGAATTTAGCCAACACCGCGACTTTGCCACAATGGACACCGTCATTTTGGCCTGCACACACTTTCCGTTGGTGCAGCCGCAGTTGGCCGCCTTGCTACCAAATATAAAATGGGTAGATTCGGGGCAGGCCATTGCGCGACGCGTCGCCTACCTAATTGAGGAACTGGGTTTAGAAACAGGAGGGGGAGAAGCTGGCAATCACGCGGCGATCATACTCGGCGATGAGCGTCCGAGCGCAAATTTAAAACGGTATTTACAAGAAAAAAATATTCACATTAGCGCTGATTAAAATCACCGACATTGGCGTTATAAGTGCTAATAACCTCACTCATATTTTCCATTGCAGCATTGTAATTAGCGATGCGCTTGCGGCGGCGCTCGTCGTTGTCGCGGCCAGTACCCAGTGCCGTTTTATCCATGGTATCCAAGCATTTCAAATAGCGCTGGCTGTCTTCTAAAAAACGTTCAACGCGACGTTTCGCCACATTCATGTCCTCAAAATCAGCAATTTCGCCATCAATTAAATCCTGCGGCATTAACGGCAAAATACACGCGGCCTTAGCAATAGGCGCCCAGATCATCATCGCAAAAAAAATAGCCGCAAAAAAACGCATTATGTCGATCCAGAAAAATTTCTTCGCCAGAGTATACCCCAGTTCCACAACGGCATAGCCCCAACAAACACGCAAAATAGAAACACCGAAAATAAAATAGCCAAATAATACGGCGACATATTATTTGGCTATTTTATTTTCGGTCATTGAGCGCTTTGGCCACCACAGGCGCGGCGGCCAGCACTTAACGCCAGTTTTTGTATTTTTCCATCATTACATCCGCACCCATACGGATTAGCGATTCATTGGGCGACCCAGGCTGAACACCTGTAGCCAAAATTGTTTGCTGCACCGCAATTTCCTTGGCGACATCTTCCATGGTTTGCTCGTCAACGGGCTCGCCCTCTGGGGTTTCGGCCTCGCCATCGGCAGCCGCGCGGATCATGGCATCTTGCTCAGAACCAGGTTCAATACCACCGCGGCGCATTACTTCCACCACCGCCAAATCTTCGGCCGCTTGGCGGCTGTCGATGGGGTTGCCCTTAGCATCATAAATACCATCGTTGGGTTCATACGCAGTTTCTGGCGCTTGGCCCATGCTAATGCGAATCATCGCCGCTTCAGTAGAGTCTGGCGCCACACCCGCTTTGCGCACTGCCGCTTCAGCCGCGCGCGCCTTGCCGGCCTGCACTGCCGTAATAGGGCGCCCATGGCGATCGTATATCACCGCTGTTTGAGTCTCCGACGCACTAGTAGAGGCGTCTGCAACGCTAGTTTCTTGGGCTTTTGCTGCCGATTCAGCTGCCTGCAAAGGCAGTGCAACACAGAGTGTAATCCCCGCCAACATATTGAAAACCTTCATGTATCACCCCTAAATTGACCTAATTTTAATACTATTTAAACACTTCTCAGCACCATACATACAAAGCCTGACGGCTCCACCTGTGATAATATCAGAAGCATGACTAGCACAAGCGCCCCACTACAAGACCGCTTTGGTCGCAGTGTCGACTACCTGCGGCTCTCGGTCACTGATCGCTGCGATTTCCGCTGTGTATATTGCATGGCGGAAGATATGACTTTTTTGCCCCGCAAGCAAATTCTCAGCCTTGAGCAGCTATACGATATTGCCAGTAACTTTGTGCAACTTGGCGTTAAAAAAATACGCCTCACCGGCGGCGAACCACTGGTCCGCAACAATGTTATGGCGCTTGTTGAGCGCCTCGGTAAGCTCGAACAACTTGAGCAGCTGCACTTAACCACTAACGGTGCCCAGCTCGACAAATACGCCGCCCCCCTCAAAGCGGCCGGCCTGACCGGCATGAATATCAGCATCGACAGCCTCCAGCCCGACCGCTTTAAGGCCCTGACTCGCTTCGGCGAACTCAGCAAAGTGCTGGCGGGTATCGATGCCGCCGTTACCGTCGGCTTCCAGCGCATCAAACTCAATGCCGTTATTCTAAAGGGCAGGAACGACGACGAAATCCTAGATTTGGTCGATTTTGCCCGCCATAAAAATATTGATATCAGCTTTATCGAAGAAATGCCGCTGGGCCAAATTAGTGAACACGACCGCGCCAAAAGTTTTATTAGCAGCGAGCAAATTCGCGACATCATCCACGCCCGCTACCCCTTAACCACCAGCACCGAGACCACCGGCGGGCCCTCGCGCTATCACCGCATGGCCGACAGCCAGAGCCGCATAGGCTTTATCTCGCCCCACAGCCACAATTTTTGCCATCTGTGCAATCGGGTACGACTAACAGTAGAAGGCCGCCTGCTGCTGTGCCTAGGCAATGAACACTCGCTAAATCTCAAAGAAATTATCGAGGCCCACCCCGGCGACGACGGCATTTTGCAAGCCGCACTCATCAAGGCCATGGACCTCAAGCCCGAGCGCCATCACTTTGATCTCGACGGCGAGCCCCAAATCGTGCGCTTTATGAATACCACTGGCGGCTAATGCGCAAGCTATCGCCGCCTAGCCAGGGTCCACGTCAGCCGGCGTCGCCATGAACAGTGCCACCGTAATTGCCCAACTCGGTCTTGAGCCCCACCTTGAAGGTGGCTATTTTCGGCGCAGCTATACTGCGCCGCACGCGCTCAATGGCCGCGCCGCGATGTCGGCAATTTACTATTTGCTCAGCACCGCCAGCCCCCGCGGTCATTTACATCGTAATCGCTCGGACATTCTGCATTTTTGGCAGGGCGGCAGTGCGCTGCACTACACGCTAATCTCGCCAACAGGCGAGTTAAGTCAGCCAGTCATGGGGCCCGATATTAGCAAAGGCGAAGTACTGCAAATGCTGGTGCCGGGCGGCTACTGGAAAGCCTCCGAACTGAAAGACCATCATTCGGCCAATTGCGACTACGGGCTTATCTCAGAAGCAGTCTGCCCCGGCTTTGACTTTGCCGATCACGAATTGGCCAGTGCCGCGCAAATCCAGCGCGACTACGCCGAGCACTGGCCAGCCGTGGCACACCTTATTTCATCCGCAATACGCGACGACAAAAATCAATAACACCGGAAGCCCAGCCATGAGCGACGCCCGCAATAATATCGACCAACTCATCGCCGAACTGGCCAAGCAGGGCTATATCGCCAGCTCAGCAATTGCCACCACCCTGTATATTGCCCAGCAATTAGAGCGCCCGATTCTCATTGAAGGGCCACCGGGGGTCGGTAAAACCGAACTCGCCAATGCCACCGCCGCCATGCTCAATAAGCCCATGTTTCGCCTACAATGTTACGAGGGCCTAGACGAAAGCAAAGCCTTGTACGACTGGAAATACAGCAAGCAATTACTGTATGTGCAGGTGCTAAAGGAACAATTACAGGAAATTCTCGATGGCGCCGAAGGCCTCAGCTCAGCGGTTGAACGCCTGCACAATTTTGACGATATTTTTTACTCAGAGCGTTTTCTTGAACCCCGCCCGCTGCTCAAAGCGCTGCAAAGCGAGAGCGGCGCGGTATTACTTATCGACGAGATCGACAAAGCGGACTACGAATTTGAGTCCTTGCTGCTGGAAATTCTCGCCGACTTTAAAGTGACTCTGCCGGAAATTGGCACCTTGAGCGCAGTCCACAAACCACTGGTTATTCTCACCAGCAATAATACCCGCGACCTCAGTGACGCCCTCAAACGGCGCTGCCTACATCTGTATATTCCCTTTCCAGAAGCCAAGCTCGAGAACCAAATTGTGCAGAGCAGGGTACCCGAGGTGCCCGAGGCCCTGCGCCGCCAGCTGGTCAACTTTGTGCACAGCGTGCGCAGTTTCGATTTAAAGAAACAGCCGGCGATCAGTGAAACCATCGACTGGGCGCGCAGTTTACTGTTGCTGCACAGCAGCAGCCTGTCTAAGCAATTGGTCGAAGACACCCTCAATGTATTGCTCAAATACGAGGAAGATATCGCCATGATCACGCCGGAATTGCACAGCCTTATCAAAAAATCCGACGACGGTCGCTAGGCTTAGGCTGTTATGGACAATATCCTGCTGCAATTCATCCGCCACCTGCGCCACCACGGTTTGCCGGTGTCGACCGCCGAAACCTTGGACGCCATGCAAGTCACCGCGACCCTAGGCTACAACGACCCCGTATTGCTGCGCGATGGCCTAGCCAGCTGCCTAGCCAAGACCGTGGACGACAACGACACCTTTACCCAGTGTTTTGAGCGCTTTTTCCACTTAGAAAGGGCTCTCGACCCAGCAGCAGCGCCAAACTCAGATGTCGAGCCCAGCGCCACGCCAAATGAAGGCCTGGCCGATGAAACGTCTAGCAGCGGCCAAGGCGGAACCGAGGCCAGCGATGAGGGCGCGGGGCAGGGTGAGGGAGACGCCAACAGTCAGGGTCAAGGCGAGGCGGGCGCACAAGGTGAAAGCAGCGCGACTATGCCAGGCAAGGGCGGCGGTGGCGGCGGGCAGGGCAGCCAACGTCGCGCCGAGGTAGTGCGCGCCGCCGCTGAAGCCAAACTAGAAGATATTCAGTACCGCACCCAGCGCGGCATTTTTCGGCGCCGCATTCTCGACGCCCTCGGCGACAAGCAGCGCCAAATCGACATTCAAGCACTGCGCGATGCGGGTAACGACGAGCAGGCTGACTGGCTTGAACAAATTCGCCAAGCTCAGATTGGCCTCGTGATCGAGGCAATCAATCGGCAATTACTACTCAATAATGATGCCGCCAACCGCGAGATTCGCGACGATATTCTCCAGAACAGCTCGCTGTCGGCCATGGAGTCTTACCACCGCGAACGCCTGCCGCCGCTGATTCGCAAACTCGCCAAAAAGCTTGCTGCTCGGCATCGCCAGCGCCATCGCCACGCCCGCAAGGGCAAGCTCGACTTGGGTAAAACCCTGCGTCGCAATATTGCCTACGGCGGCATTCCCTTTCATCGCTTCTGGAAAACCACTCGCAAAGACAAAAGCGAAATTTTTGTGCTCTGTGATGTTAGCGGCTCGGTCAGCGCTTGGTCCCGTGTGCTGTTGCTGTTTATGCAGGCGCTCAGCGATGTATTACCCAGCACGCGCTGCTTTGTATTTTGCGGCCAGAGCATTGAAGTAACAGATTTATTTCGCCAGTACCCCGCCGACCAAGCGCTGGCGATTATCCAGCAGCGCCACGGTTTAGGTGGCAGCGACTACGGTTTGGCACTGAATAGCTTTCGCGAGCAAATTAGCGACAAACTCAACCGCCGCAGCTGCGTCATAGTCCTTGGTGATGGCCGCGGCAACGGTGGCGACACCGGCATTGCCGCACTGCGCGACATCTACCACCGCGCCCGCCTCGTGCTGTGGTTTAATCCAGAGTCGCACTACAGCTGGAATACCGGCGATTCCGAAATACGCCGCTACCAGAGTGCCGCCCACTATGTTGCGGAATGCGGCTCCTTGCGCAAACTAGAGCGATTACTAGACGGCCTATTAAGTCTATTACGTTAAAGAGCTGTGAAAATTGCTCGGCACAAATACACCCTCACTGGCGATGTAGTCAGCGGGTAAACTCGCTACTATAAGCACTGACCCAAACCTTCGCGGACACCCATGAACAAGCTCAAGCATTTTATCAGTCAGTCTTTTATCGGTGGCGTGCTGGTTATAGCGCCGATTATTATTTTATTACTGGCCATGCGCTGGGCCATGAACAGCGTTCAGGCGCTCATTGCCCCGCTCACCAACCCACTTGAGCGACTTACCGGCGCACCGAGCTTGGCCATAGACGCTCTCGTTATCGCCCTTATTCTGCTGGGCTGCTTTATGGTTGGTACCTTGGTTGCTACCAGCGCGGGTCGCTGGCTGCAAAATTTTATCGACAACCACCTCGCCCGCTTTGCCCCAGGCTACAAATTAATCCGCGACATTATTCAGCAAATGTTTGGCGCTAATAGCAATTCACCGTTTACCCGCGGCGAAGCCGCCGTAGTTCAGCTTTACGGCACCCAGAGCCCAGCCCGCGCCACCGCCATTATCACCAGCCGCCACAGCAATGGCTGGTATACCGTGTTTGTACCCACCGGCCCCAACCCAACCTCGGGCTTTGTCTATCACCTGCCGCCAGATTGTGTAGAACCGCGACCCGACATTAAATTAGACGCCGCCTTCCGGTCTATAATCTCCTGTGGTGCCGGTTCAGCCGAATTGGGTATTATCACAACAAACACCGAACAAAAGACCGCAAACCCATGAGCATGGCCCACGCTAATAACCGATCAAAAAGCATTCCGCTATGAACCAAGCTAACCTAATCAAACCCGTACTTAAGGTCTGCAGCTTAATTCTGCTGGTGTTTGGCCTGCTGATGGCGGTACCGCTACTCATGGCAATTATCTATAACACCGGCAATAGCCGCGCCTTTGCCAGTGCACTGACCCTAACGGTAACCCTCGCCGCCTGTGGCTGGATGCTATCGCGCTCCTACCACATGAATATGCTCACGCCGCGGCAAATGTTTTTAATCACCACCAGTTCATGGCTACTCATCTCGCTGACCGGCGCGCTACCATTTCTGCTCATACCCGACTTTTGCGATTTCACCGACGCCGTATTTGAGTCAGTGTCTGGCCTAACCACCACCGGTTCTACCGTATTGGTGGGGTTAGACGGCATGGCCCACGACATTTTAGTGTGGCGTTCAATGTTGCAGTGGGTTGGCGGGCTTGGCGTTATTGGCATGGCAGTGGCAATACTGCCATTTTTGAAAGTAGGCGGCATGCGTCTATTCCAAACCGAATCATCCGACTGGTCAGACAAAACCACCCGCTCAGGGATAATGGTGACGATGATTATCTACATTTACATCATTCTCACTTTTTTGTGCGCTGGGGCCTATATGCTCGACGGCATGGATGGCTTTCACGCGGTTAACCACGCCATGACTACCATCTCGACTGGCGGCTACTCGACTTCAGACAGCTCCTTTGCGCAGTTCGCCGACCTGCCGAGCCATTGGATCGCCATCTTTTTTATGATCTTGGGCGCCATGCCGTTTACCATTTATGTCCACTTTGTTATTAAGCGGCACTGGCAGGTTTTTAACGACCAACAAATTCGCGGCTTTTTGCTCACCCTGCTCGTTCTCAGTGTGGTTATTACCCTACATCTGCTCTCAGAAACCGACATAGACCTCGCCCACGCCTTCACTTACGCCACCTTTAACTTGGTCTCGGTCATTACCACCACCGGCTTTGCCAGCGGCGACTACTCCCAGTGGGGCGAACTTGCTGTCGCCGCCTTTTTCTTCGCTATGTTTATTGGCGGTTGCTCGGGATCGACCAGCGGCGGCATTAAAATATTCCGTTTCCAGTTACTGTTTATGATGATGCAAGAAAGCATCATCCGCGCCGTGCATCCCCGAGCCATGATCCGCCGTTACTACAATAAGCGTCCGGTAGACGACAGCATTGTGCTGTCGGCAGTCACCTTTGTTTTTATTATGTTGTTATCTCTCGTAATGATAACCCTGCTACTCGCCTTTAGCGGCTTAGACCTCGTCACCAGCCTCACCGGCGCCGCCACCGCACTGATGAACGTTGGCCCAGGACTCGGCGACATTATCGGCCCCGCAGGCAATTTCTCTAGTTTGCCCGACAGCAGTAAATGGATTTTAAGTTTAGGAATGTTACTCGGTAGACTGGAATTTATGACCGTGATTTTGGTGCTAACGCCAACGTACTGGAAGAGTTAATTTTAGCTTGAATGGCAAACACCAGCTAAATTAACTCATTTCACTCGTTACCCAAGCCTCAAGTAGCGCGGCATTGCGCAGGTTTTTACGAAACGCAACATCGGCAATATCGCCGATTATCGGCACGCTGCCCAGCAAAAAATCCAAGCCGATATTCGCCAGCATTTTTAATTGCAGTGACCGCGGCGCGCCAATTTGGCGGGCCTGCCAGACCACTCCTAGGCCGAGAAGAGCGCTGAGTAAATCACCAGCAACTGGTAACAAACCCAGCAGCGCGTCTACACCGAAGCGCCATCGTGTATTTGGAATACCCCAAGCGCCGTCGAGCAGGGTAGCCAATTGCTGACTGCGGCGCAGCCGTGCTTGAACTTCGCTTGCATCCATTTATCTACTTTTTGCCTATGATGTAGACCGCATGAATAATCCCTGGCAAATAACCACACAAGGTAAGGATGATATTTATCCAGAAGTGTTTACCAAAGCCCACTTGTAGAAATACACCAACGGGCGGTAAAAAAATGGCAAAAATAATGCGAATAATATCCATAAAAATTTACACTCTTTCGTTGCTAAAGCTGTGCGGTGTTATTCACGGTAGCACAGATCAGTCATGATTGACCCCAGCGCAGACGGTAGGCGGCCAACGACATAACTACACGCGCCGACTTACTCCCTTGGCGCCGGCTTGGGTTCCGCCAAACTCACCGCATAGCGATTAAGCTCGGCCCGCACGCTATTAAACCGAAACAAACCGATCACCAACACCACCAAACCACACGCTGCTAGCCCCCATGCGGTAGCGATATAAGAGTGCAATTCGGAAAAAAATTGAAATAGCACAACAGCGGCGGCCAGTAACGACAAGCCTGTGCGGATATAAGCCAGAAAAGTGCGCTCGTTTGCGAGGCGAGTACGTTCAAGCGCCAATTTGTCGCGGGTATCAGAGTCACCATTCATAGTATTACCTATCATTACCGTAGATCAGCGCTTTGCCACACCTTGGTGTATATGCATTAGCGCCCTTGATTCTTTCTTTTTACGGGCATATTCAGTAGGCTTCAAGCGCTTAATAGCGCACTCATCGTGGACTAGATACCTTGCATACCCTTGCCCAATTAAAATCTGGCGAATTAGCCGGCATTCAGCGCCTAAGCCTATCGGCTAAGCTTGAATCACTCCCTTTAGAGATTCTCACCTTGGCGGATAGTTTAGAAATACTCGATATTTCCAACAACCAATTGCGCAACTTACCCGTTGAACTTCGTCAGCTTAAAAAACTAAAAATTATTTTTGCTTCAAATAATCAGTTTGAATCCCTGCCCGAGGTGCTTGGTCAGTGTGAAAACTTAGAAATGGTAGGATTTAAATCCAACCAAATCAAACACGTTTCTGGCGACGCGCTACCCCCAAAATTACGGTGGCTGACTTTAACGGGTAATCAAATAGAGACGCTACCCGAGGCATTGGGCCAGCGGCCGCGACTACAGAAACTACTGCTGGCCTGTAATCGCTTACAGCGGCTACCCCAGAGTTTAGCGCTGTGCCAGAACCTGGAGTTAATTCGCATTTCGGCTAATCAGCTAAGCGCCTTCCCCGATCAATTACTAGAGCTGCCCAAATTGGCGTGGCTGGCCTTTGCTGGCAATCCTTTTAGTCAGTCCAACATCGGCGCGGCGGCGGTCATTGAAGTCGCGTCCTCTAGCTATACCCTGCAAAACATACTTGGCGAGGGCGCCTCCGGGCTAATTTCTAAGGCAACGTGGAATACCGCCCAAGATAGCTTTCCCAAAGAGGTCGCGGTAAAGATATTTAAAGGCGTGCTTACGAGCGACGGTTACCCTCAAGACGAGCTACGCGCCTGTTTAAAAGCGGGGAGTCATCCTAATTTAGTGCAGCCACTCGCCCAAGTTAATGAGGCTGACTGCCTAGCATTAATAATGAAGCTGATCCCAGCCAACTATAAAAACCTCGGTCTTCCGCCCAGTTTTACCAGTTGCACCCGCGACACCTTTCCCAAAGAATTTTCTTTGCCAATAGCTACAATCACAAAAATTGTGACACAAATGAGCTCGGTACTCAGCCACCTGCAGTCACAGCAGATTTGCCACGGCGACATATACGCCCATAACACCTTAGTTGATAACAACGGTGATATTTTATTTGGCGACTTTGGCGCGGCGTCGATGTATCACATGTTAACTAGCGAGCAGCAAACAAAAATCCAATATGTAGAGCGCCGTGCATTACACAACTTTATTGACGATCTATTAAGTATTTGTGCTGAAGAAGATCGGCGCACTGAACAGTTCACCAAATTAAAACACGCGCGTTATCAATAGCACAGAAAATTTAGAGCAGGCCACATGACGTGACCTGCCCTAAATTTATTTTAAATATTAAATCTATTTTTTGCCTTTGCCACTATCGCCATCAGCGTCTACTGTTAGCGAGGTATTTTCGCCATCGCTGTCACTCTTAAAACCAAAAGATCCTTCGCCGGTATCGATACTAATTGCAGTGGAGCCTTGTTTCGCAGCGGGAGCGGCAGTCTTGTCATCTGAACAAGCCATTATCAATATCGCGAAAGCGGCTAGTGAAGTTGCTATCAAAATTTGTTTCATAATATCTCGATTGTCTATTAAGGAAACGAACAGGGTATCTGACTGTGCGAGCTAAGCTTAGTTCCCATTCAGGGAATAGCAAATCGCCTGACTAGCGCGCCATTAAGGTGCGCAAACAATATGCGCGGCCGCGCTACAACGCCCTGTATTGGGCATTAAATCTAACGTGGCGGTGATGACATCCTAAAATTTCGCCAAGACTATTGGCCAGCCAAGCGAACTGAAAGCCCCCTACCTTATGAGGCTCCCGCCTTGTTGGGCGAAACGTCTTACAAAATTGAATTGCACATAAATTATGATTGGGCTTGCGCGGCATGATTTGTGCTGACCACCACTATAGGCGCACATAGCTAGACTGCACTGAATTTGCAAACCATCACCGCTGCTCATATTTCATGCCAGCCTGTCGAAAGCGCCGCTATTTTCCTTCATTAGGGCCGAATCATCCATGCACCTTGTATCTCGAAACTTGATTGTACTCGTCGCGGCAATCTGCCTCCCCTTGTCCGCTGCGGGCTATTCCCTTACACACATACACCATAAGGCCAGCATAGCCTTTGGCGCCAGTCTTGAGCAGTGGCACGCCCAGCCCGTATGGCAATCCGTGCTGGCTCAAAAGCCTCAAGTCTTTATGTTCCTTGGCGACAATGTGTACACCGACGCTGAACCCTACTTAAGTACTGAGCTGCCGGAGCGGATTAACAAAGCCTATCGCGACTTAGGAAAAGTGAAAGAATTACAGCGCTTTGGTATGGCAAAAGCTATAGATGTCTTCGCGACGTGGAACGATCACGATTATGGGGAAGACGGCGGCAACGCCAACTTCCCGTATCTAACAGAGTCTCGTCGCTATTTTGCTGAATTCTTTGGTCTTGAGCTCGATAGCATTGGCGATACCGAAGAGCGCGGCATCTTTCACGCTCAGTATCGCGACATCGGCGGGCTCAGAGTGCAGTTCCTTATGTTAGATACCCGCAGCTACCGTAGCTCTTTAGCAAAGCAGCTACAGCCATCTACCTGTGAACCGATAGCCAACACTGCCGCAGGCGCAACTATCTTAGGAGAAGAACAGTGGAAATGGCTGTGGAAAGAGTTCAAGAAGCCCGCAGATTTACGCATTATTGCCAGTAGCATTCAGGTCCTGCCCACCGAGCATTGTGACGACAAATGGGCCAATTTCCCTAATGAGCGTCAGCGTCTATTTGATCTCCTTAAGACCAGTGGTGTCAATGGCGCAATTATTGTTAGCGGTGATCGCCAACTAGCAGAAATTTCTAAATTAGACGGTGTACTCGCCTATCCACTTTACGAAATCACCGCCAGCGGTTTGAACTCGGCACTAGGCGCCAATAGCCCCGCAGCTGTTGAACCTAATGGCCTGCGCACCACGGCCAATAATTTCCCCATCGATAACTTTGGCTCTATTCAAATTGAGCGCCAAGGCGACGACGCGCTACTGCAGTTGCAACTGCACGATGTAAAAGGCGCAGTACTAGAAGAGATTAAGTTAATGGTGAGTGAGCTGAGTGTGCCTAAGCAAGTTCCACTCAATGAGTAATCGGCGCTAATACTCGTCATTACCGAAGCCATTGTCTTTTATGCACTCCGCAGATCTCCTGCTATTCGGGATACTCTGCGGAAAACCCCACCTCGTTTTCCGTAAAACCGCGCCCCACGCTGTATAGGTAAACCTGAGCCAGATAATTCACTCCTTTGCCGACATTCTAGTCAAATACATGACATTGCCAGAAACTCAGCTATACGTAATAGGTCATAGACTAGAAGCTGGCCATACATAAAAACTATCGAAGTACTAAGAATATGCAATTTCCTGTAATAGTCCAATGAGAGTATAAATTAGAGCAAGCTTCGGTTTCCGACAATGCAGGGCCGCGCCACCCTTGATGCGCAAATCTGCCCGATACCAAAGTACTCAGCAGAATCGCCTTTACTAATTTTTACGTACCGATCGATAAGCAGATAACAACGGAGAGAAATATGAGTGCAAATAATGACACTAACAGCAGCGGAAAATGCCCCGTTATGCACGGCTCACGTACCAAAGCAGAGGATCGCGGCACCGCAAACCAAGATTGGTGGCCAGAACAGTTAAACCTAAAAATACTTCACCAAAACTCCCCTACGAGCAACCCCTTAGGCAGTAGTTTTAATTATGCCGACGAGTTCAAGAAGCTCGATTTACAAGCCTTAAAAGACGACCTTGCGACCCTGATGACCGATTCACAAGACTGGTGGCCAGCCGATTACGGCCACTACGGGCCGTTCTTTATTCGCATGGCGTGGCACAGCGCCGGCACCTACCGTATTGGTGATGGCCGCGGCGGCGCTGGCGCCGGTGCCCAGCGTTTTGCCCCGCTCAATAGCTGGCCAGATAACGGCAACCTCGACAAGGCGCGGCGCCTGCTGTGGCCAATTAAACAGAAATACGGCAACAAAATTTCTTGGGCAGACCTGATTGTGCTCACCGGCAATGTTGCGTTAGAGACCATGGGCTTTAAAACCTTTGGCTTTGGCGGCGGCCGCGCCGATATTTGGGAGCCAGAAGAGGATATAAACTGGGGCGCCGAGCGCGACTGGCTGGGCGACGAACGCTACAGCGGCGATCGCGACCTTGAAAACCCCTTGGCAGCCGTGCAAATGGGGCTAATTTACGTCAATCCCGAAGGCCCCAACGGCAAACCCGACCCCCTTGGCTCAGCCCGCGACATTCGGGAAACCTTTGCCCGAATGGCGATGAACGACTACGAAACGGTAGCCTTAACAGCGGGTGGCCACACCTTTGGTAAAACCCACGGCGCTGGCGATCCAGAAAAATACGTTGGCCCCGAGCCCGAAGCAGCGCCTATTGACACCCAAGGCCTAGGCTGGATTAACAGCATGGGCAGCGGCAAGGGTGGCGACACCATTACCAGCGGCCTTGAAGGCGCGTGGACACCAACGCCAACCCAGTGGGACAACAGCTACTTTGATACCCTGTTTGGCTACGAGTGGGAATTAAGCAAGAGTCCCGCCGGTGCCCAGCAGTGGACACCGACCGATGCCGCCGCAAAAACGACCGTGCCCGATGCCCACGACCCCGCAAAGCGTCATGCGCCAATAATGTCGACCGCCGATATGGCGATGCGCGAAGACCCCGCCTACCGGAAAATAGCCCAGCATTTCCACGCAAATCCAGAAGAGTTTGCCGATGCCTTTGCCCGCGCATGGTACAAGCTGACTCACCGCGACATGGGACCTGCGGTTCGCTATCTGGGTAACGAAGTCCCCGCCGAAGAATTAATTTGGCAAGACCCAGTGCCCGCCATCGATCATGAGCTAATTGATAAGCAAGATGTCGCAGCCCTTAAAGCCGACATCCTCGCCACCGGATTGTCGGTTGGCGAATTAGTCAGCGGCGCATGGGCCTCGGCGTCGACGTTCCGAGGCTCCGATATGCGCGGTGGCGCTAACGGCGCCCGTATTAGATTGGCACCGCAAAAAGACTGGGCGGTGAACCAGCCTGCGCAATTGGCAAAATTAATAGGCGCGCTAGAGGGTGTGCAAAGCAAATTTAATAGCAGCCAATCTGGCAATAAGCGGGTGTCTCTTGCCGACCTGATAGTGCTCGGTGGCTGCGCCGCAATTGAGAAGGCCGCCAAAGCCGCGGGACACAGTATTGAAGTGCCGTTTACCCCTGGCCGCAGCGATGCCAGTCAAGAACAGACCGATGTCGAGTCTTTTGCGCCGCTAGAACCCGCCGCCGATGGTTTCCGCAATTACCTCAAGGCCAAGTACAGCGTGACCGCCGAAGAGCTGCTAATCGACAGAGCGCAATTACTAACCTTAAGCGCGCCAGAGATGACGGTGCTAGTTGGTGGTATGCGAGTCTTAAATACCAATGTTGGTCAAAGCCAGCACGGTGTGTTTACCCACAACCCCGAAACGCTGAGTAACGACTTTTTCGTTAACCTACTGGATATTAATACCACGTGGAAGGCGAGCAGCAATGACGACGGCGTATTTGAGGGCCGCGACCGCGCAAGTGGCAAGCTGAAGTGGACCGGCACCCGTGTCGACCTCGTGTTTGGCTCTAACTCTCAGCTCCGCGCAATCGGAGAGGTGTATGGCAGCGCTGACTCGGCGCAACGCTTTGTTCACAACTTTGTGGCAACGTGGACCAAGGTGATGGACGCAGATCGCTTCGATCTAGCCTAGTTGCTAATAAGCCTTGTTCAAGCGCAGCGTTGATACGCTGCGCTTGTATTCCCCCTCGTGGCCCACACGCCTTAAGTCTCCACGTAATAATTTAAAACACCATCCACACTGGGCTGCTCCTGCTCCCCAGCTCGCCTAAATATCGCCGCTCAACAAATTTGCCCTGTTCATCCTTGAGAGGATCAGTTTCGATCTCGGCGTAAAGGGTGAAGGGAACCCCCGCGTGTAAACCCGCTTCACCTAGATGAATAGCGGCTTCATACTGGCGGTGGCCAGATACCATAGAGGAGCTCCCGTACGCGTATTGGTAAACTCCCCAATCGCTAATCGAATACCTTTTCCAACGCTCATCATTTGTTTTCGGGGCTTCGCCCTGCCACTTAAATTGGGTTTGGCGAATACTGGTAAGGCCTGCGCTGCGGCCAATGTGAATACGCTCATTCACTAACTTAGCCAACAAGCCCGCGTGAAAATAGATACGGCACTGATCGTAACCCTTGGCACTGCGCTCCTCCGGTACGTCACAGGCAATAAACAACCACTCGCCATCACTTTGTAAATACAGCCGCGATTGCAGTGCGTCATCAACCACAATTTGGCTGGCCTCAGACCACTCGCCATCACTCATTACACCGTCGAGTTCGGGACGCTTTGCACTGCGAGCAATACTATTGATGGGCTGGCCCGCCGGCGCGCTACGCTGCGCAGCCAGTAAACTGCGCGCCGATTTAATTTTGCGTTCCAGCAGGCTGTCGTCGTAACTGCTGCTAGCAGAGGACGACTTTCTTCTTATATACGCCGCACTATTCATTTTATTTTTATAAAGCGATTTAAAATTTTCATCGGGCGCCAAATTTGCAGAATAACTGCTCGCGTCGACCACGCTCGGCAATTCAATCCGCTTAGCACGTCCCTGGCTTTTAGCTTGCGGCAACAATGCTTGCGCCGAACTACTGCGCGCTGCGTCACTGTCAAATACCTTAAAATACATAAGGCCCGCAAAAATAATAAGGTCGACCACAATAAAAGCAAAAAAAACCGTAGACATACGCAAGGCCTTTTTTGGCGCATGGTCTGCTGACACTGGCTTAGCGTCTAGGTTTTCGTCTTTAAAATACCAGGGCTTTTGGACTTTAAGCACCGCCTTGAGGCGATCAATTTCCGTCTTAGCCTCTACCAAGCTACAGCCTGTTGCTTCACGGTAAATGCGAATCGCCTCTATGGTCTTACCCTTCGTTAAGGCCTTCTCAATATTGTAGGTTTGCAGGGCTGTCAGTTTCATAGGCTGTCGCTCTTACTCGCTTTCCACAGAGACATTACACCCCCATATTAAACCAGTTTTGGCCCTATATTGGTCAAACGGCGTCTAAATATAGCGAAACCGCCACTAAGTATTGATTTCGAGCTAAAGGCATTTCTGCTACAATCTGGCCCGCAAAACCTAAGGGGTGGCTTCGGCCTGAGATGCTATTGGCGACCATATACCAATGCGCAAACCCTTGAACCTGATCCGGTTAATACCGGCGTAGGAATAGGTAATTCAACAATCCTCTTCACGTCGCACACCGGGTCTCTTTCACAGCTGTTCCTTCGAGAGAGAACCATGAAGTATCTACGTAAATTGAACACCCTTGCGCACGCACTGAGTCTTGCCGGCTGCATGACGGCAGGCGCCGCATATGCCGAAAGCCCCGCTAAGCAAAATAGCGTCGAAGAAATAATCGTCACCAGCCAATTTCGCGACACTCGTCTACTCGATCTGTCGAGCAGCGTTAGCGTGTTTGATCAGGCCACTATCGATGCTCGCGGCGCAACTAATCTTGAACAGCTACTCAATCTCGCCCCCAACGTTAATTTCTCGGCGGGCGCCTCGCGGGGCCGTTTCTTCCAAATTCGCGGTATTGGAGAACGCAGCCAGTTTATAGACCCAGTAAACCCCTCGGTTGGCCTTATTATCGACGGCATCGACTTTACCGGCCTAGGCCTAGCGGCCAGCACCTTGGACATCGCTCAAGTTGAAATTTTGCGCGGCCCGCAGGGAACTGTGTACGGCGCCAATGCCCTCGCGGGGCTAATTACCATGCGCAGCCAAGCACCAACAACAGCGCCGATGTTCAAGGTGGCGACTGAAGTGACGCAATACAATGGTCGCACTTTATCACTGGTGGGCAGCGGTCCGATCAGCGACACCGTGAGCTACCGAGTCGCGGCACAAAATCAGCAGTCCGACGGCTATATTAAAAACACTTATTTAGGCCGCGACGACACCAATAATATCGACGAATCGGTGCTGCGCGGCAAATTGCATATTCAGGCCCACGACGATCTGCAGTTGGATTTATCACTACTCTATATTGATGCCGACAATGGCTACGATGTATTCACCTTAGACAATAGCCGCAAGACCCTATCTGACCAGCCCGGCCGCGACAGCCAAGAAACTGTGGCTGCTTCCGTCACCGCGCTGTGGTCTGGCAATGAATTATTTAGCTTGGAATCCGTTTTAAGCATGGCCGCCTCAGAGACTGAATACGGCTATGACGAAGACTGGAGCTATATTGGCTTTCACGCCGATGAATACAGTTCAGCGGACAACTATCAGCGCGACAAAGACAATATCAGCGCCGATTTCCGTTTTATCTCCACGGCAGAATCAGCGCTGTTTGGCGGCAGCACGAGCTGGGTGGTAGGCAGCTATTTCCGCAGTGAAGAAGAAACGCTGCTGCGGATTAAAGACAAAGACTTCATCGCGCAGCCCGCGTTTACCAGCCAATTTGAAACTAACAATATGGCGGTTTACGGCCAATTGCGTAGCGCCCTCAGCGACAAAGTTGATTTAGTCAGTGGTCTGCGCTTAGAAAAACGCGATGCCGATTACCGCGACTCGCTCGCGGTGAACTCTGACAATAACGAAGATTTATGGGGCGGCAACCTCACCTTAGAATACCGCTACACCGACAGCAAGTTGATCTACGGCACGATTTCTCGCGGTTATAAATCTGGCGGTATCAATGGAAAAATCATCTCGGCATCAACCACCAACGCAGACATCAACAGTGATATGTACGAGTTTGATACCGAGCACATGATTAACTACGAGCTCGGTATCAAAGGCACATGGTTTGAGAGCCGCCTGCAGGCGCAAATTGCAGCTTTTTATCAAGATCGCAGCGATGTCCAAGCGAAGCAATCTATTTTCGATCCCAATAATTTTTCCTTCGACGATTACCTAACCAATGCCGCGGGTGGAGCGACACAGGGTCTAGAGCTGGAACTGAATTATTTGGCCAGCGAGCGCGTTAGATTATTTGCCGCCGCGGGTTGGCTTAGCGCCGAGTTTAAGGGCTTTACCAGCTCCTCCCATGTCGATGCCAAAGACGACTGGAACGGTGTGGTGCTTGCGCCGGTAGACCTTGATGGCCGCGAGGTAGCTCACGCACCAGAGTATCAATTTTTTGTCGGCACCGAACTCGCGCTACTGCCAAATCTTATTTTGCGTTTAGAAGTTGAAGGCAAGGACGAGTTTTACTTTTCTAATAGCCACAATGAAAAATCCAGCAGCTACGAATTATTCAATGCGCGCCTAAGCTATATCGCCAGCAATTGGGATGTTGCGTTGTGGGGACGCAATCTTAGCAACGAAGATTACCAAACTCGCGGTTTCTACTTTAGCAATCAATTCGGCAATAACCCAGCCAACGGTTATGCGCCAGAAGCCTACTACCAGTTTGGCGAGCCACGGGTAGCGGGCATCTCGGCCAGCTATACTTTTTAGGCTCACGGGGCGGCTATAACCGCCCTTTTTTTGCATTGAATGTGGAGCAAGCACAATGAAACTCTCTGTTGAAATTAGTATGTATCCGCTCAAAGAGGAATACATACCCAGTATTCAAAATTTTATTGATCGCCTTAACAGCCACGCCGCACTGCAGGTGATCACCAACACCATGAGCACCCAGATTTTTGGCGACTACGATTTGGTGATGGATATTATTAAACAAGAAATGCGGATCTCTTATGAAAAGCACGGTCGCGCTATTTTTGTTTGTAAATTTATCGACGGCGATTTAAGCCCAGTAACTAACAATGCTTAACGAGGAAACGCTCAACGCCATTGGCAATGCGTTTGCCGCTATGTCGCTGTGGGAGCTGCTTGCCGTGGTGCTGGCCTTGGCGTATTTATTACTCGCCATGAAAGAAAAAATAAGCTGTTGGTATGCGGCATTTGTTAGCACTGCTATTTACGTCTTCTTGTTTTGGGATGTCAGCTTATTAATGGAATCTGCCCTGCAGATATTCTATCTGGTCATGGCGGTGTATGGCTGGTGGCAATGGCGGAAACATGGCGATAAGCAGCAGGAATTACAGATTCATTGCTGGTCTTTAAAAACTCACGGCGTAGTAATTTTAGCCGTCTGCGCACTGAGTGTCGGCTTTGGCTATGGCCTGCATCATAATACCAACGCCGCCCTACCCTATCTCGATTCTTTCACCACTTGGGGTGCGGTGATCACCACCTATATGGTGACCAAAAAAGTATTAGAAAACTGGGTATACTGGCTGGTGATCGACGCCGCTTCGGTGTACTTGTATATAGACCGAGAGCTCTACCTCACCGCCTTATTATTTGTGATGTATGTGGTATTAGTCGTGATTGGTTTTTTCCAGTGGTATGCGATTTACCAGCGCCAGCAGCGGCTGAACTAGCCATGGTAGCAGCGCTATGAACAAAATCGTCACTGATATTATTCCCGCCGACTGGCCGCTGTGGAGTGCTACAAAACCCACGCTGCGCTGCGCAATTACCGGCGGTTTAACCAATAAAAGCTTTCTGTTAACTACGGCAGGCGGCGACGTAGTGTTGCGCATCAACTCCGCACACAGCAGCGCGTTAAATTTAAACCGCAACGCAGAGCACCAAGCTTTGCGCCTAGCTGATAAAGCAGGGCTCTGCGCGCCACTCATCCATTACGACCGCCAACATAAATACATGGTCAGCCGCTTTATACGTGGCGAGAGCTGGAATAGCAGCGCAACTAACCTAGCGCAATTAGCGCAGCACTTACAAAAAATACACCGGCTACCATCAATTGATGCGCACTTAATCATTGCCGATAAAATTGCACATTACTGGCGTGGCATAAAGAGCGATAGTAATGCGGGCTTTATCAAACAGCTGCATTCCCTGCACCAAAGGATTCACGTCTCTATAGATAAAGCCAGCGCACTTAGCCAAGGCAACTGCCTCTGCCACAATGATTTACTGGCCGACAATTTAATTACAACTAGCGATGGAAAACTTTATGTCATCGATTGGGAATACGCTGCAATGGGCGACCCATTTTATGATCTCGCCGTTATTACAGAAGGGCACAATCTAAACCAGCAACAACAGCATTTGCTGCTAACGAGCTACCTCAGCAGACCTGCCAATGCACCTGACTGGCAGCGACTTTATCTTTGCCAGCTGGTTTACTGCTATTTAACGGCGCTGTGGTACGCAGTGCAATGGTCCGCTGGGGCAATGGATGAACCCGTGGTGAGCAGCGCTATTACTCAGCAAATTGACCGCATAGCGGCCTTAATGGCAAACATGCCGCGCAGCAGCGCAAACGCAACGCCATTAACAAATCACAAAAAATCTGAACGATCCTAGACTTGTATTAAATAGCCTAACTCTGGCGCGCACAAAAAAAGGCCGGAGCGGGTGGCTCCGGCCTTTTTTACTAGTAGCTAGTCTAAAAATAAGCGATTTTTATTAAATCGGAATTACCGTTAGAAAAGATACTGGTAGCGCGCCAAGATCAGGAAGACCGCTACCAAGAATGGCCGCCAGCGGTGCAACTGGAATTAGCTCAAGACCTGGTAAGCCACCGCCCAAAAGCAATGCTGGAAAAGCTGGCACGCCCGACAGTCCGCCACCGGCTAACAAAGAAAATGGATTAATTGGCAGAGAATTATAATCTGCAAGACCGCCTACGAGCACGACAGTTGAGTCTAGCGGCAAGCCGGAATCTGCAATAGCGTCGGTAACCGTCTGAATGGGAATCAATTTACTTGCGCTGAGCAAGTCAGCGGGGGTCACCGGCAAACTGCCAATCGATACCAAATTGCCACTGCCGCCCAATAGTACCGACAGATCGACGGGCAGCGAGTCTAAACCAACAAGTCCGCCACCGCCCAGCGAGCCAAGTCCACCCAGCGAACCCAAAGAACCCAAAGAACCCAAAGAACCCAAAGAACCACTAAAGATACCAATCACGGGTGCCAGTGGATCGGCGACACTAAACGATGATAATGATGCCAGCATTACGGCTACCGCAAGCTTGCTTGTATTATTCTTTTTCATAATGTACTCCACGTAATTAGTGCGTGTATAAATTTAATTGTCATATGGACTACCCAAGCCGTTACTGCCAAAGCGTGAGCTGACACGATAAGGTTGAATAGAACGGAAGAATACATCATAAAGCTAACCGTAAGTGTGCGAAGCATCTCAAAAATCGCCAGCAAAAGCACTGCTATGGCACGAGATAGACTATGTGAGACTTAATGCTGGAAGGATTCAGCTTCAATGGCGGGCGATAGGCGTAAATCTAGCCAGAACTAGCAGTGGTCTATGGCAAAGGTAAGCACTGACTTACATATAAAAACCGTCGCGGTTCAATTAAGTTACACAATATCATTGAAATAACATTCCGTGATAACGCAGCCAACCACTTTCATTCTCGTTGCTATTTAAATAGGTATGCGTCAACTGCCCGCCCTCGGGTGTCCACTCATATTTGCCGCGAAATTCAATAATATCACCCTCTTTTAGCTCCGGAATTGGAGCCGCCAATTCTGTATTGTGAACAACATGTAAAATACGGCTATTCGCCAAGCGCACAATAAACTTTTGCAGCGGCGGCTCAGTCAAGATCTCAATAATGGTACCCGAGCCCACCACCATTACATGCTCTTGCTCGGGCTTAAATGTCTCCGCTAACAGACTACCATCATGGCTAGCGCCAAACTCGCTCTGCGCCTAAACCGGCCTCAAGATCAGGGCCTAGTTGTACGCACACTAGGCTCACTGGACTTTGGCTTATACGCCCACAAAAATCACCTACAGCGTGACGAGCGCAGCTGGGCGTTTATTGGTTACGACGACAGTCTGCGCCATCTTCCCCAACAAAAATACCTAGAAAGCTACGCTGCAGATAGACCCTTTAAGCTGCGCAGCAATGACCAAGGAATTATCATTAGCGCAGTACAAGCCGGCCTTGGTATTGCATGCTTGGCCCACTATCAAGTTCGCCAGCTGAGTAGTGTCATCGCTATTCCGTGTACAGCACCACCACGCAGGGAGTTGTGGCTAGTTATGCACCCCGACGTAAGACGCTCACCCAGAGTGCGTGCGATTGCTGATTTGATTAGCGATATTTTTTTGCAGGAAGCCGCAGAACTGGGCCCTTAAACTTTTTTACTATTACAGATTAGCTGTATTTTGAGCGAAGAAGTAGCTTAACAAGAATCCCGCGAGCACCGCGCTACCACCGTTAGTTATTATCGTCCGCTGACAATAGCAATGGGCAAATTATGACGCGCTGACCTGAGATTTCCGCTTCCGCGGGAATGACTAAAGGTGTCACTTGGGCAAGAGCACAAAAAGCGCGAATAGCTAGCGCGCCACTCGGATCTAATTGGTAAGTTTATCGCCCGTCTTCTTACCAGCACTCAGCCACTGGGCAATAGGGTAGGTAGCAATACCCGCAACAATACCAGGGAAGCCTTCGTACACCATATTGTGTAAATCAAAATAGCGCCAGAGCAGGGCAGTTAGAACGCCAACGGCACTCACCGCAATCAGCGTGCTCTCGTTCGGACGACGGCCACTAATGAGTATTGCTAACACCGGAACAAATGCGCTCGCTAAGCCAGACCACGCCATAACCACCATGCCAAACACGGTTTGCGCACTAATTAACGCCCAGCCCAGCGCAAACAAGGTAACGCCAAATGTAGCTAATTTAATGAGTGCGGGGCGCTCGATATTTTTAGGGGCAAGGTCGTGGGTCAGCGCCGCTGAGGCGCTAAGTATTAGCGAGTCTGCGGTAGATAACGTCGCCGCGAATATCCCCGCTAAAATAAGACCGACCATAACTGGCGACAGTAATTGCTGAGCCATAGTTGGCAGGGCCAATTCTGCGTCAAAGCTGCCAATTTCTGGCAGGTAAATTCGCGACAATAGACCAACCGCTGTCGCCATCAGATAGAAGGCAACGAACCACAGATAATACCAAACCCGTGCGCGATTCATGTCGCCCGTATTAGCCAAGGTCATAAAGCGCACCATCACATGGGGCTGCCCCGCCACCGAAAAGCCTGCAAACAGCCAGCCCAGCGCAAACAGTATCGCCCCAGCCGCACCTGGAAAGGCGAGGTCTTCGGGAAACCAGTTCATGTAATTCGGGATTTGGTATAGCGCGTCAACGGTGGCAACCGGACCACCCAGTGCGGCTATGGCCACCCAAAGTAAAACACCCATTGCGCTTATCATAACCACTGACTGTGCCGCATCCGTCCAGATGGAGGCGCGAATACCCCCCGCTAAACAGTAGGCTGCGACTAATACCGAACCGGCAACAGCGCCTGCCCAGCGTGGCCAGTCAAACAAGGCCTGAAGGGCCTTGCCCCCCGCCAGTAATTGCGCGGCGGCGTAGGCAAGCAGCAAAACCAGAGACAGAAGGGCGGCGAGTTTTTGGTAGCGCCCCATACTTGTGCCAGTCCAATTACTGAGCACCCCAATATAACTGAGTTCGCCACTGCTCTCGGTCATGGCGCGCAGCCGTTTGTGCACTAATTGCGAGGCGATGAAGTCACCGGCGATCCAACCCGCCATCACCCAAAATGCCGACAAACCCACGGTATAGGTGTAGCCAATAACGCCGATAAACATATAGCCGCTGTTATTGGTCGCCACCGCCGATAAGCCAACCAACCACGGCTGAACCGAATTGCTAGCCAGATAATAGTCGCTACTGTGATGCCTGCTTAAAAAGACTGACGACAGCCCAATTAATACAAAAAACGTTAAAAACGCCGCGAAACTCCAAGCAGTTACCATATTCAGATCCAAACTATTTTGGTTTTGAGTGGGCGAAAAAAGTTAAGCCTATGAAGGGTGCTCAACCGTTGGGGCCAGCAACTCAATCAGCAGCGGATGCTCTCGCAATTCGGACAGCGCCGGATCGCGATACAGCTCTTCTCGATATGATTCGGACTGCGCCACGGCGTGCGTAAAGTAGCGCGCCGCGTCGTCGAGATTTCCTTGGCAAGTATGAGCGCAGGCCAACTGATAAAACGCGTGGGCATTGGTTTCGTCTAGCAGCAACGCTTGCTGACAGAGATTGATTGCCCACTGGGGCTCGTTTTGATCGAGTGCCGCATCAGCCTTATAAGTGATGGCCTCAATATCGTCGCCTCGCGCCGCCAGAATTTGGTCGTATATTGCGATTTTGCCCGCCGGACTCGATTCCTGACTGGCTCGCAGCCACAGCGAATGAATCTCTTGAGTAAGGGTAATTTCTTCGCGGTTAGACTCGATATGTGCAGTTTCTTGCTTTAACTGCTTTTCAATCGCGCGCAGACGTTTCTCGTACTCTTCAACCAATTCGGCAACTTGTTCGTTAGCAACACTGTGCACTTTTTCTTTTATATCGCGCACCGAATTCCAACCCATTAATACAAGAGCCGAACTCACCCCCGCGATAAGGTAGAAAAAATAGGTAACCGTGTTGGTTGCGTAAGACACCGCCTTATCGGCGGCGCCTAATTCGCGGTCGACTACTTCGGCGGCTAATTCGCGATGGGCACGCTCCATGTCGATACGCAGGTTGCGCACTTCATCGAGCATATAGCGCTCAATAAAAGGCGAGTAGAGCGGTTTATCTAAATTATCAATACTGGCATCGACTTGCGCCGCACTAGGTTTTGACTCAGTGCTTTCCGCCGCAACCGCGAACAGGGGCAACAGCCCCCAACAGAGGATAAACCCCTGTATTACGCTGCGCATATAGCATCACCGTGGTCGTACACCTCGACTAAGCAACGATGCAGACTTGCGACGCCTTTTTCGTAGTCGTCTTCGTTCACCACAAACTGCATGTCGACCTGACGCATAGACTGGTGCATGGCCAACACGCTAATGTTTGCCGACGCCAAGGCCACCACGGTTTTAGCCAACATACCTGGCACCTGCATATCGCTGCCAATCGCCGAAATAATGGCTACTTTGCGGGTGCTGACTTCGGCATCGGGGAACAATTCTTTAACCGCGCTCACAATGCGTTTCACGGTTTTTAAATTAACACCCAGATAATTAGTAATGGTATTGGCGTTGATGTCTTTAGTGATCACCGTGCCTTTATAGCGCTCAATCGCGCCCAGTATTTTTTGCTCATACTGCCACAGCGCACCCACCATATCTTGGTCGAAAACTTCCAGTGCATAGACTTGCTTGCGACCGGCAATAATTTCAACACAGGGCTTTTCACTGCGGTAATCGCAATCAATAAGCGTACCCGAGTGATGAGGCTCAAAGGTGTTTTTTACCCGCAAAGCAATTTTTTGCTGGCGCAAACCTTTGGCAGCGCGAGGGTGAATTGCCTCCATGCCCAAGTTGGCAAGCTGGTCGGCAACATCGTAATTGGTGCGGCCTATCGGCACCACTTTATCGGCGCCCACCAAACGCGGGTCGGCGCTACTAAGGTGATACTCTTTGTGAATAACCGCTTCGCGAGCACCACTAATAACCGCCATACGACTGAAGGTCATTTCGCTATAGCCGCGATCAAAGCTCGCCATTAGGCCTTCTTTACAGTGGGCATAGCCCGTAACAATCGGCATAGTGGTATTTAAATCGATACCGGACAAAGCCTCACTTATATGCTGATCTAGGGGCAAAGCTTCCTCTGCGCGCCAGCCAGAAAGATCAATATAACGAGTATTAATGCCATCGCGCTTAAGCAAGGTGGCGGTATTCCACGCGCTGTGCGCCTCGCCAATACTGGCCAGCATTTCGCGCACGGTAAGCAGATGGTCTTCTAAACCAAAATGACCATGCTGGCAAAGCCTATGTAAATTATCCATGCAGCGCTCGGCTTCAAACAGCCGGCCTTCAATATAGGTATTGGCGGCCTCAAGCTGCTCGGCATCGGGAAACAAACCAGCATTGATTTCTTTTAAAGCATTACCGACATTACTTAGCGCATCGCGCCACAAAGTTTCGGCGCCGTCATCGGCAAACAGAGCGTAAACCCCAGGATGACTAGTACGCTTATTTTCTAATAATAAATCGGTTACGCCGCCGTAAGCTGAAACCACGAAGATACGCTGATAAATATTGCCATTCTCACCGCCAGCTAAAATAACATTGTCGCGCACCGCCTCGTAGTTGGTCATTGAGGTGCCGCCAATTTTCTCTACACTGTGTCCCACTGCTACTCTCCCTTGAATTTAAAAAATATTTTTTTAAAATTCAATAGCTCAGGTCACTGCCTCAGCCGCCAATGGGTAGACTCCATTTTCGTCATGCACTTCTTTGCCGTTCAGCGGTGGATTAAATACACAGGCCATTTTCATGTCTTCGCTGCCGCCGCGCAGTAAATGATTGTCGTGCTTATCGAGAATGTACAAGGTGCCTGCTTCAATTTTATAAACTTTGCCGTCACTTAAAGTTTCAACTTCACCATTGCCCGACATGCAGTACACCGACTCCAGATGGTTCTGGTAGTGAATTGGGGTCTCAGTATTGGCGTAAATAGTGGTGATATGGAATGAAAAACCCATTTTGTCGTCTTTCAGTAACATTCGCACGCTGTTCCAGTTGTCACTATCAACGCGGCGCTCAGAGTTTTGACATTCTTCCAGTGTTCTTACAATCATCTTGTGTTCCTTTTCCTAATACTAAAATTCGTTAGCTCAGTTGCTGAATAAAGCACGCCACTTCCGCAAATGTTTATCTGCAGAAGAGGCGTATGCTCAGCCGCTTACGAGGCTTTTTTAGCTACTGACTCACCCAATACTTCGGCGATACTGTCAGACAAAATATCCAGCCCGCGCATTAACTCGGCTTTATCAATGGTTAATGGGCAAAACACTTTAACTACGTGACCACGGTTACCACAGGTTTCAATGACCAAGCCCCGCTCAAAGCAAGCGCGACCAATTTCGTCGGCAATATCACCGTCGCGACAAGCCAGACCCTGCATCATACCGCGGCCCTTGGGCTGCAATTTGGTAACGCCATAAAGATCAGAAAGCTTCTTAAAGCGGTGGCTGACGATGGCTGATTTCTCTACGATCTCAGCGGCAAACTTATCGTCTTTCCAGTAGTGGCGAATAGCCGCCGCTGCGGTGATAAAGGCGTGGTTATTACCGCGGAAGGTACCGTTGTGCTCACCCGGTTCCCAAATATCTAAATCGGGGCGAATCAGTACAATCGCGAAGGGCAGGCCGTAGCCGCTCAATGATTTAGACATGGTGATAATGTCGGGCTTGATACCGCTACCTTCAAAACTAAAGAAAGTACCGGTGCGACCGCAGCCCGCTTGAATGTCGTCAACAATCAACAAAATATCGTGTTTGCGACACAGTTTTTCCAAGCCGCGCAGCCAATCATTATTGGCGACATTTAAGCCACCCTCGCCCTGCACTGGCTCAACAATCATTGCCGCAGGCAGATCGACACCCGAAGACGGATCTGAGAGCAGCTTGTCCATCATTTTCAGGCTGTCGGCATCGCGACCGTAGTAGCCACAAAACGGCATACGGGTAACATCGCCCAGCGCCACGCCAGCGCCACCACGGTGATGGCTATTACCGGTGGCCGCAACTGCGCCCAGGGTTACGCCGTGAAAGCCGTTGGTGAACGAAACAATACTGGTACGACCGGTTACTTTGCGTGCCAATTTCAGCGCCGCTTCCACCGCGTTAGTACCAGTGGGGCCAGTAAACTGAAAAGTGTAGGTCATGTCTCGCGGCGCAAGAATATGCTCGTTAAAAGCCTGTAAAAAATCGCCTTTGGCCTCGGTGTGCATATCTAGGCCATGGGTGATGCCGTCACGCATGATGTAATCAACCAACGCCTTTTTAAGTACGGGGTTATTGTGGCCGTAGTTTAAGGTGCCTGCGCCAGCCAAAAAGTCGATGTATTGCTTGCCGTCGGTAGAGTACAAGTGCTCGCCTTGGGCCTTATCAAAGGTCACCGGAAATGAGCGGGCGTAGGATTGTACTTCGGATTCAAGTCTGTCAAAAATAGTCATGTTTAGTCCTCTTAGTGTCCTTTACTGAGCGGATGAATACTGAGTAAAAAGATATTGGCTCAAGCCTACTGAGCGAAGGGGCCGATACACAGCAGCGCTTCGCTGTCGTGCTGGCCGCCAAAATGCGCCTCTTTTTCAAACCAGAGGCTATGATTTAATTCGGTGTCTAGGTCCCGAGCAAAACTGCGGAACAAAGCCCAAGATGCTTCGTTATCTGGTGTAATAGTAGTTTCCATATATTTCACTTCGGCGCAGGCCGGACGCTTTATCACTTCTTTGAGCATCTTCTTGGCCAATCCCCGCCCGCGCTGACTCTTATCCACCACCACCTGCCACACAAAAACGGTGTTCGGCTTAGCGGGAATAATGTGCGCAGAAATAAAGCCCACTAACTTGCCGTCTTCTTCAGCGGCAACCGCGGTTTCGGCAAAGTGAGTGCAATGCAGCAGATTGCAGTAAACAGAATTGGTGTCTAGTGGTGGGCTGGCCGCCACTAATTGGTTTAGGGCGTAACCATCTTCCGCCGTTGGCTGGCGAAAACGAAGCGTGGCAGCCGTGGCTTGCGTCGCGCTATTTGATTTCAACACAATCTATTAGTGTTCATACTAATTTAGCGAGTAAATTACGTGATATTCAAGTGATAATCCCTTAAATATCGCCAATTTCCCGTAAATCGATGAACCCAACCTCCTGATTAATTACTTAGAACACGAAGCATTATACGCGCTTTTATTGCATTATCTCAAGGCCAGCTATTGACAAACGCAGGGGATAACTGATGCAAAAACCGCCACAAGCCGCTACCATTGGGCCGCTAAGCCAATCGACAGACGGTGAAAATGAATCATATAAACGAAGTATTAGTCTCGCTGCGCCGAGTAACTCGGGCAATTGATTTGCATTCAAAGCATTTAATGAAGACCGCCGGACTCACCGCGCCGCAAATGTTAATACTGCAAACCCTGCGCGATAAGGGCGACGCCATTATCAGTGACGTCGCCAATCAGGTCAGCCTCAGCCAAGCCACCGTAACCAGCATACTCGACCGCCTCGAAAAGCGCGGCCTCGTCGCCAGAGAGCGCTCTAGCCAAGACAAACGCAAAGTATTTGCCTGCCTAACGGACGCTGGCAATGACCTCATTCGCAACGCGCCCATGCCCCTGCACGACTATTTTACTCGCCAGTTCAGCGATCTCCAGGACTGGGAACAAACCCAAATTATCAGCGCCCTGCAACGCGTAGCGCATATGATGGACGCCCAGCACATCGACGCCGCACCCGTGCTTGATGTTGGCGCTATCGACCGCCAGAGCGAGGACGAAACCCACTCATTCGGATTTTCTAGCGACTAAGCGAGCAATCGCTAATAGCGCACTCATTTCACAAAACTGCCACACTAGGTCATTACATTGATGAGTACTTATATCTGCATCAATGCAAAGGATCGCCTCCATGGAGTGCCCAAGTTGCTTCCAAACGGAAACCACTTTTTACGGCAGTAAAAATGCCCACGATTTATACGAGTGCCAACACTGCACCTTAATTTATGTGCACCCCATGCCCGCCCCCGACGCACTCGCGGCCTTTTACCACGACTACCACAAAACCCCCCAATACACTCGCAAACTTAAATCCAAGCAGCGCCGAGCGACCAAGCGCATCTGGTCCTTAAAACGGCTGAGCAAGGGCAAGCGCTTTATTGATATTGGCTGCAATGCCGGCTTTGCCGTAGAGGCGGCGCGCAGCTTAGGCCTTGATGCACTAGGTATCGACCTAGACAGCAGCAGCATTGAGTTTGCCCAGCGCCAATACCCACTTGCCCAATTTCAAACGATTTCTGCAGAAGCCCTCGCCGCCCAAGGTGAAGGCTTTGACATTATTTACTGTTGCGAAGTCATTGAGCACCTTGCCAATCCTCAAACCTTTCTCGACGCCCTTTACACCTTGCTAAATGATGGCGGCGTTTTATTTTTAACCACCCCCGACATTGGCCACTTCTCCGTAAAGCAGAACCTGCTCGATTGGACCGCAATTCGACCGCCAGAACATTTGCTGTATTTCGCCAAGCCTTCACTCAAGCAGCTGCTAGAAACACATCAGTTTAGCAAAGTGAATTTTCGACCCAATTTTAAACCCACCTTAAAAGTATTGGCGCAAAAGCGAGCAGCTAACGCAACTCGCCCTCAGCAAGGCCAAGGCTCTGACAAAGCGGCGATTTAAACGGTAAACTGCGCTCTACTCGTTTTTCGGAGCCAAATTAATGCCGATATTTCCGTCTTTTCGCCTCAGCCAAACCCTGTTCACTGGGCTCTTGCTAATAGGTTTAAGCGCATGCAGCCCCGAGGCCAGCAACACCGACGGTCAAGTAGCGGCAAATACCGCAAGCGCTGCCAATGCCGCTAGCCGCAGCCGCATGCCCAGCGATCCAGCGTTAAAGTCCTTATATATTCAAAGCTGCTATGGCTGCCACAGTGCCGGCGCCGCCGGCGCGCCCCGCAGCGGCAACAGGGATCAGTGGGCACCACGCCTGCAAAAAGGCTTAGAAGGATTACTCGCTAACACTAAAAGCGGAATTAACAGCATGCCACCCAAGGGTATGTGCGTAAACTGCAGCGACGACGACTTTCGGGCGCTAATTTTATTTTTGGCAGGCGAAGCCAAATAACGCGCGACACAGGCAAAACCACCAAGACCGACTAGGCTAATAGCAACGGCGGTATCATGATCTACCGCCATCGCAATTACGTAAGCTTTCGCGTTAGAACCCACTTACCAAGGACACCAAGCCGCCATGCCCGACTCTGACTCCATCCGCATTGGTATCAGCGCCTGCTTACTCGGCGAGCAAGTGCGCTATGACGGTGGCCACAAGCGCCTGCCCTTTGCCTCAGAAGAACTGGCCAGACATTTCAGTTTTGTCAGCATTTGCCCCGAGCAGGCCATTGGCATGGGCGTGCCACGGCCAACCATTCGCCTTGTCGGCGAGCCTGCCAATCCGCAACTGATTGGCAGTAGCGACAGCAGTCTGAATGTCACTTCACAAATGCAGAGCTATGCCAAGCGCACCGTCGCTAAGCTCAACCACATCAGCGGCTATATACTCTGCGCCAAATCCCCCAGCTGCGGCATGGAGCGAGTGCCGGTATACGACGACAAGGGCAATGGCCTAGGCAAGGTTGGCGTTGGCCTTTACGCCCGCGAGCTAATGGCCGCCCAGCCGCTATTACCCGTTGAAGAAAACGGCCGCCTCAACGACGTGCATTTGCGTGAGAATTTTGTGTCGCGGGTAGTTGCCTACGCGCGCTGGCAAGCGATTGCAGCACAAGGCTTAACCGCCAAGCGTCTCGAAGACTTTCACCGCCGCCATAAATTCCTGTTACTAGCTCACAATCAGCCGATTTATCGCGAATTGGGCCCCATCGTTGCCGAAGCAGGCGATCTTGACGATAGGGCCGATCGCTACATCGCCAAATTTATGCAAGCCCTAAAACAGCCCGCCAGCATCAAAAATCACACCAACACCCTGATGCATATCCAAGGCTTTTTTAAAGACCATCTCGACGCCGATGACAAAATCAGGCTCACCGAAGTGATCCGCGACTACGCGGCGGGCATGCTACCCCTGCTTGTACCACTGGAAATGCTAAGCCTCTATTTAAGAAAATACCAAATAGATTATCTGCTCGACCAATACTACTTCGATCCCTACCCACGGGACTTAAAACTGCGCATGGGCCTGTAAACCATGACCGCACTAGTATGGTTTCGCAACGACTTACGCAGCCTAGACCACCCAGCATTGAGCGCCGCCTGCGCCGAGCACGAGACCGTGCGCGGGGTGTATTTACTCTGTCCCCAGCAGCTAGACGAACACCTCATTGCACCAATACGCCGGCATTTTTTGCGACGCGCACTGGATGAACTGGGCCAGCAATTGGGCGAGCTGGGCATCGCTTTTGACATCATCGACGCGGGGCATTTCCGTGACATAGCTGGACAGCTCACGCACTATTGCCAAGCACATAATATCGATACCGTGTACGCTCACCGCGAGTGGCTCATTGACGAAATACAGCGCGACGACGCCTGTCTCTCACAGGGCATTCCCCTGCAATTAATAGACGACAGCCTACTTAACCCGCTGCGGGTCACTAAGCCGAACGGCGAACCGTATAAAGTATTCACCCCATTTTCTCGGCGCAGTCGCGATTATCTAATGGCCAATTTCCCTCGCTGCCTGCGCCGGCCCGCCGCCCAAGCCCCCGCCGCCAACAACCCCCACTGCGCTGCTTTTGGCGAAGAGCGCGCATCTGACGACTGGCCGGTTAGCCAAACCGCTGTACTCGAGCAATTGCGCAGCTTTTGCACCGAGCGCGCCGCCGACTACCAAGCCAGCCGCGACTATCCCGACCTCGACAACACCTCGCGCCTATCCGCCACTCTGGCACTCGGCTTACTCAGTGCGAGGCAGTGTCTAGCACGCCTACAGCAGGAGTGTGGCGACGCTATTTGGAACACTACAACTGGCGCTGGCACGTGGCTTAACGAGTTGCTGTGGCGCGAGTTTTATCGCCATATTGCCTACCATTTCCCGCAAGTGGTAAAAGGGCGCGCCTATCAAGCCTACACCGACCGAATTCCCTGGCCCAATGATCAGCGCTTATTTGATGCTTGGCGGGAAGGGCGCACCGGCTACCCCATTGTCGATGCTGGTATGCGGCAGCTGCGCGACACCGGCTGGATGCACAATCGCCTGCGCATGATTACCGCCTCGTTTCTGTGCAAAGATCTGCATATCGACTGGCGCTGGGGAGAGCGCCACTTTATGGAAAATCTCATCGACGCCGATTTCGCCGCCAACAACGGCGGCTGGCAATGGGCCGCCTCTACGGGCACCGACGCCGCCCCCTATTTTCGTATTTTCAATCCCACCACCCAGGGGCAGCGCTTTGACCCAGACGGCCATTTTATTCGCCGTTTTATTCCCGAACTAGCCCACCTGCAAGGCAAGTCTATCCATCAGCCTCCCACCCAAGCCAATTATCCGGCACCGATTGTCGATCACGGAATAATGCGACATATTACCCTCGCACTTTTTCAAGATGCGAGGGACTAAGCCCCCGTAAGTACTTTTATTGCTTCGCGCTAGCGCCGCCGCTGGCTAATCAGCTCGATAGTGAACTATGCTATGGGGGCTTGCCGGAGCACAATAAAATGAAAGGAGAAACCGTGCGATCTGCTGTCCTAAGTCTATTACTGATTAACGCCATTTTAATTTGCCACCCCAACAATGCCAGCGCCGAACCCCAGCTCGTGTTTGGTCTGAGCGAGTACGTGTACATTGAAGAATTAGGTGTGCGCTATAAGGCGAAAATTGACACCGGTGCCGAGAGCGCCTCAATCAACGCAATTAACGCCAAAGTAGAGAAGGGCAAAGGCAAAAAAGATGACCTTGTCCACTTTGATCTTGTACTGCCAGATAACACGCTTAAATCCGTTACCCTGCCACTGAGCAAACACATTCGCATCAAACGGCGCGCATCTGATTACGGTGAAGACGAAAAGGATTACACTCGCCGCCCAGTTCTGGAATTAACGCTGTGTGTTGGCGGCCAGTCGCATTTGGTTGAGGTAAATCTCGCCGATCGCCGCCAATTTTCAAAGCCGATGCTGGTGGGCTCCGAGCCGCTGACCGCCTTTGGCGCGCTGGTGGATCCAAGCAAAAAATACTTACTAGACAAATCCCTCTGCAGCAAAAAAGCAGACGCCAAGGAGCACAATGAATGAAGGGCGTAAAATTACACGTCAGGGTACTGGCACTAGCGCTATTATTGATTGGCGCTGGCAGTACTGCATGGCAGATTTTCGTGCTAAATATTCCCGTATCTGCCGACACCACGGAACCGGTGTGGGTAATTGATACCAAGCTCACCTTTAGCGCCCGCGACAACACCCCAGTCAAAGTACAAATGTATGTACCGCCAAGCTGGAGCAAGTTCATTACCCTTAACGAGAGTTTTATCTCTAAAAACTACGGGGTAAACACCGATGCTGTCGACGATAATCGTCAAGCAGTGTGGTCGGCCCGCCGCGCCGAAGGCCAGCAACAACTGTTTTACCGGCTAATGCTGACCAAGCGCAGCAATTCGCGCTTCTCCGAGTCTGAACCCGGCCCACTGTTTAAGGAAAGCCCCAAACTAGAAGGTGTTGAAAAAGTCGCAGTGGAGGCTCTGTTAAAGCCAATTCGCGAGCACTCTGCCGACATAGAAACTTTTATTCGCGAAGCAATTAAGCTCATCAATGAGCCCAGCAATGACAATGCCCGACTATTGCTAGGCAATAATTACACCCAAGACAATAAATCGATGGTACTGGAACTGCTGCTGTCGTCAGCGCATATTCCGGTAGAAAGAGTGCGTACCCTGCGTTTAATTAGCGGCGTAGCGCAGAGCCCAGAGCTGTGGATGCGCAGCTATAACGGCAAGCGCTGGCTGTATTTTAATCCCGAGACCGGCACCCAGGGCCTGCCCGACGACCGCGTGGTGTGGTGGACCGGCAACGACTCCATTGCCAAAGTTGAAGGTGGCCGCCATTTAAAAGTGGAAATCACTGCCAACCAAAAAGTTATGAATTCCATAACCTTGGCGCAATCCATTGCCGAGAGAAAAGAGAACAAATTCTGGGCGCTGTCGCTCTACGACTTACCCTTGCAGTCCCAGCAAACCTTTGAAATCATTTTGATGATTCCCATTGGCGTAATGCTGATTTTATTATTGCGCAATGTAGTTGGCCTTGAGACCCTCGGCACCTTTACGCCGGTCCTGATCGGCCTTGCGTTCCGAGAAACTCAAGTGGTGTGGGGCATTATTCTATTCACCTTAATCACCGCGCTGGGCCTGTCGATACGATCCTATCTAGAGCATCTCCATCTCCAGCTGCTGTCCCGACTCTCGGTGGTACTGACCTTTGTGGTGATTATCATGGCCTTGATCAGCGTACTCGGCCATCGCTTGGGCCTAGACCGCGGCCTGTCTATCGCCCTGTTCCCCATGGTTATTCTCACCATGTCGATCGAGCGCATGTCGATTGTCTGGGAGGAGCGGGGTGGCCTGCACGCCGGCAAAGTGGGTATTGGCACCCTTATCGCGGCGACATTGTCCCACCTTATGATGACGTATCCAGCATGGACCTATTTCGTGTTTACCTTCCCAGGTATGCTGTTGATATTTATGGCATTCATGTTAATTCTCGGCCATTACCGCGGCTACCGACTGACTGAATTATTCCGTTTCAACGCCATGATCAAGGGTAGGCAATAATGTCCTTATTCAGCACTTGGAAAGATCTTCGCCAACGCGGCGTAATGGGCATCAATCAGCGCAATGCAGATTATGTATTGCGCTATAACCAGCGCCATCTCTACCCCTTGGTCGATGACAAAATCAAAACCAAGGAGCGCGCCATCAAGGCCGGCATCCACGTGCCGACCATGTACGGAATTATTGATTCCGACAAAGGCATCGGCAAGTTAAAAGACATTGTTAAAGGGCATAGCGACTTTGTGATTAAACCCGCACAAGGCGCAGGCGGTGACGGTATTCTGGTTATTGCCGATCAATTTGAAGGCTATTACCGCACTACCTCTGGCCGCTTGTTAAGCACCGAAGATATTGAGTTTCACATATCGGGAATTCTCTCGGGAATTTACTCGCTGGGCGGACATCGCGACCGCGCGCTAATCGAGTACCGAGTCATACCAGACCCCATCTTCAGCGCCATTAGCTATGAGGGCGTGCCCGACATTCGCATTATTGTGCTCAAGGGCTACCCTCTGCTCGCCATGTTGCGGCTGCCCACCCGCCAGTCAGGCGGCAAAGCCAACTTACACCAGGGCGCGATCGGCGTCGGTGTCGATTTAGCCACGGGCATCACCCTCGATGGCACTTGGCTCAATAAGCTCATCAATAAGCACCCAGACACCACCAACCCCGTGCGCGGCGTACAGCTGCCATACTGGGATGGCTTTATGTCGCTCGCCACTCGCTGCTATGAATTGACCGGCCTCGGCTATCTCGGCGTAGACATGGTACTGGATAAAGACCAAGGCCCGCTGATGCTGGAATTGAACGCCAGACCCGGCCTCAACATTCAAATCGCCAACGATGCCGGCTTAGCGGCGCGCTGCAAACAGGTAGAGGATGAGATTGATCGCCTCAACGCCAAAGGCATTACCACCGCCAATCCGACCAAGCGCATGGCATTTTGCCAGCGTGAATTTGCCCAGCCACTGCAAAATCTCGGCGCATTGAATAGTGATAACGAGACGTTCGCGGCCCCCACTGAAGCCAATTCTGATGTAACCGCCACTAATCAGCAGCCATAAAAAAACCGCTTAATTCCACCGGCGATAGCACCGAGGAAGTAAGCGGTTTTTAGAGCAGCTACCCTTATTTGGCAGCGCGCTCCTTGGCAATAAGCTCTTCAGCCACTTTTAGCATTTCTGCTTTGCCACCAGCCGAACGGCCGGTTATGCGATATTTACCATTCACGATCAACTCTGGCGTACCGGCAATACCATAAGCTCTGGCACGGGCATCGGCCTGCTTCACTTGGCTGTTCACGCCAAAAGAGTCGAAGGTTTTGCGAAATTTCTCAGCATCCACGCTAGTATGGGCCACAAACAACTTCTCGATGGCGGCGCTGTCACGCAACGGGTTGCGATCAACATTAATAGCGTTAAATAATGGGGTGTGCATTTCATCGATCACGCCCAATGCTTCAGCGGTATAGAAGGCTTTGGCGTGCACCACCATCAACTCATTCCACATTGCTGGTGAGCGACGAAACTCTACATCTGCTGGCAACTGCTTTTTCCACGCTTCTAACATCGGGTCAAAATCAAAGCAGTGGCTGCAGCCGTACCAGAACACCTCAGTCACTTCGATTTTATCTGGATTTGCAGTATGCACCGGCTGCGCAATGCGCAGGTAATGCTCGCCGCTACTGGCCACGCTCTCAGCACTGGCTGCGGCGGCAACTTTGGCCGCTGGCGCAGCGGGCTTGGCCGGCTCAGCACCATCGCTACATGCCGATACCAGTAGTAAAAAACTAAACACACTAAATAAGGAAATGACTTTCTTAAGCATGGAGCCCCCTTTTATACTTTCGAATGCGGTAATGTGAGTCAAAGACACGCTCGGCATCATTATTTTTTCAATATATAAGCCAATTCTGACCGCCGCGGCGAGCAATGGTTTCGCAGCTACAAATTACAGCGATAAAAAAGGCGGCCTAAGCCGCCTTTTTTCTATTCAGCGCTTACTTATGCAAGCCCTGAATGAAGCTTGCTACGGCTTCAATTTCTGAATCACTCAGTTTAAACGCTATTGTGCGCATCACCATCGCATCGCCATCGTTGCTGCGACCTTCGCGGCCATCTGCAGCAGCGCGGAAGGCTTTAAGCTGGGTGGCGGTGTAGTCTGCGTGTTGACCACTCAAGGCGGGGAAGCCCGCTGCAGCCATACCGCTGCCAGTAGGGGAATGACAGGCTGAACACGCGGGGATATTGCGGTCTGCAATACCGCCACGATAAATCGCCGCGCCTTTTTCGGCCAGCGCCGGATCAGCTTGGCCGGTACTCGCCGTCTTGCTCGCATAAAACGCGGCAATATTAGCAATATCTTGCTCAGACAAATTATCAAGCTGGCCAGCCATCATCGGCACCGAGCGCGCACCCGATTTAATGTCGGAAATTTGCTTAACTAAATAGCGCTCACCCTGACCTGCCAACTTAGGGAAGGTGGGCGCCGCGCTATTGCCGTCAGCACCGTGACACGCCGCGCAGGCTGCCGCCTTGGCTTTACCCGCGGCGGGATTTCCGTCTACGGCCATGGCTGCGCCAGCAAACATTAGGGAAGCAAACATCACTAATACGGTTTTATTCATTGTTACGTACTCTTTAAGCAGATAATTCTGTGCAAAATTTCATTCAGACCGGTCAACTCAGGACTGAGGTGCAGCCATATATTCGATCAAGGCTTTAAATTCGTCGGCGCTGCAATCAAAACACAGCCCCTTGGGCGGCATGGCATTAAAACCGTCGGTGGCGTGTTTCACCAAGGTATCCATACCTTTTTCTAAGCGTGGCGCCCAATCGGCGACAGCGCCTGTTTTTGGCGCGCCATTGGCACCAAAGCCATGGCAGGCAAAACAAGATTTCTGATAGCGATCCAGTACCGCTTGCTCAGCAGCAAAAGCAGAAACTCCAGACAATGAAAGCAGTATAGCCACAAGCCATTTATTCATGATCTACCTCTCAATTTTCCGTTTAGCGGCGCAGGATGAGTCATTGTAAAAACTGCGGCATTATACACAACTACATGGCGCTGGGGCCAATAATTGCCGTAAAATGCCGCTGCTTTCGCAAATTCCCCCGGACCGATTATGTCATCAAGCCCAGCCCTGAACTACCGCCGTGCCAGCTATTTAAAAAGCTCGCCCAACCTCACCTACTGCCCAGACGACAGCGGCGCCGAGGTTGCCTTTGCAGGCCGCTCCAATGCCGGCAAGTCCAGCGCGATCAACCGCTTAACCGAAAACAAGAAGCTGGCAAAAACCAGTAAAACCCCCGGCCGCACCCAGTTACTTAACTTTTTTGTGCTGGACGACAGCGGCCGCCAGCGCCTAGTCGACCTGCCGGGCTACGGTTTTGCCAAGGTGCCCCTAGCGGTAAAAAATGAGTGGCAGCGCAATTTAGAAGCCTATTTACAAAAGCGTCAATCCTTGCGCGGCATGGTTTTGATGATGGATATTCGCCATCCGCTCACTGAATTCGACGAGCAAATGGTGCGCTGGGCCACCAAAAGCAGCATGCCTATGCACATTTTATTGACCAAATCAGACAAATTAAAACGCGGGCCGGCCACTGCCACCTTATTAATGGTACGCAAGAGCCTTGCCGAATACGGCGATTTAATTAGCGTGCAGCTATTTTCTGCACCCAATGGTGACGGCCTGCAAGAGTTGCGCAATAAGCTCGACGAGTGGCTGGATACCGTCAATATGGTCAACGTCAGCTATCTTGACGACGACGGCACGCCCATTAGCAGCGATGAAGACGAAAGCCCAAAATAAATCCCGCAAAAAAGCCCGGCGGACTCAAGTCACCGGGCAATCCTACTCCTATTGGAGCCAGGGGGAGACAAGTCTCCAACGCGGGCGCCATCCTCAAGCACTTCACGAAGACGGCAATTAGACTTTAGACCTAGTTTTCTAATTTCGCAAACCCCGCGCTGTAAAGTTAATGCGCCTCATCCCAATTTGCGCCAACCCCAACCCCCACTTCCAGCGGCACCGCAAGCGCCGCGGCGGCCATCATCAGGCGTACCACCTCGGCCTGAACCACCTCTAACACCGCTGGCGCCACTTCTAACACCAATTCATCGTGAACCTGCATAATCATGCGCGCGTCCACGGCACTACTGCTCAAATATTGATCTACAGAGATCATCGCCCGCTTAATAATGTCTGCTGCCGAACCCTGCATAGGCGCGTTAATTGCGGTGCGCTCTGCCGCCTGGCGACGCATGCCGTTGCGGGCATTGATTTCAGGCAGATGCAGGCGACGCCCAAATAAAGTTTCGACATAGCCATTTTCAGATGCCAGCACCCGAGTTTCGTCCATATAGCGCAATACCCCAGGGTAGCGCTCAAAATACAGATCGATATATTGCTGAGCCTCTTTGCGCCCTAGGTGCAACTGCCGCGCTAGGCCAAAAGCCGACATACCGTAGATCAAACCAAAGTTTATCGCCTTGGCATTGCGGCGCTGCTCGTCGCTAACCTCGGCGGGACTCACCCCAAAAACCTCGGCAGCGGTGGCGCGATGAATATCTTCGCCCCGAGAAAAAGCGTCAATTAAGCCGCGATCTCCCGACAAATGGGCCATTATGCGCAATTCAATTTGCGAGTAATCCGCAGCTAAAATCACATAGCCAGGCGGCGCAATAAAGGCCTGACGAATGCGCCGCCCCTCAGCGCTGCGAATTGGAATATTCTGCAAATTGGGATCAGAGGACGACAAACGCCCTGTCGCAGCAACCGCCTGATGGTAAGAGGTATGGATGCGGCCGGTTTTGGGGTCGATCAAGGTCGGCAGCTTATCGGTATAGGTCGACTTAAGCTTAGCCATACCTCGGTGCTCAAGTATTACTTTGGGCAGCGGGTAGTCGTGAGCCAGCTCCACCAAAACTTCTTCGGCGGTAGAGGGCGCCCCTTTCGGCGTTTTTTTAGTGACTGGAATTTGCAAACGCTCAAACAGGATCTCACCGAGCTGCTTGGGCGAGGCCAAATTAAACTCGCCACCCGCCAGCTCATAGGCCTGCAGCTCAAGGGCCTGCATTTTCAAGCCTAGCTCGTGGCTCTGCTTGCCCAACAAGTCCCGATCGACATAGGCGCCATTGCGCTCAATACGTGACAACACCGGCACCAGAGGCACTTCAATATTGCGATAGACCGCCAACAAACCGGCGTGCTGCTCCAGCTTCGGCAGCAAAACCTGATATAAACGCAAAGTAACATCGGCATCCTCGGCCGCGTAGGGGCCTGCCTGCTCGAGGGCAATCTGATTAAAGGTGATTTGCTTGGCACCCTTGCCCGCAATGTCTTCAAAGTGAATAGTGGTGTGGTCTAAATACTTCAGTGCCAAGGTATCCATGTCGTGGCGGCTGCCGGTGGAATCCAGCACATATGAGGCAAGCATGGTGTCGTCGTGAATGCCGCGCAGGCTAATACCATGATTAAGCAAGACATTGGCGTCGTACTTAAGGTTTTGCCCCACCTTTTTCACATCAGGGTCTTCGAGTAGCGGCTTGAGCTCGGCCAGTACATAGGCCTCATCCAGCTGATCTGGCACATCAAGATAATCGTGACCAAAGGGCAGGTAGGCCGCTTCGCCAGCCGCTACCGCAAAAGACACCCCCACTACCCGCGCCTGCATATAATTCAAACTAGTAGTTTCCGTGTCAAAGGCGAAGATCGACGCCCCCCGCAGCTTAAGCAACCATAAATCAAAATCGGTCTTGCTCAGGATTAACTGGTAGCTGGAATCCGCCAGTGGCGGCGCTGGCGCCACCTCTAAGCTAGGCTCGGCGGCTGCCGCCGCTTGCGAATCGGTCTGCTGCTGTTGCAGCGCAAAAGAGGGCTCCGCTTGGTCGGACGCGGCCGCAATTGCATCGCTGCGCTCGGCGCGACTCAACTCTTCCACCCAAGTCTTAAACTCATATTCTTTAAATAGCGTCAGTAAGCGTTCGTTATCCGGCGCCGTTGGCAGCAACTCGGGCACACCTACGTTTAGCGGCACATCACACTTAATGGTAGCCAAAGTATAAGACAACAGCGCATTGTCGCGACTGTCGGCCAGCTTCTTTGCCACACCCTTGGCACCGCGAATCGGCAAATCAGCCACTTTGTCGATATTCTCATAAATACTGCTGACCCCACCCAAGGCCTGAATCAGGGCAAGCGCGGTTTTCTCACCCACACCGGCAACACCGGGAATATTGTCGACTTTATCGCCCATCAGGGCGAGAAAATCGACAATCAGCTCGGGCGGAATACCAAACTTCTCCTCAACCCCCGCCACATCCATCACCGTGTCGGTCATGGTATTCACCAAGGTGACGTGGCTATTCACCAGCTGCGCCATGTCTTTGTCGCCGGTAGAGACCAGCACTGGGCGCTCTTGGCCAGCCTGCGCAGCGAGGGTGCCAATCACATCGTCGGCCTCAACCCCATCAATGACCAGTCGCGGCAAGCCCATGGCATCCACAATCGCGTTAATTGGCTCTATCTGACTGCGCAGATCATCGGGCATCGGCGGGCGCTGGGCTTTGTATAGACTGTAAATATCGTCGCGAAAAGTTTTACCCTTGGCATCAAACACCACCGCAATTGGACTGTCGGGATAATCCTTTTGCAAGCGCCGCAACATACTAATCACCCCCTTAATTGCGCCCGTGGGCTGCCCCTTTGAGGTATTCAGAGGCGGCAGGGCATGGAAGGCGCGGTAAAGATAAGACGAACCGTCAACCAGAATCAGGGGCTTTATTGCAGTCATAGTGATGAGTTAACGCGTAGTTATGGGAAGCAGAGAGTGTAACACGAGCCTCTGCGGCAAAATATTCCAAGCCAGCCAAACCGAAGTGTTACCGTTTATCACATCAACTACCCAGAGTGAACGCCACATTACCCAAAGGTTACCGAAAATTAAGGAGACTTCTAGACTTACTGTGTTACATTACGTAACACAAGGTAACCCTTTACCTTGTGTTGAGCAAAACACGGCTCAGCTGATTAGAGGAGAAACGGAAATGAACAAACTTACCAGCGCAATCTTAATCTTGGTTGCCAGTACTATGGCGACTGCTGCCGAACCGGAAGTAGGTGCGAATCAGTCGCTGGTATTGGCGTTCAACACCAGCACAGACACCCAGCCACAGGAGCACAAAGCCGAGTATGTTTCACAACACTCAGCCGATCGCTTTTTAGAAAAAAACCTGGATGTCGTATCAGCTACACTGAATGTGGAGCTCGACGCTCAAATTAGCCAACGCGTGCTAATCAGCGCCAAATGAGGATGGCGGCAACAAGGCCTCGCGGCCAACGCCAAACCCTATGCAGCAAAGCACTTCAAAAAAGCCTGACCCAGCTGACGGTATAAGCTAAGAAAACCGTCAGCCTTCATCATGCCCACACCAAGCGGGTCAATTTCTATTACCGGAACATCTAAACCCGAGGTTAATGCGTTTAGCATGGCTGCGGGATACTGCGGCTCCCTAAAAACACAAGCAAACTCCGCCGCCTGCAGGCGCGCGCGCAACCGCACAATATGCCGAGCACCAGGCAGACGATCTGAGGCGGGCATAACCACCTCGGCCTCAGCCAAACCAAAATGGCGCTCAAAGCGGCTAAATCCATCGTGTAGTAATAGATAGGGACGATTACCCACTCGGCTTATCTCAAGCTGCAACTGTTTGTCGTACTGCCGAAACTCAGTGCTAAACCGCGCCGCATTAGCGTGAAAAAAGGCGCCACGGGTTGGCATGCGATCAGACAACAACCGAGCGATGCGTCGCGAAATATTCTGCACCTGCTCGCCGTCCATCCACACATGAGGATCCTCATCCAAACTCAGCGCAGGAAAAAGCGCCACCGCATTATCTTGCCCTGCCACCGCTTTTTCCAAATAGCCTTCCATAGCGGGCCCAACCCACAACACCAAATCGGCACTGCGCAGGCGCTGCATATCCGAAGGACGAAGCTGAAAGTCGTGAGGCGAAACATTTGCAGGCGCCAACAAATCAACCGTCACAGCGTCGCCAGCAATATCGCGCACCAGCAACTGCAGGGGCATAATACTGGTTAAGATCACCGGTTTATCGCCTGCCCACGCCGTATTTCCGAGCATCCAAGCCACCACCAATCCCAATATTATTGCTTTCAAGCAAATTTCCCCATTGTTTACATATGCGCTAATGCAATATTATAACATTATATTATTATGAAAACTGCTCGGACGCCCCAAGGTGATGCACAATATTAGCCACCAACATAACCATCAACACTGCATTGACGACGCACTGCTTCGCGCCCGTGAACTCTGCCAGCGGCGCGATCTCCGGTTCACGCGCATTCGCGAGCTAGTGCTAACAACCGTGTGGGCAAACCATCAGCCGGTAGGGGCTTATACCATTCTTGAGGAGCTAGCAAAAGAATCTATTCGCCGGCCAGCGCCACCCACCGTATACCGCGCCTTGGATTTTTTGCTCGATAACGGCCTTGTTCACCGCATTGCATCACTTAACGCCTTTGTCGGCTGCAGTGACCCTGGCGACGCTCATCAGGGCCATTTCCTGATTTGTAGGCACTGCCAAATCGCCACCGAATTAGACGCCAAACTGATCAATCCAGCCATTGCCGCCGCCGCTGCCCAACAGGCATTTACGATCGATACCGCCAGTGTAGAAGTAGTTGGCTGCTGCGCCCAATGTCTAAAAGAGCACCAGGGAGAAGCGCAGCATGACTGATTCGCCACTGCTGAGCCTGCACAATGTTTCACTCAAGCACCAACAGCAGAGCTTGCTCAATGACATCAGCCTGAGCCTCAACGCCAAGCAGATCATGACTATTATCGGCCCCAATGGCGCAGGTAAAAGCACCTTAATAAAAGTTGCGCTTGGCTTAAGCAAAGCCGACAGCGGCAGTATTTATCGCCGCCCCGGCCTACGCATTGGCTATATGCCCCAAAAGCTCACCCTCAACCCCTTGATGCCACTGAGTGTCGCGCGGTTTTTAGCCATGGCCAAACCCAAGCGCAGCCAAATCGACACCGCACTGGCGCGAACCGGCATCAGCCATTTGCGAGACCGACCTCTGCACGATATTTCTGGCGGCGAAACCCAGCGTGTACTCCTCAGCCGCGCCTTGCTTAGCAGCCCAGATTTACTGGTACTCGATGAACCCGCGCAAGGCGTGGATATAAGTGGTCAAACCGAATTATACGAGCTGATTAATGCCCTGCGCGACGAGCTGGGCTGCGCGGTGCTCATGGTCTCCCACGATTTACACTGGGTTATGGCGCAAACCGACACCGTCATCTGCCTCAATCAACACATCTGCTGCCACGGCCACCCCGAGCAGGTCAGCAATGACCCTGAGTATCTCGCCTTGTTTGGCCGCCGCCACGCCGAGGCAGTTGCCCTCTACCAGCACGATCACGACCATCAACACGATATTCACGGCGACGTGGTTTGCGAGCATCACCAACATGATTGATATTTTACTCTACGCCTTAGTCGCGGGCCTATTAGTCGCCGCCGTCTGCGGTCCACTCGGTGCACTGGTTACATGGCAGCGCATGGCCTACTACGGCGACACGCTCGCGCACTCCGCGCTGTTAGGCCTTGCGCTAGGCCTAGCACTGCAAGCCAACCTCCAATACAGCGTGCTCTTCACCTGCCTGTTTATTGCTGGGTTATTATTCGCACTGCAGTGGTGGCGCGACATCGCCTTAGATAGCCTGCTGGGCATCCTGTCTCACAGCAGCTTGGCACTCGGCTTAGTGTGCCTGTCATTTATCGACAATCAACGCCTTGATCTCAACGCTTTTTTATTCGGGGATCTGCTGGCGATTATGCGCGAAGACCTGATTAACCTAGCCTTGATCTGCGCCTTGGTATTGGGCCTGCTGTGGCGCTACTGGCCAGCGCTCGTCGCACTCTGCGCCCACGCCGAACTGGCCGAAATTGAAGGCCTGCCAGTGAAACGTTTGAAGTTGCTGCTAATGCTAATGGTAGCCGCAACGGTTGCCGTGGCCATGAAGATTGTTGGCGTATTATTGATAACCGCCATGCTTATTATTCCCGCCTCGGCCGCCGCCAGAGTAGCGCGCAGCCCAGAACAAGCGGGGCTCATTGCTGCGCTCGTTGGCGCGCTGGCGGTATGTGGTGGATTGGCGGGGGCGTGGTACTGGGATACCCCCGCAGGACCGAGCATTGTGCTGGGGGCGGGCTGCTTATTTATTCTAGGGCAGCTCGCGCCGGGCTACCGGCGCAGCAGCTAAGCCTACAATTTGGCCTTAACTGCGCGGCAGTGTCGATCAATTGTATTCACGAATCGACAAATACGCGCGCTTGAGCTTACTGATCTCCAGCGGCGCTTTAAAGAAGCCAATCGAGTGCCCTTTGGGATTAATCAAGGCCACATTGGCGCTGTGCTCAACTTGGTAATTACTACCGCCGCCAGGCACCTTAGTAAAAGGAATATTCAGCGACGTCGCAAAGCGGTGAATCTCTAAAAAGTCACCGGTAATACCGCGAAAGGCTGGGTGAAAAAAATCCAAATAACTGTGCAATTGCTCTGGAGTGTCGCGAGCCGGATCAACACTGGCCAGCCAAATCTGCGTATCTGCTTGCACCTCTGGCGTCAGCTCTTGATAAAACGCCTTGAGCTGCGCAAGGGTAGTGGGGCAAACATCGGGGCAGTATGTGAATCCGAAAAACACCAAATTCCACTTACCCTCCAGCGAAGTAGGGGTCAGGGTTTCGCCGCGGTCATTGAGCAAGCTAAAATTCGGCAACATCCGCGGATTTTCGTAGAGATACGCGCCCTGAGATTTAAGCTCCTCGGCGGTCATCATCCGCGCACGCGTAGCGGCATAAAAAAAGCCGGCCACGAAGATAATAGCAACGCTGACAATGACCAGCACTGTCAAACGTATACCACGCTGCCGCACTACCACCGCAGAATCGCCATGTTGCGTTTCATCAGTCATTAAACTTCAACCTCAAAAATAGTCATTGCTGGTAATAAATAATGGTCTAACAGCATTATCATAAATAGTGCCATTAAATAGATAATGGAGTATTTGAAGGTGGCCATTGGCGCTTTTGGATTTTTGCCCCGCAACAAAACGATAGACCAATACAGAAAGCCTGCGCCCAAACAAACCGCGCCAAGTAAATACAAGGAACCGCTCATGCCTGTTGCGAAGGGCAACAAGGTAACCACAAACAATAAAATGGTGTAGAGCAGGGTATGCAATTTAGTGTAGGCAATGCCATGGGTAACCGGCAACATCGGAATATCAACCTTGGCGTAATCGTCGCGGCGATGAATTGCCAAGGCCCAAAAATGCGGTGGCGTCCAAATAAAAATAATTAACACCAACAGCAGGGCGTGACCATGAATTTCATTGGTTACTGCAGTCCAACCCAATAGCGGTGGCGCGGCACCGGCAATGCCGCCGATCACAATATTTTGTGGCGTAGCACGCTTCAAATACAGGGTATAAACCACCGCATAGCCAAGCAGGGAGGCAAGGGTCAGCCACGCGGTAAGTGGGTTAACTAAAATAAGCAAAATCGCCATACCGGCACTGCCGATAATTGCGGCAAAGATAGCGGCATTGCGGTTAGTAACTCGACCTTGAGCAATTGGCCGATTGTGGGTACGCGCCATGACCAAATCAATGCGGCTGTCGACCAAATGATTAATTGCGGCGGCTGCCCCCGCACATAATGCAATACCGAGATTACCAAAAATCAAGGCATTCCACGGCACCATTCCAGGCACCGACATAAACATGCCAATCACCGAGGTTAGCAACATCAGTAAAACCACATTGGGTTTACAGAGTTCGTAATAATCCCGCCAGTTTGCCGCCAACTGTGGCTGTGTCATACCCGAACTCCCCCGCGGATTACCGCCGTTGTTAAGACCAAATAACAAATTGTTACTTGGCTGAGCAATAAAAACGCACCAACAAGATTGTGAGCAACAGCGACATCAATCGGGAAGCTAAACGCAATATTGCTAATACCTAAACCAATTTGCAGCGCCAAAATCGCGATCATCGCCCCAGCCGCTTTGCGTGCGGGTGCAATATTGAGTTGGCGCAATTTAAAAAATAAAAACAATAAATACAGGCCGGTCACCATGGCGCCAATGCGGTGGCTAAAATGAATAGCGACCCGCGCGGCATTATCCATAGTGCCGCCCAAGTAATTAGGGCCAATATGCTGACCAATATTAAAGCCGTCGGCAAAATTCATGGTGGGCAGCCATGCGCCTTGGCACTGCGGAAAATCGGGGCAGGCAATGGCGGCGTAATTTGAAGTGGTCCAACCGCCAAGGGCAATCTGGCAAATCACGATGACTAGCCCGAGCAACACTAACGGCTTTAAGGCTTTCAACTTTACTTCGCTAATCGCCGGAACTTGCCAGTGTTGATTATTCAATCTGAGCGTTAGCAACCACAATAAACTCAAGGTGGTAAAGCCGCCAAGCAAATGCGAGGTCACCACCTGCGGCCACAGCTTTAAGGTGACCGTCCACATTCCGAACATGCCTTGTAAAATAATAAAGGCCAAAATGAAAATAGGCAGTTTCAGGGGCTGCTCTGGACTGCGTTTGCGCAGCGAGAAAATAACAATCCCGATCGTTAACAAGCCCAAACTCGATGCCAAATAGCGATGGATCATTTCCGGCCAAGTTTTATCGTGTTCTACCGGCATGTCTGGAAAGGCTTCGTTAGCCCTTGCCACTTCGTGATCAGCACTCGGCCACATAATATGACCGTAGCAAGTCGGCCAGTCTGGGCAACCCAAGCCAGCGTCGGCAAGGCGGGTAAACACGCCCATTGCCAAGACAATTACCGCAATAATGCAAGAGATAAAGGTGAGCCGAAATCCTGCTTTACGCTGTGCTGCTGTATTAAATAGAGCCATCGTTCAATACCGTCTGTTTTCTAACACATAGTTCGCGCCAACTATTTAATCAGGCGCCCCGTATCTTTCAGGACGTCCTTGCCCAAGGTCGTCAGGGTGAGCTGCTCCATATCGGCGGCGCGATAATACATCATCACCCAGCCCATCGGATCGACGACGTAAAATGTACTTGAATCAAAGGGGTTTATTTCAAGATTTTTTAGATTCTTTAAAAAGGCCGAGCCATCAGCCTGCAACACCGTCATGTCACTGTGTTCAGCTTCGAGAAAATCACGCAGCGCTGGCGACAGCGGTCCGTCTACCGCGAGATAAATACGCTCCACTCGATCTAATTTTTTACCCATTGCAGTGTGAGTCTGGCGCGTGAGATAAAGCATTCGTTCGCAGGCATCCCGACATTCGCGGCCACCAACAACCATAAACACCCAGCGGGATTCGGCGCGATTAAACAGAAATTCGCCACCGTCGCGGCGTAGCGGGTGCAAATCACCAAGCTGCATAGGCGGATTAATCAAGGTGCCCCGATTCACCGTGGTGAAAGAAATAATGTCTTGCTTGGCAAGGTAAAAAACCGCACTGGACAGCAGAATCACGGCAATTGGAATTGCCAAAATTATGGTTAGCAGTTTTTTACTACGCTTATTGTCACTCGGTATTGTCATTACTCGTTGCTCTCATTGCTTTTACTTCGCTTAAGCCACTCGCCTAAATTGCTATTGCGAAAAATAAATATTATCCCCAGCGCAATCGCCATCGCGAACCACTGCACTGCGTAACCGGTATGTTTGGCGGGCGTCACGTTAACGACCATCCGCTCAATTTCAAAGGCGCCGACACTGTCTGCTGCAAGCTGTAAGGTGGTGGGCAGCAAGTCCGGAAATTCACCACCAAGATCGTCAAGATCTAACCACTGCTGGCGACGTGGCCAAGCTGCCGCCACCGGCTCGGCGCCCAAGCTAAAGGCTTTCTCGGTATTGCGGTATAACTCGCCGATAATTTGCACGGTACCGCTTGGCACCACTACCGCAGGTAAAATCTGGCGCGAGGCATCGCCCGCAACCCAACCCCGATTAACCAACAACTCACGGCCATCCACTAAGGTAAAAACCGCCATTATCTCATATCCGAATCGGCCATGAGAAATACGATTATCTAATAACCAATAACGCTGGGCATCAAACTCGCCAAGAGCAAATACTGGCAGGTAATTTGGGTATTCCGCCAAGCCAGTGATAGCCACTGGCGCAAAATTTCGGCGCTGCTCAAAATTAGCCAGTAATGCGGCCTTCTCGTCGGCGCGACGCAGCTGCCAGAAGCCCAAACTAAGGAGAATCGGCAAAATCAGCACAATCACCAGCAGCGACTTCCAGTCAAACTGCCATTTGAATCTGCTGTGCGAAGGCCGCATTTTTCAAATCCTATTGTGTATACTGCGGCGAACTATTATGGAGAATCGCCAACATGTGGTTAAAAGTTGTCATCGTTGTACTGTTCGTAGGACTAGTGATTAGCCTGTTTAGCGGCTTGTTTTTCCTCATTCAAGATCAAGGAAAAACCATGCGCACTTGGCAGTCACTGAGCGTCCGCCTAGTGCTGGCCGTATTGCTAATGGGCTTTATAGTTTATGGGTTTTACTCCGGCAAACTGGAGTCTAAAGCTCCATGGGATCAACGCTACATGAAGTCAAACCAAGAGCTGCAAGAAGCGCCCTGAGCCGCGGCAGCAATGCCGTGTAAACAAATGGCCGCTAAGGTCTATTTGCATTGCAAATAGACCTTAGCGGCCAGTATCACCGTCTCGTCAGCAGCGAGTGCTTAGAGGATGTAGACAAACAGGAATAGGAAGACCCAAACCACGTCAACAAAGTGCCAGTACCAAGACGAGGCTTCAAAGCCAAACTGGTCGTTTGCACTAAAGTGACCTTTGCTGGTTGAGCGCAACCATTGCACCAACAGCATGAAGGTACCCATTGCCACGTGGAAACCGTGGAAACCAGTCAACATGAAGAAGGTAGTACCGTAAACACCGCTGTTCAGGTGAATGCCGTATTCAAACAGGGCTTCGTGGTATTCCATGTACTGCAAGTACAGGAAGGTGCAACCCATCGCTACCGTGATAAACAACCACACGTTGAACTTCTTGCGGTCATTCTTCTTCATTGCCACGTGGGCAATGTGACAGGTAAAGCTCGAAGCTAACAGTATGATGGTGTTATACAACGGCAACCAGTGGGCAATGTGGGCAAAACCAGGGAAAGACAAGTGCTTTTCAGCACCGGTAAATTCACCATTATTTGCCAAATGACCAGCAGCAGCCTGAGCCTGAACACCGCCAATAGCATCCTGAGGCGTGGTCAGCATCGGCCAGTTATATTCAAAGCCAGGCCACAACATACCATTCATTGCACCAGCCGCACCTTCACCCGCCAACCAAGGGCCAGACAAATTGCGGATATAGAACAGCGCGCCGAAGAAAGCGCCAAAGAACATCACTTCCGAGAAGATAAACCACTGCATACCCAGCACATAAGAGTGCTTGAGCTGCGCACTGTTCATGCCAGCGCGGTTTTCCTTAATGGTGATGCTAAACCACGTGAACAACGTCGCGGCGAGCCAAGCTAAACCAACAAATAATATAAAGCTGGAATTAGTTTCTTCACCGGGGCGGTAGCTGTTGTCGTTGATAAAGCTGGCTGCACCATAAACGGTGGTAACCATGCCTATCGTCGCACTTACAGCAAGCTTACTACTGTCGGGTACGTAATATGTTTCGTACCCGGTTTTGCTTTGACCTGCCATTGTTAAGTCTCCATTTTCTCGCTAGAGAAAAACTCTCTTACTTATTTAGACGCCGCCGCAACAGAATCCTGTTTTGCCGCCATCTCGGTTACATCAAATATCGTGTAGGACAAGGTAATCACATGGATATCTTCTGGTAAATCGCGATCAACAATAAATTGCAACGCCAAATCGGCGTCGGCTCCTGCTGCCAGCGGCTGCTGGTTAAAGCAAAAGCATTCGGTTTTATGAAAATATTCAGCGGCGCGGGACGGAACAATGCTGGGAATCGCCTGTGACACCATGTAACGATCCTGCGTGTTCTTTGCATAATACGTTACGTGTGCAGATTCACCGGGGTGAACCTCAACTTGGCTGGTGTTAGGTGCAAATTTCCAAGGCATTGCTTCATTATTTTGCGCAACAAACTGCACCTTAACGGTACGGTTTGTATCGATCTGACTATCTACAACCGTGTATTGCTGGCCGGTTTTACCGTTGATGCCCAACACCTCACAAAGTGCATTGTAAAGCGGGGGCATCACCCACATGGCAAAGGCAAACATCACTACTACCAAACCCAGTAACTTAATACTGAGTTTAGCAATGTTTTTGTCTGTCGTTTGCGTCATGTTACACGAGCCTCTTTATTTCACTTCTGGCGGTGTAGTGAAGGTGTGGTATGGCGCAGGCGTTGGCACTGTCCATTCCAGAGTTGTACCACCTTCCCAAACTTTAGCGTCAGTCACTGGCTTGCCATGAGTAATTGTTCTAACAATATTGAACAAGAACAGCAGCTGGCTAGAGCCGTAGATAAACGCACCAATGGACGACATCATATTGAAGTCGGCAAACATCAGGTTGTAATCAGGGATACGACGCGGCATACCGGCCAGACCCACAAAGTGCTGCGGGAAGAAGGTCAGGTTAAAGCCGATGAACGAGATCCAGAAATGGGTCTTACCCATGGTCTCGTTATACATTTTGCCGGTCCACTTTGGAATCCAGTAGTACACAGCAGAAGACAGCGCGAAGATCGCACCAGCAACCATGGTGTAGTGGAAGTGGGCAACAACAAAGTAGCTGTCGTGGTACTGGAAGTCAGCAGGTGCAATTGCCAGCATCAGACCAGAGAAACCACCAACGGTGAACAAGAACACCTTGGCAATCGCGAACAACATGGGCGTTTCAAGAGTGATCGAACCCTTGAACATGGTAGTTACCCAGTTGAATACTTTAGCCGCAGTAGGTACCGCAATCAGCATCGTGGCGTACATAAAGAACAGTTCGCCAGCAATCGGCATACCGACCGTATACATATGGTGAGCCCATACGATGAACGACAGGAAGGCGATTGACGATGTTGCGTAAACCATGGAGTCATAACCGAACAGCGGCTTGCGCGAGAAGGTCGGAATAACTTCAGATACCACACCAAAAGCAGGCAGAATGATGATGTAAACTTCAGGGTGACCAAAGAACCAGAACACGTGCTGGAACAATACTGGGTCACCGCCACCAGCGGCAGAGAAGAAGCTGGTGCCGAAGTGAATATCCATCAACATCATGGTGACTGCACCGGCTAGAACGGGCATAACCGCAACCAGCAAGAAGGCAGTGATCAACCACGTCCACACAAACATTGGCATCTTCATGTAAGTCATGCCCGGCGCGCGCATGTTTACAACAGTAGCAATGATGTTAATGGAACCCATGATCGACGATATACCCATGGCGTGAACCGCAAATATAAAGAAGGTCACGCTCGGTGGCGCATACGTCGTCGACAATGGCGCGTAGAACGTCCACCCGAAGTTAGGACCGCCGCCATCCATCAACAGGGTAGATGCCAACAGCAAAAATGTTGGTGGCAGTATCCAGAAGCTCCAGTTGTTCATCCGTGGCAGAGCCATATCTGGCGCGCCAATCATCAGCGGAATCATCCAGTTAGCCAAGCCAACGAAGGCAGGCATGATGGCACCGAAGACCATGACAAGACCGTGCATGGTCGTCATCTGGTTAAAGAACTCTGGCTGCACAATTTGCAAGCCAGGCTGGAACAATTCAGCGCGAATAATCATGGCGAACGAGCCGCCAAGCAGGAACATCGCAAAGCTGAACCACAAGTACATCGTACCGATGTCTTTGTGGTTGGTGGTAAATAACCACCGAGTTAAACCTTTAGCAGGTCCGTGATGAGCACCCATGGTGTATCCCCCTACTGACCTTTCTTGAATTTGTAAATGTCAACTGGCTGCAACATGTCGCCCATGTTGTTGCCAAACGAGTTGCGCTGGTAAGTGATAACCGCAGCGAGATCAACTTCGTTAAGCTGACTACCAAACGCTGGCATAGCCGTGCCAGATACGCCATGAACAGCAACTTCCATATGCCCTTTCAAAGGACCTGTTGCTATTGGGCTACCTGCAATTGCCTTACCAACACCACCTTCGCCATTGGCGCCGTGACAAGCTGAACAGCTGCTGGTGTAAACATTCTTACCGCGAGCAACCAACTCATCCAAGCTGAAATCTTTCGCCATCAGCGCTTTGATTTCGGCAGCGGCAGCTTGCTTTTCAGCCAGCCAAGCGTTGTATTCAGGCTCTTCAACCACATTTACAACAATCGGCATAAAGCCGTGATTGCGGCCGCATAGCTCTGCGCACTGGCCACGGTATACACCGGTTTCAGTCGCTTTCGTCCACGCTTCGTTGATGAAACCAGGAATTGCATCGCGCTTAACAGCCAGTGCAGGTACCCACCATGCGTGCAATACGTCATTGGCAGTCACTAAGAAGCGAACCTTCTTATTGACGGGGATAACCACTGGCTCATCGACTTCTAACAGGTAGTTAGAGCCTTTTTCTTCAGTGTTAGCAATTTCTGCACCGTCGGTTAGCAAATTCGAGAAGAAGCTAACATTGTCGCCGGTTGGATTGATGTATTCGTATTTCCACTTCCACTGGTAGCCAGTGATGAGGATATCGAGCTCGGCATCATCGGTGTCGTAAATTTCGATCAGTGTCTTAGTGGCAGGAACCACCATGATCAACAGGATCAAAAACGGCACGATAGTCCAAACGATTTCCACCTTGGTGTTCTCGTGGAAAGTCGCTGGCTCTGGGTGGCGGTCTTTACGGTAGGCAAATACCGAGTAAAACATCACACCAAAAACCAAAATCCCAGTTACGACGCAGACGTAGAAAACCCACATATGCAAATCGTAAATTTTATGACCAACCTCGGTGATTCCAGGGGTCATATTAGTTTGCCAACGCGCGCCCGTTTCGGCCCATGCGCCGGTACTAAAGAGGCTTAGCAGCATTAGCACAGGACTAAGCGCCAGCTTTAACAGCCGTCTCGCTTGTAAATACATCTCCCGTGTCTCCATGTATAGTTGAATAAAGACCCCGCCGCTAAATCTGCAGCTGCAACACACAAACTTTACCCCGCTATGGAACGCAATCGTTAAATTACACTCTTAAACAAGCATAGATAAACGCCACCTAGCCGGCCTCTGGAGGTCGAATTTAGACGTTTATCTATTAATTTGTGTAGCGCAAACCCGCTAGGACCGCTTTGGGTGCGACAAAACGCCGCAATTATAAACCCGATGAATACACCAGCGCTACTGCGCTGAACACTAAAGCCTAGCGACTGCGGGCTTCTTGCGCGTTAAATAACCGTTACAATACTAACTAAAGTGCCCAAGCCGCGCGCAAACCACTAGATATAGACAAAAAACTAATTGTTAGTAATTGTAAACTCGCCCAGACTTAGCCCTATTATTGTGCGCTGTAGCTTCGCTTCTTCGCAAACTGAGAGCCAAGCAAGCACGACGCACTTGCTCTGCAGCCCAGCCCAGCGCCGAATTACCGTCTAAACAGGCTCACACCAATCACAATGCAGGTAGATACCAAACCAGAACCGCAAACTGCGACCGCCGCTCGCGTCTGGGCACTGGCGTGGCCAATGATATTGGCAAATTTGTCTGTGCCTTTATTGGGATTGGTCGACACCGCCATTCTAGGGCACCTCAGCGACAGCCGTTATTTGAGCGCAGTGGCGATCAGTACCAGCCTATTGGCCTTTCTTTATTGGGGCTTTGGCTTTTTGCGTATGGGCACTACTGGCGCCAGCGCTCAGCTCCTCCACAAACCCCAAGACGCCAACGCCCTACTAGTGAAGGCCGCCGCCCTCAGTTTGCTCATTGCCGCATTTATTGGGCTGGGAGGCATTGCACTGAGCAATATCGGCCTGCGACTGATGAACACCCCAGCCTCACTAATTGAGCTCGCCCAAAGCTATTTGCACATCCGCCTGTTTAGCGCCCCAGCGGTGCTGTGCACCTATGTCATTGTTGGCTGGCTAATTGGGCGCCAGCAAACTCGCTGGCCGCTGATTATTGCCGTGGCCACCAATGGCGTGAACATCGCACTGGACTATGTGTTTATTGTTGGCCTCGACATGAGCAGCGACGGCGCCGCACTCGCCAGCGCCATCAGCGAGTATTGCGGGCTCGCGATTGGTCTGTGGGCGGTGCGCGACGCCCTAATAGCAACTCTCGGCCACGGCCTGCGCCGCAGCTGGCAATATGGTCCCGCGCTTAAACAGCTCCTCAATAGCAATGTGCACCTCTTTATTCGCACTGCGGCGCTGCTATTTAGCTTTGCGTTTTTTACCGCCCAAGGCGCTAGCTTTGGCCAAGCCACGCTGGCCGCTAACGCCATCTTGCTGCAACTGATGCTGGTTAGCGCCTACGGCATGGATGGTTTTGCCCACGCCGCCGAAGCCCTTATTGGCGAAGCCTTTGCTCAAGGCCGGCGCGATGCACTGCTAAAAATCGTTGTGTGCTGCACCCGCTACTGCCTCGCTACCGCGCTGGGTGCCAGCCTGCTGCTATGGCTTGGGGAAGGGCAAATCTTAAACCTAATGACCGATATCGCGGCAGTGCGCAACATTGCCAGCGGCCATTATGTTTGGTTGATCGTGCTACCACTGCTGTGCGCGCCCAGCTATTTATTAGACGGCGTATTTATTGGCGCCCTCAAAACCGAGGCAATGCAGTGGACCATGTTAGCCAGTGTTATCCTGATTTATCTGCCGGTGTGGCTGCTGAGCAAAGAGCTTGGCAATCACGGCCTATGGCTGAGCTTCTGCGCGTTTAATCTGGCCCGCAGTGTGAGTTTGGGCCTATTATTTAAAACCGCTATATTGAAGCCACTTTCTGCCATGAGCGAAAACCTTGCCTAAGGGCCTATGACAAGACTAAGCACAGACAAGCAGCGCCATTATCAAAAGTTGAAAATCAGGCCCAAGCTAAACAAATTGGCGTCTTGATCCAAAACCGTAAATTCCGCTTCGATGGCCAAATTTGACAATCGAATACCGCCGCCAACACCCGCCGACAGGCCGTTCTCTGAAACTGTCGAGCCCTGATTATCGTTAAGCGTTTCACGCAATAGGCCGCCACGCAATTTGACATACGCCACACCCGAGCTCCGGTAGGCCGCGTAGACAGCGGTTGTATCATAGTCTAAGGGTCGTGCACCGCCATAATCGGCCTCGTCCGCGGCGTTCCGCTCCAACTCCACGGCGATATGGCCAAAGTTATAGCCGAGAAGCAGGCCTTTCGCGCTAGGGTCTTCAATTTCAGCAACGTCAATTGCTATCTTTCCTGCTTTCGCACCCAAGTAAAGCCCAGCATTTTGAATAGATTCAATTTCTGCGGTGGCGGGCAGCGCGAGAACGGCGAATATAATCGCTAACGAGTGGGGAGTGATTCCTTTCATATACGTCCATTATTATGAAGATGAGGTACATCGCCGCAAGCTCTATAGACCTAACGGCACGAGCAAACATTATAAAGTATCTTTATTAGCAAGGCATGAAGCACAGGACAATTCTGCTGAACTTAGCGCAGGCACTAAGGCACTTCATCTATCCACAGCAGTAAATCAGTAATGCCAACATCCACCCCCTGCTGACTGAGCAGAGTAGTCAATTGCCCCCGATGGTGGGTTTGATGATTAAAGAAGTGCTGCAGAACCAAGCCAAAGGGTTTGCAAAAATCAGCGTCTTTGCTGTTTTTATAGGTAAACGGGCGATCTAAATCTAGCTCCTGTAAAGCCTCGGTCCAGCTGCAAATCATTACGTCTAGACTTTTGCGGGCGGGCAGGAAGGCATCCAAATCTGCATAGATCATTTGATTTAAGGCCGTGGGCTTCGCTATTGCGGTCACGCCATCTAAACAACTTGCTCCTGCAAATGGCCCTGCCGCAAACCGTTTCACCCACATCACATCGGCCACATAGAGATGGTTGAGGGTGCCCAATATCGACTGAAAAAACGCGCCCATATTACTGCGCAGCTGGCTATCTTCAAGCTTGCTGGCAGCGGCAAACAGACGCTGGTTCATATCGCGGTTATACCGGCCCATTAATGCAAACTGCTGCTGACGACTCATGACCGTTCTCTCCACCCATGTAATCACACCGTTAAGACCAAGCCCTAGCAATAAGGTCGCGGCTTTTAACTACTCGTTTTTCGGTATTAACACACTAAATTTGCCACCGCGTCTTTAATAAAGGCCTCGCAGCGCAGCGCGGCCGCGCCCGCTAAATCGCGATTGGGCAATATTAAAAACAAATCGGCATGGCGCTCGCCACCCTCGATCATCGGCAGCGGCTTGATTAAACCGCTCGCCAACTCCTGACGCATTGCCACCGCTGGCAGCCAGGCAAAGCCGACGCCTCTGGCCACCGCGTTAATTGAGGTCTCCATGCGGCTTACGGTTAATCTTTGCACAGCATCTAACCAGCCCGAATCCCGCTGGCGGCGCACCCCAGAGTCTCGCACCACCACCTGCCGAAAAGGCCGCAAATCGCGGTAATCTAAATCTCGCCCCAATTGATGAAGCGCGTGGTCACGCTGGGCCACCGCCAAAAACTTCACCCGCAGCAAGTGATCACCCAAAAAGCCCGGCGGCACAATGCCGGTTATTGCCACATCGCAGCGCCGCTCCAGCAAGGCTTCTTCGGCGCCGCTGAGCACCGACTCAACACATTCAATACGGGTATCGGGGCAGTGCGCGCTGAGATCTTCGAGGCAATCCAACATCACCGCCGAGGGAAACAAGGTGTCGCACACAATACGCAATTGCGGCTCCCAGCCCGCAGCCACCGATTTAGCGGACTTCTCAAGACGCAGCGCCTCGTCAATTAAGGAGCGACCACGGCGATAGAGCATTTGCCCCGCCTCAGTAAGCTCAGCTTTGCGGCCGCGAATTTCAAATACTCGCACCCCCAGCTGCTCCTCCATTTTTTGAATTGTGTAGGTCACCGCCGACTGACTTTTATGCAATACCTCGGCGGCGCGGGCATAGCTGCCTTCGTCTACCACCGCTAAAAAGCAGTGCCACTGCTCAAGACTGGTTCTAGGTCCGCTCATATATCAATATTCTTGATTGTTTAAGCCAGTAAATTGCGCTTTTTAAACAACTTTATCAATAGTTTAATGGCCCCAACAACACGTAATTGTCCACGACCAACAGGAGTTACACGATATGAAAACCATCCTCCAGATTAATAGCAGCTTATTTGGCGAGCAGGGTCAATCCAGCAAGATGGCCAATGACTTTGTTACCCAATTACAAGCCAATAGCGACGCCACCCAGCTATTGCGCCGCGACTTGCACGCCGATCCACTACCGCACCTCGACGGCCAGCGCTTTGCCGCGTTCACCACCCCCGCCGCCGAGCGCGATACCGCCCAACAAGCAGTGGTCGCCGAGTCCGACACCTTGATTAATGAACTGCGCGACGCCGACATTATTGTGCTTGGCATGCCGCTTTATAATCTTGGCGTGCCGTCTACCTTTAAAGCCTATATAGACCACGTTGCCCGCGCCGGCGAAACCTTTCGCTACACCGCGAATGGCCCAGAAGGTCTGCTAGAAAACAAAAAGGTCTATATTTTTGCGGCCCGCGGCGGCAAGTACGAAGGCACCGCAATGGATACCCAGAGCGCTTACCTGCGTCATATTCTCGGCTTGATGGGCATCAACGATATCGAATTTGTTTATGCCGAAGGCCTAAATATGGGCGGCGATGTTGCCAAACAAGCACTGGCGGCCGCCCAAGACCTCATTCGCCAAAAAGCCGCTTAAGCGCAACACGCCCACAGCAGCCTCTCAACATTGGTATAGGAGTAGCATTATGACTAATCGCAGTGTGGCTCGAATCATACCCGCCCAAGCTACCTCGGACGGCGCCGGTGTTAAACTCAAGCGCAGCCTAGGGCAGTCGCAGGCGGCCCGTCACGACCCGTTTTTGATGCTGGACGAGTTCTTCTCGGACGAGCCCGCCGACTATTTAGCAGGCTTCCCCTCGCATCCCCATCGCGGCTTCGAAACCGTCACTTATATGCTCGACGGCCATATGCTGCACGAGGATCACCTCGGCAATAAGGGCCACCTCAAAGACGGCGGCGTGCAGTGGATGACCGCTGGCAGAGGCGTGATTCACTCCGAAATGCCCCAGCAAGACGCTGGCCGGATGCGTGGTTTTCAGCTGTGGATAAACCTGCCCGCAGCAGAAAAAATGCGCCCCGCCCACTACGAGGATATCCCCGCAGCCAAAATTCCGCATCACCTGTTTGGCAGCGGCGGCGAGGCCATTTTGATTGCCGGCCGGTGTCAGCTTAACGGCGAGTCCGTGCGCGGCTATATCAATGGCCTAGACGGCCAAAACCTGAGCACCGACCCGCTATACATCGACCTCCGCCTAAAGGCCGGGCAAAGCAGCCATATCACCTTGCCCACCGCGCACAATGCCTTTGTCTACGTGTATGAAGGCGAGGCCCAGATTGGCGAGCAAGTAATACCCAGCACCAGCAGCGCACTATTAAGCCAAGGCGAAGAGTTGAGTATTACCGCCAGCGGCGACACCCGCTTATTACTATTGGCGGCGCGCCCCATCGGCGAAGCCATTGTGCAATACGGGCCCTTTGTGATGAATACCAGCGATGAAATCGAGCAGGCCATGCGCGATTATCGCGACGGCGTTTTAACCAGCGCCTAAGCAACCGCCCCAGCGTCAGGCATCTTTGGCCACCGCCAAGATGCCTCTTGCCCCAAACCCGTCAAAAATCCCCCAATACCGCACTTTTTCAAAAACTGCATGCCATACTCAAAATAGGCGTAAGCTAAAGACGCAAAGCAAAGCAAGGCACTAAATAGCAAAAACCTTTCAAGTTAATTGCTTTTTATGTATTTACGCTATGGAAAAGAGCCAATTATAGTGGCTACACAGCACTTTGCAGCACTGCACTTACGCCATACCGTGCACCACACCCAAGGAGTGATTTATGACTACATCAATGTTAGTACGCGACGTCATGAAATCGCCGTCGCCTTCTGTTAAACAGGGCACCGATCTCGGCGACGTAGTCGAAACCCTACTGAAATTTGGGGTATTTGGGCTACCCGTCATCAATGACCAGCGTGAGCTGGTTGGCTTTGTCTCGGAGCAAGACTGCATTCACTCTGTGCTCGTTAGCAGCTACCACTGCGAGGGCGCGCCCCTAGTGGATGATGTAATGAGCCGCGAGGTTTTAGCGGTAGACGCCGACTCGTCTATTATTGATCTGGCCCAGCAAATGGGTAAACTCAAACCCAAGTCTTATCCGGTCACTGAAGACGGCAAGCTGATTGGCCTTATCACCCGCAGCGCTATTCTGGCCTCGCTCTGGGCCAACCGCGAAAGCTGCGATCTACCCAACGACAAGCTTTAAGCCTATACCACGCGCCGCTGCTGCACCGGCAGCGGTTTTTAGACAAGGGGGTCGATCATGGCTAGCCAATTCTGGGCTGCAGCACTGCTCTGCGTATGTTTTAGTTTTCACCATGCCGCTCACTGCAACACCCTTAGCAATCTTCATTACGGCCCAGACAAGGCGCAGGTGCTCGATGTTTACCTACCAAGCACCGCCCAAACCAAGCGACCCGTTGTTTTTATGGTTCACGGCGGCGCGTGGCGCATTGGCGACAAAACCAATCACAGCGTTGTAAAAACAAAGGTTCGGCGCTGGGTGGCCCAAGGCTGGGTATTTATTTCCGTCAATTACCGGCTATTGCCCGCCGCTGATCCCTATACCCAAGCTGGCGACGTGGCCAAGGCGCTAGAATACGCCCAAGCCCACAGCGCAGAATGGAACGCCGATGCCAGTAAATTTATCCTTATGGGCCACTCTTCGGGGGCGCATCTGGTGTCGTTGCTAGCAACAGACAAATCCCTTAGCGACAAACTTCAGCTCAGCCCAATTTTGGGCAGTGTTTGGCTAGACAGTGCCGCCCTCGACGTTAACCTCATTATGCAACAAGCCCACCCGCGCTTTTACGACAAAGCCTTTGGCACATCGCCGGATTATTGGCAGAAAGTGTCCGCCCTTGGGCACCTCAACAAAGACGTAAAACCCATCGCGCTCATCTGCTCTACCCAGCGCGACGACAGCTGCCCCCAAGCGCAAAGCCTTGCGGCCAAGGCCGAGCAGCTCGGAATATTGGCAACATTAATTCCAGCAGACCTCAGTCACCATCAAATTAATGCCACCCTTGGCGACAACAACTCCTATACCCATCAAGTAGAGACGTTTATGCGTGGGCTAGACCCCGCACTCAGCGCCTTTCTCAAGCCCGCCAAGTAAACCTATGCAAGGTGTTAGTGAAATCATCCCGTTCACCATTGCCGCCGGCGCCTGTATTCCGCTGGGCGGCTATATCGCTAGCCACAGCCATATTCGACGACGCTGGTTAGCACAAGAATTTAGACACGCCATTATTGCCCTGGGGGCGGGGATTCTGCTCGGCGCCGTTGCCATGGTACTGGTGCCCGAGGCCTTGCAGCACCTACACTACTCAATTTGGGCTACCGCATTATTGCTAGGCGGAGGCCTACTGTTTTATGGTTTAGAGCGCTATTTAGATATTCACCGCCACGCGGCGCCGCAATTTACCGGCATGTTACTGGATTTTATACCCGAGTCATTGGCGCTGGGCGGGCTCGCCGCCGTGGGTACCGACACCACCTTATTGCTCGCCGTACTAATCGGCATGCAAAACCTGCCCGAGGGCTTTAACGCCTACCAAGAACTGTGCGCTGCCGGCTATCAGCGCAAAAGGGTGCTGTGGATGATGTTGGCACTTACTCCATTGGGACCACTTTTCGGGGTGGCGGGCTATTATTTTCTCGGCGATTTACCGGCGGTATTAGGGGCAATTCTGCTCATTGCCAGCGGCGGGATTCTATACCTGATTTTTCAAGACATTGCGCCGCAGGTTCCGCTGCGCAAACACCGTAGCCCACCCCTCGCGGCGGTAATCGGGTTTGCGCTGGCTATGCTCGGCACTCTCTTTACTCACTAGCTCGCTCTTTAACTAAATGAAGCACTCGCTGCCTTTAAAACCACCGAAGAAACCCACAGCGCAAAGCAAATAGCAGCCGTGTATGCTGTAAAGTAATTATTATCAACGGCGGGCGACAAATACCGCGCAAGCCGGTCAAAGCCCAGCAAATACCCGTATTTTACAAAGAGGCCAAAATCCCATGCGTTTGTTTTTTCTGCTACTGCCGCTGCTATCCCTTGCAACACTGAGCGCCTGTGGCAGCTCACACTACGATCAGTCGCGGGAGTGGCGCCTACAAGAGTGCGAGCGAGTCCTCAACGACCAAGACCGCAGCCAGTGCAAGGCCAATACCCCGCACTACCAATAGGGTATTGCGGTCACTTATAGCCGCCATTCTTAAGAAGCAATGTTGACAGTGAACAAATGGTGCTAAGCTCAGGGCTAAACTTACGACCAAGTCCGTCACAACGCGCGCTGTGCTAGCAACGGCTAGCGTTTAACGAGCTATAAGGTCTACCAAAAGAAACCGTCTAACAACTAGAGCGAGATAGGACCAATGGCAGAGTATAAATACGATATCGTGATCTTCGGCGCCAGCAGTTTTGTGGGCGAAATACTCTGTAATTACCTTGCCGGCTGCAAAGAAGAACCCGCACTGCGCTGGGCCATTGCTGGCCGCTCTGCCAGCAAGCTTGAAGCCGTTAAAGCCAAAATTGGCAAAGCCGACCTCGACATCATCATTGCCGATGCCAGCGACGAAACTGCCTTGCGCAATTTGTGCGGCCAAACTCGGGTAGTTACCACCACCGTTGGTCCCTACGCCCTATACGGCGAAACCTTACTTAAAGTCTGCGCCGAAACCGGCACCGACTACTGCGACCTCACCGGCGAAGTACAGTGGATTCGCCAAATGGTAGACCGCTACAACGACACCGCCAAAGCCTCTGGCGCGCGCATCGTAAACTGCTGTGGTTTCGACTCGATTCCATCAGACCTAGGCGTGCTCTACACCCAGCAACAGAGCCAAGAATTGTTTGGCGAAAGCTGTAATAAAATCCAAATGCGGGTTAAAGCCGCCAAGGGTGGATTGTCTGGCGGCACCTTTGCCAGCCTCATCAATGTAATGAAAGAAGCGGCGGGCAATCCCGCGCTGCGCAAAGAAATGGCCGATCCCTATTCGCTCTGCCCCGGTGAAAGCAACAAGGCTCGCCAAATCAACCCCGGTCTCGCCCAGTTTGATACCACCTCAAACTCGTGGACCATTCCCTTTATTATGGCGGCCATAAATACCCGCGTTGTGCAGCGTTCTAACTTCCTACTTAAACAAGCCTACGCCAAACCCTTTTTATACGACGAGGCCATGCAAGTCGGCACCGGTATTAGTGGCCGCCTCCGCGCCACCGCCATAGGCGGCGGCTTTGCGGGCTTTATGGTCACCGCCAGCCTCAAACCCGGCCGCTGGTTATTAGAGCGCCTACTCCCAGCACCCGGCGAAGGCCCCAGCCCAGAAGAACAGCAAAGCGGCTATTTCGATCTCGACTTTTACGGCACCACCCCAAAGGGCAAAGCCCTAAAATGCAAAGTTACCGGTGACCGCGACCCAGGCTATGGCTCAACCGCCAAAATGCTTGGCCAAGCCAGTATTTGCCTTGCCCGCGACATTAATAAAAGCGAAGTCAGCGGCGGCCTGCTAACCCCCGCCAGCTGCTTTGGCGACACACTAATCGACCGCCTTAAGACGTACTCAGGCCTTAGCTTTAGTGTTATTGAGTAAGAAATATAAGGAATCGTTGCAAAACTCACTTCCGATTTTGAGCTAAAGAAAGCTGTGCATTTTTTATGTAAAACAACCAAAAATTATAAATATTAACCGTTAGCCACCAATTAAACGTGGCCAGTGGGATCTTGCCGCAAAGATCATCACCGCCTGTATTAATGCAGTAACCCGAGAATTTGCGACGCGATCTTGCGCGATTAATAATAGTGCAATTATACTAATATCAGTGCCAATTTATTGAGAATAACTTTTAATGTTAAAACATATCCCTTTATTAGTGATCTCGATATTTTTTATTTGTGCATGCAGTCACGAACAGATTTACTCTGCCACACACGAAAACCGGAGGTTTGAATGCCAAAAACTTCCGCAACCACAATATGAAGCGTGCATGAAAGAATATGATCAGCCTTACGACGATTATAATAAAAGCCGAGAGGATGCACTTAAAAACAAGGAATGAAACATCTCGCCCATTTTTGCCCATGAATCTTAGTTTATAAGACTTAATTTATGGACAGGCACTTTTAATAAAGAAACAAAAATAACACCCACATTTAGTAATGCCTTTTTCGCTTGACCGTAAAATGATTATCCCTGCGATGCGGGCGCCGAATATAATTACTAATAACAATTTTTAGGGCACCTGCGGCCCTGAGCTGGATCGCTCACAGGGTTTTACAATAGGGCGCTAACCTTTTACGACGCGGCTTTAGCCAATTGCCGCCTTTTAGAAAAGTGTTGACGGTAATTTTTTTCAAAAGCCGTGACATTATTCAGCCACGTCTTTCGGTCTATGCCTAAGCGTTCGATAATTTTAGGTAGGTGAAGTGCAATTGCGCCTTTTTTATCATCGTGCACAATGCGGCCAGTTTGATCGACGAGCTCTAGGTAATCTTTTAGGCTGAATAAAATGCCAAACTGGTCCTTGTCGGTAAGATTATCCTCAAATGACAGCAAAGGTTTTAGAGTGACGTCAAAATGATTAAGTCGCTGGGTTAGACTTAATTTATGGACAGGCACTTTTAATAAAGCAACAAGAATAACACCCACATTTAGTAATGCCTTTTTCGCTTGACCGTAAAATGATCATCCCTGCGATGCGGGCGCCGAATATAATTACTAATAGCAATTTTTAGGGCACCTGCGACCCTGAGCTGGATCGCTCACAGGGTTTTACAATATGGCGCTAACCTTTTACGACGCGGCTTTAGCCAATTGCCGCCTTTTAGAAAAGTGTTGACGGTAATTTTTTTCAAAAGCCGTGACATTATTCAGCCACGTCTTTCGGTCTATGCCTAAGCGTTCGATAATTTTAGGTAGGTGAAGTGCAATTGCGCCTTTTTTATCATCGTGCACAATGCGGCCAGTTTGATCGACGAGCTCTAGGTAATCTTTTAGGCTGAATAAAATGCCAAACTGGTCCTTGTCGGTAAGATTATCCTCAAATGACAGCAAAGGTTTTAGAGTGACGTCAAAATGATTGAGTCGCTGGGTTTGCAAAAGCTTAGTGATTGTTTTCGCTAAATTTAATGACGGGTTAATCCGTTCTTTAACACTGGTGTGCTCAGACTGTTCTGGAGTGAGAGCGATATTGGCTCGAATCGGGTTTAGATCAACATACGCCATGCAGCTGAGTAACGCCTCTTCACTTAATAGCGCCTGAGATCGATAGCGGGCTTCCCAAAAATGGCCAGTGCAGCCATCTTCTTGATTGGCCATCCTAGCAATAGGCTCATTAAGGCATTTCATAAACCAGCCTAAATCGGCGAGGCGCAGACGATAGCTGGCAATAATGTCATTTAGCGCGCCCTGTTCGGCGGGTGAAAGGTTTACGCCTTTCAGGTAGTTTTGAATCAAGAATGGCCCTTTGAACAAACTCGTCCAGCGGCTTACAACCTCGTGATCAGACCATTCATTAATTATTTCGGGCGACAGTTTAACGACCAAATGTAAGTGATTAGACATTACCGCATAGGCCGCAATATCAATGGCAAAAAGGCTGCTGAGCAAATGGATTCTTTGCTCAATAAAGAGCCGGCGGTGTGAGTAGTCATTTCCGGTGGCATCGTCGACGCCGCAAAGAAACGAGCGCCGCACACACCGAGAAGTTACGTGATAGAAGGGGGTGTCATCGACACAAACCAGTACCTTTCTAGGTAAAGTCATCGCAAATCCTTTTACGAAGCAATAGCCCTAAGCTAAAACAGCGCTATTACAGTGTCAATTTAAAAGTGCCTGTCCAAATATTTGGTCCAAATATTTGAGGCTTTAAAGTCGTTAGACATGGCGATCAAATTATGCATTTGTACTCTGTCGTGAATCGTATTACTATTTAATCAACATGTCTGTTGTACTTTTAAATCTGAGTAGCGTGATATTCGTCAGAAAGTATGAAACATGCAATATTTTGGCAATGCTAATGACGATCAAAGCCACAAATACCTAACATTATTGGCATTTTGCGTATTTACAGTGAATCGGAAAGACACAAATTTTAAGTCAACGCCAATGTTGCATTTTTGTGTCTTGTAGCATTTTCATACCTATATCGAATAGTTTTCATATCGATATAGGTAGATATAAAGAGAATTGCCAAGCTAATGGCTGCTACAACCAATTAATCACACTGACTTCTTCTCAGCAGCAAAAGGACAATGTTGTTATGCAAACCGAACTCACCCGCAAGAAAAACCGTCTCTGGCTTAATAAGGAAGCGGCCGCCAAACTGAACGACGCCATGGTCACTTGGATAGGCAGTTCCAGCGGCGGTCTGCCTGGGCCGCGTATTGTTCAAGCTTATCTCGACTGGCTTATTAACCTTAGTGTAGCGCCAGGCCGGCAGCTAGAAATACTGGAAGCGCTCATTCGCAGTCGGTTTGATTTAATCAAATGCGCGTTACTTGGTGCCGAGCCAACAAAAGATCGACGCTTTAAGGCAGCGGGATGGGAAAAGCGACCCTATTCATGGCTAGTACAAGCTGCATTGCACCGTGACGAACTGGCACGCATAGCCACCGAACCACTGCCGGGCATGGACGCTCACAACGCTCAAATTGTCCAGTTTTACACCCAACAGCTGGTGGATATGCTTTCGCCCGCCAACTTCGCATTAACGAACCCCGAAGTACTTCAGGAAGCGATTAAGCAGCGAGGCGGAAATCTACTGCGCGGCGCTCGCTTTGCCATTGGAGACATAGTGCGCAAAGTGACCAATACCGATCACACTATTTCCGGGTCGTTCAAGGTCGGTGAAAACTTGGCGATGACGCCAGGCAAAGTAGTTTATCGCAACGACCTTATGGAATTGATCCAGTACTCGCCCAGCACAGAGAATGTTTACGCAGAACCGATTCTGTATGTACCAGCGTGGATCATGAAATTTTACATTCTGGATTTATCACCCAGTAATTCAATGATTCGTTGGCTGGTCGAACAGGGTCACACCGTTTTTGCTATCTCGTGGAAAAACCCTAACAAAGAAGACTGCCAACTAACAATGGAGGACTATCGGACACTGGGAGTAGCCGAAGCGCTGGATGCGATTGGCGTGATTATGCCTAAGAAGAAAGTGCACTCCGTTGGTTACTGCGTTGGCGGCACCCTATTAATGATAGCGGCCGCCGTTATGGCCCGCGACGGCGACGAGCGCTTACAAAGTATCACTCTATTTGCAGCCCAAACCGACTTTACTGATGCTGGAGAGCTGCGTCTGTTTGTTGATGAAATGACCCTTTACTGGGTAGATCAACAAATGAAGCGCAAGGGCTTTTTGGCAACGAAACAAATGGGCGGGGCGTTTGCGGCGCTGCGGGCTCCCGACTTACTTTGGCAGCCCTTGTTGCGTCGATATTGTTTAGGCGAAGAGGGCTCCGGCTTCGACATTATGGCGTGGAATGCCGATGGCACGCGTATGCCTTACAAAATGCACAGCGATTATTTGCGTCAACTGTATTTAAAGAATGAGCTGGCTGAAGGCCAATATATTGCGGGCGGTCGCGCAATTTCCCTTAGTGACATCGCCGCGCCGCTGTATATCGTCGGCACCACAGCCGACCACATTGCCCCGTGGAAGTCTGTTTATAAAACCCGCAATTTGAAAAAACTGGGTGAAACCACCTTCTGCCTAACGGCGGGTGGTCACAATGCCGGTATCGTTTCTGAACCTGGTCGTCCGCGCCGGAGCTACACCGTAGGTAGCTGGAACCAGAATATGAGCTATCAGTCGCCCGATGATTGGCAAGCGGCGGCAGAGTTCCACGAGGGTTCATGGTGGCTTAACTGGCAGCGCTGGCTAGCACTGCATTCAGCCGACGAGAAAGCCGCTCCCCCGCAAATTGGCGCCCCCGATAAAGGTTACGAGATTCTTTGTGATGCGCCAGGGACTTACGTTTTACAACGCTAGCCAAACACGCAGAGATGGTTTTGGTCTGCCCTAAATCGCAGCCTGCTCTGTGCTGGTTGTTTTCCAAAAATGATACAACTATTGAATGAGGTGATTATGAATTTATCGTTAGAAGGCAAAGTGGCTCTGGTAACCGGCGGCTCTGGAGCAATTGGACAACAAGTGTGCTTATACCTTAACCGAGCCGGAGTGAAGGTAGTTGGCGCTGCGGTGCCCTTTGAGAAAGAAAGTGCCAATAATCTCGGACGCGCGGCTATGGCTGCGGGTATAGAAGTTGACGTTGTTACCTTTGATGCGGCCGACTTTGATGAAACTGGCGCGGCAATTGAGGGGATTAAGGAAAAATACGGCACCATCGATATCCTCGTGAACTGCGCCGGCATTACCCGCGACGCGCCAATACGAAAAATGACAAATGATCAGTGGCAGCAAGTTATGGGCGTCAACCTGAATAGCATGTTCAACAGTGCGCGGCATGTTGTTGAAGGAATGGTTGAAAGTGGCTGGGGACGCATAATTAATGTGTCTTCGGTGAATGGTCAGCGCGGCCAGTTTGGACAAACAAATTACTCGGCATCTAAGGCTGGCGTTCATGGCTTTACGATGGCGTTAGCGCAAGAAGTCGCACGTAAAGGGGTCACAGTTAATACGGTTGCTCCGGGGTACATCGATAGCCCAATGATCCAAGCCGTACCAGAAAAAATTAGAGAAACTATACTTAGCAATATTCCCGTGGGTCGTTTTGGTCAACCCCGAGATATTGCAGCCGCCATTACCTTTTTGTGCTCGCCACAGGCATCGTTTATTACTGGCGCTCAAATACCCGTAAACGGCGGCTACTACATGGGCCACTAAACACAATCAAGCCAAGAATCCGCCTCTCAAAATACTCACAGGCGCAAAGTGAACACCGTTGGTTTCAGCGTATGCGAAGCCTGCTGCTGCAACATCAAATTGATTGACGGGAGTTACAGGTATGACAGCAACATTCAAGGTCGGCGATCAGGCCAAACTTACTAAGTCGTTCACTGCAGAAGATGTAAATCACTTTGCGGCACTATCGGAAGACTTTAACCCCATACATATCGATAGTGTGGCGGCGGCAGCCAGTATATTTGGCGGTCAGGTGGTACACGGAATGTTAGTGGCCAGCCTTATTTCAGGTTTACTTGGCGCTCATTTACCTGGCAGCGGTACTATTTATCTCGGCCAAGATTTAGCCTTTAAGGCCCCAATTTATATTGGTGACGAGGTTACTGCAATCGTCGAGGTCATTGAAATTCGGGAAGATAAACCAATTGCCAAGCTTCGCACTTACTGTCTCAATCAGAAAGGTAAGCTCGTACTTGATGGCATTGCTACGGTGAAGTACGCGTAAAGAGTCGCTCATCAAAACAGCCTGAGCCACCAGAAACGCTCCACAAATAGCTAGGTTACTCACGCAGCTATTTGTGGGCCTAGCTGCGACAGTCGGCTTGAAACTTTACACTAAACACCCACTCCCGCCATAATAATTTTTAGCAGCCTTAGCCCTCAATTTTCAGCGTTTTAGTCGCAAGCTGACTATCGTCAGTCTGCCAGCTAATCCGAATGTCGAGGCGCTCTTGATGGCTGTCTTGGCTGGCGGTGACTTTTATTTTTAATAAGCCTTCTGGCTCTAACACAATATCACCGTCGTCGTCGCTAAAGCTTAGCCTGCCTCTAGCCAAGCCCTTGGTAATGGCCTTGAGGAGGTCTTGTATGGTTTTTGCGTCTTGCAGAGACTCGTGACGAAAGCTGTTTTTTTCTTGGCGCATAATCAATATTGTCCTTGTTACAAATAGCTCGCTGGCTCAAACACTTTGGCGGCGGGGTAGTCGGCGCTTATGCCAATCACTTGGCCACGGGGATGAACAATGGTTACGCCGTGGCCGACACCGGCAAGTCCTTCCTTAGCGCGAGAGTTGCGGTCCATGGTGGTGTCGCTTTCGATGTGCAACATACCCTGGCGCAGCATTAGCCGCTGGCCGTTATGGCGGTTGCGATGGCCGTGCACCACGGCGTGAATGCCCAAGCCATAGGCGCGCTCCACACCCGCATTGGTCAGCGGCATATCCACCTCGCGGTATTTGGTGCGCATGGTGTTCGCGAGAGGGCCGTAATAAAAGTCGAATAAATTATTTTTGACTATTTTACGATATTGACGATTGAGGCCACCGAGGCCATGCTCGGCAATTACGTCAATTACCTTGTCATCCAAGCCGGCGTGAATAAATAAATACGAACCCGATTTATAGGCCAGCTGCATATCGCGAAAAAACCAAGAGAACTCGCCCTTACTGTCTAAAAACAATTTCTGGCAGTACAGCGCGGCGGCGTAAACTTCGCGCAACGACAAGCCCACCTCGGCACAGGCTTTGTCGAAACCATCGACTTTTTTTTGCATGCGCACCAACTCGCGGCCAATGGCTTCGTTACTGGCGTAACCCGCCGCCACCAACGGGAACTCGCTAAACCATTCTTGGCGGGGGTAAAGCTGTTTACGGCAGTTTTCGGTGTCGGGAATATCAGCCAGCGCCGTGGGATCATTGCGCAGGTAAAGATCGAATACTTCTCGGAACAGGGGCATTACTTTAGCGCCCATGCGCACAAACATATGCTCAGTCTGGGGCTTGCGTTTAGACCCCATGGTGCGCAACCCCATAAGCAAACGCACATCGTGATTGCCGGCCAGTAATTTTACGGTCGCACCCGCTTCGATAAGTTGCTGCACGGTGCGTAATAAGCCCAAGTTACTTGGGCCTTTGTCTAAACAATCTCCGCCCACAACAAACACCGCTTCTTTACCGCGCTTGGTCAGCACCAACTTATTGGCGGCATTGGCTTTAATACCGCCCGAGACCCGCAGAGAGTTGATAAATGCATCGGCGTCGGCGTGGGGGTCTGCAAAGAAATACACCGCCCGTTTGGGCGCCTGCCAAAGACTAAAGCCCGCGCCCTGTTGTACCGCAGCGCTGAGTGCAGTCGACGCCGTAGCATCGACGGGATCTTTACCCAACTGCCACACCACCAGCTCGCTGGGGCGGCTTACCGGCGGGGATGCGTCTGGCTCGTCGCCTGACCGTAAATCGCTGTCTTGTGGCATAAGCAGCCCTGTATGGTGAACATTGATGACTTACGCGCCGCTATCAATCCAGAATCGGCGTTTACATTGGACAAGACCCGTTTGCCCTAATCCTTGGCGCCTTCGTTTACGCCGCGTCGTTTCCAGTTTCCCGCTATATGCTGCCACTGGCCGTTACCAAGATGCTCTAATATCACCGGCTGGCAGTGGTACATACTTAACTCGGCAATATCGTCAAACTTAAGCACGCCTAATTGAAAAGCGGCATGGCGAAACGCCGCGCCGTGGCCAACAAAAACTTTTAGGCAATCTGCTGCGGTGGCACGTGGCGGGGTACGGACTAGAGCAAGGTCGTCCATTTGCTGCTGAATATGCTTGGCAACGCGCTGGCCCGCCATCATTAACGACTCCGCCCCCAGCAGCGGCAGCTGAAAATAGCTATTGGATTTCCAATCGGCGGGCAGCGCCGGAAAGCGCGGGTCTTCAGCAATAAGTTTGGCAATGGCGTCGACACTTAAATTAGCGGCGCTGCCCAAGCCGCGCTCAGCGAGGACATCGTAGCTAGCAAGATGTAATTCTGCGCGCTTGTTCACCGCCGCATTGGCCTGTAACTGCACGCAAAATAGACTCGCCGTTTGCCACGCCCGCAGCAGGGTAGAGCAGTCGATCACCGCCTCTACTTGCCAGCCATGCTCACTGGCCAGCGCGGCCAATACCGCTGCGCCGTCTCGCGCTTGCTCGCAACCGTGTTCCGTTAGGGGAAAACCTTGATGCGCACTGGGAGTATTCGCCAGTTGCCGGTATGCTCCGTGACGAATAAGGGCAGCAAATTGGCGCGACATTTTCCGGCTCCTGCGCTTAGTGGTGTGCGGTCGCCAGCGGCGATGTTAATTTGGTCGACAATAATTGCCGCGCAGCGGCAAAGTCGCGGCGGCCACACACTTCGTAAATTGGCAAACCGGCCAAGGTATCGAGGTAATGCCGCTCGTTAATCGCCTGCAAATCGTCTTGAAAGCCGCCGTCAGCACGCTGATAAAACGGCCCAGACGATTTAACAATGGCCGCGAGTAAATCTCGGCGCTGGTTTAGGTCTACTAAATTTAGTTGGGTTTGCTCCACGCTGTCGCCCTGCCAGTTAAGCACCACAAAACCAGCCAAGCACGATGGTGTATTACTCATTCGGCCTGCGCCATAGAGCGATTCGATGTTGGCATCGTATTTTTCTTCCAATTCCCACAACTCATCTTTGGGCATGGCCAATAAAGCCGCTCGCCGCGCCGCGGGAATCATATTTTCTAAACGCGGATTATGCACGATGGTACCAGGATTAATACGTGGCAGCTTGGGCACACCAGCCGCGTAGGTAGCGCAGGAGGTCGCCGCTGGTATTTTCTTAATAAATAAGCGGTCGTTGCTCATAAATTGAATGGCGGGGTTTTCCATCATTTGCAGCATTAAAGTGGATTTGCCACCGCCAGAAAAGCCTGCCAAACCGAAGGCTTGGCCATCGCAAACAATGCCCGCCGCATGACATATTAGCCAGTCGCGCTGCTGTAGCCAGTTCATATACTGGGCAATAATAAAATTGATTACTTGATTGTCGTTACGCACGCTGGGCCCAGCGGCAAAAAGTAAGTCTGTGCTTTGCAAAAACACCATACCAGTGCGAACTTTACGCAGCAGCCGCGCATTAGCCAGGTCGATATAGCTGTCTTTGCGGCCCTGCTTATTACCTTCGCGGCGCCAGTCAGCAAACGCCAAATCTACTGTTGGCTCATCGCGGTCAATCGCAATCAGCTCAAGTGGCGTGTGTTCAAAAGAATTTACAATATGGCCAAAATAGTTGGCCAATATATCGAGCAAGGCCTCGGAATTACTCCGCACCCGCAGGCAAAAGTCACCTATTTTTAAATCTAAATACCGCGCCGTTATGGCGTGGCCACCGCAGAGGATTTCAGCGAGGTCTTGCTGTGTTGCAGAGTTTGGCATTATCGACGTATTTCCTTGAGTATATAGTCACTATACGCAGCCGCGGCGTCGATGCCAGCCCCTTCTTTTACACCGCGAAAGCCACCAAAGGCCGACACCTCAAAAACAATGGGGCCGGTGTCAGTTTCGGCGATATCCACAGTAGTAAAGTCCATATTAAACGGTGCTTGGGCGCGGCGGGCCAAGTCGATTAGCGCTTGAGGCGGCGTATACGCTTCATAGCGACCGCCGCTGTGTATGGTGGTATTCCAAGCATCACCCTGATTCACCCGCGCATAGCAAGCTAGAAATTCGCCGCCTAGAAAGGCCAAACCCAAATCGCGGCCAGGCAGCGCAATTTTGCGCTGAATGTACATCATCGGGTTACTGGCCATAAAATCAGCAATCGCAGCGCGTAGCGCAGGGTCTGGCAGTGCGCTGTCAATAATACACATGCCCCGCGCCTTGGTAGAAAACAAAGGCTTAAATACCGCACTGCCAAACTCCCTTACCGCTGCGGTTGCATCGCTGAGGCTTTCGGTAATGACGGTGTCTGGCATTGGAATATTTGCCTTGCGCAGCGTAACCGTGCAGCTGAGCCTGTTTACCAAGCGCAACATTTGCTCCGCGCCGCTAAACACCCGAACGCCGCGGTGCTCAGCAATACGCAATAATTCCAGCCGGTCGATGGTATTGGGACTGTACTGAGCGCTGATTTTTTTAACCACAATGGCGTCTAATTCACCAAGATCAACATCGCCCGCCATTAAAGTATTGCGACGTAAATCTAATGACACGTCCGCCATATCAATTAGCAGCCGAAAGCCGGTGCGCTCGGCCAGCGCATCGGCCAACACCTCGCTAGACCATTTTCCAGGAATGCCAATAACTGCAATTTTTACATCATGCACGAAAAATATCCTTTATCGCTAAGGTGTAGCCTGCCGTTTGTTTAGGGTCTAAGGCCAGAAGCTGCTCTAGCAAATAACGAGCGCGCAAAAACATGCTGCGCGCAAGACTCTTGTCCAAAATAAAGCGGGTTGAGCTTACAAAAGAACGCGCCAGCCCAAGTGTTAGACGTAGATCAAAACTGTGATCTTGGTGCTCCACCGCATAGCGGCGACTGCTCTCGTAGAATGCCATCGCCACCCCAAGAATGCGCTGGCGATGTTCAACATCAAGTATTTGTAAGCGGTAGTTCGACACCATAAACACAGAGATATCTTGCACATAATCGGTATAGCGCGAGCGGTGTAAATCAATAAAATTAATGCGCTGCTCTAATGGATCGTAAATAATATTATCAATATTAAAATCGCCGTGAATATACACGGCGAACGGCGCGTTTAGCCCGCGCTCAAATTCCATTGCACGCCCGAGCAATTGATTGAACGAGGCGATATCTAGCCCGCAGAACTGTATATCGCTGTGCTGAAACTCGGGATGAATAGCGTAAACGTCCGGCAAGCGCGCTGCTAATTGCTGCATAAAATTAGCAGCAATGACTTTCTTGCTGTGGGTTTCCTGCCACACCGAGCGCAGGGTCATCTCAAGATGTTGTAAAGCCTCGTTGATTAGCGCCGGTGACTCATTCAGTACAATCTGTTCAAAGGTAAGGCCGGGAAGGTGTTCAATAAGGAGCGCTGCCGATTGGCCGCGTTTTTGATAAGACAAAATTTTGGGCGCCAAACCTGGATAAATTGTATTCCAGCTGTCTAGGCCCTTGCGCTCACCTTTCAGTTTGCGCTTTTCGCCGTCTTTAAAAATTCCGAGAAAATCATCTTCGCCGTCAGCTTTAGTAATTGCCGAAATAGCACTGCCAGAACGGGTTTCTGCAATTGCCTTAATTTTTAGCTCATTCACCTTCTCGCCAACATCCATATTTTCCATGCTGGCTTGCAAGGTATTAAAGCGCTCAAAATTAACCGTTTGACCAAGATTGGCCGAAATAATCGACTCGCTAATAGCCAGTAACACGTCGCCCATTTGTTCAATACTATGGGCCACAAACAGCGAGCAAATAATGTCGTTGGTATTGTCTTTTTGCTTTAGCGCAGCAACATGAAAACGCAGCAGCTTATGGTAGTCACGATCGAGCTTGGCTTCAACTTGGGCCATTTTTAACGCCAGATTACTATCGCTTTCCAGCACCGCGGTTTCGACTAAATCCAAACCGCGCCTAAGCCGCTCTACCATCGCCTGACAATCTTCGTCTGCCAATATTTGCCAGCTATCTACATATGAAATTTGCTTTACGCAGTCGCGACATAGCTCGGCGATACGGTCTAGCTCGGTGGCAATAAATTCTACAGCGCGCAGTTTATGGGCAATAATATCGTGCTCAACACAGTCACTTAATTGGCTGCGGCAACTACGGTGAATACGAGATTTTAAATTGTGGGCGTAGCCGCTGCGATCAAATATTCTGCGCGCCAAGGCCGCTTCTGGCGCGGCAATATAGCGATGTAATTTAGCCAACTGAGAATCGACTTCAATAATCAGAAAGCGAAAATTATCACTAATACTTTTGCTCAATGGCATATTGAATTATCGCTAACTACGGCGCTATTCAAAGCAGATGGCCTCATGGATAAATACGACTCATACATCAAAACGGTATAATTCATTTTGAAGCAATCCACGGCGCTTGTCTGTTACAAAAATGTGACAGCCTAGATTCACTGCATATCACCGCATTTAGGCTCCCCATGCCACCTGAAACTGTCATGGTTTTATTAGACAATGGCGTTCTTTTGCCTGTATTGGCCACAACAGGCGCAATCCAATTAGTGTAAACAGGCTTTACTTCATGCCAAACATAAAAGTGACGAGGAGCGTCGCTATTCCCGATTTATTGCGGATTAGTCGCTACTATAAGATGCCGGAGCTTGGACCAAAACTGCTGTTTTTTAGTGGCGGTTCTGCGCTGAATGGCCTATGCCGCGAATTGAAGAATTACACCCACAACTCAATTCACTTAGTCACACCCTTTGACTCCGGCGGCAGCTCTGCCAAGCTAAGGCTGGCCTTTGCTATGCCGGCAATTGGTGATTTACGCAGCCGCTTAATGGCCTTGGCAGATGAGTCGGTGCTGGGTCATCCCGAGATTTACACTTTATTTAACTATCGGCTTTCCGTAAGCGCCAGCAATAAAGCATTACAGCTAGAATTACATCAGCTTGCGCAGGGCCTGGCGCCACAAATTGTGGACATTAATAATCCCATGCGTCAGCTTATTTGCAATTATCTGCAATTTTTTTGCGATGCAATGCCAGATGATTTCGACCTGCGTGGCGCCAGCATTGGCAATCTCATTTTAGCCGGCGGCTACTTAAATAATCAGCAGCATTTAGATCCCATCATTTTTTTGTTTTCTAAGTTGGTCAATGTGCTAGGTACTGTTCGGGCCGTGGTGAATGATAATTTGCATCTCGGCGCGGTGCTGCGTGATGGCACAGAAATTATTGGTCAACACCGTTTAAGCGGCAAAGAGCAGCCGCCGCTAAATTCGGCGATTGAAACCCTGTTTCTCTCTAGCAGCCGCGATCTGCGGCAAGCAGTCAGCCCAAGTTTACGCAAAAAAAACCGCAAGCTAATCGCGACCGCTGAGCTAATCTGTTTTCCGCCAGGCAGCTACTACTCGAGCTTAATCGCAAATTTAATGCCCAAGGGGATAGGCCGCGCAGTGGCCGCCAACGACTGCCCTAAAGTGTATATTCCCAATTTAGGTTTTGACCCAGAGCAGATCGGCATGAGCTTAGAAGACATGGTCACTGGCTTACTAGATCAACTTCGCAGTGATTTTGAAAGGAGGGAAATCGAAGGCCGCTTGCTGGATTTTGTCATTATCGACAGCAAGAATGGCGACTACTCTGGCGAATTATCTAAAGCATTTTTACAGGCGAACAACATCGAGCTTATCGACATTAAACTAGTTAGCAAACACAGCGCGCCATACTACGACAGTCAATTGCTGGTATCAGCGCTATTGTCATTAACGTAACGCCGCAAATGCGCCGCGACTCGTTAAGCGCGGAGCATCAACCAAAAGTGCCCGCGTCTCGCTCACTCACCCAGAGAAGTGCTTCGTCTTTTTGCAGCGGAATGAAGTGTTCAATCTCAATGTTTGGGTATACCCGCTTAATAAGCTCGGTGCCGCGATTAAACCAGCGCGGCTCGCCAACTATGGCAGTGCGGGTAAGACGATTTATATACTTGCTCAAGAATTTAAATTCTTTAACCAAGCCCCGTATCGTGAAGCCGTCGAAATGTTCAAGTTCGATAAGCACACCCAAATACGCTTCGCTGGCAAGCTTGCGCTCAACCTCCGCTAAAATGATTTCGATATCGGTGTGATTGACCTTGCCGGATACCCTGACACCCACAATATGGGCGAAGGGAAGGGGTAACAACTCCAGCATTTTTATTCCTCCATAAATTCAGTACTGCAAGTATAGGCTTGCTGCTGGGAAATGCGTTCCCTAACATGTAATTTTTACCGCTTATCCCTGCACTGTGCGCTAGGACGATTAATGATCCTTGCGAACTTTGCCTTCGCGGGGGTCGATAAGCGAAACCACGTGTATTTCATCTTCGTGGGCCAGCGCCTGCTCACCCAGTCGCGGGGTGTTCACGCGGGTGGCTGGTTCTTCGATTTTGCCGGTGTCATCGCGAATCGATTCTTTAAAACCGCAGCGCACGCACTCGCGAATTTGCTCAAGATCCGAAATGCGGTACATCACGGTTTTATCCATTTCAGCGCATTTTGGGCACACTGCGCCGGCGATAAACCGGCGTTGATTAAATACAGTAGCCATTCGCTTAAGCTCCTTTACCGGCAGTAATGCCGGCGTGACGCAGCAGGGCGTCGTTGGCCGGCGCCCGACCGCGGAAGTTTTTAAACAGCACAGCGGCCTCTTCGGAGCCACCGCGCTCGAGTATTTCTCGGCGGAATTTTTCGCCAACCTTTGGGTTCATCACGCCCTGCTCTTCAAACAGCGAAAACGCATCGGCAGACAAGACTTCTGCCCATTTATAACTGTAGTAGCCCGCCGCGTAGCCGCCCGCAAAAATGTGCGAGAAGCTGTTTTGAAAACGGTTAAATTCTGGAGGCTGACTCACGGCAACTTGCTTGCGAATACCGTTGAGCACAGCATCCACTTCGGCTTCGCTGCCAATCTCAGCCTGCATATGCAGGCTAAAATCAAATAATGAGAATTCGATCTGCCGCAGCATTTGCATGCCCGACTGGAAATTTTTGGCGGCGAGCAGCTTGTCGAGCATATCAACGGGCAGCGCTTCGCCGCTCTGGTAGTGGGCGGAGATATCGGGAATCACCGATTTTTCCCAGCACCAGTTTTCTAGGAACTGACTGGGCAGCTCCACCGCGTCCCAGGCCACGCCGCTAATACCCGACACGCTGAGGCAGTCGATTTGGGTGAGCATATGGTGCAGGCCGTGACCAAATTCGTGAAAGAGGGTGGTCACTTCATTATGGGTAAGCAAGGACGGACGCTCGCTGGTTGGCGGTGAAAAATTGCACACCAAAAACGCCACTGGCTGTTGCACGGTGCCGTCGTCTAGGCTGCGACGCCCCCGCGCATTGGCCATCCACGCGCCGCCACGCTTATTGTTGCGGGCGTATAAGTCTAAATAGAAATGCGCCAGCACCTCGCCGCCGCGCGAGATGCGATAGCACTTACCGTCTTCGTGCCAAAGGTCGACATCCGCTACCGCGGCGATGTCGATATCAAATAACTGGCCGGTGATTTTGAAGAGACCGCTAATGACTTTCTCGGCGGGGAAATAAGGGCGTAAATCTTCTTGGGAGATCGCAAACGAGGCTTCTTTTAATTTCTCACTAAAATACGGCACATCCCAAGCTTGCATATCGTCAACGCCACGGTCGGCAGCAAAGGCTTTTAGCTCGGCGTATTCACGCTCGGCCATGGGCTTGCTGGCAACCGCTAGCTCTTCAAGAAACGCAATTACTTGGGCGTTGGACTCAGCCATTTTGCTGGCCAGCGAATAGGCCGCGTAGTTGTCGAAGCCCAGTAATTTCGCCTGCTCTTGGCGCAGCTGCAAAATCTCTAACATCAGCGGGCCGTTATCCCACTTGCCCGCTTGGGGGCCAAGTGCTGAGGCGCGGGTAACGTAGGCCTTATACAATTCTTCGCGCAGCTCGCGCTTGTCGGCGTACTGCATAATGGGTAAGTAGCTGGGAATGTCTAAGCTTAAACGGTAGCCGCTAAAGCCTTTAGCCGTTGCCGCTTCGCGCAGATTATCCAGCACTGTTGTCGGCACGCCGGCTAAGTCGTCTGCCGATTCGATCAGCTTTTCCCAGCCGTCGGTAGCGTCCAGCACATTGTTTGAAAACGCGGTAGACAGCTCGCTGAGGCGCTGGGCAATAGCCGAAAAACGCGTGGCGTCGTCGCCCTCTAGCGCCACCCCCGACAGGGTAAAGTCGCGGAGCATATGGCGGATCGCCTGCTGACGAGGGCCACTCAAACCGGCAAACTCGGCGCTTTCTGCCAGTGCTTTAACCCGCTCAAACAAGGGCCGGTTTTGGCCCATTTCGCTGTTATACGCGGTGAGTAGGGGTAGGCAGGCGCTGTAAGCACTGCGCCAAGCATCGCCACTTAGCACGCTGTGGCAGTGGCTGAGCGGCGCCCAGAAACGGCCAATTTTATCGTCTACCTCTTCCAGCGGCGCCATTAAATTTTGCCAGCTAGGTGCCGCCTCGCAGGCGACCACCGCTGCCACGGCTTGGCGCGAGGTATTTAATAGCTGCTCGCAGCCGGCGGCTAATTGCTGGGGGTCGAGACTCGAAAACAACGGTAAACTATTGGCAGTCATAACAACTGAAACCCTGTAATAATGGCAGTGAATGCACCCAGTGTAACAAATCCACTGGCCGCTTAGCGCCTGTATTTAAGCCGATACCGCGAATAACGGACGGCACAGAAACCCTAGGTTAGAGATGGAGACAAATTGATGACTTACAAGGCCCAAAATTATGTGCGCCGCTTTGAAGAACACCAGCCCAAGCTTGCCGATGGGGTTTTTATTGACCCCAGCGCAGTCGTAATCGGTGATGTAGAAATTGGCGCCGACAGCTCGGTTTGGCCCAATACTACAGTACGCGGCGACATGCACCGCATTCGCATTGGCGCGCGCAGCAGTATCCAAGACAATAGCATTTTACATATTACCCACGCTGGCCCCTATAACCCAGAGGGTTACCCGCTAACCATTGGCGATGAGGTAACGGTAGCCCACAGCGTGACACTGCACGGCTGCACAATAGGCAATCGGGTGTTGATTGGTATGGGCAGTATTGTGATGGACGGCGCGGTAATTGAAGACAACGTGGTGCTTGGCGCCAACTCGCTAGTGCCACCGGGCAAACGCCTCACCAGCGGCTGGCTCTATGTGGGCAGCCCCGCCAAGCCGGTGCGCGAACTCAGCGAGGGCGATTTTAAGTACTTTAGCTATAGCGCCAACAATTACGCCAAGCTCAAAGACCGCCACATTGCGGAACTGAACCGCGACTAAAACTTAAGCGAGTGAGGGGTGTTAAAACACCCCTGCGTCGTAAATCAGATAGCTTATATAAGCAACGTAGATACACAGCAGGCCACCGCCTTCTAACCGCGATATGCGCCGCGCACCGCTCGGGCCTCTGGCTACTAAAAAGAAAATGCCCGTTAACAAGAGCATTACGGGGTAGTCGCGGCTAATTACCGCCGCGTCTACGGGGCCTGGCGCTAATACGCCTGGTATCGCCATTACCCCTAATAAATTAAACAAATTGGAGCCAACCACATTGCCAATGGCAATATCGTGCTCATTTTTGCGCGCCGCCGCCACCGAGGCCGCGAGTTCAGGCAGACTGGTGCCAACTGCCACCACGGTCAGGCCAATAATAAGATCACTAAGCCCAAAGAAATGCGCAATATCCACCGCCGACCACACCAATAAGCGCGCCGAGCCAATCAACAGTATTAAACCAAGTAATAGCCAGCCCAAGGCCGCCTTAATGCCCATGTCTTTGGGTATCTCGGCTGCAAATTCGGCTTCAATACTGTCGCCACTGCTATGTTTAGCTTCCCACAATTGGCGCAATACCACGGCCGCAAAACCAAACAGCAAAATACTGCCGTCCATCACACCAAGATCGCCGTCACGCAGTAAAAAATAGCCTACTAACATGACCATAATCAGCAGCGGGATTTCTCTGCTAACCAGCTTAGACTGCACATTCAGGGGGATAAGCAGGGCGGTAAAACCCAAAATTAAGGCGATGTTGGTGATATTGGAGCCCAGTGCATTACCCACTGCCAAACCGGCTTGGCCGTCGCTAGAGGCAATTGCCGACACCAACATTTCCGGCGCCGAGGTGCCAATACCCACTACCAAAATACCAATCACCAGCGGCGATATACCAAGAATATTGGCGGTTGCTGAAGCGCCTATAACAAAGCGATCAGCACTCCACACCAGTAAAACCAGCCCAACAATCAGGGCGACTACAGTAACTAACATAGCAATATTTCCAGAATGTATATCGTTGTATTGGTTAAGCTGACAGGGAGTGGCGAATTAATTCAATAACGGGTTTGGTGTCTGGCCGCACACCGCGCCAAATACAAAAGGACTCGGCAGCTTGCTCAACCAACATCCCCAAACCATCGGAAACTGCCCATGCCGCTTCACCCGCCGCCCAACGCATAAAGGGTGTTGGCTCGGCGCCATACATCATGTCGTAGGCACAGCCATCGTTGCTCAAAATATGCGAGGGCAACGGCGGCAGGTCACCGCTCATACTGGCGCTGGTGCCATTGATGATCAAATCGAACTGCCCAGCCGCCAAACCGGCGTAACTGCCACCGGCAACGTTACCCAACTTCTGAAATTGCTCAGCCAATTTCTGGGCTTTTTCTTCGGTGCGATTAGCAATTAATACATGACTTGGGCCTTGCTTTAATAGTGGCCCAAGAATGCCGCGCACCGCGCCACCCGCGCCCAACACCAGAATGCGCCGGCCCTGTATGTCCCAACCTAAATTGTCGTGAATATCCCGTACCAAGCCCACACCGTCGGTATTGTCGCCATAGATGGTGCCATCATCTTGAATAGCAAGGGTATTTACCGCGCCCGCACGGCGGGCGCGGCCACTGAGTTGGTCGGCAAATTCAAAGGCATCGAGTTTGAAAGGCACGGTGATATTTAAGCCCTTGCCGCCATGCTCAAAAAACTGAGCCGCCACCTCGGCAAAGCGACCAAGCTCTACTTTGTGGGCGCGATAGTGCAACTGCTGGCCGGTTTGCTCGGCAAAAGCCGCGTGAATTTGCGGCGATTTGCTGTGCTTAACCGGGTTTCCGTACACTGCGTAATGATCTATTTTTTCCATAACAAAGGGTACTGCCTTTTATTTTTGGCTTCGGACTCTGACCGTTAAACTGCCAAATACCACTACTGTGGAGCCAGCCAATCTCGAACTGGCAAAAACTGCGACGCGAGCGCTGCTTCGGCGCTATTGTCTTCGGGCTGCCAATTATACTCCCATCTCACCAAGGGCGGCAGCGACATCAAAATTGATTCGGTGCGGCCGCCACTTTGCAAACCAAACAAGGTGCCGCGATCACACACCAGATTAAACTCAACGTAGCGACCGCGCCGGTACAGCTGAAAGTCGCGCTCGCGCTCGCCCCAAGGCGTGTCTTTGCGGCGCTCAACAATGGGCACATAAGCTGCGGTGTAGGCATTGCCTATCGCCTGCATAAAGTCAAAGCAGCGCTGAAAGCCACCTTCGTTTAGGTCGTCAAAGAACAGACCACCCACGCCCCGCGCTTCTTGGCGGTGGGGCATATAAAAATACTCGTCGCACCACTTTTTATAGCGCGGGTACACATCGTCGCCAAAGGGTGCGCAGGCGTTTAACGCCGTTTGGTGCCAATGGCGGCAATCGTCCTCAACCCCGTAGTAAGGTGTTAAGTCAAAGCCCCCGCCAAACCACCACACTGGCTCTTCGCCAGGTTTTTCGGCAATAAAGAAGCGAACATTGGCATGACTGGTTGGCACATGGGGATTAAGTGGGTGCATCACCAAGGACACGCCCATGGCCTGATAGCTGCGGCCCGCCAGCTCTGGGCGATGGGCGCTAGCGCTGCCAGGCATGGCGTCACCCTGCACATGGGAGAAATTCACGCCGCCTTTTTCAAACACCGCACCGTTAGTAATCACTCGGCTGCGGCCGCGACCCCAATCGTCTTCTACAAAATCGGCATCGCTGTCTAAGGCGCTTAACTGCGCACAGATGCGGTCTTGCAAAGCCAAGAAAAACTGCTTTACTGCTTCAATATCTATTTGTTGCATTACTTCTCCCCAACGACCCTGACGGTCGCCATATTGTCAGGCGCCACGAAAAACCTGCCCCGTTAGCGCGTCGCGAATAGCGGTGGGCTGGGCGAGGCCGCCGGTGCAACCGGGCAAATAATAATCTACTGCTGAACGAAAATAGCGCTGGGCCTCGACTTGGCTGCGCGCTGGCGCCATGCCCGCGGGATTGGCCGAGGTAGACACCAAACAGGTATTGGCCGCCTGACAGAGCGCCACGGTGAGCGGGTGATTACTCACCCGAATGGCAACACTCTGATGGCTGCCGCGGATCCACTCTGGCGCCCAGCCAGTATCGGGCACCACCCAGGTATTGGGTCCGGGCCAGCTAGCCATTAATAATTCTTGTACATCGTCTGGCAGCAGGGGCATTACGCCCTGAAACCGAGAAACATGGTCTGCAACCAGCACTAAGCCCTTGGCCGGATCACGCTGTTTTAATTGCAGTATACGTGTCACCGCAGGGCGGCTCCAAGGCACGCAGGCCAAGCCCCACACCGCTTCGGTGGGGTGAGTAATCACTTTGCCGGCGCGCAGCAAAGCGGCAGCGCGGCGCAAACGATATTGGGCGGGCAGAGGTATCATGATTAATCCGCAATGAGGACGGCGAGTATAAATAACGGCAATTGAATGCGGCCAAAGTATACAGGCTTTTGCGGCAAAACAAGTCGAAAATTGATCCTAAACGCGGCGCAGCACCTAGCGACAGCGTTGCCAGCCACCTTGGTTTTGCTCAACCCAGCCCTCAACTTCGAGTTCACTAAGCAAGCTCAATAGCTCAGCAATAGCCAGACCAAGATGCTGGGCGAGCAGGTCGGCGGCAACCGGCTCAAAACCCAAGGCTTGATACACGGGAGAGTTGGAATTGGCCCCCGGCAGAGACCTTGCCTCAACGCCAGACAACGCCTCGGCCTGAGTGTGCACTAACCACGCGCTGTATTCTTCCAAAATATCATCAAGGCTTTCAACCAGTTTCGCCCCCTGTTTAATAAGACGATTACAGCCGCGGCTAGCGGGGTTGTGAATAGAACCGGGAATCGCAAAGACCTCGCGATTTTGTTCCAGCGCCTGCTGGGCGGTAATTAACGAGCCACTGCGCACCGCTGCTTCAACCACCAGCACCCCCAAACTCATGCCGCTAATAAGCCGATTGCGGCGCGGAAACTGGTGGCGCAACGGCGGGCTTCCTAAGGGAAATTCACTGAGCAGCAAGCCCTCGGCGGCAATGCGTTCATACAGCGCAGCATTACCCCGCGGGTAGCAGCGATCAACGCCGGTACCCAGCACCGCAATCGTCGATGACGCGCCACTTAGCGCGCCAAGATGGGCGGCGCCGTCTACCCCCAGCGCCATGCCGCTCACCACCGTCAGCCCCGTATTACTCAAGGCTTTGCCAAAAGCGTGGGCATCGCCGTGGCCAATGCGACTGGGGCGACGACTGCCCACCACCGCAAATAGCGCGCCGCCGAGCAATTCGCGGCGGCCGCGATAATAGAGCAGAGGCGGGGCGTCGTAGATCTCTTTTAATAGCGCGGGGTAATCGGCGTCATGCCAGCACAATAGGTCGGCATTGGCCTGGTGCAAGCTTTCGGCAATGATTTCGTCGGGATGGTGCCGCGACAGTGCGCGGTCTAGGGCTTGGCGGTGTTGTGTACTCAGGGCCAGCGCCGCCCATTGTTCGGGCGGCAAGTGCAAGAGCTGGCGAGGATCCTCTATACGCTCAATTAATTTACGGAATCCCGCTGGCGGCAGCGCTAAAGTCTGCTGGGCTAGCAGCCACAGATAAGCAATATTTTCCACATCCGCATCCTTGCGATCTGTAGGGCGGGCCAGCACTGCTGACCCCGAAAATTGATTCCTTAGGGATTTTTTACCTTGTCGCCCACTTTTAACGGCTCTTCCGCTTTTAACACCAAGCCATAACTCACCTTGTCAAAGCTTCGGAACACCATCAGCAATCCCGAGCGAACATCTGGCGTTTTTACACGCTCGTTGGTCACCGGATCAGTTACCACCACGCCAGTTGTGTAAATTGCCATTACATCGCCGGGCACAACTTGATTGCGCTCACCAAGGTTCAAGGTCACCACGTCCATGCTGCCGATTTGGGTCAAACCGCCTTCAACCGCAATAATAAAGCCATTGGTATTGTCGACTGGGGCCTTGGGTTCAAAACGCGCGTGCAACTGACGAATTTCAAGGGGCAGAAAACGGTCGGCGCGGCGGATTTCTTGGGTGCTGCGATTTAAGGTGAGGGTGGCCACGTCTTTTTCGGTAGCAAGAAGGTTTGCCGTGCCAATATCGGTGGCTTCAACACCCAGCACTTCGCCGCTAGTTGGGTCGATATAGACCTGGCCGCGGCGGTAAATACCAAAGGTTTCCTCGGCGCTAAAATCACCGCGGCCCAGCACTTGATCGCCGGCACCCGCCACAATATTGCCGCGCTTACCGGCTAGCACATAGGGTGCTGCCGCCAGTTCTTCGTCACTTACCACACGGCTGCGAGTGAGAAAGGGCGCAATCACATCTAGCGGTATCGCCGGTATGGCGTCCTTCACGTCAGAAATGCGCATCTGCGGGGTGAGTTTAACGATGCCGTCGTCTGGACCAGGATTGCGCACCAGCACGGGTTTACCGTCGATCCACATCAGCTTTAATACATCGCCAGGGTAGATAAGGTGCGGATTTTTGACCTGCGGGTTATAGTGCCAAAGCTCGGGCCAATACCAAGGGTCATTTAGAAACATCGCCGAAATGTCCCACAGGGTATCGCCCTTAACGACCACATAGGTTTGTGGATGCCCAGCTTTCAAAGAAAGTACGTCCCCAGCCTGAGCAAACGCCATCAGCAAGCCAAGACATACTCCCATTACCGTGTTCTTCATAATCGCTTCCTATAGCACTCTGATCTGGTCGCCAACTACCCGCAATATCGCAAGAATCAGGCATTTCTTAAACGCTCGCTGTATAATATAGAGGATACTCTGCAACAGGCGAATGATTTGTAGAGGAATTGTGGCTTGTTATGCCCACACAAGTATCATCTTAGCAATACTTACACAACTTACACGAAAAATGGTCACAAACTGTTATGGCTGTACTTGAAATTCTCGAGTTTCCTGACCCGAGACTGCGAACCATCGCAAAACCCGTAAAAATAGTCGACGAGCGTGTCCGCAACTTGATCGACGATATGTTCGAAACCATGTACGAGGCGCCCGGCATTGGCTTGGCCGCCAGTCAGGTTAATGTGCATGAACGGATTGTGGTTATCGACACCAGCGACGACCACAGCGAGCCGCTGGTGTTTATCAACCCCGAAATTACCGTGTTGGATCAAGACACCTTTCAATACGACGAAGGCTGTTTGTCGGTGCCCGGTTTTTATGAAACCGTGGAACGCCCCCAGCACATCCGCGTCAAGGCCCTCGACCGCAACGGCGACGCCTTTGAAATGCAACCCGAGGGGCTGCTCGCGGTGTGTATTCAGCACGAGAACGACCACCTTCTTGGCAAGCTGTTTGTCGATTATATATCGCCGCTCAAACGCAATCGCATCCGCAGCAAAATGGAAAAACTCCATAAGCAAAACAACTAGGATTACACATGAGCGCGCCCTCTTTACGGCTGGTTTTTGCTGGCACCCCCGAGTTTGCCGCCCATCACTTGCAGGCACTCATTAACGACGGCCACCACCAGATCGTCGCCGCTTACACCCAGCCCGACCGGCCCGCTGGCCGAGGCAAAAAGACCCTGCCCAGCGCGGTTAAACTCTGCGCCGAAGCGGCGGGCATTCCGGTATTGCAACCGGCCAATTTCCGCGATGCCAGCGACCGCGAGATCCTCGCCAGTCACCGCGCCGACCTGATGATTGTGGTCGCCTATGGCCTGCTACTGCCGCAAAGCGTGCTCGATATTCCGCGCCTAGGTTGCATTAATGTGCACGGCTCGCTGCTGCCTCGCTGGCGGGGCGCAGCGCCAATTCAGCGCGCCATTGAAACCGGCGACAGCGAAACCGGCGTGACCATTATGCAAATGGACGCCGGCCTCGACACCGGCGCCATGCTCAGCAATGTCAGCTGCGTGATTGGCCCAGCCGACAGCGCCGCCGACCTGCTGGCGCGGCTGGCTAACATTGGCGGCCCCGCCCTGGTCAACACCATCGCTGCGCTCGCCAACGGCACCGCCCAAGCCGAAATCCAAGACGACAGCCTGAGTAATTACGCCGCCAAAATCAGCAAGGCCGAGGCCGAGATTAACTGGCAGTTAGACGCCCTGAGCCTAGATCGGAAAATTCGCGCCTTTAATCCGTTTCCCATCAGCTATACCCGCTTTGCCACCAGCAAGCCCGACGAGCGTATAAAAATTTGGCGCGCCCAGCCCGAGAATAGCGCCAGCAATGGTCAGGCTGCCGGCGAAATTATTAGCGCCGACAAAAGCGGCATCTTAGTGGCCTGCGGCCAAAACAGCCTGCGTATTTTGGAACTGCAAATGCCCGGCGGCAAAGTATTGGCCGCCCGCGACGTACTCAACTCCCGCGCCGAGCAATTTAGCCCCGGCACCCTGTTTGCCTCTGCACAAGGCTCTTTATGAAATGTCCCCGGGTCGCTGCAGCGCGCTGCCTCGCCAGTATTGCCCAAGAGGGCAGCTCGCTGTCTCGTCAATTACCCCGCGGCGAGCAAGACCTCGACCCCGCGCAGCGGCCCCTGTACAGAGAGCTGTGCTACGGTACTCTGCGCTATTATTGGCGCCTCGACGCCGGCCTCAAGCCGCTGTTCAGCAAAGGCCTTAAACCGAAAGACAGCGATGTAAAAATGCTGATTTTAATCGGCGCCTACCAACTTTTTTACACTCGCATTCCACCCCACGCCGCCATTAATAGCGCGGTTGAAGGCTGCCGCAGCTTGGGTAAAAAATGGGCGGCGGGCATGGCCAACGCCATACTGCGGCGCTGTCAGCGCGAGCAAGACTCGCTGTTTAAAGATTTAAAGCCCGCTGCCGAAGCGGCGTTTCCAGCTTGGCTCTATCAGGCCATTGCCCAAGCTTGGCCCGACCAGCTGACCGACATCATGGCTGCCAGCAACGCTCATCCACCGTTCTGCCTGCGCCTCAATCGCCTGCACCAAGACCGCGATAGTTATTTGCAGCGCCTCGCCGAGCAAGAGATGAACGCCAGCCCCTGCGAATTTGCCCCCTACGGTATTCGCCTCGACAAAGCCTGCGCGGTAGACAAGCTGCCGGGCTTTGCCGATGGCCATATAAGCGTGCAAGACGAAGCCGCCCAACTCTGTACTCAGCTGCTGGATTTACACGCCGGCCAGCGGGTCTTAGATGCCTGCGCCGCGCCGGGCGGTAAAACCGGCGCCATACTCGAGGCCGAGCCCGCGCTGGCCGAGCTGGTCGCGCTCGACATCGACGAGCAGCGCCTGAGCCGAATTAGCGATAATTTACAGCGCCTACAGCTCAGCGCCAGCTTGGTCGCGGCGGATGCCGCCGACCTCGACAGCTGGTGGGACGGCCGCCATTTTGACCGCATATTGCTCGACGCGCCGTGTTCGGCAACCGGCGTGATTCGCCGCAACCCCGACATTAAGCTCAACCGAGTAGTCAGCGATATTGCGCCGCTGTGCCGCTTGCAGGCGAGCTTGCTCGACCAGCTGTGGCAGTGCTTGGCGCCAGGCGGCGTGTTTGTGTACGCGACCTGTTCATTATTGCCCGCCGAAAACGAGGCGCAGATTAGCGCGTTTCTTAGCAGGCAGGCCGGGGCCGAACTGCTGCCCATCGCGGCAGATTGGGGCGTAAATCGCGACGGCTGTCGGCAGTTATTTCCCCAAGAGCAGGGTCACGACGGTTTTTTCTATGCGGTGCTGCGGAAAAAACTGTAAACGGCGCTATTGAGTGCCACACTAGAAGATCACACAATTAGCAACATCAGCGATAGCGCAGGCGATAGCGAACGATGAAAATCATAATACTTGGCGCAGGGCAGGTCGGTGGCACCTTGGCGGCGAATCTCGCCAGCGAACACAATGACATCACCGTGGTCGACAAAGACCCCGAACGGCTGCGTGAACTCCAAGACCGCCTCGATATTGGCACCGTTACCGGCCAAGCCTCGCACCCCGATGTGCTGGAGCGCGCCGGCGCCGCCGATGCCGACCTGCTGATTGCAGTAACTAATAGCGACGAGATCAATATGATCGCCTGCCAAGTCGCCTACACCTTATTTCGCACCCCAACCAAAATTTCGCGCATTCGCTCCAACTCCTACACCAATGTTGAAAAATTATTTGGCAATGATGCGATTCCCATCGACGTTTTTATCAGCCCAGAAGAGCTAGTCACCCAGTACATAAAGCGTTTATTACAATACCCTGGCTCCCTTCAGGTACTGGACTTTGCCGACGGCAGGGTGCAACTGGTGGCGGTAAAAGCCTATTACGGCGGCCCCATGGTGGGCAATGAACTGGCGGCGATTCGCGAGCACATGCCCACCGTTGACACCCGCGTGGCGGCTATTTTTCGGCGTGGCACCGCCATTATGCCCAGCGGCGACACCGTAGTAGAGGCGGGCGATGAAGTGTTTTTTATCGCCGCCAAAAAGAACATCATGCCAGTGATGAGCGAGCTGCGCCGTCTCGACACACCCTATAAGCGTTTGGTTATTGCCGGTGGCGGCAATATTGGCGAGCGCTTGGCCCGCGCCGTAGAAAGTCGCTACCACGTTAAAATTATTGAGCGCAGCTATGAACGCTGCAGGGCGCTGTCTGAGCAGTTGTCGAAAGCCATCGTACTCCACGGCAGCGCCTCTGATCACGACTTGCTCGCCCAAGAAAACATTGAAGAGACCGATGTTTTCCTCGCCCTAACCAATGACGACGAAGCCAATATCATGTCGTCGCTACTGGCAAAGCGCATGGGCGCAAAAAAGGTAATTACCTTGATCACCAATCCCGCCTATGTGGATTTGGTGCAGGGCGGCGATATCGACATTGCTATTTCACCCCAGCAAATCACCATTGGCAGCCTGCTCACCCACGTACGGCGCGGCGACATTTACAATGTACACGCCCTGCGCCGCGGCGCGGCCGAGGCCTTAGAGATTATTGCCCACGGCGACAGTCGCTCGTCTAAGGTGGTTGGCCGCCGCTTAGATGAAATTGTACTGCCCGAGGGCGTGAGTATTGGCGCGCTAGTGCGCGGCGAAGAGGTAATGATCGCCCACAGTCATTTAACGGTGGAGCCAGAAGATCATTTAATTTTATTCCTTGTGGATAAGAGCAAAATCAAACTGGTTGAGAAACTCTTTCAAGTTGGCTTCAGCTTTTTCTAATGGCAAATTTAGCCGCTAAAGGCCAAGCATGCATCTGAGTATTATTTGCCGAATTATCGGCATGCTACTGATGATTTTTAGCCTGACCATGGCAGTGCCAGCGGTGCTCGCCCTTGTGTTCGACGACGGCGCCCTAAACGCCTTTGTATGGGCATTTAGCCTAACCTTCTGTAGCGGCCTACTGCTGTGGATAGGCAATTTAAAAAAGCGCCAAGAACTGAGTATTCGCGACGGCTTTTTAGTGGTCTCGCTGTTCTGGACCGTACTCGGCCTATTCGGCGCGCTGCCCTTTTACCTGGCCGACAGCCCTGGGCTGTCCATTAGCGAGTCGGTGTTTGAATCGATCTCGGGGCTAACCACCACCGGCGCCACGGTAATTACCGGCCTCGACGAACTGCCAATTTCTATTTTGTTTTATCGCCAATTTTTGCAGTGGCTGGGTGGCATCGGGATTATCGTTATTGCCGTTGCCATTCTGCCGATACTCGGCATTGGGGGCATGCAGCTATACCGCGCCGAAACGCCCGGCCCCGTTAAAGACAATAAGCTCACACCCCGCATTACCGGCACCGCCAAGGTACTATTCTTAATGTATTTAGCCTTAACCGCCGTGTGCGCGTTGGCTTACTGGCTGGCGGGAATGAGCATTTTTGACGCCATTAGCCACTCATTCTCCACGGTGGCCATTGGCGGTTTCTCTACCCACGACGCCAGTATGGGCTATTTTCAAAGCCCGCTTATTTTAATGATTTGCAGCGCCTTTATGCTCTTTGCAGGCATGAGTTTTACCATTCACTTTCACGTATGGCGGGCCCGCTCTGTAAGGCAGTATTTTCGCGACTCTGAAACCAAATTTTACTTGGCGATTATTAGCATTGCCATTTTAACCATCTCGGTTTATTTGTTTTTTAGCGGCACCTACAGCCTCAACGACAGTATTGTGCACGGTATATTCCACACCGTGTCGGTCGCGACCACCGCCGGTTTTGGCGCCGAAGACTTCTCTATATGGCCGAGCTTTTTACCCGTTGCGGTTATTATGCTGTCGTTTATGGGCGGCTGCGCTGGCTCCACCGGTGGCGGCATGAAAGCGGTGAGAGTGATGTTGGTTGCCAAACAGGGCATGCGCGAAATGAACCAGCTAATTCACCCCAGCGCGGTTATCCCCCTAAAAATTGGCGCCCACCGCGTCGAAGCCAAAGTCGTCAGCGCAGTGTGGAGCTTCGTTGGCGTGTATATGATCTCCTTCATTATTATCACGCTCGCCATGATGGCCTGCGGCTTAGATTCACTCTCGGCGTTCTCGGCTACCGCCGCCTCCATCAATAACATGGGACCAGGGCTCGGCGAGGTTGCCGCCAGTTATCGCAGCGTCAGCGACACTGGCAAATGGATTTTATGCTACGCCATGCTCTTGGGCCGCTTAGAGATATTCACACTGCTGGTATTATTAATGCCCGCATTCTGGCGGCGATAGCCATGAACAGCCATCAGCCAAGCCTCAGCAGCAGAGCCAAATGGAACCAGCGCCACCAGCAGCGCGAGCTGCCAGTAGCCGCGTGCCGCGTATTACAAAACCATCGTGATTTACTGCCCTGCACTGGGCTAGCGCTGGATGTGGCCTGCGGCCTAGGTGGCAATGCGGTATTGCTCGCCCAAGCGGGGCTAGAGTGCGAGGCCGTAGATATTTCCGATGTTGCCGTTACGCGCCTAAATGATTACGCCCGCAGCCAGAATTTATCCCTAACGGCACGGCAAGCCGACATCGAGACCAATGGCCTTGGCTTGGTTTCAAACTTAGTCGCCAAACAATACGATGTAATTACCGTAAGCTACTTTCTGTACCGCCCCCTGTTCCCAGCGCTTATTGCAGCTCTAAAGCCCGGAGGCTTATTGTTTTACCAAACCTTCGTAAGTACCGCCGCTGGCGAGATGCGCGGGCCTAAAAATTCAAATTTTTACTTACACAAAAAGGAACTGCTATCACATTTTAAAGGTCTGGAAATACGATACTATTGTGAAGGCCCACACGACCGTAACGATAATGCCGCAGCGGAAGCGGAATTGATTGCACGCAAACCAAGCTCGTGGAATTCATCCGACGGCAGTCTATGCTCGGACACTCGCTCTTCTAACTAGGTGGCACATGGGATATCTTTTTCTGGCAATTGGCTTATGCATTTCTGTCGGCTTGTCGGCAGCAAGCTATATTGTTCTAGAAACACCCTATCAACCCGCTTTACTCGCCTTGGCCACGCTTTCGGCGTGCAGCATTTTTTTGTGCTTTTGCTTTTGTGTTTACCTCGATACCCTGCATAGTAAGCGTCGCGCAAACCAACGCGAAAACCAACAACTTAAAATGCTCTTAGAACACGGCTCCTCTGCCATGTTGTTGCTTAACCCTAAATTAGAGCCGGAGTATATTAATCACCGTCACGCTACCCTAACCAAATTAGATGTTGAAGATCCAAAAAAACTAATCAATACCCACAAATGGAAGCAACATGTCGCGCCCGAAACTCGGCGCCGCATTCGCGAAGCCATCGCCGAAGGAAAAGCCTGGCAGGGTGAATTACGCTTTGGCGATTCGGAGTTTGATGATTATTTAGCCACCACAATAACGCCTATTTATAATAGCCGAGGCGATCTCAGCAATATTATTGTGTGCTGCGAAGACATCTCTGAACACAAAGCCATTGCCGATCGTTTATTTATTCGCGAGCACTACAATGTCTTAACCGGATTGCCCAATCGTCAATTTGCACTGCGTAGCTTGAGCGCCACCATCGATAAATGTGCGGCGTTACAACAGCAATTTATGCTGATTTATATCGACCTCGACCGCATCCGCTATATCAACGAATCCCTAGGTCACTTTGTGGTTGATAAAGTACTTATTGAAACCGCCGAGCGCCTGCGCCTCGCCGTGCCAGACGAGCAATTAATCGCCCACCTTGGCGCCGATGAATTCTTAATTATTCTCGACACGTCGAGCGGTAATGACAGCGCGCGCGAATTAGCAGAAGACCTCCTGGAACGTTGCCGCACACCATTTTATATCGAACAACACGAAGTAAATATTTCCGCCAGCGTGGGGCTTAGTCAATACCCCGCCGACGGCAACGACAGCAACACCTTAATGCGGCGCGCCGAAGCCGCCATGTTTGCCGCAAAAGCCGATAGCGGAAATCGCTTTTGTTTTTACGATGAAAGCATGAGCCATCAAGCCGATCGTCGCCTAGATTTAGAAAGCCATTTACGCCATGCCATCGCCCGCAATGAGCTTGAACTTTATTATCAGCCAATGATTAATTTAACAAATCATCAGCTCGTTGGCGTCGAGGTATTACTGCGCTGGCACAATAGTAAGCTCGGCAACCCCGCTCCCGACGAATTTATTCCAGTGGCCGAACACAGCGGTCAAATTATTGCCATTGGCAGCTGGGTACTAGAGCAGGCTTGCAAGCAAATTATAGCTTGGTCACAAGCGGGCTTGGCGAATCTAAATGTTGCCGTTAATATTTCTAATAAACAATTTTCTGATGGCGACATTGTCAAAAATGTTGCTCACGCGCTAAAGGTAAGTGGCTTGCCCGCCCGCCAATTAGAATTAGAAATTACCGAAGGTCTGCTTATCAATGACACGCCCACTATTCGCCGCCAATTCAAAGAGCTTAAATCGCTGGGTATTCATCTGTCGCTAGACGATTTCGGCACTGGCTACGCCTCGCTGAGCTACCTTAAACGCTATCCCTTCGACACCTTAAAAATTGATCGCAGTTTTGTTAAAGATATTGATCACTGCGAAGACAGCGTTGCCCTCACCAACGCCATAATCGCCATGGCCCATAGCTTTAAAATGAAGGTAATTGCCGAGGGTGTAGAAAATTTAAATCAGCGCCGAATCCTACGCGAGCGCCACTGCGACATGGTGCAGGGTTATCTTTACTCGCCAGCCTTACCCGCCGGACCGTTTCTAGAGTGGGCTAAACGCTACGCCGAGATGCAACATAGCAAGCATGTTTAATTAGTCGCCATAACGCGGCACTAACTAACGTACACCACTAAAGCAAATGGGTCGCGAAATGAGAAAATCCCTTGTAGTAGTGATTATTGCGATCGTCGCCGCCTATAGTTGGAATCAATATACGCCCAGCGCTGTTAGCAGCGTTAAAACGACACTATCTAATAAATCCGCAGCGCCGAATTTTGCAAACGCCAGCAATAGCGATCGCAGTCTCACACGCGCCTATGAGCAGAAATTAAGCAACATTCAAGTAGAAGGCCGAGGCAAAGTAGAAAAAATCTTAGCAGACGACACTGCCGGCAGTCGCCACCAAAAATTCATTCTTCGCCTTAACTCTGGGCAGACACTATTAGTAGCTCACAATATTGATCTAGCGCCGCGCATTGCTAGCTTGCAGACCGGAGACGACATTGCTTTTTTTGGCGAGTACGAATGGAATCAACGAGGCGGTGTAATACATTGGACCCATCACGATCCAGCAGGCCGCCACCGCAATGGTTGGCTAGAACATCGCGGTCGGCGCTACCAGTAAGTTTTAAATTATTATTAGGCTAAGGCTTTCCACAAACCGAGCAGGCTAATGAATAATAGGGTGCAACCCAATATTCTAAAAAACAGCGGCGTTTCGGCGCTAAGCATACGCCGATGAAAGCGCAGGCCAATAAAGTGGCCTACTGCAGCGCAGGGCAAAAGCCAAAGATGATGAATTAATTGCAAGTCTATACCTGCATAAATAAACGCCGCCAACTTAATGCTAACCAAAATAAACCACAGTGCAAAAAGCGTGTCACGCAGGCGCTCGCGAGCAATATGCTGCGCGGCAACGGCAATAATCAGTGGTGCGCCAATTAGCGAGGTGCCGCTAATATAGGCACCAACAATAAGAAATACCGCGTCTATAAATTTGCTATTGCTCTTAAAGGGTTTGTTTGCAATGTACGAGAGCGCGTAGACCGAGACAATAGAAAAAATAATGATGCTGAGCACATTGGCAGGCAGCGTGATTAAGCCAAATACACCCAAGAGCTTGGGCACAATCATAATACCGAGCATATAGCGCAGATATGGCCAATCTACGGTACTCGCGTGTTCGCGACCAACCGCTTGGCTACTGCGATTATTCAACACTAAAGTAATGGAAGAAAAGATCAACAACTGCACCGAAATCAGCGGCAAAAAAACCAGTGGCTGGTTGTCTACCAACAGCAGGAAAGGCAGGCTGAGTACCGCGCCGCCAAAGCCTAAGCCAGAGCGCACAAAGCCGCTCCAAATAAAAATAATGCCAATCAGCACGTACTGATAGAGGGCGAGGTCGGCCATGAAAATCCTGTTTAATCGAGAGGTAAAAAAAGCGGCGGGCAGTATGCAGATTGTAATGGTCTGCACACTAAAATCCTAGTTGAGCGGAGCCGCCCGTATTATGACGTTTTAGCACTCATTACGGTATAGACCGCTATGCGGCTTGCAATCTACGGCCCATACCCCCACTAATAGATGTGCTGAACTCTAATTAAAGGCTGATTCAATGTCTGCTCAGAACAATAACGGCGCCAAAGACCCTTGGGGCTCTGGCCAACAGTCGCCCCCCGACTTAGACGCAATTATCAACAACACCATTAAGAATTTGAAAAGCAAATTTTCGGGTGGCGGTGCGGGCGGCAAAGGCGGTGGCGGTGGCGCTGCGGGGCTTGGTCGCGCCCTGCCAATAATTCTATTGTTTGCTGCGGCCATCAGCCTGTGGTCTGCCTATTACACCGTACCCAGCGATTCCGTCGCCGTAGTACAGCGCTTTGGTATGTACCTAAAAGAAGTGCCCCCAGGTTTGCACTTTAAACTGCCGCTGGGCATTGATAAATCGACAATAGTGCCGGTAAAACGTCAGCTTAAGCAGGAGTTTGGTTTTTCTACACCGGGCGCCAGAGACGCGTATCAAGGCAGCCGCGACGGCAACCTAGAGACCCAAATGGTAACAGGTGATCTGAATGCGGCCTTAGTTGAGTGGGTGGTGCAGTATCGGATATCAGATCCCGTAAAATTCTTATTTGCGGTGCGCGAGCCGGCAGAGACCCTGCGCTATGTATCGGAATCGGTCATGCGTTCAGTGGTCGGCGACCGCACTGTTGACGAGGTCATCACCATTGGCCGCCAAGAAATTGAAGTCGAAGCCCTCGTAAAAATGCAGGACCTATCCAGCAAATATGAGATGGGCATCAATATCGATCAAGTTCAACTGAAAAATATCAATCCACCACGGCCGGTGCAAGAATCCTTTAACGAGGTGAACCAAGCCCAGCAGGAAAAAGAGAAGCTCATTAACGAAGCGCGCAGGGAATACAATAAAGTGATTCCGCTCGCCGAAGGTGAGAAAGACCAGCGCATTCGCGAGGCAGACGGCTATCGTTTAAAACGTATTAATGAGGCCGAAGGTGATGTTGCCCGCTTTAACGCCTTGTTTACCGAGTACCGTAAAGCGCCCGAAGTTACGCGGCGCCGAATTTACATAGAAACCATGCAGGAGATTATGCCCAATATTCAAAACAAAATTTTGGTCGACGACGATATGAGTGGTTTGCTTCCGCTATTAAACATTGGCGAACAAAAGGGCAGCAAAAAATGAAAAACTTTAAATCTGTCGCAGCCATGGTAGTGGTATTTGGTGGTTTATTTGTATTGATGAACTCAACGTACACGGTTGATGAAGTTGAACAAGTTATTATTACTCAGTTCGGTAAACCCGTTGGCGAACCCGTTACCGAGGCGGGCCTTAAGTTTAAAGTGCCCTTTATTCAAGAAGTGAACCCTATCGACAAGCGCGTATTGGAATGGGATGGTGCGCCGTCGGATATGCCCACCAAAGACAAGCTGTATATCTCGGTTGACCTGTTTGCGCGCTGGCGCATTGTTGACCCACTGCAATACTTTTTGCGGCTACGCGACGAGCGCAGCGCCCAATCACGCCTAGACGATATTCTTGGCAGTGAAACCCGCAATGCGGTGGCCAAACACGAGTTAATTGAGATTATTCGCACCACCAAAGATCGCGTTCCCCTGCGCGATGCGGTGCTGGCATCCTCATCGCAGGGCCTAAACATGGGTGCCTTAGTGCCCATTGAAAAAGGCCGGCAATTAGTGGAGCAAGAAATATTTAAGGAGGCCGCAGAAAAAGTGGGCGTGTTTGGAATTGAACTGCTCGACATTCGCTTTAAACGCATTAATTACAATGCCAGCGTACGACCCAAAATTTACGACCGCATGATTAGTGAGCGCCGCCAGATAGCCGAACGCTTTTTATCTGAGGGCAACGGCGAGGCAGCGCGGATTAGAGGTAACCGCGTTAGGGAGTTAAACAAGATCCAGTCTGAAGCCTATCGCGAAGTAGAAGAAATTCGCGGTTTAGCCGACGCTAAAGCTACCGAAATTTACGCAAGCGCCTATAATCAGAGCCCACAGTCGGTAGAGTTTTATGAATTTACTCGAACTATGGCGGCCTACTCCTCACTTGTTGATAAGCAGACCACCTTGGTGCTGTCTACCGACAGTGATTTGTTCAAGTTCCTAAAAGGTATGACGCCGCGACCAGCGGCAAAGTAACACCACCGTGTAAAGGAGCATTGCCATGAGTAAAGAGCAGAAAAGTAATAAGGAAACCAAAAAGAAGGCGGTCTTGTCGCAAAAAGAAAAGCGCCAGGTTAAAAAGTCTAAGGCCGGTTCAAGGCCAGATCCTTTCGCAAAGCTTTAATACCGCAGGGCGGTGGCGCGCAAGCGCCCCGCATTCATCCTTACTTGTTATTCCCCCGAACACACCCCTAGCAACAGCTCAAACAAGCGCGAGTGCGACGCTTATTACGCTGCCCTCACACCCTGATGAAGCTCTGCTAACAAACGATCCTTCTCAAGCCACAACGCCGAAACCCACTGCTGAAATTCACTGCGAAATTGCTCGTCGTTCAAATAATCGCGGCTTAAATAGCGCGGGGCAATTGCCTGCTTTTCTACACGCACCACAACATGCTTAACGCGACCAGACAGGAAATGCCAAAAACTGCGGTCGTCGCTGGGGTAGTAAATAGTAAGATTGAGCATGGTGTGCAATTGCTCGCCCATGGCGCCCAATACAAAAGCCGCGCCACCCGCACGGGGTTTTAGCAGATGCTGGTAGGGCGACTGCTGCTGTAGCTGTTTTGCAGGGGTAAAGCGCGTACCTTCTAAAAAATTAAACACCGTCACCGGCGTGTATTTAAACTTTTCGCAGGCTTTTCGCGTTGTTTCCAAGTCCTTACCCTTTAAAGCGGGGTTCTTGGCAATGTCGGCGGCAGAATAGCGCTTCATAAACGGAAAATCTAAAGCCCACCACGCCAAGCCAATAACCGGCACCCAAATCAACTGCTGCTTAAGGAAAAACTTGAGCATGGGAATTTTGCGAAACAAGACTTTTTGCGCCACTAAAATATCGGCCCAAGACTGGTGATTACAGGTCACAAAATACCAATCATCAAGGCTTAAGTCCTCGGCGCCCTCAATATCCCAATGAATATCATTAACAACATCGAGCAACACATTATTAAAGCCCACCCATAAATTGGCGATCTCAATTGATACCACCGTACACCAGCGCCGCCACGGCGCAATTGGAATCAATAATTTAAGCACCGCCACCAACAGTAGGAAGGGTACCAATACTAAGGTAGAGCAAATAATCAGCAGCATGGTCAGGCTGCCGCGCAGCCAGTGGGGAAGAAAATTCAGCATGAGTTCTTATCTGTTATCGGCACAAGAGCCGCCATTGTAACGCATGAACACATTGTTGCGGAACCTTGCCCGATACACGAAAAAAAAAGGGCTTATTGCCGTATACAATGCCTTAGATAATAGTAAGCACCCACTTACCATTAAATTCAACACAACAACAATACAAGCGCTACGCGCAGTCACTCCGAACTCCCGACATTGTCACGCTGAACCCCACATCGTCACGCTGAACCCCACATCGTCATTCTGAACACCCCACATCGTCATTCTGAACGCCACATCGTCATTCTGAACTTGATTCAGAATCCACTACCACTGAAGTAATTCACGGTTACCCCACCAGATGCCGGATCAAAGTCCGGCATGACAGCCTCGACACAACTAGAAATCAATCGCCGCTTTACACCGTCAAGGCATTTGAACAATAGCGCCGCTCCCATTAACACCTCAGATCGCTACTTAACTCGTTGAAATTTATAAAAATCAGGATATGATCAAGGGAGTGGAATATCTGACAGAAATAAAGGGAGTTAGTCTTCGTTTGACCGGCACTCGCTAATAGCGGGGTTGCTACCTCATTGAATTTCCTTGCATTTTTTAATCCATGCTGAAGCCCCGACTTTGATAAGGGGGCCAAAGTTATAGAGGGGCGCGAGTCTCTATAACAAAACTGTTAGCTTACTTAAGGAGGAGCAATGTACCCACCTGCGTATCCACATGATGAATTAAAGGCGTTACATTCCGATGTTTATCTTCTGCATGGCAGTATAAAAATGGGGCCAGGAATGCGGATGAATCGAAACATGGTCGTTCTCAAAAATGAATGCGACTTAATCTTGATTAATCCAGTTCGTATGAATAGTCAGAGTCTTGCTAGATTAGATGAGCTTGGCAGTGTGAAGCACATATTGAGGCTGGGAGATTTTCACGGTCTTGATGATGCATTTTATCTTGATAGGTACAAATGTGAATTCTGGGCACAGACTGGCCAAGATACCTACAAATCACCAAAAGCATCGACAATTATTACCTCTACCGTTGAACCTCCTTTACCGAATTCACAATTTTTTATCTTCGAGTCAGCAAAGTTTCCTGAGGCAGCCTTGCTTCTGAAAGAACATAAACTTCTTATTACCACTGACAGTGTGCAATACCACGCTGATTGGAGTTATTTCACTGGGTTCACGAAGTTTGTGTTTAAACTACTAGGCTTCAAAGCCGGTATCAACATTGGCCCTCCGTGGCTAAAACGTGTAACCCCTAAAGGTTCTTCGTTGAAGCCGGATTTTGAGAAGCTGCTATTACTAGACTTTGATTCAATTATTGCCGCACATGGCCAGTTGCTGGAGTCAGGGGCAAGGGAAATTCTCGGTCAAGAGGTTCATCGTGTATTCAAGTAAGCTAACAAACATGTCAACCGGACAATTTTTTGCTACGCGCTTTTGTGAATTCCGCTTCGCTACATTTTGTCACAAAAGCACTCCACAAAAAATCGCGCGGTTACATGGGCGTTATACGAATACGAGAGTCAGAGCATGGATGTGAAGCATATTAAGTTTTTATTGGACGAAATATCTAAAGATGTCACATTGTATTCTGAAATATATGGCCCTCAAGAGTCAGTCGATATTCTCAATGAATTTAATGGGTTTGTGTTTGGTAGACTTCAGTTCTGTCTTAGTGAAAGGATGTTTATGGCATTTGCTAGGCTAATGGATCCTGCCGATACTAGAGTTAAAGGCGGTATATCTGAAAATCTTTCACTACTGTCTGGCGTCAACTATCTTGTCCGGTCGGCGACAACTATGATGGCCGGTTAGGTGGTTTCTCTTTTCACTTCTGAT
>NZ_JARGNU010000006.1:187259-212140 GCF_029212375.1 Zhongshania sp. | reverse complement strand
TTAAGAATTCAGCAATGGCCTGGCCTATAGGTATTTTTCTACAGCCTGAACGCCGACGCTTGCGGCATTACATCGCAGAGCCATTCGACAATTCGCGGCTGAATTGCTGCGTCATTCTCGCCAGCGCTCATTACCTAACCCCTGCCGCCACGCGCAGCACTTCGCCACTGATGGCGTCGGACTGGGGCTCCAAAAGAAAGGCGATGGCCTCGGCCTCGTCTTCCACTCGCGCTAATTTACCTAAGGCGGTCGCTGCTAGGTGGCGGTCTACATACGCCTTACCAAACGTTTCCTGAACTTTGTCACTCATGACCAAGCCCGGTGCAATTGCATTAACGCGAATACCTTTGCGGCCGAGCAGTAAACTCAGCGTTTGGGTTAAGCCAACTACGGCCGCTTTAGCAGGGTTATAGGCGGTATCGCCAAGCTCGTGGCGATTTGCAAAAGCAGCCAAGGAAGCTACATTCACTATTTTGCCGTATCCCTTAGCTTCAAAATGCGGCTCGGCGTGCTTCGCCATTAAAAAGGCAGTGTCTACGTTTAACGCAAAAGTACGACGGAAATAATCGAGACCAATCTGCGCCAGCGGCCTGTCCATAGAGTCGGCCTCGATATCCACCATGCCGCCAGCAACATTGGCGATGCCGTGTAGCTCACCGAATACTGCCAAGCATTTTTCGACCACACCCTGGGCCGCTTCTTCAGAGGACAGGTCTGCTCGGCAAACTTCTAATTTGCCAGGCAGCTCTGCGCAATTCGCCTGCAGCGCTTCTAAGCGACGAGCGCTAATATCAACGCCAAGTACATTGGCACCCTTTGCCAATAGCCGCCGCGCGGTTGCGCCGCCAATGCCGCCAGCGGCGCCGGTTACAATATAGGTTCGTGTTTCATTGTTCATAATTGCGCTTCCAAATGTTTATACAGCAGATTTTTTAGGGAAATTAGGCGCACGCTTTTCTCTAAGCGCCGCCAAACCTTCTTTCGCTTCTGGCCCACAAAAGCCGAGAATGCCGAAGGCCAGTGAGGCCTCAAACGCTGGCCATGCACTGCGAATCCAGTTATTGAGTGAGTGTTTGGTAAAACGAATCGCCTCAGGTGCGCCGTTAGCTACTTTGCCGGCCACCCGCAATGCGGTTTCCATGAGCTGATCTTTTTCAACACAAAGGCTAACCATGCCCATTTGTTCTGCCAGCTCGCCGGTGATGGGTTCATTAGTCATGAGAAAATATTTGGTTTTGGCCATGCCAATCAGCAATGGCCAGATCGCCACCGCGTGATCGTCTGCCGCCACACCCAAGGCCGTGTGGCCATCCACCAATTTAGCGGTTTTGGCGGCAATAGAAATATCTGCCAGCAGGGCTATGGCAAGGCCACCACCGGCCGCCGCGCCGTTAATCGCCGAGATCACCGGCTTGCCGCAGCTCAGCATGTTCTCAACCAGCTGGCGACCGTCCTTCCACATTTTCATACGAAACTCGTGGTCGTTAATGATTTGATCCACCATGTCAAAATCACCACCCGCAGAGAACGCCCGCCCCTGCCCTGTAATAATGACCGCGCTCACTCGATCGTCAGCATCAATCAAGCGCCAAATGCCACCGAGATCATGATGTAATTCGTAGTCCATCGAGTTCATCTCGCCCCGCGCAATGGTCACCCGGAGCACGCCCTCAAGCGGCCAATCTAGCTTCAAAGATGTGTAATTGGGGTATTCAAATTCTTTCGTCACAGAAACTCTCCGCACGACGAAGCTGCTAGATAGCCAGCAGCTTCGCGCAAAATTAAAAAAGGGTTGTTAAGCAGTTGCGACCTGATTGCTCTGAGCCATACTAAAAAATTTGAAACCGGCAAAACCGGTGTCGGCATTTTCGGCAAGCGCATTGAAATAACTGGGCGCACCACCAAAATGGAATAGCACGGCTACTGGCTTGCCTGGAATATGGGCACCCATAAACCATGCCCCCTGCGATGCCGCGTCGCGAATTAAAGTTGCATCGACGAGCTCCTTCATTTGCCCGCAATACGCATCAACAGCCTCTGCATCGGCTTCTATTTCATCGTAGCCTTCTGCCTGCATGTAGCGAATCGCCTGACCAATCCACGTTGTTGACGCTTCAACAACAGGGGGCACATTGGCAAAGGGCGTCTGCGGGCCAGTGATCATGAACATATTGGGGAAGCCATCCATGCCAATACCAAAATTGGTGCGCGGCCCAGCGGCCCATTTATCTTGAATGCGCTGACCATTACGGCCACGAATATCCATGGCCATTAACGGGCCAGTCACGGCGTCGTAACCCATTGCAAAAATAAGAATATCGAACTGGTATTCCTGCTCACCCACACGCAGGCCGTCTGCGGTAACTTCGCTGATTGGTGTAGTTTTCACATCAACCAACTCAACGTTTGGCCGGTTAAAGCTTTCGTAATAGAAGTTACACACTGGCGGGCGCTTCAAGGCTATGGGGTAATTCGGGCACAACAGCTCGGCAGTGGCGGGATCATTCACAATGCTGCGAATTTTATTGCGCGCAAACTCACAGGCAGCTTCATTAGCCTCTTTGGTGACGAGAATGTCGGCAAAGGTTTGGAAAATATAACGGAAGCCACCCGCCTCCCAACCCGCTTCCAAAACCTGCTGCTGCTCTGCAGGCGTTAGGTCGTTGAACATCAAGGTGGAGTCTTGCATAGGGAAGGCGTAAACCTGATTCCGAATTTGCTCAATCATTGCCTCAAAATTGGCTTTTTTACTGCTATTTTCAAATTCATCAACGGGGTAATTGCGACCAGGAAGAACATAATTTGGCGTGCGCTGAAAAACGCTAACGTGCTCGGCCAAATGCGCAACAGCCGTCAGTATTTGCGCACCCGTCGATCCACAACCGACAATCCCAACCCGCTTGCCGGCAAAATCAACTGCTTCATTTGGCCAGCGGCTAGGCAGGTACCACTCCCCGCGGAAATTATCGATACCCTTAAATTCTGGTTTGGAGGGAACTTCAAACCAGCCCACCGCGCTGCAAAAATACTTACACGTAAAATGTTCGCCCGCCGCGGTAGTAATTTGCCAGCGCTTTTTACGCTCATCGTAATGGGCTGCAGTCACCCGCGTTTCAAACTGAATGTCTTTGCGCATATCGAGACGATCAACCACAAAGCGCATGTACTGATAAACCTGCTCCCAACCTGGCATACGCTCTGGCCAATTCCACTCTTCATTGAGCACTTTGGAAAAGAAAAAGCAGTAACCCCAAGATTCGGTATCGGTGCGCGCACCAGGGTAGCGATTCCAATACCACGTGCCACCGACATCGCCGCCGGACTCCAGTACTTTTACCGACAAACCCAGTTCCCGAGCCTCGTGAAGCATGCGCAAGCCACCAAAACCGGCGCCCACAACGAGAACATCAAAATGGGCTTCATCGTGCTGACCAGCCGCGCTGGGTTTGACTGATGACGACATCACCGACCTCCTTATTAATTTTTATGTGTGACACTGACTCGAGTGATTCGAAATCTTTATTGCGAGTAATCACTCGCAATAAAATTTACCAACTTCACCGATAGCTGTCAACAACTAATTCCAGTGCCAAGCCAGTAGCAAAAATGCAGGAATAGCGTCTATTTAAAGGCGATAAACCACCACAATTCGTCAGAAATTACGGCCCCAACAGGCGACTTTTACAGATCATTCCTTTAAAGTTAAAAGCGATTGAACACTCGCGTAATAAATAATCATAATATGAAGACAAAATAAGGAGAGATCATGCAACGCTTACACAATAAAATTGCCATCGTTACCGGCGGCGCTAACGGTATTGGCGCCGCCATAGCAACGTTATTCGCCCAACACGGCGCAAAGGTATTAATTACTGACATCAACGAGGAAATGGGAAAATCGCTCGCCCAAACACTTCGCAATGCCGGCGGCAGCGCTGAGTTCGCCTTCCTCGACGTGAGCAACTACGACAATTGGCAGACCATAAAAGAAACCGCCATTAGCCACTTTGGCGGCATTACCACACTGGTTAATAATGCGGGAATGTTCCATCCCAGCAACCTCGCCAGCGAGAGCTTAGAGGGCTGGAACAAGATGCTTGCCGTTAATCAAAGCAGCGTGTTTTTTGGCATGAAGTCGATGCAAGCCGAGCTGGCGAAATCAGAGAGCGCGAGCATAGTAAACATTTCTTCACTCTACGGCTGGGTGGGCAGCCCCAACGCCATCAGCTATCACGCCACCAAGGCCGCAGTTCGACACATGACCAAGGCTGCAGCGCTTGAGTTAGCGGGCAGCAATGTACGGGTAAATGCCATTCTTCCCGGTCAGATCCAGACCCAGATGCTAGCCCGCATCACCCCAGAACAAGCCCTCGCCATTGGCGAAGCCACGCCCCTAGGCCGAATTGGCGAACCTAACGACATCGCCTACGGCGCACTGTATTTAGCCAGCGACGAAGCCAAATTTGTTACCGGAATAGACTTGTTAATCGACGGCGGCTGGTCTGCGGGGTAAAAAAAAGGGGCCGCAAGGCCCCAAAGGTAGTGACCACATAGCCCTCGCCGCGAGGGCAAATAGCTAAATACCGACCCCAGGCAAGCCTGGTAAGCTAGGCAAACTAGACAACGGTGAGGTGAGCGTATCCACAGAAAACAGACTATCTAAGCCGACCACACCCAATACTGACTGATCAAATAACGGAAATGGAATCGGGCTCTGCGCTAGCAATAAACTAAATACTCCGTCACCACCCAGTAACGCATAAACTTGGTCTAGCCCCTGATCGAGCGGCCCGCCCGTAGTTAGCCCTTGAACAGCCACCCCTAAGCCTTCAATCGGCCCGCCTACGCCAAAAATCTGGGTAATACCGCCCACAACAACATCAATGCCGGGCACCGGCGCATCACCCGCAATACCCACTGGTAGCAATACCGCCGTTGACAACACGTTCAGCCCCAATGAATCAAAATAGCCCGGCGCAATAAGGGTAAGAGACTGAGCCCGAAGCCCGACACTAGAAAGCCCCAATACAATCAGCAAAACAGTTCTTATTAACATGATACTTCTCCTAAAAATTTCCAAAAGGAAATATTGCTGCGAGATTCCTCGCTATTAAAAGTACTTATAATCAAAGCTAAGCCCATAGGTCGCTGGCATCAGCGCATAGCGATACTTAACATCACCCACCGAGGGAGAAACGCTATCAATAGCGTATTCGTTGGTGATGTTTTTACCCCAGGCCGTCAGTGTCCAGTTACCATCGGCGCGACCGAATCGCAGCCGCGCATTGGTAAAAGCAAAATCGTTATGAGCGAATCGCGGATCATTATCCAAGGAAGAGTTAGTTTCACCTTTATAGCTATAATCCATCGCAATGCCGACTTCGTAATCATCGCCAATTGGAATGCTGTAATCAGCTAACAAAGAGTAGGTTAAATTTGGAGAGAAATTAAATTCATTACCGGCAAAATCAGTTTGATTCCCTTCAACATCAAAACCAATAAATTCCTTAATTTCAGTTTCAATGTAAGCGATCGCACCGCTTAGATATAAACCGTCAATGGGAATAATATTAAAGTCCATTTCAACACCTTGAACCGCGGACTTAGGCGCATTCGCTAGTGCAGGGAGGGGCCCAAACACAGGATCGTCGTAGCGAGACAGCAGCTGCTTATCTATATAGGCATAATAAAATGCGGCGGTATTTACATGAAAAGTGCCATCCAGAAAATCCATTTTGGCGCCTATCTCAGAAGCGTCAACCTGCTCCTGCCTAACACCGGCAAGCTGGCGAGTGTCAGACGCAGAATTGATAGGGAAGCTACCAGATTTAAAGCCACGGCTCTGAGAAAGATAAAACAACCAGTCGTCATTTGGCGCCCAGTCCAGCACCACTCGATAAGAAAAACTATCTTCTTTCAAGGTTTCTTCATGACGACCAATATTCCCCTCTGGCGACACAGTCAAACACCCACCCTCAAGAATCGGCGCACCCTGAGTGGTGAGCGGGTTGCGCAATCGAGCGTAGGCTTCAAAAACCAAGAAGATCGGATTGCCCGCCTCGGCCTCAGAGCAACCAGAATACTCGCGCTCCTCCTCGGTGTATCGCGCGCCAACGGTTACCTTAAACTCTTCAGAGAACTGCCAATCCATATTAAAATACGGTGCCATCGAGGTGTATTCCGTTTCGCCTGGCGAGGGAAAATACTGTCCGAATGCAGATATGCCCAGATCACCAATTAACGGGAGATTTACGGGGAAGAGTACGCTGGCAGATTCGCCATAATTAATCATCAGCAATTGTTCCGCGCTATCCTTGGGCGTGGTGTGAAAACCCAACAACCAATGCACGTCTTCGCTCTCGCTATTACCGCTGAGCCTCGCCTCAAGATCAATGACCGTCATCTCCATTGTGACCTGCAGCTCGGAATGTTTTTCCGGCTGGGCGCCAGTCGGAAACTGAGAGTCATCTGACTCATACTTCGTTATAGAGGCAAGAAAATTGGCTTCCATGCGTTCGCCAAGTATCCACTTAGACTTTAATGCCGCCTGCATAAGCGAGTCGTTAACGGTAAAGTCTAAGGGGTCACCGTTGATATCTGTACAGCTCGGGTCACCTTTACACCACTCCGCCGCCTGAGGATCTTCTGTATTTGGGATAAACGGATAGTTGCGCACTTTTTCCGACGACAAGGCCGCCGTCGAACCAGGTATAAAACCGTCGTTAGCAAACGGGTTATTCGGCAGGAAGGTTGTAGGCTGTCCCGCCTGCGCATCGCTGGTATCTTCCCAGCCATTTAAGATGAGCTGAAATGTCAGGTCTTCCGAGGCATCTAAGTCAAAAATACCGCGCAAGCCCGTTAAATGCTTTTCGCCAATTGTACGGCTATCGTCGGTAACACTGTGTTGCCAGCCCTCGCCACTCTGAATAGTACGCCCCGACACCCGATATCGCAGAGAGTCGCTGACCGGCCCACTCACATAGCCTTCGACATCTACCGTTTCAAAGCGTCCGTAGGAGGTCGTAAAGCCTGCCTCGAATTCCTCACTTGGGGTATTGGCTATAAAGTTTATTGCCCCGCCAGTACTGCTGCGACCAAACAAGGTGCCCTGCGGCCCCTTGAGCACTTCTAATCGTGCCATATCGAAATTTGGTCCCTTACTCATAATGGAGTAAGGCATATTAATTTCATTTAGGTAAACCGCTACCGCCGGCGTCGCAAAATGGCTATTGTCGTTAAACCCCACCCCACGGAGGGTGTAAACCGGAGTGCCATAACCACCGTCAGACGACGTAAAACCTGGCACAACGGTATTGAGATCCTTGGGATTAACAATCCCGAGGCTCTTCATTTTCTCGCCACTCAAGGCCGACACCGCAATAGGCACATCGTTAATAGACTGCTCGCGCCGCTGAGCGACTACAACAACCTCTTCAAGCATTCTGCTGCTCGCTCGCTTGCTACCTCCACCCTCTTCCGACTGGGCAAGCACACCGCCCGCATAGGACAGGCCAAAGCTTGCGAACAAGACCCCAGCCACTCGATATTTCCGCTCCATAGATCACCTTTTTATATTTATCAGCACCAAATTTTCGGCTCCTGCGGGAGGGCTTCTATCGAGCCCTTCTCACGCAAACGCCAGGCTTTCACTACCTGCTTGGCTCTTTTTATTATCAATAATTAAATTTTCTAGACCGAAATTTCTAGGCTATCCACTCAAGCAATGGGCTCACCAGAATAGGTTTTTCTAAGCGCTTCTTTTTGTATTTTCCCGTAAGTTGCACGGGGAAAATCCTCTACAAAAATCAAATCTGTTAAGCGTTGATATTTCGCCACCCGCTGATTAACCCACGCTTTCAGCTCATCTGAAGCAACTGCATTTGCGTCCTTTAAAATTACAATACCGATAGGGGTTTCTCCCCATTTAGGGTCATTACGGCCAATCACCGCCACCTCACTTACCGCGGGATGTTTCATGACTTCATCCTCAATATCGACGGCAAAAATATTAATGCCACCCGATTTAATCATGTCTTTTTTACGGCCATTAACGTAAAGAAAGCCGTCTTCATCGACATGCCCCAGATCGCCGCTGCGCAAATAAGTGCGCCCGCCTGGCGCTAGCCAGACCGTCTCGCTAGTAAGGTCAGGTCGGTTGTAATAGCCCTTCATCATGCCCGCGCCATAGGCCACAATTTCGCCAATTTCACCAACCGCCAACTCTTTGTCGTGGTCGCCGACAATTCGAATATCTTCGAGGAAACCAGGTTTACCCACGGTATTGTCTTTGCCGCTTTCACGATCTTTAGGGATAGCAATAGTAAAGAAGCCTTCGGTCATGCCATACACTTCGTACAGCGCCGATTTCGCGAATTTCGCGGCCAAGGCCTGGCGGGTGACCGGACTCAATAATTGGCCGGCGCTAACCATCACTTGCAGGCTTTCACTGGAACGATCATCTAGTGGGGCCTGCAAAATGGCGATGTACTGAGTTGGCACCATGAAGGTATGCGTTCCCCCCTCTTCAGCCACCGCACTCAAAAATGCCTCTGGCGAAAACTTTGGTAGCAACACTACCTTGCCGCCGTAATACATAGTAGGCAGCATCGTGATCCAAGTTCCAGAGGCATAAATCGGCGTAGCGCACACCGCCACCGAATAGCGGTTGATGCCAAGCCCAGCACCAAAACCATAGCAATAGTTAAGACGAGCAAAATGACTGTGCTCTATTCCTTTTGGCGTGCCGGTTGTTCCCGACGTATAGATTACCGTCATGGTGTCTTCGGAATTCAACGACACAGCCGGCGGATCATCACTCGCTGCAGCAATAAACGCCTCCAGATTCTGCCAGCCAAGCTGCGCGCCGCCACTAAGGTAGTAACGATTTTCGGCAATAGACGGAATCTGCGAGCGCGCGTCCATCACGGTGGCCATGGTTTCCGGCGACGCGAAAAATATTACACCATCCGACGCCACAGTAAGACGAGCCAAAGTGGGCGCATCTAGCATCACATTAAGAGGCACGATTACACAGCCCGCTTTTATCGCCCCCCAAAATAGTAAAAATGCGGCCATTGAATTGGGCATAAACGTGCATACTTTATCGCCCTTGGTGAGCCCCAGACCGAGCAGGGCATTGGCCACACGATTCGTTTTAAGGTCCAACTCCTGCCACGTGAGCCGATCTTCCCCACATACGACAGCAGTGCGGTTTTTATACAGCGCCGCATTTTTTGATATCACGTGTGCACACAAGTGGTCATGCTCGTATAAGGGTACTACCGACATTCCAGCCTCCGTTCTTTATTATTTTTCGCTAAAGCGAGTGATCATTCGCCAATTATTACGCCACCAAGCAAAGCTTGTCAAGAAAGCCAATACATTTTACAAATCTGCTTATATAGCCGCGTATTCCAGCAAAACCTTCAAAACACTCATCTTGACTGACCCCACTAATTCTGAGATAGTTATCACATAAAGCGAGCAACGGCTCATTCTGAATACCAAAAAGCATCGCCAGTAACAGGAACCCTCATTCACATGACCGACACACCCCAAGAGAAAATTTCTGGACTCAAACGCCCCCGCCAAGCTCGATCCATCAAGCGCCGGCAGCACCTATCTAATGTGGTAGTTCAATTAGTTCAAGAAAAAGGCTTCGACGCTGTTTCTGTTAACGAAGTCGCCAAGCGCGCATCAATGAGCGTTGGTGGCTTATATCGTCACATCGAAACCAAAAGCGATTTGCTCGAGATGGTTTGCGACGAAATCAACTTAGATCTCCTTGAAGAAATCCAAGAAGTTAGCGCCAAACAGAGCGGCATCGAAGCCAAGCTTGAAGCGGCAATACGGGTCTACTGGGAGCGCCATTGGGACGTAGCTCCCGCAATCATTATCGCCTACAGGGAATATCAATCCTTGTCCGAAGAGGCAAAGGAACGTTACAAAAATCAAGAAAAAATAATCGCCACCTTCTTTGGCGACATCATTCGTGCAGGTGTACTCATTGACGTATTCCAACCCGTCGATGAGAAATTACTGGCTTATGAAATTGTGCTTCTCGCCCATATGCGCGCACTCAAGGGCCACGTTATGAAAGACATGGATAAAACAGAAGTGCTTAAAGAACATTTAAAACTTATTTTTGCCCGTTTACTACGAGTGCAAGACTAAGAACACCGGCGTGTAAAATGTGAGGACCTCGGTTTTTGCGCAGCCAATGCCATATATTAAATATCGGAGCCGATATGAGTAATCCAGCAATAATAAGCGAATTAATATACGACCCAAGCTGTCCAGACACTCTGCGAAATCCGCATGCAATATTTGCCCGATTGCGGGCCGAAGACCCCGTGCACTGGAGCGAGGCAATGTCTGCATGGATTGTGACCAGTTACGATTTGTCTACCGAAGTATTGATTAGCAGCGACATTTATTCAGCCGAGCGCCTTGCACCAATCCGCAACCATATTCCCATCGGCGCCGCCGACACCGCCAAAGAAATATTGAAATGGTTAGATCACTGGATGGTATTCAGAGACCCACCTGACCACACTCGCCTACGCCGCCATATGGCCACGGTGCTTAATGCCAAAGTGTTTGAGGCCATGCGCGAGAGCGTCCGAGACATAACCCGCATACTGATCAACGAACTGCCCAAAGGCGAAACCTTCGACTTTGTGAAAGACTTCGCCATCATGCTGCCGGGCATGGTAATTATGGATCTGTTTGGTATTGATCGCAGCCGCCTGCTTGAAGTGAAAGGCTGGTCAGATGACATGATGCTATTCATTGGCTCATCGCGTGGCGTAGAAAACAAATATGAACGCGCCAAACGCGGGGCAAGAGAAATGGGCACTCTGTTTCAAAATCTTGTTGCCGACCGCCGCCGCGAGCCCAACGGCGATATACTGTCGCAGTTAATTCAATCGAAAATCAACGGCGAAGGCATGAGCGATGAAGAGCTAGTGGGCAGCATGATGATGGTCCTTAACGGAGGCCACGAAACCACCGCCAACCTCCTCAGCAACTCGATGCTAGCCTTAGCCCAAAATCCCGAGCAAGCTAAGCTTCTAGTCAATAATCACGACCTTGTACCGAGTGCGGTAGATGAGTTTTTGCGCTACGACAGCCCAGTTCTCTCTCTGGGGCGCATTGTTACCGAAGACGTAGAGCTCGGCGACAAGCAGCTCACTAAAGGTGAGCGAGTTTTCACCATGCTCGTGGCAGCCAACCGCGACGAAGAAATTTTTGACAAGCCCAACAGCCTCGACATTACCCGAACAGACAACCCCCATATGGCCTTCGGCAAGGGCGGACACTTTTGTATGGGCGGCCCGCTGGCACGTATTGAGGCGCAGGTTGCCTTTGAGGAACTTTTGCAGCACTTCACTAGCATTGAGCTGCAAGAAGACGTAAACAATATTCCGTGGATAAACTCCATGGTAACTCGCGGCCCCACCCGCCTACCGATTAAGTTGAAATAGCGCCATGCCTGAAAATGACGATTTCCTCATTGAGCAATTTCCGCTGGCGCCGGTCGACGACTATCTCATTCACCAAACCCCAGACCCCGTCAGGGTGGCTTACACCACTGACCCACGCTTCTTCGAGCGCCACTGGAACGTCTTCCATGACCAAGCAGGAGAGCTGCTCGTCGTCACTGGCGGTAGCATTTACCCCAATCTCGACACCATGGAAGCCTTTGCGATTGTTACCCATAAAGGCGTGCAGCGCTCCGTGCGAGCCTTTCGCCGTATTGGTCAAGATCGCAGCAATATTCACGCGGGCCCTATCAAACCGTCCATCGTCTCCGGCCTGCGCCACTGGCACCACAGCCTAGAAGAAAACGACTGGGGTATACGCTACGAACTAGACTGGTACGACACCCACCGGCAAATGTACCGAGCCTCCCACAGCTCGCTGACCAAGGGTGAACTACCCGGCAGTCAACGCCATGTAACCTCGGGCTTCGAGAGCTTTGGCGAAGTTGCAGGTTGGGTTGAATTTGACGGTAAGCGCATTGAACTGCCTCGGCACCTTGGGCGCGGCACTCGCGACCGTCACTGGGGAATAGGCCGCGGCGTGGGCGGCCCCAAATACCAAGCCAACGGCAAAGCCCCCAAAGCAGGCTGGATCGGCGGTAACTGGATTCAGTTTCAAGACTTTGCCATATGGGGAAATATTGTATTGTATCGCTACGGCGATGCCCGCACCGGCTACGGTAAAGTTATCAAAACCGAGCGTCGCATACGCTTTGAGGACAACACCAAGCTGATGTGCGAAGCGGAAATAGACTACACACTAGACAGCGGCGAGATAAAACGAGTGCACTTTAGTAAGCTCGGACAGCAAACCGCATTCATGAAATGCGGACTCTACGGAGGTAGCCCCAACGGGGTATTCCAAGGCGAGTATGTCGGCGACGACATAGTTGAAGGGGATAAATACGATCTTAATGACCCCCAAAACCGTATCGCGCTGGCTGGCCTTAACGAGCACCACTGCGTTATCCGCTGCGGCGAGGAAACCAGCACCGGCATATTGCAACCCCTCGAACCGGATGCCTATGAGGCTTGCCTGCGCGGCGACAAAGGCTGGGCATTTTTACAATAACTAACGGCAATGTTCAGCCACGCAATACAAAGCTTATTCAACCCGCATTTAGCAAACTATAAGCGCCGAAATTAAATCCTGCCTGACACTTACGGAACAGGATTTAATTTCGAACCAACATCGCTCGTCACTCAAAATCCTGCGCACTGTGCCGCTCGGCCATTTGACTCTCTTCCGCGCCCCACACCCGATTCACTCGGCGGCCACGCTTTACCCCTGGGCGCAGCGCAATCTGATTTGCCCAGCGCAACACATGTGCATAAGAGGCCACATCAAGAAACTCCGCCGCGTCGTAGAGATAGCCCTGCACCAATGCGCCATACCATGGATAGGTGGCGATATCCGCAATGGTGTAGTTATCGCCACACAGGTAAGTGTTATTAGCAAGATGCTTATCCAGCACATCAAGCTGACGCTTAACTTCCATGGTGTAGCGGTCGATGGGGTACTGAAATTTCTCTGGCGCGTAGGCGTAAAAATGACCAAAGCCACCACCCAAAAAGGGTGCACTGCCCATATTCCACATTAACCACGACTGACAGGCAGCGCGCTCCGCCGCTTGCTTTGGATAAAATGCATCGAATTTTTCGGCCAAGTACAGCAGAATTGCCCCCGACTCAAAAATTCGAATAGGTGGATTGGCACTGCGATCTAATAGAGCTGGAATTTTAGAGTTGGGATTAATCGCGACAAAGCCACTGCCAAACTGATCGCCATCGCTAATATTAATGGTGTAGGCGTCGTACTCCGCATCACTAATCCCCAGCTCCAATAATTCTTCCAGCATCACCGTAACCTTTACACCGTTTGGGGTCGCCAGGGAATACAGCTGGAGTGTATGCTCGCCAACCGGCAGTGCTTTTTCGTGAGTCGCGCCAGAAACTGGCCTGTTTATATTGGTGAATTTACCGCCACTCTGTTTCTCCCACGTCCAAACTGCGGGTGGTGTATACGATTTAGACTCCGACATTAACGAATGCTCCTTTATATAAACGTGTAAACCCCAAAGCTAGACTGCTACCTAATATCACGCCACGCAAAGATGACGATACAAACAAGCCATTGTTACACACGCTAGCACAATATATTGCGCTCAGCGCAAAGTGCTGCTCCAATACGCCGCAATTACCGCAAACCAGACAACAACGCTTACGTCCTGCGCCAAAATCCCTGATGCACACCGAGGGCCAATAAAATTAAGCCCGCGCCGAGCAGCATGGCCGCACTAATCACTTCGTCCGCCACCACCACGCCAATACACATCGCCATTACTGGGGTGATAAACGGGATTAGCGAAACGGTTTCAACGGCCATATTTTTCAGTAAAAAATAATAGGCAACAAAACCAAGCAACGAACCAAATACCGACAAATACAATAATGATGCAATGGAAGTGGCGCTGAACACCAAGGGTTCAAGACCAAAACCAAACACCCAGCTCAATAACAAGCCGGGCAGGGCAAACGCCATCGCGCCCAAGGCTTGCTCGGTTGGCTCAACAGCCATTTGCGCATTCAATTTTTTTACCCATAGGGCACTGCCCGAAAACAACACATTAGACCCTAGCATCAATACCACGCCCACATAGCCATCTTCACCTAAGGTTGCACTATCAAACACAATACACGCCAAGCCGGCCAAGGCTATTGCAATGGCAAATATTTTGCGCGGCTGCAGTAAGTTTTCGCCGAGTATGGGCCGTGCCAAGACCGCAGTAAAAAGCGGGCTAAGACCAAACAACAAGGCCACCAGCCCCGAGGAAATAGTCTGCGCCGCCAAATACACCAAGGCCATATTGGGGAATAAGCTAATCGACGCCGCTGCGTATAATTTCCAGTGGCGACGAATCGCTAAGCCAGCATAACCGCCCACGGTGCAAATAAGACTGCCCAGGGTAAATGCCAGCGCAATTCGCAAGCTCAGGCCGGCAATAGGCGCAAGTGAATCACCGCTAAATTTAATTGCTAACGGCGTGGTGGCCCAAATAACAATTACCAATAAATACGTAATACGCACAAGCATGGTCGTGTCCTTGACTACTTGCCGTTAACTTTCTCTGGGCCTATAACGACAAAGGCCGCAGAGTGAATGTCTGCGGCCTTTGAGAAATGTTGCTTTTAAATCTTAATGCATCATCTTTCCGCCGCCCACCAGCTCGCCCAACGCACAATGGCATTGCGTAAGCAGAGGTTTAACAAAGCGGCAAAAGTGAGTTTCATAAAAATAATCGCAAATAAATTTGATAGTCGATCATAAAAGACAACGGTGATTTTAAGCAAGCGCTAAAAGTAACAATAATGAAATCCGTGGCGCGCTTACATTTCGTGCAAGCGATTAGCCGACTGCGCCATAAGTTTAATTTCTTGCTCTTCAACATCAATAAGCTGTTGCAGCATTTCGGCAGCGGGCGTGGCCATGCAGCGGCTCAGCAAAAAGCGGTAGAGATCAATTAGCTGAGCATGGACAGCACTTACCTCGGCGAACATTTCATCTGCCGACATTTTTGACCAACGCACATCCGTTTTTTCGGTATTGGGTAAGGGCTTGTCATTTAAAAATTCCGCACACCAAGTACCAAGCGCGCCATCGCTGTGGGTGGGCTTAAACGCATAGAGGGTTTTGGCTAAACTGCGCTCGTGATCGGCAATATAATCGCTGAGCATTTTTGCGCGCTCATCACTACTACTCGCCATACTATCTTGCAAATAGCCCGCGAAGGATTGATGGTAGGCCGCCGACCACTCCACCATTTCCTGCATTGTTTCTATGTGCATATTGTTACTCCCAAGGTCGCCAGTACGAACTAAACGTATGCTTGGGACAATCAATATTGCAAACATACTCACGATACACTGAAATGAGTATAAAAAAGTAGCGCCGAACAATACCTCAATCCCTGCAGCCTATTACCCTTAAAAGGGGTTTAGCGCGGCTTTTTCTTGGGCTTACTACGCCCACCGACCCGACTGTTTTTCTTATCGGCTTTGGTATTGGCAGCAGTATCTAATTGTTCTACCCAAAACAACGTGTCGAGATAGCTCACGTAGCGATTTAAATACTGCGGTGACAATTCGCGCATCATGGTCAGCGCCTTGATGGCCAGCATTTGAGGATTGAGCGGGCCGGGACTTTCAGGGCCTTCGGCAATCGCAAGCTCCACCCGTTTTTCGACGGCGCGGCGCTGCTGATGCACCCGCATGGTTTGACTGGCCTTTAGTGATTTAAGCGGGCCGGCGCTGGTTTCTGGTTCTGTGCCCTGGCTTGGGCTTGGGCTCGGCTTGGGGCTAGCGGCGTACATTTCCGATTGCAGTAGCGTACTCTCCTGCGCCTGCATCTCCTGCTCTAAACTTAGGGCGCCAGCTACGGACTGGGGCTGAGTTAGATCTAATACTTGGCGCAACTCGGCCAAGGCCTTTACGGTCGCACTCTGACACCCTGCGCTCGGCTGCACCTGAGCGGAATCAGACGCGGCAGACAAATCCTGCGCCGCCGCACGGGCATTACGATAGTCGGTTAAGGCTTGGTGACTTTTCGCTGTGAGCTGTTCATTTAACGGTTCGCTAGCCTGCTGAGCACGGATCGCCAGCGCTTCAATATAGCGAAAACGCACTGGATCGAAGCTGTCGTCTCCCGCCGCTCGCAACGCGGCAATTTTCTCCAGCAGCGCCAAATTCGTCATAGTGCAGCTGCTGACGTAGCTTCGGTCGATGCCGCCCGCTTCACCATCGGCACCGGCGCCATTTCAACGCGACGATTTTGGGAGCGACTATCGCTGTCGGTATTTGCTGCCACCGGTTGCTGCGCGCCAAAGGCCGCAGCAAATACGCGATTTGGCGGCATGCCCTCGTCAATCAAGGCTCGGGTTACAGTTAGCGCGCGCTGAGCCGACAACTCCCAGTTGTCGGAGAAGTGTAAATTGCCCTGTTGAATAGGCAGGTCGTCGGTAAAACCGCTGACCATAAGTAATTGATCACTATCAATTAGATACACCTGTAACGGCGCCCGCAAGCTATGTAATAGCGCGCGCCCCTCGGGCTGTAATTCTGCTGAATTGAGCGAGAACAGTACACTGCCACTGATGCCAATACGACCATCGCGCAGGGTTACCCGACCACTGGCCAAGGGCTCGGCAAGTGCCGCTTCCAAAGCTTGGCGACGCTGCTCGGCCACTTCGCGCAACTGGGTTTCACGCTTTAGGGTTTGGGATAACTCCAACTGAAATCCCAAGCTCCACACCAGCAGCAAAACAAACACACCGACTAGGCCGGTCATCAAGTCGCCAAAAATCGCCCAGATTGGCGGTTCTTGATCTAGGCCTTCATCTAATCCGCCACCCATACCCGAAAGACTCACCCGCGGGCCTCCGCCTGAGCAACGGCCCTGCCACTAAGCTGCTGCAGCTGACTGATAATGTCTTGTTGGGACAGCATATTGTGATCGATAATTTCTCGTGCCTGGGCAACGTAATATGCCATTTGCTCGTCGCTGCGCGCGGTGCTATTACCCAGTGCCGTTTCAATCGAGGCCATGGTCTTAATGAGGCTGGCATTCGATTCGCTAAACAAACTAACCGCACTGGTAAAGGCTTCGCCCATGCTGGCCAGCTCGGCACTGCTCACCTCAAAATGGCTAACAATATCGGCGAGCTTGGTGCTTTCATCGCTCACCTTGTCGCTAAATTGGCTGCCAATAGACTCAAGCAGGCCCGCGGAGTTTTGCAGAATACTTTCCACTGCCTCGCGCTGGCCAGCGGCTGACTGCTGCAGCGAATCCGCCAAACTATTGAGCTGGGTCATTAACTCGCGACGCTCGCCGAGCAAGCTATTGTCCCGCGCAATATTTTCGGTCATTTCCGCCCGCAATTTCGCCATCAGCTCTGCGGCAATACGCGGTGTTTCCGAAGCAGACGCTATCAATCTGCCCATGGGCTCTTCCAGCGCATTGGCCAATGTAGCCAAGTGCTCGCCAACAGCGCCCTGCAATTCCGCCAAACGCTCCACCGCCGCTTCACCGCGACGCTCTTCAATCTCTCGCAGGCTACTCAACTCGGTTTGCACAGTGCTCGCCAATTCGGCCATGCGCTGCTGGTAGTCGCTCAGCCACTTCTCCTCGCTGCTTATCCGCGCCTGCACCAGCTGCTCAGAGCTGTGCAGCAATTGCTGAAACTCGGCGGCAATCTCTTGACTGCCCGCGTGGGCATTGGCCGTCAATTGCGCAGCACTATCACTCAGCAAGCTAGCACTGCGCTCAAACACAGCAGACCAATTAGCCAAGCGCGCCAGTTCTGCCGCATCTTGGCGAGCCAAGCTGTCGTCACTCACGCGACTAAAGGTGTCGAGCAGCGAATGGCTCGCCGCCGCAAATTCGCTATTAAAGGCTTTTAGGCCATCATCCACCTGTGCAAGCAAGGTTTCACTGCCGCGCTGCTGGGCTTGCATGCCCTGCTGCCAGCCTTGGCTGAACTCCTCAGTGGTATTAGCAAACCGGGTACTCAAGGCGGCGAGGTGTTCTTGCACAGCGACGCTGATCTGCTGCTGACTGCTCTGCAGCGCTTGGCTAACGTCCTGCGCAAAGCCTTGTACCACCGGCCCAACACTTTCACCCACCAGCCGACCGCTGTCAGCCAAACTGCTTTTCAAAGAAGCATCAACCGAGTTTGCCAACTCGCGATACTGGGCTTGCGCCGCAACATGGAACCGCTCCTGACCAGAAATGAGCTTGCCGCCTAAATCATCACTCATTTGCGCTAATCGATCTGCCAATGTCGCGAGTTGCTGCGCCACATCAGGCAGGGCCGCCGCCTGCTGCTGCATAGCCTTGTAGCTTTGCTCGCGCTGATAACTTAAAGAGAAGTTTTTAAACGCCCCGCGCAGCTGGCCGTCGAGTTGACGAGATACCTGCAAGCGCTGACGCCGACTTAGGGTAGAAATAAAGCCCAGCATCGCCGACGCCGTCACACCCGCCACCGACGTCGCAAAAGCCATCCCCAAACCCTTGATGGGCGCCGCTAAACCAGCGCGCACCGCCTCAAGTTCGGTGCTGCCTTCCAGTGCCGTAACCGCACCTTGCAGGGTAGTGACCATACCAATAAAGGTGCCCAATAAACCGAGCATCACCAATAGGCCAATCAGGTAGGGACTTAACACTGGCGCCGGCAAGCCCACATACTCACTTTGAATGCGTTGACCAACGGCATTGCGAAGCCCCTGCGGCACACCCGCCAACCACGCTTCTAAATCGTCTACGACATCCGCGTTTTTTGGCAGCGCCGCGCTGAGACCAAGACTGGCTTGCTGGTAGCGAATAAGCTCCGCAAAACCGGCAGTAAAGGCCAAGGCTATTAATACGCTCACACCCAGCGCCAGCCAATTGCTGCCGACAAAGGCCAAGGCCATCCACAAAACTACTACAGCGCCTATAACAAAAGCGACTACCGACAGGATTCTCGTCATGACTGTGTTGCTACCTCTACTTCAAGGGCTTCCATCAAACCCATCACTGGCATCAACCGTAACTCCAGCTCTGCCAATAACAAGCCCTGCATTTCTGTAAAAAAATTGTCTAGCCAAGCGCCTTTTTGCAACCAGAGCGCGGGACTATCGCTCATCAGCTCGGGCTCTAGCTCCAGCTTGAAGCCGGCATCTTCTGATGCGCTGCGCTGGGCATCTTGTACCGCTTTGTATTGCTGACTTAAAAAATAAAAGCGCTGCGCCAATAAGCGCGGAATACTGGCCAGTACGCGGCGATTATAATCGCCTAGTTTATCTTCCAAACTGCGGTCCAAAGCCGCAAGTTGGGCGAGTTGTGGCGACTGTCCGGCAAGCGCATCTTGTAATTGCCGGCGCAACACCAAAACACGGTGATCGAGCTGGCTTTGATGCAAATTATAAAAGCGCTGATAGGTTTGAAAGCCCTGCTCAGGTTCAACAAGCGTTTCGGCGCTAGGCTGGGGCAGTATAAACGGTGCCCCACTACCCTGCCCCTCACCGGTTTCGGTAATAAAGCTATTAAGAATAAAAGCCAGCATCTCGGCTCTGGTCTGTAAAAATGTATTCTTAAGTTCAGCGACATTGGCGGCAGCGGGTGTAAACACCAATTTTTTCAGGCCGCGCAGCGACTCAGACAAGGCGATAGAGCCCGACAGGTCGATTAACTGACCCAATTTTTCCGCAAAGTTTTTGTGGGGGAGCTCAGTGTCTGCCGCGACCAATTCACCCAAAACACCCTGTAAACGCGAGCTTTTTATAGAAACCGGATTCATAACTGCCTTAGGGTATCGAGCCTGTATGTGGCGACAATACCGCGGGAAAGGGAAATCAAATTGCAGGGACCGACATATTCAAACCGTCTTTTGCGCCCAATTATCGCCATTTTGCCGCGATATTCAAGGATTGTGTCGCCATTGACGCTTTTCTTAGCAAGGCGCTGCCAGTGCTGCAGCGTAGCGGCATTCGCCGCCCGCGCCCAAGAGCATCTCAATCGCCGTAGATCATTTTTAAATACGCCAATATATCTGCCGACTCAAACATCGCCACCTCGGTATTCGGGTCTACCAAATACGGTACTTGGGAACGCCCCGTGAGCTCATTAAGCCGAATCCGATTTGCGCTCGTGATGGGCGCCTCTGGGAAAAATTTAGCGCGCACCACTGGCGGCCCCATTTCCTCCCAGCGGGATTTACCGAAATTACGCAGCCGGTAGGGGATCTCCAATTCGCACAGTAGCTCCCGCACTGGCCGCGCATAGGGGCTGGATTCAAAGCTATACAGCTCTAATGGCGCTACCGGTGCCACCGAACTTTTCGCATTCATGCCCCGAGCGCGACCAATCGAACGGCTCACCGTCGCCAGCGTGGAACTGCTCACCGCCAACTGGCGCTTCAAACCGCTTGGCGCCTGTTGGCGACCACCGCCGTACTGCTTATACAAGTGAGCAATAATGGCGCTCGATTCTAGTATTTGATCGCCGGTATTGGGATCAACCAACAATGGAAACTGGCTGATGCCGCTAATATCCAGCGCTGCTGGCCTAAAGCGCATGCCACCCTTAGGACAAGGGTAAATCATCACGTCGAGATCCAGCTCGCAAAGCACTTCGCGCACCAAGCGACAATATGGGCAGGCTTCAATATCGTAGAGCTCCAACAGCTGCTCAGGCTGGCTGTTGTTTCGACCAAAGGCCGCTGTTCCCCGCCAGCCACGCGCACTACTGGCGAAAAGAGAGGTAGTTAAATCGAAGGCATTCATTATTTTTAGCGTTCCTAAAAGTCATGGTTTAGACGTCAGCCGTAATTTACACAGTATCAAGTCCCCTTGAATAGCCATAAATTCGCTTAATCGCTGCGACTAAGCCACGCAATATTGCCGAGGGCATCACCAAAAGCACTGTTGAGCACTACTCAATAGTAATTTATATCAGGCTTATGGTATGCTCACTGAAATCAGTAAATTCGAGTCTCAGTATCAAGCTCCGCGAACTGAGCTTTTTCAACAAGGAATTCGGCATGGGCGACCAGACCATTCAGTACCAACTCAGCGCCAACGGAATAGCGACGATCACCCTGAATCGCCCCGACATTCACAATGCCTTTGACGATACCGTCGTCGCCACACTCACCGCCGCCTTTAAAAAAGCCGGTGACGACCCCGCTGTTCGCCTTGTTGTGCTCGCCTCAACAGGCAAGAGTTTTTGCGCCGGTGGCGACCTCAATTGGATGCGTCGCATGGCGACTTACACCTTTGAAGAAAATCTCCGTGATTCGCAATTATTGGCCGAGATGCTCCGCACCCTTAACTACCTGCCCAAGCTCACCATAGCGCGGGTACAAGGCCCCGCTTATGGCGGCGGCGTTGGTCTAGTGGCCTGCTGCGACATGGCCATTGCCTCGCCAGAAGCGGCATTTTGCCTCAGCGAAGTTAAGGTTGGCATGATTCCCGCCACCATCGGCCCCTATGTAGTGCGGGCCATTGGCCAGCGCGCCTCACGCCGCTACTTCACCACCGCCGAATTAATCACTGCCAATAAAGCCTTGGAATTAGGCCTCGTTGCCGAAGTTGTGGCCAGCGATGAGCTCGACAACTGCATTGCCGGCATTGCCAAAGGCCTGCTCCGCAACGGCCCCCGTGGCGTTGCCGAGGCTAAGCGCTTGGTATTGGATATCGCCGACGGCGAAATCACTGACGCCATGATCGCCGACACCAGCCAGCGCATAGCCGAGACCCGCGGCTCTGACGAGGGCCGCGAAGGCCTCACCGCCTTTTTAGAAAAACGCAAACCCGCGTGGATTCAGTAAGCCCACGATTTAGAAAGAACCATTTAATACCAACTCAACAACACCGACCCATACGACGACAGGAACGCATTATGAGCCAAGACAAAACTGTCCTAATCGCCAACGGCCAAGGCTTCTGGGGCGACAGCCTCCTCGGCCCGCTGCGCTTGGTAGAAGAAGGACCACTGGACTATCTGACCTTAGACTATCTTGCCGAAGTCACCATGAGCATTATGCAGAAGCAAAAACTGCGTAACCCCTCTGCTGGCTACGCCACTGATTTCGTCGAAATGCTGCGTCAGATCCTGCCAACCTGCCAGAAGAAGGGCATTAAAGTCATTGCCAATGCTGGCGGTGTTAACCCCAAAGGCTGTCTTGAAGCGATTCAAGCGGTTGTTAAAGAGCTGGGCATGACCGGCATTAAAATCGGTATTGTTGAAGGCGACGATATTCTCGACCAACTGCCTGAACTGATGGCTTCTGGCGAGAAATTCAAAAACCTCGACAACGGCGAAGCGGTAGACACCATCCTCGACAAAATGTCGAGCGCCAACGTCTATATCGGCGCCAAGCCGATTGTTGACGCCCTAGCCCAAGGTGCAGACATTGTTGTAACTGGCCGCTCCACCGATCCATCACTGGTCGTGGCGCCACTGATTTATGAATTTGGCTGGTCAATGGACGATTTCGACAAGCTGGCTGCGGGCACCGTTATGGGTCATATTCTAGAGTGTGGCGCTCAGTGCACAGGCGGTAACTATAACGACTGGCGCAATGTGCCTAACTTCGCGCGCATCGGCTACCCCGTTGTTGAAGCCAAGGCCGACGGCACCTTTGTGGTAACCAAGCACGAAGGCACAGGCGGTTTGGTGAATATCGACACTGTAACCTCACAGCTGATGTACGAGCTGGGCGACCCAGTTAACTATTTAGGGCCTGACTGCACCTCTGACTTCACCACCATCAAACTCGAGCAAGATGGCGAAAACCGAGTTCGCGTTAGCGGCGTGAAAGGCTCAGCACCGACCCCGACCTATAAAGTGTCAATGTCATACGAAGATGGTTACAAAATCGTTGGCCAGCTGACCTACACCGGTCCCGATGCGATTGAGAAAGCCAATCTTGGCGCCGAGATTCTGTTTGAGCGGGTTGGCATGTACGGCAAGCCAATCCCCGAAGAAGACCGCTTTATTGAGCTGTTCGGCACCAATGTTTGCTACAAAGGCATTGTTAAACAAGATCAGCCGCCCAGCGAAGTGATGCTGCGCGTTGGCGCTAAGAGCCACGACAAAAACCTGCTCAACATCTTGGCTCGCGAGCTGGCCCCGCTGATCACAAGCGGCCCTGTTGGCGTCACCGGCTTTGCCGCTGGTCGTCCGCGCCCAACCGAGATCGTGGGTTACTGGCCCGCGCTGATCGACAAAACTAAAGTCAGCACCCGCGTGCTCGTGGAGGAAGTGTAAGATGGCCCGTGTTCAATTATTTGATGTAGCAATTGCCCGCTCCGGCGACAAAGGTGACGGTTCTAATGTTGGCGTTAAAGCCCGCACCCCCGCGCTGTATGAGTTCCTGCGCGAGAACCTGACCACTGCAGTGGTTAAAGAGCACTTCAAGGAAATCTGCTTTGGTGACGTGAAACGTTACGAGCTGCCTAACCTGCAAGTATTGAACTTCATTCTAGAAGATTCACTTGGCGGTGGCGGCACTGAGACCTTGATTATGGATGCTCAGGGTAAGGTTCACAGCCTTGCCATGCTCCACATGGAAATGGATATTCCCGATGAGCTGCTGGCCTAAGGGCCGTGCGCTTTGCTGCTTGTAACAATTAATTAGCGAGCAGCAAAGCCATCGACATTTCCTTATTCAGGCCGGTTTACCGGCCTGAATACTATTTAGCTTAGCGACACTCATTAAGCTAAATAGTATTATCCCCCCGTACCATCAAAAAGCGCCCCCACAGCGTAAAATCCATCTGACCAGCCTTATAAGTGACTACTATGAGCGGAATTCTCAGCGCCTTGCATCAGCAAGCCAAAAGCCAAACTCAACGCGTAATTTTGCCAGAACACTACGACCCGCGGGTTATCGACGCCGCCGCCAGTCTTGCCGCGCAAGGGCTGGTAACGCCGATACTCATCAGCGCGCCGGACGCTAGCCCAGCGCCTGCCGGCGTTATTATTTTTGATCAAGAAGCCGACGCCGATCACTGGCGCCAGCAAGCGGTGAACGCCTTTACTGCGGCCCGCGCCAGCAAAGGCATGACCCCAGAAAAAGCCAGTGAGGCATTAAAAAGCCCCGTGTTGCTCGCCGCCGTGCTCATAAAAATTGGCTACGCCGACGCGGGCGTCGCCGGCTCCACTGCCACCACCGCCGACGTGCTAAGAGCGGGTATTCAAGGTTTGGGCTTACACGCCGACGCCAAGCTGGTATCGAGCTTCTTCTTAATGGAACTAAGCGACGGCCGAGTACTGACCTATGCCGACTGCGGCGTAATCCCCAGCCCAGACAGCAACGAGCTGGCCGAAATTGCCATTGCCAGCGCCGCGAGCCATCAACGCCTCACTGCCGAAACACCCAAGGTGGCAATGCTGTCGTTCTCAACTAAAGGTTCTGCCAGCCACCCCTGCGTAGATCATGTTACAGCAGCACTAGACCTCGCCAAAAACCGCGCGCCCAGCTTAGATATTGACGGCGAATTGCAATTTGACGCCGCTTTTGTCCCAGCCATTGGCCAACGCAAAGCCCCGGAATCCAGCGTAGCCGGACACGCCAATGTGTTTGTGTTTCCAAGTTTGGATGCCGGTAACATCGCCTATAAGATCACCGAACGCATCGGCGGCGCCAAGGCGCTCGGCCCACTATTACAGGGCTTGGCCAAGCCATGGATGGACTTGTCGCGGGGCTGTAGCGCAGCAGACATCGTCGATGTAGCCGTGATTGCCGCGGTATTAGCGCAGGCGCCGAGCTAAAGCGCCATCACTCGCGAATGATTGCC
>NZ_JARGNU010000006.1:18534-187159 GCF_029212375.1 Zhongshania sp. | reverse complement strand
CCGCGGTATTAGCGCAGGCGCCGAGCTAAAGCGCCATCACTCGCGAATGATTGCCGCGCCGCAGGCCTCAAGCTCGGCCTTGCGCGCGCGCCAATCTGGCAGGGCGGCGTCCATTAAGGCATAAAAGCGCGGACTGTGATTAAACTCTTGCAAGTGACACAGCTCGTGCACAATAACGTAGTCGATACAGCGCTCACTGGCCTTAATCAAATGGGTATTTAGGCATAGCTTGCCACTGCTTGAGCAGCTCCCCCAGCGCGAGCGCATTCGCCGCAAGCGCAGTTCTGGCAGCTCGCTCACCCAAGCCAATTGCCCCGTAAAAAACGCCAGCCGCCGCGCAAATAAAACCTGGGCCTGTTGTTTATACCAGTGCTGTAGAGCTTGGCTTATCGCCTCGGGAGTGTGGAAATTAGCACGCGGGCTAATTAGCAGCTCGCCATCATGCAACACAATGCTGACGCGACGCGAAGCATTCAACTCATTAATTTTCAGGGTATAGCGCTGTCCTAGATACAAATGGGTCTCACCATCTGCGAAACACAAATCAGGGTTGCGGTACTGCTGGCGCTGCATGTCTTGGCGCCGCTGAAGAATCCACGCACTATTGCGCTGTATTAAGCTATCAATGTCGCGCCGCCTTGCGGCAAAGGGTGAGCGCACCAGCAAGCCACCCTTGGCGTCCAGCTGCAAGGTGAGCTTGCGCCGCCGCCGGCGACTGCGAATTAAGGTCAGCTCTAACTCGGTACCCTCGACCCAAACACGGGTCTTACTGCACTCTTCTAACGGCTTACGCCGCAGCAGATCCATAGTGTTTATCGCGCCGTTGATTTAGACATGAGCGGGAAAGTGGCAATGAAATATCGCCCCCCCAGCCGGATTGTGTTCGTGGTGTATATTGCCGCCATGGGCTTGCATAATAGATTGGCAAACCGACAAGCCAATCCCCATGCCGCCTTCTTTGGAGCTTACAAAGGGACTAAACAATTGGGCTTCAATTTCCGGTGCTAAACCGGCACCGCGATCTGTCACACTGAAACAAACCATGCCGTCTTCTAGGTAGGTTTTCACCTCTACCGGATCTTCATTGCCTGCATTCGCCGTTGACTCCATGGCATTGCGAATCAGATTCAGGGCAACTTGCTGTAACTGGACCTCATCGACGTGAATTTCTGGCAGATTTTCAGCACCGTGTAACACTACGGGTATCGCGTTTACCCGCGAATCGACTTCTGCCAGCGCCAATACATCTTCTAATACGCTATTAAGGGCAAAGACTTCGCGGCCGCCAGTAGGCTTTTTCACGTAGCTGCGCATGCGCTGAATCACCGCCGCAGCGCGCTCGGCCTGAATCGAAATCTTACTCAGCACGTCGTTCATTTTTTCGCGCTTGTCTTCGGGAAGATCCACTAAAAGACGCTGCGCCACACGGGCGTAATTAGTTACTGCAGTAAGCGGCTGATTTACTTCGTGGGCAATACCTGCGGCCATTTCACCGCCAGTGCTCAAACGCTCGATATGGGCCAAGTGCTGGCGCTGACTGTCGAGTTCTTCTCGCGCCGAATCCAGCGCCTGCTGGCTAGCCAACCACTCGCTGATGTCGCGCAACACCAGCACCGCGCCACCCTCTTTGCGCGGCGAACCGCTGAGCGCCACTCGCACAATCTCTCCATTGCGCGCAGTGAGCTCAGTGTCTTCTTTACGCAAGCTCACCCCGCCTTTGCAAAGCAACCCCAGCGCCTGATTAAGAGAGCTTTCGTCGGGGAAAAGTTTTAGCTGGGCAAACAATTCACCCATAGTGTCAGACACCGGCCACCCCGTTAGTTGCGCTGCACGGAGATTCATCGCACTAACGCGGCCCTCTACATCTAAACCAAATATGCCTTCTTCAACGGCATTTAAAATTCGCTGATTTTCGTCTTCTAACTCACTGTTGCGGCGCGCTAGTGCGCGCTCTAAACGCTGTATTTTAACGTGAGTACGAACCCGCGCCAGCACCTCGTCGGTTTGAAACGGTTTGGCAATATAGTCCACGCCGCCAATCGCCAAGCCGTGAACTTTAGACTGACTATCGGTAAGTGCCGACAGAAAAATAATCGCTATATTCGCTGTTTCCGGATCGGCCTTGAGGCGCTCACACACCTCAAAACCGTCCATGCCGGGCATCATTACATCTAAGAGAATTAGCGCGGGGCGAGCTTTGCGCGCGGTAAACAGTGCGGCTTTGCCGTCGCGGGCGGCCAGCAATCGATAACCGCTACCTTCAAGGGTTTTAAATAAAACCTGCAAATTGGTTGGGTTGTCATCGACCAATAATATTTGCTCGCCACCCACATCACGCGCCATTCAAACTGGCCTCGTTTGATGCACGCTTTAACAGGCGCGATAAATTATCAAAATCAAACTCGTTGAGAAATTCTTCGGCTTCTTCAACAAAGCCTCGGCATTCTGGATTGGCCCGCCGCAGCTGACCCAATAACTCACGGGTGCCCGTTACGTCACCCAAATCCACCGCCATTAACAGTTCTTGCAAATCCCGTTCAGGCGGCAATACCACCGCAACTTGCACCGCCGCCGGCGCGGCTTGTGCGGGTACCGTTTGCACGCTTGGCGCCGCCTCACCACCGCAGGTTTTGGCAACGATCTTCATTAAGTCTTCCATGCCAATGGGTTTCGGCAAGAAGCCATCACAGCCAACCTCAATGGCCTCGGCCATCATGTCTTCATCGGTGGTGGCCGAAGCCATCACAATCGCAACCTCGCTCATGCCCATCTCTTGCTTAATAATGCGAGTTGCCTCCATGCCATCCATTTCCGGCATGCGCAAATCCATTAGCACCAGCAGCGCTGTGCGCTCTTTTAGCAGTTCAATCACTTCTAAGCCATTGGCCGCTTCGCGAATATCGGTACTGACATCTTCAAGCATGCCAAGTAACACATGACGGTTTACCGCAACATCATCAGCGACAATAATGGCAGGGTTATTCGCTACCCTCGCCAGTAATTCCGGCACTGGATCCACCGCTTCAACCAAGGCGTCGTCTGCCACGCTATCGGTATCCATTTCAAGCAGCGGGATATCAAAATAGAAACAACTGCCTTGACCAAATTCACTGCTCAGATTCAAGCTGCCGCCCATAGCTTCAACAAGGCGCCGACATATTGCCAAACCCAAGCCAGTGCCTTTGCCGTCTTGGGGATTCACCTGCCGGAAAGGCTCAAATACATCGCGCAGCTTTTCTTCTGGAATGCCCATACCGCTGTCTTTAACAGAAAACAACAGCTGAGCCTGCTCTTGATTAACATCCAGCTTCAATTCAACTTTACCGCTGGCGGTAAATTTAACCGCGTTATCGAGTAAATTAACTAACACTTGGCGTAGCTTTACTTCGTCGACGTGTACATGACGCGGCACATCTTTTGCGATATTAACCACAAAATTCAAGCCCTTAGACTGGGCGCGATGACCGACAATATCACTGACACTGGATACAATTTCATTCAAATCATTGGCGCGACAAACAATGTCGATATTACCGCTTTCGATTTTTGCCAGATCCAACACATCATTAATAAGGGTAAGCAAATGCTTGCCGCAGCTCTCTATGGCCCGCAAATACTCCTGACTGCCACTGGGTAGACCCTTTTCGCGCTGCAGTAATTGGGCGTAGCCCAAAACCCCATTTAAGGGGGTGCGCAATTCATGGCTAACGCTAGACAGGAACTGACTCTTGGCGTGCAAGGCATCCTCGGCGGCGATTCTGGCATTGACCAGCTCTTGCTCAATGCGCTTGCGGTCAGTGACATCGGTCATGATCCCCATGGCGCGAATAGGTTTGTCGTTAGTGTCGTTTTCAACCACATCGCCACGGCTATAAATCCAGCGGTATTTGCCCGCCCGATCTCTCACCCGAAACTCAACACTATTACCCGTTGCCAGCCCCAGCCAGCTATCAACGGCTGAAGCAATAATTTGCATATCGTCGCTGTTGGCAATATGTTTAAACGCGCCCACTGGGTAGGGTTTAGTCGGCACATCATAGCCAAGCATACGAAAGAAACTCTCGCCCACAGTGACCAAGCCGGTCTGTAAATCAAGGTCCCACAAATGGTTTTGGGCGGCATCCAGCGCCAACTGAAAACGCCGCTCGCTTAACTTTAAAGCGCGCTCAGTTTGGGTGCGCTTTTCCACCATGAAATTAGCATCTTCAGCCAATTTCTGAAATTCAGCGAAGGGCAGTTTATTCACATCAATCGCGGTAGAGCGCTTGCTGGCATCGGCAAAAAACTGCTGAAAAATTGTAAAGCCAGCAGCACTGCGCGAGGCCAACCAACGTGCCGCAAGGGTCGAAAACACCATTAACGCAAAAGCAATAATCACAATAAAGCGAATATGCTCTTGCACGCGGTCTTGCAGGGCGGCGCGCTCTTGCGCCAACTTTACATTGAGTTCATCAAGGAACACCCCAGAACCCAAGGTCCAACCCCAAGGTTCAAAGCGGCGAATATAGGAAATGACCGGTTTGCTCTGGCCACTTTGATCTACCCAGTTCAATTCGGTAAACAGGCTGCTATTACTACCGCTAACTTGGCTGCTTTTCTCGATAATACTGGGCATCAAGGCGCCGACGCTAGCCGGATCGTAGGCATTAACTAACTGCCGGCCGTCGCTGTCGACCACGAACATAATGGAGTTATCAGGGTCGATAGGCACCGCGGCGATACGCTCAACCACTTCGCGCTTGAGCCGGCCAACCTCATCGCGCAAATACACACTTGCACCCATATAGAGATCGAGGGGTTTGTAGTAGTAAACGAAACTAAAGTTGCGCTCGGTGGCTGCTCGGCCCTTTGCGTCAGTAAAGCGGTACTCGATAAAGTCGTAATTTTTATCTGTTATCGAACTTCGTATTTGGCTAGCGAAGGCGTCAAGTGCGGTTTTATCTGCAATTCGCTGGCTACCACGGGGGTGCATGGGCGCCAGCAAGGGCTTGCCAACACCGTCAAACAAAAAGAAAAAACCTTTATTGTCGAGAAAGCTCAGCGAGCTCATGGTGGCGCGCAGCCGCGTAATTTGCTCGGCGCGGCTTTCGCCCACAAACTCTTTGCGGGTGGTTTCGATTAACGACAGGCCAACCGCAACCTGCTGACGCAGATCGTTATATAGCTGGCGATTAAGCTGGGTGCGCTTAAACTCCAAATACTCCATTGCCTTATCGACTTCGCGGCGTAAAAGCTCGCGACGCGACTCTATATAGCTGTCACGCCACGCCTCACTCTGTTGAGTGTAGCGTTCGTATTCCTTGGCAATCCAGATATAGCCTAATATAGCCAAGGGAATCGCAGACAACGCGACTAGGCTTATCAGGTAAATCTGTACTAAACTGCGCTTAGTTCGCATGCGCAACCCTTGTTGTGTGGCAAACCCATGTTTGCCTTGCGATGTATAATAAGGCGAAAGCTTATCCAGTCTTGACCCTTATCGCCAGTATCATTAACGAAAACATCAATACAATTAATTAAGCCCAGCAAAGGCTTAGGATTTCATGGTAGCCTAAGCACACGATAAAACGGTAACCGCAAGGACGTAATAATGACAGTAGAAGCCACGGTGTACCTCGTTGAGGACGATGACGCGGTAAGAGATTCACTCCAAATGGTATTGGAATCAGTGGGCCATACGGTGGCCAGCTACTCCAGAGCAGACACCTTCTTAGATGACTATAGTGTAGATATGGCAGGCTGTCTGGTGCTAGATATTCGCATGCCGGGTATGAATGGCATGGAATTACAGCGTCAGCTCAATACTCGAAATTCTATTTTGCCAATTATTTTTGTGACCGGTCACGGTGACGTGCCCATGGCCGTTGACGCCATGCAGCGCGGCGCAGTAGATTTTGTGCAAAAGCCGTATCGCGAAGAAGAGCTGCTGGGCAAAATTCAACAGGCCATTGCCGCCGATGTTGAAAACCGTGCCGACCTCGAAGAAAAGCACAAAATCCGCGCCAAGCTGACCGACTTAACACCCCGCGAGACCCAGGTCATGGAACTGATGATTGAGGGTAAAGCCAATAAAGTGATCGCCTACGATCTCGATATTAGCCAGCGCACGGTAGAAATACACCGTGCTCGGGTTATGGAAAAAATGGGGGTGCGCTCGCTGGCCCACCTTGTGCGAATGGTAATGGCTGCAGAAGACAACAACGGCTAGCGGCGACCGCCAAGCAAGTTATCCATTCTTGTCAACGCGGCCAGCAGACCTGCCACCGGCAATTGCTGACCGCGAAAATACTCTTCCGCCATGGGTGTAATACCACAGGCCGTTGGTAGCCCCGCCTTTTGCGCCACTAAAAAATGCATTTTGGGCACAAACACAAACTGCAACCACTGGCCAAAATTCAAAGTATCTACCGCAAAGGGTTGCTCGCTGCGCAAGGCTTCTGGCGCCGGCGCAATCGCATCCCAGCAGCCGATTTGGCGCAGCGCAGCTTCAATATCAATTAACACTTCAGCCACTTGGTGGTAATGACTCATCCCGAACTACTCAATAATTTGCTGGTATGGCGGCATCGATGCCAGCATTTTACGGCCGTAATGGCGGCTCACAATGCGCCGATCCAGAATGGTAATCCGGCCGGTGTCGGCCTCGTTGCGCAACAACCGGCCACTGGCCTGAATTAAACGCACCGCCGCGTCGGGCACGGTGATATCCATAAAGGGATTGCCCTTGTTGCGGCTTATCCACTCCGCCAGCGCCTCTTCAACGGGGTCTTCTGGCACCGCGAAGGGAATTTTTGCAATTACCACATGGGTGCAGTATTTGCCCGGTAAATCCACCCCTTCGGCAAAGCTGGCCAAACCAAAAATCACACTGCCCGCACCATCATCCAAACACGTGCGATGGCGGGTGAGAATCTCGTGCTTGGGCAAATCATCTTGCGCCAAAATACGAGCCTGCCACTCGGCCGACAAACCCTCGCGCACCGCCCGCAATTGCTTGCGCGAGGAAAATAGCACCAAGCTGCCCGCATCGGCATCTAATAAGGTCGGCAGCATATCAATGAGGGCAGCGGTATGCGCCTCGGCATTACCGGCGTCGCAATCCATTGCGGGTATATACAATTCAGCGGCTTCAGCGTGACGAAAGGGGCTGGGCACAACCTCAAAGCTGGCATCGGTATCTAAACCGGCACGCATACTAAAACGATCAAAGCTGCCCAGGGCGGTCAAGGTGGCCGAGGTGAGCACGGCACCAAAACAGCGCGACCACAAAGCTGATTTCAGCGCATTTGCCGCCAAAATGGGGCTGGCATTCAACTCCACATCAAACAAGCCCTGCCCAGTTTCAACTAACGCCAACCAACGTGCATTGGGCGGTTTCTCCTTCGTTGCGTCACTGGCAAAGGAACGCCACAAGGCCGCGGCGGACTCCGCCCGAAAACGCGCCATCGACACCGTGGTTAACCACTGTTCGTTGGCCTCACGGTTGCCGCTCAACTCATTGGTGTCCATACCGTCTTGCAGGCTATCGATAATTTTCTCGGCCTGCTTGATTACCTCGCTAAACCCCGCCAACAAGCTCTTGGCGTGCTCAACCAGCACTGGCGGCACAATGCCGTCGGCAAAGCGCAGGCTTTTCACACCTTGGCGCTCCTGCGCGCCTTCTAGCAGCTCTTCTAATACCGGCCGCAGTGGTATTAAGCCCCGCCGCACCGCAATGAGCAGACTCAACAGACTTTCCAGCTCGCCGCGAATACTGTTATCCATTATCGGCAGGGCAACCATGGCGCTGAGCGCCCGCTCAATCTGCTCCATCCAGCGCTCAGTTGCCGCTAGGCGGAAATTAGCGCTGAAGTGATTAATAACCTTATCCGGCAAATGGTGAGCTTCGTCGAAGATGTAAATACACTCTTCTGGCGGTGGCAGTATCGCGCCGCCACCCAGCGCGAGATCAGCGAGCACAAGGTCGTGATTGGCCACAATGACATCGGCTTGCGCCAAGGACTCGCGCGCTTTAAAGAAACTGCACTGTTTTACATGGCTGCAGCGCCTGCCGGTGCACTGGGCGTGGTCGGTGGTGACTCGCGCCCACTTATCGTCGGCGATAACGGTTTTCCAATCGTCACGATCACCCGCCCACTGTCCCGTGGCCATCTGCTGCGCAAAGTCGGTATACAGCGACAAGCTCTCGGCGTCGGGTGCCGCCATATGCTCATCAATATACAGCGGCAGCACCTTGGCATCGCCACCCGAGAGCAGCTGATCGAGTTTAGACAAGCAAATATAGCGACGACGGCCTTTAGAGAGACTAATGGAGAATTGCAAACCGCTATTGGTAAGCACATCGGGCAGATCCCGGTAGATAATCTGCTCTTGCAGCGCGACAGTCGCAGTGGAAATAACTAAGGTTTTATCGCAGGCCTTGGCGATAGGCACCGCCGCCACGGCGTAGGCGAGAGTTTTACCGGTACCCGTACCGGCCTCCACCACACAAAGGTGATCGCCACCCCCGCGCTGCTGCTCCTGATTGCGCTTTATACCGCCAAGAGTACGCGCGATATGGGCGATCATCAGGCGCTGGCCGTAGCGGGCCTTAAGTTGTTTTACATCCAAAAATTGGCGGTAGGCGTCTTGAATTGTCTTTTTTAACTCGTCGGTGAGCACCTATATGGCCTCTTCAACGATCCGCAGGTCGGCGCTGTCTAATTGATTTATCACTGGGTTAGCGTAAATTTCCATGGCTTTATTGCGGTAATCTGCGGGCATTTGGCTAAAGCGCTTATCAAAAACCTCGATATCTGCCGCTGTTATCTCCGGCAGCATCGGCAGGGCTTTCCAGTTATCGTTCTGAACTACCCGCATATAAGCAATGATATTACTTGGGTGCAGGCGGTATTGGTCAATAATGACCTCATCCAACTTCGCCGCTACGGCAACAGCATCGCTAAACTCGCCCTTTAAAGGCGCGCCAAAGGCCACGTGAACATGACCTTTATTGCCAACGATGCCAGTAGCGATGCTTTTTAAATCTTCGTGCTCGGCCTTTTGATAGGCACCATCGCGCTCGATATGCACCAGCTCCTGCGCCTTGGCGGCATCTAGCGGATCCCATTCATAGGATATTGAGACCGGCACAATATTGAGCTTATTCACATAGTCAGAAAAGCTCTCGTCGGGCTTGTTCTGAGCCATGCCAATCATTTTAATGACAGCGGCTTCGGTGGCGTCGTTACCATCTTTGGCGCGGCCTTCACGCTGGGCAATCCAAATCGAACTGCGTTCTTCTAACAAAGAAAAGCGGATATAGCTGGCCAATTGCCGAAACGCGGCCAGCATCTGCCGGGGGCCACGAGCCGAGCGGCGCACAACAAAACTTTTGTTTAAACGCATTAAATCAGCGGCGAAGGGCTTGGACAAAAGGTTGTCGCCAATGGCGATGCGCACAGTATCGCGCTCGTGATGGTAAAGCGCGTAGTTAACAAAGGCGGGGTCTAGCGCAATATCGCGGTGGTTGCTGATATACAAATAGGCCTGTTCAGAATCAAGTTTCTCTAGGCCAGAGACTTGAAAGCTGGTGGTATGCCCCTCGATCATGGCATCCATATAGCCTTTAACGACCCACTGAAAATCGCCAACATTGGCAATGCCCTTCATTTCACGCGCCAAATACCACCGCACCAACGGCCTAACCAACCACGGCAAGGCCTTGTTTAAGCGCGGCAAGCGCAGGCTGGCGATGATATTGAGCATTTCGGGATCGACCAATAACTTTGCCAATACCGGCGCCACTTCGTCGTCGTGGTAGGGCCGTATCTCAGCGAAGGTATCCATTGCTCTGTGCTCTCAACGATATAAAGGGGCGTACAATAAAGGATTCAGCCGCAGGCGTCATCTCCCTCGCCAAGGCAAATTCCAGCCTACTCGCCAATACCGTTGCCCTAGAGAGGCATAAACACGATATCAAAGCCTAAAACAAAACAACAAATAAGATAAAAATTCTTATAAATCAATCACTTAAAAACACACCCCAACATCATTCTAATACCGTACTCGCCTTAAAACACGAATTTCAAATCCACACCGTAGGTCAGCGGCGCAATAATGCCCACATGGTAAGTGCCTAACTCGCCACCGGTTAAGCCGCCAGGCTGAGAAACGCGCTCATTACCCAATAAGTTTTTACCCCACAGTGCAAATTCATAGCTGCCACTCGGCGTCGTCCACGCCAAACGCCCATTGAGTAAGCTGGTATCATCACCGTAGCCGTTAACGCTATTAAACGCATCAAGATGATCTTCATTAGATTGCTCGACATTCTCCTCATAAATATAATCGACATGGAGTAACAGCAATCCGTAACCAAACTCTGGCGACCAATCCATGGTTACCGTGTATTCCTGTGGCGCGGTAGCGTTTACCTGATTCGCTTCCTGAAAATTGCCGTCTTTGTCGTAATACGCCGCTCGGCTAGACTCCTGTTCGCGATAGGTGTAAATCAGGCCAAACCGCAGGTTGTCATTCACCAGCCAGTCCGCCGTTAGCTCAATACCCTGAATATCTTCGTCTGTACTAATAACCGTCGGCACCGCACCACTACTATTTGGGGTTTTTGATTCTATCGACTCTTGCCGATCGTCAATAACCATTTTGAACAGCGCAATTTGAGTACGAATTTTGTCCTCAAGCAAATCCCCTTTTAAACCCAGCTCGACGTTCGTTACCACTTCCGGCGCCAAAGGCACTACTCTTGAACCAGTATTTAAGGAGTCATAACCACCAGACTTATAGCCGGTGGAATAGCTCAAAAATGCCATTGCGCCCTCGCTAACTTGAAAGTTAGCGACCACTCGGCCAGTGATTTTGTCCCAGCTTGCACTGCCTTGCTCAAGACCGTCAGAATTAAAGAAGAAGTTTTCGCCCTGAGCTTGAGAGAGAGGGAAATTGGTCAACGGCGCATACCAGCTAAAAGCCTTTTTATCATTGCTGTAACGCAAGCCAGTAATAATATTCAGCCAATCATTGATCGTAAAATCGAGGTCAGTAAAAAATCCGTAGGTCTCAAAGTCGCCTTCGTTGGTCATGGTCTCGATAACATAATTACCCGAAATGGGGCCGCCTATCAGGGTATTTAAAATACCCGACGGTACGCCGGTCATGGCCGAGGCTAATTCCACCACGGCGCCATAGCTAAAGGTTAAGGCGGTTTGCTGATAGGTGTCTTCCTTGCTGTAATTAGCGCCAAATACCGCGTCGACCCAATCTAGCGCCACATTAAATTGCGCTTCAAAATAGGCGATATCAGAGTCTTCTATATTGTTAGTGTCAACGTAGACTGATTCGTCGGCAGTGGCGTCTTCATCCTGTAAATTATAAGTTTCAAAGGCGCGATAGCTGGCAATCAAACTCATGGTGGCAACATCATTTATGTCGTACCAAAGCTTGCCGGTAATGCCCTGCATATCGCGGGTTTCACCGCCATTAATGGCGTCGGTCTCTAATTTGCGCTCGGTAGGATCTGGGTACGTGGCATACTCTTCACTAGTACTAAGACGAGCCTGCGGACCATTGTCGACCTTGTCGATGTCGTAAGCCATTTGCAGGGTGAGCCGGTCGGTGGTTTCCCAGCGCAGCGCCAAACGCGCAAATTGGTTGTTTTGCTCACCAGGATCAGGCGTCGCGGGGCCGAGCATGTCGAGTACTGCGCCGCGCTGGTTATGCATGATATTCATGCGCAACGCAAGGCTGTCAGTAAGCGGGGTATTACTCATACCCTCAACCCGAAACAAATCGTAATTACCAAACTTTACCGTAATAAAGCCTTCGCGCTCATCCAAGCTCGGCGCATTTGGAATAAAGTTCACCACCCCCGCCGCTGCATTGCGACCAAACAAGGTGCCCTGCGGCCCCTTTAACACCTCTACCCTTTCCATATCGGAAAACGGCACCGTAATTGCCGCTCGCGGTAGGTACACGCCATCAAGAAAAGTTGCTACTGAAGGGTCACCGCCGGTACTGATATTTGAGCTTTCTATACCGCGAATGATAAATGACGACTGGGTTGTGCCGCCGCCACGCCCGTCTTCACCGACTTTCAGGCCCGGAATATAAGCCTGAATATCTTCCATGGTAAGCGCGCCGGTGTTCTCTAAATCTTGATTAGTGAAGGTATCGACAGTAACTGGCACCGTCATCGCGCTTTGCTCGCGCTTTTGGGCGGTAACCACAACCTCCTCTAGCGCTAGGTTTTTGGCGGCATGCGCGCTGCGTGCACCCAGTACGGCCAATCCGATTGCACAGGCCAAGCGACTTCTACTATTGAATGTCATATACCGCCCTCACGCTATCAATATTGGTGGGCGCTGCAATGCAGTGCCCACTCCATTCAAAATCAAGTACTCGCTCAATTATTTGCTAACCTTCAACATATACTCAGCGACTTCTTTTCTTAGCTCTGGCGACAAATGCCCCTGCGACGGCATAGCGGGGTAGTCCGGCCGCACTTTGTGTGGCTCGGCAATATAGTCTGCAATGCCTTGGGCGTCATTGCGGTATAAGGCCTGCACCGTTAGGGTCGGTGGCCCGATCATGCGTAAGTTATAAGCGTGGCAGCCCGCGCAAATACCTTGGTAAAGTAATTTAGTGCGATTGGTCACGGTCACCGGCTCATTCGGCGCACCGCCAGCAATACGATAGCTCTGTACATCTGCCGTGCTGGTGCGCTCGCACTCTGACCATTTTTTAACACCGAAGCTGGTGTAGCGCTCACGATTAATAATGCAGTTATCCACCTCTTGGGCAGAACCCGGTGTTGCTAAAATATCTGGGCCACTGCGACTAAACTGGGTAAGCATTAGCGCTTTAACTTCGGCAACGGGATCAGCGCCGTTGTCGAACATCAAATTATCGAGAAACACCAAACGGTCGGGATTAGGCTCAGACTCTGGATCACTGGAGATATCGGTAATAAACGCTAAGTCGGTAATCACGATGCCAGCGGTTTTATTCCCCGACACAATATTACCTTCCACAATCACATCGTCGGCAGCCATAACCACAATACCAATACCCCGCGGCACTTTAGAAACAATCGAGCCCGGTGCACCGAAGTTGGCGGTATTATTATTGACTACAAAGTTATTGCGCAAAATTACGTCATAAGTGGTTTTAATCGGCAAGCCCGGCGTAATGAATACCAGCAAGCCGGCGGTATTGTCATGGGCGTAATTATTTTCGACTAAGGCGTGACGGGTATTTTCTATCTCGATACCGGCAACGTTATCGAATACCTCGTTGTGGCGCACATCAACGTTATCGCACATACCCACATAAATTGCCGCGTCTTCAATGCCGCTCAACACGTTGTATTCAATTAAGCCATTTTTACCAAACTGGGGGAAAATCCCATACACCCCAGTATCAATGATTTTGTTGTAGCGAATACTGAAGTTATTACCAGACTGCCCCATAATCGCATTACCCTTGTAATGAGTAATGGTTAGCCACTCCACAGTAAAATCATTGCCGGAGTATAGAATAGCGTCGTTACGCTTACCCTCGCCCTCCATAACCGGCCACTTACCGTCTTCAACCACCCCGCGCAGGGTAATATTGTCTTTGTCGATATAAACACTTTCTTTATAGGTACCCGGATAAATTAAAACCACATCGCCAGGTTCCGCAGCGTTAACCGCATCCTGAATGAGTTCACCATCTTTTACTGAGATATCCGCCGCCCACAAGCTCGGCACAACGAACAGTAAACTCAGGCTCAGCAGCCCCAATCGAAACGGATTTCTCATTATTACGCTCCTCAATGTTCAGCGTCTAAATTAGACATAGTTGATGCCGTCACGCCAACGGCTTTCAGCCCAGACGGCACTGCGCTCGGTAGCTGAGGCATAAAGCTTTCATCTGTTAGCGTTTTTAAAAACGCGACAAGCAAATCCAATTCACGATCGCTTAGATTGGGTTCCCAAATATGCCAATGCAAACTCAACTTTTCACCAGCAGGCACCGCGTGGCCACGCCCGCCGGTGTAAAAAGCGACAGTTTCACGCAAGGTTTTAAATCGACCAGAGTGCATATACGGCGCGCTTAATTCTATATTTCGAAGTGTTGGCACTTTAAAACCGCCCCGCTGGGAAGCATCGCCACTCACCCCTTGAGCGCCGCTGTCTAGCGGCTGCCCGTCCGGCTCGGGAGTGCCCAATACCGCGATTTGCTGATTAGTGAACGCGGGCGGGGTGTGGCACTCGGCGCAGCGCGCCACAAAGGAGCGAAACACATTCATGCCTTCGATTTCATCTGAATTCAGTACCTCGTGGACACCGTTGGCATATAAGTCATAGCGGCTATTTAGTGACACGAGGGAAGCTTCAAAGGCGGTGATCGCCGTGTAAATTCGATCCAGACTTATGATTGAGTCGCCGTAAGCCTGCTTAAATAAACTTGGATAATGGTCGCTTTGTTGCAAACTTTTCAACAAATTATCACGGCTATTACCCATCTCAACTGGGGAGTAAAGTGGCCCTTCCATTTGCGCCTCAAGGGAACTGGCCCGCGCATCCCAAAACAAGCGTTTTAAGAAACCTACATTCCACAAACTTGGTGCCGAGCGATGCGCTAGCTGGCCATTAATCCCAACGCTAACACCGCGACCGTCGGCAAAGCCCTTACTGGGTTGATGGCAAGAGGAGCAAGCTAGTGTTCCGTCTCCGGAAAGCAGGGGGTCAAAAAACATCAAGCGACCCAAATCAATCTGCTGGGGAGTAAACCCTTCGCGCAAAGGCGGCAAACCGGTTTTCAAACCGCCCACACCAGAATTTTGCAGGGAGGCGTAGTTGCCATAAAGACTTTGCAAATAGCAGCGCCCCTGGTCGGGCCGAAACCCTGCGGGGCAAATGTCGCTTAACCGCCATTCAGCGCTCGCGGAGTTGGGCAACGCCAACATCAGTACCGCAAGACATAGCAGTAAAACTTGGTGAAACACCTCTGTCACGCCTCAGTCTGCCAAAGACTGAATATATACCACCACATCCTTGGCGACGTCGGCATCGGGCAGGGTTTTACCCATCATAGACATCTGATAACCGTAGCGGTCAGACTCATCACTGCCACGCACACCTTTGCTGAAGTGCTCAAACTGCTGGAGTAAATACCAGTCATCTACCCCTGCCAGCGCGGGCACCTGTAATTTTTCATTACCCTCTGCCGCGGGACCATGGCAGGCGCCACAAAGATTAGAGTAGTAGTCGGCACCGCGCTTAACATTGCCCTCTAGCGTCGCTGCGGCGGGCTTTGCCTTAAAATCGCCAATGTAGGCAACAACTGCTTTTACCGCTGCATCATCAAACAGCGTTTTTGCTATCGCCTGCATTTGCGCGCCAAAGGCATCGTCGGGATGGCTGCCGCGCAATCCAGAGCGGAAACCCACCAGCTGCCGCTCCAAGTACCAGCTCTGTTGATTGCTGAGCGAGGGTGCGCTAAGCGCCTTATTTCCTTCACCGCTGGCGCCATGGCAGGCTGCACACGCCGCATACAGCTTCGCCCCTGAAGCAGAACTGCTATTCTGCAGAGCCGCTACCGCAGCGCTGGCCGCCTGCTCACTATTTGCACTGGGCGCAGAATCATTACTACACGCGGCGAGGGCAAGGCTAAGGAGCAATATCGGTAATTTCATATTCTTTTCCCTTGAAGGACCATAACGCTATATACAACAAACGCCCAACTCGCCACTGAGCCACAGCCATCGCGTAAACTGCGCATGGTTTTCACACCGCAGTTCAGCACACAAACACTCAAAATGCTTATAATGTGATTTACTCAGACTAGCCTATGTTTACACTGTCATCAATACATTAAACTAGCTATTTTTGCGGTAACACGCAGGTAACTTCCGCCATGTTCCAGAAATTTTACACATTTTGGCGAGCAAACCGCTGCCCCAAACCCGCGCCCAACACCAAAAAATACGATTCAAACAATTAACGCAAAACCCTAATTTCAAACGCTAATTACCACTAAGCAGCATTATTATTGTCACCATGCACGCCACAAAGGCGCTTTGTGTAGGCAAAAAAATGGGCGCCATATTGGCGCCCATTCTTGTTAGTTTCGTCGTTAATTTGCGTTTGAAGCTAGGGTTTATCGGTATACATAATTGGGTCACCGGCATCGCGATAGGACTTTGCCCCCCAGCAGTAAGCTCCGGAATTGCCGGTGTAGTTCACCGCGTTGCCCTCCCTAATCGGTTCACCAGCGGGCATAGTGATCTTCGACAAAGCCCCACGCCTTACTAAGCTCAACGGTTTCACCACCTAGGTGAATTTGGCCTTCAAAAACGCCAAAATGCTGGGTGAAATTTGAAGCGAGAATCAATGCATTGCGCTTTTCTTTGCGCTGCCCAACGGGTTTAAAGCGCAAATCGATCTGGCCATCGGCAGAGCGTATTCGCCACTCTGCCATGGTTTGATAACGTGAAAACTGAAAATCGGCCATATCCACTTTAAACAGTTGGTCACCCAACCACAGAGCATTTTCGGTAAAGCCAGTTTCATTCACCCCAGCGGCTAGATTCATCCCTAAGCGGCGACCATCTGCCAAGGTACAAGACAGGCTAGCCCAATTCCAAAAGGTTTCACCGCGCATATAGCCCGCTGTCCAATCTACCGAAGCAAGCGTATTCATGGCGGCCAAATCAAAGTTTTTACCTCGCCAGCGCAACTGGCCTTGGCAGGGCAGCGCCGCCGTTTTTTGAGTAAATACCCAGCCCTGATAACCGGCGCGGGTACATAAGACTAAAGGTGCACAACTGGATTCGTCTATTTGTGCGGCAATTTCAACGCCACTTACTAAAGAAACCGTCAGCCGACGCTGGGCTGGGTTTTCGTCGGCAATGATCGATACAGTGTTTTTACCTTGCCGAAATACTGCCTCTCCCGAATTTGGGCACAGGCTTAATGAAGTATTCCGCGCCAATAGCTGCGTAAAACTAAACTCTTCGAACTCACCGTCTTCAGTACTGTAAAGGTAGACAAAGACATTACTCAGCAATTTTAAGTTAACAATCGCAATTCCCACTATTAATGAGGGGCTAACCAGAGCAACAAACTGGAATTGATTGAATTTAAAACGCTTAGCCAAGCCGCCAAGCTTGCGATCCATTGGGCTACGCAAATCGTAGTCGAGGTAATTAATCTCGCCAACACCTTCGGCAAACAGCCCAAACTCAGGCTGGCCGGCACTATTAATCAATTTTGTTTTCACCGCCATAGGGCTCTCTTTATTATAAATATTAATTAGATAGCAAATTTCGCCGATCTAGGCGCAAATACCCGCGATTTCAAGGTTTAACAACTCGAACTCAATAGCGCTGACCGCCATAACTCTAAGTAGGCGCTTCTACGGTGAACCTGAGCAGGAGAATACACGCGAAAAACCACTCCAGCCACGCCGCCTACTATTACGTCTAATCCACAGGGCCGCTGGGCTTCAGTACAGGAATCATACTACAACGCAGGACCTGCTTAAAAAACGTCAAAGCAAGCGCAGAAAGTGCCGTATGAAATACGAATGTGACAGGAAAAGCGCTATTAACCAAAATCCCACAAGGGCGCGGTGATGAAGGCGCCAAAGATATCAGCACAAGGCCGTTGGTCGCCGGCAATCCTATTCCATTAGATTCTTTAGCAATCACCCAGTATCAAATTACCCCATGCTGGCCAGCTGCACCTGTTAACCGCAATAAATAGCGCATCAGCCGCAAATAAATTACCTCTAATTAGCTCGGCAAAACGGCTACTGCTGCCAAGCAAACCCCATACAAACTCCCAATATGTGCACTCCATCACACTCAACACCCTGAGTTAATTAGAAAAACTCGTACGCAGGAGAAGGCGTTTCACACCCCAAAAATTAATTTCGCCCCATTTTGTACCAAGTGGCCGAAATTCAAGTCGATAAAATGGCAACATTATCGTGCAAACAGGGGAATCGCCATTTTAATGCACGACTAAAAAACGGAATTCAGCAACGATTGCAAAAAAAAATCCCCGCCCCAAAATTTTCAATATAAAAAATAAATGTTCCAAAATAAAACCCATAAAATATTATTTGCTTTTTATTGCACTTTTAAAATGCAAAACACCCAAATTTACCGGTTAATCGCCGCACCAAAATGTACCGCACATACGGTGCCACTCATCACCAAGCCCGCCTCATTTTTAGATGGCACACCCATTGCTGTGTGTGTAATGCACCCTTAACAAGACGGATAGCGTGTTTTAGAACGGCAACAATTTGGAGCGCAGAACTGATTACCGCAAGGCAATCATTCTAGATTTCCAGTGTTCCGACACTACTACTAGACATTTCTGCAAAACGCGGGGCGCTTTACTCAAGCACGGTAGTTTTCTATTGATTAGGAGCATCAAGATGGAAGAAGCAAAAAAAATGGCTTGCGTCTTTTTAAAAGCGCAGCGCTAGTTGCCGCAATCTTTGCGGGCAACGCAACTCAGGCCGAAATGTTTAACACCGGCAAGGTACTCGCAACAGGCGGCGTTAGTATGATAGACGGTGCTGGCGGTGGCGGTATCACCCCTTGGGCGACCATCACGGGTTACGCAACTCGCGACGGTATTAATGGAGACCTACACTACACTTACGCACCACTAGCCAACTACACTCTGCACTCCGTAGGTGCCGCAGTTGGTTTTTGGGATCGCTTTGAACTGTCCTATGCGCATAGCACGCTCACCACGGGCTCTACCTTTGATACTGTTGGCCTAGTAGCCGATACCGCTGGCGGCCTTACTGGTCAATTAGCGGGAACACCAATCAATACCGGCATTGAACCATTCAATACCACCATCGAGATGGACATCATCGGCGCTAAGGTTCGAGTGTTTGGCGAAGCCATTTACGACTCTGACAATCTTATCCCCCAGGTTGCCATTGGTGGCTTCTACAAAAAGAACAAGAACGATGAACTATTAACTACTCTTAAAGCAGCTAAAACGAAAGATTGGGAAGCCTATATTTCGGCGACCAAAATTTTCTTCCCTATCAATACACTTATTAACATCACTGCACGCTACACAGCAGCAAACCAAACTGGCCTAGTTGGATTTGGCGGTCCCAGCGATGAAGACAAGGAAATTCGTCCTGAGATATCTCTCGCTTACTTATTGCGTAAAGATACTGTTATTGGTGTTGAGTGGGCTAAGCACGGCGATAATCTTGAAGGCGAAAGTGTCGAGATAGCCGGCCTGAATTTAACTGAACTTCAACCTACCTTAGAAACCTTGGGATTAGGGAATTTGTCTGGCACCTTAACCCAGCATGAGAGCGATTGGTTTGATGCATTCATTGCTTATTTCCCCAACAAAAATCTGTCAATGACTTTTGCCTACGCAATGCTTGGCGACATAACCATCACGCCTGACCAGCACGGGTTTTATCTATCACTCCAGGCCAGCTTCTAAACACGATATTAGCTAAGTCTACTAGATCTCAGGAGAGCATCATGAAACCGATATTTCGCACTATCGCCATAGCCATTCTCGCAGGCACTGCAGCGCTGCCAAGCTTTGCGCAAACCGGTAAAACACCAACCCTTCCCGGCCTAGACAGCGACGTCATAGAACAATGGGGCGGCGAAGAAGGGGTTCGCAACTGGGTAGAGAGCTTGTTTTACTACATTATGCTAGATAACCGGATTAATCATATTTTCCGCGAATTTGGCAACATCGAACGCCAGATATTTTTAAACACCCAACTTGAAATGATGGTACTAGGCGCCGGAACTGAATACCAAGGCGCCAGCATGGCAGCGGCTCACGCCGACCTCGGCATTACCGTAACGCAATTTAATGCCGTTGTTGAAGCTGCCTATAACGCATGTGAACGAGTCAACTTAACCTACGAAGCGTGTAACCAGCTAATTGCTGCACTCGCTCCACTAGAGCGCGTAATCGTCACTCGCTAATTAGTAATACGGAGAATACATGTTCTATCCATTTGAAAAAATGGGCGGCACGGCATCTAATGATGCCGTTGCGCGGCGCCCACAAGATGCAGAAAAAATAATTTTACTTGTGTTTTTCCTGCTTATTACCACTCTTTACTCAGGAAGTGTAAAAGCATTTGAACTGTATAAAACATTTCAGACACCGGATGTCTTTCTTGCCGAAATGTTCAACAACAATGTACCAACGCCGGTAGTGCTGAATTTAGACGCTAACGCACAAAGTGAAATCAGCGCGGTATTCAATCGCCCCTTCCCTTCCCAGCGAGTTCGCTACTGGAAAGATGCGAGTAAAACTGTGTGGGTTTTTGACGATATTGGTAAAGAAGGCTATGTGCCAACCACCTCAGGATTTGCTGTTAGCAACGGAGAAATCGAAACCGCTCGCGTTTTAATTTATCGCGAATCCCGCGGCGAGCAAGTTGCCGAACCGTCTTTTCTAAATCAATTAAAAGGCGCCAAAGCAGCCGGCAGCGGGCTAAGCAATAAGGTCGACAACATCACCGGCGCAACCCTGTCGGTAGTAATGATGGAACGCATGGCGCGTACCGCTATCACCTTAGATTCATTAAGCCGTAAATAAATGGCTTTCTGGGAGGCTCTATGAACACGCCAAATGCCCTTCGCGCTGACGTAGACAGCGCGAATTATAATGAAGCACAAACACCGAACGTCCAGAAGGTCGCCATTAAATCAGTTGCTCCGGCGCGCAAGAAACCTGCAGCACCAAAGCGCAATACCTCAATGCTATTACGCCAATGGCACCAACGCCTTGGCATATTTGCATTTATCTTTATGGGCTGGTTAGGTTTTAGCGGAATTCTGCTCAACCAGAGCGTTAGTATGGGACTAGACGCGATTCGCGTGGGCTCTACCACGCTAATGTCGCTTTATGGCTTGCACACTACCATTCCAGAAAATGGCTATTTTTCTGACGAGCACTGGCTCGTAACCACCACCGAAAATACCGTTTTAGACAATATTGCCCTTGATCGGCACATCCCATCACCACTGGGCTTCGTCGATATCAAAAACAGCGGAGAAGAACTGCTGTTTGTCGCCACCAACGACAAACTTACCTTGCTTTCGCCCAAAGGCGTACTGATCGAGGAGCTTAGCGGTTATATGCTTCCTGTTGGCCATATTCGCGGCATCGGCAGCCTGCAACAGCAGGGCACCTCGTTTTTAGCTCTGCAAGGTGAAGGAAGCTATATCAGTGCCGATGGCCTAACGTGGGAAGACTTTGAAGACAATGGCAACGTTAAATGGTCTTCGCTCACCGCTCTAACCGAGAGCGCGAAAAGTGACGTAGAACCCTATGCCCACCCCACCGTGGCCTTAGAACAAGTTTTAATTGATCTACACAGCGGCAGGCTGTTTGGGTCTATTGGCTCAACCTTAATTAATTTAGTTGGTGCTGCTGCAGTATTGCTGTCCATTACTGGAATATGGATGACATGGCGAACCAATCGCATGCGCAACGCGCGTCAAAAGAAATAATCGACAGTTCGAAATGCCCGATGTGGAGGCAAAAATGAAAACCTATTTATTGTTTACGTCATTGACTGCGCTAATTATGTTTGCTGGTGCCGCCATTTCCTCCGACATGATGGCACCCAAAGGTGGCACCGTAAAAATTCAAAACTATGCCTTTGGACCAAGCACTATCACCAGCACGCCGGGTAAAGAAATCGTGTGGCATAACAATGACAGCAGCAGCCACACCATTCTTATTGATGGTCACGAAAGCCCTCGTTTAAAAAAAGGCGACGAGTATCACAATACATTCACAGTACCAGGGGAATATCACTACCAGTGCGGCATTCATAAATCGATGAAAGGCGTTGTTATCGTCACGGCCGATGGCACGGCAAATGCTAGTGTAAATACAAACGTGAGCGCCAATATGCCCAAAGCGGCATATTCCAGCCCTACGCCCTCCCCTAGCCCTGTGAAGGAGAAGCCTATGCGGATGTCATCTACAACCATGCCGGTGTCTGCACCGCACCCAACACCCGTTAACAAGAACATTCAGGCCGACGAGAACACCGTTTCTATTGTTGACTTTATGCGTTTTTCGCCCGCAGTGCTTACGGTAACAGCTGGAACCGAGGTTACGTGGAATAATCACGACGGCTCAAATCATATTATTCAAGTTGGCAAGATCCGCAGCCCGCGACTCCGCCACGACGGCAGTTTTTCCTATCGCTTCGACACGCCCGGCGAATACCCCTATATTTGCGGTATTCACGGCAATAAAATGTCGGGAAAAATTATCGTAAAGTAAATACTCGCCGTAATTAACGCGGCGGTTGATCCACATTCGAGGCTAGGGCAAACTTAGGCCTTTATTTCTGCCACGCTGCCCTAGACTATGACTGATATCGTCAATTGCGACTCCGACGCCCTAAGCCCCATCGACACAGAGCAATTATTACAGCCCGTCAGCGATGACAGCCCGATAAAAATCTTAATTCTCTACGGTTCACTACGAAATCGCTCGTTCAGCCGCTTACTTGCCCAAGAGTGCGCGCGGCTACTGAACTATTATGGCGCCGAAGCCAGAATATATAACCCCTCTGGCCTACCCCTACCCGACGATAGCGGCGATGACCACCCCAAGGTCGTCGAGCTGCGCGAGCTCGCACAGTGGTGCGACGGAATGGTGTGGTGCTCGCCGGAACGTCACGGCGCCATGACCGGCATTATGAAAGCGCAAATCGACTGGATACCCCTTAGCATCGGCGCAGTGCGGCCAACGCAGGGTAAAACCTTGGCTGTAATGCAAGTCAACGGCGGCTCGCAATCCTTTAACGCGGTCAATCAAATGCGCATATTAGGTCGCTGGATGCGGATGTTTACCATTCCCAACCAATCCTCGGTTGCCAAAGCGTGGCTAGAGTTTGACGACAACGACCGCATGAAACCCTCGGCCTATTACAATCGGGTCGTAGACGTTATAGAAGAGCTAGTGAAATTCACGCTGCTACTCAGAAACAAAAAAGAAATATTGGTCGACCGCTACTCCGAGCGGGTTGAGTCTGCCGAAGCCCTGCGCCAGCGACTTAGTGTGCGCAGTTAAGAGCATGAGCAAAACGGCGCAAAAGGCACTCGCGGAATTTATCTGTATTGCCCCTGTAGACCAGCGCCTAAATCCCGCTGTTTTAATGTCGGGATCATTCAAGCTTGAGCTATTTGACGACGCGTTTTTTAGCGAAGCTGCAATCCACCTACCAAACACGATCAGCAGGGCCAGCAGCAAACGCAAGGCGGAATATTTTTGTGGTCGCTATCTTGCCGCACTAGCACTGCGTCACTACGGTGCGGAACATTTTGACGTGCTCGCCGACGACAAACGCTGCCCCCAGTGGCCCAAAGGATTCATTGGCAGCATTAGCCACACCGACGACTTTGCCGCCTGCGCCCTTGCCCCCAGCAGCGAACTAAGCGCGCTTGGCATAGATTGCCAAGCGATCCTCAGCCCAGCCAAGGCCGAAAAACTTTGGCCAAAAATTATCGACCGCGACGAATTCAACATCATCGCCGCTTCGAGCGTCGAGCTAAACTACGGATTAAGTCTGTGCTTCTCCGCCAAGGAGAGTATCTATAAAGCGCTTTACCCTTTCATCAGAAAATTCTTTGGCTTTAGCGCCGCCAAGCTCTGCGCAATAAACCCTGAGCAGCAATACTTAGAATTTGATTTCGCACCAGAACTGGCCGCGCTACTTGGCATCAAACAAACCCTAAAGGTTTATTACCATCGCGACAGCGATCGTATTCTTAGCTACCTATCCCTTACCCCTCAGCAGTTTTATTCTGCTACAATTTAAATCACCCTTTATTATTGACTGCGCACTCGCGGGCCAAACTCGCCTTAAAAGGCAGCCATCCTGCTTGTGCAATGTGAAATAAAATCGGTTCATCTATATTTATACTTTAGAATCAAAATCTTATAACGAGCATTAAAAACTAAAACTTAACACTAACGTTTAAAGCTTAAAATGCGAAAGGAAAAACGAACGGAGTATGGATGCTGTCGGATGAATACCCAAGAACACGAATTAGCTAAGCTATCTTTACTTGAACACCATCATCTTTCGGCGCGGGCCGCACATCCCGCCGTATTTGCACTCGACCAAGCCCCACTCAGCTATGCCGCCTTAGCCCAGCAACTCCAATACACCCACAAGCAGCTTCAACTCGCGGGCATCGCTCGTGAGGATCGCGTTGCAGTTATTCTGCCACAAGGGCCAGAAAATGCGGTCCTCTGCCTAGCACTGATGGAATACTGTTGCTGTGTGCCGTTAAATCCTGAGTTAAATGAAATTGAATTACATGCGCTCATAGCGCCACTCGATATCGCACTGCTGATCACCTCGCAAGAACAACGCCTACCAAAACTCCTCACGCCGCATCCGATACCTGCTTACTACTGCATACATCCGGCACCACCGCAAGACCAAAACCAGTACCCTTGAGCCGCCAAAACTTACTGGTTTCATGCCACAACCTGATCCAGTCACTCACGCTTTCTCAGCGTGATACTGTATTAAATATGATGCCGCAATTTCATATCGGCGCGTTACTCGACTTGCTGCTCGCCCCACTATTAAGTGGCGGCAGTGTCATTATTGCTCGCGACTTAAGCGCTTCGACTTTTTTTAATTGTCTTAAACAGTTCCAAGCAACGTGGTATCAAGGTGTACCCACTATGCTCGCCGAGCTGTGCCGCGAAGCGCGCTTTATGGCGCAATCAGACCTCAGCTCCAGCCTGCGTTTTTGTCGTTCGGTGTCCGCGCCATTACCCGAAGCTACCCATCTTCAGTTTGAATCTCTGTTCAATATCCCCGTCGTCGAAATTTACGGCATGAGCGAAGCCGCTGGTCTTATTTGCAGTAATCCACTAACACCGAAATCGCAGCGCAAGGGCAGTGTTGGCCGTTGTGCCGGCGTTGAAATCAAGATCATTGATGACTACGGAAATCCCACGAGATTTGGTCAAGCAGGTGAAATCATAATAGCCGGTAAAAACGTTTTTGCCGGCTATTTAAATCAGGATTCGAACCAGACGGACTTTATCGGCAGCTGGTTTAGAACCGGCGATCTCGGCTATTTTGACGAAGACGGATATCTTTTTTTAACCGGGCGTATTAAAGACATCATTAACCGTGGCGGCGAAAAAATTGCGCCACTTGAAATAGACAACTGTCTGCTAAGCCTTCCAGAAATTCAAGACGCTGCGTGTTTTTCCGTCGAACACCCAAGCTTAGGCGAAGAAGTCGCTGCCGCCGTTGTCCTCAATAACAGCACCAAAGATAATTCAGAAAACATATTAGCAAAACTGAGCACACAGCTTAGTCAGCATAAAATCCCCCGCCAGCTGTTTTTTTGTGAGGAACTACCTCGCAACGCAGGGGGAAAACTACAGCGTCACAAACTCTCAGAAAAATACGGCAGTAAACCGCGACTCCCAAGCAAAGCCAAACTACCACCCCGTAGTGACCTAGAAAAACAATTACTGAAAATATGGCAACATCACCTTGAAATTGAAGATATTGGCGTCGACGATAATTTTTTTGACTTAGGCGGAAACTCGCTGAGCGCCACGAGCTTTATCGCCGACCTAGAGGCGCTCCTCGGCGCCAAGCTCCCGCCCGGTATTTTATTCGATTACCCAAGTATTGCAGAACTCGATCGCGTCCTAAGCGAGCGAACAAACAGTGCCGAACGCGCTATGCTAAGCCAAGAACTAAGTCATGCGCAGCGCGCCGCGATCAGCTCTGGAATTCCTGCTGATATTTTCAGCAAGCTACTTCAGTACACCAGCGCTTGGCAGGGCAACCGCCTGCGCGCTGACGCTCTACTCTTTGCCTACAATACCCTCGGCAGCCAAACGCCGCTTTTTTGGGGCGCCCAAGGCGAAGAAGAAGTGGCCAATTTAGCCCGCGCACTTGGACCAGACCAGCCCGTTTATGGCTTTCGCTCACTGTATCTTATCGACGGGAAAAACGATAACTACAGCCATGCCTTAGCCCAGCACTATTTAAAAGAATTACAAGAAATTCAACACGCCGGACCTTACTTGCTCGGCGGCTTCTGCGAAGCCGCTAAAATTGCGTTTAGCATTGCCCAGCAATTACATCAGCAACAACAAGAGCCAAGCTTACTATGCCTTGTAGAAAAATTTATTCCCCAGCAATACTCTGGCAGGCTTAGTTTATTTTTTTGCCAAGACGGTCGACGCAGCGCCTACCAGAATTATCAATGTCCCGAGATCGGCTGGCGAAAATATTACCACGGCGCGCTGTCCGGCACTCGATTGCAGGCAAAACACAAAAAGATATTTAACGATGCCTTTATCAATGACTTTGCCGAACGGCTTAAAGAGGAATTACATTGCGCCAAAGCGTCTCACCCTAGCGCTAATAGTATCGAACCGCCACGCTACGACCTCCAACTTCTTCCCCGCAGTGCCTACCAGTGTGAGCTGCGCGCTGGCTTAGCACGTGGGCTAACGCCCAATCAAAACATCTCCCTCAACATCCAAATTCGTAACACCAGCGAGACTACTTGGCAAACGAGCGCTAACAGCGGTATCTTTTTACATGCGCACTGGCGACGCCAAGACAAAGTGCGTATATGGCGCGCCGCCAGTATCGCCCTGCCCTGTGCGCTGCCGCCAGATGCAACGGTCAGCATCGATATTACCGTCACGACGCCATCACGACTAGGCCGCTGGACGCTGGAACTAGGATTAAGCGACGAGGGAATTTGTCATTTCAAAGATCACGACTGCGCTCCGCTGGCGCTGCCAACAACCATAATGTATGGCGCCAATCTCTGGCAAAAAACCCAAAGCCTGTTTAAGGATACCAACCCCCATGACTAGCCACCGCTCACCATTTTACGCCAAGCTTACCGCAAAAATTACAGCCCTAGGGGGAATGCACAACGCGCATTTGCACCTAGACAGAGCAGGTACGATTGATGAGAAATACATCACCGTTGCCCAGCAAAGTGTGCTCGCAACGTCGCATATTTCACTGCACCAAAAACACCATCTTATCTATCAGCTACACGCTGGCCCCGCGTATGATGACGAGGATTTCCGGGAGAGGATTACTTACTTTCTCAACGATATGATCGCCAATAACACCCAGCGGGCCGACACATTGGTCGATGTTACTGCGGATAATCTAGGGTTGTCTGCACTACACCGAATGCAGGATATTAAGCAGCAATATAAAAACAAAATTTCACTAAATATCGCCGCTTACTCGCCCTTTGGTTTTAAAGACAGTGAGCCGCAACGCTGGGAGCTATTTGCAGCAGGCGCGGCGAAGTCCGATTTTATAGCCGCCTTACCCGAAGCCGACGACCGCGATGAATACCCCGATCACATCGGCTTTGACGAACATCTCGCGCGCACCCTCGAACTGGCTAAAAGCAAACGCTGCATGCTGCATGTGCACACCGACCAACGCAACGAAGACAGCGAATCTGGCACCGAACGCCTCGTTAAAGTCATAAAAAAGCAGGGCGCGCTAAGTACTGCCAATGGTGAGCCCTTAGTGTGGGCGGTACACATGATTTCGCCTTCTACTTACGACGAAAAGCGATTTCAAGATTTGCTCAACGGCTTGCTCGAATGCAATATTGGCGTCATCTGCTGTCCCTCTGCCGCCATTGGTATGCGCCAATTACGCTCGCTGCCAAGCCCCACCTTCAACAGTATTCCTCGTGTATTGGAACTGCTAGAAGCAGGCGTTCACGTTCGTCTAGCCTCCGACAATATTGCCGACATCTGTTCGCCCAGCACCACCGCCAATCTTATTGACGAACTATTTATGCTCTCGGCGGCGATTCGCTACTACGATGTCGACATTCTCGCCAAACTCGCGGTAGGGCAAAAACTTAACAGTGCTGAACGCGTCACCATTCGCGAACATCTCAACAATAACAATATAGAAATTGCCAAGGTGCTTGCCGACCGTGCTCAAATATATTCGCGCTAAATTTCGTCCCGCTAATATTTCTCATACGGCAGCGCCGCCGACACTCGCTGAAATCGATCCCTATTCCCAGGCATTTATCGACTCGCCTTATAGTGCCCTAGAACAGCTACGCCATCATTCGCCGGTACACCGCTGCACTAGCGGCAGCTGGCTGCTGAGTCGGCATCGCGATATTAGCGCCGCGCTCGCTGATCCGCGACTAAGCAATACCCCTTCTGACTATGCGGTAGTCAACCAGCGGCATCGCGACCGCTATACCTGCGCCGACGTGGCCAATAACACGCTGCCCTTCATGGACGCCCCGCAGCACACTGAGGCTCGGCGAAGTATTGCGCGCGTATTCCACGAGCAATTGCGCAGGGCGTCATTGCAAAGTAATTTACCCACAGACACACCTTCTGATTTGCTGCATGATTTTGCCACACCGCTGTGCGCCAAAACCCTATGCAGCCTATTTGGCATTGCTCCGCGCCAGCAAACTGCGGAGTTAGATCGCCAATTAAAGCTGTGGGCAAATTGGTTTTTTTCTTTATTTTCCGCCATTCCCTCCCAGCAGCACCGTCAGCAGCTCGATGCAGAACTGCATTCTTTTCGCCAATTCTGTTCTGGGCTTCTAAATCAGAAACGCCAACACCCCAGTGACGACCTCCCCTCTGCGCTAGCCCAGCTTCATGACCAAACCCCGAGCATTAGCGATACATTTATGGCCGACAACTGCATGTTGTTGTTAGCAGATGGCCTAAATGCAGATTACGCCATTGCCAATGCCCTACACTGCTTGCTACAACAGCCCGAAAAAATAAATCAGCTGCGCGCCAAGCCCGAGCTCATTCCCGCTGCCGCAGACGAACTGCTGCGCTTTGATTCACCGGTTTTATTTATCGCCCGTCGGGCATTAGAAGATATACAACTGCATGATCAATTGATCAAAGGAAATAGCGGGGTATTACTAATACTTGCCGCCGCCAATCGCGATCCCGACGTGTTCACTGACGCCAACACCTTGAATTTCGAACGCGAGGCTAAACCCTATTTGAGCTTTGGTCGCGGCCAACACGGCTGTATTGGCCGCGTTTTAGTGAAGCAATTACTTGAACTGTCACTGCGCTGGCTAATCAGCGAGGCGCCCAACTTTGCACTAGTCCGGACGCAGCCCCTTTGGCAACACCAAGCTGGGCATCGCTGGCTACAAGATTTACCAGTAAAAATTCCTTAGCTTTTTTAAATTCCAGCTAAGTAAGCGGATAACCGTAGCGCTCAAGAATATCCCCATAAAGCTCATTGAAGCGCGACTGCAATGCCGGTGTAAAATGCTGGCGCCACTGGCCGCTATTCACATTGCGGATATGGCCTTTTTTACCGCCCTTCTGCACCGCGCTATAGCGCTTAGCATAATATTTTCCCGCCACTCGCAATGCAAATGGCAACTCCATAAATGTCAGTAACTCATTGAATACAGCCGCTTCACACCCGAGAATGTCTTCATATTTAAAAAGCATTACACGCTCGTCTTCCAAAGGCCACCAGCGCATACTGTCGAAGTGATGACGTCGAAATTCTAGCTCGGCGAACAAGCCCTCTTCTACTGATGCGCTATTCAAATACTTACTAAGCGATTGCTCCTGTCCCAGCACTGCGGGTACCGCGCCGTTGACGATCTTCCAGTCAATATCGCGCGGCGCCGCCACATCGCACCAAGGTTCTGCGGAGCGCTTGTGATAAAAATAAGCCGACACCAATAAATCTCGCGGGTCACGAATAAAACGCACCACCCGAATATCGGAAAACCGCGATAGATCGATGGCATGTCCACTAAGCGAACTAATCGTGTGTTGCGCGCAGTTCTGATAAAACGCATCGCTTCTGTGGTAGTAGTGATTAAACGACGCGCCCTTTTTTAAGGGTGGCCGACAAATCTTTTTAAATACTTTTTTTGTGTATTCAGTCAGGCACTTATGGTATCCGCAGTAGGCGCGTACCGGTGTCGTAATCATCCGCGGTGCGGTATCCATGACCTCAACTTGCAGGCGATCGTCACGGCCACCGGCAATCATGCGATAGCGCTGGTCACCAACTGAAACCACATCGCCGATCTTGGCCGTGGCCGTAATAGGTAAAGAACCGCCGTTGCCCTGAACCCGCCCTGCTTTCACAGCATCAGCAAGTAAATCTCGGCTGACAACCCCAGAGTGATGGGCCAACAAATATTCATAACTCAATTTATCCACCCTTTATCCTCCATGATGTAAACCTGTAAACAGCGACATATTGCACCGCCCAAACCACGTTTTCTCTCACCGCTTAGATCAGCTTACTTGACAGGCTTACCAACAATTCAACTGTGCACCAAACCATTATTACCCATAGCAAATTTCACTCCAAGCATCCCCCCAAAACTGCAACTACGCAAAAATACGGCAAGACGATTGACAACAGACTCTATTTATATCTTAATGATAACCGTTCTCATTACGATTACCATTAAATATACTCGAGCCTACTATGTTGCAACTTCTTATCACCGGCGGCCCCGTTATTTGGTTGCTGTCGCTCTTTTCACTTCTCGGCTTAACCGTGGCCAGCTATAAAGTTTGGCAGCTATTTGGCCAACTAAAACTCAATGACACCTCCGCACCACGGGCATTTAAACTGCTTGAAGAAGGCAGAAAGCCCGAGGCCTTAATGCTGATCAACGGTCATCAAAACCCCAGCGCTAAGGCGCTGAGCCGCTGCCTACAGTTGTTTAGCAATAAATACCTCAGCTTGCAGCAGGCCCGCGATGAAGCTTACCGGGGTGCGCGCCTGCAAGCCGAACAGCTCAGCAGCCATCTCCGCATTTTAGAGGTGATCGCCACCCTCGCCCCGCTGCTCGGTCTACTCGGTACGGTACTGGGCATGATCGAGGCCTTTCGCGCCATGGAAGCGGCAGGTGAGCACGTGAACCCCGCCATTCTCTCTGGCGGCATTTGGCAGGCGCTACTCACCACCGCCGCAGGTTTGATTGTGGCAATCCCGATATCAGTGTTGCACAGCTGGCTTGAACGCTGCACTGAACGCCAGATCCAGTCTATTCAAAATACTATCGAATACGCCTTTACTCTGAATAGCCAAACCAATAGTCAAGTTAAAGGCCCAGCTCACTCGGCAGCCAAAGAAGCGAGTGAACTGGCGTGAGCGCAGCACTCTCTTTAACAAGCGCGCCGTCGCTGGGCACACCGCGGCGTAAAAATGCCGTTAGCCTCACCGCCTTAATTGATGTGGTCTTTATTCTATTAATGTTTTTTATGCTGACCTCCACTTTTACAAAAGAACAAAGCATCGAGCTAAAAAAATCGCAGGCAGTTTCAGCGTCAAGCAACGCGGCCATACCGCAATTGCTACTGGCCTACGAGGACGGCAGTTTTGCTTATTTCAATACCTCGTTGACCAAGCTCAGCAGCTTAGCGGAGCTCAATACCCTTGCCAGCCCTGAGCAAGTCGTAAACCTGTTACCCGCCGCTGAATTGCGGGTACAGGACATTGTTAGCCTGTTAGAGCAATTAAGGTCTGCCGGTTTTATGCACGTCAGCTTGGGCGAGCCACTACCAGAGACAAGCAAGCGCGATGAATAGAAACCTTTTGCCCGCGGCAAAGAAAACGAGCGGCGACGAAAATTTAATCCCTTTGATTAATATTGTTTTTTTACTGCTGATTTTTTTCATGGTCGCGGGGCAATTTAAAACCGCGCAAAGCAGCGCGGTGCAGCTGCCCAGTAGCAGCCAGAGCAAGGTCGAGAATAGCCAAGCCATCAAAATCATTATTAACCAGCAAGGCGAAATATTTCTTAATCAAACAGCGGCCACATCGCAGGCGATCAGCCCACAAGCACTGGGCGAGTTCTTTAGCCAGCTGCCAAGCGCAGAGCCAACACAGGTTTCGCTGTATGCAGACCAAAACCTGAGCGCGGCGCAATTACACCTCGCGCTAGGCGCGATGGCTAACTACCCGCAGCTCAGCATTAACTTGCACACCCGCAACGGTGGCCAAGACTAATGCGCCAGCTCCCATGGATTATTGCCTTTGTATTTGCAGTTGGCGTACACGCCTCGCTGCTTTACCTCGCCGAGCAGTCACCGCGCCCAACACCGCGTATTGGCGCTGACGCCGAGGGCAGAGACGGATTAGAAATTGGCCTCGGCATGAGTGGTTCTTATGCCGACGTCGCCAAACACATCGCGCAGAGTAAGGTCGTGCCCGAACCTAGCCCAGCACCCAAGCCTAAACATCAGCCCGCGCCTAAATTAAAGCCCAAATCCGCACCAGCTAAACCGCCGACCAAGCCGCAAGTAAAACCCGCAGAAAAAGCTGCGCAATTGCCGGAAAAAATCGCGACAAGTATCAGTGCGCCCACGGCGGCAGTACACGGCTATCAAAGCGCCGTCGACGCTTCAGCAAGCAGCCAAGCCAAGACAGCTAAGCCTGAGGAGGCTACAGCTCGCCAAAACACGAGTCCCGACACCTCAACAAAAGCCATGGTTCGCGCCAGTGGCTCGGGCAAGCAACGCAGCGCCGGCGGCAAGCAAGGAGACAGCAGCCACTATTTTAGCCGAGTCATGGCGCAGCTCAGTCACTACAAAACCTACCCGCCGGAGCTTAAAAAGCGCAAAACCCAAGGGGTGGTGACACTGAAATTCGGCATCCGCCGCAGCGGTGAAATTTTTGCCGCATCAATTAAAACCAGTTCTGGCCATGGCGCCCTCGACGACGCGGCGCTGCAAATGCTCGCCGACGCCTCACCGCTGCCGCCACTACCGGCAAGTATAAAAAAAGAAGAGATTCATCTCGTAATACCTATTGAGTACTCCCTAATCACCAATGACTTCCACGAGGATTAAACATGACACGGAAAACCACACTAAAACCGGCTAAGCTGACGACGACGCGCTTCAAGCCCAGAGCCAGCGCCCTAGCGCTAGGCATCCCCACACTGCTGATGGGCAGCGCCAGCTTCGCGCAAAGTGAAGATGCCTTTGTGCTCGATACGCTAAAAATCGAGGAGCGCACCCTCGACACCAACCCCTACACCGAAGCGGGCGCCCCCTATAAAGCAAAAGTTTCTGGCGACAGCCGCCATGTAAAAGATTTGGCCGACACCCCACAAACCATCAACGTACTGACCCAAACCCAGATTCAGGAATCCGGCAAATCAGATTTGCGCGATGTACTAGCCGCTCAGCCCGGCATTACCCTTGGCACCGGTGAGAACGGCAATGCTTTTGGCGACCGCTATATTATTCGCGGCCACGAAGCCCGCAGCGATGTCTTTGTCGATGGCCTTCGCGACCCCGGCATGACCACTCGCGAAAGCTTTGCCACCGAGCAAGTCGAGATCACCAAAGGGCCAAGCTCTACTTTTGCTGGCCGTGGCTCTACTGGCGGCGCGGTAAACAGTATTACCAAGCAGGCGAGCACCGAATACGACTTTAATAAAGTTAGCGGCGGTATTGGCACTGATAATTACCAGCGCCTGAGCCTCGACAGCAATAACTCCGTCAGCGACGACATCGCACTGCGCGTCAACTTACTCTATTCCTTTAAAGACGTGCCCGACCGCGAGCCAGCGGATAAAAGCCGACGCGGCTTTGCCGTCTCTGGCCTGTTTAAAGCCACAGAAAAGCTGCAATTACTCGGCGACGTCTACTACCTCAATGCTGAAGACAGCCCAGATTTAGGCACCTACATCGTGTCCGGTGGCGGCAAACCCGTTGACGATTTTCCAGTCTATTTACAAGACCAGGATTTTCTAAAATCAACGGTCAGCGTCGCCACCTTGCGCGCCAAATACGACATTAGCGATAGCAGCCGTATTGAAAACGCCCTGCGCTACGGCACCACCGACAATGGCTACGTGACCACCGGCGCGCGGGGCACCAATCGCGACGCCACCGACCCCGACGCTCCCAGCGCGGCTACTGCGTCCCTTAGCACCCATCAAGGTTGGCAAGAAGTAGAATACTTTGTTAACCAATTTAACTTTTTCAAAGATTTAGATATCGCAGGCAAGAAAAACCAGCTGGTCTTTGGTGTTGAGCTGTCTAAACACAATGTCGTTAACGGCGTATACAACGTCAGCAATAACGGCACCAGCAATTGTATTGTGAGCGGTCGCGGCGGCGCAGGTCCCGGCTATTGCACCACCGATGCCAATGGCAATACCCCCAGCAATATAAACACCATCATGGGTCGCAGTATTACTAAGGGCGCGCAAGACTCAGACTACAATATTGAAACTATCTCGCTGTCGTTGATGGACACCATTGAGCTGAGTGAAGACTGGTCTTTATTCACCGGCATTCGCTTAGATGATTTCGACTACGACAATACCGTTGATAGCCGCGGCACCATTTTAAACTACAAGTATTCCGACAGTCTGTGGAATGGTCATATTGGCGCGGTATACCAAATTAATGACGACGCCAATGTTTACCTAACCTACAGCACCTCGGCCAATATCAACGGCGGCGAGTCTGATGTTGGCGGTAACTGTGGTTATGGTGGATTGTGTGGCGACCCAGAACAGGCCGCGAACAGCGAACCGGAAATGACCGCCAATATTGAGCTTGGCACCAAATGGAATATTCTCAATGACAAGCTCCTGGCCACCGCAGCGATTTTCCAAATCACCAAAAGTGATGTTATGGAAAGCGTCGGCGACGACTACGCCACCCTCGGCACCTTGAACACCGGTAAAAACCGCGTACAGGGCATTGAGTTTTCCTTGGTTGGCAATATCAGCAGCAAACTCAGCACTCAGTTCGGCGCCAGCTTTATGGAATCGGAAATTCTCGAATCTTATAATACCGACTCCGAAGGCAAGGTGCTGAGTAACTTCGCCGACGACAGCGTGTTTCTGCAATTGCGCTACCAAGCCAGCCCCAAATTTTCTTTTGGCGGCACCCTGACTTACTCTAGCGAACTGTACGCTGGTCAGCCCGACTCCGCAGCTGGCTTTAGCAGTGCAACTGGCGAGTACTCTTACGAAGTGCCGAGCTATACCGTGTTCGACGCTTTTGCCAGCTACCAGTTTAGCGAGCAGCTTAAAGCGCGGGTTAACATTGGCAATGTCACCGATGAAGACTACTACCTTGCGGCCTACCGCAGTGGTGCCTTCACCTATATTGGCGAAGCCCGCAACGCCCACCTGAGTGTGGACTACGAGTTCTAAGCTCGCCCTGCGCTGTGCTCATAGAGTATGAGCACAGCGCGCTTATCCATTACGGAATACAGTGATGAAATACACCCCGCCCTTGCAAAATATCCCCGCAGATATTGTCTGCCTTGATGACTACCAGCGTTACGCTAAAGATTTTCTCGCCCACGATATTTACGAATACATTGCCGCAGGCGTTGCCGACGAGCACACCCTTCATCGCAATCGCAGCGCCTTTGCCAATATTGAATTAAAGCCGCGCTTGCTGCGCGACTTCAGCAGCGCGTCTACCCAAACCACCTTGCTCGGCCACAATTTGGCGCACCCCTTTTTACTGGCGCCGCTGGGCTATCAACAGCTCTGCCACGCCAGTGGCGAACTCGCCACCGCAATAGCGGCAGATGCCATGGACACCGCGATAGTAGTCAGTACATTGGCCACCGCCAGCCTCGAAGACATTGCCGCGCAAACCAATGCGCCAAAATGGTTTCAACTGTATTTTCAGCCCCAGCGCGCCGACACATCGACTTTAATTGCGCGGGCTGAAGCCGCAGGCTATACCGCGATCGTGGTCACCGTCGATGCGCCACTGAGCGGCCTGCGCAATCGCGCCCAGCGCGCGGGCTTCCAAATACCGCCAGAAATTGAGGCGGTGAATATTTCGCCGGCACAAAAGTTAGCAGGGCAAAATGCCATTCTCCAGCAACTCATGGCGCTGGCGCCCCAGTGGCAAGACCTCGCGTGGTTAAAGCAACAGACCCAACTCCCCATCATTATTAAAGGCGTAATCAACCCCGACGACGCCGTGCAGCTTGCCGACATGGGCATGGACGGCATTATTGTGTCTAATCACGGCGGTCGCTGCCTAGACGGCCTACCCGCCAGCATCGACGCCCTGCCTGCCATTCGCGATGCGCTGGGCAGTGATTTTCCCATTTTATTAGACAGCGGTATTCGTCGCGGCAGCGACATTATTAAAGCCATTGCGCTGGGCGCCAACGCGGTACTCATTGGCCGCCCCCAAGCGTTTTCCTTGGCGGTTGCTGGTGCGCTTGGCGTTGCCCATATGTTACGTTTACTCAAAGAGGAATTGGAAATCACCATGGCCCTCTGCGGTTGCCCGCACATTGACGACATAAATCGCGACTGTCTTTTTACGCCCCGCTGAGGATCACTATGCTCACTGTTATCAATAATTTTCTGAGCGCGAGCGAGTTAGCGCATTTTCGCCAAACCCTCGACGGCGCCAACTGGCAAGACGGCGCCCGCAGCGCTGGCCAACTTGCCGCGCCACGCAAAACCAATTTGCAGTTAGATGACAGCAGTGCAGCAGCCCGCCGTTTGGTAACAAGCCTCAGCGCCAAATTAAGCCAGCACCCGCTGTTCATCAGCGCCGCCCTGCCCGACAAAATTTACCCGCCCAAATTTAATTGCTACCAAAACGATGGCCACTACGGCCAGCATATCGACAGCGCGATTATGCGGCTTGCCGACGGCAGCAGTCTGCGCAGCGATCTGTCTGCGACCTTATTCCTGTCCCAAGCCCAAGACTACGAGGGCGGCGAACTCTGCGTTGAGATCGGCGGCTGCCTGCAAGAAATTAAACTCGACGCTGGGGATATGATCCTCTACCCCGCCAACTGCCTGCACGAAGTTAAACCAGTGCCAAAGGGCCAACGCCTTGCCGCGTTTTTTTGGGTGCAAAGTCTGATCCGCAGCCATCAGCAACGCCAGCAACTGTTTGAGCTGGATCAAAGCATTCAGGCTTTAACAATAAAACTGGGCAGTGACGACGAAGAGGTGCGGCGCCTATCGGCGCTCTACCACAACTTACTTAGGGAGTGGGCCTACGCTTAACGCAGGCAAAATGACTAGAAACGGCTCTTAGGCTTTAGCGCTGAAAATACTTGAGGCCGATCCCAATAATTCTTGAATCGAATTTTCTAAACCAGATTTATCGCTAGCCGACGCGTTTTCAGAATAGTATTCATCTAATAATGTGTAGAGCTCTTTCAGAGCATCGTCACTGAGATTAATACCGCCACTTTGACTCTGCGGCCCGCTAGGCGGCGGCCCCTGAGGTCTTGCTAGGTCGCCAAGCGCTTTGGCATCGAAGCCCGCTGCGTCCATTGCGTCAGCGAGGGATTTGCTGGGCTGAATTCCCGCCTCCTGAAAAATCGACACAATCGATTTTGCATCAGTCTCGGTAATATTTTCCGCATCAAACTGACTCAGCGTGTCGTTAATAAGCTGGGTTTGATCCTCAGTTAATGAGGCGGCTGATTGCATACGCGGCGGCGGTGGCATAGACATGCCGCTTGCCGCAATTGAGTTGACCATTTCATCTACTCCACTGATAAACACACAGTTGAACTGCTAAAAAATTTGGCTTTTTATCTGGCTAAGGGTGTCGGATCCGACTTAGTCGTCTTACTTGCCGGCACGTCTGCCCGCACGATAGGCTGATTCCGAACACACATTAGACTGTCGCTAAAAACCTGACAGCTGCCCCGATACAAATCGCCATGGCCATCGCTAAATTCGCAGGATGAATTCTGCTGTTGCGCCTCACAAGCCGCCCATGGCGCCTCGTTGTGATTCTCATGTGCATAAGCGGGGCTGACAATAAGCAAATACCCCACTGTCGCGGCAAGCCCTAGGCGGCGCTTTCTGTAATTACGTGAGTTCATCGTGCAGTCTCACCAGTAAAGCAACCTATAAAGGCATTCTCGCCAGCGCTCGCAGTGTGGTAGTGGTAGCCGCGCGTCTCATCGCTATGACCGCGGCAGCTATCAAGGTCGGTAGATTCATTGCCAGCACTGTCAGCCATCGCGTAAATAGCGTAGCCGTCTAAGGCGTAGCCAAAAGCGCCGCCGTGGCCGTCAGTTTCAAAATCGATTGCCGGGCAGTCACCGTCGCCGTGGTTGGCACCGTGATAGTGATAGCCGGCATGGGGGTTGATATGGCCAACGCACTCATCGAAAGCGGCAATCGTATAAGCCCCTAAAATCGCATCTGTCGGTGCGGCCGCATCGAGTTTCACCCCGTTAAAGGCGGCGCCGACACCACCTCGGTCAATAGCGCCGGGCGCGTCTCGAGGCTGTGGCGTTGCGGGAATTAAATAGGTCACCGCAATACCCTTTAAAGGTTCATCGCTGTAATAAGAAATATCACACTGTACGCAGTAATTGTTGTAATTTGCGGGCACATTGGGCTGCGCTGCGGCCTCGCAGGCCGCCTGGGTATTCGTTATATAAACGTCGCCGGTTTGCGCATTAAACAACTGCCAATTGTCGTCGTTATAAAAATTGGCGAGGTCAGCGACAAAGGCGCCGGTGAGATCATAAAGCACCCCATCCTCAAACCAGGTACCGGCGTCATTGGCGCCTGTGCTCGTTGTTTCTGGGCAGAAAGGCCCCAAGCTGCTTCTATCTGCGGGAAAGCCATTCAAGGTGATTTCGTAGCAGCTGCTGGCACTGCCATCGGAGAGCGTACAGCTCACGGTTTCAATTGAGACTACGGCGTCTTCCATAAATCGGGAGGTGTCCACCGCGTGATTATCGGCTTCGCTAATCGCGGTCGTCGCATCATTGCCGCTACCGCTACTGCCACCACCACAGGCAACAAGCAGAGTGCTAAGCGTCGCGCCGACAAACAAGCGCGGATTGAGAAAATCTTTAGTGTGGTAACGACGTGTCATTCGGCGGTTTCCTGAAGTGATTAGCCTTCGTGAGCAGTTCTCTTAGGTTTAAACGTCGCAGTCGCCAAATTCCGTCGAAAAAATACCAATTATTTTTTAGCGGCGAAGAATTCGCTGTCTTTGCCTGAAAAATTATTTTGAACATTAAGAATGTAGCGCTTGCTCCGGTCGCCATCAATAAGCCGTACAAAATTGTTCTGGCGAGGATTGTCCGCCATATAGGCCAAACTAAATTCAAGCTGCTCTACTGCGGCGGGCATGCCCTTTATTTCAAACTGCAGTGTTGAGACGTGCTCGTCTAAGCGCAAACGTCCTTGCCCAAGGCTCAGGGGAAGCGCATTGACCACTTGGTCAGCCTTGCTGCGCCCGCTGACGGAAACCGCAAAGCCTTTTTTGACATAGGCGACAACGGCCTCTTTGTAGGCTGTGCTACCGGCTAGCATATTGCGCTGGGCCTCGGGAAGGGAAGCCCGCATGGCTTGGTCTAAGGCAGGTAGCGGTGTCATGAGCTCGAATAGCCAGCGACCGGCGTCGCTACGCCGAATATGGACAGTGGCCAAGTGCTGGTCGTGGGCCTGAATTAGGCCGCTAAGGCTAGCAATAAGGAGCAAAATTAAAATACGGAAATAATGTTTCATGGGGCCTGTTTAAAAAAGAAAGCCGCTCCAAAATAGAAGCAAGCGGCTTTCAAAGTGGTCAAGAGACCTAGGTGAATCGTTTCATTACTGGATGGAAAAATCTCGTTGCACAAAGCTTCCCCGTAAGCAGGTCGGTACATTAGGGGCGCCGCCAGCTAAAGCATGATAGTGATAAATGCCTTCGGAAAACTCTGTAGTCGCATGACTATGCCCATTGCATTCGTCGACGACTGCCAGCTCGTTCGGCGGTGTGTCTACGTTATCAACCGCGTCGTAGGCGCCGTAGATGGGGAAGCCGTCTTTAGCTAAACCGGCAAACGACGACGGCTGGTCATAGGCAATAATGGCATTGCTGCAGCTTATTTCATTGTCTTGCTGATACCGGTATTGGTCTGCGCTAAGTACCGTATTCATCGACTGGGGAACAAAGTGCCAATGATAGTAGCCCGCCGGATCGACATGGCCACCGCAATGGTCCAGAGCGGGAATACTGCCGCTGCCGGAGCCATTGACGCCCGCTTCCGCCACCGTCACCCCCGGCGGATGTCCTTTGTAGGGAACCCCCGTCACACCGAAGCCGATACTTTCTATCGTAGATATCTGGTAGGGCGCACTTCTTACTTGCGGTGTTACTGGCACGAGGTAGGTGACTTCTAGGCCGGTGTCCATGGGCATTTCCAAACAGGCACTGCTACCTGGGCCGCCACCCACCGTATTCACGTTGCCATTGTCATCAACGATGTCGTAACCGTCGGCGTCCATATTCTGCACAGCGTCAACGAGGGATTGAAAACCCGGGTTACTGGGGCCGTCGTATATGCCGAGGCCAGCATCCTTTCGTGCTACCTCGATATTCTCCGGACAGAAGGGGCCAATGGTGTTATTACCTTCACTGCTACCCGCGCCATTGGCAGCAAAGCGCAGTTGATAACATGTGGTCGTGGCGCCGTTTTCTAGCGTACAGCTAACTTGGCTTTCGCTAATTAAATCCGAACTAAAAAGTGCGCTGTTATAGCCACTCGCGCCGACAATACTGCTACTGTCGTCGCTACTGGTGGCGGTGGCGCCTCCGCCACCGCCACCGCCGCCGCAGGCCACAAGCAGACTTGGGGTCAGTATTGCTACAGGCAAAAGGTGCCTTTTTATCTTCATAGCTTGAATCTCTGAATGTTAAGCACGCTAAACAATTGTTTCAGGTAAATACTATCTGGGTGGCCGCGGCCCGGGAGGCTTGCCCGGCCGATGCCCCACAAACGGTTCGAGCTGGCGGCGCTCCTCGCTAGTCAATGTCGCCGCGACCTCGACGATACGTTGATGGGCTAATTCCGCGCCAGCGGATTCCGCATGGCGAAGTGCGGCAAGGGCGCCAGCGAGTTGTTCGGCGTTAAAGGGTTCAGCGGCGAAGGCCCGCCCCACCGCTTGACGCTGCTGGTGAATCGCGTCCATCGACTGACGAAAACCGGGCTGCCGATGAGGTGCAATTTTCTCAAAAAGTATGCGCGCCTCGGGTGGCGGTGGCGGGCCACCACCGTGCATGGGTGGTGGCGGCGCCAACCAACCGGTTAACAGTGCTGACAAACAGAACACGTTGACGATTAAGGATGCGCCAAGCGCGATACCCCAATTTCGTTCCTTATTCATTAGCCCACTCCTGCGTGGTGTTTAACATAGCCAAAGTCCAAACGCTGTCCTCAGCAACGCTATGGGAAACGGACTGAGTCCACCAAAGCTGACTGACGACACCAAACATCAAACTGGCTGCCAGCGCCGGTCCGGCGATTCGCCAGCCGCCGATCGCCGCTAGCAGCTCCGCCCAGGGCGATGGCCTGCTCGCGTTTTGCACAATTCGCTGCCGTAGCGCGGCACTCGCCGGCGCTACGCGGTAAGCGTTTAGTAAGTTATCGAGTTCTGTATCTGTACTCATAAGGTCGATTCCAATTAGACGCGCTCGCTATTAAGAGATTGACGTAGGCTGCGGCGGGCGCGGCCAAGCAAGGACTCCACCGACTCGACGCTGGCGTCCATCGCCAATGCCGTTTCGATATTACCCAGCCCGTGGTAGTGGTTGAGAATAATGGCTGCTCGCTGTCGCTCCGGCAGTTGTTGCAGTGCCGCGTTTACCCGCGCGGCCTGCGCAGCAGATTGCAGCTGGCTATCTGGCGTGGCTTGGGTATCCGCAATGGTGTCATCCAAAGGCTCGCTGGGTCGCTGCTTGCGCCAGCGATCTCGAATAAGATTCATCGCAAGCTGAAACAACCATGTACGATATTGCGCCTGCCCCGGTTTCCAGCGCCGCGCCTGCTGCCAAGCTTTGGCAAAGGTATCTTGGGCAATATCTTCGGCGTCAGCGCGCGTCCCGATCATGCGCTCGGCAAAGCCGAGCACAGCATCGAGATGCCGGTTCACCAAAACCTCGAAGGCGGCGTGCTCGCCTTTGCCAGCTCGGCTTACGAGTAGGTCATCCTCACAGTTTGTCACGATTTACGATCTTATCTCGGGCCGCCGGGTCCTCCGCGGCCATTAGGTGGCGCTAATTCTTGCGCGCTTAACTCGCCATCGCCATTTTGGTCGTGCTGCATAAGCCTATCAAGCCGATGTGCAACAAACTCAGCCAGTTGCACGTCGCCGCTAATTTGCGCGGGTGCGTCATTTGGGCGCGGCGGCCGCTTATCCTTATGACGACTTTGCTCAGTTTGCATTTCCGCCTCGGTGATAATGCCGTCGTTGTTGGCGTCAATCATTTCAGCGTGACCAATAATCATTTTTTCAGCTTCGGCGCGGGTGACGCTGCCGTTGCCATCGGCATCCATGGTGTCAAACTGCGGTGGACGGGCCATGGCGCAACCAGCAGCTAAAAACAATGCGATTGCGGCGAGAGTCATGTATTTGCTGTTCATCGTGTTTCCTTGAAAACGGGCGGAGAAACTTCTCCGTTACCCTTAATTTGTACTCATGGACTTAAACGTAACTGAACGTAAATTCCGTCGCGGAATCTGCAAAAAAATTAGCAGGTACTTATTCGCCGCTTGCAGTAGTACAGAAACGACGATGACTAAGCCACCCTACCAGACGCGCTGAACAGCGCCAGCCGCGAGATTATTCTGTATATAGCCATGTCCACCCACAGAATTCTCGCTAAAATCAGCGAAGTACCAACAAGTCGGCGCTAAACCTATAAAAACAGTTGAACAATCCTAGCGATGCCTTACTCTAAGGGCCTGAAATCTTGAATACCCTAAGCCTACTCCAAGACGCAGCTCACGCGATCTGGGGATTTAGCCACACCTAGGAAAGCAGATTGCCACTTTTAAAGTCAAATACCAGCGCAGACTCACCCACCACCGCCACCTTTCGTTTGAAGGGCGGCTTATTCCCCCTCACACTATTGGAAATCAGCCGCTTTGACGCGGTGGACTTTGAGCAGCAATTGCGCGACAAAGCGGCGGCCGCACCCGGCTTTTTCAAACAAACCCCTGTGGTGCTCAGCTTTGATGATTTTGCCGGTGAGGTGGACACCCTAGCCTTGGCCGATATTCTGACGATATGCCACAGCCAGGGGCTATTGCCAGTGGCACTGCGCAGCGGGGTCGAGAGCCTTGAACAGCAAGCAAAAGCCCTAAGCTTGGCGATTATGCCCGCGAGTCGAGTTAAACCGGCGCCAGATCTCCAGATTGAGCAGCAAACAGAGCCAAGCGAGCAAACTGAATCCAGTGCCAGCGCCGCTAATCAGAGTAAAACTGAGCCGACCGAACCTTGCCAACTGGAATTGAGCCCCACTGACCACGTTGAAATCAACCACAGCCCCAGTAAAATCATCACCACACCAATTCGTTCTGGCCAGCAGGTTTACGCCCCAGGCGGCGACCTGATTATTATGGCGGCGGTGTCAGCGGGGGCAGAGGTACTGGCCGATGGCAATATTCATGTTTACGGCGCCCTGCGCGGCCGCGCCCTCGCTGGCGTAAAAGGCGATAGCAGTGCGCGTATTTTCTGCCAAAGCCTAGAGGCCGAGCTGGTCTCGATTGCCGGCACCTTCAAGGTGGACGAAGATTTGCGCAAAGAACATTGGAAAATGCCGGTTCAAGTCGGCCTAGACGAGCAAACACTGAGCATTACGCCACTCGTTTAATGCCAAACACACATTCATTATGCCCTTAAAAGGATTAGACCCTTGGCCAAGATAATAGTAGTTACCTCAGGAAAAGGCGGCGTGGGCAAGACCACGACCAGCGCCGCGATCAGTAGCGGCATCGCCATGCGCGGCCACAAAACCGCGGTTATCGATTTTGATATTGGTCTGCGCAACCTCGACATTATTATGAATTGCGAACGCCGCGTGGTGTACGATTTTGTTAATGTGATCAACGGTGAAGCCAACCTTCGCCAGGCACTGATCAAAGACAAGCGCGCCGAAAATCTCTATATTCTGCCGGCCTCGCAAACCCGCGACAAAGACGCGCTCAGTGTAGAAGGTGTTGAGCGGGTATTAAAAGAACTGGCCGATGACGGCTTTGAATACATTATTTGCGACTCCCCCGCCGGCATTGAGCACGGCGCGTTTATGGCGATGTATTTTGCCGATATGGCCATTGTCGTCGCCAACCCTGAAGTCTCTTCGGTACGGGACTCAGACCGCATACTGGGCATTCTGCAAAGCAAGTCCCGTCGCGCCGAACAAGGCGAGCGCGTTGAAGAATGTCTGCTGCTGACCCGCTACAACCCCGAGCGCGTTGAAAAGGGCGAAATGCTCGGTGTTAAAGACGTAGAAGAAATATTGGCGACCAAGTTGCTAGGCGTTATTCCCGAGTCCGAAACTGTACTCAAGGCGTCCAACCAAGGTATTCCGGTCATTCACGACAAAGAAAGCCCCGCAGGCCAAGCCTATTCCGACGCTGTAGCGCGTATTTTGGGAGAGGAAGTGGAACACCGCTTTATGAGCGTAGAACAAAAAGGCCTGTTTCAACGACTGTTTCGGAGGAGCGCATGAGCATATTCGACTACTTCCGCAACGGTAAAAAAGACACAGCATCGATCGCCAAAGAGCGCTTGCAGATTATTGTCGCCCACGAGCGCAATCAACGCAGCCAGCCCGATTACCTGCCAAAATTACAGCAGGAGCTGCTCGACGTGATTCGCAAATACGTTGACGTAGACCAAGATCAGGTAGAAGTGCAATTAGACAACAATGGCAATTGTTCAGTATTAGAATTAAATATTGTGTTGCCTGATCGCTAAGAACGATCAAAATCGCTAGGTAACATTGGCTGGGAAATTTCCAGCCAATGTGAACGGAATCGCTGCCCTAGTCATCGCCATGAGCCTAAAAGACCTTTTTGCACTCGCTGCCATTGCCCTCACGTTTATTGGCTTTGCGCCGTATATTCGCGGCATTCACCGCGGCACCACCCAAGCCCATGTATTTTCATGGGTGATTTGGGGTATCACCACCGTTATTGTGTTTTTTGCCCAGCTCGATGCCAAGGGTGGCAGCGGCGCGTGGCCCATCGGAATTTCAGGCATTATCACCTTTTACATTGCCTTACTCGCGTTTCAACGCAAGGGCGACATAAAAATCACCCATAGCGACTGGCTGTTCTTTGGCGCGGCGCTGTCGTCGCTGCCCATTTGGTATTTGAGTGCTAGCCCGCTGTTTGCCGTAATAGTCCTCACTGCCGTCGACCTTTTGGGCTTTGGGCCAACACTGCGCAAGGCCTATCACCAGCCCTACGCCGAAAGCCTCAGTTTTTTCGGCCTGTTCGCCTTGCGCAATGGCTTGGTGATATTGGCGCTGGCCAGTTATTCGCTAACCACATTATTATTTCCCGCCGCAGTTGGGCTTGGCTGCCTGTTCTTGATAATATTAGTGCTATTTCGTCGTCATTTTTTAAGGGTCAATTCTGCCACTGGCAAGGACCTTTCTCGCTGAGTTTATTATGCGCGCACTGTTAATCTGTATATTCCTATTCAACCTACCCTCCATCGCGATGGCTTCCTCCTGTGAAGACAGTGAAGTTTACTCGGAAGCCCTGTTAAAGAGTGCCATCACCCACCTACTAGACAGCTACGGCGCCAACGCCGTTAAACAACCGGTAGAAAAGTGCAGCGCAGGGCCCGGCGCGCTGTGGAGTTTGACGCTAGCCCCACATGAAGAAGACGAGCACTTTCGATATTATCGGGTGGTGCGCTGTACGCCCCAAGCAGATAAATCGGCTAGTTCCGCCATGCAGTGCAGCAGTCAGGAGGGCCGACGCTTTAAGTATAACGGCCAGCATATTGACGCCAGTGCCGATGGCGAGATCGCCGAATTTGAACGCGTATTAGATTGTTTTAGCGAAGCCCTGCGCGGCGGCAAGGTAAAAATCAGCAAATACAACGCGCTGCTCGACAGCAATTTGAGCATTCCGCTGGGCATAAAAACCGACATCAGCGCCATCGCCGCCCAGCCACAGTTCCAGCGCTACACGGTTAAGGTGATGAATAATCAATATCGCTTCAGTGTAGAGCTAGACAAAGAGTACGGCTGTTTTATTGAACCGCTGCGCAGCTAATACCGTGAGCAGTACACAACGTTAGTCGGCCAGCAAATAACCGCTCGCGCTAATCAGCTCGCGGATCGGCGCACTCTGTAAAAATTGCATAAACTCAAGGGCGGCGGGCTTGTCTGCCGCTGGTGTTAATAGCACCGCGTCTTGACGAATGGGCGAATGCATTGTCGCTGGCACGAGCCACTGGGAGCCAATTTCCACTTGGCGACGATCGCGAAGCTGCGACAGCGCCACAAAACCCAGCTCGGCATTACCAGTGCTAATAAACTGGAAAGTCTGGGCAATATTTTCGCCCCTTACTATTTTCCCCGCCAAGGCCTCATAAAGCCCCAATTGGCTCAAAACCTCGACGGCCGCCTCGCCGTAGGGCGCGTGCAGGGGGTTGGCCAAGGCCAATGTTTTAAACAGACTGCCACGCAAAATAGCGGGGCTATTGTCGAATAAAGTGGGCTTTGGCGACCACAGCACCAATCTACCGATTGCATAGCTAAATTGGGAATCAGCCACCGCCAAGCCCTTTGCTACCAGCGCGCTAGGCTTGCTTGCATCTGCCGACAAAAACACGTCGAAGGGCGCACCGTAGCGTATTTGTGCAAAAATCTTACCCGAGGAAGACACCACCATATCAACTTGATGACCACTTTCCAGTTCGAATAAGCGGGCAATCTCACGCATCGGCGCGGCAAAATTAGATGCCAAGGCCACCCGCACGGTATCGGCCTGCAAAAAACCAGAAAACCAGAGGATGCAGCTAAGCAGAGCCAATCTAAGATTCTGCATATTGGCTGCGCAACCGGCTTAAATAGCGATCTAATTGATTGGCAAAGGCCTGCTTGTCTTGCTGGGCAAAGGGCGCCGCGCCACCACTGTGCACACCAGAGGAGCGCATGGTGTCCATAAAATCACGCATATTCAACTTGGCGCGAATATTGTCTTTATTAAACAGCTCGCCGCGCGGGGTCAGCGCCAGCGCGCCTTTTTCAATCACTTCCGCGGCAAGGGGGATGTCACTGGTAATCACCAAGTCGCCAGACTCTGCGCGGCGCACAATTTCATTATCTGCCACATCAAAACCGCTGCTCACCTGCACTGAGCTAATGTTAACGGCAGGCGGAACCCGTAGCGCTTGATTGGCGATAAGGGTCAGCGCCACCCCCGTTCGCTCTGCCGCGCGGAATAAAATATCTCTAATCACTACCGGACACGCATCCGCGTCTACCCACACTGTCATTACCGCCACCACCCAATATTCATCTAGCTGCTATTATCAATCGAATGCCGCGCAATGAACACCGCGCTATTACCCAAGAAAAGACCTAGGGGAAGTACGAATATTGTCCCCACCACCAACAATCTATGATGAAGCTCTTTGTTACGCCCAATTTATGTACAACCGAAGGCCGATGAGACCCCAGCTATGCCGCGTACGTCGCCAAACCAAAATCAAGTCGATACCGAGTCTAGCGAAGTGGATCAATTCCATAACCGGCAGTTCGCACGATTCAAATGGCTACAGCACACAGTGCTAGTACTCGCAGCGGTAATTCTATTGGGCGGCAGCCTGTACATCGACTACCTGAATAACAAGAATTACAAATGGCTATTCCGCGACAATATGCAAAACCAACTTAATTTAACGGCGAGCAAGTTAGAAGGGCTAGTTCTAGCGAACTTGCAAACCTCTAAAGGCATGGTTTCTGCGGTAAGAGCTAATCCCAATATCGACGCAGCGGGTTTTGCCCTTTATGCCGCGCCACTATTCGATGACAGTGTTCAGCTCAATAACATTACCGCCACCCAAAACTTAAAAATTAAATTTGTCTACCCGCTGGAAGGTAACGAAGCCGTCCTCAATTTTGATATTAGAGATCGCCCCGACCAATTAAAAGACTTACTGCGCGCCAGAGAAAGCGGCCAAGTCGTTCTCTCTGGCCCCTTCACGTTAATTCAAGGTGGCCAAGGGATTATCGCGCGCATCCCAGTTTTTGTGCCCCAAGACGCCACCGGCACTGAGTTACTTTGGGGAAGCATTTCTGCGGTCATTAATCTAAATCAACTTTACACCGCCATTGGTCTGTACTCGACGGACTTACCCATTAACATTGCCATTCGCAAAATCGGTCACGAGGCTGACTCTGACGCCACCCCGTTTCTTGGTAGCTCGGCGGCATTCACCTCAGCCGCAAGACCCGTTATTGCCGCAATATCGCTACCGTCAAACGAAGCGTGGGAGCTGGCAGGCGTTCCCAAACACGGCTGGCCATTAAAAGCCGACAACGCCACCACCGTGCGTATTGCGCTGGGGTTCGCCAGCACCGCTATCTATGCTCTGTTTATTACTGTTTTCCGTCTATTTAGTCGCCGCCAACGCCATAATTTGCTGCTGCATAGCCTGTTTGATACCGCTCCCATCGGTATCGCATTAAGTGACTTTAATACTGGCGAATTTTTACAGGTCAATAACGCTTTACTGAGCAGCACCGGCTATTCTAAAGAAGATTTTAACAACTTAAATTATTGGCAAATTACCGCCAGCAGCCCAGAGGAAGTAGAGCAATACCAGCTGCGTTCACTACAAAAATCCGGACGCTACGGCCCTTATGAGCGCGAATACATTCGCAAAGACGGTAGTAAGTTTCCCGTCCAATTGAATGGCGTATTAATTCAGGACAACAGCGGTCACTCCTTTGTATGGTCGATTATCGAAGACATCTCCGCCCAGAAAAGAGCCAGCGACATTGTTCAGCGCCAAGAGTCGCTTATGCGTTCAATGGGCGCACAAGCAAGAGTTGGCGCTTGGGAATACATGGTCGCAGACAATAAAATGTACTGGTCGCAAATGACCCGTAAAATTTTTCGCGCCGACGCCAACTTTATTCCTGATGTTGCGCAAATCCATACCTTTGCAAGCGGCCCAGAAGACCTCAGGCGCTTTAATCTCTCGGTTACAGATGCCATTCGCAAAGGCATCCCATTTAGCGACGAATTAAAAGTCATCACCGCAACGGGGCGCGAAACGTGGATACATATTACCGGCCAAGCCGAATTCAGCAATAAAACCTGTATCCGCTTATATGGCTCAGTTCAAGATATCGATAGCCGCCGCAAAGCCCGCGACGAGCTGATTATTGCCAAAGAGCAAGCTGAGGGCGCGGTGCGCGCAAAAAGTGAATTTTTGGCGGTAATGAGTCACGAAATTCGCACCCCAATGAACGGCGTGCTCGGTATGTTAAATTTGCTAGAAAACACCCCGCTAACGCAAGACCAAGGCCACAAAGTGCATATCGCCAAGAGCAGTGCGCGCTCGCTACTGGGCTTGATAGATGACATTTTAGATTTTTCTAAAGTGGATGCGGGAAAATTGCAACTTGAAAGTATTGAATTCGATTTGCGCCACGCCCTTGATGAGTTTGCCGAAAGCTTAGCCCATCATGCCCACGAAAAGGGCTTGGATTTAATCGTCGATCTAAGCGCAATCCCACTTTGCCGAGTTGTAGGAGACCCCACCAGACTCCGTCAAATCATTACTAATTTACTCGCCAACGCCATTAAATTTACCGAGCGCGGCGCGGTAATATTACGTGCTAGCTTGCGCGAAGAAGTCGATGGACTCCTGTTTAGCTGCGCCATTATTGATAGTGGCATTGGCGTGCCCGAGGCCGATCTTGGCAAGTTATTTTCACCCTTTTCGCAAATAGACAGCAGTACCACTCGCAAATACGGCGGCTCAGGCTTAGGGCTGTCTATTTGCAGCAAGCTTTGTGAGCTAATGGGTGGGAATATTCAGGTGCACAGCAGCCCAGATGAAGGCAGTACTTTTAGCTTTACGGTTCGCTTAGCACCGAGCGCCACCCTGCCGGACCCCGCCCCTCAGCTCGCCAGTTACAGCGTTGCGATTATTGACCACAGCGAGGCCTTCAGACACAGCTGCCGTCGCCAGTTGGAATGCTGGGACGCCACGGTTATTGACGCGAGCGACGACAAAACTGCGATCACCGCATTAGCATCGCCCCAATTAAAACACTGCGATCTTGTGTTACTGGATGAGCAGCTCGCCTGCGGCAGCGCTAACGAAGTCGCTGCGCGCCTGCGCCATCACCCCGCATTTACAAATGCGGCCATTGTGGTGCTTGGCAACAGCTATGAAAATGCCGCTCAGCCGCTGAATGAGCAATACATCAATGCCCGCTATTTGAAGCCCCTAGCAAGTAAAAATCTGCTTGCAGCCCTAAGCCTAACTAGCAGCGACAATTTACTGCGCCTAGCCATAGCCAAAACAACAGCGCAGACAATTCCACACCCCCCATCTGCAGACGCAATCAATAGTCACATTGCACCAGAATTTACTGGCCACAAAATATTACTGGTTGAAGATAATCCCATAAACCAAGAAGTGAGCCGCTGCATGCTCAATGAACTGGGCATTCCCGTCGATATCGCTAGCGACGGTATTATTGCCCTGCAAATGCTCTGTAACACCGACAAGCACTCACCCTATTCATTAATCTTAATGGACTGCCAAATGCCTAAAATGGATGGCTATGCGGTAAGTCGCCGCATACGTAATGGCGGTGCAGGCAATAACTATCGCAAAATTCCCATCATTGCCTTAACGGCCAACGCCATGAGCGGCGACAAGGAAAAATGCATTAGCGCCGGTATGAACGACTATCTCAGCAAGCCCATGGAAGCCGCCGACCTGCGCGAAAAACTCACCCAGTGGCTAAAAGGCGCAGCCCTCGAAATTGGGCCCGACCCCGCTAAAAAGCCGGCCCCCGCAGTAGCGCAAATTAACGCCAGCACAAGCAGCGACCCCGAAATATGGATAGCCGCTAAAGCACTGGAAAGTGCCATGGGCCGCAAAGACACCCTGCGCAAGTTACTGCAAATGTTTATTGATCAGCTCGACACCCAATTAAATGATTTTGCTCAAGCAGTGCAATATGAGGATATTACCCAAATAACTGACATCGCCCATGCCATAAAGGGCAGTGCTGGGCAATTGCATGGTCGTCGTTTACAACACAGCGCCGCCGCCCTTGAGCACGCAGATAAGCAGTGCGACCCCCAGCAACGAAAAGCACTGCAAGACGCCTTTTTGGCGGAGTGTCACACCTTAAAAGCCTGCTTTACGCAGTACCTGCAGGATCAGGATACCGGCCTAAAGCCTCCTAGCCGTCCCCACCCGGTGAGCTAAAGTTAAGTGCGACGCCAGAATAGCCAGCTATAATGGCCAAATTTTCCTGCTGGACATTATGGACTTCGCCCTTTGTGCCTCACGGCTAGACGCCCTACTGCTGCGCTACCAAGCGTGTTGGCAATTCAATGCCTATTCTGGCGCGGCGGCCCCGCACCTCGGCGATCACAGCGCGCTAACCGATTATTTACAAACCCTCAGCCATACCGACATACCGTATTTGCAGGGAGACGACCACGCGCTACTGCATGCATTAAAGCCCTACTTTTCGCCCGCAGCCGAACTCATTGAACTCATAGGGTTAGCGCCCATCTGCCCAAACTTACATCCCCAAGAACCACCCGCGGGTATACCTGGCCGTAAATGGCAGCAAATCAACGCATTCCTTGCCGCCCAAGCCGCCATGCATCGACCGGTTCTGGAATGGTGCTCTGGCAAAAGCTATTTAGGCGAGGCCATTCACCGGCGCTACCAACTGCCGATAACCGCGCTAGAAATTGATACGCAGCTGGTTGCGGCAGGCAATGCCCGCGCCCAAGGAAGTACGCCACTGCGCCAAATCATTCGCTGCGACGTGTTATCTGATGACGTTCATCAGCAGCTTTCACCAACCCAGCACCTTGTTGCCCTGCACGCCTGTGGTGGTTTACACCAGCGCCTGCTCAGCCTTGCGGTCGAGCACAGCGGCCCCCAGCTGAGCTTGGCGCCCTGTTGCTATCATCGCTTTACCGAAAACTATGAGCCGCTATCGCGGCAATTAAAGGCCTCTACACTGCGCATCAGCAACCATGATTTGCGCAGTGCGGTGCGGCAAACCAATACCGCGCGCAGCGGTGAAACCCAAGCCCGCAGAACCTTGCAAGCCTGGCATTTAGGTCTTCGCGAATTGCTGCCCCAACTCGGCATAGCCAAAACCACGCCACTGCCAAGCCTGCCGCAGCACTGGAGCAAACGCAGTTTTGGTGAGTTCGCCCAAGCGCTGCTCGACAAAAAAAACATAAACATCACACTCCCGACCGAGTTGGCCAACGCTGAACAAGCCGGTTGGCAACAGCTGCACCGCGCCGAAGCGATCGACTTAGTTCGCATGGCATTTCGCCGCGCACTTGAATTGCGCTGCGTACTCGACAGCCTGCTATTCCTGCAAGAAAATGGCTACCAGTGCACGCTCAGCGAGTTTTGCAGTCCCACTCTCAGCCCCCGCAATTTGCTTATTCAAGCGCAGAAAAGCCCATATACCTGAAAAGTTTCACCTCGCCTGCGATATCGACGATAATGCCCCCCGAATTCATCGCCCTGCCCAGGAATACACTATGAGCCTCCAACGCCTACGCCTCGCCAAAAATGAAGACAAACGCCTGCGCAGCGGCCATTTGTGGATTTACAGCAACGAGGTCGACACCACCGCAACGCCGCTGCGCAACTTCAGCGCTGGCGAACAAGTGGTGGTTGAAAACCAGCAGGGCAAAGTTATGGGCGTTGCCTATGTCAATCCACAGTCGCTTATTTGCGCCCGTATGATGACCAACGACGAACGTCCTGTTGACCTCAACACCCTTAAAAAGCGGATTAAATCGGCGCTCGCCCTGCGCGAGCAATTGTTTGATCAGCCCTGCTACCGGCTCATTTATGGCGAAAGCGATTTGCTGCCCGGCCTTGTGGTTGACCGCTTTGGCGACCACCTGTGTGTACAGCTCAATACCGCCGGTATGGATGCCATGCGCGATGTTGTTATTGAAGCCTTAGTTCGCATGTTGCAACCCACATCCATACTCCTGCGCAATGATGCGTCGGTTCGCAAGCTCGAAGGCCTGCCGCTGGAAGTGGTCACCGCCTACGGCGAAGTGCCCGAAGAAGTTGAGCTGATTGAAAATGGCGTGCGCTTTTTAGCGCCGCTGGCCGCCGGCCAAAAAACTGGTTGGTTCTACGACCAGCGCCCCAACCGCGAGTGGCTGCGCAATATTGTGCCTGGCAAGCGGGTGCTCGACGTCTTTAGTTATGTGGGTAGCTTTGGGGTGCAGGCCGCAGTGTTTGGCGCCGACGACGTGTGGTGCGCCGATATTTCTGAAAGCGCGCTAGACATGGTTCACAAAAATGCCGAGCTCAATGGTGTGGCCGACAAGCTCAGCACCGTACAGGGCGATGCCTTCACCACCTTAAAATCACTCAAAGAAGCCGACGAGCGCTTTGACGTGATCATTGTTGACCCACCGGCGTTTATCAAACGCAAAAAAGATCAAAAAGAGGGAATGCTCGCCTATCGGCGCATTAACGAGATGGCCATGCGCCTGCTCAATGATGGCGGCTTTCTCATCTCTGGCTCTTGCTCTATGCACATGCCCCGCGAAGAGCTGCTGGATTTAGTGCGCGCCTCGGCAAGACATATTGACCGTCACGCCCAAATTCTTGCCGAAGGCATGCAGGGTATGGATCACCCCGTTCATTCAGCTATTCCAGAAACCCGCTATCTTAAAGCCGTATTAAGCCGTATCTCTCGAGCGTAAACTCGCCCGTGGGGTAGCCAGCTAAGGCCGCCCCACTGGCTCAGCTCCCTCCAACACCAGTTCGTCCTCTGGACTTGCGCACCAGTCTTCGGCTAACAAGTGATTGCGCACATAGCGATGAAAGCTCGAATAGGGCCAATCCGCTACACGTTCAACCAGCCCGTGTTTGAGCGGGGCGTAGTGAATAAAATCAATATACCGAAGTAATTCCCGCTGACTTTGAATTTGAAATTCATGGTATTTTCGCGACCAAACGCTCTGCTTACGACGGTGCAATCTATTGCGACTGCGAACTTCGTCGGGAGATAGATTATTTAAAAACAAAGCCTTAAATTGCGTCCAGCGCTGAGAGCTACCCTCATCGCCCGGCGGCAAACTCCAAATGCAGTGCACTTGTTCGGGTAAAACCACCATCGCAATAATATCGAAAGGCTGCCTGTCACAAACGCCTTTAATGGCGGACCGTAGTGAATCGATATTACGGGTTAAGGTTTCGCGATGCTGGCCATGTAAACTTTGTGAAAAAAAATAAATTTGACCTTCAATTTGCGAGATCGATATAGGCATGGTTTGTCCTCCTTGACAGCACACGCTTTATTTTTCTTATCGTTTATTCCGCTAGGCCGGCACCATACTATTATGGCGCCGGATTCGCTATGCGCCGATGAATACCTGCTATACCCTTCAACACCTCTTCACTCAAACACAAATCAACACTGGCAATATTTTCTTTAAGCTGCGCCATGGTGGTCGCGCCAATAATAGTGCTGGTCACGAAGCGCTGCTGATTAACAAAAGCCAAGCTCATTTGCGCGGTTGATAAACCGTGTTGCTCGGCCAGTGCAATATACTCTTCAGTTGCTGCGTCAGTCAGGGCATTACTATAGCGCTGGAAGCGCTCAAATAAGGTAATACGGGCATCTGCCGGACGGGCGCCATGGCGATATTTGCCACTCAGCATACCAAACGCCAGTGGCGAATAAGCCAGCAGACCAACGTGTTCACGAATGGCCATTTCTGCCAAACCAATCTCAAAGGTGCGGTTCAGTAAGCTATAGGGGTTTTGAATACTGGCCACACGGGGCAGGCCGTACTGTTCAGCCAAGCGCAAATAACTCATTAGCCCCCATGGGGTTTCATTGCTGATACCCACCGCCCTCACCTGCCCACCATCAACCAGCTCGGCGAGGGTTTCTAAAATCTCGTGGATCGCCGGCTCAGCATCGCCATCAGTGTGCTGATACCCTAGCTTGCCAAAATAATTGGCCGAGCGATTAGGCCAGTGTATTTGATATAAATCGACATAATCGGTTTGCAGTCGCGCTAAATTGCCTTCAAACGCCGCCAAAATTCCCGCGCGATTTAACGGCTTGGCATCGCGAATATGAGCGTGGCCAGGACCAGCCGCCTTGGTCGCCAGCACTATATCGCTGCGCTTGCCGCCCTGTTTAAACCATTCGCCAATATATTGTTCTGTGCGTCCCTGAGTTTCGGCAATGGGCGGCACTGGGTACATTTCTGCGGTGTCAAAAAAGTTAATGCCTTGCGACACAGCATAGTCCATTTGCTCAAAGGCCTCGTCTTGGGTGTTTTGCTGCCCCCAAGTCATGGTGCCCAAGCAAATTTCGCTAACACTGATACCCGTTCGTCCCAATTCACGCATTTTCATATTCACCTCCAATTCGGCCCGCTATCTAATCATAGCTATTTATATTATTCCCCATAGTGTACGGCAATTACGATGGCGATAAACAAGCAAGATATTCTCTTGACCACCGACGCCCAGCAATAATAACTGCGCCTGCCACAACAGCAAACTAGTTGACACCGTCAACAAAACTAAATATAGTTGATTTTATCAACCAGATCGAGATTGCAGCATGCCCGTACAAGCACTCAACGAAATTTTGCACAGCCTTACCCATGCCTACAAGTTGGGGCTACGCTCAGGCATTAAAACCCAGCAAATTCCGCTGCCAGTCACGCATATTCGTGCACTAAAAGGCATTCGCCACAACCCACACTGCACTGCGCAATCGATTGCGCAACGCATGCAGCGCGACAAGGCGCAAATTACTCGGGTGCTAAACGAGCTACACCAAGAGGACTTCATTAGCAAAATAGACAATCCCGCCGACCGCAGAAGCCAGCTACTCCGACTGACCACAAAGGGCGAGAAGATCGTCTCACAGCTCGACACCGTAGAGCAGCAAACCCGTAAAACCATGACCGCCAATATTAGCGACGAAGAGATAGCCGTATTTATTCGTATCGCAAACACCATGATTAGCAATCTCAGCGAAAACACCGCGCAATGAGGGGAGCATAGCAATGAGCAAACCAGCACCGAGAACACTTGAAGTAATCCGCAGCTGCCAACTTAGCCCGCACATGCGCCGAGTGACCCTTGGTGGCGAGGGCATCGCGAGCTTTCCCGCCGACCAAGAGAGCGCGTATATAAAGCTGATTTTTCCGCGGCCTAATGCCGCGCGCCCCTTAATGCGAACCTACACGGTGCGCCATCAACGGGAACGGGAAATTGATGTGGATTTCGTTATTCACGAAGCCGCAGGCCCTGCCTCGGCATGGGCGCGCACTGCTCAAAAAGGAGATCAAATTTTAGTTGGCGGGCCTGGGCCAAAAAATATCATCGACACTGGGGCCGATTGGTTTCTGATGGTTGGCGATATGACCGCGCTGCCAGCGATAAGCGTCAATATGGCACTGCTGCCGCAAGATGCCCGTGGCTATGTTGTTATTGAAGTGCTCGACGAGCGCGACATTCCAACTCTAGCGCCAAGAGAGAACTTAGAAGTGCACTGGCTCATCAAGCCCCACGCAGATTCCAGCAGTGACGCGCTGCTAAATTACGTGGCAAGTTTAACGTGGTTACCTGGCAAGGTTTCAGCGTGGGTCGCCTGTGAATTCAGCTCTATGCGCCAGCTGCGCAAGTACCTGAAACAAACACGGCAACTAGGCAAATCTCAGCTGTATATTTCTAGCTATTGGAAAATCGGCAATGACGAAGATCAGCACAAAGTAGAAAAACGGCAGGATTCAGAACAGCTGGAAATGGCGAACGAATACTTGCCTCAACAGCAGGCAACACCGCCATCAAGCCCAGCCACATCAAAGGGTAATCCCACGCCGCAGCCCTCAAAAATACCGTAGTGGCGGCTAAAGTCGCCCACAAAATCAAAGTGCGATGAAAAACGAGTGTCGTGCAGCATTCGCCAAGTATTACCACAAACGGGGAAGACTTTGCCGATCTGAATATTGTGGTGTTTATCAAGTACAAAACGATGAGGACTTCCCGCAATGCTGCCTCGATATACAACCGCCTGCCCGTAATCCTCGCAATCACTTTCTAAGGCATCCAGATTAAAAAGACGATACGTTGCCGAAAAGAATTGAATATTTCCGCAGCGCGCGGCAAGCACAGGATCAGTAATATCTAAGGGACGGTCTTCTACCAAGCGCGAATCACTAAATCCCTGGCGTTTGGCTAATTGAATAAAATCATTCCAATACAAGGCGCCGCCCAAACATTCGCCGTACAGTACCGGATCATTTTTTACCGTTTCGGGTATACGCCGATCAGCATAAACATCAGAAAAATAAAATTCGCCACCGGGCTTTAATAGGCGTTTAACGCTTCGCAACACCGCATCTTTGTCTGGCGATAAATTTATAACGCAATTCGAAACCACCACATCGAAGCTGCCCGCGGCCAAATCCAGCTCGTCGAGTTTTTCAATAAAACCTTTTATAAAACGTACATTATCAAAACCGAATTTGTCGGCGTGGTAGCCTTGATATTGCGTGGCGATGGCGAGTTGTTCATCGGTCATATCCACCCCCACCACTTCGCCACTAGCGCCCACCATTTGCGCCAGCGCGTATACATCGCGGCCACTGCCGCAGCCTAAATCCAATACTCGGCAACCTTCCAAGAGTGGCGGACAAACCAAGCCACAGCCGTAATAGCGCGAGAGCACGTCGTCGTGAATATTACTTAATAAGGGCTTTAGCCAATCTGGCATCGCAGTAAAGTCGCAGCAGGCGGTGGTTTTTAAATCGGCAGAACTCTGTAATTGTTTGCCGTAATAATCTTGAACGAGATCGTGCATACGCCACCTATTATAATGTTAAGACTATTTACAGCGCGCCACCGCAGCTGCTGCCCTGACCCGCCGTGCAGCCAAAGCAGTGGTCTGCTATCGCAATTTCATCGCCATCTAAATTAGACACTAGCAAATCACGCAGATGCCGCACGGCCTGGTTCGGCAGCGGCAATTCCAGTTGCTGATTAAAATCGCAGTCGTATAAATTTCCCAGCCAATCCACACTCACTAAATTACGGCACATCACCGAGTCTAAATTAGCAGCGCTGTAATTGGTTTTTAATAAATCCATATACGGCGCGAATTGCCCCTTTGAAACAAGGGTAGAGCCAAAGCGCTTTATAGGCATATTGGCCAGCGCAAAGAGGTGATTAAATTCAATGCCAAAATGCGCCATTAGCTCGCGGCGGTAATCCGCTTCCAGCGCTTGTTGATTGGGCGGCAACGATGGCCCCTGGGGGTTGTATACCAAATTCAGCGTTAGGCCAGAGCCCGCTTTGCCATAACCCAGTGAATTGAGCAGTTGCAAGCCGGCAATACTCTTATCGAATACCCCTTCGCCGCGCTGGGCATCGACATTTTCTAGGGAGTAACACGGCAGCGAGGCCACAATTTCCACTTTGTGGGCCGCCAAAAATTCCGCCAAGCCATCTTGGCCGGGCTCAAATAAGATGGTGAGGTTGCAGCGATCAATCACCTTTACCCCCAATGCCGATGCCGCGCTTACCAGCTCGCGAAATTGCTCATGCAGCTCTGGGGCGCCGCCGGTTAGATCGAGGGTTTTGATTTGCCGCGCCGTTAACACCTTAGGGATTAACGCCAAGGTATCGGCCGCCATCATTTCGGTGCGCGTTGGCCCCGCATTTACATGGCAGTGCAGGCAGCGCTGATTGCACTTATAGCCTAAATTAACCTGCAAAATATCTAAGTGCCGGCGCGCTATCGCCGGAAAGTCGCTATGCGCCAATAAAGGCAAAGTGTCGTGCATATCTATCCTGTATTTTGCTAGTGGTATTATTAGGCGCTGCGAGCCGGTGTTTGTTACAAAAGTACTTCACTAATCACTCTACGCAGCAATAAGCACAGCAGACCATAAGACATATCGCTATGCCGGTGCAAAAATCCGCTTGCCGCGCAATTTCTTTGATTTGCCACCGCCACCCGCCGCATATTTATTTTTCTAATTAATACAATATGTTGGAAGCAACTCTTAATTTTACAGACAACTTTGAATCCCCCCAAAATTCCGCTTTTGCCAAGATTTGCGTCCAGATTCGGCCTCTGGCGATAATTCCCGTATAATACGCGGCTTTCACGCGAAGAGAGCCAAGCAATGACCGCAAAAGTTGCCCTGATCATGGGTTCAAAAAGTGACTGGGAGACCATGCGCCCAGCCACCGAGATCATGAGCGAACTCGGCGTTGAGCACCACGTCGAAGTGGTATCTGCCCACCGCACCCCCGATAAACTGATGGAATTTGCCGATCAGGCGATTGCACGTGGCTTCGAGGTCATTATTGCTGGCGCAGGCGGCGCAGCACACCTACCAGGTATGGTTGCCGCCAAAACGCGATTACCCGTATTAGGTGTGCCGGTACAAAGCCGCGCCCTTAGCGGTGTAGACAGCTTGCTCTCTATCGCCCAAATGCCAAAAGGTATTGCGGTTGGCACCTTGGCCATTGGCAGTGCAGGCGCTTTTAATGCCGGCCTACTGGCCTGCCAAATTTTGGCGCTGCATGACACCGCACTTGCGAGCAAATTAGAAGCCTTTCGCGCCAAGCAAACCCAGGATGTGCTCGACAATCCGGACCCGAGGGACGCGTAATGCCAACGGTATGGGTTCTCGGCGCAGGCCAATTAGGCGCCATGCTAAAACAGGCCGCTTATCCGCTAGCGCTCAACGTTGAGCCTATTGAGCCTGATAGTGAGTACTTACCTGAAATAGCCGCTCACGACGTTGTTACCGTTGAGCGCGAACAGTGGCCCGACACCCCTGTGACTCGCCACCTGAGCAGCCAAGCCGGCTTTATTAATGCCGACATCTTCGGCCGCATCGCCGACCGCTTTCATCAAAAAACCATGCTCGACGATTTGGCGATCAGCACCGCGCCATGGCGAGTGGTGAATACCGACTGCAGCGCCCAAGACCTGCACGCAGACCTTGGCCCCCACGTGTTGCTCAAGCGCCGCGAAGGCGGCTACGACGGCAAGGGCCAGCACTGGCTGCATCAAGATGACGGCGGCGCCATTCCCGCCGATTGGCTAGGCACCGGTATTGCCGAACAGAAAATCCCCTTTGACGAAGAATTGTCGCTGGTGGGCGCAAGGGATGCCGAGGGCAATAAAGTCTTTTACCCGCTGACCCTCAATTTGCACGTCAACGGTATTTTAATGGCATCGATCGCCCCGCTAAGCCGCGTGAGTCACCTTCAGCCACAGGCCGAAGCGATGCTAGGCAAAATTATGGACAGCAGCGGCTATGTCGGCGTGATGGCCATGGAATGCTTTAGAGTTGGCGATGCATTGATGGTAAATGAACTGGCACCACGAGTTCATAATAGCGGCCACTGGACTCAGGCCGGCGCCTGCGTTAGCCAGTTTGAAATGCATTTGCGGGCAGTGAGTGGCCTACCGCTAAAGGCGCCCGATGTGCGCGGGCAGAGCGTGATGATTAACGTCATTGGCGTAGAGCGCGACACCCGCTGGTTAAAAATCCCCGCCACTCAATGCTACTGGTATGGCAAAGACGTGCGCCCTGGCCGCAAGCTCGGCCACATCAACCTCAATCACCCGCAAAAGCGTGTTGTGCAAACCGCTTTAAACGAATTGCACACCTTGCTGCCCGCCAATTACGACGACGTGTTTGCTTGGGTTGAACGGGAATTGAGCCGCGCCTGAGTCGCTAGCGAAATTGAAGCACCCTTAGGTTTTAGGTTCTAAAACTAAAGGGCGCTTCCTCTTTATGACGAACAGTTAAAAGAATCCTGCCATAGCATAAGCTGTTTTCTGGAACATCGATTCCTGAGCTTCCACCAATTCAAGATTGGCCTTGTTGGCAGTCGTAACTATGCGTGTGCGGTAATCCTTTCGGTCCGTGACCTCTGACACCCGCGACATACTCGAGCCGCTGTCGGAAGCTTGGTTATTTAGTTGAGTATCTCTACGCACATAAACGCCGTCAGCTACCCGCTCGCGAATTGAAATATCGCAAACCAACATAAAGGTCACGTCTTTAACAAGGGCGTTGGCAACCATAGACAAACCTGATGCGGCAACTGCCCCCAGCGCGGCGCCACCCCAACCATGCCCCCGATTTGCACCAATCACCGCACCTACCGCACCGCCCGCAAGAGCCTCGCCGCCACCAACATAGCCTTCTTGTAATGCTGATTGGGCTGCGCTGAGGTTCCCTTCCTCGAGGTTCAATACATAAACCAGCATTTGGAAATGCGCCTGATCAGGGTCATCAACAATACGATAGCCCTTGTCACTTGCAGCAAACTGCTCGCGAATAACACGGGTAAAAGCGTTGCGATCAAACTCCATTACGCCACTGCGCACGTCGAGATATACCGTTCGCTTATCACGGCTAACGGGGTCGACAAATACCGAGGTACTGGTCTTAGTTTGAACCTCAAGGTCTTTTTTACCTAGGGCCACGCTGGTAGCAGCACAGCCGCTCAACAAGGACAGCGACAGCAAACCGGCAAGAATATAGGCATAGGACAAGATGTGTTTCACGATGATGAGCTCCCTGTGAATATGATGCAAAGTAGTTGCGCGTCCATGCGCAACTTAACTGTTACCAATAGCGGCCGTAATAGCGGTGGTGATAAATGCAGTTTCGGTAATGGTTGTACTGATAGCCGTGGTACCGCGTTAGCCGAGCACAGTTCCACCCAGGCTGCCAGTACGACGGCGGCGTCACTACCGGTTTAACTTTTTTCTTTAATGCCTCTTCAGCGTAGGCCTTAGCTTTATTAACATCACCAGGGTCGAAGGGGGCGGCAAACACTTCTGCATTCAAGGACTGTTGCATCGCGGCTCGCGCAGCATCGTCCGCCCATACTAAAGTAGGTAATAATATTACAGTAGAGAGACAGACAAGCCTAAGCCACCGTGGCGGTCGAAATTTGAAAACAACATTCCATGTCATTATCATTGCTCCGTGCATTTGATTTCCAAATGCTATCAGCCTTATTAAATTGAGTACACCTTTATAGCGCAATATTGCTTCGCCAAAATACCCCAACGAATTTCAGGAAACACCCAAAAACAACAATTTTTATAAGGTAAAAGCGTTTTTACGATTGTAAAAAATAACGCCAAAGTCCTTTCAGCACGAACAGAATTAATATGCGAGGACGCCGATCGTCACCAAAATATAAATGACATAAATAATGAACTGTGTGTAATAGCTATTTTTGTCCTAATATTGTGCAGCTCCGCACATACAGTAAAACCTGCAGAAAATGGCCACTTAGCATTAAGAGCCAACAAGGCCTACTCCTTGTATCTGCACAGCAGCGCCCACAAAAAATCACAGTTTTAAGCGTAAATGAGCGCAGTTTCATTGACTCACTTGGCCACGCACTCTGTAGACAATAGCCGGGAAATGAATGAGGAAAGGTTCAGCGGTTTCAAGCTACAGGACTAATCCTAGCCAGCTTTATAATATTGGCTAACCTTTTACTGAAGAGACATTAAATAAAAAATTTGATGAGCGAAGGCGCTTGAGCGGCAGGTAAATGGCTAGGCTCTAAATTGCGCAAGCCGTACATAGCAATAAAATTGTCATTTAGCAATTTACTTAAAGTCTGCGGTTCATTCAAACCGAACGCGGTTTGCTATGAAGCACTTATGAAATTAGGCAAGCCCGCAACAGATTCCAAATTAGCGCAAATAAACTAGCGGTAAGCAGCGAACTGATCGCCGTCAAAACAATATTATTGGCGCTCGCACACCACCTATTCAGATATCAGCTCGCCGCGGCGGGGCGCCTAACGTAACCCCAAGTGCTGACTTAACTCGCGATAACTTTCGACATAGTGGGGATGGAATAGCGGATCGTCGATGTATTTCACTTTACTCGCCACGCGCTGCCAGTCTTCGTCGCTCAGATATTGGTCAAAGAGAGGCATTATGTGCTTGTCTTCAGTCTCTAGATGGACAAACTGAAGGTCGTAATAGCGGGCGAGCTGTTCCTTAACGCGGGAAATCGGCACCGCATGATCGTTGTAAATCATGTCAAACAGTTTGACGAGCTCGCGGGTTTCTTTTTCAATTTCAATGTGTTGGTGGCGAATACGCTGAATCATATTGTTGTCGCCTAAATTTCGCTCTTCCAGAATATCCATCGCCGCTTCTTCGGTTGGATGATGGAAGACTTGTGGATATTCGCTAATATAATCCAGCGCCTCAAGAATATTGGTAAGATCAGTTTGCCGCAATGTATCATCGTAGAGAGTGACTTCGTCGCGCAAAAAACGCAGTAGAATTCTGAGGTGTCGGTGATCGCTAACGAGCTGTTTATAAGGCTGCTTCTAGGGAGTGGTACCAGAGTTCGTCCTAGTGTGTTTTTCTAACAGCAGTTGACGCAAGTGCTAATTAAGCACTTCATGATTCAGATCAAAATTACCTCAAAAAAAGCGCCCTACGCTAAACCTGTAGTGGCGCCCTTTATTGCCAGCAATTTACGATGACGTGCTTACCTAAAATGCCAAGAATTGAAGCGCGCCTAACTGCGCTCTACTCCCCTCGACTGTCACCATTCACACCAAACCTAAGCCACGCAGCAAAAACATAATTACACTGGTTGTTAGCAGCGAGCCGACTGTAGTCAATACAATAATATTAGCCGCGAGCGCCGAGTTTCCACCCATAGCCCGCACCATAATATAGCTCGCTGCTGCCGACGGTGCCGACGACATCAGCGCCAATACGCCCAGCTCCACACCTCGAAACCCGACCGTAACACCCACAGAAATTATCAAGAGAGGAACCAGCAGTAACTTACACACCGTACTGATAAGCGCGCTGCTAAAGTCGGCCCGCAATGCCTTAAAATTTAAACTCGCGCCCGTGCACAATAGCGCCAGTGGCAAGGTCAGCTGGGCAAAATACTCGCCGCTATGTCGTACCAAGGCGGGTAAACGCCATCCTAATCCCGCAAAGATCAGGGCGCCAACAATGCTGATAATAAGAGGATTACGGGCAATGCCTTTTAAGGTAGCCGACCAGCCGCCCGCGCGATTAAGCGAACGACTGAGGGTAATCACCGCCAAAATATTATATAAAATAGTTACCAAGCCCAAATACAGCGAGGCGGTAATCAAACCGGTGTCGCCATAGGCATTCACGCAGTAGGCTAGGCCAATAATCGCCAAATTTGAGCGAAAGCCGCCCTGCACCACCACCCCGCGATCTTCTCGCTTAGGCACGAGGTAATGCGCCATTAACTCCAGCAATAAATACACTATCACTGTGGCGATTAAACCGAAGGCCACCAAAGACACATTGGCAGTATCACTAATACTGGTCTGGCTAATACTTAGAAACAACAGCGCCGGTAAGGTGATATTAAATACCAGCTTAGTACCGACCTCGACGAAGTTGTCATTAATCAGGCGAATTTGATTGAGGTAGGCGCCCAGCGCCAACACCACAAAAATAGGGCCGGTAATTGAAAACGAAAACAACAGGGATTGGATAAAAGCGTGCATGAAAAAACTCGTTGGTATTCAAGGCAAGCAATAACGGCTCAGCGCCTAGTATCACACTGAACCACTACACACACGCCAAGAATACCACGAGCAAAACTATACACGGCACTACACTAGGAATTCAGCCAAAAAAAGAAGGAGCTACGCCACAGCGCGGCTCCTTCAATGTCCCTTCCCAAGGAGAATTTCAAAATCACCTCAGTGACTAATCATCCAGGGTCGCTGGGAGGGAAACACCTTGCTGCCGTCTGGCAGAAATATCGCTTGCTGACGCAAACTACTGCGGTCGGGGTTAATATCTTTGCTCCCGCAGCCACAGCCTTTTTTGGCGGCGGCGTGAGCGCGACGCTGACTCGCGTCTTCGCGGGAATCGGGTGTCGAAATAATCGGCTGATGCAGCGCTTTTTCATTGCGCGCCATCGCCTGACGCTTGGCCGGTGCCATCGCTAACACCTGCGGCGGTATCATAATCACCCGCGCACTGAGCTTGCCGCATTGCGGGCAGGCGCAGGGCAGGGCCGACTCGGCCATGCTGGCCAAGTCATGAAATAGGCCGTGGTCCTGACATTTATAATCATATACAGGCATTGCTTAGTCTCCTCTCGCCCGTTGTTACACGCACTGACCTATTCCCCAATAAGCCAGCGCGCAGTGCCTCATCAATTAACTGTTACGCATTGGGCGTCACAGCTCCGGTGTCACACATCGGGAGACAAGGGCACATCTGCACTACTGCCATCGACCTCGATTGTGGGTCCATTGGCATTGGGCTGCAGATCAAAATCAAAGATGTCGGTGGGTAGCCATAATGTGGCGCAGGCGTTTGGAATATCCACCACCCCACTGATATGCCCCTGCACTGGCGCCACCCCAAGAATGGTGTAAGCCTGCGCGCGGGTGTAACCGAACTTAGTCAGGTACTCAATGGCATTCAAACACGCCTGCCGATACGCAATATGCACATCGAGGTAGTGCTGCTTGCCACCCTCATCCACCGAGATACCTTCAAAAATTAGATAATCATCATACTTAGGCGTGATCGGGCTGGGTTTGAATATAGGGTTTTTAATACCGTATTTTTCAATACCGCCCTTGATTAAATTCACCCGCAAATGAATCCAACCGGCCATTTCTATTGCGCCGCAAAAAGTAATTTCGCCATCGCCCTGACTAAAGTGCAAATCGCCCACACTCAGACCAGCGTCTTTTACATACACGGGAAAATATACCTTCGCGCCCCGCGACAAATCCTTAATATCGCAGTTGCCGCCGTGCTCGCGCGGTGGCACCGTGCGCGCCCCTTCAGCGGCAGCTGCCTTGGCCGCCTCGCCAGTCATACGCCCCATATGGGCGGTTTCGGCATAGGGCAGGGTCGCTAATTCCGGAACCCGATGGGGATCGGTGTCGACCAGGGCTTTTTCACGGGTATTCCACTCGTTTAACATTTCCCTCGATGGCAGGCAGCCAATCAAACCTGGATGAATCAAACCCGCAAACTCCACCCGCGGCACATGGCGCGATTTGGTGAACATGCCGTTAAAATCCCAAATCGATTTCTGCGCTTCGGGAAAATGCTCGGTTAAAAAGCCACCGCCGTTCTGCTTAGAAAAGAAGCCGTTAAAACCCCACTGACTTTCTTCGAAGGTGCCAATATCTAAAATATCGACCACCAATAAATCGCCTGGCTCTGCACCCTCTACACCAACGGGGCCAGAGAGAAAATGCACCTTACTCAAATCAACATCGCGAACATCATCTGCGGAATCATTATTGCTAATCTGCCCGCCGGTCCAGTCTACGCACTCAATTTTAAAATCGTCGCCGGGCTTGACCATCGACACCATCGGAATATCAGGGTGCCAGCGGTTGTGGATCATATCGTTCTCATAAGCCGACTTGCTAAGGTCAACCTTGATGATTGTTTCAGCCATCGTTTCTCTCCGGATCAGTCTTAGAAAATTCTGGACGACACCACCACCGACTTATCGACACCAATCACCCGAGGCAAAATAGTAATAAGCGGCCTTCGCCATGCAGCTACTATCCGCAATCGCGGTTTGATCCGGTATTAGTCAATATGCCCTGAGGGCTACGTTAAATGACGTAGGGGTGATAAAAAGTGCCAACTGAAGCTGAGAAATGAGCTGAGAAAAAGCGCTTGGAAAGTGCCCAAATACGAAAAAGCCGCCGAGAGACTTGACCTAACTCGGCGGCAATACTGCAAGCAAAGACTAAATTGTTGCTGCTATATCAGAAACCTTCTAAAACGATTTTGCCAATCGCCGTACCCGACTCCAATTCGGCGTGGGCCGCTTTGAGATTGTTGGCATTGATAGTGCCAAGGTTTTTGCCACTAGTGGTTTTAATATACGCTTGGTCAACTAGGTCGGCCACGCGGCTTAGCAGCTTGCCCTGCTCGTCCATATCGGCCGCTTGGTACATTGAGCGGGCAAACATAAACTCGATATGCAGCGACTGACTCTTTGTTTTTAATTTCATTACATCTAGCGGCGTAGCCGGATCGTCAATCATCGCGATTTTGCCAAAGGTCGCCAGCATTTCTGGATAGCTGTCAAAGTAGCTGCCGGTGCCGTTCAGGCTGGCAATATGAGTGACCTGTTTAATTCCTAATGCCTCGAGTTGCGGCAGGAGTGGCTTGCTGTGATCTATAACATGATCTGCGCCCTGCGACTTCACCCACGTTTGAGTTCCTGCCCGTGACGCGGTGGCGATCACCGTGGCACCCGTAATGGCCTTAGCAAGCTGAATCAAAATAGAACCGACGCCACCTGCTGCGCCCACCACCAAAATTACCTCGTCGGATTTGTCCGTTGAATTCGCGCCTTGCTGCTTTATTGCAAGATGCTCAAACAACAACTCCCAAGCGGTGATGGTTGTCAGCGGTAGCGCAGCGGCTTCAGCAAATGACAAACTCTTGGGTTTACCACCCACAATACGCTCGTCGACCAGCTGATACTCGGCATTGCTACCTTGACGCGTAAGGTCGCCGGCATAATAAACCACATCACCAGGCTTAAATTTTGTTACTGCTTCACCTACCGCAATCACTTCGCCGGCGGCGTCCCAGCCAATCACCTTGTAGCTACCGTCTTCATTTACCGCCTTCTGGCGAATTTTGGAATCTACGGGGTTAACGGCAATTGCCTTGATCTTCACGAGTAAATCGCGCCCGTTGGCAATGGGCTGCGGGAGTTCGATGTCGATTAATGACTCTGGTTCATTAATCGCCAGTGATTTTTTATAAGCAATAGCTTTCATGGAATATGTCCCAGTGTTGAGTAAAGACCAGCAGTGTAGAGCGAGCGATGCCAAATATAAACAGCGAAGGGGCTACAGCTTTATCGCTGCCAAGCGCACAAGCAATATTAATAGCTTTGCGGCGCCAGCACAGTGATGTATCTAGGCTACGCTTTTCTCAAGATAATTATTTTTATCCGTTTGCGCGATGGTGTGCTTTTTAATTCTGCTAGATGAGGTGCGCGGATTATAAAGCACCTGAATAATTTGTTTGCCCTGGCTTTTTAAGTAGGCTTCCACTTCAAGATTGTGGCGCTTCTTGCCCCAGTCTTCACCCACCACAAAAATATCGGCGTCTACTGCTTTGCAGCCAGAAACATATTCTAACTCGTGGTAGGGCTGAACAATATCAACGCAGCGCAAGGCCTTTAACATTTCCAATCTTTGATCTAAGGGAATAACCGGTGTATTAGGCTTATAGGAGTTCACCACTTTATCAGAGGCAACACCAACCGCCACTACATCGCCCAACGTTTTACAGTACTCTAACAAGGCAAGATGCCCTACGTGCAATAAATCAAATGTACCTACAGTGTATACAACCATTATCCTTTTTTACTCCTCGTTTAAAATAGTGTTTTCTACTGCCGAGTCCAATCTCACTCCACCTTAAGTCAATTACAAAAGCTTCCAGCCATAAATACCGGTAATCGCCAGTGTATAAATTGCCAAGCGATAAACATTAGCCGGATTACCAGAGAGCTTTGGGGTTTTAATCTGCGATACATTCAGCACCGCAAGCCCCACACCGCTGATATAAAGCACAATTGAGAAAACGCCCTGACTTAAAAAACTTTCAAACAAAAATATAAATACCAGAATAATATTGTTGTTATCCAGCGCCAGCCCCGTGTATTTCGCCTCACCAGAAAGACCGAAGGTACTGAAATAACTCAGCCTTATTGCGCTCGCGGCGAGCATAATAAAAGCCCCTATCAGAAAGATTGGCGCAAAGCCGCCAAAACTCAACAGCAGCACCGCGGGTGTAACGCCATAACTTACAATGTCGATTAGCAAATCGAGCTGACCGCCAAAGATGCGGTCGCTGCCGGTGCGCCCTTTCATTCTTCGCGCAACCAAGCCGTCGGCCCAGTCAAAGGCAACAGCCCAGATCATGCCAATCATTGCCGCGTAAAAAACACCTAAAATGCTAAAGTAAATGGCCAGAATGGTGCAGGCTAGTCCCGCCAGTGAACAGATATTCGGCAGGTCTTTTACAAAAGAAAGTATGCTGGGTTGCTGCTCTTTAAATTCAGTATTGCCCGTAGTCATAACACTCCAATAAGTGGCGCTTGATGATCATTTCTGATATCAAGAAAATAGGAAAAATTCGCCAGCATAGCGCTAGAATGTGCGGGCAATATAGGATGTAGCTTTACAGGGTGGAGATGGAAAATCTATATTTTGAGAACCGCAGAGCCCAATATTGAGGTGACGGTGATGGAAATCGCGCGATTGATGCCACGCTAATAAAACGCAGAAAGAACAACAAGAGAGACAACATACCACACATAACATGATTTATCGCGGTATATCAACAAATGACGTGCTCTGGGTATGGGCATGGAGCTGGCGCTGAACCCGATTCCATTGAGAACCGGCTAGCGAAGCACCTCCTATCAAGCTTGAACTAGCACTATTATAAAAGTCCTACACCGCCTCAACCACCAAGCTACTATTCTGAATAAAGCCAATGAAGCGATTGCTCTCTGGCGCTGCCAATATGGCTCTGGCCACTACCGGTTCTAAGCTGGTTCGCAAACGGCGAGCAATATCGCGCGCGCCATAGCGGTCGTCGTAGTGTTTCAAAAGATAATCAAAACAGGGCTGATCCAAATCAAGTTCGACGCCCTGCTTACGCAAACGTCGCCCAAGATTCCCTAGCTCAATATTGAGCAAGGCACTCAGATCGCTGCGCAGCAAATGTTTAAAAACAAGAATAGCATCGATCCTATTAATAAATTCAGGATCAAACTTCTGCCTAAGTGCGCGATCAATCAGTTGTTGTTCGCCAGCCTTCCGTTCAGCAAATACGTATTTTTTATTGCGATGGCGCTCAAGCTCTGACGCGGCAATATTGCTGCTCATAAAGATTAAGCTATTACAAAAATCCAGCGCCTTCACCCCAGACGAAAGACGTAGTTTTCCGCTATCCAATACATTCAATAGCGAGCGGATGACTTCGTCACTGGCTTTTTCTATTTCATCAAACAAGATAACGGACGGCACACTATAGCTCCCCGCTATTTCATCTACAGGAAAGAGCGTATGCCCCTCCTTGCTACCAACATAGCCCGGCGGCGCACCGGTTAATGCAGCGGCATAGTGGTCTTGCGCGAGGGTATTCATATCGATGCGAACCAAGGCCTCGGCGCTACCGCAAATTGCCTCGGCAATAAGCCGAGCAGTCTGGGTTTTGCCAACCCCTGTTGGCCCCAGCAGCAACATCACGCACAGTGGCCGCTGCTTGCTACCAATATCGGCTTTTACCACATGTAACATGTCTTCTATTGCCGCCAGAGCGGCGTCCTGCCCAATAATACGACTGCGCAGCAAGGCCATTACCGCGTCAGGGTCAAAGCGAAAACGGGATTGACGTTTGGCGGTCACGATTTTATCCGGCATGCAGGCCGCTGAAAACAAGCCGGTATTCGCCTGACTGGCTAAACGCGCCTGATTGTCTGCCAATTGGTCGTTTATAAATGGCATGATAAGCCCTCACGTCTACACGTGTGTAACAGTACTGAGGCGCGGCTACGTACTGCATTGCGCTATTGGCCCGCCTGCTCTTCCTTGCCGACAAAGGGAAGCTCGCCCACGGGGCAGTCTGCCACACCAATCGTCGGTCTAGTCATTTTCTCAACATCGGCTTGGGCTTTTTCGGCGTCTAAAACCCAGGTTCGGTAAAAATCGAAGGGACAATCCGCCACACCTTTGTCGCCATCACCAGAGTTATAGACGCCGGTGTAGCCACGGTGGAGTAATTTGAATAGATGATTTTGCGATTGATCATTGGCGCGCGCATCGCGAATTTGACTCACCGACAACTGGGCATATTGCACCCCCATGTCTTCTTCACCACACTCGCCCAAAGTTCGGCCATCAAAGCCAATAATGGCAGAGTGACCAAAATAGGAATACACGCCGTCAAAGCCGCTGGCATTGGCAACCGCCACATAGCAGTTATTTGCCCACGCCATGCTTTTTGCCATCATCACTTGTTGTTCTTTAGCGGGATACATATAGCCTTGGCAGCGCACAATCAGTTCGGCGCCCTTCATGGCGCAGTCTCGCCAAATTTCAGGATAGTTGCCATCGTCACAAATAATCAGGCTGATTTTCATGCCCTTGGGGCCATCGCTAACATAGGTTTTATCGCCAGGATACCAACCCTCTATTGGGCACCAAGGAATACACTTGCGGTATTTTTGAACGATTTCGCCTTGATCATTAATGAGCACAAGCGTGTTGTATGGCGCTTTGTGCGGGTGTTCTTCATGGCGTTCGCCAGTAAGCGAGAATATTCCCCAAGTTTTGGCCTCGCGGCACGCAGCGCTAAAAATAGCGGTTTCATCGCCAGGAATAGTGGCAGCGGTGGCCATCATCTCATCGTTGTCATACATAATACCCATGGTGCTGTATTCGGGAAACACCACTAAGTCCATGCCCGGCAGGCCGATCTTCATACCTTTAATCATCTCGGCAATATTGCGGGCATTGTCCAATACTTGCTCGCGGCTGTGTAAGCGCGGCATTTTGTAGTTAACAACCGCCACGCCAACCGTGTCTGGGCTGCTAGAAATATCACCGTGTCGCATTGTAATCTCCGCCGTAATTCAATCGTTGTTCATTTGTCGCACTGAAATTAATCGCCGTATTACACCGATAGATAGGCTTTGATTTTATCGGTGTCGACATCTTCGCGTAGGTCTTCGTGAATAAAGCTGCCCTTGTCTATCACAATAATTCGGTCGGCTATCGCCATGGTAAAGCTCAGCACTTGTTCAGAAACAATAATGGTGATGTCGCGCAGTTTTTTAATTTCATTAAGCACATTGGCAATGTCTTTGATAATAGAGGGCTGAATACCTTCCGTTGGCTCGTCAAGCAGTAGCACTTTGGGATTCGTCACCAGTGCCCGCGCAATCGCCAATTGCTGCTGCTGACCACCCGAGAGATTGCCGCCTTTACGCTTGCGCATTTCTGCCAGCACTGGGAAGAGCGCGTAGATATCATCGGGAATTTTTTTAAGTTTGGAGACTTCCATTCCCGTTTCAATATTCTCTTGCACGGTTAGCGAGGGAAATATCATTCGCCCCTGGGGAACATAGGCAATGCCATTTTCCACCCGCTGAAAACTTTCTTTACTACTAACATCAATTCCGTCAATTAAAATTTTGCCATCAGCGCTGGGCAAGATACCGATAAGTGATTTAAACAGCGTGGTTTTACCCATGCCATTGCGGCCCATAATCGCAAGGGTCTCATTTTTGGGCACCACAAAATCAAGGCCGTGAATAACTTCACTTTGCCCGTAACACACTTTTAAATTAGAGACTTCTAACATAATTTTCTTTCACCTCGCGTGAGTCACTCATACTTTTCGCCGCTAAAAAATACGCATACGGCGTTAATGACCGAGATAAACCTCAATCACCTTGGGGTCTTTTTGCACATCTTTCATTTCACCAGCGGCCAGAATCTTGCCTTGGTGCAAAACGGTGACCTTGTGGGCTATACGTGCGACAAATTCCATATCGTGTTCTATCACCAGCACCGATCTACCAGCGCTGATTTTGTTAAGTAACTCGGCGGTTTGCTCCCGCTCCTTGACGCTCATACCAGCAACCGGCTCGTCTAGCATGAGCAACTGGGGATCTTGAATCAGCAGCATGCCAATTTCTAACCACTGCTTTTGCCCGTGGCTTAGCAGGCCGGCCTCGGTGTGCAAGGATTTTTCCAGCATGATCTGCTTGGCCACTTCCATAATTTTATCGCGTACCACGGCGTCGTGTTTAAACATCAGCGAGCCAAATACGCCGCGCCCTTTGGGATAGGAAATTTCCAAATTTTCCATCACGCTCAAGTTTTCATAAATCGACGGGGTTTGAAATTTACGGCCCACCCCCGCCCGCACAATTTCGTGCTCAGAAAGATTGGTTAATTCCTTGTTCAAAAATTTTATGCTGCCAGAGGTTGATTTGGTTTTACCGCAAATCAAATCCAACACGGTGGTTTTACCGGCGCCATTTGGGCCAATAACCACATGCAACTCATTTCTGTCTAAGTAGAAGTTCAGGCTATCGACGGCTTTAAAGCCATCAAATGACACCGTGAGATCTTCTATCGCCAAGGTAAAGTCAGTATTGGTGGACATATTCATGAGTTTGACCCCTCCAGCTCAACGCTATCTGCGGTGTTTTCAGATTTATCAAAAAATTTATTGATAAAGCCAAAGCGTTTGGTGATGTGGTGGCCATAGTCTTCCCACAAGCCAGCTAGGCCGTTTGGAAAAAACATAACAACGGCGATGAACAAACCGCCCATGAGGAATAGCCATAGCTCAGGAAAGGATTCAGAGAACGCCGTTTTACCAAAGTTAATCAGCAAGGTGCCGTATACCGCACCGATCAGTGACATGCGGCCGCCAATCGCGGCAAAGATCACCATTTCAATGGAGGGCACAATACCGACGAAGGACGGTGACATAAAGCCGACCTGCAAGGTAAACATGGCGCCGCCTATCGCGGAGATCATCGCTGCAAAGCAGAAGATAAATATTTTAAAATTGGCCACATCGTAGCCCGAGAAACGCACCCGGTCTTCCTTGTCGCGCATGGCCAGCAGTAAGCGTCCAAACTTACTGGTTAAGATAAAGCGCGAGGCAATAATGACCGCGAGGAGCAGAAAACAGTTAATAAAGTAAAACAGATTCTTGGCACTGTCTGAGGTGATGTCCCAGCCATTTAGGGTGCGCAAATCGGTTATGCCATTAATCCCGCCCGTTAGCCCCTGCTGACCTACAATCAGTACCGTTAAGATTACGGAGATAACCTGAGTAATAATGGCGAAGTACACGCCACCGACTCTGCGTTTAAACATGGCGGCGCCAATGATGTACGCAAAGATGGTGGGCACCACTAAGATGGCGATTAAAGTTAAGGTGAAACTGTGAAATGGTATCCAGAAGGTCGGCAGTTCCGTTATTTGGTTCCAGTCCATAAAGTCGGGAATGCCCGGTGTTGACTGGATAGCGGTATTTTCCGGCGACGAGGCCTCTAGTTTTAAAAACATCGCCATGGCGTAGCCGCCAATACCAAAGAAGATGCCCTGCCCCAAACTCAAGGTGCCGCCATAACCCCACAGCAACACCAAGCTAACCGCCGCGAAAGCGTAGGTCAGGTATTTGCCCACCAGATTCAAACGAAAGGAATCGAGCATCACAGGAAACACAACCAGAATCAGCGCCGCTAAGATGCAAAACCCTATTAGCCCCTTTTTATCGCCAAATAATTTTTCGTATACAAAGCTCATCATTAACTCCCAATAATTTATAACCAGATCGCTTAGAGCGAGGCTCGTCTTAGCGACGAACCTTGCTGGCAAATAGGCCTTCTGGTTTGAACATCAAAATTATTACCAAGGTGAGCAAAGTAAAGACTTTGGCCATTGATCCGCTGATAAAGAATTCGAGAATGGATTGGGCTTGTGCGATTGAAAATGCCGAGGCGATTGTGCCAAACAAGCTCGCAGCACCACCAAAGACCACCACCATAAAGGTATCAACAATATAAAGCGTTCCCGTGGTTGGCCCAGTAGACGCAATCGTGGTAAACGCCGCACCGGCCATACCGGCTATGCCGCAACCCAGAGCAAAGGTGTAGCGGTCAATCTTTTTGGTGTTAATACCCACCGCGCCAGCCATAACCCGATTCTGAGTGGTGGCGCGCACCCGCAAACCCCAGCTGGATTTAAACATGAGGTAAAATACTGCCAAGGTGGTGAATATCGTTAAACCGAGCACGAACATGCCGTTAATGGGGATGTCGATCATGTCTGTCGCTGGATAAGCACCCATTAACCAATCAGGTAGCGTGGGGCTAACTTCCCGCGCGCCAAAGATCGAGCGGTAGGATTGCTGCATGATTAAGCTCAAGCCCCAAGTCGCTAACAAGGTGTCTAATGGGCGCTTGTAGAGATGCCTTATCAATATAAATTCTGCGAGATACCCGAGTGTGCCGGCAACGAGAAATGCCGCAGCAATCGAGAACACAAAATAGTACGGCATGAATGCCGGAATATAGGTTTCTGTGAGAGAAGAGATCAGATAGGTGGTATACGCCCCTGCGGCCATAAATTCGCCGTGAGCCATATTAATGACCCCCATCTGCCCAAATATAATTGCGAGCCCCAAGGCCATCAGCAACAGTACGCTGAACAAGCTGATGCCGGCGAAGCCCTGCATTGCGAATATCGCGCCTAACTCGTCGTAGCTATAACCGCCCATTACTTAGCCTCCGCTAAAAAGTACTTCAACATTCTGGTCACTGCTGCTTTCCACTACATCATTTCGCTAAAGAGTTTGGCGAGCATTGCTGCTCGCCGGTCTTGCTAGAATATTTCTGAGACGCCCTAGAGCTTATTGATAACCTTCTGGGAATGGATCTGGCTCAAGCAGTTCAGAGGTATACACCACCTCGGCCTGACCATCTTTCTTCCACATACCTACCCGTGCCTTACTCCAAAGGTGGTGATTGGGGTGAAGTTTCACATAGCCTTCTGGTGCGGTAGTCAGCTCGATATCGCCCTCTTCAGAGGCCTTAACAACGGCGTCTACGTCAAAGGTGCCGGCTTTCTCTACAGCCGCTTTCCACAACCAAGGCCCGAGGTAAGCAGCTTGGGTTACGTCACCAATCACACTGTCGTCGCCCCACATTTCTTTAAAGGCTTTAACAAAGGCCACGTTGTTGGCGTTATCTTGGCTCTGGAAGTACTTCATGATGGAGTAGAAGCCTTCGAGGTTTTCACCACCGATGCCCAATACTTCATCTTCGGTTACCGAGATCGTCAGCAGCGTCTGCTTCTTGGAGTTGATACCCGCCGCTTTAAGCTGCTTAAACCACGCTACGTTACTGCCACCCACTACCGCGGCGTAAATCACATCAGGCTTTTTAAGGCGGATTTTGTTGATGACCGAACCAAACTGGGTATCGCCCAGTGGCTTGTACTCTTCACCCACCACTTTGCCGCCCAGCACGTTTTCTATGTGTTTACGGGCAATTTTCATGGAAGTACGTGGCCAGATGTAATCGGAGCCAATCAGGTAGAAGGTCTTCGCGCCCTTCTCTTTTGCCACCCAGTTCAAACCATCTAGAATCTGCTGGGTCGCTTCCTGACCGGTGTAAATTACGTTCTTAGACTGCTCTAGCCCTTCGTAAAATGTGGGGTAATAAAGCAGGCCATTTTCTTTTTCAAACACCGGCAGCGCTGCTTTACGCGAGGCCGAGGTCCAGCAGCCAAATACGGCGGCTACCTTGTCGTTCACTAATAATTTACGGCTTTTTTCTGCAAAGGTTGGCCAGTCGCTGGCGCCATCTTCTTGAATGATTTTGATTTGCCGGCCGAGAATACCGCCAGATTCGTTAATTTGTTTAATGGCCAGCTTTTCGGCCTCTTGGGCGCCGGTTTCACTAATCGCCATGGTGCCGGTGAGCGAGTGCAAAATGCCCACCGTTACAGTATCTTCGGTAACCGCCTGCCCAGTGGTGGTGGCGGGTGCCGCCCAACTCAACTGCGATGCCAGAATAATACCCAGCGGCAGTGCGCCAAGGGCGCGAACTACCTTGCGGCGCCCCCACGAACGCTGATTATCGGATTTATCACTCATCGTTACTTCTCCTACCCTTGGGTTGCTTGATTCGACAGTGGACAGTCTCCTTAGAAGTTCCCCATCGCACCATGAGGCGAATGCTCCCCCCCAGTAAGTTAAATGACGTATACCGGCCTCGCCGCCAGCGCGGTACCTTCTGCAGGTAAACACCACTCGGGTGCCTTTCTATAAGCAGATATACTAGAGACGGGACAAAACCTTTATGACTGTATGCTGCGGGCTTCAAACAAGCTTAAGGCCTATAATGGCAAGTCCTAGCTAGTTCGTTCAGCCAATGAGCTGTTATCGGAGCGTCATTTGGCCATATGAGTGCGCAACAAAAAGTATTCCGGGTACGCCGGAAGTACAATCGTTGGGTAGCCAACGAAACCTTAGAAGATTACGCACTGCGATTCACCGCCAAGGCTGCGCGTAAGTGGTCAGTTAATCGGGTTTCGAACACCGCGCTGGGCGCTATTTCCTTCCTTGCCCTCGAGGCTATTGGCGGGGCGATTACCCTCAGCTACGGTTTTAACAATACCGTGGCTGCAGTTATGGCCGTGGGCATTATTATTTTTTTAACCGGCCTGCCGATTTGCTATCACGCCGCCCGCCAGGGCATTGATATTGACCTGCTCACCCGTGGTGCCGGTTTTGGTTATATTGGCTCGACCATCACCTCACTGATTTACGCCTCATTCACCTTTATTTTCTTTGCGCTTGAGTCGTCGATCATGGCGCTGGCGCTGGAGCTCAGCCTCGACATTCCACTCAAGTACGGCTATTTAATCAGCGCCGTTGTGGTGATTCCGCTGGTGACCCACGGCATTACCTGGATAAGCCGCTTTCAAGTGTGGACTCAACCGCTGTGGATTGTATTGCAGCTCGCGCCGCTGGCCTGTATTGCTTGGCAGTCGGACGAGGCCTTTAATAACTGGGTGGCCTTCACACCGCCAGACAGCGACCCAAATCTCAACATTTTGGCCTTTGGCGCCGCCTCGGCGGTGATCTTTTCACTGATTGCGCAAATAGGCGAACAGGTCGATTTTCTGCGCTTTTTGCCCCACCAAGATCGGCCTAATAAGCGCTGGTGGCTGGCGTTAATCGCGGCGGGGCCGGGCTGGATTATTAGCGGCTCGATTAAGATCTTGGTGGGTTCCTTTCTGGCGGTATTGGCGCTGAGCCACGGCATTCCGTTTAGTGATGCCGCCGATCCTAATCACATGTACCTCACTGCCTTCAGTTATTTAAGTTCGTCGCCCCAGCTAACATTGATTTTATGCAGCGTTTTTGTGATTTTGTCGCAGCTCAAAATCAATGTTACCAACGCCTACGCTGGCTCCATTGCTTGGTCTAATTTCTTTTCGCGGCTCACTCACAACCACCCTGGGCGGGTAGTGTGGCTGGTGTTTAATGTGGCCATTGCGCTGATGTTGATGGAACTGGGCATTTATCGAATTCTGGAAGAAATCCTCACCGCCTACGCGATTATTGCGCTGGCCTGGGTCGGCTCATTGGTCGCCGATTTGGTCATCAATCGGCCCCTTGGCTTGCGCCCCCAAGCAATAGAGTTTAAACGTGCCCACCTTTACGACATCAACCCCGTTGGGGTTGGCTCGATGATCATTGCGTCAACCGTGGGACTGTTTGCCCATATTGGCCAATTTGGCCCCACCGCCCAAGCATTGGCCTCGTTTATAGCGCTGGGTAGCACCTTTATTCTCGCACCGCTCATTTGCTGGCTAACCAAGGGCCGCTACTACTTAGCCCGCGAACCCGCCATCGCCAGCAGCAAAGTCTCTCTGCGCTGCTGTATTTGCTACCACCATTTTGAAGGCGAGGACATGAGTCACTGCCCCGCCTACGCCGGGCCAATTTGCTCGCTGTGCTGCTCACTCGACAGCCGCTGTCACGATATGTGTAAAACCAATTCGCGCATGGCCGAGCAGCTCACCAATGCCCTCAGCTTTCTGCTGCCGACCAGTTGGATACGCTCACTGAATACCCGCATTGGGCATTTTTTAGGCTTGTTCACGCTTATCAGCTTTATCATTGCCAGTGTGTTAGCGCTGGTCTATGTGCAAATCACCATCGACGAGGGCATGGAGCGCAGCCTCGCCGCCAGCGCTTTAACAAACGTATTTTGTATTTTGCTTATTGTCTGCGGCATATTGGCGTGGATGTTCGCGCTGGTCCACGACAGTCGCCGAGTTGCCCAAGAAGAATCCCAACGGCAGACCGAATTGCTCATGGCTGAAATTGCGGCCCACAAACAAACCGACCTGCAGTTACAGCGCGCCAAAGAGGTTGCCGAAGCCGCCAACCAAGCCAAAACTCGCTATTTAACCGGCATCAGCCACGAACTGCGCTCACCCCTAAATGCCATTCTCGGCTATGCCCAGCTACTGGAAAAAGACACATCCATCCCTGCTAGTCGCCTCGATGCCCTGCGGGTAATACGCCGGAGCAGCGAACACCTAGCCGACCTAATTGAAGGTTTATTGGATATATCCCGTATTGAAGCGGGCCGCTTAGAGCTCTCACCAAGCGACGTAAACTTGGGTAATTTATTAGACCAGATTGTGAGTATGTTTCAGGTTCAAGCCCAGGCCAAGGGCATTGGCTTTAGTTTTGACCGCCTCACACCGCTGCCAGAAACAGTAAAAACCGATGAAAAGCGCCTGCGCCAGATTCTCATTAATTTAATTTCCAACGCCATAAAATACACGCCAGAGGGACGGGTCAATTTCACCATTAGTTATCGCAACCAGGTCGCTGAGTTTATTATTAACGACACCGGCTTTGGCATTGCCGCCGAGGATATCGAACGTATTTTCAGGCCCTTTGAGCGCGTGCGCAAACCTGGCGCTCCGCATATTGCCGGCACCGGATTAGGTCTCACCATCACTCGCCTGCTCACCGATATTATGGGCGGCGACATTAGTATTCACAGCCAAGTTGGGGTTGGCAGTGAAGTGAAGCTAAACCTAATGCTGAGTAGCACCGACAGACTGGCCAGTGTGAGCCCCAGCGAGAAAAAGATCATTAGCTACGAGGGCGCCGAGCAAACCCTGTTTGTGGTCGATGACGAACCCACCCACCGCAGCCTGCTCAGCGACATGCTAAAACCGCTGGGTTTCAATGTGATCTCGGCTCCGGACGGCGGCACCTGTTTAGACATGCTCCGCTACTGCGCCTCAGAACCGCGGGTATTTCTCTTAGATATTGCCATGCCCGGCATGAGCGGCTGGGACTTAGCCAAAGCCATTCGCGCGCGCATCCACAGCGCCACCATTATTATGATTTCGGCCAATGCGACCGAGGTGACGCCAGAAAGCAGTGGCGTACCACCTCACGATGCCTATCTCTTTAAACCCATCCGCGTTGCGCAAGTGCTCGACTACTTAGCAAAATATGCGGGAATCGATTGGGTATATGAGTCAAAACAACAAAGTGAAGATCGGGTAGTGGCGAACGCCGCCAGCGCGGATACCATTTCGCTCACGCTGAGCATTGAGGCGCGTCGCGAGCTAATTCAACTCGCGAAGATTGGCTACGCCAAGGGTATTCGCCACTGCCTAGACAAACTGGCGCAAGACCAAAGCATCGACCCCAAAAGTCTTGCCAGCCTGCAGGAGCAGGCGGCAGGATTTCAATTCGCCGCACTCATCGCCGCCTTAGAAGACAAGCCAATATGAAGCCAACCAGCGCCAAGAAAGACGTCGTGCTAATCGTCGACGACTCACCCGATACCTTGAGCATGTTAAACGACACCTTAGATCAGGCGGGCATTACAGTACTGGTCGCACTGGAAGGCGCCCAAGCCCTAACCATTGCCGCCACAATTACCCCCGACGTTATTTTAATGGACGCCTTAATGCCAAATATGGACGGTTTTGAAGCCTGCCGACGCTTAAAGGAAAACCGCGAGCTAGCCCATATTCCCGTTATATTTATGACCGGTCTTAGCGACACCGAAAGTATTGTAAAAGGCTTTGCCGCCGGCGGTGTCGACTACATTACCAAACCGGTCAAAGGCGATGAGCTTATCGCGCGAATACGCGCCCATTTAAGCAATGCACGCTTAACCCTCAGCGCGCGCGTTGCACTAGACAATACCGGCAAATTTTTATTTTCTGCCACCACCGACGGCAACGTACTTTGGGCAACCCCTCAGGCTTACCACTTACTAGAAGACGCCGGCTTAAACAGTACGTGGCTAGACGAAAACCTACCCAGCCAGCTCAGCCAATTACTGGCGCCGCACTACAACAAGGAAAAAGGCCTGCTGGTAAAAGCCGCCAAGAAACCGCTAGAAATTCGCTATATAAGCCAAACTGGGGACGATGAATATTTACTGCAACTCATCGACATGGAGCGGCCCTCTGATCTAGAGCGCCTACGTGCCGCTCTGCCTATTACCGAGCGTGAGTCTGAGGTATTGCTGTGGATTGCCCACGGCAAAACCAATCGTGAAATTGGTACTATTCTCGACATGAGCCCGCGCACAGCCAACAAACACTTAGAGCAAATATTTCGCAAACTCAATGTTGAAAACCGCACGGCAGCGGCGGTGATCGCCTTAAAGCACTTACCAAGCTAAAGGTGCGCGGTGTTTTAAAGCGTTTCTTTAATTAAAGTTCGGGCTCTTTTATAAAGTCTGGCCACATGCCGTTGATGTAATCCAAGAACTTCTCGCTCAGGCCTTCGGCCAATAAATACTCACGGCTAACCGGTGTTCTGTTGGGCACAAAATTAGCGTTGTCGCGCAGTAATTGCGGGTAGTTGTGATGCAATATTCCTGCGCGGCCCAGCAGCGAAAAATCTAAACCTTGCTCAAAACAGTATTGAATATCTTCCGGCATATACACCTTACCCGCCGCGCCCAAACGCACATCACCGCGATCCAACGTAGTAAAATACGACAGCAAACTGCGACCTTGCAAGGCCGGCGCCACGGGTTCTTTAAACACATCCCAGGCAGAAATATCGAGAAAATCGATTTCTTGGGCCGCAAATAGGGCCTTTGCGGTATCGACCGCCTCCTCTAATAATATGCCATGCCGCTCTGGCGATAGGCGCACCCCCAACAAAAAGCCCACGCCACAGCGTTTGCGGATACCGCTAATAATATCGAATAGTACCTTGCTGCGATTTTTCAGTGAACCGCCGTACTCGTCGGTGCGACGATTAAACTCCGCACTTAAAAACTGACAGATAATATAACTGTGGGCGCCGTGAATTTCGACGCCGTCAAAGCCAGCTTGCTTAGCGCGCTCGGCACCGCGAATAAAATCCTCAATCAAGCTTTGCACTTCACCGTGACTTAAACCGCGGGCACCAAATTTTTCGGAGGGCGATGGTGCTACCGGAATATCGCCCGTTACCTCACGCGGGGCACGAAAGCCAGCGTGATGAAGCTGCACCACGGCAAGGCTGCCTTGCGACTTAATCTTATCTGCCAGTTTGCTCAAGCCCGGAAGATGCTTATCGCTAAAAATGCCCAACTGGCCAGCAAAGCCCTGACCCAGCGGATTCACATGCGCCGCTGCCGTCATAGTCAAACCAAAGCCACCCTTGGCACGCATACTCAGCCAATGGATTTCTTCTCCGCTCAAACGCCCATCAACCTCGCTCTGGGTGTTGGTTAGCGGCGCCAGCATCAGCCGATTGGTCATCGTTTTGCCGCAGGGGAAACTCAGTGCTTCAAAAACCTTTGTCATACCTTACATTCCTATCACAATCTTCATTTCTGGCACTTAACAATTACCAGCGAATACAAATACTTTAAAAAAAATAGCGCCGCTAATTCGAGGCCCACCTTACACTTGCCAATCTCCTCCTCCCGCAACACCGGCTCTTAAACCGGCCAATGCTTGGCTCAAATCATCAGCCAGCATACCGGCGCGAAACACCAAATAAATTGGATAGGTAAACTCTGGTGAGTCTATTACCCGCCGTAATTCGCCACTGCGAATATAGGGCTCAACAACACGCGTTCGGAAATAGCCATTGCCGCCACTACGCAATAAAATGTGCAGCGCCAGCGGGCCCAAGTTAAACGAGAATGCAGCCTGTCTCGGCTGGGGTAAAGCCGCATCGTACTGCGCTTTAAATTCAGCGCCCCAATCAACAAATAAATTGGGGCTAGGCTTAGCCACGGCCTCAACGTGCACCAATTTTTCTTCCAGCAATTGCTCTACGACAAAACCCGAAAAATAATTAGGCCGATGCACAATAATGGCATCCAGCAGGCCCTTCTCAAGTTTGTTCAGCAGGCTCTTGGGGTCAGACACATCTGTATGTAGCGCAACACTGGGCAGGTCTTGCTGTATCCACAACACCCAATTAGTGAGTACCGGATTCCACAAGCTGTTTTCTGCGCCAATCCGCAGCCGCGAAGCGCGCCCTCGGGGCAGCTTCATCTCTGCTCTGGCGCAGGCCCAGGTTTGCACCAAGGTGGTGGCATAGGCAACAAATCGCTCCCCTTCTAAGGTGAGGCGCGCACCCGCCCTGTTGCGCACAAACAATTGGCAGCCTAGGGTTTCTTCCAGTGATTGTACCCGTGCAGTTACTGCGGTCTGACTGACATGTAAACGCTCTGCAGCGCCAATAAAACTGCCCTCACCCATTACCTCGAGAAAGGTACGAGCTAATTCAATGTCCACCACCGCACTCCATTGGTATTTGGCCTTATCGATACTGGTCTTTATATCAATAAAACGGAATTAAAGCTGCACATATATTCATTATACGGAGCTCAACTCTAGCACTATGCTTTGCGCCTCATTTTAGGGCGGAGCGTGACTTCCCCTGATAACACAGTGATTTAAGGACTAGCTAAGCGGATGTTAAGAGTAGTTTTAAAGGAGTGCGGGCTTTTCCTCGGCATCGAACACAATACCACCACCCACCTTGAAAAATGGGTTTCGGCCTTCGGCGGCTTTTGCGGGATTGCTATGTGCTATTTCATCGCTAATGTATATTTTGCTAGCGATCAGCTTATTTTCCTGACCACGTCGATCGGCGCCTCGGCAGTACTCATTTTTGCAGCACCCCACAGCGCCCTGTCGCAGCCTTGGCCAGTAATGGGCGGCCATCTAATTTCTGCTCTTATTGGCGTGAGCTGTCAGCAATGGCTACCCATCCCGTTCTTAACTGCCCCCGCCGCTGTCGGCCTAGCAATTATTGCCATGTACTATTTGCGCTGCCTGCATCCCCCCGGCGGCGCCACCGCCTTGTTTGCCGTTATTGGCGGCCCAAACATCCATGCGATGGGCTTCGCCTATGTTTATGAAGGGGTACTTTTGAATTGCGTCGCGCTGCTAAGCTTGGGCGTACTCTTTAACGCGTGCTTTTGTTGGCGCCGCTACCCAGCCCACGCATTTTACGGTTCAGCAAATCACCAAACCAAACCAAAACCCCAGCAAGCATTACCGGACGAAATTCACCTTAGCCAAGAAGACCTCAACGCAGCACTGAACACAATGAACTCCTTCATCGACGTTAGTCCCGAGGATTTAAGTACCTTGTTTGAACTCGCCACGATTAACGCCAAGGGGCGAATGCTAGTAAGCACTGATACGTTAAGAAGACAAAACAAGTAGAAGCACGAAAGGGATGAGCAAATGCCCATCCCTTTTTTCATTACGCGAAACTTGCTCTCCTATTAAAAGTTTACCCGCCCACGTATGGCCACGGTTCGCGGACGCTGCACTAAGCCAAAGTGGGTTCCACTAAAGAGCGGCATGTCGTTGGCGTAACTAAAGGTCTTTTCATCCGTTAGGTTGCGCCCCACAAGTGCGAGATCCCATTTGCCATTGTTTGGGCCAATACTTACCGATGCGTTTATTTTGACGAATGCGTCTTGGATAATATTTGGATCTAAATCACCGGCCGCATAATACTCGTCTGAGTAGTTCACATCTATTTGGCTATTGAGTTCAAACACACCAAAGTCGTGAAGATGTATTGCTGAAATCGAGCCTGTAAACTCTGGCGTATCTTGGTTGGTTCGGCCACTTAGGTCGTTAGCTCCAGCCGCTGAACATGCGGCGCCATTGGCGAATCCACCATCGGCCACTTGCGCCGCCGTACAGCCTGCGGTGCGGTAGTCTTCAAACTCAAAGTCCACATAGCCCAAAGAGCCCTGCACTCTAAATTCTGGGCTTAGCTGCCAGCGGCCGTCAATTTCAATACCACGGGTGGTCGCCGAGGCGGCGTTGGTAACAATGTAGCTGGTACTGCCGGTAAACTGAGTGGTTTGTAAGTCGTCAAAATTCACCTGAAATAAGGCAACATTGATTTCGGCCGCACCGCTAAGGAAGCGGGTTTTACTGCCTAGTTCAAAGGCGAGCGCCTCTTCGTTCTCGTACTCTGCTTCGTCAGCATCTGCGCTCAAGGCAATGGAATTAAAACCACCGCCCTTAAAGCCCTTAGACACACTGGCGTAGAGCATAGATTGCTCGCTGGCATCCCACTGCACATTTAATGACGGCGACACGTCCTCTTCGGTACGATCCAAGGCAAACTCGTGGGGCACGGCTTCGAGTACGGCAACTGAGTAAAAATTTAAAACGTCTGGGTCTGTTATTGGCGCGCCAGTATCTGGGTCAAATAGGCTGGCAAGTTGGGTCGCGTCTTTTTCTTCTTTACCGTAACGCAGGCCCGCCGTCAGCCGCACCGTGTCACTTAATGTCCAAGTACCCTGAGCAAATATGGCGAATACATCCGACTGCTGATCTAAGTAGTTGCGCCGTGTTGTCCACGGTAAATCAATTGGCGCCCCCAGCGCAGCGCTAGCAAACGGCCCATTCAAGGTTAAATCTAGCCCCGTTTCCAAATCTGCCTGCTGCCAATACAGGCCCGATATATATTCAAAACGACCACCGGCTTCAGAGGCAAAACGCAGCTCGACACTTTTTTGCTCAAACTCCTCAGAATCACGCGCCCGCAAAACATCTAGCGGGTTGTAATCTACGTCTTGGTCGCGCACAAACTGGTAATTAGAATAACCAAACAAGGCCGTCCAAACCCCCGCGTTAACGGCGTAATCGGCGCGGAACATCAGCTCATCGCTGTCGCCATCCATTTTATGGTTGCTGCCAATATTTAACTGAGGCGAGCTATTGCCTATTTTGCTCTTGCCGTCGATATTGTCCTCTACACCTAACGCCCGCAGCGTGTCGGCAGAGGGGCCGCCAATATTAAACACTTCGTAAGGCGCGCCGGTAATATCAAATTCGCTGTGCTCAAATCTAAAATTGGTGCTTAAAACCTCATTAACATCCCAGTCCAGCGCGAGCCGTCCTGCCCATTCATCATTGTTGGGTGTGCTCTCTTTGTAGTAACTATTGTCAACCCAGCCTTCTTCCAGTTCACGCTTGAGCACCGCGATACGGCCGCGAACCGTGTCGCTAATGGGGCCGCTAATATAGGCCTGCAATTCAGTTTCTTTGTGCTCAAATTCCCGCATTAGCGCTACGCTTGCTTCGCGCTCTTCGGTCGGTTTAGCCGAGGTAATATTCAAGGCACCGCCAATGGTGTTTTTGCCAAAGAGTGTTCCCTGCGGCCCGCGCAGCACTTCAATTAAGCCTACGTCTAAAAAGGCAAAGCGCGACTGCACGCCGCGGCCACGATAAATGCCGTCAACGTAAATACCCACCGACTGCTCGCCACCGGCTTGACTGTCTGAGTTAATACCACGGATCGAAATAGTGTCGCCAATGGTGTTTTCCGACACGCTGAAATTGGGAATATAGGATGATAATTCTTCGAAATCGGGAATGCCCGCGTCTTTGATTTTGTCGCCGCTAAACGCCGAAATAGAGATTGGCACGTCTTGTAATCCCTGTGCGCGCTTTTGGGCCGTAACGATGACTTCCTCGAGCACGGTAGGCCTATTAGCCGCTTGCATATCTGCTGATTGCGCACCCGCCGACACTGAAAACGTTGCCATTATAGCGGCTGCCAAGCGTGTTAATAATGGAGTGTTATTTGAATTGTTCGCCATATCGCATTCCTCTTGTGACGAGTTATCGTCATTTTCTACTGGCTTATTAGTGGTTACAGCCAGCACGCCATCCACGCGAAAAACAGGGTATAAGCCGGTACCATCAAGTAAGCTTGTTACCGCTTGGCGGCGGCTAAACTCACCCCTAAGGGCATTAGCCGTTTTGCCTTGAGTGGCTTCAAATGCAAATATGAAGGTAAGCTCTGCCTGCTCCGCAAATTGGATAAGTGCTTGGTCTGCACTTTGGCGAGGAATATTGAAGGGTATTTTTATACACGGCTCTGCTCGTGCATAAACAGCGCTGCTAAACAGGATTAACAACGCTATTATTTGTACTAGCAAGTGCCGCAAATGGCTTGCTTCGCCTTCCTCACCCACACTTAAATCATGTGTGCAGCAAGAAGACGATTGAGGCTTTAGTTTCCACCAGTGCTTATGAAAAATAAATGGCACAATTAAATCGCTATCCCTGTCTTATGTACCATTCTACCTCCTAGTTAAAATGACTTTTTCTGCGCTAACACGCTGCGAGGAAACGTTAAAATTCTCTTTTAAGCTTGCCAGCAAGCCCTCTACATCGCCCGTGCGGAACATACCAGCAACGCGCAGCTGCTTGAGATCGTCATCCTGAATAACAAACTCAACCGGCGTATAGCGCTCAATCTCGGCTATGGCCTCCTCTAGGGATTCACCACGAAACACTAAGCTACCACTCTGCCACGCCAATTGAACACGGATATCTTCGGGCTTAATTGCCTGCACTTGCTCTAGCGCATCACCTAGCAGCATACGCTGTCCGGCCGCGACGGGTGCAGCCTCCGCAGAGTTAAATGCCGGTTCGTCGCGCATTTGTGTAACTGAGTGACTGCCGCCAGCGGTCTTATGGGAACCAACCAGCACCTTGCCTTCGGTAACAATCAACTCTACCCGCTGATCTGCTCTTATTTTTAAATTAAATGCCGTGCCCACTGCCCGCACCATTTTATCTTCGACGTATACAATAAATGGTCGTTGGCGATTATGAGCAACTTCAATACTGACCTCGCCCCGCTCTAGATAAATTTGCCTTTCGGATTGGGTATACACTGCGCGAATTAGGGTATTGGTATTCAACGTCAATTGGGAGCCGTCGAGCAGTGTTACCGTAGACTGCTCACCACGGCTCGTCTCAAAACGGTTTTCTACTTGTTTAATAGCCACGGCCATCGCCGGCACCGAATTGACGTGGCTCGCAAACCAAACGCCCAAGGCAATTGCCACCAAAAATACAAAGCTCAGCGACAATATTGCCGGATGCCGCCGCCAGCGACCTTGTTCACGGCGATACTCCGGCTCAGGAAATATCTCAGCCAAGCGCCCTAATTCATCCATCGCATCCCATTGGTCAGACAGCGCCAAGAGTGCTTGCCGATTTTCTGGCCGCGCGCTTAACCAAATATGTAAGCGCTGCTCTTCGTCTGGGCTAAGACCGCGATCTATTTTTGCCAACCATTCACTGGCGCGGTGCTGCGCGTGCTGATGATCAGACAAATCAACTACATTGCTCATCGACGCTCCCCCGTTGTCCCCTTAGGCGACTCTCTCTGCGTCAATGTGGTGTTTGGCGCTACTGATTCCAAATATCGCGCACACAAGAGGACTCCCCTCGCGATATGCTTTTCGACTGTGCTCTCTTTAAGCCCCAATTTTTGCGCAATCTCACGCTGGGAATGGCCATACACTTTTTTAAGCACAAATACCCGCCGGCACTGCAAAGGCAATTGCCGCACCGCTTCACAAAATCGTGAAAACTCCTGATTGGAAACACTTTGGCGGTAGGGATCACTGTCATCACGGGCGACACACTCCCAGTCTAACTGCGAATCCATAGAACAAGTCAGACGCTGTTCGGCACGCTTAATATGGTCCAGCGCCAAGTTGCGGGCGGTTTTTACCATAAAAGCGCGAGGCTCACGAAGATCGCCCTTGGCCTTGCTCTGGCAGACCCGAACGTAGGTTTCCTGCACAATATCTTCAATTTCGTGGGGTGGGACAATGCGTGACACGACCGCCGCCAGCAAAGACTTGCAGGATAAAAATACGGTATTGATCACTTCTTCTGCGGACAAAGCCCTACTCCTAGGCTAAATAAGTTCACATAAGACGAACCACAAGCGATTTTCCACCTAGGCTCAGCGCAATTATTTTTACGGCGCCCTGCGCTGCTCGTTCACACCGCTAATCGCTGCATTAACTCACCTTAGAAAACAACAAATCCCACACCCCGTGTCCGAGCCGCTCGCCGCGTTTTTCAAACTTGGTATTAGGCCGGTAGTCGGGTTTAGGCGAATACTGCTGAGCGCCAGCATTATTTTGATAGCCTTCAGCGGCGCTCATGACTTCCATCATGTGTTCGGCGTAGTTTTCCCAGTCGGTGGCTAGGTGGAGTACGCCGCCAATTTTTAATTTACTGCGTAGTACTTGCACAAATTCTGGCTGAATTAAGCGCCGCTTTTGATGGCGGGCTTTGTGCCACGGGTCGGGAAAATATACTTGGACACGGCTCAGGCTATTGTCGGGGATACAGTGGGCGAGAACTTCTACCGCGTCGTCGCTGTAGGCGCGCAGATTACTCAGCCCCGCTTGCTCTGTGAGGTACAACAGGCGACCAACGCCTGGGGTGTGCACCTCAATGCCAACAAAATTCAGTTCTGGCGCTTGAGTGGCCATTTCGGCAAGGGAGTCGCCCATGCCAAAGCCAATTTCAAGGACCGTTGGCGCTTGGCGGCCAAAGACCTCAGCAAAATCCACTGGCCCATTGGCGCGCTTTAAGCCCCAATTATTAAAATTAATCTCATATGCACGTTTTTGACCGTCGGTCATCCGGCCAGTACGTATTACAAAGCTTTTAATCCGCCGGCGCAACGGAGCCGCATGTTCAGTCATTACATCGCTTTCCAAGCAGAATAAGCCAAGCAGGCCCAAGCCACTAAAAACATCAGGCCACCAATGGGGGTGATGGCGCCAAGAATTCGAATTTCGGTAAGCGCCAGTGCGTACAAACTACCGCTAAACACGAGTACCCCAAGAAAAAATAGTACCGCAGCAATCCGCAGGGACAGCAGTTGAACACCGCTGTGCATCAGCAGACCTACCACTAAGAGCGCAAAACAGTGGTAAAAGTGATACTGCACGGCGGTTTGATAGACTGCCATCATCTCTGCCGATAAGCTCGCCTTTAGACCATGAGCGCCAAAGGCGCCCAGCGCGACGGCCAAAAACCCGAGTACTGCTGCCAGAAAAAGCGTTAACGAAGCCATTGCCCAGTCCTGCCTGCATTTAAAGGCGCTATTGTACGGATGTCGGCGGGTTTGCAAAAGTACAGGGCCAGCGATACGGGCAAAAACCCCGGCTAGATACAAAAAAACCCCGCGAGGCGGGGCTTTTAACAGTATTTAAGCTAATTGGTCGCTAAGCGCTTAGGCTTCCATCGCCGCGCGCAATTTTTTCATTGCGGCTTGTTCAAGCTGGCGAATACGCTCAGCAGATACCCCGTAGCGATCAGCCAAATCGTGCAGGGTAGCTTTGGTGTCGCTCAACCAGCGACTTTGCAGAATGTCGCGACTGCGATCATCGAGGTCGCCCAGCGCTAAACTCAGGTGCTGGTGGTTACTCTCTTCCAAGTTGTCAGATTCTAATAACTTGGCTGGATCGGTGCTGTGGTCTTCTAAATAGTGTACTGGAGCAACGGGGCCGCGCTCGTCGTCGGCGTCGGCGTCAAAACCGATATCAACCGAACTTAAGCGACCTTCCATGCGGCGCACTTCGGCAACATCAACGCCTAAATCAGCGGCAACATCGTTCACTTCGTCGTTACTCAACCAAGACAGTTCTTTTTTTGCACTGCGCAAATTGAAGAACAGCTTACGCTGGGCCTTGGTGGTGGCGATTTTAACAATACGCCAGTTGCGCAACACGTATTCGTGAATTTCGGCCTTGATCCAATGCACGGCAAAAGACACCAAACGCACACCTTTTTCAGGATCAAAACGCTTAACCGCCTTCATCAGGCCAACATTGCCTTCTTGAATTAGGTCAGCTTGGGGCAAACCATAGCCTTTATAACTTTTGGCGATATGCACCACAAAGCGCAGATGAGACATAACCAACTGGCGGGCAGCCTCTACACTCTCGTGGTAGAAGAGATCTTCGGCTAATTCGCGCTCGCGCTCTGCGCTAAGCACCGGAATACGACCAACCGACTGAATATATGCAGAGAGGTCGCCACCCGGTACAAGCTGCTGTATCGGCTGCAGATGGGTACTCATTGCACTCCTCCTAGATATTGATGAAAAACACTGGCACTTATTAGAGTCTCAAACCATTAAAAGTTCAAGCCCCTTTAAGACCTAATCGCGCACCCCACTGTCTATAACGAGAAAAATAAGGGGATCAACTTGGTTCTATCGCTCGCAATTCTCGCCCGACTACCAGCCAAGCGCCTAGCAGGCCTAGGTTTCCGGCAAATAGCCACAACATCAGGCTGTCGATCACGCCTAAGCCTAGCAGGTGAAAATCACTTTGATAAGACACCGACAATTCGGCAATCGGCTCTCGCAACCACCACAGCCCACACTGCACCAATAGCCATGCCGCCAGCCCACCACACAAGCCATACCAAAAACCGGTATAAAGGAAGGGCCGGCGCACAAAGGCGTTGGTGCCACCCACCAGTTTTACGACCAAAATTTCACTGCGTCGGCTTTCGATGGCCAATTTGATGGTATTGCCAATAATCAGCAATACGCCCACCGCCAGCATCCCACCCAAGGCTAAGGTCAGGCGCCGCCCCAATTCCGTGATTTGATTCAGGCGCTGCAACCACGCCATATCCAATTTGGCCAAGTCGACCTCGGGCAGCTTCGCCAAAAGCTGTTGCAAGGCCGTGACCGCCTCCGCCGAACTATTGGCCTCTCGGGGAGTGACCACAATCAGGCCGGGTAGCGGGTTGCTGTCTAATTGATCGAGTACATCACCAAACCCAGAGCTGGCACGAAACTCCACCAAGGCGGCATCTGGCGAAATATATTCGGCGCTTTGCACACCATCGCGGCCGGCAATACTGCGGCGCAGACTCTCGGCCTGAGCAGTAGAAACATTAGGCTTTAAAAACAAAGAGATACGCGCAGCGCCTTCCCAGCCACTACTCACCGCCTCAATATTATTCAAGCCAATATACAGACTCACCGGCAACGCGAGGGCAATGGCGATAACCAAACTGGTCAGCAATGTGGCCGCTGGCCGCTGCAATAGACGGCGCAGACTGTCGAGGGCAACTTGGCGATGATGGCTGCGATAACTGGCAAGACGATCGCGTAAACCGGTTTTATGGCGGCGCGCGCCTTGCACATCTTTACGCGCAGCAGGTGCCTGAAGCTGACCTAAACGGCGTTTATTGAGTTTATTCTGGGCCATTATCAGCCCCTCCCGCCGTAATAAGGCGGCCTTTGCGCAAAGTAAGCAAACGGTAGGGCATACGGGCGATCAACGCTAAATCGTGACTGGCAATAAGCACGGTGACGCCAACCTGCTTAAACTGCTCAAACAGATGCATGATCTCGGCAGAGAGCTGAGGGTCAAGGTTACCGGTTGGCTCATCGGCCAGTAATAACGCGGGCTTATTTACCACAGCGCGGGCAATGCCCACTCGCTGCTGCTCACCACCAGACAGGGTAATGGGGTTTTTACGCTCTTTGTCGAGTAAGCCGACTTTATCTAGCGCGGCTCGAACTCGGCGACCCACATCCCGATGGCCATAACCGGCAATAATCAGTGGCAGCGCAACATTGTCGTAAACGCTGCGATCAAACAGGAGCTGATGGTTTTGAAACACCACACCCACTTCGCGGCGCACCTCAGGAATATGGCGCACCGCTAATTTAGACAAATTGCGACCACCAACAATCACTTGGCCGCTACTCGCGCGCTCCATCACCATGATCAGTTTCAGCAAGGTACTTTTTCCGGCGCCGCTATGGCCGGTTAAAAAGCGCATTTCGCCGCGTGGGATATGAAAGCTCACATCGCTGAGTGCCTCATAGCCGCCTTCGTAGCGTTTGCTGACCTGATCGAATTGAATCATTTTTGTTTCTGCGTCCAACCAAATAGCGCGCCAACAAACTCAGTAGCGCGGAAGGGGCGCAGATCTAAAATACCCTCACCCACGCCAATAAAGCGAATAGGAATTCCCAGCTGTTTGCTAATGGCAAACACAATGCCGCCCTTGGCCGTGCCGTCGAGCTTGGTCAGGGTTAGGCCGGTCACGCCTACAGCCGCTTGGAAATGCTTGGCCTGCGACAGGGCGTTTTGGCCGGTGCCTGCATCCAGCACCAACATCACTTCGTGGGGCGCCTCAGGGTCGAGTTTTTTGAGCACCCGCACCACTTTTTTCAGCTCTTCCATTAAATTGTCTTTATTGTGCAAGCGACCGGCGGTATCTGCGATAAGAATATCAACCTTGCGCGCCTTGGCGGCTTGCAGCGCGTCGAATAATACCGAGGCGCTGTCGGCTCCGGTGTGCTGGGCAATTACCGGCACCTCATTGCGCTCGCCCCACACTTGTAACTGTTCTACCGCTGCGGCGCGAAAGGTGTCACCCGCCGCTAGCATTACCGAGCGGCCACCGGCCTGAAACTGCTTGGCCAGTTTACCAATGGTGGTGGTTTTACCCACGCCGTTAACTCCAACCATAAGGATTACATAGGGGCCTGGCCCCTCGGGAATTACCAGTTCTTCTTCGGCGGCGGCTAATAACGTACTCAACTCTTCCTGTAGTGCCACGTACAGGGTTTCAGGGTTGTCTAGCTCTTTGCGCGACACCCGACGAGTGAGATTACCGATAATTTCTTGGGTGGCATCCACCCCAACATCGGCCATGAGCAGATGGGTTTCGATCTCTTCGAGGAGCTCGTCGTCAATTTCTTTGCGGCCAAGAAAGAGGTTGGCCATGCCCTCGCCCAATTGGGCGCCGGTCTTACTCAGGCCTTCACGAAAGCGGACCAGTAGGGAGGCCTGTTCTTCTGGGGTTAATTCCAGATGCTGCCAAGGGGCTATTTCTTTGTCGTCGATAAAGCCTTCGGCCGCAGCCAATGCCGCCAAATCTTCTTCCGAACCGACAAAAGACTCTTTAAAACGGGCGAATAAACCCTTTTTTTTGGTTTCAGGCTCGATCTCAGGCGGATTTGAATTCTCTGTCATGCGGGTATTTATATTCCGTTAAGGTTTACAGCATAAATAAAAGCCGTATCCTACCATTTCTCTGAGTAACTGGCACCGGAAACACCATGCCCAAAGCCCCTCGCAATTCAAGCAATTCAGCGCCCAAAGCAAGCACAAGTACCCGCCAACAGGGTAGCCTGCGGATTATTGGCGGCCAGTGGCGCAGCCGCAAGCTGGATTTTGAGGGCGCTGCTGGCCTGCGCCCAACCAGCGACCGCATTCGCGAAACCCTGTTCAACTGGCTAAACCCAACGATTCACGGCGCGCGCTGCCTCGATTTATTTGCTGGCTCTGGAGCCTTGGGGCTAGAGGCGCTGTCGCGCTATGCCGCGCACTGTGATTTTGTCGACACCGATCGCAATAGCTGCCAGCAAATCCGCCAACAACTGGAAAACCTGCGCTGCCCACACGCCACTGTACACAGCAAAGAAGCCTTGGCTTTTTTGGGGAAAAGCGCACAAAGCTACAATATTATTTTTCTCGACCCACCATTTCACTTGGACTTGCTAGCCCCCGTTATCGCCAACTTAGCCAAGCAGGCGCTAAAGCCCCACACCCAAATCTATGTAGAAACCGCCAGCGACGAGGCCCTGCCCGCCCTACCCGCCAATTGGCAGATTGATAAAGAAAAGAAAGCCGGACAGGTGGTATACCGGCTAATCTCAGTAATAGAAGACCTCGAACAGCCAGCTTGACCTATTGACCAAGCCGGTCGAGAATAGCAAACCATCTGCGCACTAAGTGGTACACCACTATTTATGGCACCCGTTTAATGGCAAATAAGCAAACTAGGCATCTCCATATTGTTTTGCTATTACTGAGCTTACTTGCTCAGTCGTTTGCCTATGCCTACGCCCCCTGCCCAGAGCAAATGAATATGGGCGGCTCAGCCATGGGGGCAATGCCTATTGATCACAGCGCCATGAACATGGCCGAGTCGGCGGCAAAGGATTTAATGCAAGACAGCAGCGACAACTGCTGCAACACCCAGCAAAACGAATGCCCTAAAAGCAGTTGCGCGACCGCCGCATTACTGAGCAGCAGCACTATCATCAAGCTACACCCAGCACCGCAAATGCGCGCTATACCTACTATTAAACACCCCAAACCCGCCCCGCTCATCAGCCTTTACCGCCCTCCCATCCATAGCTAGCGCAGGATAATTGCGCCTACATTTTGGGCCAATTGCTGTAAACAAACTCAATACACGGCTACTTGTATGCCGACCTTGTTTTATTGACTTAAAAGCTATGTTTATCGCGGAGCGATCATGTCTATTTCTAAACTAAAGACCAGTCTATTTCTTTTGGTAATGGCTGCAGTAGTAAGTGCCAATAGCTACGGCGAAAATGCCGCTGCACCATTCCAACGTGCAGCAAGCACAGAGTTATCAGTACACAAAAACCCTAACTGCGGATGCTGCGGCGCATGGATTGAACACGCCCAGCAGCAAGGCTTTACGACCACGGTGCAAAACCACGTCAACCTAAATGCGCTAAAAGCTGAGCTGGGCATTCCCGCCAACCTTCAAGCCTGCCACACCTCAGTATCTAGCGACGGCTTTGTATTTGAAGGCCATATACCCGCACGCTATATCACCCAATTTTTAGCGGAGAAACCCAGTGGCGCCCGCGGCTTAATCGTCGCGAACATGCCAATGGGTAGTCCCGGCATGGATATGGGCAGAGGTTTTCAAGCCTACGATATTTTGCTGCTATTAAACGACGGCAGCACCGAGATTTACGCCACTATTAATAGTCCAAAGCAGCAGTAGACCGGCGAACAACAACTTCGACTTCACCTTCGCAGCTACTATTGTGCAGCATCAACAAATTGGCGCCGGTGGCAGAGACCACGCTCGCGCCACTAACCTCCACCTCGTAACCATTGGGGTAGTGTATTTGCGGCAGGTAAATTTGAGTGTCGGCGCCTGCGGGACGAATTTGATAGCGATAGTGGAAGTCGCCGCTAATACTGTCGAAGGACAATTCCAGTGGAATACCCGCTGTGGCTTGGGGGTAGCTACGCTCTAATTCTTTGAGTTTATCCAGTTTCACACTATTCAAGTTGCTGTCGTCGCTGAACAAGCCTTGCGCGCCAGTTTCTTGGGATTGAGTGGTAGGGTCACTCCAATTTTTATAGGCCCAGTACTGCCAGCCTGTTAAATGGCTATCTGCCAAGCTCGCCACCCTATTTAGGAGCACCGGATCGTCGCTTGCACCAAATTCGGTCACAAGCTCCACCGCGCCAATGCGTTCGCTGGTAATTCGCGCCTGCTCAAAGACCTTACCCTCGAATCCTTGGCAGGTGTCTGGCAGTACATCGGGAATCGGCAAGCCGAGTTCTGCTGCTTGCAACAAGGCCGTTAGAGGGCAGTAGTTATGCACCGAATAGCCAAGCTGCAATTCGCCGGCTATGGGGGTAAATCCGGTAGGCGTACCCGTGCCACCGGCCAGTAGCTGCGGTTCGATCCAAACCATATTATTGGCGTCAACGCCGCGGATAGCGGTGATCGCTCGTTCGAAGAATGGCTGTATTTCGCGGTCAGATGCAGGGCAGCCTAAACCTGGTAAAATACATGTTGCCCACTCAAGACCTGCCCAAGGTTCGTTGAGCAAATCGTAGCCCATGCTATAGGGTTGATCCGCCCAACGGCTGGCGAGCGCCTGCCACGCATCGCTATATCCCTGCCAGATTGGACCTCGTTCGGCCCATAGCTTATCGAAACTTTCAGAGACCTGGGGAGTGAAGTAATTGAAGGGGAAACCCAGCGCTGGCGAACCCAATAAACGGGTCATTAAACCTTGCGGAATGCCCCATTCTGGCACCCCCTCGCCCTGATATATCTCACCGAGCATATCTTGATGAAAATCGAAGAGTATCCAGATACCTCGCTCGGCTAATAACTGCACAACACGATCCCACTGCTCGAGGTAATTCTGGTCGATTTCCCCCGGCGCGGTCGGCGAGACACCTATCCATAAGGTGCCAATACGCGCGGTATTAAAACCGTGTTCAAGCAACCAATCGGCATCTGCTGCGGTAAACCCTTCGGGGCTGTTTGGCGGAAAATACGGCGCCAACTTCCACACCAAGTTAACCCCGTGACTGATAACCACACGCTGATGCTGATCCACCAACCAGCGACCATCACGTTGCAAACGCGGTATGGCTGAACCTGAAGGCTCGGCATTGCACATCGCCGCGCTGCCATTATCACTAGCAGTAATCGACGGCTCGGCAAGACTAGCAGCGGGTGTAGACGATTTGCTCTGATTGCAGCCCAGTAACGCCGAGCCAAGCAGTATCATACTCAACAGCCCACGCCAGTGAGCCTTTGGGAAAACAGTCATGGTTTCAATCCGCTTTGTTAAATATCGCCCTAATGCGGCCGACGTCATTGAAAAAAATAATATTACAATACATCCCCCAATCGTAGAGATGCCATTGTGTAAACTGTGAACTAAAGCCTGCACCCTAAATACAAAAATGGCCATGTACTCAATACACGGCCATTTGTTTAACGGGGCAGACCCGCTTTAGAAGTACTAGTTACATTTTTTAACCTATCCAGTTGGGCTGCCGACGGAGGTCGAGAGTATGGGGATACTCACCTGGCGACTCCTCCGGTGGCGGCGCCAACGGCCGCGGCGGCTCGGGAAAGAACTCCCTTACTGCGTCGAGGTCTGGCCGTGGCGTATACGGCCCTGGGGTATGCTCTAGCGTACCAAAACGATTGCCGCGCCTCGCCTCTGCCTCCATTGCATTAACAGGGAAGGTTTCATAGCTACGACCGCCTGGATGCGATACATGATAGCTACAGCCACCCATAGAGCGTCCGGTCCAGGTGTCAATTAGATCGAAGATAAGCGGGGTATGTACCCCAATAGTGGGATGCAGGGCCGATGGTGGCGCCCAAGCGCGGTAGCGCACCCCTGCCACGTACTCGCCATGGGTAGCGGTGTTGCGCAGCGGCACGCGACGGCCATTACAGGCGAGAATATAGCGGCCATCCGTTAAGCCACTTACCTTCACTTGCAAGCGCTCTACCGAGGAGTCCACGTAACGCGCGGTGCCAAAACTGCCGACCTCTTCACCCAATACATTCCACGGTTCTACCGCCCAGCGCAGTTCAATTTCAATCTCGTCGAGCTTCACTCGACCGTAATGAGGGAAACGGAATTCCTCAAATGGTAGCAGCCATTCTGCTTTGAAGGGGTAGCCATGAGCCTGTAAATCGGCGACCACTTCGTTCATATCCTGCCACAGGTAGTGAGGCATCATAAACTTATCGTGCAATGCCGTACCCCAACGCACCAACGGCTTTTTATAGGGTTCAGCCCAAAACCGCGCTACCAAGGTTCTAATCAGCAGTGCTTGGACCAAGGCCATACGGCTGTGGGGGGGCATTTCAAAACCGCGAAACTCCAACAAGCCCAAGCGCCCCGTTGCACTGTTTGGCGCATACAGTTTATCGATACAGAATTCGGCGCGATGGGTATTGCCGGTAATATCTATGAGCAAGTTGCGCATGAGCCGGTCGACCAACCACGGCTGGTCAGCCAAACCTTCGGGCATTTGCTGAAATGCAATTTCCATCTCGTAGAGCATTTCATCCCGCCCCTCATCAGCGCGGGGCGCCTGACTGGTGGGGCCAACAAAGGCGCCAGAGAAGATATAAGACAAGCTGGGGTGGTGCTGCCAAAAAGTCACTAAGCTGCGCAGCAGGTCAGGCCTACGTAGCACTGGGCTGTCGGCCGGTGTCGCCCCACCAAGGGTGATATGGTTACCGCCTCCAGTGCCGGTGTGGCGCCCGTCGAGCATGAATTTCTCGGCGCCCAAGCGACACTCCCGCGCCGCTGCATATAGCTCGGTCGTGTTAGCGACCAGCTCCTGCCAGTTAGACGTGGGGTGCACATTCACTTCGATAACACCAGGGTCTGGCGTTACCAATAGTTTTTGAATACGCGGATCTCGCGGTGGCTCGTAGCCTTCGATGATTACCGGTACTGCCAGCTCATCGGCGGTTTCTTCAATAGCGGCCACCAGCTCAATATAATGCTCGAGACTGTGCAAAGGCGGCATAAAAATATGCACTTTACCGCCGCGAGCCTCAATGCACATCGCCGTGCGTACCAGTGGTAGAGTACCATCAAGGGCATCGGCAATCGCCTTACTCGCACCCTGTAATTTCTGCGGCGTGGGCGGGTTAGACTCCAGCGGGAAATGAATAGCCTCCCGCGCCTGTAAATCGCCGCGGGGGTCAAAGGGGTCACGGTCTGCGGGTATTTCGGGGGTCATAGACTCCGGCAAATCACCCAGTGGCAAACGTAAGCCCATCGGCGAATCGCCCGGCGTGAGAATAAGGCGCTCGCGTTTCACATTCCAAATACTACTGCTCCACTCGCCAGTGGCAGGGTCGCAGGCCAGCGGTACAATATAGCCACTGGGGTCTTTAAAACCACGCTCCAGCAGGCGCGCCAAGCGGCGGCGACCTAAATCGTCGCTGATTTTAGCGGCGAGAATATCAATATTTTGGGGTATTTTTTGCTCTTGCAATAAATAGTGCAAAGCGTCTTCATAGGCCGGCTGCACATAGTCTTTGGCTAGGCTCAGGAGGCCAGCTAGCTTAACTGCAAACTTTTCGGCATTTTTAACTGTGTGGCCGTAGTCTTGATCAATTCGGGCTAGCAGCTCGGGCTTAGTCCACAGCGGTTCACCATCTTTGCGCCAGAACAAACCCAGCGCCCAGCGGGGCACTTCTTCACCGGGATACCACTTGCCCTGTCCGTAATGCAGCAAGCCAGTATTGGCAAAATGGTTGCGCAACTTCAGCAGCAAGGTTTTTGCCAAGCGCAATTTATCGGCGCCTAAGGCCTCAATATTCCACTGCGCAGATTCCATGTCGTCTACCGATACAAAGGTCGGCTCGCCACCCATTGTCAGGCGGACATCTTTAGCCACTAAATCGCGATCAACCGCATCGCCCAGTAACAAAATATCTGCCCATTGGTCATCGCTATAGGGTTTGGTTACGCGCGGGTCTTCGTGAGCTCGCACAACTTCATTGGTGTAGTCAAACTCAACTTCACACTCATCGGTGTAGCCCTCTATGGGCGCCGCCGAAACAGGGTCTGGCGTGCAGGCTAGGGGAATGTGACCTTCGCTCGCAAATAAACCCGAAGTTGGATCTAGGCCTATCCAGCCAGCGCCGGGAATATACACCTCGCACCAAGCGTGTAGGTCGGTAAAATCTTTCTCTGGTCCGCTGGGGCCATCGAGGGATTTCTCGTCTGAACTCAGTTGCACCAGATAGCCAGAGGCAAAGCGTGCAGCCAAGCCCAAGTGACGGAAAAGTTGAACCAATAGCCACGCGGAATCACGGCAGGAGCCTTTGGCAAGAGTAAGCGTTTCTTCCGGCGTTTGAACGCCGGGCTCAAAGCGTATGCAATACTCAATTTTCTTTTCAAGAATCTGGTTCACTTCCACCAAAAAGTCATTCATTGCCCTTGGGGCTTTAGAAATCGACTTTAAGAGCTTATTGAAATTCTTGCCCTGCTTTTCCTTTTCTAAATACGGAGTAAGCTCTTTCTTAAGCTGCTTTTTGTAGTAAAACGGGAATTTTTCAGCGTATTCTTCTAGAAAAAAATCAAAGGGATTTATCACCGTCATATCGGCGATAACTTCTACCTCAATCGAAAACTTATCGGTTTTCTCTGGAAATACTAAACGACCTAGATAGTTGCCAAACGCGTCCTGTTGCCAATTTAGAAAGTGAGCTTCTGGAACTACTTTCATGCTATAGCTATGGATAGGAGTACGACTATGAGGCGCGGGCCGTAAACGAATGATGTGGGGCGACAAATTGACCAGTCGGTCAAACTTGTAATAGGTTTTGTGGTGAATAGCCACGCGAATTGTCATTACATCTCCTGCGGAAGCCGCATTTTAATCAAGCCCGATCATTGATTCATTGGTATTACAAGTCTGCGGCCAATGATTCCCTATTCGAAAATATCCTTTACTTTCAAAACTTACGTTTCGATTTGCCACATACAATGCCTATAAACGGCAGACTAGTGAATTAACTCACCTGCATATATCGCGCCAAATTGAAATATTAGGTCTAACGACTAACTAATTAGCTGGATTCAGCGTGCGCCAAATTACACAGCCTTTAGCGCACTAGCTGAACAGTAATTACTTGAAATAGCCGCTGTTGTCGCAGCCTATTATTATGAGACAACGACGTTACAAGTTACTACTCAAACTTGCGCTATAACTCGCTCGGGCTATCGGGAAAAGTATACATCTAGCTTTATTGTGAAACTGGCCTCTGCATTCCAGTTGTTATTCCGAGGAAAAAACACCTCAGGACTAGCCGTTACAAAGACCCACTCTTCATAGAGCTTGTAGGTGTAACTTGTACCAATAAAATAGGCGGATAACTGTGCTTGAAATTCAGTTGAAAACACCAATCCTGCTCGGTAATCCACTGAACTCCGATCAGACAATCTCTGGCTTAACGAAAAGACATGTACATTTTGGAAATAATCATATTGATCCTCGTACTCGAGCACCGTCCAATAACGCAAGCCCAGCAGGTCTCCCAAGGGGCGTCGCAACTCAAACTCCGACGTCTCACCCCAGCCACGATCACTAAAATACCACACTTCCTGCAGGAACTCGGGCGTCCATGCGCCCCAATTATTGAACGGCCTGCGCAGCCGATAACGCCCGAAGCCCACTAACGGCGCCTTTAATTTAATACCTAATCGCGCCGAGCGCTTCCATTTATGCCACTCGCTATCGGGAGTTATTTCTATACCCGAAACAGACTCCTTTCGACTAAAGCGCTCTCCAGTTGAATTGCTACGCACTCGCTCTTCTAAAGAATTCTCACTCGCTTCATCACTACTAAAAAACAGCTTCATTTTGCGCTGCGTATTGGGTAGGTCAAACTTAGCCTTTACGCGAACGTCGGTTTGGATCTCGCCATGCTCTTCCCATGTCTGCTTAAGTTGAATCTTAACGTAGCTTTCGTTTTTATAATCTGGCGGCGCATCTTCTTTACTAAAATAACGGTCTACACCTTCGGCAAAATCTACCCACGATTCAGACCATTCATCTCGGGTTTCTTCTGCGCTTAAGATTGAACGTTTGAAAAATCCTTCTTGGGGCTGATCTGAATCTATTGAATTGCCCAATGCCGCAGACGAAAAAGCCAAAATAGCAGCGCAACTCAGTGGCCAAATATTGATGCCGGTGATAGCGACTGGCGTTAAAGACCGACACAAACCATATAGAGCCCGAACGCCAACGTCTACTGCGCAATCAGAGGGTAACATTCGCTTACTCATTGTTTTTATACATTACTCTGGTAAAACAACGCCTCAAATAATTGTAGTCGAATATCATATTATCACCACACGTACACGCCACTTTTGATCAAACATTACCGCCCACAAAAAAAGGCACCCGAAGGTGCCTTTAATCAAAAGTTCAAAGCTATTTATTCGGCCAGTGCAGCCTGACGTTCTAGCTCTTTAGCCATAAACGCCATCCACTGTGTGGCGTAGTCTTTAGACTTCTCACTTTTAGCCGCTTCTTTAAAGGCCTTTTTAGCACCTTCATATTCTTGTAGATTAAAGCGTGCCATGCCCAGCACCAAGTAAGCGGTATCTGGACGCTTGAGATCACCCTTCTTAAACGCGTTTTCAATCGCCTTTTCGGCTTTATCAAACTCGTCATTATCTAGGTAAATATTTCCCAAACGCGACCACAGCTCGCCCTTATCAGACTTCGCCGCCGCTTTTTCCATTTCTGGAATCGCGCGCTTTAACTCCTGAGCCTGACGCCAAGCATTACCTAGCAATTCAAGGTTCTTAGAGGTAGCAGGTATATCGCCTTTCTTAATACCTTTATCAAGCACCTTAGCTGCTTTGTACGGCACTTCCTGAGACAGGAAGAGATACGCCATATTAATCAGCTCTTTATCATTATCTAGAACGCCCTCAGTGTAAGCCGTCTCCATCGCTGCAGTCGCTTTACTGTCCATTTTCAGTTCGTTATACATAGATGAAAGCTGGAGCCAGTAGGCTTTCTTCTGGTAATGCTTTAAGGTTTCTTCAAGAATCGCTGTTACGCGCTTGATATCATTCTTTTCATAGTACAAAAAGCGCTGCAAACCCCACCACTGCTCTTTAGGAATCTTGCCACGGCTGGTGTAGTCATCAATAGCAACTTCGATGTACTTCAACGCCCGATCTAGATCCTTGAGCTGGTAGTAACCCTGCGACAGCAGTGCATAAGCACCGGCACCAGGATCTTCTTGCATATCTTTTTTCGCTTTAAACCATTCCTGCAGAGTTTTTACGCCGTTCTTGTAATCCTCTTTCACGAAGTAAAGCTGAGCGATGGTGTACTTGGTGTTTAACTCCATCGCCTCCGGAATATCCGGCTGCTTCACCACGTTGCGGTATGCGTCCAAAGCTAAATCGTACTTTTCCTGCGTAAAGTAAATAAACGCATACATATTGTACAAATTAGCAAGCTCATAGCTATTGAGTGAATTCCGCCCTTCTTTATCGCGAAGTTCATTCAGCAGATTAATCGCTTGGCTATACTTTTTCTCGTCCGCAGCAATCTGCGCTTCATTTAATTTCTCATAAATTTTAGCGCGGATTGCTGGCGTTCTACGTGTGCTCTTTTTGGGCTTCTCTTTTTTATCAGCGGCGTGGGCAATGCCCACGCTTTGCTCACCAATCAGTGGCTGCAATGCGGTACTTACTACCGGCATTGCAAACACTGTGGCGACACCTAAGACCAGAGAACAACCCAGCTTGACCAACACCGGACGCATCGCTTTAGTGCTCGAGTGATAATCAGACATTATTTCTCCAACTCATAAGTGAACCGGTTTTGTATGCCCGGCACCTCAATAGGCTCGCCGTCGGACACACGCGGTTTGTACTTAAACTTCTCTGCTGCCTTTACGGAGGCTCGCTCAAAATAGCCGGACGGCTCGCAATCTACGGCGACGATATCACGGGTGGTACCCGCTTTTGTTACCGTGTACTCAACCGTACAATAACCCGTAACACCCCGACTTTGCGCACGACGCGGATAAATTGGCGCAACTTTGACGATTGGCAAATACTCACCATCGGAAGCTGAAAGCCCCCCAGCAGTATTTGTCAAATCGACACTCTGAGTTGGAGTCATGTTGACAACTTCCATATTTGGATTGATGTCTTCCATCTCAGGTTGATCCATATCCGGTGGTGGCTCGTCTGGCTCCTTCGGCTTATCAGGCTTGCTGTCCTTCATTGTTTCAATTTTGGTGTCCGGCATTTGAATATCGGCCAGCTTCGTACGCGGTTTTTCATCCAGCGTTTTATCAGCCATCTCGATAAGCGAAGGCATTATGATGAACAGCGCTGCTGTCACCAAAAATGCCAATGCGGCACCATATAAAAGTCGAATATTCATATTGATCAGCTGTCTTCAGTGGCCAATGAAACATCGTATACACCAGCCGACCGGCTAGCGTCGATAACCGCAGTAACCGTCTCGGTATTCGAAGCTTTATCAGCCTGAATAACCACGGCACCTTTTGGATTTTCAGCGTGCATCCGCTCTACAATCGAGCGAACTGCGCGCTTGTCTACCCGGCGCTTATCAATCCAGATTTCATTGGTTGCCGTTACAGCAATCAGAATATTAACATTCTCTTTTTTACTTGATGTTGATGCGTCAGGGCGGTTCACCTCGACGCCAGCTTCCTTAATAAAGGACGCTGTTACAATAAAGAAGATCAACATGATAAACACAACGTCGAGCATCGGCGTTAAGTCTATTTCAGAGGGATTATCCTCTTGTCCGCCTCTTTTATTCCTTCTCATGTTAGCTCTCTTAGTGATCTGTTGTCAGATGGTCTTCCAAAAGCTCGCTCTCACGTTCTGCAATACTTTTAACATAAGTATTGATGAAAACGCCTGACAAGGCTGCAACCATACCCGCCATTGTCGGGATTGTTGCTTTTGAAACACCGCCGGCCATCGATTTAGCATCGCCGCCACCTGTTACCGCCATGATGTTAAACACTTCAATCATACCGGTAACAGTACCCAACAATCCCAATAGTGGACACAGTGCCACCATTGTTTGGATCATTGGCAAACTCGCATTAATTTTAAGTGATACTTGCGATATCAACTTTTCGCGAATTCGCTTGGCATTCCAAGATTTACGCTCTGCGCGCTTCTCCCAGCTACCAATGGCACCATTGACGTCTTTCGACAGCTCAAATTTGTAATACCAAAGTCGTTCAAGAGCGAGAGTCCACATCAGAAATGTCAGGCCGGCGATGGCCCAAAGTACGTCGCCGCCTGCATCCATGAATCGTCGAATTATCTCCGCCCATTCATTCAGTAGGTACATCGCTTAATTCCCCGCGTGACCTTCCGTGTGTTCGGCAATGATGCCCGTAGTTTGCTGGTCAAGAACATGGATAATCTTCTTGGCCCGACCGCTCACAAATGTGTGCAGCAGAACTGTTGGGATCGCTACCACCAGACCGAGTACAGTAGTTACCAGTGCACCAGAGATACCGCCAGCCATTGCTTTTGGATCACCAGCACCAAAGATGGTGATGGCCTGGAAGGTGATAATCATACCGGTTACGGTACCCAGCAGACCCAAGAGAGGGGCAACTGCGGCAATAATCTTCAGCAGGTTTAGCGAGTTTTCAAGACGTGGCGTTTCTTTCAGAATTGCTTCTGACAGTTTCAGTTCCAGAGTCTCAGGATCCATGCTTGGATTATCTTCATGGACTTTCAACACGCGACCAAGGCTGTTATTTGGGTTAGCCTTTTTGCTTTTCAGCTGACTGTTAACTTTCATGTCTTCCATAGAAAGTACAATCAAGCGCCAAATTGCAATCAGCATAGCCAGAGCACCGACGGCGCTGATAACGTAACCAACCACACCACCTTGGTGCCAGCGTTCAGTTAACGTTGGGCTGTCAATCAGAGCGGCCAAGTACGAGCCACCAGTAGGACCAGTAGGGTCAATACCGAATGCGCTCATGCCAGAGGTAGAGCTAGCAAGATCTTCTGCCCAGCTCATGTATGGACCACTAGGCTGACGAGACAATACGGCCAGTGTGCCATTCTCTGCAATGTACTGCAGGTATTCGCCATCGCTATTTACAGCGTTGAAGGTACCAACACGGATAACGTCCTGCTCGCTCTTCTCGCCGCCAGCACTGGTTACAGTGGTGCGGAATTTAACAACGCGACCAGACTCAGTCATTTCACGCTGAAGCTCGAACCAAACACGCTCAATCTCTTCGATGCTAGGCAACTCTTCTGCGCCAGACATCTTGCCAATCAAATCATCGATAAACTGTTCGCGCTGAGGGAACTGAATACTGATAAGTGATGACTGGAAGTTAGAACGCAAATCACCAGCGGTAGATGTCAGGTGACCAAACAGCTCGGTCAACGTACCCAGACGCTCTTTCAGCTGACGCTGCTTCTCAACAATAACGGTTTCATTTTCTTCAAAGCTTTTTTCCAGATCGGAAGAACGCTTTTCTTCTGAAGCCAAAGTGCGCTTTGCTTCGTCCAGTGTTTTCTGCTGGTCGTAGCGAGCAGCAGCAAAACGCTGTTCGCGCTCTTTGTGTTCGCGGATTTCTGAAACACGGCCTTGTTCAACCATTTTCAGAAGTTCATCTAGTGACTTGGCGTCTTCGGCCATAGCCGGCATAGCTGCAACGGCAATCAAACCGCTAAACGCAAGCACTGCGGCGTTAAATAGATTACGTTTCATTATTTCGCAGCCTCCGGAGCAGGAATCGGGAGTTTCATAATATCGATAGAAGCCTGCTTATTCGAAATACGCAGACCCTTTTGGATCGCGCCGCGATAGTCGCCAGCATCCAATTCAACCCAGCTACGCTTGTCTTGATCCCAAGCGCCAGACTGCTCGCCATCGGTAGTTTGATACATCAAACCAATGCGACCAATACGCAGGAAGTTAACATCACGCTCAGAACCTTCAACGAGCGCTACGCCTTTGTAGCTATCAATTTTACGACCGTATTCGTTCTCAATTTTGTATGCTTCAAGAACCTGACGGAATTTTTCAGCGATAGAAATATCTGAGCGATCCATATTGTTGCGCAGAAATTCAACACGCTCTTTACGCTCATCGATATGGAAAGGCACGTCTAGAGCAACAAACTGCTCAAGACCGTCAATCATACGAATCAATAAAGGCGTAATTTGACGCTGAATAACCGTTGCATCGTCAACAGACTTTTCTAGACCAGAGATACGACGTAACTGGCCAGTGATTTGCTTTTCAAGACGGCCATTGTAGATGCGCAAACCATCTACTTGCTTCATTACCGTTTTATAGTCTTGTAGCAAATCACCTGTGTCTGCTGCCAGACGGTCGATTTTTACTTGTGACTGTTTCGCTGCTTTAGTTCTTTTTTGACCTACCTCAAGAACTTTGCTAACAGGAATCAGTGGCTTAGGGGGTGGCAGTTGTGCTGCCGCAGGATCTTGCCCAGCAGTTGTAGCTGAGTAGGCCGGCGACACAGCCAGCATACCAACAGCCATACCGACCGCCAGCGCGATTGTTTTCAATCGTTGCGTTTTCATGGGAATTGCTTTTCCTATTTGGGACGTTTAGTGAAAGCAGAGCTTATTATCTAGTTCAGCCGTACGGCCAGTCGTAAGACCGTGCTTTCATACAGCGGAGCTTATTTTAATCATGAGCAAACGTAAGAATCAACGAGAAAACTAAATGTTTCGTAATATAAAAATTATTGCCTTCTCGCTGGGTTGATGCGTTACAAAATCGAGAACTAAGGTAACAACAACTCCTTTCTGAGTAACGTTCAATACGCGCCCTCATCTCGCCGAGATCCCAGAGTGCTGTTTGTTAATTGTACAAATTACTTGCTACTCAACGGAAATCCGCTGCAAAGTGACAAAGCTGTAAGCCAAGCTCTCGGTATTTGTTACGGGGTAACACTCTCTAGCCGTCTCCCGCCACTCATTTTCTGGCAATTCGGGAAACCAAGCGTCGCCATCTAGACTGACATCGACCTCGGTTAAATAGATTTTTTGGGCTTTAGCCAGCGCGCTGCGGTATATCGTCTCGCCGCCAATAACCACAATTTCCAACAAACCCTCCGCCACTGCGTGCGCGGTCGCCAAGGAAATACCGGCATCCACACTGGCGACCACCTCTGCCCCTTCTGCGACATAATCCGCTTGCCGACTCACCACAATATTGCGCCGCCCAGGCAGAGGCCTGCCAATAGACTCCCAAGTCTTGCGCCCCATCACAATGGGCTTAGCCATGGTCGTCGTTTTAAAATGCTTGAGATCTGCCGGCAAGTGCCAAGGCAACTCATTGTTCACACCTATCACGCGGTTATTCGCCATCGCGACAATCATCGAAATACTTACAGACATGAAATCCCCAACATCAAACAGCGATAGGTGCTTTTATACTCGGATAAGGCTCGTAGCCCGCAAACTCAAAATCTTCAAAGTCGTAGTTAAACACCGACTCAGGCCGCCGCTTAATAACGAGCTTCGGCAGCGGCTTTGGTGTGCGCCGGAGCTGCTCTTCAACGATTTCGTCGGTGAGATGGTTTTGATACAAGTGACAATCACCAAAGGTATGCACGAAATCGCCAACATCCAAATCACACTGCTGGGCAATCATGTGCGTTAGCAGAGCATAGCTGGCGATATTGAAAGGCACCCCCAGAAAAAGATCCGCACTGCGCTGATAGAGCTGGCACGACAACCGGCCGTTAGCGACATAAAACTGAAATAAAGTGTGGCAGGGCGGCAGCGCGGCGCGACCACGACGCGCATTCTCCTGCGGGCTTAGCGATTCATCGGGAAGATCTGCTGGGTTCCACGCATTCACCAACAAGCGCCGCGAATCGGGCTTGCGACGAATCATGTCGATAACTTCGCTAATTTGATCGATGGTGCTACCGTCAGGACAGGCCCAACTGCGCCACTGCTTGCCGTAAATAGGCCCTAAATCGCCATTTTCTAGGGCCCATTCATTCCAAATAGATACGCCCCGCTCGCGCAGCCAGTTATTGTCGCAACTGCCCTGCAAAAACCAAATTAACTCGCAAATAATACTGCGCAAATGCACTTTTTTGGTGGTCATCAGCGGGAAACCCTGCTGCAGATCAAAGCGCAGCTGGCGACCAAACACCGAACGCGTACCCACCCCAGTGCGATCACCTTTGTCGGTGCCGTTGTCACGAACATCTCGCAACAAATCGAGATACTGCTGCATATTATTTCCCCACCTTGCCATTGGCTGCGCTGCGTTTATACGCCAACGCCAGTAAAAACCCGCCAATTATAATCATAGGCAGCGATAATTCCTGCCCCCGCGTAAGCCAACCCAGCGCATCGAAGCCAATATGGCGATCGGGCTCACGAACAAACTCCACCACAAAGCGGAAACTTCCGTAGCACAGCAAAAACAAGGCTCCCGCCGCTAGGGGCGGTCGCTGCTTACGGGTAAAGAAAAATAGAATCACAAATAACAACACGCCCTCTAGCGCAAACTGGTAAAGCTGCGACGGATGCCGAGGTAAATGCGATGGGTCGCGCGGGAACAGCATTCCCCACGGGCCATCGGTCGGTCGGCCCCATAACTCCTGACCAATGAAATTACCAATGCGCCCCAGCCCCAAACCAATGGGCGCCAGCGGCGCAATAAAATCCCAGAGCGCCACCACCGGCACTTTGATTTTTCGAGCATATAGCGCCACCGCAATAATCACGCCCAGCAAGCCGCCGTGAAAGGCCATACCGCCTTCCCAGACCCGAAACAGCCACAGCGGATCCTGCAAAAATTGAGGGAAATTATAAAATATGACGTAGCCGAAACGACCACCCAAGATCACCCCAACGGCGCCGTAAAAAATCAAATCCTCCACTTGCGCTTCATTGAGGGGACTCCATGGCTGGTGACTGCGACGCTTTGCCAAAAACCACGCAGCGGCAAAACCTGCCAAATACATCAGCCCGTACCAATGTATCGAAAGTGGCCCAAGCTGCAACGCAACCGGATCGATATCAGGATGTCTCAACATGCCCTACAGTGCTCCCCAAATAAATTGACTGCCAACCACCAATAAAAACCCAGCAAATGCGCGGCGTAGATACACCGCCGACAGGCGCTGCGCCAACTGCGCCCCCCATCTTGCGCAGGGCGCACTTAGTAACACCAAACCCAATAACGCCGGCCAATACACAAAACCAATACTATAGGCTGGTAAGCTCGCGTGACCATAACCGGCAACCATATTGCTCATTGCACCCACAACCGCAATTGGCACCCCGCAGGCTGCTGACGTAGCCACCGCCTTTTGCATTCGCATATTGCACCAAGTCAAGTAGGGCACGCTCAAGGAGCCGCCACCCACACCAAACAGCGCCGAGAAAAAACCGATACCCACACCCACTGGCAACAGCCCCCCCGGCCCAGGCAACTGCCTTGTGGCTGGCGGCTGCATAGCTAAACCCATATACAAAGCAATCACTAAGCAAAAAATTCCGAAGGCAAGCTTAAGCGACTCCGCCGACAGCACGCTCGCGGTGGCAACCCCCAACATCACACCTGCCGCAATACCTGGTGCCAAACCACGCCAGCGCAACCAGTCGATATTGCCCATTTTGTGATGCGTTCGCACCGAACTGAGGGAGCTCACCACAATGGCCGCTAGCGAGGTTCCCACCGCCAGTTGCATCGCAATATTTTCCGGCACCGCTAGGGCCGCAAAGCAAACCACCAGCGCAGGGACAATTACCATGCCACCGCCCACACCAAACAAACCCGCGACAAACCCCGCAATGGCGCCGACCCCAAGATATATCAGCACCACCATAGACCACCTCGACTTCGCGCAAAGCTGCTATTATGACCAGCTCTACTTACAAACAACAGCGTAGTGTCCATGTGCCTGATTTTATTGTCTTGGCAACAGTTGCCAGACCAGCCACTCATTATTGCCGCTAATCGTGACGAATTTTATTCACGCCCCACCCTCGCCGCCGACTTCTGGCCAGATTACCCACAAATTTTAGCTGGCCGCGACCTTGAATACGGCGGCAGCTGGCTGGGCGTTAGCCGCAACGGCCGCTTTGCCGCGGTCACCAATCTTCGCGACGCTGAGGGTTTGGGCGACCGCAGTCGTGGCGATCTCGTCAAAAACTTTCTACTCAGCAGCGACGACACCCCCAGATACCTCACACAACTAGAACTAGAAAAATCTGAATACCGACCATTTAACTTTATCGCCTTCGATGGTGTAGAGCTCGGCTACAGCAATAATATTGAGCCAAGCTGGGCGCTACTGCCGCCAGGCACTCACGCCATAGGCAATATCCCGCGCAGTAGTCGCAATGAAAAAACGATGAAAGGGGAGCGTGATTTGAATTCCGTGCTGACGACAGCCACAGATCACCACCAGCTGCTGGCCATGCTCCAAGACCCTAGCAGCAGCGGCCATCACGAGGAGGCAATCAACCTTGCCTTATCCAGCCGCTTTGTGAACGCCAAAGACCTCTGCTACGGCACCCGTTCTAGCAGTATTGTTAGCCTCGGCCTAGACGGCCACTGGGACTTTTGGGAGCAAATTTATAATACCGACCCACAACAAGCCGAGTTTTTAAAACCGCAGTCCCTAAAGCACTTTTGCACTAAACCCACAGCTTAGCGCCAACGGCACTATACGCCGCCTGACGTCTGCTGCAGTAAGCGCTCCATGCCAATATTAATCATAGCTTTGCGCAGCTGGGCCTTAACCTCGTCGGCAGTATCTACCAACATCACCCCATCGAGCAGACTCTGTAAATCCTCAAAACGACAGCTGCGAATAACCGCCTTAACCCGCAACAAACTATTGTCGTTCATCGACAGCATATCGTAGCCCATCGCCATCAAGATCAAAGCTGCCGCAGGATCTCCGGCCAACTCTCCGCAAATCCCTACCGGTTTACCCTCGGCATGCGCGGCGTCGACGACCTGCTGCAAACTGTTCAACACCGCCGGATGATAAGCGTGATAAAGATCGGCAACTCGGGTGTTATTGCGATCAACTGCCAGCAAATACTGGGTTAAATCATTTGAGCCCACCGACAAAAAATCGACCCGCCGCGCCAATTGCCGCGCCTGATAAACCGCTGCGGGCACTTCAACCATGACCCCAATCGGTGGCAGATTAATATCCCAGCCATCTTCCAGCAACTCTTCGTAAGCCCTGCGCACCAACTCTAGGGCCTCATCCACTTCCTGCACATTGCTGATCATCGGCAACATAATGCGCAAATTATTTAAGCCTTCACTGGCCTTAAGCATCGCGCGGACCTGCACGAGAAATATTTCTGGGTGATCCAAGGTCACCCTGATTCCTCGCCACCCCAAAAAGGGATTTTCTTCTTCAATCGGGAAATACGGTAAGGCTTTGTCGCCGCCAATATCCAAAGTCCGCATAGTGACCGGCAGTGGCGCAAACGCCAGCAGCTGCTCGCGGTAAATTACGCGCTGCTCCTCTTCGCTGGGAAAACGCTCACGCAGTAAAAAAGGAATCTCGGTGCGGTATAGACCCACCCCTTCGGCGCCTCGATCCAGCGAGCGGGCAACATCTGCCATCAAACCGGTATTAACCCACAGCGGCATGCGGTGACCATCTAAGGTTTCGCTGGGCAAATCGCGCAGCGCTTCCAAGCCCTGGTTCAGGGCGTGATCTTCCTCAGAGACTGAGCGAAAATGCTCATACACTTCGGGCGTTGGATTATAGTGAACGTAACCCGAATAGCCGTCGACAATCAGATTGGCATTTTCGATTTGGGTATAAGGTAAATCACTCGCGCCCATTACCGTGGGAATACCCATGGCTCTAGCCAATATCGCCACATGAGAGTTACTTGAACCCCGCACCGACACCATGCCAACCAGCTTTTCGCGGGGAACTTCACCCAGCATCGACGCAGTGAGTTCTTCACCGACTAAGATTGTTCTTTCAGGATAATCTGGCGGCTCGATATCATTAGCCTGCAGATAGGACAAAACCCGCCGACCCAAATCCTTTATATCGGTGGCGCGCTCTTTAAAATAGGTGTCTTCCATCATCTCAAAAGCGCGAATATGGCTAGACATCACCTGGCTCAAGGCACCCTGCGCCCACTCGCCGCCCTCGATTTTTGCAACAACCTCGGCCACCCACGCGCCATCGTCCATTATCCGTAAATAGACATCGAATAAGGCGTGTTCATCTGCCGGCAATTGGGTGAGCAATTTATCACTGAGCGCGCGAATATCGCTGCGCACCGCATCTAGTGCAGCGGTAAAAGCACCTAACTCTGCCGCCACATCGTCACATTGACGGCGCGGTACCGAATGTAACTCGGCCATTGGCACCACTACCGCCGCTTGACCAATCGCCACACCAGTGGCACCGGCAATACCTTTGAAGGATGCGGTAGCGCCCACTGTGTTTTGGGCGGTATTAATAGAACCCGTCGCGCGGGCGTGGGCAATTACCCCAGCTAACTGCGCCGACATGGTCACTAGAAAGGCTTCTTCATCTTCATCAAAGCGGCGGCTATCTTTTTGCTGAACAACCAACACCCCCATAACCGAGCGCTGATGAATAATTGGCGCCCCCAGAAAAGAGTGATAATGCTCTTCACCGATGCCGGGTAAAAACAGAAAGTTGGGGTGTTTCTCGGCGTGATCGAGGTTTACCGGCTCTTCCCTGCGCGCCACCAAACCCACCAAGCCCTCGTCGGGCCCCAAGCTGACTTTGCCGATAAGCTCTGGGTTCAGGCCTTGGTTGGCCATAAAAATTAAACGCTTGGTATCGGGGTCGCGCAAATAAACAGTGCACACCTCGGTGTCCATCACCTCGGCAATACGGCTTACGATAATATCCAATGCCGATTGCAGATCGCCGGCGGCATTTACGGCCTGAACTATGCTGCGTAGCGCTTCGAGCATCATCGCAAGTCACCAATAACAAGGCCGCTGTCTTTAACTAAACGGGCATGACGCGGCGCCAACTCTTTCATGGCGCGGCGGTAAACTTCTCGCTTAAATGCCACCACTTGCCCCAGCGGATACCAGTAGCTCACCCACTGCCAGTGATCAAACTCAGCCTTATCGCCGCAATCAAAGCTCACTTTGGCATCGTCGGTTTTCATTTGCAGCAGAAACCACTTTTGTTTTTGGCCAATACAGAGGGGTTTGTTTTCGCGACGAATCAAGCGCTGCGGCAGGCGATAGCGCAACCAGCCCCGCGTGCAGGCCAGCATATCGACGTCGTCTTCGCGCAGCCCTACCTCTTCATACAACTCGCGATACAGCGCTGCCTCAGGCGACTCACCCTCGTGAATGCCACCCTGGGGAAATTGCCACGCGCTTTGACCTACTCGGCGCGCCCACAAAACTTGGCCACGCTCATTCGCAAGCACGATGCCAACATTTGGGCGAAATCCATCCGAATCAATCACAACTCACCTACAGGTTTGATTTTATGTCTGTTTTCTATTGTTCCACAAATTGACCACACTGGGAATTCACCAAACGAAGTCTCGCGTGGAAAGGTGAAATAAGCGCCAGCAGACGCTATGCTAGCGGGCTGCGTAGCTCCCCCCACTCATTGGAAAACAATTTACTATGGCACTGGCAATTTTTGACCTCGACAACACCCTGCTCGGCGGCGATAGCGACCACGCTTGGGGGGAGTTCTTAACCAGCGAGGGCATTGTCGACAGCGCTGAGTTTCAACAACAGAACGACGAGTTTTACCGCCAATACCAACAGGGCGGCTTAGATATACACGCCTACCTAAGTTTTGCGCTAGCTCCCTTGAGCCGCTTTTCCAGCGCCGAGCTAAATAAGCTACACCAAACCTTCATGGCCAAATACATTGCGCCGCTGCGTCTGCCCAAAGCCGACGCACTGATCAAGCAACATCGCGATGCCGACGACTTCCTTATGATTATTACCGCGACCAATAGTTTCGTCACGGGGCCCATTGCCGCCGCGCTCGGGATTGACACCCTGCTCGCCAGCGAAGCCGAAATCATCCACGGTCGCTATACCGGCAAGCCGACTGGCACACCCTGTTTTCAAAGCGGTAAAGTTCAGCGTTTAGAAGAATGGCTAGCAGCCAACAATAAAAACTTGGACGGCAGTTACTTTTACAGCGACTCTCACAATGATTTACCGCTGCTCAAGGTAGTGGACAAACCCGTTGCTGTCGACCCCGACGACAAACTGCGCGCTTACGCCGTTGAGGCCGGCTGGCCAGTGATTAGCTTGCGGTAAAAACGCGGCGATCCTAGCAAATTATTATATTTGTAACTAAGCGGCCAATGGCCGCTTAGTTACTGCAACACAACCGCCGGCTAGATTACTCGTCGCACTGCTCGTCGTAGGCTTCGGCGTCGAGCAAATTATCCAGCTCGCTAAGATCCGAAGGCTGAATGCGGAAAAACCAACCGTCGCTATACGGATATTCGTTTACCGTCTCGGGGCTTTCATCAAGGGCTTCGTTCACTTCGATTATTTCGCCAGACACCGGCGCGTATATATCCGACGCCGCCTTCACCGACTCAGCTACCGCGGCTTCATCGCCGGCAGAGTATTCAGCGCCCACTTCCGGCAGGTCGATAAACACGACATCACCTAGTGCGTTCTGAGCGTGGTGACTAATGCCCACAGTAACCGTGCCGTCTGACTCAAGACGGGCCCACTCGTGGGTGCTAGCGTATTTCAATTCGCTGGGGGTATTGCTCATTTAAGGCCGTCCTCTAAAACGTAGGCGTAAGATGGGCGCATTTTAACGCCGCTGCCGATAAATACAAAGTGCTCAGTGACGACTTTGACGGATACTGATTATCACTGGGATTAATCCCGCCGCTACCAGCGCCAATGCGGGCAGTGCCGCAAGCTGCCACTGGCCCTCAGACGTCATTTCATATATCCGCACCGCCAAGGTATCCCAACCGTAGGGCCGCAATAATAGCGTAGCAGGCATTTCTTTCATTACATCAACAAATACCAGCACGGCTGCAGTTAACAAACCTGGCCGCAACATCGGCAAATAAATTCGCCACACTAGCGCGCCACCACTCGCGCCCAAGGTGCGCGCCGCCTCGGGCAGGCTCGGTCGAATACGCTCCAAACCCGACTCCAGCGGGCCGCTCGCCACCGCCAAAAAGCGGATCCAATACGCGGCCAACAGCGTTAGCAATGAGCCCACCAACACCGGTGCCGGCGTCATTCCAAATAGCCGCTGCAGAGGAATCAGAAACTGATTATCAATATAGGTGAAAGACAACATAATACCCACCGCCAGAACCGAGCCCGGCAGGGCATAGCCCAATTGCGCCGAGCCAAAGATTGCACTAAGGCGGCTCTTTTGCCGACGATTAAAGGCCAGCACGAGCGCCAGCGCCACCGTAATTAGGGCCGCAAGGCCAGCCAGCGAAAGGGAGTGCTCTAACAATTCAAAAAACCGGCGATCCAGCTGCGCCGATCCCGCGGCGACGGCCCACGACACTAATTGCACTACTGGCAAAAGGAACGCTAGCAATAAAACCAGTGAACACACCAAGGTCATTAACCACGCGGTAAATGGCGCGACGGTAAAGCGAAAACGATGTTGCAGCCGAGCGCCCTGCACAAAGCGGCGGCCGCCCCGCGAACGGCGCTCTGCAAACAGGGTCAGCGCCACAAACAGCAACAAAATAGAGGCCAACTGGGCCGCAGCCTGCAAATTAAAAAAGCCAAACCACGATTTATAAATGGCGGTGGTAAAGGTGTCGTAATTAAAAATGGCCACCGTGCCGAAATCGGCAAGAGTTTCCATCAAGGCCAAACTCACCCCCGCGATAATCGCGGGCCGCGCCATGGGCAGAGCAACGCGAAAAAATGCCTGCCAGCCGTTACAGCCTAAAACCCGCGCGGCTTCGATGGTATCGCTGCTCTGGGACAAAAATGCGCTGCGCGCCAACATATACACATAGGGGTAGAGCACCAGCGAAAACACCACAATCACTGTGAGCTCGCTGCGCACATCCACACTGCCGTAGGCTTGGCCAATATTGGCCCGCAAAAAACTCTGCAGGGGGCCGCCAAAGTCAAAGAAACCGAGAGTAACAAAGGCCATAACATAAGCCGGCACCGCCATGGGCAGCATCAACAGCCACTCAAACCACGCTCGCCCAGGAAAGTCACACATCACCGTAAACCACGCCAAGGCGATGCCCAGCACGCTTACCGAGATGCCCACCCCCACCAACAAAGTCAGCGTATTGGCGAGCAGCCCGCCCAATTGGGTGGCAATTAAATGCTGCCAAATATCGGTTTGCTCAGACGACCAGCTCAGCACAATCACCAAAATCGGCGCGAGCACGCCCAACACAGCCAGCAGACCGACGCCGCGCAATAGCCACACCGCCGCACCCACACCGCGCTGCGGTGTGGGCGTCATTGCCAGCCCTAAGCTCTGCACTTAGCGATAACCCACGCGGTCCATCATTTTGATCGCCTCGCCCTGCAAGCGACCGGCCTCGCCAATTGGCATGGTGTCAGCGCTAAAACTACCCCACTGCTGAATCAGGGCCGATGGCTCGGTCGCATCATTAACAGGGTATTCTTGGTTTAAACTCGCAAAATCAAATTGCGCCGCCGGCCCAGACATCCACTCCAGCAGACGCTGTGCCTCGGCCTTATGCTTGCTAGCCTTGGTTACACCCGCCCCCGAAATATTGACGTGCACACCTCGTCCAGCAGCACCTTCACCCTGCTGATTCGCCCAAAACAAACCAATGGCTAAACTGGGGTCATCGGCCAGCATTCTGGCCAAATAATAGGTATTCACCAAACCGACGTCGCACTGGCCGGCATCAATCGCCTCAATAACTTTATTGTCACTTGAAAACGGCGCCACCGCTAAATTGTCCACCCAGCCGCTAACAACCTCTTCGGCCCTTTCTTTACCTAGGGCGACAATCAAACTAGCCACTAAGGATTGGTTGTAGACCTTTTTTGCGGTGCGCAAACACAGGCGACCAGACCACTGCTCGCTGGCAAGATCTTCATAAGTCGACAGCTCTTCCGGCTTAACCCGATCAGAGGCGTATACAATGGTGCGCGCCCGTATGGAAACGCCATACCAACGCCCCTGCTCATCGCGCAGCGCTGGGGGCACATTGGCCTTGAGGGTTGCCGACTCAATTGGCGCTAACACACCTAACTCCGCCGCCTGCCATAAGTTGCCGGCGTCGACGGTAATCAGCATATCAGCGGGAGAGTTTTCGCCCTCAGCGCGCATCCGCGCCAACAGTGGACCGGCTTCATCGGTGACATAGCGAATACGAATGCCAGTTTCTTTGGTAAAGTCGTCAAAAATAGGTTTGATAAGCTGTTCAATGCGCGAGCTGTACACGACGAGTTCGGGACCTGTCGCACTGTCGGCGGGAGGCGTATTGCGACCGCAGGCGGCTAAACCCACTGCTATCAAAATTGTCACTAGCCGTGCCGCGATTCTAAACATCATCAACGCCTCTCATATCAAACTCGGGCGTAGATGATAATTATTATCATTAAAATTCTCAATGACTTCCGCGGATAATTCAAAATCAACAAGGCATAGCGATACCAATTTAGGCGTAACACCCACGCCCGGCTTCCGACACCTCTTTGCGTCTACCGCCCTCGTCAAGCCTACTGCAACATCACAGTGGCCCAGAAATGCCCATCGCTTTTGCGATAATCTGTCGCTTTAAAGGCAGCGCCTTATTCAGCCAAGTCATGCCGGTGTTACGCAGCAAACGCAGGGGCATAACTGGGGTCTCAAATAAATGCTGAAAGCCTTCCATCATGGCCATCATCGCCAAATTACCGCCTTTGCGACGGCGCTGATAACGCGACAAAGCGCCGGAGTCGGTGAGGCTTAGGCCCCGTTCGCAGGCGCGACGACACTCCTCGGCCAAGACCATGGCATCTTGAAAACCGAGGTTTATTCCTTGGCCGGCAAGGGGGTGAATGGTATGCGCAGCATCGCCAAGCAACACAACCCCTCCGCTCACATAATCGGCGGCATGGCGCTGGCGCAGCGGAAAACTTACTCGCCGACTACAAGCCACAATATTCCCCAAGCGGTGCTCAAACTTGGCGCCCAGCTCCCGACAAAAGGCGTCGTCATCCATGGCCATTAATTGCTCGGCCTGCTCGGGCAGCGCCGACCACACAATGGAGCAATAGCGCTGCTCGCCCGCCGTGTCAGGCAAGGGCAGGAATGCCAGCGGCCCCTCAGGCTGAAAACGCTGCCACGCGGTATTCTTATGGGCCTCTGCGGTTTCAATGGTCGCCACAATCGCGTGATGATGATAATCCCACTCGCGGGTTACAAAGCCGGCCCAGTCGCGAATTCGCGAATTGGCGCCATCGGCGGCAACCACCACGGAACTGCGCAGCACGCGGCCATCGGCCAAGCTTAGCGCCACGCCGCCGCTTTGCTGCTCCATCGCCGCCACCGGGCAGGCAAAATAGCATTTCACCCCCGCCAATTCTCGCAGATGATTAATCAGCGCTGCATTGAGCAGGCGGTTTTCAACAATATGCCCCAGCGCAGCGCGCTTCACTTCGCTGGCGGCAAAGTGAATACGCCCTGTGCCCTCGCCGTCCCACACCTCCATATCGGTGTAGGCGCAGACTCGGCGATCACTAATCTCAGACCACACCCCAAGCTGCTCGAGAAACTCCCGCGAACCTTCGGTGAGCGCGCTCACCCGGGCGTCGTAATCGACTACGCTCTCTTCCAACGGCGGCCAGCCGTCGCGCACAGCCTGCCCCTCAACCAGTGCAATTTTGAGCGGCAAATCGGCCAGCGCCACGGCCAGTGCAGCCCCCGCCAAACCGGCGCCAACAATAATTAGATCAAATTCAGCTATGCTTGCCGACATTACCAAGACTCCGCTGACGAACCGGGCATAATGCCCGCAGCTCGGGCCACAAACCGCGACTTAGCCGCTGGCGTGACATCTAATAACAATAAACCCAAATTGCGCACCACACTCAACACCGGCTGCCGGTTGCTGAAAATACCCGTGAGCTGATCGGAAAACGCCGTGGTCACGCGCTGGTCCACTTCCTGACTCGCGACATAGCCCTGCAATAAACCCAAGCTGCCCAACTCGCGGCCCTCGCGCTGCGCCGTTGCCAGCATGCGACTCAGGCAATCCACATCGCGCAGCGCTAAGTTAAAGCCCTGCCCTGCCACGGGGTGCAATGAGTGCGCAGCGTTGCCCAACACCACTACTTGGCGCCGCACCTGCTCGTCGGCCTGCATTAATTGCAGCGGGAAGGAGGCCCGCTGCCCGACTTTTTGCAATCGCCCCAAACGGTAGCCAAAATTGCGCTGTAATTCGGCCAAAAATTCCGACTCCGACCAAGCCATGACCTCCTCTGCCATATTCTCGGGGAAGGTCCACACGAGGGCCGAGCGCGATTGGCCACTGCCATCATTAACCAACGGTAGCAATGCCAGTGGGCCACGCTCGGTAAAGCGCTCAAAGGCGCAGCCATTGTGGGGCCGCTCAGTGGCCACATTGGCAATGACCGCGACCTGGTGATAGTCAGCAATTGTTGCGGAAATCCCCAACTGAGCGCGCAAACCTGACTCTGCGCCATCGGCTACCGCCACCAACTGGCTCGTAATATCGCGAGACGCTTCACCGTCGAGTATCGTCAAGTTTGCATAGCCGTCGGCGATCTGAATACCACTAACCTTGGCAGGCGATAAAAATTCAATATTAGTATGTTGCCGCAAATGGTTGAGCAAGACATTGCCCAGCCACATATTTTCGACCACATAACCCAAGGCTTCCCAGCCTTGGCTTTCTGCGGTCATTAGCACACTGCCAAAATGGCCACGGTCGGAGACATGCACTTGGGAAATGGTGCCCAAGTGCTCGCTAAGCAAGGACCAAACCCCAAGCTCTTGATAGATCTGCCGACTACCAAAAGACAATGCTGAGGACCGAGCGTCAAAACTCGGCCGATAGGCTGGCACACCAGACTCCGCCAAGGGTGGCAAAGCAAAACTCTCAACCACCAACACCCGCAGCTTGCCGCCACTATGAACATAGAGACTCAAGGCCAGGCTGGCGCCAACCATGCCGCCGCCAGCAATAACCACATCGTAATCAGTGTGCGGCAAGTCGGGCCTCCGCCATCAGCGCTTCAATTTCATCCGCTTCCTTAGGCACCGCCGAGGTTAATATCTCGCAGCCGGTTTTGGTAACAACAACATCGTCTTCAATGCGAATGCCAATGCCTCGCCACTTGGCGTCAACACTGAGATTATCTGGCGCCACATAAATACCTGGCTCGACCGTCATCACCATGCCCTCTTCCAGCACCCGCCACTCACCGCCAATTTTGTAGTCGCCCACATCGTGCACATCCATTCCCAGCCAGTGGCCAGCACGATGCATATAAAAGGGGCGGTAGGCCTCACTGGCAATTAAGGCATCGACCTCGCCACTGAGCAGGCCTAGCTTAACTAGGCCCGCAGTAATCACGCGCACGGTGGCATCGTGAGCCTGATTCCAGTGATTACCGGCTTTGATCGTGGCAATCGCGGCTTTTTGCGAATCCAGCACTACCTCGTAGAGGGCGCGCTGCTCTGGCGAAAAACGGCCATTGGCTGGGAAGGTGCGGGTAATATCCGCCGCGTAGTAATGCAGCTCGCAACCGGCATCAATCAAAACCAAGTCGCCGTCGCGAATCTCGCAGCTATTTTCCACATAATGCAGAATACAGCCGTTTTTACCGGCACCAACAATCGTACTGTAGGCGGGATAACGGGCGCCATTGCGGCCAAATTCGTGGAGTATTTCGGCCTCTAACTGATATTCAAATACGCCAGGACGACACAGGCGCATTGCTCGGCAATGGGCCTCTGCCGAAATTTCACCGGCGCGGCGCATCACTTTTTGCTCAGCGGCAGATTTATACAAACGTAAATCGTGCAGATGGTGATCTAGGTCCAGAAACTCACCAGGAGGCTGGGCGCCGGTGCGCACCTTAGAGCGAATCACATTCACCCACTGCATCACTTGCTGATCAAATTCGGTGTGGCGGCCCATGGCGTAATAGACCCGCTGGCGCCCTTCTAATAGCCCCGGCAGAATGTCGTCAATATCCGCCACAGGGAAAGCGTCATCGGCACCGTACTTGGCACAAGCGCCTTCTGGGCCGGCGCGATAGCCCGTCCACAATTCCATGGCCGGATCGCGGTCGCGGCAAAACAACACCACTTCGCCATTGGCCCGACCAGGCAGCAACACCAGCACTGCATCGGGCTCATCAAAGCCGCTGAGGTAATAAAAATCACTGTCTTGACGAAAGGGGTATTCGGTGTCGCTATTGCGGCTCACCATTTTGGCAGCAGGAACAATGGCTATGCTGCCCGGCTCCATCAAAGCCATTAAATTTTTTCGGCGGCGGGCAAATTCCTGCATGCTTATCGTCATGGGGTTCTCATCATTAGTTAAAACACGGCGGCTATATTGTACTGCCGAGCTTATCACAACCGCTGGCAGCGCCATGGCTGTGACCGAGGAATTTAGTGCATGCGGCCGTCGGCATTTTCCGCAGCATGGCCAACTGAGGGCGCATTGCACTCAACAAAAATCGTCATTGCGGCAATGCGCACGTATTCGCTCACCGCAAAATAATCCTGCTCGCCCTGTTCGTCATCGCCTTCATCGGCGGACACTTGGGCAATGGCGGCAATATCGCTAATCGCCTCGGTAAGGTCCTCGGAATAATTTTTATCATCTCCGGTCTGCTGCTTGCCGGCCATGGCAAAACCGGTCAAAAAGCCCTGACACCACTGACCAAGGCTGGCAATGCGCTGATCCAAATCAAACTCGTCGTCGGGCAACAGCAGTTCCAAGTCCATTTCACCGGACTCCAAGCTCAATAAAGCCGTGCAATACACGGTATAGAGCGCATCGCTCTGCTCGGGGTTTGGCGCTTCACAATCCAATAAGTCCACGCAGTGTTGCAGCCAGCCGTCCTGTTCTAAACGACCGCCAACCGAAATAAAACCTGCGGCATAGCCGTGCAGTTCAGCGGGCGGTTGCAAGGCACCGAGGCTGAGAAAAAGATTAGCGAGATCGTCGTGCTCTAAACTGGCGGCCATGAGAATAAATCCATCAATACATATAAGCCCGCAATGGTAGCGCTGCGCCGCCATAAAATCGACTTTCTAATGCGATGAGCAATAATGCCTTGTGGCGCGCCATCATCAATTCCGGCGCAACGTAATTGCATTGACCCACATACGAGCCACACTCTACTATAATCCGATCTTTTTCTGAGTACGGACGCGGTCTAAGTATGGATGAGCGACAGTTGCAACTTGTGGAACGAAAAGTGGACGAGCTTGTCCAGTTGTGTGAACAATTAGACAAAGAAAACCGCGCACTTAAAGCCGATGCAAGACACTGGCGTACCGAGCGCGAACAACTGATCGAAAAAACCGATATTGCCCGCGCCAAGATTGAATCCATGATTCAGCGGCTGCGTGCGCTGGAGAAAGAATCGTGAGCACCCCGACCGTCATCATAAAAATTCTCGACAAAGAATACCAAGTTGCCTGCCCACTAGAAGAGCAGGGCGCGCTAATGCAAGCGGGCCAATTTCTTGACCAAAAAATGCGCGGTATTCGCACCTCTGGCAAGGTCGTTGGCCTAGAGCGCATCGCCGTTATGGCCGCGCTGAACATCAGCTATGAAATGCTGCAAGCCAAGAAAAATGCCACCCCCAGCGAAGCCGAAACTAGCGCGGTAAATCGCATCAACAATAAAGTAGACGAAACCCTGCACCGCTGCCGGCAATTGGATATTAGTTAATTCCCTTACGCTCCTGCCCTATTATTGGGCCAAAGCTGGCGTTATACTGACCGCCACCCTGGGATATTTGCTAGGCCGTCTAGACCCCTGAGCCGATGCTTTTATACCCGGAGTGTTCCAGCCGAGATCCGTGTGCATGTCCGCTTGTCGGAAAGCCTAAAGATCTCGCGGAGTACTCCACCTTGAACCGCTGGGTTCAAGGGCCACGCGGCCAGCGGTATCTTGGGGCTTTTCTACCACACTTAGTTCTACTCTGTATTCCCAAACGCTTATCCAGACTGCGCATTCAGGCGCTATAATGCGGCTATGAACTCAGCGCTTAAAAACCAACTTCGCCAAAGCCTTAGAGCGCGCCGACGACAAATCAGCGCCGCCCAGCAGCAATTGGCCGCCCAGCAATTAATGCAGCGCATTATCAAGCTCCGCGCTTATCGCCGCGCCCGTCATATCGCCGCCTACCAAGCCAGTGACGGCGAAATTTCGCCCGCTTTGTTATTGCGCCACGCCACTTTACAACACAAAACTTGTTACTTACCCCGCATCCACGTTGGCGGCGCGGGCCAAAAATACATGAGTTTCCAGCGCTACCACCCTCGCCAAGCGCTGCGCTTAAATCGCTATGGTATTGGCGAACCCGCGGGGCTGCGCTATGGCGCAAGGTCGCCCAAAGAATTAGATATTGTACTGGTGCCCCTGGCGGGCTTTGACAAACACGGTGGGCGACTAGGCATGGGCGGCGGTTTTTACGATCGCTGTTTTGCCTTTAAAAACCGTAAGCCACAGCGCAAACCGCTGCTGATCGGCATCGCCCATCACAGCCAAGAGGTTTCTGCGCTGCCGATCGATGCTTGGGATATTGGCCTAGATGTGATTGTTACCGACCGCACCATGATCCTTCCTCGGCGCGGTCGGGGTAAGCGCTAACCGCCGTACTTAGCTCAAAAACAGCTTGTAGGCGGGGTTATTACTTTCTTCATGATAGGGATAGGCCAGCTGATCAAGGAAGGCTTCAATTTCCTTGCGCTCGCCGTTAACCGCCTGCAATCCTACCAACACTCGACCATAAGCCGCACCGTGATTGCGGTAGTGGAACAGGGAGATATTCCAGCGATTGCCCAGCTTGGTCAGAAAATTCATCAGCGCGCCGGGCCGCTCGGGAAACTCAAAGCGATACAGCAACTCATTTTCTACCGCTGCGGGGCGATGACCGCCGACCATGTGCCGAATATGGAGCTTGGCCATTTCATTATCGGTAAAATCCGCCACCGGATAATCTAATTGCTGTAGCGCCGCAACCAATTCATTGCGATCGCCGCCGCCCGCCGCCACCGACACCCCAACAAAAATCTGGGCATCGCGATCATCGCTATAGCGGTAGTTAAACTCAGTAATATTGCGCCGCCCCAGCGCCGCACAGAATTTTTTAAAGCTACCCGCCCGCTCAGGAATGGTGACGCTGAGAATAGCCTCGCGCTGCTCGCCAATCTCGGTGCGCTCGGCAATATAGCGCAGACGATCAAAATTGGTATTGGCACCACTGTCGATGGCCAGTAGCGTTTGACCAGTGCAGTCATTTTCTTCGACGTATTTCTTTAAACCGGCAAGGGCGAGTGCGCCAGCAGGCTCCGCAATTGAACGAGTGTCATCAAAGATATCTTTGATTGCAGCACAAATTTCGTCGGTCGTTGCGGTCATGCAGCCGTCGATGGTTTTACGCAATACCCGAAAAGTTTCCTTGCCAATCTGCGCCACCGCAACGCCGTCGGCAAATATGCCCACCTCTGGCAGTATCGCCCGCCGACCTTTTTCCATCGCCAATTTCAAGCAGGCGGCATCTTCTGGCTCGACGGCAATCACTTTCACTTCGGGACGTACATATTTGATGTAAGCCGCCACCCCCGCCGCCAAACCGCCGCCACCAACGGGCACAAACACCGCATCTAAGGGGCCAGTGACTTGACGCAAAATTTCCATGCCCACGGTGCCCTGACCCGCAATAACTTCTGGATCGTCGTAAGGGTGAACGTAAACCATGCCTTTTTCTTCGACCAGCTTTTTGGCGAAGACCGAGGCTTCATCGTAGGTGTCGCCAACTAAAACCACTTTGCCGCCGCGAGAGCGAACCGCATCGACTTTAATTTGCGGGGTGGTTTTGGGCATAACGATAGTGGCCTTTACACCAAGCTTGAGCGCCGCCAGCGCCAAACCTTGCGCGTGATTACCCGCCGAAGCGGCCACCACGCCCTTGCGCCGATCCTCCTCGCTGAGGCTAATCATCTTGTTATAGGCGCCGCGCAATTTAAAAGAGAATACCGGCTGTAAGTCTTCGCGCTTAAGCAATACATTATTGGCCAAGCGCTTGCTCAGCAGTGGCATTTCATCCACTGGGGATTCAATCGCCACATCGTAGACACGGGCTTTGAGGATTTTCTTTATATAGCTTTGGGGCATCGCTTTACGCAGTCTCCATTAACACGCCAGCCGTGGCTGTAACGCAAAAATCACAGCGGGCAAGTCTACCGCGTCTCAAGCCAAAGCGCAGCATTAGCCGCCACCGCCGCCACATCCACAGCCCCGCCACTCTGCCATATCAGCCAATACCTGCAATTCCTCGGCAGGCCCCACCCCCGCACGATAGGCATCGAGATGCGCATCCACCGCGGAAGAAACTAACCATCCTAACTCGTCAGCCTCAGCCACACGCCGAAATTCCGCCAGCCAAGCCTCGTAAGATGGGTATTCAAGGTCCATACTCTTTGCTCCTATCGCTGTGCTCGTAAAGCCGATCCGAAATCCACCTCGCAATTGAGCGCTGCAAATTTTATAATTGCGGGTTCAGCACCTCCCGCAGCAAAGCCAAAACAAGGGCCAACCATGACACAAGATGAGCTAAAACTCGCGGTAGCTCAAGCCGCGATCGACCACATCAAGCCCGCTATTCTGAATGGCGAAATCATCGGTGTTGGCACCGGCTCTACCGCCAATTTCTTTATCGACCTTCTGGCCGAATTTAAAGATGACATTAAAGGCACCGTCGCCAGCTCCGAAGCCTCGGCCCAGCGCCTGCGCAAGCACAATATTGAAGTACTGGAACTGAACAGCTGCGGCACCATTGCGGTGTATGTTGACGGCGCAGATGAAGCTAATGAACGTTTAGAATTGATCAAAGGCGGCGGCGCCGCCCTGACCCGCGAGAAAATCGTCGCCGCGGCCAGCAAGCAATTTATTTGTATTGCCGACGGCAGCAAACTCGTTGACCGCCTCGGCGCCTTCCCCCTACCCGTAGAAGTCATCCCCATGGCCCGCAGCTACGTGGCGCGGGAACTGGTTAAACTCGGCGGCAATCCCGTCTACCGTGAAGGCGTGGTCACCGACAACGGCAATATCATTTTGGATGTTTACGACTTTATGATTGCCACCCCGCAAAAAACCGAAGAGCAGATCAATAATATTACCGGCGTGGTGACTAATGGCTTGTTTGCCTGCCGGCCTGCGGATGTGTTGTTGCTGGGAACGGCAGAAGGCGTGAAAACCCTTACCGCTTAATGCTGGACGGGAGACGGAAAACGCAAAGGCAGCGTACTGCTTTTATCTTAGCGTTTACCATCTCCCGTCAAGCGTCTCCCGCTAAAGCACTACCGTCTCCACCTTCAGCAAGCCTTCCAACTCACACAGCAAATGATCGCCACTGCACAGCGGCCCGACCCCTGCGGGGGTGCCGGTTAGCACGACATCGCCGGGCATTAAGCTAAAGTTGTGGCTGATTTCGCTGAGCAGGGTTTCGACTGAAAACAGCATATCGGCGCAGCTGCCTTGTTGTTGCACGCCGCCATTGCGCGTTAAGCGCAGCGTTAACGAGGCGAAATCCAAGTTTGGATCAAAGGGAATAAAGGCCGACAGGGGGCTGGCGCCATCGAAGGCTTTGGCGCGCTCCCAGGGTTGGCCTTTCTTTTTTAACTCGCTCTGCAAATCCCGTAGAGTGAGATCCAGAGCCAAACCAATGCCCGCAATCGCAGCGCGGCACTCGCTGGGCGCGGCCTTGCTTAAAGGCTGAGCAATGAGCAAAGCTAATTCCAATTCATGATGGCAGCTGCCATCGCCAGCGGGTAATTCCAATGGCTCGGCCATGGCCACCATGGCGGTGGCGGGCTTCATGAACAGCAGCGGCGTATCGGGAATGTCATTGCCCAACTCTTTGGCGTGCTCAGCGTAGTTGCGGCCAACACAGACCTGCTTACCCGGCGCGGCGGCAAATTCACTGCCGTCGATAAAGTGGTGACGATACAAATTCATTGGGGCCGCTCCGCCTTAATCGAATATTTTGCCAGGGTTCATCAAGCCTTTGGGGTCGAATATCTGCTTCACTTGGCGCATCAGGGCAATCTCCGTCTCTGAGCGCGAGTAAGTCAGATAGTCTTTTTTAAGTAGACCCACACCGTGCTCCGCCGATACGCTGCCGCCAAATTTCTCGACAATTTCAAACACCCCAATACTGACCGTGGCGCACTGAGCAAAGAAGGCCTCTTTATCTAGGTCATCGGGCTTGAGGATATTGAGGTGCAAATTGCCGTCGCCGATATGACCGAACCAAATAATTTCAAAATCTGGGTATTGCGCGTTGACCAAGGCCTCGACGGCTTCGAGAAAATCCGGCACCTTTGAAATCACGGTAGAGATGTCATTTTTATAGGGCGTCCACTTAGAGATCGTCTCGGAAATATCCTCGCGCAACCGCCAGAGGTTTTTCAGTTGCTCTAAGCTCTGGCTCATCACCCCGTCGCTAACCCAGCCCTCTTCCACGCAGGCTTCAAACAGGGCCATAGCCTGTGCCTCAACCTCATCGTTAAGGCACTCAAATTCCAGCAGCGCGTAATACGGGCAGACCGACTCAAAGGGCCGAGGCACTTTGCTGTGGGCCACCACTTTTTGCAGCGCCTGCTCAGAGAAGAACTCAAAGGCGGTCAGGTCCATCTCAGCCTGAAAGCGATTAAACAAATTCATAATGCCGTTAAAATCTTCCACACCCAAGACAAAGGCAGTGAGATTTTTGGGCTGACGGGTCAGCTGCATGGTGGCTTCAACAATCAACCCCAAAGTGCCCTCTGCACCAATAAAGAGTTGCCGTAAATCGTAACCCGCATTGTTTTTCAGCAGACCGCGATTCAATTCCAACAAATCGCCATTGCCGGTAACCACTTTTAAACCCGCTACCCAGTCGCGGGTCATGCCGTAGCGAATAACCTTAATACCGCCGGCATTGGTGGCGATGTTGCCGCCAATCTGCGAAGAACCCGCCGAGGCGAAGTCTACTGGGTAAAACAGGCCGCGATCTTCCGCGAAGCCCTGTAACTGCTCGGTGATCACGCCTGCTTGGCAAACCACGGTGCGATCAATGGGATCGAAGTCGCTGATATGACTCATATAATCGAATGACACCACCACTTCGCCGTTAGCGGCAACAGCGCCACCACTCAAACCGGTGCGGCCGCCCGAGGGCACAATGGCAAACTCTAGGGTATTAGCCAGTTTAACAATGGCCTGCACCTCGGCCACCGTGCGAGGGAAAACCACCGCCAAGGGGGCTGGAGTGTGGACTTTGGTCCAGTCGCGACCGTGGCTGAGCAGGATTTCAGCATCGCTGCGGACCTTGTCCTCGCCCACAATGGCTTGTAAGTCTTTAATTACGCTAGCAGAGGACGGTATTTGGCTCGCCGACATGGTAAAAATGCCTCTCAGAATCGCACTTGGGAAAGTGTAATATGATAACATACTGCGCTTTCACTTTACCTCAGAGTGGGGCTAGCAAATTCATGGCAAAAACATCCCTCGACAAAGCCAAAATCAAATTCCTGCTATTGGAAGGACTTCACCAGTCCGCTGTCGATGCCCTACACGCGGCCGGCTATACCAATATCGACTACTACCAAAAGGCCCTGCCCGACGAAGAGCTGAAGCAAAAAATTGCTGACGCCCATTTTGTTGGCATTCGCTCGCGCACCCAGCTCACCGCTGAAGTGCTAGATGAAGCGAAAAAACTGATTGCGGTAGGTTGTTTTTGCATAGGCACCAACCAAGTTGACCTGCAAGCCGCCACCGAGCGCGGGATTGCGGTATTTAATGCGCCGTTCTCCAACACTCGCTCAGTTGCCGAGCTGGTTATTGCCGAAGCGATTCTGCTAATGCGTGGGCTAGCCGAGAAAAACGCCGCCGCCCACCGCGGCGAGTGGATGAAAACCGCCGTTGGCTCCTACGAAATCCGTGGCAAGCGCCTTGGTATTATCGGCTACGGCTCAATTGGCATGCAGCTGTCGGTTATCGCTGAAAGCCTAGGCATGGAAGTGTGCTTTACCGACGTGGTGAATAAACTGCCACTGGGTAATGCCAGCCAAGTCAGCATGGGCGAACTGCTGGCAACTTCTGACATCGTCACCCTGCACGTGCCAGAAACCGTATCTACCCAGATGATGATGGGCGCAGATCAGTTTGCCCAAATGAAAACTGGCGCGATTTTGATCAATGCCGCCCGCGGCACCGTAGTCGACATCGACGCGCTCGTTAACGCCCTGCGCGACAACAAGCTCGCTGGCGCCGCCATTGACGTATTCCCCGAAGAGCCACGCAGCAATAATGACGAGTTTATCTCGCCGCTGCGCGAGTTCGACAATGTGTTCTTAACACCCCATGTCGGCGGCTCGACTGTAGAAGCCCAGCTCAATATCGGCATGGAAGTCGCCGATAAACTGGTCAAATACTCAGACAACGGCACCAGCACCTCGTCAGTCAATTTCCCTGAAGTTGCGCTACCGGCACACCCTGGCAAGCACCGTATTCTGCACATTCACCACAATGTGCCTGGCATACTCAGCGCGATTAACCTGATCTTTTCGGAGAACAACATCAATATCTCCAGCCAATACCTGCAAACCAGCGAGAAGGTTGGCTATGTGGTTATTGATATTGACGAAGCCTCTAGCGAATTTGCGGTAGAAAAACTGCTCGACGTGAAAGGCACTATTCGCTGCCGCGTCTTGTTCTAAACCACCTGCCGCGCTAAGCGACAGAAACTGCAAAGGCAACGCCATTTATGTCTGATATTTTAAACGCCGAACTCGCCGCCTTGCTCGATAAACGCGCACTGGTCGGCATCAGCTATTACGATATCAATGGCGACACCCTTCAGCAGCGCATGCTCGCTGGCACCGTGGTGCGGGTAACCGCCAAAGACGGCATTACCCTGCGCCAGAGTGACGAACAAGAATTCACCATTCCCTCCTCAACCGCGCCCTGGTTTATTGCCCCCGCGGGTAATTACAAAACTGGCGACGGCGAAGCGCTTAGCAACCCAGACTACCTAGTAACTTGGGATGTGCATCGCTGCCAAGACATGGACAAGCCGGAAGGCGAGCACCAGTGGTGGGAGTGGGTGGCAAATACCACGCCACCGTCGGTGGGTTGAGTTGCGGGAGGCGCTAGACGGGAGATGGGAGACGCTTAATAGCATTCGCTGCGCTCACATGGATACCTGCCTTCGCAGGTATGACTCCGAATTTTCGTAACGCGTCGCTATTTTTTGCGTTTACCGTCTCCCGTCAAGCATTCAGCGCCTACAAGTAATCATCACAGGCCTGCCACAGCTGCTCCCGATACACTTCGCTCTCTTTTGCTAAATGGTGATGGGCGCCAGGCACAAACACCACTTTGGCATTCGGAAACTTCTGCTTTATGCGCGGCAGATTATAGCGCCACTCGACGGTTTCATCGGCATCACCCTGCAAAACCAAAATTGAGCTATTCACCGGCGCTTGCTTAAGAAACCACGGCTGCCACTTTTTGAGCGCGCCAACCCAACTCAGCGGCAGGGTTCTGGCTTGCAGCGGGTCACGCTCGCGAAGGAACTCCAAAAAGGCTTGATCGTCGGAGTTATCGGCAAATTTTCGGGGTAAGCTATGAATAAAGTGCTTTAACACGCTGTGCGCCGGCTTGCCCCACCACCAATCACAGGGCTTTAATAAGGGCGCTAATAACACCACCCGCTCAAATTCAGCTTCGCCGCCACTGAGCAGATACGACATTAGCACCGCACAGCCAGTGCTTTGCGCTAGGGCAACTCTTCGGCTCGGCAGCCCAAAATCGGCAACAACCTTAAAGGCATCGCTCAATACTTGTTGATAGCACCTAAAATTATCGATGGCCGCTCGCTCACCACTCGACAGGCCGTGACCAGGCAAGTCATAAGCCACCACCGAGTAACCGTGCTTTAAAAAATAATTGACCACATTATTGAACAGTCCAACGTGATCGTAATAGCCGTGGTAAACAAAAGCCGTGCTGTGGGCGTTTGGCAGGCAAAAAACCTGCATGGCGATCCGCTCTCCCGCGCTATCAAAGCCGCCAAAGAGGTGTTTTAAACTGGGGTAATCCTGCTCGTAGGCAATGTCGTAATAGGCACTGTAAGACGCGGCCCAGGGCAACTGAGTAATTTCAGCGGTGACACTAATATCAGGAAGCGGGGGAATCGTTTTGGGGTCCAGCTCGGGCGACCAAATCATGGCTAGCAACACTCTATTTATTAACAGCGCAGCCAATATAAGCCAAGTGGCCAAAAATGTATCGCCAAAACGCAAAGACCCAGCAAACGCTGGGTCTCATCAATCACACTTAATTATTAAGCAGAAAGGCTTACTTTTTAAGCCAAAATTTATTTGGCTGGGGCATTACACCCAATTGAATCGCGCAATCGCGGAAGTTCCAGTAAGTGTACTCGCGCACCACTTTGCGATCTTTATAGCAGTGGAAGGTGATACCACGCGTGTGAGTGGTTTTGCCTTTAGCGGGCAGACCTAGGAAATCGACATTGTGCTGCGCTTTCCACACCCAGTTCATTACGCACCACTCGTCATAGGAGTGATCTGAACCCATTAAGGTATCTTTAGACCACATTGCCCACTCGTCAGGCGTATAGCCCTCTGGGGTATCTAGGCGAATTTGCGCGGCGCGATCACCGGCCATACCGCCGTCGTAGCGAATCACGTCAAACTGGTGAATGCCAACTGGCGAATCTTTACCAAAGGGCAAAAATGCTTGATAAAGCTCTTCTTTGTCCTGAATTGCTTGGAACAGGGTGATATCTTCAAACACGAAATCATCGGCGTAATAATCGACAATCGCCTCTGCGCCGCCAGTAAAGAATGTATCAATCCAATCTTCGCCGCTAGACATACCCATACGGCCAGTGCCTTTAAAGCCTTTCTCTGCCGCCTTGGCAGAGCTCATGCCAAATGCAGCAGAAGGTGCAACACCACCTACTAACAATGCGGCACCCGCTTTTTTCAGGAATGAACGACGCGCTTTAGTGTCGTTCTCTTGCGTTGCTAATTCACGGCCTTCTTCTAAATACCCCAGATGCATATTGCTTCTCCACCTATCATTATTTGTTGGCAAACCTGTCTTCACACTTATTGATTTATAGCTCAATAGATATTCTGCTATTAAGACAAGCTTGTCAATACAGCCTAGCAGGCCGAGGCGATTCTTCCTGCTCAGGTTATATAAATCTCTCAGCTTGAGACCTGAGACGATCGCGCAGTATCTGCCGGCTAGCCTGATCCGGCACGCAAATCACCTCGTCGCTGTCACTGTCGAGTTGCGCTAGGCTCGCGGCAACGACATCAGCGGGCGTCCACCACGCGGTGTCAGGCACCACACTGAGATTAAATCCGGACGCTGCCGCGCGGTGGTGAAAATCACTGCGGGTATAACTGGGGCATAAGCACTGTATTTTAATGCCATCGCCAGCCACCTCTAACTGCAATGCTTCGGAATAAGCATTGAGAAAAGCCTTGCTCGCGCCGTACACCGCGGCATTTTTTAAGGGCAAATAGCTGCCCACTGATGAAACATTAACAATGCGGCCACCACCTTGCGTTTTCATATACGGCAGCGCCGCGCGACACAGCGCCAAAGTAGCGTTGCAATGCAAATTCACCATAGCCTGCTGCTCGTCTAAATCTGCGTCGGCAAACCGGCCATGCGCGCCAACGCCCGCATTATTTATCAAAATGGTAACAGGACCCTGCTGACGAATCGCTTCCATCACCCTTGTCACGCCGATGTTGGTCACTAAATCAACAGCGAGGGTATAAATCGTCAGGCCCGCTTGGCTTAAGCTCTCCCGCAACGTCGTCAATTTACCCACGTCGCGCCCCACCAGTACCATCACCTTACAGCGCGACGCCAATTGCTCGGCAAATGCCTTGCCGATACCCGCCGACGCACCTGTTATTAAGGCAATCTCTGTTCGTAATTCAGTCGTCATATTGCAGCTAACCTTGTCTGAGCTCGGTAATAACAACGCAAGCAGGTCTCGCCCTCAGCGCTGTCGGAAAAATTATAATAAAGACCGTCATTCTGCCTTTTATCCCCCTAGACCGATACTGACAAGCCAGTAGTCAATGATAAGACCAGCGATTAGCAAAAATCTGCCATTTATTCACAAAATGTCAGTTACTATGGTCATCAATTTAAACGCGGAAGCCGCCCTAAGCAGAGAGCCAACATGAAGAAATTACTCGTCTTTTTTGCCGCAGGCTGTGTCGGCGCACTCGCCAATAGCCTAGCCATTTGGCTGCTGGGCGACCAAGGTATAACTGCGCGGTTTGGTATTGCGATTGCGCCGAACCTAAGCCCAAACTGGCTTTATCCGCGTATTGTGTGGGGCGGGATTTGGGGATTGCTCTTTATACTGCCGATGCTAGCGTCACGCCCCTTGAGCAAAGGCCTGTTGCTAAGTTTAGCGCCAACAGCCGTGCAGCTATTGGTGATTTTTCCACAAGCGCACAAAGGGCTTGGCGGCGTAGAGCTGGGGACATACACCCCCATTCTGGTCTTAATCGCTAATGGCGTGTGGGGCGCAGTGACCGCGCTGACTATTCGCTACGCTCGTTAAGCCATCGCGTCGTCAAGTATGGCGGCCCCAGCACGCAATTTGCCTCGGTTTTATTTAGCAGATTTCTTTTTGGTCGCGCCGCTAATGCCATCCGGCTCCGTGCCATCCAAACCAGCCATAATCGCGTCAGCGCGCAACACAGCCAGTTTGCTAATCGACAGCAACAACTCAACCTCATCAAGTATGGCGGCTTGGTAACTCGCCATAATCGACCGACCTTGCGCAGTGGTGGCCGCTCCGCCCTCTGCGGTTGCCGCAACGCGAGAATCGGCCGTCATCACTACGCCAAAGCGCTTTTTCTTCCAATCGTCAAACATCGCGTTCCAACCGCGAATTTCTGTTTTCAACTCTTGATCGCGTGCCCGAGTAAGCGGCTCGTTAGCGGCCAGAATCGCCTCATCTGTGCAGGGTGTCGCACAGGTTGTCATCTTCTCACTAATACTCATTTGGGTTCGGCCAAAGGCGGCCTGTATCCAGCGCTTACGTTTACCTAGCACGGCTTGCGGCGCTTTATCGTCTTCATTCATCGCCAAATAATCTGAGTAACTCGCCGCAGCGGCCTGCACCACAGCACTGTCGGCAAGACTCGCGGGGACCGCGATTCGCGCTGGCGGTGTTTCACCGCCGTTAAGCTCTGCAATTTTGGCCCGCAGCGCCGCTATGGCAGTATCGATCTCAACAAAATCCGGCTGCACAATTTTTCCGTCCTGCACCCAAGTCAAAGCCGTCGCCGCATCAGAAGGCGGCCGCGGCACGCTGTTATATAAATCAGATAACGTGGCGCTGTACGCAGACAAGGCACTGAAGGTAAGGGCTAAAGCTAAGATTCGGCGTTTATTAATAGAAGATATACACATCATTATCATCTGTTCCAAGGTTAACAAGGGCGTCTTAGCTCCATACAAGCAAAAATAACGCCGAGTTTACCTAAGCCGCCAAACCCTTCCGTCACAAGCAGCACTACCAACAGTAGGCCCCGTATTTTGGGCCATACGAGCACAACACGCACCATAATTGCCCCGCCTCCATTGCGCGCTCGTCGACATGCGCCCCAAAAAAATCCACTAGCTCTGCCACAAACAGCGAACCTTAGGCAGTAGCTGGCAAAAGCGAAATATGGCAACTATACCTATGCTAGCCCCAACGTGGTGGCCACATCCCATTCAATAGTTCCCCCAATTAAAGAGAGGACAAACTATGCTGACTGAATTTAAAAAATTTGCCATGCGTGGCAATGTTGTTGATATGGCCGTCGGTATTATTATTGGTGGCGCCTTTGGCACCATTGTGAAAAGCCTCGTTTCAGACGTCATCATGCCGCCGATCGGCTTGCTGCTCGGCGGCGTCGACTTTGCGGATTTATTTTTCACTTTAAAAGAAGGGGCGCTAGCGGGACCGTATGCTAATTTAGCCGCCGCCCAAGCGGCCGGCGCGGTCACCGTTAATTACGGGGTATTCTTCAATGCGGTGTTCAGCTTTATTATTGTCGCCTTCGCGGTGTTTATGCTGATCAAAAGCATTAACAATATGCAAAAGGCTGAGGAAGCGGCGCCAGCGGCCCCAACCACTAAAGACTGCCCCATGTGTTTTTCAAAAATTGCACTAAAAGCTAGTCGTTGCCCACACTGCACTTCTGAGCTGTCGGATGCTTAATTAGCTGCGTTCGCGACTTTTAGCCCGTAATTTACGACCGGCCTAATAAATTAAGGTATGCCGCTAACACGCAAATTACCTTAATTTATTTTAGTCGCCCGCCGACCATGAATAACTTATCGCACTGAACACTGCTCAGTATCAGCTAAGTTACGGCGCTTGAGCATGTAACTGCCTTAATGGTTTACTAAACAATATCGCTAGCGGTATATTTTTAGCATTAAACCTTAAATAGCAGGCTTCGCCGACAAGGAAAAGCAGCGAGTTAAACAGGACGCTCAACGCCTCATGGATGACCAAACTCACGTAGTTAAGCAAAAAACATATCTACTAAACTGCTTAGATGAATTACTGAGCCACAATGTGCTCGGCGACCGCCAATACAAAAACAGGTACAACGGCTTTACTGCAGAATTGGCCTTCTGTCGCTGGCATGCCGAAAACAGAGATACCGCACTGCTTGATGGCGGCATGTTTCTGCCAATTCAAAAATCAGACAATTCGTTTCAAAGAGCAATTTATTACACCGTCACCGAGCGGCCGCCAGCGGATTTCCAAGAAGTTTACCGCGCTGCCAAAAACCTCGCCTCTGAAGGTCAATTTCTCATTCAGATACAAGTAAATGCTGATCCCTTCACATGGGAAAAGAACGTGTTCTTTAAGACTGTGGGCACAGAATTATCGATTGCATTCCCTGTGCCGCCCTTTCAAGCGTATCGATTCCATCCTGAATCAGGCACGTTTAAGACGATACAAATAGATGAAATACGCCGCTTATTCAAACAAGAAAAACCGGCACTTAAAAAGAAAGTTATACCTGATGAAATGAAATTAAACTTCATCAATAAGTTTAGCGCGTATGATCTCGCACATATAAAAAAGCTTTATGCCGACCGCTTATTTTTCGATGGGTTCTTCAATTTAACATTGGCGCGCGGTGCGCCCCTCGACATTGATACTTTTGTGCTAGGCAGAGACGGCCGCCATCTCATATTAGAAATAAAGGAAAAAGATCAGAGTAAAAATTCGCCAATTGGCTTTGGCATGGACACCCGCCGAATTGACAGCCTTCAAAAATTAGCTGGCGTGTTTGATACCAAGGCCTTTTATCTTGTGAGCCACATTAATAATCAAATTGAGCGACGACATATCGACTGGCGTATTATTGATATGAATAAGTTTCAGAAAAAAACACAACACAGCCCCGTGGTAGAGGGCGGAACCGGTATGCGCAGCACCAGTTCACACAACCCTACCAAGGTGTGTGCCTTTGCAGAATTCACTCAGTTAACGTGAAGCAAAGTAAAATACTATGCCGCCCTTTTGCGTTTAAGTGACTGCATGAGAAAGCTCACAATTGAATTAGCCACTGGCCTAACAACGTTTAAGCACACCGAATTACCAAACTGCCTATAGATCTGCGCTTGGGAAACGCCATCAACAATAAACGTGTCGGGAAAACCCTGAAGTCTGGCACATTCACGGGGGGTTAACTTTCTCGGGTTTTTACCTAGCGCAGTTTGATCAATCAGAATTTCTGAACCATCTTTGTAATATCGGGCGCTTATTGTATTGGCGTAGGGGCTGTTCTCATCGAATAAGGAGTAGCCAAAACCATTGCCTTTTTCCTTATGCCCGAGCTTGCGCTTTTGATGCCCTTCCCAGAGTCGATCAGAAATGGTGTATTTATCGTCTGCCGCGGCAATGCCCGACAAATCCTCAAGTATATCCCCTAGCCGAGTTGGCGACTTGGGTGGCACTGGCCACGCAAATCTGCTCTCAATTTCAGCCTCGGTAAAATAGTCTTTATCAAAACCAACAATAAAAACACGCTCGCGATTTTGCGGTGCGCCAAAGTCGGCGGCGCGAAGCACTCTAACATCTACCCAATAGTTTAATTTTGCCGACAAAGCCTGCCTGGTCTCAGCGCCCAAGGGAATGTCTTGGGGCACGGCTTGCTCGTGCTCGCCGCGTAATATCGACAAGATAGTTTCAAGGGTTCTACCCTTGTCATGCCCCCGCAACTGCTTAACATTCTCTAACAAAAACACCTTTGGGCGTTTTTCTGCCAATATTCTTTGCACCTCAAAAAACATGGTGCCACGGGTGTCGCTAAAGCCTTTTTTTAAGCCCGCTTGGCTAAAGGCCTGACAAGGAAAGCCGCCAACCAAAACATCGTGATCTGGAATTTCTTCTGCCATAATGTTGGTGATATCGCCTTTAGGCATTTCACCAAAATTGGCGAGATAGGTCTTTTGCGAAAATTTATCCCACTCAGAGGAAAAAACGCACTCGCCACCCAGCTCCTGAAACGGTAGCCTAATGCCACCGATGCCCGCAAAAAGATCAATGAAGGTGAATTTGGCCTTTCCTTTACGCTTAAAAGGCGCGCTTTTATAGCTCGCCGTCATTTCATCATTAAGCCGTAGAATCGCCAACCACTTTGCTTTGGTAGGCGAATGCTCGCCTTTTTCCCAGCCCCTCACGGTGCGCTCACCCTGATTACCTAAACCAAGCAAATTGGCAAACTCCCGCACGCCCAAGCCCAGCCCTTCTCGTATACTTTTGATTTTATTGGCATTAATATCTGCCGTATCGAATGCCATGAATCCAAGCCTCTACTTATCCTGTTTTGTACCGGGAAAATACCACTGTATATACACTCAGTCAATAGAAAAATAGCTGTATATGCCCGCACCGCCCTAGAAAAAAATCGGCACACCTAACGAAAAAGGATATCCATTGAAAATCAAGGATTTAGTTATACCAAGCCACAATTTGGCGTTAATTAATACGGCCAGCTGTACACCCTCTCAAAATCTCTTCAACGCTTTTTTTGTTCCTTTTCGACAGCTCGTTTTCAGCAATATCAATATCCACGCGCCCGATTACCCGCACATCGATTTTGATCTTATACGACCCCAACTTAGCCCGATCTTAGCCACGCTGAGCGACAAGCAAACCGCTGAATTGCGTGCGCTCGGCGTTGGCAGCGGCAGCATCTCAGCCGCAGCGTGGAACAAAGACCCCGAGCGCAACGCGCTAATGTCACTGCTGTGGCACTACCCCCACTTTGGGAATCTCATTTGCAATGTGCATCCACTCGCCAAAATCGCGGTTCTCTCAGCAGAGATTCATCTTGGCCAGCGCATTAGTACTGCAAACTTCGTACACGCCAAACAGTTCATTGACGAAATAAGCCGAAAGCGCTGGACGAGAGAACAGGAGAAAAATGAACAGCAAAGCGGTGTCTCAAACTTGGGGGGAATCTCTGAGCTGCTACTAGCACTAGCCTTAGAAGAACTCATTGATGAGACCAATTTTTTCAGAACTGGCAACCCCAAAGTGCAATCCTATGGCGACTTTGTATTAATGTGCCTACCAAACAATCTCTGGCTGTCGGTGAAATCAAATTTTGCTAGGGAGCGGCTATTAGCGTCCGGCTATACCACCGACATTCTCGGCGTGGGGTTTTTTACCAGTTTTGAAGAATTCGTAAGCCCCGCCAAAATCAGAAATTTTCAACGCGTCGGCTTTTTGGCCATGTACCTGCCAGAGATACCTATTTCAGAAAGCCAAGTTCGCGACAATACCAATACCTACCAGCAGATTGTGGACCACTACAGCGGCCAAGATAAAATACCCTGCAATATCAACGGTAGCCCATTCCTCAGGCCATTATCGCAATTACACGAAGACTTACAGAAATTACTCGCGGTCGAAAAACTAGCAAACCGCAACACCTTCGATCTTTAGCTTTTCAATTAAGACCAGCCATGCTGAACTTAATCCCGTATCGGGCGGGGTGACCGCAGGCCCATTCAGCGGCAATGGAATCCGAATCAAACTCGGGGTAGCTTGATACAGCAGATGACGGCGCGGCAGGGAGCAGTAACTGTGTGAACGTTTTAGACCAAGAACATACTATCTTTTGGCAAAACGCTATGGCCTGTTATTGAGTGAGTCGCTTGGCTATTCGCCTTTATGGCGTTTCAGCCATTGGCTTATCGATGGCTGCGGTTAATTTACGCCAGCCATCCTGCCCAATAGCCGCCAGTATTAGCGATTTATTCTCTTTTAAAATTTCAGTCCGCGCGGTGTGAATCATATGCGCTTGCAGCTCTGGCGCCACCCCCGCCAGCACATAGAGGTGGCGCTGGGGACTACCCACTCGATCCAGCACTTTAATACCCTTAAACCGCGCCACCTGCGACCAAACAACACGATCAGTGACCTTCAAAATTAAGTCCGCCGGCAGCTCGGCCTGTAATTGGGCGGCAGCAAAAGCCCGAATTTTAGCTACCACAGCGGTCATCGCAGCCTTTCCCGCTATTCGATTCTGTAAAGAGATAGAGGGCAGCCGACTTTTATCGCCCACCGCCAAAAAGCCTGCGCCTTCAAACTCGTCTACGCCACACAGCCAGTCGGGGGCATTGCCGCGCTCACTATCGGGGTAGGCGCACTCGGCGTGTGCTGATGCACTTATAAAAAAACAAAATACAAAACTAAGCGGCAATAAAGCGCGCATTGAAATCTCCACGTATTAGCGCAAATCTAAATTGGCTAAGACCTAAAAAGAGGAACCCGCTGCTGCTAAAAATTCAAGTTCGGCGGCGGTCGATTCGCGCCCCAAAATAGCATTGCGATGGGGGGGTAGCGGCCAAACTCTTTTATAATTTGCTGATGCCTTAGCGCAAAGCGGTAGTTATCGGCAAGCCCCAGCGCCTCGTATAAGCGTAGCGAAGCATTCTGGATCGCCTCCGACTCGCTGTGCATATAGGGCATATACACAAATACTCGCTGCTCGGGGCTCAGCTCGTCGTCGGCACGCACGCGAATTGCTTCTTGCGCTAAAACAATAGCCTGCCCATCTGCAGCAAAGGCGCGCGCTTGATCGCGGTAAATATTGCGGGAGAACTGATCCAGCACAATAATTTCTGCCAGCCGCCCCAAGCCTCGGTGCCGCCAAGAATACAGTTCACCGGCAAGTGCTGCCTGATGAACCGCGCCAAATTGATTGGCAATGTAGCGATCAAGCTCAGGATCTTTCTTAAATTGCGCCGCCGAGGGCAGCTCACTAAACCAGAAATCGATTATTTTTTGAAAATGCATTCAAACCTGCGTCCATCTCAACAGCGAAGTAGCATACCTTATCGCTGTTTGAGCAACCACGGTAAGTTCGCAATTACCCTCATTAGGCCAGACACTGCTAGAATAGCCGGTCGCAAACCCCATCATCGCAACACCTAGGGAGCAAGCCCATGGCCAAGGCAAAAGCAGTGAATTTTGAAACCGCGCTCACAGAGCTCGAAAAACTCGTGCAAAACATGGAATCGGGCGAACTTAGCCTCGAAAGCTCCCTAAAAGCCTTTGAAGACGGCATGCAATTAAGCCGCGACTGCCAGCAAGCACTGGCCGATGCCGAGCAAAAAGTGCAATTACTCATGGCCAAAGACGGCGAGATTGTCAGTAAAACTCTGGTAGCGGAAGACTAATAAATGACTCGGGACTTCGCTGACTTCCTCGCCCACTGCCAGCAACGCGTTCAAAATGCGCTACCCGCACTACTTGGTAATACCGGCAGCGAATACGCCGAAGCCGAGGCCGGCCCCGCGCTGCAACGGCTCAGCGACGCCAGCAGTTACAGCGTATTAAACGGCGGCAAGCGGGTGCGCGCCAGCCTCGTTTACGCCACTGCGCAGGCCCTTGGCCAAGCCGACAAAGCCGGTTTAGACGGCATAGCCGGCGCCATCGAAATGATTCACGCCTACTCTCTCGTCCACGACGATCTACCCGCCATGGACGACGACGATTTGCGCCGCGGTAAAGCCACCTGCCACATCGCCTATGATGAGGCCACCGCCATTTTAGTTGGCGATGCCCTGCAAGCCCGCGCCTTTGAAATACTCGCCACCCTGCCAAGTGACAATGCCGACGCCAAACTGGCCTTAATTCAGCAATTGAGCGCAGCGGCTGGCCCTCGCGGCATGGTCGGCGGGCAGGCCATCGACCTCGCGGGTGTAAATCAACAACTCGACCTCCGCGCCCTGCAAACCATGCATCAGCTCAAAACCGGCGCCTTAATTAGGGTCGCAATTAGCATGGCCGCCATTTGGTGTGGTGCAGATCACCGTCAGCGCGATCAGCTCGACAATTACGGCAAAGCCATTGGCCTGTCTTTCCAAGTACAAGACGATATTATCGACATTGAAAGCAATACCGAGACTTTGGGCAAAACTCAGGGTGCCGACCAGGCCTTGAACAAGCCAACCTTCCCCGCCCTGCTGGGTATGGCGGGCGCCAAGCAACTGGCCGCCGAACTCCACGCTAAAGCCCTAGAGGCGCTGAGCGCCTTTGACCACCGCGCGTCTCCCCTGCGGGACTTATCCCACTACATCATCGACCGGCAGCACTGACACCACAGCTGCTTTAAATAGGTAAAACGACTGAAATTCGTTTACAATCTCGACCTTTCATCGGTTCAGGGTTCCGTGTTTAATGTTTCAAGAAATTCCCCGCACACGACCAGCCACACCACTGCTGGACAGCATCGACAGCCCAGCAGACCTGCGCCGCCTAGACGAAGCTGAGCTACCGGCGCTGGCATTGCAACTGCGTGAATTTCTACTGTATACGGTAGGCCAAACCGGCGGCCACTTTGGCGCGGGGCTAGGTGTGGTCGAATTAACCGTCGCCCTTCACTATGTATACAACACCCCCGACGACCGATTGGTGTGGGACGTGGGTCACCAGTGCTATCCCCACAAAATATTAACTGGGCGTCGCGAGCGCATGAGCGGTATGCGCAAAGCCAAGGGCTTGGCGGGTTTCCCCAAGCGTGAAGAAAGCCCCTACGACACCTTTGGCGTAGGCCACTCCAGCACCAGTATTAGCGCGGCACTGGGCATGGCGATTGCCGCCCGTCAGCAAAATATTGACCGCCACACCATTGCCGTCATTGGCGACGGCGCAATGACCGCCGGCATGGCCTTTGAAGCGATCACCCACGCCGCCCACACCGGCGCCAATATGCTGGTGATACTCAACGACAATCAAATGTCGATTTCCAAGAGTACTGGCGGCTTAAATACCTATTTTTCTAAAATGTGGGCCTCAAAAACCTATAACCAACTGCGCAGCGGCGGCAAAACCGTGCTCAAGAAATTTCCGCGCTCCGCCACAGAGCTCGCCGCTCGCCTTGAAGAATACATGAAGGGCATGGTCTCACCCGCGACCTTATTTGAAGAGTTGGGTTTTAATTATATTGGCGCCATTGATGGCCACGATCTTGATATGCTGGTGCCCACCCTGCGCAATTTACGCGAGCTGCCCGGCCCGCAAATGCTGCATATTCGCACCCAAAAAGGCAAAGGCTTTGGTCCCGCAGAAAAAGACCCTGTGGGCTTTCACGCCATATCCAAAATAGAGCCCAAGCCCAGCAATGGCCAAGCCATTGCGGCCAAAACCTCACTGCCAAAATATCAGGATATTTTTGGTAGCTGGCTCTGCGATCAAGCCGAGCTGAACCCTGAGCTGGTCGCAATTACCCCAGCGATGTGTGAAGGCTCGGGCATGCTGGACTTCTCCGAACAATACGCCGACCGCTTTTACGATGTTGCCATTGCCGAACAACACGCCCTGACCCTGGCGGCAGGTATGGCCTGCGACGGCCTAAAACCGGTAGTGGCAATTTACTCAACATTCTTGCAGCGCGCCTATGACCAGCTCATTCACGATATTGCCCTGCAAAACCTTGATGTGACCTTTGGTATTGATCGCGCTGGACTGGTTGGCGAAGACGGCCCCACCCACGCTGGCGCCTTCGACCTGAGTTATTTGCGCTGCATCCCCAATATGGTGGTTATGGCCCCCGCCGACGAAAATGAAACTCGGCAGATGCTGCACACCGCCTACCACTACCCAGGCCCAGCAGCGGTGCGCTATCCCCGCGGCACCGGCCCCGGCGTGACGATTGAAAAAGACATGCAGCTCTTGGCCATTGGCAAGGGCCGAATTCAGCGCGAGGGCCAAAAAATTGCCATTCTGAGCTTTGGCACCTTGCTGGCCCCAGCCCTGATCGCCGCCGAAGCCCTCAATGCCACCGTTGCCGATATGCGCTTTGTTAAGCCCCTCGACACCGACTTAATTGACGCCCTAGCCGACGACCACGAGCTATTAGTGACGATAGAAGAAAATACCATTGCCGGTGGCGCCGGCAGTGCGGTAACCGAATACCTCAACCAGCAAAATCGCTGGCTGCCGGTACTGCAACTGGGCCTGCCCGATATGTTTATTGACCACGGCAAACATCCCCAGTTACTCAGCGAAATCGGTCTTGATGCCGACGGTATTGCCGCCAGCATTCGCCAGCGCATGACGCAGCTTGAGCAATACAAAAACCCCAAACCGTCGGTCCAAGCCTAAGGCCAAAGCCTTACTAAGCTGCCGCACTCACAGCTGTGGCACTTGGATTTCGGTATTTAAATTTAGATAGTGGCTGCGCTGGGCCTGCACCGACGACGCCACCGCTCCCAGGGCGATAAAGCGCTGAAAAATCTCATCCAGATGCGCCGCATACGACTTCACCGGCTCATAATAATGGGGGCGATACTGCGCCAAGGCGCTGAACTCTAACTGCAACAGTAATTCCATACTGGCCATATACGCCAAGGCTTCGCGGTGGGTTTTACTCGGTGAGGCATCGGTTGGCCGCAGGCTAATCACCGGTTTGGCCATCGCCAGCGACTCTGCCAACATACTCAGACTGTCTTCGGTGCAAAACAAGCGCGAGGCGGCGCCAATAAATGCATCCAGCGGCTCACTAGACTCATCTTCGTACCAGATACTCGCCTCGCATACAGATGCATCTAAATAGCTGCGCAATATAGCATTGCCTTGCCGACCGGTGCGCCGCGAAGTACTCACCAGCCAGCGCACCCCATACTGAGCACTCAAGGCCTGCAACGCAGCCCCCAAGCGATGCCAGTCGGCGTCGTGATAGCGGTAGCCACTGCCATCGCCGCCAACAAAGATCGCCCATAAGCGCTGGCCACTGGCCCGCAGAGCGCGGCCCGCCCGATGACAGCGCCGTGGCTCGGTGCGACACACCACCAGTCGCGACGCCACCGCGTTGCTGTCGCCCATATCGCCCTTCAAGCTCACATGGGCGCTAATCATCGACTCCGGAATAGTATAACTACTCCCCACCAACACATTGGGAATATTCCAGTACTGACTCAGCGCAATATTCAAGGCCACCACATTGCCGCCAAAGGAAATCACTAAATCTATTTTTTCGCTGGGCAGGGGCGTGTGGCAGTAAAACAGTAGGATTAACCTCTGTAAAAAGGCGTTTTGTGAAGCTGCCGCATAGCGCAACAGGCGATTCAATAATTTCAGCCTAGGTTTAGCGCGCAGGCTGCTAATCTCACAATCGCAGCGGGTGCAGCGCGAGGCAATCAGTCTCGCCAAACCATAGGACTGGCTAAAATGCCCCGGCTTGCCGTCGTGAATCACCAAAATTCGAAATTTTTTCACCTAGCCACTCCCGCCGCCACAATCGATAACAGCAGACGAGCTTAGCCACAAGAAATGACAGGCGAGTAACAGCTAGGTGAAGATCCTGAGTCAAGACACGCAGAGGCAGTCACTAGCGCTGTTGCGCTAGTGGCTCGTTATATAAGCTTAAAACAAATGCCCGAGTTTACCCGACTTAGTCGCAAGGTATTTGGCATTGTGGGGGTTTTGACCGGTTTGCAGCGGCAGCCGCTCAACCACGTCAACACCTTGATCGGTAAGGGCTTTTACTTTGCGAGGATTATTGGTCATGAGGCGGACTTTACTGATTTTTAGATGTTCGCACATCACGGTCAGCAGGCTGTAATCGCGCATATCTGCGCCAAAGCCCAATTGCTCATTGGCCTCGACGGTGTCGGCACCGGCATCTTGCAATTTGTAGGCGCGAATTTTATTCATCAGGCCAATGCCACGCCCCTCTTGGCGCAGGTAAAACAAAACACCGCGCCCTTCGGTGGCAATCGCCTCTAGCGCCGCGCGCAATTGCGAGCCGCAATCGCAGCGCATACTGAATAAAGCATCGCCGGTTAAGCACTCGGAGTGCACCCGCGCCAGCACAGGCTCGCCGTCGCCAACATCACCGAGGGTGAGTACGACATGCTCTTTGCTGTTCTCTGTGTCCTCAAAGCCGTGTATATCAAACACCCCCCAAGGGGTGGGAAGCTTAGAGGATTCTATGAAACTAACCGCCACGGGTATCTCCACGAGCAAAACCGGTCGCGCATTTTACCAGCAGGATGGCCTTGAGGCGACCATTGTTGTGTATTCAGTGGTGGCGAGGGCTCAGCGTAAGGATATTATTGTGTTCTTGCAGATTAACATGCTCTAAAAAGCTCATACCCAGCAATACCACATTGGGGTAATCGCCCTGAATCACCACCGCGTTAACGTGGGACACCGCAATGCCACCCACCTCGACTTTATTTAGGGAAATCGTATAGCCGCTGCTCACCCCACCCGCCGTGACGATTGCGGTAGGCTCACCCAGCGCATAGGCAATACCAAGGCGCGCGGCCTCTTGCGAGCTCATTGCCATGCTGCTTGCGCCGGTATCAACTACCGCATCAACCGAGCGGCCATTAATACTGATTTTCAGGCGGTATTCATTGCGATGATTTTTGCGTAACACCACCGTCGTAATCGGCGCCACGTCATACACAGCGCCCACTTGCTTATTTAAGGTCAAGACCCGGCGTTTGCCATTAATATTCACCACCGCTTGCATTGGCGTAGCCGAAATTAGCTCGATACCCGAACTATCGCGTTGGCCGTTGCGCAATAATTTCTGACGGCCGTCTATCTCAAACAAAGCCGCTTTATCAAACAAGCCGCGCACCACAATTTTAGCCGGCTCAGACCACCCAAGGCTGGCCACCAACAGCAGGTACATAGCAACAAAGGCGATTTTCATCACGTTGCTTGGGCAACGTGCAAAGCCATCAATTCCGCCACCACCGCCTCTGGGTCGTTTGCTTGCGTAATCGCGCTGATCATCGCAACGCTCCGCACCCCAGTGCGCAACACCTCTTTAGCTCGCTTAAGGTCGATGCCACCAATGGCGGTAAGCGTATAATCGCCCCCCAAAATACCCACCCAGCGGCGTAGCTGCGGAACACCTTGGGGGCTAAACGGCATTTGCTTGCTGGTAGTGGAATATACTGGGCCAATCGCAATATAGCTGGGCCGCAGGCCGTGGGCTCTAGCCACTTCGTAGTAGGTGTGGGTGCTCACCCCAAGCCGCAAGCCGGCCTTGGCAATGGCGGCGATATCGGCCATATCGAGATCTTCTTGACCTAAATGCACGCCGTAGGCCTCTTCTTCTATCGCCATTTTCCAGAAGTCATTAATGAACACTCGGGCGTCATACTCACGCCCCAAGGCCACTGCGCGCCGTATCTCCTTGCGCAAGGCCTCGCCCTGCAAATTCTTCGCCCGCAGCTGAATTGTCTTCACACCGCAGGCCAATAAGCGGGCAATCCAATCTGCGCTGTCCACAACCGGATACAAGCCAAGTTCACCATCACAAGACCGAAACACCGGACGCGGCCCCAGCGCCGGCAAACGGCGACTAAAACTGGGGAAGTCGGCTAAGCGCTGGGGCCAACCCACATGGGCGACCGGCCCGGGCCCACTGCCCAATTGCACTCCCATTCGCAAACCCTGGCTAACATAAGCCTTGGCAATCACCAGCGCATCCCGCAATTCATAGCCACGGGCAATCGCCGCCGCAATAGCAGAAGAAAACGTACAGCCAGTACCGTGGGTGTTCAGGGTGTCGATGTTGGCACCACTGAGCCAGAAGCCTTCCATGCCATCGGTCCAGTAATCGTGACGCTCGTTATTACGCGCGGTTAGGTGGCCACCGGTAATTATTACCGAGCGCGCACCCAAGGCCACAATATCGGCAGCGGCGCGTTCGATCTCACCCAAACCGCGGATCTCTCGGTTTAGAATGGCTTCCGCCTCACTGAGATTTGGGGTGAGTAAATCACAGCGCGGCAGCAGCTTTTCAATTAAACATTCACAAACGCCGGTTTCCATTAACTCGCCGCCGCTGGTCGATACCATCACCGGATCGCACACCACAAAGCCGGTATAGGTCTCTAGGTATTTAGCTACCATCGAGACCACACTCTCGTCGGCAAGCATACCGAGCTTGATCACATCGGCGGGCAAATCACTGTCTAGGGCGTTGATCTGCGCGGCGAGGGTACGCCGCGGTGTGACCGATACATGCCCTACCGCAAAACTATTTTGTGCGGTAATCGCCGTGATAACGGTGCAGCCGTGAACGCCAAAATTATGAAAGGTGGCTAGATCGGCTTGAATGCCCGCGCCGCCGCCAGAATCTGAACCAGCAATACTCCAAACTATCGGTTTTTTACGGCTGGCCATAGATCCTCAATATCCGTGAGCTTATTAGCTGCTAAGTATAGCTGCCACAGGAATAAGGCAACACCAGAAACACCTAATTTACATTGCGAACACAGCCACTTTGAAAGCAGCTAGCACATCAGCCATACTCAGCAGCTATTTAAGCTCGAAACTATAAAACAAAAACAATTAAATAATGGCGCAGCTCGGCGAGGAAAATATGTCTATTAAGCAGCAAATTAGTGAATTTCTAGCCGCTGAATTCCCCCAGAGTCCGTGCTTGGTAGACGATATTGGCCCGCAGTCTGCCGTGGTTCGCTACCGAGTAGACCAGCGTGCGCTGCGCCCTGGCGGCACGGTTTCTGGCCCCGTACTCATGACCACTGCCGACCTTGGTTTGTACGCTGCGATTCTCGGCGAAATTGGTATTGTGCCGCTGGCCGTCACTACCAACCTCAACATTAACTTTCTGCGTAAACCCTCGGCAGGAAAAGATATTATTGGAGTTTGCAAATTAATTAAAATTGGCCGCTTGTTGATTATTGGCGAAGTTTCGCTCTATTCCGAAGGCGATGATCGGCCCGTTGCCCACGCCGTAGGCACGTACGCTATTCCCCCTAAACAGGCGTAACGAAAACCTCATCACCCCAGCGCGCCCAAGCCACCATCGATTAACAACTTAACCCCAACCACAAACAAGAAGAAATAACAGATCCGGTAGATCAGCTGTTCACTAACCTTATGCAGTAAATAAAAGCCCAAACGCACCCCCACTGGCGCGACCGGCATCAGTATTGCGGCGGTAAGTAAATTGGTGTGATCAAAACTACCTTGCAGGCTGTAAGGTACCAGCTTCACCACATTTACCACGGCAAAGAAAATGGCCATGGTGCCCATTAGCAGCGACTTTTCCATAAGCTGGGGCAGCAAGTAGATATTGATTGGCGGGCCACCGGCATGAATACCAAAACTGGTAAATCCGGCGACGGCGCCCCAAAAACTACCGCGCAATTTGTTTGGCCCACGCTGGGGTGAGGACTTGGGTTTAAACCAATAATTTAGGCAAAACGCCACGGCGATAAAACCAATTAGGATGCGGATCATGTCCTCAGACAAATACCGAAAGCCGATACTGCCAAGGGCGATACCAATCATTGCTCCTGGCAAAATAATCCGTAAATTTGGTTTACTCCACTGCCCGCGAAAACTCCACAGCGCCACGGCGTCCATCACCAGCAAAATCGGCAGCAAGATCGCCGCCGCCTGCACCGGCGAAATTGCCAAACTCATTAACGGTACTGACACCACGGCGATACCGCCGCCAAAACCACCCTTGGCCATACCAAAAATTAAAATCGCCGGAATCGCGCACAGATAAAAGAATGGATCTTCTATCACAGGCCGCGTTCCTCAATCACATCGGCATCGAACAGTGCTTGCAATTCATCGTGAGCCTCTCGCGCACTTTGCATCAACGCTTCTCGGTCGTTAAAGACCTGATGCTGCGCCGTCAATAGCTCTTCATCATGCTGCTGGAAACGGCTAATGCGCGCCTGCGCCCGCTCCTCGCTCAGGCCCAAACCCATCAAGGTCATGCGACTCATTTCTAGGCTGGAGTAAAAGGTTTCTCGAATTGGCGTTGCACCCAGTTCCAATAACCGGTGCACATGAAATCGACTTCGGGCGCGGGCAATAAATTTAATATGTGGATACAAACGACCAACCAGCTCGGTAATTTTAACATTGGTTTCAGGGTCATCCGCGGCCAACACAAAATACTCGGCCTTGTCGGCATCCACCGCCCGCAATATTTCCGGCCGCAGCGGGTCGCCGTAAAACACCGGCATGCTGTCGATGCTGCGCGACAATTCAATGGTGTCTACCGACAAATCCAGCGCCACAAAGGGCACTCTTTGCGCGCGCAAAATACGCGCGACAATTTGGCCCATTCGACCCATACCAATAATCACCACCCGCGGCGCATCGCTGTCGATTTCCTCGTACTCCGGCGGCACCGGCTTGGTCTGTACCTTGGGTTTTAGTAATTTGGCAATCACAATAATCAACAGCGGCGTCATCGCCATCGACAAGGTAATCGCCAAAATTAACAGGCTGTGCAGCTCTGGGCTAAATAGCTGTTGCTCGCGGGCGATTTGAAAAATCACAAAGGCAAATTCGCCACCGGCGGCCAGCACCACACCTAATTTTAAGGCGCTGCTGCGATTTAATCCGCCCAATAACTTGCCCACCACCATTAGTACCGGCAGCTTTAAGGCCATTAACAACACACTTAAACCCAGCACCGTTAACGGTTCTGCTATTAATAAACCAACATCGGCGCTCATGCCCACGCTAATAAAGAACAAACCTAAGAGCAGGCCTTTAAAGGGCTCCAGCTGAGACTCCAACTCATGGCGATATTCCGAATCGGCCAGCAGCAAGCCCGCCAAGAATGCCCCAAGCGCCATCGACACCCCCGCCAACTCCATTAGCCATGCGGTGCCAATAACCACCAGCAGGGCAGTTGCCGTGGAAACATCCTGCAAGCCCGTTCGCGCCACCATACGAAAAATTGGCCGCAACAAATAGCGCCCGCCAACCACAACTGCCGCAATACTCAATAAGATTTTTACGACCGAGGTACTGGTCTCGCCGCCATCGCCGCCCACATTGCCCGCGAGTAAGGGTATTAAGGCAATTAAGGGTATTGCCGCAATATCCTGAAACAATAATATGGCAAATGCCAAGCGGCCATGGGGGCTGCCCAGCTGTTTGCGCTCGGCGAGAATCTGCAAGCCAAAGGCCGTCGAAGACAAGGCCAAACCCAGACCTAAAACCGTTGCGGTGCGAATTGGCTGACCGAAGCCATAGTAAGCGACCCCACCAATTAGCAAACCGCTGAGCACCACCTGCGCCAAACCCACGCCAAATACCGCTCGGCGCATTAGCCACAGGCGCTTGGGCGACAATTCCAAACCAATAATAAACAGCAGCAACACCACCCCAAACTCCGAGAAGTGGGCGACGTTTTCGGGGTTGTGAATCATCTGCAGCGCAGCGGGGCCAATAACCACCCCCGCAATTAAATAGCCCAGCACCGCGCCAAGTTGTAAGCGTTTGGCCAGCGGCACCACCAGCACGGCGGCCAGCAATAACACAACGGTGGCCTGTAATAGGCTGCTTTCATGGGGCATTAAAAACTCCAGAGAATAGTGCGCCCGCTCTAGATTTCAGGCGCAAGGACCCGCTATATAAGGGAATTGAGCAATAAACTTGGCGAGCGAATTAACTTGTCCACGGCAGCGGCGGCGCGGTTAAGGGGCCACCGTCAAAACCACTAATTCGGCCAAACCGCGGCGCGGCTTCCTCCCAATCGAGCTGCGCTTGAATAATTTCGGCGCGGCTGTGGCCAACATAATTCCACCACAAGATTATCTCATCGGCAAAAGGCTCGCCGCCAAGGAAAATAACCTGGCTGCTCGGGCTTAAACTAATCCTTAACTGCGACTCGCCCGGCCGAAAATACGCCAATTCATTCTCAACAAACTGTTCACCACAGACCTCGACCTCGCCCTGCAAGACCAGAATACCGTATTCAAAATCCGGTTTAAGAGCCAGATCTAGCTCACCACCATCAGCGCTGAGCACATCAATGGCCAACAGCCGCGTGTATATTTTTGCTGGCGACGTCCACTCATTGTAGGCGCCAGCCAACAGTGTGAGCTGGCAATTGCCATCCGCCCACACAGGTAAATTTGGGTAGTGATCAAACGCGGGGCTACACTCGCGCTCGGCGTGGGGCAGCGCTATCCACAATTGTGCTGCGTGCAATTGCTCGCTGCTGGCCAGCGATTCCTCGGTGTGACTAATGCCCCGCCCCGCGGTCATCAAATTCACTTCGCCGGGTCGCACCTCGGCCACATTGCCAAGACTATCGCGGTGCAATACTTCGCCGGCCACCATCCATGTAAACGTTTGCAAACCTATATGGGGGTGGGGCCCCACTTTCATGCCGCCGCCGCGCCGAAACACCGCGGGGCCAGCGTGATCTAGAAAACACCACGCCCCAATCATCCGCCGCTGCCGCGAGGGCAACACCCGATTGACCGTGATTCCCCCGCCAATCTCTGCGCTCCGCGCGCTCACTTTTTGAATTGCGTTTGCATGGACTGGGCAATCTGATGAAAGCGACTCATCTGAATCCTGCTGCTGATTAGTCATTTCAACGACCTCCGTGTACAAGAAAATTTCTACGAGAATAGCAGCACCGAACAAAGCCTGCCTAGCGACAATTGTCCGCGCCAGAATGAAAACCGCCACTGTCACGATACTGTCAACAAAGTGTCTTATTGTTAATTAGATCTTAGTAGCAACCGCCCACTTATTCTCTGCGCCAGCAAAACCACACAGAATGCGCGTGTTACCCCTTACCGCTAAACGATGTCCAACATTGTCAATTGACCTGCGAGCAAAAGGAATCATCATGCAAGCACCCACAGACTTTTACCACGTTGCGGCGCCATGCTGTCATATCGTGTTGTAAGTGCTAATCGCGCCGTTTACCTTATCTGCTTGGGCCTTGCCCTAAGCTTGCCCATCGCCCTTAGTGTATGGATGGCAAGCCGCCCCCTACAAGCGCTTAGTTTGAGTGACTACCGCAGCTACCAGTGCAGCAGCCAAGGCGCGAGCACAAAGCCAACATTTAAAATTCTCACCTTGTTTTACAATTACGCCACCGACTTTGCCGACTATTTATGCGCCAGCGCACTGTTTGCCAAATCCTATTCTGGCGTTGAGATACGCTGGCGACCGCGGGCCTACCTAAGCCCGCAACATATTCTGGACGAAGAGTTCGATATCTTTTGGAATCGCCACCATATCGTGGCGGGCTTGGTGCCGGAGTTCAGCAATTACTACCGTGTTTTACAGCAAACGCCTAACTACGCTCTGTACTGGATTAGCCAAGACAGCACACCTCAGCTAAGCAGCAACTACCTCCAAGGCAAGGTGATCGGCTTCTCCCGCGACAGCCAAAGCCAAACCCATTTCCTGCAACCCATGGCGGCCTTAAAGCAGGCGGGTATTAATCTTAATGCCGACCAAAAAAAGTTTTATACCGACCCCAGCGCCCTTTACGCCGCGTTTAAAAATCGCGAAGTCGACATGATCAGCACGGCTATTTCGCAGGCAGACAACTTAAATTTAAGCACTTATTACACATTGCTCATTAATCCCGAGGTGCCGTCGGGGGCGTGGTTTATCAAAAACCAACTCCACCACAGCCACCATCGCGCATTAGAATGCGAAATCATCCGCGGCCTTCAGGTTTACGCGCCCTTGCTCGCCCCCCTGCAGCAACTAAGCGCCCAAACCGTGGACTGCCCATGAAATCACGGGGGCTGTCTAAGCCGAAATGGCATATCAAGTTAGCGGTCGTGGCTGCTGCCAGCGTCTTCCTTATCGCCTTTAATCACTGGCTTAGCCTTAATTACCTCAGCCGCTCACTGGCACAGCAACTGCGAGAAACCCTGCCAAATAAGATCATTGAAGCGGGTATTAACGAGTCTTTTCACGACAGCCTTAACGACTATTTAGTCAAACGCCTCAACGACGATTTTGCTCAACTTCACGTTAACAGCGCATTTAGCGCGGTACAGCAATGCCAAGCCCAAGTGCTGCGCATTCATAACAAAACATACGCCGACTCTGCCAATACAGCGCGAATAATTAGCCTGCACTGGCCAATTAACGACCATATTCAAGAGTTGAAACTGGGCCTCGCCTGCCAGTGGCAGTGGCCAAAACTGATTGCCAGCCAATTATTCCTGAGCCTACTGGGCTTGCTGATGTGGACCGCTGTCGCCCCGCCACTGTCGCCGCGCAGAAAGCAGCTGTTTCGCGCCCTGACCGAACAAGGTGTAAATCGGCGCCAAGCTGAACAGCTCAGCAGCAAAGCCGACGACTACTCGCCGAGGCAGGAGCAGGCCTTAACACTGTTTTTACGCAGCAATTATCCCTACCCTAGCCACTACCTTGCGCATTTAAACACCGGCGGCTTTAAACACTCCTCTCCCAGCGCGCTGGCGTGGTTGGAATTTGCACTACGACAGCGCCCCAAGGACATCGCCGACGCCATCGCCATCGCCGAATCCCCAGCAGAGCTTAGCCTCTGCCCCGCCACCAGCACCGTCATCGTTCATGGCTATGCGCTTAAGATGTCGTCTACACCATTTATGTACTACCTCTGGTATGCCTACCGCCGGCGCCAAAACCCGGTCGATGGCTGGTTTACCAACCCCCCGTCCAATCGCCCCGATCGCCGTGCCGATCAAGAAATCATTGCCTTAATGCAGCGCTACGGTGGGCACGCCAAAGCCATTAAAGATTTAAGTGAAAAAGGCCTGCGCGCCAAAACCTTGGATCAGAATCGCAGCAAAATTAAAGATGAACTCTGCCAATTATTCGGCGAAGAACTGGCCGCGCCCTTTTTATTTGAATCTGCGCGGGACCCGCAAACCGCACGTTCGCAATACCGTTTAGCACTGCCCGCTACGGCGATAAGCATTCATACCCCCAAGAGCACATCAACGCGTATAGCAACGCCAAGCAACTAAATAATCCCCACGCAAAGCGCCCGTAAATAGCGAGCTGCGAGCGAGCAGGCGCGTTTAGAGACATCTCTAAACCCCTGTAGATGTCTTTGTCACAAAGCCGACACACACAGCCACGACAATCCCCCTGACTTATTTCCGTGGCCATTTTGACGCGCCGTTCACCAACACCGTAATTACATCATCAACAGGAGACTCCAATGAATTCCCTCGGCAGCAAACGCCTATCGTATTACCTCATGACGGGACTAGCGGCAGGCATGCCCAGCCTCGGTTTGGCGCAAAACAAACTTGAGATGATTACCGTCACCGCCGCGCCTATCCGCGACAGCCAGCAAGCGGCTTTTGACGCTAAGAAATTTGCCGACAATTATGTAGAGATTATCTCTGCCGATACCATCGGTCGCTTTCCCGACCAAAACCTCGCCGACTCCCTTGGCCGCCTACCCGGCTTGGCAATAGAGCGCGACCAAGGCCAAGCCCGCTACATTAATTTACGCGGCGCCCCCTTTCGCTATACCAGTATCGCCTTTGACGGCATTGATGTGCCCGGTGCTGAAAATGGCCGCATTCCGCGCTTCGATAGCATCCCTTCAGTTATTACCCGCACCGTAGAAGTGAATAAAGCCATTCTGCCAAGTATGCCAGGGGAGGCGGTGGCGGGTTTTATTAATATTAAAACCTTTAGCCCCTTTGCGAATGAGGGCTGGTCTTTCGCCGCCGATGTCGGCTTGGGTGAACAAAAGCTCGGCGGCGGTGATATAGAGAAATACGGCTTGCGTACCTCGTGGTCGAATGAAAATTTTGGTTTTGTCGCCTTTGTCTCAGAGAACAGCCGCGAACAAATTACCGACAACCGCGAATACGATTTAGAACGCGATGCCACCACCGGTGAGCTGATTGTGAATGAACTCGATTTTCGCAGTTATAAAGTGACCCGCGAAGATTCGGCCTACGGCGGCACCTTAGAATATCGCGGCGACGACACCGTGCAACGCCTGTTTATTTCCACGCTCTACAGCGAGTTCATCGACAAAGAGCAGCGCAACCAATTTGTGTTTGCGTTTAACACTCCCGCAACCGGCGTCAGCGGCAGCAATCAAGACGTGAGCGTGCAACGCTTGTTGGAATACGGCCAATACGAAAACTCAACCGAGTCGAATACCCTTGGCGCAGATTTCCAATTGGGCGAATGGCTGCTTGAAACGCGGGTAAATGGCACCGACACCGAATTTAAAATGAACCTGCCGATTCCCCGCAGCGTTGGTGGTAGCGCGGTGGCAAGCTATGACTTGAGCGATATCGAAGATCCAAAACTCTATCTCGACCGCGACCTTGCCACAATTAACTACGCCAGCACCATTGGCATTCACTACGGCCAATTGCTCGAAATTAATGGCTTAAAAATAAAAGCCGACGCCGAACGCGAACTGAGTTGGCTTGGTAAGAACATGGTGCTAAGAACTGGCGTGCAGCGCGATACCCGCGATGCCGATGGCTTTGTTGCTACCCCCGCTATTAAATCCTTCCCAGCCTCAGTAAACATCGACGATTACAATACCGGAAATCCCTGGGACAGTAATACCACTAACACTATTGGCGCCACCTATTACAATAATATCGGCCTGCGCGGCGCTTGGGCCAGCACCGGCGGGCTCGGCCCAGTCACCCCTAGCGAAGACGGCCAGATTGCCATTAATGAGGAAATACTCGCCGCCTATGTTATGACCACCACTGAGCTCGACTGGGGTAATGTTGTGGTCGGCGCCCGAATTGAGCAAACCGACTACCGCAGCAAAGGCAGTGTTAATGGCGACCCCATCTCGGTCAGCGACGACTTCATTAATGTACTACCCAGTGTGCACTTCAATATTAATTTGCAAGAAGACCTCAAGCTGCGCGTCTCGGCCACAACCGGCTTAAACCGCCCCACCTACGATGAATGGCGCGCCGCCGCTAAAGTGGATGTAATCAACAAAGAAGTCATCGGTGGCAACCCAACCCTCGAGGCCGAAGAAGCTACTGGCATCGACACCTCCTTAGAGTGGTATTTTGCACCGGCCAGTATCCTCTCTGCTGGCGCCTTTTATCGCACTGTCGACAACGTGATTTACGCCGACACGAGTACCATTGATGGCGGCGTTTACCTGCCTAGCGCGGCAGGCGAAAGCTGGACATACAAAGGTTCGGTAAATGGCGACAATGGCAAAATGCACGGTGTAGAATTGAACTTTGTCGGGCACGCCAGCGACCTGTTCACCGCCGCTCACGGCTTTGGTATTAGCGCCAACCTAACCGTGCTCAACAGCGAATTCCAAGCCCTAAATGGCGACCGCCACGACCTGCCGGGCACCTCGGACCTCCTCTACAATTTCTCGGTATTTTACGAGGACTACGGGCTATCGACCCGAATCAACTACCAGTATCGCGACGAGTGGATTTCACCCATCGAAGACCCAAATGAAAAATGGGGCGAGCAACAGCGGGTAGATTTATCGCTGAGCTATGAACTGCCCTTCGACTTTGACGGCGCCACCATGTCGGTCTACGCCAACGCCAATAACGTAAGCAATGAAACCGATGTGCGCTACGCCAGCAATGGCACCATCAACCAGTCAGAAAGCTATGGCCGCCGTTATTTGCTCGGTGTGCGCCTGCATTTTTAAGTGCGGTTCAAACGGTGGTGCAGAACCGCACCACCGTAAAATTGATTTTCCAAGCCATTAATTAATTCAGGAGTTCAACCCATGAAAATCCAATCTCGCGGTATTGCTCTCGCCATTAGCGCACTACTCACATTCAGCACAGCGCCATATTTACAGGCTGAAACCCAAACGGCGCCACAAACTAAAATAGACGATTCCTCGCGCTTACTCGCCCTCGAAGGCGGTTCCAATTTTAGAGACCTCGGCGGCTATACCACCGCCGACAATAAAACCGTGCGCAGCGGCGTATTATTTCGCTCTGGCACCATGAGCAGCCTTACGTCCGCCGACGAAAAAACCTTAAACAAACGCCATTTTAAAACCGTGGTTGATCTGCGTTCGCAAGAAGAGCTAGCGCTTTACCCCAACCGCTGGGTGAGTCACAACCCGTCAATTAGCTATATTAACCACCCTTATAGCGTCGCCGAGATGAAGTTAAATGCACCCGAAGGCAAAAACAAACCTATCGGAATAGAAGGCTTTTACGGCAATATTTCTGAGCTATACCAGCCGCAAATGAAAATGTATTTCCAAGAATTGCTAAACAACAACACGCCATTGGTGGTGAATTGTTCGGCAGGACAAGACCGCACTGGCTTTGCCTCTGCCCTCTTGCTTAGCGCGCTGGGCGTGCCACGAGAGACAATTGCTCAGGACTATTTACTGTCTACCCAATACCGCCGGCCAGCCGTAGAGCGGGGCGATGTCGATTTAGAAGCCGCCGCCAAAACCAATGCCTTCGCTAAAATGATGCTGCATTACAATAAAAAAGAGAGCAAAGGCCCGATGCCACTCATCACCGCCGACGGCACACCGTTTATCAACATCGCCTTTGCACATATTGAACAGAAATACGGCTCGGTGGAAAACTATCTAGACCAAGCACTGGCCGTAGATGCCACCGAGATTAACAAGCTCAAAGCGCTGTATTTGCAGTAATCACAGCCTTACCGCTACGATATTATTGCTGATGCCAGAAGGGCATACCCAAGGTTGGGGTGGATGGCGAAGTGGTTTGTCGCTCCGGCATCGCCCCCGCCAAGGTAGCTTGACGGCCAGCCGCAACGGCGTCGCGAAAGGCCCGCGCCATCAATACCGGATTCCCCGCCTGGGCAATGGCGGTATTCAGCAGAATACCGTCGTAGCCCAATTCCAAGGCCTGCACGGCGTGAGAGGGTTTACCAATACCGGCATCAACAATGAGTGGCAACTCGGGAATCCGCTCGCGAATGGTTTGTAAATTATAGGGGTTCATCAAACCCCGCCCAGTGCCAATTGGCGAACCCCAGGGCATCAACACCTGACAACCCACATCGCGCAAGCGCTGGCAGATCACCAAATCATCGGTGCAATAGGGAAACACCTTGAAGCCGAGTTTAATTAACTGCTCGGCGGCCTCCACCGTGCCCAGTGGGTCGGGCTGCAAATTATAATCATCGCCCACCACTTCCAATTTTAACCAATCGGTTTCAAACAACTCCCGCGACATCTGCGCCAAGGTCACCGCTTCTTTCACACTGTGGCAACCCGCCGTATTCGGCAATAAGGTTTTATTCAAACTTTTTAACTGCTGCCAAAAACCCTCGCCACCGGCTTCGCTCGGCGACTGCCTGCGCAGCGACACGGTAATAATCTCCGAACCCGACGCGGTAATCGCTTCGCGCATTACTGCTGGCGACGGATACAGCGCGCTGCCAATTAAGAGGCGGCTGTGGAAGGTTTGGCCGTAGAGGGTCCAGTGGTCTGGCTGTGATATTGTCATTTTATAGCTCTGTGTTTTTTAGTCGGACGTCTGAGGTCGGACGCGCTGGCAGAGTGTGCTTCGTCAGACATCCGACCTCAGACGTCCGACTTGCCATCAGCCGCCCTGCACTGGCGCCAATACATCCACTAGATCACCGGCATTTAAACGCAAATCGCCATACTGCGATCGCGGAACAAAGTCGCCATTTATCGCTATCGCAATTTTCTCGCACTCAAAACCCCATAGCGGAAGCAGCTCAGCTAGCGCTAAATTCGCATCGCATTCACGGCGTTTGTTATTCACACTAATTGAAATCATTTGGGTACTCTATCCATCAATTTTTCCATTTATACCGTAACGCTATTTTCGGTTTGTTCCGCCAGCATCGCCAAAGCATTCTCCACTAACTGGGGGCTGAGTAAGTAGCCGTGGCGGTATAAGCCATTCACCGTTAGCAAGCCTGCCTCGCAATTCAGCACTGGCAAATTATCGGGCATCGCCGGCCGACAGTGGGCAAAGGCGTGAAGCAAACTCGCCTCGGCAAAACCGCTGTGCACACTGTAGAGCGCCGACATCAATTCCAAGGTCGAGCGCACGGTAACGGGCTGCATAGCTTCACTTTCAATTTCCGTCGCGCCAATCACGTAGCGATTATTTGGGCGCGGCGAAATATACAATTTATAACGCGGGTGCATCAGCCGCACCGGCCGCTGTAAATTCACTTCTGGCGCATGGACCCACAACACTTCGCCGCGCACACCGCGCAAGTCTGGCAACTGCGCTTTAGCACCAAGACCACGGCTGTCCACCACCCAATCAAACGCCAAGGTTTCATTGCTCAAAATAATACGCTTGGGGGCAAGGCTGACGACCTCGCTATATTCAAACCACTTGCCCCCCAGCTTAGTAATCGCCGCCTCCAATGCCGACAACAAAGCCTCGTTATCAAGATAGCCTTCGTCGGCAAGAAACAGACCCGAGCTATAACGCTCGGCCAATTCCGGTTCTAGATCCCGCAAACGCATGCGATCGATGCGTTCGACTCTGTCGCAATGGTCAGAGACTTTCGCCTGTAACTGCTGCTCAAAATGTCGCAAGTTGGATTTATCCAAATCGTGGGCCACCACCACACTGCCGTCCATGCCGTAACTTATGCTTTGCCCAGTTTGCTGTTCTAATAATGCAATCTGCTCCGGCCACCAGCGCAGCGCCATCAAACCCCAGTCAAACACCTGACGCTCGGCACTGGCCACCTCGCTATAAGGCGCCAACATCGACGCAGCCACCCGCGCAGCACTTAACTCGCCAGCGCGACTACCACGATCAAATAAACTCACGCGGTGGCCAAGCTGAAGTAATTTCCACGCGAGGAGGCGACCGAGGAGGCCTGCACCGGCGATGCCAATGTGAATCGGGTCGAACGCCTGATGTCTGATGTCTGATGCGGCGCTCATACCTCAGACTCCAGACACCCGACGCCCGACTCGCCCTTACACCTTCTGATATATCTCACTACCCAGCTCTTTAAACTCTGCAGATTTTTTCTGCATCTCGGCTTCCAGTTCATCCTCTTCTAGTTTGGCGGCGTAGTCGCGAACATCTTGGGTGATCTTCATGGAGCAGAATTTGGGGCCGCACATGGAGCAAAAATGCGCGACCTTGGCCGATTCTTTGGGCAGGGTTTCGTCGTGGTACGAGCGTGCAGTATCGGGGTCTAGGCCAAGGTTGAATTGATCTTCCCAGCGGAATTCAAAGCGGGCTTTGCTCAGGGCATTGTCGCGCAACTGGGAGCCGGGGTGGCCTTTGGCCAAGTCTGCGGCGTGGGCGGCAATTTTATAGGTGATGATGCCGGTTTTTACGTCATCTTTATTGGGCAGCCCCAAGTGTTCTTTGGGGGTGACGTAACACAGCATCGCGCAGCCATACCAGCCGATTTGGGCAGCGCCAATACCCGAAGTGATGTGATCGTAGCCAGGGGCAATATCCGTGGTCAGCGGCCCCAGGGTGTAAAAAGGCGCTTCGTCGCAGTGCTTGAGCTGCTCGGTCATATTCTCATGAATCATCTGCATGGGCACATGACCGGGGCCTTCGATCATCACCTGCACATCGTGCTGCCAAGCGCGCTTGGTGAGTTCACCTAGGGTGCGCAGCTCGCCGAATTGGGCTTCGTCATTGGCGTCTGCCACCGAGCCAGGACGCAGGCCATCCCCCAAAGAGAAGGACACATCATAGGCCTTCATAATCTCGCAGATGTCGTCAAAATGGGTGTAGAGAAAATTCTCTTTGTGGTGGGACAAACACCACTTCGCCATGATCGAACCGCCTCGGGACACAATGCCGGTCACGCGTTTCGCGGTCAGCGGCACATAGCGTAGTAACACGCCCGCGTGAATAGTAAAATAATCCACGCCCTGCTCTGCTTGCTCAATTAAGGTGTCGCGGAAAATTTCCCAAGTTAAATCTTCGGCTACGCCATCGACTTTTTCCAGCGCCTGATAAATCGGTACGGTACCCACGGGCACCGGCGAATTGCGCACAATCCACTCACGGGTTTCGTGAATATTTTTACCGGTAGACAAGTCCATCATGGTATCTGCGCCCCAGCGAATACCCCAAGTGAGCTTGGCCACTTCCTCTTCAATGGACGAACCCAGCGCCGAGTTGCCGATATTGCCGTTCACCTTCACCAAGAAGTTACGACCAATAATCATCGGTTCTAATTCGGGGTGATTGATATTGGCGGGAATAATCGCACGGCCACGCGCCACTTCCTCGCGGACAAACTCCGGCGTAATTTCCTTTGGAATACTGGCGCCAAAGGCATTGCCGGGATGCTGAAAACCCAGTTCCCCTGGCAGCTCGCCCGCCTCTTTGGCGGCGGCTAAAGCCATGTTTTCGCGGATGGCGATATATTCCATTTCCGGCGTAATAATGCCCCGCCGCGCGTAGTGCATCTGGCTAACATTCTTACCCGGTAAAGCCCGGCGGGGATTGCGTTTTAAATCAAAACGCAATTGCTGCAAGCTCAAATCGGCTGCACGTTTACGGCTGTACTCGGAACTATCGCCGGCAAGTAATTCGGTATCATTGCGATCAAAAATCCATTGATCGCGAATCGGCTCCAAGCCTTTGCGAATATCAATATTGGTCCTGGGGTCGGTATAAGCGCCCGAGGTATCGTAAACTCGCACTGGTGGATTTGGCTCTAAACGCGTGCTGCCATCTCGGGTCTGCACCGGGGTCGCTGTTAACTTGATCTCGCGCATCGGCACTTGAATATCGGCGCGACTACCCTGCACATAAATCTTTGACGAACCCGGTAATGGCTCAACTGAGGCAGCATCTACTTGGGCGGTATCGCGAAGCAGTGGATAATCAGAACTCATGTTTTCCCCTTTTTGCGCACAGCACAGCGCACGTCTTTGATTCAATGTTTAAAAATAAAACCAAAGAAGGAAATTTAGATCGGCTCAGTTTGCCACAACGCAGAGGGACCTCTGCTGAGAAGATCTTGTTTCCTACGCTGGCATTATCCAGATCAGGTCTACGGGATTCGAAAACGATCTCAGCCATTGCGTATTTCATACGCGGGCACCCCGACAAGAACAGGTAGTGTAGGCTGCAAGAATGAGTTTGGCAAGGGAGGTAGTTAGTCGCTGCGCAAAGCAGGTCGAGCGGAAATTAATAAGTATGGCGCCGCTTAATTGTAGCAGCACCATGATAATTGCAAAACGGAATTACTGAGTTAACTTTGGCAAACATTCACTTAAGGCTTTTGCATAGGCATTTCTCGCCGTTTGCAACATCGCTAAATCTTGTTGCAAGGCTGCTACCTTTTGATCCGCAACCCGAAGATTCATCAATTGACTTTTTGCTTCATTACTCAGGCTATCTAATGGGTAATCCTTACCGTCGATTTTAATCATTTGTTCTTGGCTCATAAACCGTCCTTATTACACGTTAATAAAAAAGCCTCCAGAACTTTCGCAAAGGAGGCTGAGGGGAGATTATGGAAAAAAGGCCATCCAAATTAGATGGCTCTTAGTCTTAAACTGCGAAGACGTCAGTTGCATGCATTTCATTGTTAGCCAAATTGAGCATTGTAATATTCAAATCTGAGCCATTCAAAATGCCATTATTGTCAACGTCTACCCACAAAGTGTTGTTGTCTGTCTCGAAAACAAACTCTATAGCGCCGCCGGCTTGGATACTGTTTTGCGCCGTTGCGAAATCTTTTGCATTGCCGCCAAACGCTAATACATCTCCACCAGCAACATTGAGAAGTGCTGAAATGTCTATCCGATCCGCGCCCGGTACCGATCCGCTTAAGAAATCCATAATTGTATCAATAGACACCGTGCCAGAAGAATCCGTAACATTTGTGTACACAAACGTATCAGCACCGGTGCCGCCAGTTAAGGTATCTGCACCAGCACCACCAGTGATTGTGTCATCTCCCGAGCCACCATCAATAGTATCGTTGCCAGCGCCACCCAGTACCGTATCATTTCCAGCACCGCTGAAAATAATGTCAGCTGCGCCAGTACCAGTGATCTTGTCTGCTCCTGCGGCCGTTGTAATTTCAATATTGTGGTTACCAGTTAGCGAACTTGCGTCTAGAATTAGACTGTCATTACCTAAACCAGTACCGTCTAGGATCAGATCATCTTGAGCGCCTGGAGCATTATTTAACGCATTATCGAATAAGCTATCGACTAGCTTAATGTTTAAGGTATTAACACCGGCACCATCTAAGAAATTAATAGTTTCCATCTCAGTGATACTGCTGATACCGCTTAACACCTGCTGTACAGCACCAGCACCATTACCAGTAATATTCAATACGTCGCCAGCAGTTGTACCACCTTGAACTAAAAACAGGCTTCCCGCTGTTTCTGAATTGACAAATACATTTAACGCCGCATTATGGGTAGTATTATTGCCTTGCACATTAAAGAACGCAGCCGCCGCATTACCTGTAGCAGCAATACTATCCTGAGCTGCATTGCCTACATTTACCGTCAGCGCGCCAACAAATCCGTCGCCGATGGATACATCTGCAAAGCCACCACCGACCTTAGTTACAGTGTCAATACCAGCCGCATTCGCTATCGTGTTAAAGGTAAGCTGACTGGAGTTACCGTACCGAACTTCGTTGACGCTTGTAACTTTGTTAAATACACCATCATCCTTATTGAATAAAGATCCGCTTATCAGAATGGCGTCTTGACCAGCTCCGCCATCAATTTTATCGGCATTATTGAAATCTACTGGGTCATTGAAGATAAATAGATCATCTCCTTCGCCACCTTTAAGATCACTAAGACCGCTTCCGACGGAGATAATGTCATCACCAGCGCCACCGTCGATAATGTCATCACCCGCACCGCCGTTGATGGTGTCATTGCCCCCGTTACCAAATAAGAATTCAGTAGTATTTTGCGCATCATGACCAGTAATAATATCTGCTGCACCGGTCCCTTTGATTGTTTGGCTGGCATCGCCAGAAACAAACTGGTTTAGGCCTGGGGCTATTTCGGTTCTCGTTGTTAAACCAGAGGCATCTAAGATCGCACCAACACCGTCGAAGTTTAGCACTTCGATATGGTTTGAGGCTGTGCCGAGCAGGTTAACCATGCCATTCGCTGCAGTTTGAACATTAACAAATGTTGCAGTGCTGCCACCAACAGTGACATTTGCAGGTACTGATTTGCCACCTAGCACAAGAGACTGAACGCTTATATCAGTTGTTATGCCCTGTTGCGCGCCCGATATTGCAGAAGCGGAGCCAGTAAACTTAAGGTCAAGCGATGTAGCTGCAGTTGCCGCATTAACATTTACAGTAGCAAAATCATTCGCGGCAAAAATGTAGCTGAACGCTTCGCTGGCATTGTTAATAGTTACCGCACCCAGTATGTCTGCATCAACCTTGCCAGCATCGTTTGGACCATTGGTATCAAGGAAGGTATCTTGCAGTATCACATTGGCTGCACCAACGGGTAGTAAGCTACTATCTAATACAATGCTTTCTAAGCTGTTATTCCAAACATCAATTACGATGTTTTCGAAACCAGACACACTCGGGAAAACATTAGCAAACCCACCGGCAGTGTAACTAATAGTGCCAGCGCCATTATGGTGCACTTCCCAAATATCGTTGCTACCGCCAGTGTCTGTCGCGGTGTCATTAACGGTGAGGTTAGTTGATGACTGAACTAAACGGTCGTTGTTGTTTGTTCCGAAAGTAACATTGTTATTCACAGCTGCGCTGCTAACAGTCAAGGTGGTTTTACCATTACCACCCATAAAGGTCATGCCGGTAGCTGCGCTCAATTGATCCATTGTTAATGAACCGGTCAAGCCTGTTGCATTAACGCTGGTTAAATCATTGAAGCCAGCAGCGCTGTTCGCACGCACACTAGTCACGTTATCGCTACCGGACAAGCTTAGTGTAGACAGTGCATTGCTGCCATTGATACCAATCAAGGTATCACCACCACCCGCACCATCAACGTCGATCGCAAAAGTACCGTTGTTAAGAACAGTCAAATCAACGGTAGTTAGCGCATTACCATCACTGCCATTGTAGCCAATTTGTGCGTTAGCAGAATTATTGAACACCGCCGTCAACTTCGCAGGCGTTTGGCCTGGAGCGTAGTCCAAGTTCACGGTTGAGCCAGTGCTCATAAATTGAATGTTTTGATTTGTTGCTGCGGCGTTAGCTGCTGTTGGATCGAATTCCAAGTTAGTAGCTGCCGATGCTTGATTAATCTTAATATCCAAGGGTTCTTGAATGTTATTTACATTCAGCACGCTGTTAGAACGATTATTAGCAAGGGTCAATACGTCTGTCGCATTAAGAAAATCAACAGCATTCGGCTTATCATTAACAGGCAATGTTGCTGCGTCGTCCAAGGCTTGGATAGAAACCGTCTCTATACCCTTAATATTGGGATTAATAGAGTTTTCTAGCAAAGTAATATTTAAAGTATCTAGACCACCTTTACCATCCGCAGTATCACCCGTTCCTATTGAGTGCTGACCGCCAGCCACAACAGAGCCACCGGTGAAGGTGTCACTCCCAGCTGAACCGGTGAAATTATCCTGTAGCTCACCATATGTAAACGTATCGTTAGTGCCATTGATAGTAATTGTTACTGTTTGCGGAGTACCGTCTTCTGTTTTGATTACAAAATTATCGATTAAAGTTTCGCCAGCGCTAAGGTTATTGACATCAGTGTTGCCATTATTTAGAACATAAGTCCAACCGCCATCTGCAGTGACTGAATAGGATCCATAACCCTTAGCAGATGTTAGGTTGTTGATTACCGCCCAAGCATCATCAGTGTTGTCAATATCAGTATTATCTGCATTCCCTGCGACTTGGTTTGTAACGCCGTCCTCTGTTACGGAACCTGTAATCACGCCTGGGTTAGTTGTAACATCTGCAGCATCATTAACGGGTGTAATCGTAACAGCAACAAGCTGCTCAACTACCCCACCATTTCCATCATTCACTATAACAGAGAACGAATCGCTACCATTTGCGTCCGCATTTGGCACATAGCTATAACTACCATCTGAATCGACTGTTACAGCTCCTTTACTCGGCACTGTAGAACCAGCCGAATAGCTCAGCACATCATTAACATCAACATCGGTTGCAGCTACAGTACCAACGATAGATGCATCATCTTCAGCCCCCGTAACAGCCAATGAACTTGCAGTGAATGCTGGTACATCGTTCGTACCGGTAACTGTGATGGTTAGTGTACTGCTAGCCGTCTTGCTTCCATCGCTTACTACATAATCAAAGCTAAGCGCTTTGCTCTCGCCTGCAGCTAACTGCTGGTAAGCCGCATTGCTAGCATCAAAGGAATAAGAGCCGTCTGAGTTGAAAGTTAAGCCTGCCAAGGGTGCTTGAGTTGGGGCTTTACTGAACGTCAGCGCGGTACTGTCTACATCGCTAGCAGCCGGTGCAACGGTGTTGAAAACTACGCCATCTTCTGCCACGGCAACACTGTTTGCAGAATTTTGTGCGTCAACAACTGGCGCGTCATTAACAGGCGTAACGGTTACGCTTACCGTTTGAGTAGTTGTACCACCTTTGCCATCGGCAACAGTAACCACTACGGAGTCTGTGCCATTAAAATTGGCGTTTGGCGTGTAGGTTAAAACGCCATTTGCACCAGCAGCAACGGTGCCGTTCTGCGCGGTTGCTGAGTACGTTAGTGCGTCGCCATCAACATCGCTTGCGACAACAGTAATCGTGGCAGGCGTATCTTCGGCAGTAGTCACTGGAGCGATTGCGGCTGCAACTGGCGCGTCATTAACAGCAGTTACCGTTACACTTACCGTTTGAGTAGTTGTACCACCTTTGCCATCGGCAACAGTAACCACTACGG
>NZ_JARGNU010000006.1:0-18434 GCF_029212375.1 Zhongshania sp. | reverse complement strand
CTTCGGCAGTAGTCACTGGAGCGATTGCGGCTGCAACTGGCGCGTCATTAACAGCTGCAATTTCGATATTTACCGTTTGAGTAACAGTGCCACCTTTGCCATCAGCGATGGTTACCGTAAAGGAGTCTGTACCATTGGCATTTGCATTTGGAGTGTAAGTAAACTGGCCGTTGGCGCCACCACTCACTGTACCTTTTGTAGCGCCACTTGCGGTGAACGTTAGCTCGTCGTTATTTGCATCTGTCGCTGCGACCGTAATAGTTTTAACGGTGTCTTCAGTAGCACTTACAGATTGCGTGCTGGCAACTACTGGCACTGAATTCTGTGGAGGAGAGCTCTTATCGTCGTCATCTGCTGCAACAGCGATAGCGCCTGCAGCCAAAAGCCCACCGCCGACCCAGAGGGCTGTAGAGGAAATGCCTGCGCCTGCCGCTGCGCCCGCTGCACCACCACCTATTGCTTGAGCGTTTGCTTCCGCAATGAGCATCGCTGCTGCACCACCGTCTGCAGAGGCAACTTCGATAACTTCTTCGGTGGATTTATTGCCGAGCAAAGCTTCGTCTTCAAGCTTTTTTTCGTCATCTAAGAGGTTTTCTACTTCGAGAAGGGCACCATCTTCGGGGACAATGGCGTTGGCTAATTCAGCAGATAATGCTTCGACAGCTGTCGTATCCACATCCACTACTGACTGGTCTTGCGTTCCTTGCTTTTTCATTTGTATCTCCTGGGTACGATTGCTATCCGACATCCTGCCGGCATTTTTTTACGGGTACTGCTAAAAACCGACCATAAAAAGTCAATAACAGGCTCCGCCTGCCGTATCACACACCATCTCATTCCCTGTAGATAGCACTGTGTGACATTGGTACGTACACATACCAACCTGACATATACTTACTATTGCTCCCGCAAAAGGTACGTCAGCCCATTATGGACGTCAACACCTTTCTAAATTTTTTCTTCATATTCATACCTTATTTACTTCAAGGCGCTTAGCGACGCTGGCTAAGACTTTTCATTAACAATTCATACTCAAAAAATAGAATCTATACACTAAATATTTGAGCCCGTACTCGCAAACACCCTGTTTGGCCAACAATATATCGAATGATAATTTTGCCGGAAAAGTAAATAATCACTAATTCAACGCTCGGTCAGCGCCTCAGCACTTCCTCTTCGCAACGGTTTTAATAAATATTGCGCCACTGTTTTGTGGCCGGTAATAATTTCTACGGTGGCGGTCATACCAGGAATAATCTCTAGAGGATCGACGCCTGGCCGCTTCGGAATTTTGTTTATTTTGACTAAAGCGCGATAGTAAGGCTCTTCGTTGGATTTCAAATCTTCGTCGATAGTGTCGGGACTTACGTAGCTCACCTCACCGGCCAGCGATCCATAAACTGTGAAATCATAAGCATCAAGTTTTACATTTGCATGAAGACTGGGGCGAACAAAAGCGACATCTTTAGAAAAAATGCGTGCTTCTATTAGCAAGGGTTCATCTGAGGGCACAATCTGTAGCAATTCGTCACCACTCTTTAATACCGCGCCCAGTGTTGTCACCCTGACGTTTTTAATTGCACCGGACATCGGCGCGGTTATAGTCGTTGCCAACAGCGCTTCTTCTCGTTGCTTTAATACTTGAAGGGTTTGATCTAACTCTGCTTGGGTATTACCGAGTTGTTCTTGGGCGTCGCGGCGATATTCATTTTTGCGATTAATTAGTTCGGCCTGTAAATCCAGAACCTGCCGCCGGACATTGAGCAACTCAGACTGAGAAGCATCTCCCGTTGATGCGAGGTCTTGCAGAGCGGCCAGCTCTTCTTTCGCGAGGGCCAGCGATTTTTGGATGCTTTCGCTTTCTTCGCGCTGCTGGCGCAACCGACGACGATGCAAGTCTGCTTGCCGAGTAAGCAGTAGCGGTTCGGCAATAACGTCGTCGGAAAATTTAAGCGGCGCGCCGGTTAGCTCGGCATTTAATCTTTCCGCATTCGCTTTTAGATTCAAAGCCTTAGATCGAGTTTCTGCGGCATTCGCAGCAAACCGAACTTGGTCCAGCTCCGCTAGCACATCGCCCGCTTCAACAATGTCACCTTCTTTAACATGCAATACAGCTAGGACACCGCCGTCGACTGCTTGAACAATTTGCGAGCGACTCGAAACAATCACTTCGCCCGTCGCCCTAACCTGCTCATCAAGTACAGCCCAATTTGCCCAGGCAATTGAACCGAGCATCACCAGCGTCATCAACGCGAGAGTGCGGCCAGCAAAGCCCAACTCTGCGGGACGCGTTCTAGCAAATAACTGTTCAGCCAAAATCATTGCCGCGCTCCAACATTAACAATTCCTTCACTCGGTTTTGCATTTTTTACGTTGCTTGGCGGCACAATGACTTTATTTGCAAGGATCTCACCATTTTCAAGAAACAATGCGCGCTCTGCTAGCGCCAGCCACGATTGCTTATGCGTTGTAAAAATCACGGTATTGTCTTTTGGCAAAGAGCGAATGACCCCTATTATTTTAGCTTCTAGCTCTGAATCTAGGCTCGCTGCCGGCTCATCCAAGAGCCATATTTTTGGCTTTTGCAATACCAGCCGAGTCAAACCGACCGTTTGCCGCTGCCCCCCAGACATCCCCGCACCACCTTCGGCAATGGGGAGCTGCAAACCCAGCGGATGACGCTTAACTGCATTCAGCAAGCCGGTTTGCTCAAGCGCACTGATTACCTCTTCCTCACTGGGCATACTCATGCCCAGTGTTAGGTTATCCAGTAAGGTACCTGAAAATAACCTAGGCTCCTGAGGCAAATACCCAATCACCTCTCGCAACCAGCTCTGCCGACAGACTTCAAAATCTAAACCGGCAATGCGAATTTCGCCCTTGGACGGTGTGGCGATGCCCGCCAACAACTTAAGCAGTGTAGATTTTCCGCTTCCGTTTCTGCCCACCACGGCGATCCGCGAACCAGCGGGAATCTCCAATGAGTCTGCGCAAAACTGCGGCGCTTGGGAGCCACTATAGGCGTAAAAAAGATCTTTTACTTCTAGGTCCAAAGGTAAAACATGGGTATTTGCCTCGCGATGAGATTGCTCATCACTAGGCGAAGCCAAAACCTGATCGAGTATTTTCATTGAATAACTTGCGTGGTGCCAACGCAGCATGAGCGAAGAGATATTGGCAATGGTTCCCAAGGCTCTGCCACCCAATATAGAACACGCAATCAGGCCACCCATGGTGAGTTCACCCGTTTCGATAATATAAACACCAACAATAATAATGCCAACATAGGATGCTTGCTGGAAGAAATTGGTCGCGATTTGGGCGACGGAGGTAACGTAATTAAGCTCCTCGCCTCGGTCGCAGGTTTCTCTTGTTGCACTTAGCCAAGAGTCGCTAAAGCGCGATTCACCGCCTTGAGATTTAATAACTTCGCCGCAGGAAACCGCTTCAAATAATAGTCCCTGCCGACGCACTACTGCGTCATTATTAGTTTGCTGCAAGCGCGCGATCGGCCGATATGCAAGCAGCCCCATTACAAGGCACAACAATACAAAAGCAGCCGGAACCAAGGCCACTGGCCCAGCAATAAGATAAATAACCACAATAAAAAGAAAAATAAAGGGTAAATCGACAAGCGCGAATATGGTCGATGAGGTAAAAAAGGATTTTACCGATTCATAGTCACGCACTTGAGCGACAAGCGATCCCTGACGCGCTGGACGGCGATCTAATTTTAATCCAAGCAAACGGTCAAATATAAATTGCGAGAGCGCCTCGTCCATGCGTTTGCTGGTCGCATCCATAATTTTCAGGCGAACCATTTTAAAAATAACATCGAAACCATAGGCAACTAACATACCGATAGCTAAAAACCACAATGTAGCATAGGCAAAATTGGGAACGACTCGATCGTAAACTTGCATTACGAATAATGAGGCAAGAACGGCAATAACATTGATAAAAACAGAAACCAGAGCGACTTGCCTAAATAATGGCGCATGAACTTTCATCGCGGTTAATATGGCGCTGCTCGCCCGCCCGCGTGTTCCTTTGTTTAAAAATGCCCCCTGTGTTTCGGTAAAAGGTGCGACAGGGGTAATTACCAACGTTGCGGGACTTATTTCTTTTGCGGACTCATCGCCAAACCAATGAATATCGTACTCGCTGTTGTCGTCACTCAGTTTTTGGAGAATACCAACCGCACCATCAACCATAACCCATGCAGGCAACTGGGCCTTAGAAAGCAAGCGCAGCGAACTTTCCGTTGCCGAATAGCCTTGAAACAAGTGTTTCCATGCGGCTACCAACCTATCACTCTCTTTGTGTACGGACACACCCGCCCAAGCTTGCTCAGCTTCGTGCATTGAAGTGTGAAGACCTCGTCGCTGCGCCATATCGATCAAGGCAGCAACGCCGCTCACTTTATTCAGAGTGTCCTTAGACGCAATATTTGACATAGGAAACTTACTCTTCTTTGAGCTGTAGATTAGTCGGCGGTGCATTCGCGCTTAGACGGTTCCAGAGCATGCCCTGTAACGCAAGTTGCGTATTCGCCGACCAATAATTCTTTTTAATTGCCGAGATTTGTAATAGCGCCTCGTGGGCTTCTCGGTGCGCATTAAGCACTTCTAACCACGCCTTGCGACCGACCTTGAATTGCCGCAAGAAACTGTCAACTAACTTCACTGCGGCACCAGCTGCATCCACCTGCGCATAAAACTGATTTTGCGAAACAGCCCGCTCGGCGTAGGCCGTGCTAACAAGATCGGTTACATCCCGTTTCGCGTAGACAAGATCTTGCTCAGCGCCATGGAGTCTTTGCAACACTGCTCTATAGCTGTTCAGGCCACGCACACCGTCGCTAGTCTTAAATTGAAACACCAGCTGCGTTGAGGAGTCTGGGGTAAAATCACCCGCAGACTGATCCAGCTGAGTGCTGTACTGAAGACTCAGCTGGGGAAAAATAGATGACTTGGCTAGGCGAACATTGGCGCGTTGCAACGCAATCTCAGACAGTACTTGTTGCCCAGTAGGGTGTTCACCCACCACATTATTGTTTAATACCGCCAAGCTCTCCTCACGGCTCAACACATAAGATTCATCTGGCCACGCCAAATGTACCGTTGAACGATGAATCAAGGATTCCAAATGCAAGCGGTTCCGAAGTAGCACCGAATTACTCGCTGCCAATCCAGCCTTAGCTTGGCTCAGCCGAGTCTGGGCGGTCTGAATATCGGCTGGTGGCGAAACACCCTGCTCCGCCCGTCGTGAGATTGTCGCTAATAAACCCTCTAGACTCTTTATGTAGCGCGCCCAGAGTAGCCCCTGTTCTTCGGCCAGCACCACACTGAGGTAAGCATCGGCTGTTTCCAAGCCGAGATTTAATCTGAGCTGATTCAACTCCGCGAGCGCCTTGCTTTGATTGGCCTCTGCTTCTTTCACTTCGGCGCCAGTTCTGCCGCCCGTCCACAAAGGCTGCACAAGGTTCAGCGTGGTTTGCGATGCATCATTACTCGCCTGTGCAGCGCTAATCGATACATAAGGGTAGTAGCCAGTTCTAGCGCCAGAAATATCAAAACCAGTAGCCCTCACCTCCGAGAGCGCCCTAATCACATTAGGGTGATTTCGCCAGACTTCTGCGAGAGTTATACCTAACGGTAAAACACCATCCTCAAGGTCCCTTTGGCCGAATAGGCGTAAAAATGCTTCATCTGTCGACAGGTCAATGATACCGAGTTCTTGATAGGATTCGCTGCGTAATCCGTAACGCTGGGCGGTACTCTCGGATCGGGAGGCGGCATCGATCAACACTTCCGAATACAAATAGTCGCGGCTAGCTGGCTCTGATGGTGGTATGACGACGCTATCTGGTGACACACTCTGAGCAGAGCACCCAGTAAGAAAGCTTAAGACACACACCAACACCGCGCATTCAATGCTGCGTCTAAGCACCCCTGCAGAGCGACGATCTTCACAAATAATATGTGTGAAACTACTACTCATACCACCAACATCAATTTAAGGTGGCGCAGAGACAACGCGGTTTTAGGGAAACTTTCGGGGCAAACTAGCAAGTCGAAATCTGACTCGGCCCGATGACAGGAACTGCTATTCAATTTATGCACCTCCATGTGCGTACTACTTTAGAGCTAACCAATATTCCTTATTGGCTACCTGTACATACAGGTGGCAGCTCATTCGCCGTTGGTGCTGACTCCAGCTGATACCATTATTGGCATATCCAACACTAAATTTCCAGCGCGATCCTAGCAGATCAGCCGCAGGCAGGCAACAAGGCAGCCATGCGGCACCTCGCTAGCGCATCGCAATCACAAACTCACCGTCAATGCCTCGACCACCGCCAGCGCCTTAGCTCTCGCTTCGTCAATATCGCCACCTCGCGCAAGCGCCACACCCATGCGGCGCTTGCCGTTAACCTCGGGTTTGCCGAATAAACGCAGCTGCGTATCTGGGGCATCTAGGGCGTGATCGAGGTTGCCGAAACGCACGCGACTGGAGTTGCCATCCACTAAGATGACGGCTGATGCCGAGGGGCCGTGTTGCTGAATATTGGGAATGGGCAGCCCGAGAATGGCTCTAACGTGTAGGGCAAATTCTGAGAGGTCTTGGGAGATCAAGGTGACTAAGCCCGTGTCGTGAGGGCGCGGCGAAACTTCACTGAAGATCACCTCGTCGCCTTTGACAAAAAGTTCTACGCCAAACAAGCCCCAACCGCCCAGCGCAGTGGTGACTTGCTCTGCCATCTGCTGGGCGCGCTGCAGTGCAATCTCAGACATGGGCTGGGGCTGCCACGATTCTTGGTAGTCACCGTCTTTTTGCAGGTGACCAATTGGCGCGCAGTAGCTGGTTGCGGTGTCTTCACCATCGCTGCCGCGATGGCGAATCGTTAATAAGGTGATTTCATAATCGAAATCGACAAAGCCTTCTATAATCACCCGACCGGCACCCGCGCGGCCGCCTTCTTGGGCGTAGGTCCATGCAGCGTCGATTTCGGTGGGGCGACGCACCAAACTCTGGCCCTTACCCGAGGAACTCATAATAGGCTTGATAACACAGGGCAGGCCAATTTCCGCCACCGCCGCATCAAACTCTTCTTTGCTGTCGGCAAAGCGGTAGGCTGAGGTGGGTAGTTCGAGCTTTTCGGCAACCAGGCGCCGAATGCCTTCGCGGTTCATGGTGAGTTGGGCGGCGCGCGCGGTGGGCACCACGTTGTAACCTTCACGTTCTAAGTCGACCAAGGTGTCGGTGGCGATGGCTTCAATTTCGGGCACGATATAGTCAGGCTTTTCCAGCTCGATCACACGGCGCAATTCCGCGCCATCGAGCATCGAGAAGGTGTAACTGCGGTCAGCCACTTGCATCGCTGGTGCATTGGCGTAGCGGTCGCAGGCAATGACTTCCACACCCAAACGCTGCAGTTCTATGGCGACTTCTTTACCGAGTTCACCCGCGCCACAAAGCAGAACTTTACAAGCGCTATCACTAAACGGCGTGCCTAAAGAAACCATGATTGTCCTCGTAAATGCTTAAAATATAATTTGAATTAACTCAACACATACAGTAATTGCAGCGTTAAGTAGGCGTATACACCCGCCAGTACGTCGTCGATCATAATGCCAAAACCACCCTGCACTTTGGCGTCGAGCACCCTTATTGGCCATGGCTTCCAAATATCAAATAAGCGGAATAGTGCAAATCCGAGGGCGATCCACCAAATATTCATGGGCACCATAAACAGCGCAATCCACAGACCGACAAATTCGTCCCAGACAATGCCGCCGTGATCGTGCACGCCCAGAGCTTCGGCGGTAGCGCCGCACAGATATACGCCAAGAACAAACGCTAAGATCAATACCACCACATAATAGACAGGTGGCAAAAATTGCAGAGCATACCAAAATGGCAGCGCCGCGATTGTGCCGAAGGTGCCTGGCGCTTTGGCTGCTAGCCCGCTGCCAAAACCAACAGACAGCAAATGCACCGGATTTTTAAGCAGTGATACAGGTATTTTCATTATAGTTACGACTCAAAAATGTTGGTAGCCGGCCGCAGGAGTAAACACGCTCCCATCAGCCCTGTAGCAAGTGAGACCCTCACCCGCTTCGATATAGGCGATCTCGGTGAGGGCTAGGTTTAGTTCAGCGCTGAGCGCCGCCACTGCCTCGCGGTGCTTGGCTGGCACGGTAAAACACAGCTCGTAATCGTCGCCACCGCTGAGCGCAAATTCAATAGCGCGCTCGGCGCAGGTTTCGGTAAGCGCTGGCGATAGCGGTAAATTCTCGGTATGCAGCACTGCCGCCACCCCGCTAGCGCTAAGAATATGACCGAGATCTGCCGCCAAGCCGTCGGACACATCAACGGCTGCCGTTGCAAGGCCTCGCAATTTTTGACCAAGTGCCAAACGTGGTGTCGGCGCGTGATAGCGGTCTAACAACGCTTGTTCTGCCGCACTTAATTCGTGTGCAGCTTTATTAAGGTAATCCAGCGCCGCGCGCGCATCACCGAGCTGACCCGAGACATAGACAAGATCGCCAGCGCAAGCGCCACTGCGCAATATCGCCGCGCCGGCTGGCGCCGAACCCATCACCTGCAAGCTGAGACACAGCGGCCCGCGAGTGGTATCGCCGCCCACCAGCGCAATATCATATTCTCGTGCGGCGACGACCAAGGCATTGGCAAAACTGGCCAACCAGGGCTCGTCGACATTCGGCAGGGTTAAGGCCAGCGTAAAACCAAGAGGCGTCGCGCCACAGGCCGCCAAATCGCTAACACAGACCGCTAATGCGCGGCGGGCGAGCATGTCTGATGGATAATTTTGAGGGAAGTGTATCGACTCAACTAAGGTGTCTACCGACACCAGTAGCTCAGCACCAGCAGGCAGTGCTAGCACCGCGCAGTCGTCACCGATGCCACAGCGCACCGGCGAGTTAGGCTGGGCAAGCGCTGCGGCCGCGCCTGCCTTAAAGTAATGCTGGATTAATTGGAACTCAGACGTCGGCATAGTCTTGAATGAGCGCCGATTTACTCGGCGTCGCTTGCAGGGCGAGGAGATTTACCTTTTTCTGCGGCAACTTCTACTGCGCGACATTCTGTTGCCACTTTATCTAAAATACCGTTTAAATAACGGTAGCCATCGGTAGCACCAAAGCGCTTACCGAGGTTGATGGTTTCGTTAATGGCCACTTTATAAGGCACATCAATACGGCGCAGCAATTCAAAACTGCCCATGCGCAACAGGCACAACTCGATGGGATCGAGATCGCTAAGTTTGCGGTCCAGGTGTTTTTCAAACAGGCCGTGCAAATCGGTAAGCTGAGCGGGAATGCTATGCACCAAGTCGTGGAAGAACTCGGTATCGACATTGCTCATGTCGTAGTCAGCTTGAAATTCAGCTTCAATAACACTCAAGGCTTGGCCAGCCATATGCCATTGATACAGTGCTTGCATCGCGTAGTGGCGAGCCTTGCGGCGGCCTGCGGCAAGCTGGTTGTGGGACGGACTCTGCTGACGATTAGCCACAAAAAATTACTCATTCACAGTGGATAAAACCACATTTAAAAAACCGCGCCACCGCTTACCAGAAACTGAATGGGCGACGCGAAAATCACTTACCAAAACAAAACGTTTAAAACTTAAAGCTGCTTAAGCAGGCTAACCATTTCAATAGCAGACATCGCCGCTTCTTCGCCTTTATTGCCCGCCTTGGTGCCGGCGCGCTCAATAGCTTGCTCAATGCTGTCTACCGTCAACACGCCAAAAGACACTGGCACGCTGTATTGCATAGAAACCTGCGCCAAGCCTTTAACACACTCACCAGCTACATATTCAAAGTGCGGGGTGCCGCCGCGAATAACCGCGCCAAGGGCAATGATGGCGTCGTAGTTTTTGCTGTCGGCCACTTTTTGGCAAACCAGCGGAATTTCGAATGCACCGGGGGCGCGCACAATGGTGATATTGTCTTCAGACACACCGTGGCGGCGCAGTGAGTCGATGGCGCCTTCCAGCAAGCTCTCAACCACAAAGCTGTTCCAGCGGCCCACAACAATCGCGTAATTACCGCCAACCGCGGTGAAAGTACCTTCAATCGTTTTCATAGTCGTTCCTTAAAGTCTTAAATAATTAGGCTTGGCCAACGTCGTCTGGGCCGACAAATTCCACTACTTCCAGATCGAAACCAGAGATAGCGTTGTATTTAACCGGCGCGCCCATTAGGCGGATTTTACCCACGCCAACATCGCGTAATATTTGTGAGCCTAGGCCGATATTAAAATACGTCGTTTGGTATTGAATACTATCGCCCTGCAGTGGAGGCTTATCACCTTGCGCTATACCTAGATCAGCCAATATCGACTCTGGCGTTTCGCGGTGGGCAAGCAACACCACTACACCACCATTGGCCGCAACGGTAGCCAAACTGCGGTGCATATTCCAACCGGTGGTAGAGCCCGGCGGCTGCGTCTGCAGCAAGTCCCGTACCGAGGAACCTAAGTGCACCCGCGCAAGGGTTGGCACCGAGGCGTCAATAGCCCCTTTTATAATCGCAAAATGAATTTCACCGGCGACCGAGTCTTTATAGGCGTGCAGTTCAAAATCACCAAAATCGGTAGCAATAGTGCCACTGCTGATTTTTTCAATAGTTTGCTCATTCAGCACCTGGTAGTGAATGAGGTCGGCGATGGTACCCATTTTTAAATCGTGCTCGGCGGCGAATATTTCTAAATCTTCGCGGCGCGCCATGGTGCCGTCTTCGTTCATGATTTCGCAAATCACGCCTGTTGGCTCAAACCCAGCCAAGCGCGACAAATCACAAGCGGCTTCAGTGTGACCGGCGCGGCTTAAGACCCCACCAGGCTCAGACATCAGCGGAAAAATATGACCCGGCTGAACAATATCGCCGGCAACCGCATTGCGGGCTGCGGCAGTGCGTACGGTATGTGCGCGATCTGCCGCCGAAATACCCGTGGTCACGCCCTTGGTGGCTTCAATCGACAGGGTAAACTTGGTGCCAAAACCGGAGGCATTGCGATCGACCATCAGGGGCAGATTCAGCTGTTTGCAGCGCTCTTTAGTCATCGGCATGCAGATCAAGCCGCGACCGTATTTGGCCATAAAATTAATATCCTGGGGACGCACACACTCCGCCGCCATCACCAGATCGCCTTCGTTTTCGCGGTCTTCGTCGTCTAACAGAATAACCATCTTACCCAGACGGATGTCCTGAACCAGTTCTTCTACTTTGCTAAACGCCATAGTCATTGCCTTTATGTGCGCGCTTTATTTGCGCGCTGTCAAAAACCCATTTTCTGCCAAGGTGGCCATCGACACGCCTTTTGCGGCCGAGCCCTGTGCCTCACCACTCTGCGCTTGCAATAAGCGCTCTAAATAGCGGGCTATAACATCCACTTCTAAATTCACAGAGACGCCGGGCCGATAACCCTGAATAATCGTTTGCGCCGCCGTGTGCGGTACGATATTAAGATCAAACACCCGATCTTCAACGCGGTTTACCGTTAAACTTACGCCATCAACGCAAATAGAGCCCTTGGTCGCGATATAGCGCGCCAATTCTGGCGGCGCTTCAATTCGCAGCCGCACCGAGCGCGCATCTTTTTCGCAGCTCACTATACGGCCCACCCCATCAACGTGGCCACTCACAATATGGCCGTCAAAACGGCTACTCGCCAGCATGGCCCGCTCTAAATTCACCGCCTGCCCTACTTTGGCGTGCACAAAGCTACTGTGGGCGAGGGTTTCTCTGGACACATCCGCCCAGTAACCATCAGCCAGTAATTCTACCACCGTCAGGCACACGCCGTTGGTGGCAATACTGTCGCCAAGTTTGACCTCGCGCATCGGCAAATCGGCACTCTGCACGCGCAGCCGCAAATCGCCACCACGCAGCTCGGTGGCAGCAATTTTACCGCAGGCTTCAATAATGCCGGTAAACACTTATGCGCCCTCCGCTGATGTAGGTAGCCGACAATGGATACGCCAGTCTTTACCCACTGCGCGAATATCGACAATCTCTAAAGCTTGCTGACCGGCCATCTTACTCATTGGCCAATCCACCAAGGGCCGTGCGGAGCTGCCCATCAAACTCGGTGCCATATACACAAACCACTCGTCAACTAAACCGGCGCGAAGCGCCGAACCGGCTAAGGTTGCACCAGCCTCTAACAACACTTCGTTGCAAGCGCGGTCGGCCAAATAGTGCATCAGCGCAGGCAACGACACGCGGCCATTACCGTCATCGTCAAGACTGAGGATAATTGCACCAGCCGCTGCCAAGTATTTATAGCGCTCGGGATCCGTCACCACGGTCGCGATAATAACCTCTCCACCCTCGCCAAACAGCTTGGCATCAACGGGAGTGCGCAGTGCGGAATCAACAATGACTCGCAGGGGCTGGCGCCAATACTCATTTACTTGCTCTGGAGCAAAGCTCTCTGGCCGCACAGTGAACAGGGCATTGTCGTGCAAAATAGTCTCGACGCCGCTAACAATAGCGCAGCTCTGCGCGCGCAGGCGCTGAACGTCTAAGCGCGCCGCCGCGCCGGTAATCCACTTGCTTTCGCCCGACGCCATCGCAGTGCGGCCATCTATACTACTGGCCGATTTCAAGCGCAGCCACGGCAGGCCGCCATTGATTCGGCGCATAAAACCTTTATTTAAATCGCTGGCTTGCGCCGCCATCAGGCCAACGTCAACCTGAATACCCGCTTCGCGCAGGCGCGCAATGCCCTGTCCCGCCACCAGCGGATTGGGATCTTCAACGGCAACCACAACCCGCGCCACATTGGCGTCAATCAGCTTGTCGGCACAGGGGGGCGTGCGACCCAAATGACTGCAGGGTTCCAGTGTTACATATATCGTACAATCTTCAGCGCTCGCTATTTGCGCGAGTGCATTTACTTCCGCGTGACCATCTCCAGCGCGAATATGCCAGCCCTCGGCAATAACCTTGTCTTTGCGGGTAATTACGCAACCCACCCGTGGATTTGGGCTGGTGCTGTACAGCCCTCGCGCCGCCAAGCGCAGGGCGAGGGCCATCATTTCATGATCAACGGCAGAAAAGCTCATAGCGAATCGTTTTTCTCTGCGCGGGGCTCGGCCGACAATCGGTCGATCTCGGCACGAAATTCGTCCAAATCTTGAAAACTGCGGTATACCGAAGCAAAGCGTACATAGGCGACATGATCCAAGGCTTTTAAAGCCTCCATCACCTGCTCGCCCACATCGCGACTGCCAATTTCACGCTCGCCAGTTGCCTGGATGCGCCGCTTTATACCACTGATTTCCGCTTCAATATGCTCAACACTCACCGGCCGCTTCTCCAAAGCCTTCAACACCCCAGAGCGCATTTTGGCTTCGTCAAAAGGCTCGCGAGAACCATCGCTCTTGATGATTTTGGGCATCAATAGCTCAGCGCTTTCGTAGGTGGTGAAACGTTCAGAACAAGACAAACACTCCCGCCGCCGACGAACCTGTCCACCCTCGGCAACCAGCCGAGAATCGATTACCTTGGTGTCGTCAAAATTGCAGAACGGGCAGCGCATGGTTTTGCCTCAGGGGCGATGAATATTGCCGAAGTTTAGCACAGTGTGGGAGACGCTTGATGGGAGACGGAAGACGCAAAAACTTTCACGGCGCGTATCGCGCCGAGGTTTTAGCATCTCCCGTCTCCCGTCCAGCATTAAGCGTATACGGGATAGCGCTTACAGATTTCCAAGACCTTCACTTTCACTTCTTCGATCTTGGCCGTGGCATCGCCGGCTTCGAGCGCTTCAAGTACGTCGCACATCCAGTTGGCCAGCTCTACACACTCGGCTTCTTTGAAACCGCGAGTAGTGACCGCAGGCGTACCAACGCGCAAACCACTGGTGATGAAGGGCGAGCGAGGATCGTTTGGTACCGCGTTTTTATTTACGGTGATATTGGCGGCGCCCAGTGCGGCATCGGCGTCTTTACCGGTGTAGGGCTTACCGATGAGGTCGACTAGCATCAGGTGGTTTTCAGTACCGCCAGACACGATATTAATACCGCGACCAATAAAGGTTTTGGCCATCGCCTTGGCGTTGGCTACTACCTGCTTTTGGTAGGTAACATACTCAGGGGTCATCGCCTCTTTAAAGCTAACCGCTTTAGCAGCAATAACGTGCATTAAGGGGCCGCCCTGACCGCCGGGGAATACCGCCGAGTTGAGCTTTTTCTCGATCTCTTCATTGGCCTTGGCCAAAATTAGACCGCCACGTGGACCGCGCAGGGTTTTGTGAGTAGTGGTGGTCACCACGTCGGCATACTGAATTGGGTTGGGGTAAATACCGGCGGCAACCAAACCAGCAACGTGTGCCATGTCGACCATTAGGTAGGCGCCAACCATATCGGCGATTTCACGGAACTTCGCCCAGTCAACAATACCGGAATAAGCAGAAAAACCGGCCACGATCATTTTAGGCTTGTGCTCTAAGGCCAATGCTTCAACCTGGGCGTAGTCGATTTCGCCGGTTTCATTGTTCAGACCGTACTGAACCGCATTATAGGTTTTGCCCGAGAAGTTAGGCTTGGCACCGTGGGTCAAGTGACCGCCCGCGTCCAAACTCATGCCCAACACGGTTTCGCCTGGCTGCATTAAGGCTTGGTATACCGCGCCATTGGCCTGTGAACCAGAGTGCGGCTGAACGTTGGCGTAATCGGCGCCGAACAGGGCTTTAGCGCGATCAATCGCTAAGGTTTCGGCCTTATCCACGTACTCGCAACCGCCGTAATAGCGCTTACCGGGATAGCCTTCGGCGTATTTATTGGTCAGAACCGTACCCTGCGCCTGCATTACAGCGGGGCTGGTGTAATTCTCCGACGCGATCAGTTCGATATGCTCTTCCTGACGCACCTCTTCCTCTTGGATCGCAGACCAAATTTCAGCGTCAAATCCGGCTATTGTCATCTCTTTACTAAACATCACTACCCCCGAGGCATACACAGGCTCTGAAAAGCCGCGCATTGTACAATAAATGCGCGTTATCGGCACCGTTTTATAACGATAGTAAAGCCGCCCTAAAGCATCGCAGTGACTACCATCCCCCGAAATCGACCTAGATGATCTCCATAAAATGCTACAACCACCCCAGCCTGCCTTTAGAAAAAACAGTAATTACTAATTTTTTAAACATTAGCAACCAGACAATTTCCTGATATATACTAAATTCGTAGAAATTAGTAATTTGGATATTGAGGCATGAAAATTCCTGAATCACCACCATCGACCACCGAAATATTTGAGCGGCTCATTGAAGCAAAAGACAGCCAAAAGCTCTTCAATATATTTGGCGCCAACCTTGGCCTGACCGATAGCAAAAGCAGATATGTACACTGGGAAAAACTCAAACACCTAACGCCCCCCGACGGCCTTTCAAGTGAAGAATATTGGTATGCGGTAAAATCTGCACGGCAAAAAGTGTACAAACACTTAACACTCAAAGACGAGCTGGGGCAGCGCTTCTGTTTTTGTATACCCGACGTACTGCAAATGGGGCTGCATTGGCTAGACCAAAATGCGGCGGGAAGCATAACAATGAACCAGCCCATCGCAAACCCGCATACTCGGGATACCTACCTAATAAGCTCACTAATAGAGGAGTCAATTAGCTCTAGTCAACTAGAAGGGGCGTCCACAACAAGAAATGTAGCAAAAGAAATGCTCCGACAAGGACGTCCACCAAAAGATCATAGCGAGCAAATGATCTTTAACAATTACAAAGCTATGGCAGTAATACGAGATTACAAGCATGATGACTTAACACCATCCCTTATTCAGCATCTGCACGAGACACTCACCAAAGATACATTAGACAACCCCGACAAGGCGGGGAGGTACCGTGACAATTCCGACGACATTCATGTTATTGATGCTAGCGAATCACAGATATTACATACTCCTCCATCAGCAGACGAACTTCCCCGTAGAGTCCAAGAAATTTGTGATTTTGCTAATAACAGCTCAGAAAATGAATTTATCCACCCAGTTATAAGGGCTATCACCCTGCACTTCATGATTGGCTACGACCACCCATTTATTGATGGCAATGGCAGAACTGCACGAGCATTATTTTACTGGGCAATGGCTAAGCACGGCTACTGGCTTATGGAGTTTGTTTCAATATCTAGCATCATCAAAAAAGCACCTGCTCAGTATGCTAAAGCCTATCTACACACAGAAACCGATGGCAATGATTTAACCTATTTTTTAATTCATCAAATGGAAGTAATTACAGAAGGGGTTCAATCCCTACATGACTACCTAGGACGCAAGTCTTCAGAAATAGAGGAAGCAGAAAAATTACTCGACAACTCCAAAGCTCGAGGTCAATTAAACTACAGGCAATTATCATTACTAAAACATGCCCTAAAAAATCCAAATGCCGTATACCGCATACAAGAACACCAAGCGTCTCATGCCATTAGCTATCAAACAGCAAGAACCGATTTACTCAAAATGTCTGAAAAGCTCGGACTTTTAAGAAAGCGAAAATATGGCAATTCATTCGTTTTCATATCACCGCATGACTTAAAAACTCGGCTAATTGAAAACAAACTCTAGCAACAGAATTCATTGCGAAAACTTCTTATTTTCGCTACCGTCTTCCACACTCGGCGGCGGCCAAAAAGCCGCCAAGTTTTCACTCAGGAGTCAGCATGGCGCAATTCGTCTATACAATGAACCGTGTCAGCAAGGTCGTGCCCCCCAAGCGCGAAATTCTGCACGATATCTCTTTATCCTTTTTCCCCGGCGCTAAAATTGGTGTTCTCGGTCTAAACGGCTCGGGTAAATCCACCCTGCTGCGGATTATGGCTGGAGTTGATACCGAATTTAACGGCGAGGCCCGCCCTCAGCCCGGCACCAAGATTGGCTATTTATCTCAAGAGCCTGCCTTAGATCCAGCCAAAGACGTGCGCGGCAACGTTGAAGACGGCGTGGCCGAAGCCAAAAATGCGCTTACCGAGTTGGATCAGGTGTATGCCGCCTACGCAGAACCCGATGCCGACTTTGATGCCTTGGCTAAACGCCAAGCCCAGCTCGAAGATATTATTCAAGCCACCGACGCCCACAACCTCGACCACAAATTGGAAGTGGCCGCGGATGCCCTGCGCCTACCACCGTGGGACGCCGATGTAACGACCTTGTCCGGCGGTGAACGCCGCCGTGTTGCCCTGTGTCGCCTGCTGCTATCCAACCCCGACATGCTCCTGCTGGACGAACCCACCAACCACTTGGACGCAGAATCGGTTGGCTGGCTAGAACGCTTTCTATGCGATTTTCCTGGCACCGTAGTGGCCATTACCCACGATCGCTATTTCCTCGACAACGCCGCGGGCTGGATTTTGGAATTGGATCGCGGTCGCGGTATTCCCTACGAGGGCAATTACTCCGACTGGCTAGAAGCCAAAGATGCCCGCCTTGCCCAAGAAGCCAAGTCTGACGCCTCGCGCAAAAAGACCATTGCCGCCGAATTAGAGTGGGTGCGCAGCAACGCCAAGGGTCGCCAGAGTAAGAGCAAGGCGCGTCTCGCTCGCTTTGAAGAATTAAACTCACAGGAATTCCAAAACCGCAGCGAAACCAACGAAATTTATATTCCACCAGGACCGCGCCTTGGCGACAAGGTGATCGAGGTTAACGGCGTAAGTAAAAGCTATGGCGACCGCCTGTTGATTAACGATCTGAGCTTTGCCATTCCCAAGGGCGCGATTGTCGGCATTATCGGCGGTAACGGCGCCGGCAAATCAACCTTGCTGCGCATGATGACCGGCAAAGAACAGCCCGACAGCGGCGAAATTGTCATTGGCGAGACCGTAAAACTGGTCTCGGTTGAGCAGATGCGCGACGATCTCGACGACAAGAAAACTGTCTGGGAAGCCGTTTCTGAAGGCCAAGATATCTTGCGCATTGGCAGCTATGAAGTGCCGTCGCGAGCTTACATTGGCCGCTTCAACTTTAAAGGCAGCGACCAGCAAAAGCGGGTTGGTGAATTGTCTGGTGGTGAACGCGGCCGCCTGCATTTGGCATGCACTCTGAAAGAAGGCGGCAACGTCTTGCTGCTCGACGAACCCTCCAACGACTTGGACGTAGAAACCCTGCGTGCACTGGAAGACGCCCTACTCGACTTCCCAGGCTGCGCACTGGTGATCTCGCATGATCGCTGGTTCCTCGACCGCATTGCCACTCACATCCTCGCCTACGAAGGCGATAGTGATATTGTGTTCTTTGAAGGCAATTACGCTGAATACCACGAGGATTTTGTGCAGCGTAAAGGGAAAAATGCGGGGCCAAAGCGGGTGAAGTATAAGAAGTTGAAGTAAGGCGTCGGATGTCGGATGTCGGATGTCGGATGTCGGATGTCGGATGTCGGATGTCGGATGTC
>NZ_JARGNU010000023.1 GCF_029212375.1 Zhongshania sp. | reverse complement strand
AGAATTCAGCAATGGCCTGGCCTATAGGTATTTTTCTACAGCCTGAACGCCGCCAGAACGCGCAGCTTTGTAGTTGATTGTTTTGTGGTAGCGTAGCGTTAAGCCACAAAACGAGCAACGGAAAAGCTGTCGCTGTTGCTGGCTTTGTTATACGCGCTCTATATTTTGAAAAGTGCTGCTACGTCCAGACCCTCAACTTTATCTTCTTCAAACTGTAAGTCCAACATATGAATTATCAGGTCAGCCATTTCATCTTTATGAGTCTTTTCCTCGGGGCCATTCATTTTTCGATTTATCGCACCAGCTACCAAGTCGGAAAGTTGAACTAATGGGCTATTCCTCGAAGATATTGTTTCTATCTGAGTGATTTCAACCTCTGCTCCATATTTATCAACATATCCTTTATTTATTCGCCGACGTAATTCGTCTAATGCAATAGCGTCCAAAGACTGCTCATGATCAAGAGTAACTTCGATTTTTTGAGGAAGCCCAATTCGTTTACTTTCTATCTCATGCTCGGCCCCACGCAAAAGCATGTGTTCATGCAGCTTTTCAACTACCTGCTCGATACTCCGCTTTGTTCTCGCCTTCTCAACAGCTATAGATTTGAAACTCAGAAATTCTCTATTTTTTACTATCACACCAAGGTACTTTTTTAATGTATTTTGGTCTTTTTTTCCTAGCTTAGCGAAATGCACTTCTCTTTTCGCCCAGAGAGATTGCTCTTGCCATGATGTAATTGCCTGACTCACGGTAAAAACTGCTCGACCAGTAAGTACCCATACAGAGGATACAACTACGAAATTTTGTGTTTTTCCTGTTTCATCAGCATATACATGAACTAGTCTCCTTGGCTTTGCGTCCTCCAAAACAGCTTCATTCATTTCTTCTTCGTGTTTTCTTCGAAAACGTTTTACTTCCGTATTTGGGGTAAAGACCTTGTACTCATTTTGGATTTTGGCTCTTGCGCGAACGATATAGTGCAGACGCTCTAATCGGAACAGGTCTTTTGGTAGGATTCCGTGGGGGTTATATATGTCCGGCTGGAAGGTCTCCCAGTATTTAAGGGCTAAAGTTATATCGCTATTTCGCGACTCAGGGTAGAGGTTTAGAATGTGTGCCACCTTGGTCTTCTGCTTCGAAAAGTCCCCTCCTGCCAATGACGCGAGCAACTCTTTTTTCTCACGCTCTAGCTTTTCAAGCTTTTTCGGGTCTACTTCTTTTTCATCTTCTTTGGCTTCTTTTTCGCTCAAAATGAGTAACTCCCTTCAATGTTTCGATCACGTATAACGCCTGCATCACGGGTGGCAAAAAGCGCAGCTTTTTGACATCCCGTGCACGCATTTGTGTACGCCCAGCATGGGCATGAACTAATGAGGTGAAAGTCCTCTGTAGGAAGGTCACCATCCTTAGCGATTTATGATCGTTATTAGATGTTAACTACTAGCGAATGGCAAGGGCTTGACCGCGAGGTCTGGTCTGAAGGAAGCCGGACGCAAAACCGCGAGCTGATGAACAAGAACATCATATGAGGCGTAGGCTGGAGGCGAGTTGGCACAAGACAACGAAGCCATGTGATCTAACGGCCACCGTAAATGATGCAGTTGCGCGGGGACAGTTCATGCTCTTATCTGGGGAGATCTGCTTAACAAGCGATCGGTAAACTACCAGTAAGGCTCTGGTTAATAAGTGCCTTGGCTCCACTGAGTGTATCGCCAATGGAGAGCGAACGAGATACAAACCGATAGCGCTGACAGGGGCAACTCTGACGGTGATTAAGCAGAAGTCAGCAGACGGCATAGTAGCCCAACGGTCAGCGTAATGGCTGATACATGGCGAAGGCCTGAACATTGAGAATAAAGGAGGAGCCTTGTCACACTTGAACGCACGAACGCCGTCCGGCGATGACGTGATTCAGCGTAGTGATCAGAAGCCAGCCTTTGGTAACGATCTATTTGAGCGTGTGCTGCAACGTGAGAACCTCTCTGCAGCATGGAAGCGCGTTCAAGCTAATAAAGGAGCTGCGGGCGTTGATGGCATGACTATCGACGAATTTCCCGTATGGGCACGAGCTGGCCACTGGCCTAGGGTAACTACCGAGCTGGCAACAGGTCGGTACAAACCATCACCAGTTCGGCGTGTTGAAATTGATAAGCCCGATGGCGGTACTCGCCAACTGGGAATTCCAACCGTTTGTGACCGAGTGATCCAGCAAGCCATTGCCCAAGTCCTTACGCCCATCTTCGATCCCAGTTTCTCAAGCAATAGCTTTGGATTCCGGCCACATCGAAATGGGCAACAGGCGGTAAAGCAGGTTCGAGACATCATCAAGGAAGGTCGCCGCTTTGCGGTGGATGTCGATCTGTCTAAATTCTTTGACCGAGTCAATCATGATTTACTGATGACGCACCTTGGTGACAAGGTGAAGGACAAGCGTCTACTGAGATTGATTAAGTTGTACCTGCGAGCTGGGTTTGTCGACAACCAGTTCTATGGTGAGAGCCGAGAAGGTGTGCCGCAAGGTGGGCCACTATCGCCACTGCTAGCGAACATCATGCTCGATCCTTTGGACAAAGAACTTGAGAAACGTGGCCACAAGTTCGCCCGCTACGCTGATGACTTTACGATAATAGTAAGAAGTCAGCGAGCCGGTGAACGTGTGCTGCACAGTATCAGCCAGTACCTGCAAAACCGCTTGAAGCTGGTCGTAAATACCGATAAAAGTCGCGTCGTTAAAACCAGTGAGAGTAAGTTCTTGGGGTTTACCTTCAAGGCTGGTCGTATTCAATGGCACTCGAAAACACTGCTAAAATTCAAGCAGCGGATTCGTCTGTTAACGAATCGTAACTGGGGTGTATCGATGAAATATCAGCTCTTCAAAACCAGCCAATTTATACGTGGTTGGATTAATTATTTTGGTATCGCCAACTGTTATCAACTGTGCGTCGACCTAGATCATTGGATTCGGCGCAGAGTACGGATGGCTTATTGGCGGCAGTGGCGAAAGCCACGAACCAAAGTAAGAAACCTGATGAGTCGAGGCGTCCACGTAAAGGCTGCAGTTGCGTGTGGTATTACCAGCAAAGGCCCATGGCGCAGTTCCAAAACACCGGGGATTAATCAGGCATTATCCAATGCCTATTTAAAATCTCAGGGGTTGTACGAATTGCGCGATGGTTGGATCAAGCTTCACCATTCTTAGTGAAACGCCCTGTGCGGATCCGCATGCAGGGTGTTGTGGGGGCTGAGGGTTAGAGACCCTCGGCTACCCGATTAGGCATGAACTCCCGCACAAGACCATAAATACTGGTACATAGTGCAAGAAAGTTTGAAACCAATGCGGGATAGGATGAAATTAACAAATTATGCCCGACCCAACAAAACAAGCAACAGAGCAGCAATATACGGAGGTGCTTGATGTTAATTTGCAAATTACCTATACAGAAAAATGCTAGCGCAAAAGTTGAAAATATAGATGGCAGACCATGCCACGTAAACCAAGACACCAAAGGGATTAACAGGAGCGAGACAAAATAAACTGATTTGAATCTGGGGTGTGCTTCCAGAGGGATGGCTAAGGTTGCCTGCAGCCCAGCAACAGCCATAACCGCCGCGCCAGTATGAGCACCCAATAGCCAAAAGTGCACAAACATACAAATGCAAGCTACCACTTGGCCAAGCAGCAAAAACTTACGGTGCTTGATAAGAGGCCACAACGCATTTGCGATTACCCCCAAAACTCCGAAAGCCGTAGATAACTCCATTTAGCCTAAACTCCGATTATCTTGTGCCAAAAACAGCACCAACCATCTTTTGTGCAATTACGGGCTCGTGATTATATGTGGTTTCAAATGTCTCTGTAACACTGAAACCATACAACTCATACAAATTTTTTGCCGGTTGATTTGAACTTGCAACGTACAAACATGGCTGCCCCTGGATAAGTGATAATAAAAATTCAAGTACCTTTTTTCCTACACCCTTGCCTCTAAACTTGGGATGAACAAAAAGGGCTCGAATTTCGTTGCCACAAACAGCACCATAGCCAGAGATACAGTTGTGATCCTGATACACATATATATCTGATTCCATCAGCCCGCTTAATCTCGCCTCATCATCTTTAAGCGGTAAAAGCGTAAATATCTGATCTTCAAAATTGAGTTCATCAAGTTTTGATCGATCATAAATATCGAATATCGCGGGTAAATCATCTTGTATATATGCTCGGATGCTCATTTTATGCCTAACAGTTTTATTCAGACGACTCAGGCCATATATCACTTTGGCCCCCTTATGAAGGAGCGGGCTTTAATGTTGATTGAAAATTTATTGGGAATTCAATGATGTGACGGCTTCGCTATTAGCGAGCGGCGGTCAAACGAAGACTACTTCCCTTTATTTCTGCCAAACATTCCTTTCCCCTGATCATATCGCAGTTTTTATAAAATTCAATAAGTTAAGTAACTCGCTAAGGTATTAATGGGAAGTGCTCTCTTGTTCACGGGCCTTGACGACCCAACGGCAATATATGTGTATTTATAAGCAGTAAGATTTGGAGTTGTCATGGAAGACATTCGCCCTTTTATTTAGCCCAATTCAGGCCGATTCCTGGACCAATTGCGCTTACACATTCGCCGAAATGGTCTGGCCTACCGAACAGAGCAAACTTACCTGCATTGGGTAAAACGGTTTATTCGGTTTCATGGCCGAAAACATCCCAAAGAACTTTGTATGACTGATGTTGAGGCATTTCTAAGTCATTTAGCAGAACAGCGCTCTTGCTCTACAAATACCCAACGAATCGCCCTCAATGCCTTGGTTTATTTATATAAGCGGTTCATGGGGCTGGATATTGGTGATCTAGCGTTTAAGCCAGCTCAGGGCGCTAGGCGCATCCCTGTGGTCTATAGCCGTGAAGAAGTCTCAGCGATTCTTTCTCATCTTCGGGGTGTTCACCGTTTACAAGTTGAGCTGATGTACGGCTCGGGCTTACGAAAGGCTGAGCTATTGTCACTTCGAATTAAAGATATTGATTTTGGCAGTAACAATATTTTTGTTCGCGGTGGCAAAGACAACAAAGATCGCACCACGATGTTGCCTTTAAGCTTAATTCCCGCGTTAAAGCAGCAGATTGCGCACGTTGAGCGATTGCACGCTCAAGATATTATTGATGGCTATGGTGAAGTTTATTTACCCGACGCCCTTAATCGAAAGTACCCTTCGGCCGCAAAAGAAACTGCGTGGCAATTCCTATTCCCGTCCACTAAAATCGGGAAAGACCCAAGATCTGGCGTTCTTCGACGACACCATTTACACCCATCTGCATTATCTAAGCAAATTCGACAAGCTGTTCTAGCAGCGAAAGTTCATAAACCCGCAAAATCTCATAGCTTTAGGCATAGCTTCGCCACCCATCTACTCGAATCGGGATATGATTTGCGTACCATCCAAGAGTTATTGGGACATTCAGATATAAGCACAACAGAAATATATACCCACGTGGTAAATCGCGGCGGAAAAGGCGTTTTAAGCCCAGCCGATAGTCATTTTGCTTAACTGCTTCAGCGGCATCAATTTCTGAACCAAGTTCAAAATGACGCTAGGCTGGGCATTACAGCGTGTTGAGAGTAGCCGCTAGTCCTTTTTCTCGATTGTTACTTCTATCGATTTGCTGTCACCGGCAAACCATTTTTGAATATACAACGAGCCGACGATGGGCGCCGTGCCTTCATCGAGGACTTCTTTGTATCGAACGCTGTTTTTGGTTTCTTTTTCGTATTCAAACGTGACTACTTTCTTGCTCATAAAATTCTCTTGTTAAGAAGGTTTACGTTATGCGGTGGCAACGCCGTGTAAATCACTCAGCGATTTAACACTATTAGTGGCAGCTCATGGGCCGCCATCGCTTCTTGGGTGATTGTGCTTGCGTCGGCTTTCATGGTCGTTAACAGTTGCGCCCACCCTGCAGGAATTCTCGCTTTAAGTGAACTGAAATCGGCGTATTGAGCGGCAAAGGCGCTCGGCTTGTCGGCATTTATTTGCAGCGCGGCCTCAACATCGCTAGGGATTAAGATTGCATTGCATGTTTCACTCAGCGCAATACCCAAACCGGATAAATCGTAATCGGGAAAGTACACTATAAATTGCCCGCTGGCATGTAATTCAGCCAGCCAAGATTTTACTCCCCGCGCTAGTGCATCGTGGCCTCGATACACCGCAATGGCATTGTGTAAGCTACTGGGCAGCACAAAGTGATGCCAGTGATTCATGGCTTCTAAGTTCTCTACCACCACAATACTTTGCTGGGGCGCTAGAGCGAGATCCTTATAGCGTAAACGCAGTTGGCTGTAGGCTGGTATTTTAATACTCTGCCCCGCCACCAAAACCTCGCTACGGCAGGCAATTTGGATGTAGTTATGGCTGGGGCCGTGTTTGGCGAGCTTTTCATTGGCGGTCAGTTTTGCTGCGCCCACTCTATTCTTGTTTAAAGAATCGGTTTGCAAATCAAAGCCCTTGAGCGACTTTATGCTCAGGTGAAGATTGTCGTAGTCTTCATCGGTGAGATGCAGGTATTTACCGTCGCGCACGCCGATACGTAACAAGCCGTGCGCATTTTGCCACGCGTTTGAGTACGACACCCGCTGCTCTCGCCGCCGGTAGGCGCGCTGCAATACCTCTAGATCTTTGGCATTTAATTCGCTGGGCGATTCAGGCATACCCTGATGTCCGTACTTTGAAAATTGCCGTCGTAAACTTCATGAAAACGTCCCAGCCATTCCAGTTTAAACAGATTGCGCAGTTCGCTATTCATACCCTGATACTCGCCGTAAATATAGTATATCCACGCCTCTAAACTGGTGCCCGTGGGCGCAGCGGCTAAGCTGGCTGACGCCGTTTGGCTTTGGGCTTTTGGGGTTTTGGCGCTGAGTAAATCAGCAAAGAAATTGCGGGCCGCTGCGGTGGTGGCGTCTCTGGCTACCAGCTGGGTTTGCATTTGCGCGTCGTCGATATCCTCGGCTACGGCCACCACGTCTTCATCGGCAACCAGCTGACGGCGCAGGCCTTGGAGCATATCGCTAAGCATAATTTCTTGGTTGGGGTTGCGCACATTGGCGGTATGCGCCAGTAGTAGCGTCGTTGCTAAGCGCGCCGGCGCGGGCAGGTGCATGCTCTCAAACAGATGGTCGAAGCGATAGCCCGGCTGGTGCTGAAAGAAACGCTGCAAGGCCCGAACATTGCGGGCATTGCGCGCCAAGCTTTGAAATTTAAACAAGGAGGCGCGCATACGTACCAGCAAGTCGATAAGTTCTGAGCGCGCACTGCTCACCGCGTCTTGCAATACCACCGCAAATAATTGGCGCAGTTGGCGGTCGCCGCCACAGTCGTCGTACAAGGCCTCGATATTAATGGCAGTGAGGGCTTCCGACAGCCGCTCGGCTTGTTCAATGGCGGTGTTGTTCTCGGCAATTTTGGCTTCGATGGAAACCACATACATAAAATCGTTTTCTACCCGATACCAAAGCCGCCGGGTATTGTCTTTAAGCAGCTCCGCCAGCTCGTAGACTTGCTCGCGAATACTGTATAGCAGCATTTGTATATCGTCGCTGCGGTCGGCGCTGCGCACGGCATTGATGTACATCAGCATTTGCCGACGAATCAAGTCGATGCGGCCGCCAATATCGGCGTCTAAATGGCGTAGTCTTTCCTTTTGGTGGTGACGATCTAGCAATTCCCGCACGGGTTTGGTTAGCCGAACACCGCCGTAAATATCTGGACGCCAGGCAATTTTATTACTAATTAAGCTGTCGATTATCCGGCTAATGTCGGGGCTTTCTGGCAATTCCATGCCAGGGTCAGAATAGCCCTGATCAATTAGCTCGGCATGCTGATAGAGCGCACCAAATAAGCTGCGGGTGCTCATAGCAACGACTCCTGCTCGTGCTCCTCTTGCACATCGATATGCTCGTGGTGCACCACAAAATCGATTACTTCATAGAGCCACGCCCATTTGCCGGTAGCGGTGTAAAAGCCTTCGTTGGGGTGCAGCAAATAGCCGGAATCCACCAGTTTGGCTAAAATACCCCGCAGTTTTCCGGCAAGGCCGCTGGCGGTAGTTTTGAATTTTTGGCTGCGCGCTAGGGCCTCTAACTCTTCAATCGCCGCGGGGGCATCTTCAATGGCACGCAGAATCACGCTTTCGCGCAGGGTGTCGCCGGGCAGTAGCGGACTGTCATTTTTTTGGGCTGAATCGATTAACTGTAAGCAGCGAATAATCGGCTCTAGTTCGTTGATTACCGAGCGCATGGTTTCAACCACGGCGCGCTGAGTTTCGGGCCGCGCCAAACTTTGCATCACCAAATAATAGGTTTCGCCGCCAGGAGAGCACTGCAACTCGCGACCCATCTGGCCGACGTAGTGATTTACCTTGTCGCGGCGGCCGTCGTTTAGTAAAAACTGGAATTGCTCGGGGTTTGAATATTCGCAAATAAACTTGCCAGCCAACAGCGCCTCGACCACTTCGGCAAATAAATCGTTCATTGTGCTGCCTCCAGTGCGGCCTTGCTTAGTACGTCGAGCTTATCTTCGGCAAGGTCTAATTCGATGAGCGGCTTGCCCTGCTCAATCACGTGCTTATAAGTGAAGTGTTTTAGCAGCTGCGGGTCTGAAGACGGAAAACCGCCCAAAATCATCACGCCGTTTTCTCTGAGCATGGTAAATAATAAATCGACGTTCTCGTGGGCCAAGGTGCCCAATTCGTCTAGCGGCCAGTGAATCAACACCTCGCGGTTTGGGCATAACTCCCGCATTAGGCCGACAAAAATTGAGCACAGCGCCAGATACATGAGGCCGGTGGAGCTAAAATCTTCCATTTGCGCTTCATTGCGCACGGTGGCGCACTGGCCGTTTTCGGTGATCGAAATTTCTAAATCGAAAAGCGACTCCAGACTGTCGCTAATCCGGCTTTGGCGCAGACCCATGATCGCGTCCATCATTGCATCGGCAACGTGGGCAGGCGGTAATTCGCCGCTGCGTTCTAACTGCCAATTTACCCAGCTGCGCTGAAAGGCCGCCAAGGCATCCCAATACTCTTGCAGTTCAACCCGCGACGATAATTTAACCTCGATATTACTCAGCGCACTAAAGCGCAGATTATTATCAATGGCTCTACTAACCCGCCGCGATTCAGTTTTAATACTGCTGCGAATACGGCCTAAGCCCGCGTAAATATCGGCCAGCTGATCGCCCATATTTTGGAAAGACGCGAGCAGCGAGCGCTTCATTTGCGGCAGTGCGTCGTCTAGTAAATGTTCGATTACCTTTGGTTTTTGCCGCCAGGCGTCATCACTGTCGGCGAGTAAACCAGACTCATCCCACGCTTGGCTGCACAAGCGCTCCCAGAGAATGGCAATATCACTGTTAGGCGATTTGCTCAGAATTCGCTCGGCGTTGCGAATACCCGCTTGAATACTTTTAATTAACTGCTGTTGGAGCTTCAGCAATTCTGCCGCTTCGTGCAGCAACATATCTGCCGAGGCGGTGCTTGGGGTTTTCGCCATGCTGGCGCGGCCAGTTTGCTGCAATTGCTGACGAAGGCGCTCTAGTAAGTCACGGGCGTGGCGCCGAGCTTCTTCAATACGGGTTTGCTCTGCCCTATTCAATTTTAGAGCGCGATTATGATCGGCCATGGCGCGTTCAAGGCTATCGTTAACCTCCTGCAACTGCGCCTCAGCTTCACGCAAGGCCGTGTTGTAACCCGCCATATTAGGTAGTTTGTGGGTTTTCCACTCTTTATAGCTGTCGATGTCGTTGCGCTTGGCTTTTAGCTCAAGGCAAAAAGCCTGACTCGACTTGGCCGCTGCTGAGGCTTCTTCTACTCTTTTTTCGTCTACGCCTTCGTCGCGCAGGGCGCGGGCCATGTCTTGCTTATTGCGTTTCAGCAGCTCTGCTAATTGACTGTCGCACTCTTTGCGCCGCAGCCGAATCTGATCAATCGCTAAATCTAAACGCGATTTACTCTGTGCAAAATTAGACTGCAAATTAGCCAAGGCTTCGTGATGCTGTTCGTTAAATACCCGCAGCTGCTCGGCTTGGCGCTCTTCCACGCTGGCAAAGGCAGCTTTGGCGTCGTTTAGGCTTTGCTCGGCGAGCAGTTTGCGATTTACTCGAATGTCGCGTTGCTGCTGACGCTCGCGATCTCTGGCATCTTTGGCCGCTTTTAGCTGGCGCGCTAAATTTTGTTGGGTATGGCGCCCCTCTTGAAAGGCGCTATCCGCTTCTTGAACCAGCTTGTTAGCCTTTTGCAGGCCGTTCTCGCAGGCTTCTTCGTCTTTTTTTGCGGACTCAACACGGCGTTTAAGCGCATCTAGATTTTGCTGAAGTTCAGCTTGCGACTGGGCGTAGCTGGGTATTTCGATGGCATCGAGCTTCAGATCCCAACCAAGAAGATGGTGGTTGTCGCCGCTGGTTTTAGTGGGGTGTAAATCCCGACGCTGTAGCAATTCTGGATTAATGACCCGACCAATGCTCTGCGCCCAATCTGGCTGCTGTTCACGCAATACCGACAGCAAGGATTTGTCGTCTGGGCTGTGCAGCGCCAGTTGCTCGCGATATTGTTTTTCAATATCGCTGCGCACATTGGCACTTTGCTGACGCTCACTTTCTGCGTTTTCCCGCGCGCTAATCGCCTGCTCATAACGGTTTTTTAGGCTGTCGAGCTGAGGGGCTTGGTGCTCAAGCGCCAACTCGGCTCGCTCAACGGCTGCTTCGGCAAGCTCTAGGCTTAAACGCTCTTCCTCGCTAAGCGGCGGATTATCGTATTCCGCCTGCGCGGCATTGAGCTTAAGCATTGCGGCGTCGCGCTCTGGCCGCTGATTCGCGGCAAGCTGGCTAAGGTGCTTACTATGATTTTGAAACTCCTCAGTGCGCTCATCCTCATAGTCGGACTTAGCGTGATGAAGCTGCTCACGCTGTATTGCGAGTTCGCCGTCCATATCTGCCGCTTGGCGCTGATGATCACGCTTGGCCTGCTCGCCAAGGCGTTCAAAGCGCTGCACTAAATCCTGCTGCTCAGACAGCAAGCTATCGAGGGTTTCCTTGGCCTGTGCCGCTTGGGTTTCAAAAAATGGCAGCATGGCGTAGTCGGCAATAATCGCCTCTATACCCATTTCGTCCCACGCATCGGCGGCGGCCTGCAAGGTTTCAATGTCGTTATACAGGCTATTGCAGCGCGATTTTAGGTCGTTGCGCTTGGCGCTAAGCTCGCTGGTTTGGCCGTCGTAGCGTTCGTTCTCAATTAGAATTCGCTGCGTGATTTCCTCGAACTCCGCCTCAAGCTCGGATAAGCGCGCCTGAGTCTGCTCTTCGTGAATAAGCAAGCCGCCAATAATCGCGCCGAGCTCTGCGTAGCTAAGGTTTAGCTCGCTGTTTTGATTGATGACTTTGCGCAACTCAGGCAGCTGGCCCTGAAAATCTCGCAGGGTGGAAATACTGAGCACCGACTCTTCGTTTTCTCGGTGCAGGGTAATTTTAGGAAAGCTAATGCCCTCCTCTTCCATGATTCTGGCCAGCATCAGTTTAATGCGGGTGAGCTTATTGTCTTTGCCCAAGGTGGCGTGAACCAGCTTTTCCATATGCTGCATATGGGTTTTCTGGTCGCCCATGCAGTAACGTGCAGCAACGGCGCGCAAGCCCTGTTGGCGAGCGAGCAAGCCGCGGTCGTTTTGAATAACGGCGCGGTAATCCATAATGGTGTCTATTTGGCGATGGGTGAACTCCAGCCCTAAACTCCGCCAATGGCCGCTAATCTCTTGGTTATTAAATAAGCGGCGCTTACCGCCGTCCGCAATAAAGCTAAATTGTTCGATGGCAAAAGGCGCGTGCAAAAACCGATACGAAGGCGTGCGGCCCGAGGAGTGACGATAGACAACCGCGCACACCCTGCCGCTCTCGCGCTCGTACTCAAACACCAAATAGCTGCTCGGGCGCGGCAAATAGTACTCAACAAAGGGCTTTTTGGTAGAGCCCTTGCTGATTAGCTCAGACGGGGTAATCCCCAAGAAAAACGGCAATAGCTTGAGTATGGTAGTTTTACCCGCGCCATTGGTACCCGATAAATTGGCGTTTTCAGAGACATTGATGCGGGTTACTTTGCCGGCAATATGGCCGTCGATCATGATTATTTGTTTAAGACCGTACATGCTGGGGCGTTTGTCCTAGAGTAAAACGCGGATTATAGCAGTAGTGATGCTGTTGGGGGGATCTGCCTGCTGGGCCGACTTAAGCCTATTTCTACAATAATTCAGGCCCTTACAGCGCAATGAATAAGGGCATTCAGCGCTAGAATGCACTAATAGACACCACGCCCCTGAAGACCTAGTGCTGCAAAATGAAGCGAAAAATATATCTATGCCGCCGTACCACCATGCGCCTCTGGCTCGGCACACAAATTTAAGCTATTGCTAATTCCAGACCACGGTAAGTATAAACACCTACCCTGTAAGGCTTAGCGGCGCGTCTACCGATATTAATAAGCCTGACAATAATGACTTTAATTTTAATAAATTATCCTTTGGCACTTAATTTGCTGAATGACCCTCAGCTTACCAAGCTTCGTGTCATAGCAATTTAATTAATTTGAGGAATTAAATATGAAAGCCCATCACCTAGCCTTACTTCTCGCCCTATCCATGAGCAGCGCCAGCCAAGCCCAAGTTGTTGGGCTACTCGGTGGCGGCCTTAGCACTGGCGGCATGCCAAGCTTAAATTTACTAAGCGCGGGTTTACCGATCGACAGCCTCTTGGGCGGCGTAACGCCACTCGCATTAGACGGCGTAGGTACCACCTTGCCGGTGCTAGGTCAATTACTTAGCAACGACCTTGTTGGCGGTCTTCTACCTGTGGTTACAGACCTCACCAGTACCGTCGCTGCCAGTGCAGTTCCAGTAGTCATAGAGCTGGTCAATACCCTCACACCACAATTAGGTTCCTTGCTAGGCAGCGGCGCGTTCGGCGGTGGCCTGCCGCTTGTTCCGGATTTGGCTGGAGAATTAGTACCTGTAGTAATCACTTTGGTGAATACCAGCAGCCCTGTATTAGCTGGCGTACTGTAATTTTGCATAAGCCTTAATGCATATTGATCTGAGAATGAAGGAACAAGTCTTGCGAGCCCTTCATTCTCAATCAAGCGCTAGGATTGCCCTTTCACCCCCTCTAGAACCCAATATACACACACCGCGCCATAGTGGTTTTTAATAACCATGCAATGAAATACGGCGGGGCTTAAACAACAAGCAGAAAATGTGTATTGCCTCTCAGAACCTAACGCTACTCAGCATTCAGGCCACACAATCAAGTAAAGTAGCGGCTTAGCTTGCCCAGCTATATTTTTGCTCGGCATTTTGACGTTTAGAACTGACTCTGAGGCAGCCCTTGAAATACCCTGTAGACCCTTGTTTTCCCCGTGCAGATGAAGATGTTAACTACGCCGGCGAGTTGGCCAAAATACCAGTACGACCTATCTTCATTATGGGCCTGCATCGCTCAGGTACCACTTTTCTATACGACTGCATGGCAAAATCTTTTCCGGTGGCGCATTTAACGCTCTACCATCTAATGTACTTTGATCGACTTTTGCTCAATCACCACCACAACACCGAAGGCCGCGACAAAGATCGGCTTAATCGGTGTTTTAAAGCCATGGGCATCACTGACCGCAATATCGACGGCACAACTATTAATGCCGACGCCGTAGAGGAATACGGATTTTTATTGCGTAAAAAAAGTGGCACGTTCAAGCTGAGCGAACAAAACACCGCCTTATTCAGCCAGCTGTGTCGCAAGTTGATTGCGGTCGAGCCAGGGAGCCAAGCGGTATTATTAAAAAATCCTTGGGACACCGGCAACGCGCAATCTATTTTGGCGCGGTTTCCAGAGGCGCGCTTCGTTTACATACGCCGCGAACCAATCGCCGTCCTCAATAGCATGTTAAACGCCTTACTTGCTTACATTGAAGGGCCGCAAAAATATTTAGAAATGCTTTTAGACACCGGCCATGGCCGTCGCGGCTACCGCGCCGGTTACTGCGCGTGGCAAATACTGCGCGGCTGCCGCGCTGGCTTGGGCAGAAAATTAACCAGCCTCGCGGCCCGGTCACTGCTGGCTAAGGATCTTGCCAAACAAGTGGCCATTTACCGCAGCGAAATTGCGAGTATGCCTAGCAGTCACGCAATCGAGCTCGATTATGCAGAGTTAATAGCCGACCCAAGCGCCGCAATGCAAAAGTTGCAGCCACTGCTTAATATTGATCTGTGCGATACCCCAAATGCCATGACCGTGCGCCAACGTCATAATTTAAACCCTGTTTTAGAGAACTACCAAGCGCAGCTGTCGGCAATGCTAGACGCGGCGGCTCACTCCTAGACAGCACCCGCCCAACCCCAAATCAAACTCGCTATAGCCTCATACAACAAAGCCAAACCGGTAGAGATAACGGTTTGGTTTTGCTCGCAAACTAATTTTCGACTTTTACTCAACATTCATTATTACTAACTGTGGACATAAGCCTATAAATGTAATCTTTATGCAGATGTCTTTCACAGATTTTCTCACTTCTTATTTTTTGTGTAGTAGGTCTAAGCTACTTCCCAAAAGTTCAGTGCCAATTATCATTCATGAGCACTATGTCACACTTAGGTTCGTGTATGCCTCGGTATAAGTACGTATTATTAAGTCACAGCCGAGTGATAGGAAATCGAAGGGAGGCTCGATTCTTATTGGGGCTGTGCAGGCACAGCGATGGGTACGTTGTTTTACTATTAGCAACCAACATCTCACTATGTCACACAACAGTCTCTTTAAGACATTGCACTTCGTGCGCCCTGTTTTACGCCAGCGTAATGGCTAAAACTGGCCACACCACTTCGGTCCCAGACTCAAAATACAGCGTGAAGAGACGGATCCGATGACTGAAAACATCGCTATTAAGGCGCCCATTGCCAAACATCAATCTAAACCAGATCAAGATTATTTAGCGCTAGACGCCAATGCGTTTAAACATCTCGCCAAAGGCCGCCTTTCCGACCGTGCTCACAAGCTAAAATTAGAGCAATGTATTTTACCGCTGGCGCAATCTCAGCGCGGCCTCTGGTTTGGTGAAAAGATCGGCCCCCACGACGCCATTTACAACGTTGCCGAATACTGCGAAATTCAAGGTGAAATGAGCCCAGCTTTATTTCTCGCCGCACTAAAGCAAATCACCGTTGAGGCAGAAACCACCCGTTTAGAAATTCACGACACCACTGAAGGCCCCCGTCAAATTTTATTAGACAGCTACAAGGGCGAATTCCCTTTTATTGATGTGAGCAGTGAAAGCGACCCTCGCGCAGCGGCCAGATCATGGATGATGACCGAGCTAAGTCGCCCAGTTGACTTAGCCTGCGATCCGCTGTGGGTCTGCGCACTACTTAAAATTAATGAACAGTGCTACTACTGGTACCACCGCTGCCATCATGTTGTGCTCGACGGTTTTGGCGCGGGCATAATCGCACGCCGCCTAGCCGATATTTACAACGCTTTACTGGCCCAGCGCGATATTGGCCCCACCCCATTTTTACCCATTGCCCATCAATTAGCGCAAGAAGCTACCTACCGCAGTAGCAGCCGCTTTGACCGCGACCGCGACTACTGGCTAGAACAACTGCAAAGCCTGCCAGAACCTGTATCTCTAACTCGGCACAATGCCAATCGCGCTGGCGGACTGCGGCGCAGCAGTGCAAAAATCTCGGTAGAAAACAGCCGTATTCTCCGCGAACTGGGTAAAAATTCTGAGGGCAGCTTACCTCAGGTGCTAATTTCCCTATTTGCAGCCTATATCTACCGCATGACGGGCGCCGACGATTTGGTGTTTGGTATGCCGGTTTCTGCTCGCGCCAGCAAAGCGATGCGCAGTATTCCAAGCATGATGGCCAATGCGGTCACCATTCGTTTAAGCATGACCCCAGAGCAAACTCTGCCGCAGCTTTTCCAGCAAGTGGCTAAAACAGTGCGCTCCTCGCTGCGTCATCAGCAATACCGCTACGAAGATTTGCGCCGTGAATTGGGCTTATTAGGCCAAGGTCAGCAAATTTCGTGGGTGGGCGTGAACATAGAGCCCTTTGATTACGACTTAGGCTTTGGCGGCCACACCTGCCTAGCTGAAAATCTATGCAACGGCACGGTAGAAGACTTAACGGTATTCATTTACGACCGCGGCGACAATGCCGGTTTGAGCATCGACTTCGATGCCAACCCCGCGCTGTACACCCAACAGGATTTAGACAGCCACCGCGACCGCTTTTGCCGCTTGATCGACTCTGTATTAGCCACGCCCGAGCAGACCATAGCCAAGATTAACCTCTTAGATGGCATCGAACGCCGTCAATTAATGACCGTTTGGAACGACACCGATCAGCCCCTACCCAACACCCACTGGCCGGCACTTTTTGATGCCCAAGTTGTTGAGACACCCTTAGCAACCGCGCTGGTTAGTAACAATACAACACTAAATTACCGCGAATTAAATCAAGAGATAAACCGCCTTGCCCACGTTTTACTGGCCAATAATATTGGCGCCGGAAATATTGTGGCCATCGCCTTGCCCCGCAACGAATGGATGCCCATAGCGCTGCTGGCCATTTTAAAAACCGGCGCAGCGTATCTGCCCCTAGACCCAACTGCGCCCGCTGAGCGACTCGCCTTAGTGCTCGAAGAAGGTAAGCCCGATTTATTATTAAGCACCGCCGACATCGCCGCTGGACTGATTAATGTCACGGCCAAGACCCTGCATATAGAAGCGCTAGCGCTAGGCGATTACCCAAGCCACACGCCGCGTCACAGCGAGTTAAAAGCCAAAATCAAGGGCGACACCCCCGCCTACGTTATTTACACCTCTGGCTCGACTGGTCGCCCCAAGGGCGTGGTCATCGAACATCGCAGCCTGCTTAACTTTTTATTGGCCATGCAAGACAATTTGGCGCTCAGCCCAGCGGATAAATTTTTAGCGCTGACCACCGTCGCCTTCGACATTGCCGCCTTGGAATTATTCCTTCCCCTAATGACCGGCGCCAGTGTGCATATCGCCGACCGCTGCACCGCCAAAGACCCCGCTGCCTTGGCCGCGCTTATTCAGCGCAATGACATTAGCATTATGCAAGCCACACCCTCGCACTGGCAGGCGCTTATCGCCGATCACGCCGAGCAAATTAGTGGTGTGCGGCCGCTGGTTGGCGGTGAAGCGCTACCCGCTCACCTCGCACGCAAAATGCGCAAGCTTGGCCACCCCGTAGTCAATCTTTACGGCCCTACCGAAACCACTATTTGGTCTACCCTGATGGTTTTGGATGGCGACGATCTCGACACGCCGCCAATTGGTCGCCCCATTTGGAACACTAAAATGTATGTGCTCGACCAAGCCATGCAGCCGGTTCCCATTGGCGCTATTGGCGAGTTGTACATTGGCGGCACCGGTGTTGCGCAGGGCTATTTGCATCGCCCAGAGCTTACCGCCGAGCGCTTTTTAAGCAATCCTTTTGGTGAGGGCCGCCTTTATAGAACCGGCGACCTTGCTCGCTGGCGCGCCGATGGCGTGCTCGATTTCCTTGGCCGCAATGATTTTCAAATGAAGATTCGCGGCTTTCGCATTGAAGCGGAAGACGTAGAGGCCAATATCCAGCGCTGCCATGGCGTACGCCAAGCGGTGGTCACGCTTAGCGAAGACCCGCGCGGTGAAAAACGTTTGGCCGCGTACATCGTACCTAGCTTACAAAGTGATGGCTTGTTGCACGATATTGACACCTGTACCTTGCGGGCCGAACTCGAAAAATCACTGCCCGACTATATGATTCCTTCGGTGTTTACCGTAATGGAACATCTGCCCACCAATGTAAACGGCAAGCTCGACCGCAAAGCGCTGCCTCAGCCCCTGTGGCAAATCAGCCGCGAATACATCGCCCCCCGCAATGAGCTTGAAAGTAAACTCGCAAACTTGTGGGCTGAGGTATTTGAAATTGAGCAAGTGGGTATTCACGACAGCTTTTTTGACCTTGGCGGCGACTCGCTCACCGCCGCGCGCATGGTCGCCCGCCTGCGCGAACTGATGCAAAGGGATATTCCCTTGGCAGCCGTATTCGAGGCCAGCACCATTGCCGAACTCGCCCAGCAATTGCAGACCCAGCGCCAAGTGCATCCGCTTAGCCAATTGTTGCCATTAAAAACCACGGGCTTGGCAAATCCGCTGTTTTGTATTCATCCGGTGGTGGGCTTAAGCTGGGCCTACGCTGGCCTGAGTCGCTACTTAGGCACAGAGCAACCCATATATGGTTTGCAGGCCCGTGGACTTGAGCACTTCCAAAAAGACTTACCCGCGAGTATTGGCGAAATTGCCGAGGAATATATTAGCTATATTCGTCGCGTGCAGGCCGCTGGCCCCTATCAGTTATTGGGTTGGTCGATGGGGGGTTTACTTGCCCACGAAGTCGCGCGCCGTCTTGAACTCGGCGGTGAGCAAGTCTCTTTCTTGGCGGTATTAGATGCCTATCCTTACGTCCAAAACGCGTCGCAACAAACCCCGCAGCAAATGGAAGAGCGCCAGTTAGTTCACAGCGCTCTCACGTTTATGGGCTTTGCTGCCAATGCTCTGGGCGAAAAGCCGGCAACTATGAACAATCTCACCGAATTTCTGTGTGATGAATACGATATAGCGAACCTGCCTTTTGTGAAGGAAATGCAGCAAGCCAATAGCGATATCATCGCCAGCGTACGGCGGATTATTGAAAACAATCTCGACTTGTCGCGGCGCTTTGTGCCCGGCAAACTTAAAACCGATATGCTTTTTATTGCCGCCACCCACCCCGCCGAAAATCAAATTAGCGACGTGTTGCACCAAAACCCAGGGGTTTGGCAAAACCATGTTGGCAAGCTTAGCGTTCAGCATATCGACTGCCATCACCAGCAAATGTTTGACGCAGCGCCACTGGAGTTTATTGGCCCGCTCATTGCCAGCGAACTGCAATTAAAAGGCAGCCGGTAATCATTGGCCGTCAAAAGCCGCAGATAAATTAAGGCGAGTGAAACTCGCCTTAAGCAATGCATTTTTGTTTGGACGTTTATGAATATCACTATTTTTAGTGTTGGCACCCAAGGCGATGTAAGGCCTTTCATCGCCCTTGGCCAAGGCCTGCAAAACAAAGGTCACACGGTGCGCATTGCCAGCGGCAAAACCTGCGAAGCACTGGTGCGCGACAATGGTTTGGACTTTGCCGAGCTCAGCGCCGACTTTTTAGAAGTAATGGCCAAAGACCCCCGCGCCCTGCAGCGCGGCCTAAACCCCTTTGCCTTAATGAGCACTGCGCGCCACCACCTTAAAACCATGGCCGCTGACTGGGCGGCGCAGGGCTTAGCGGCAGCCAAAGACGCCGACCTGTTGCTGGGCAATGGCATGGTCGCAGTGTTGGCGAATTCCTTGGCCGAAGCACTGAAGATTCCCATGGTGGAAACGCATCTGCAGCCAGTAACCCCCTGCCCAGATATTCCACCAATGATGATGCCACCGCCAAAGCGGCCCCGCGGTGGCAGGGCAAACATACTGTTATACACGGTGCTGCGCACCGTAACGTGGCAAATGCTGAGTCCGGCCTATGGTATGGTCAGACGCGAACTCGGTCTGAGCGCCCTGCCGTGGTATGGCCCCTATTACCGCATTAGTCATGAAGACCGTCGAATTTTATACGCCTACAGCCCCAGCCTGTTACCCCGTTCCACCGCTTGGCCGCAGGGAATTCAAGTTTGCGGTAATTGGTTTTTCAACGAGGCCAAAACATGGCAGGCGCCAGATGAACTGCAAGCATTTCTCGACGCTGGCGAGCCGCCGGTCTACATCGGCTTTGGCAGCATGCTCGGCGACGATGCCGACGCACTGAGCAAGATTATTTACGAGGGCCTGCGCCGCACTGGCAAGCGCGCCATTATCGCCACCGGCTGGGGCGGCATGACGCCGCCCGACGGTAATCAAAACAATATTCATGTGATTCAATCTGCCCCCCACGACTGGCTGTTCCCCCGCGTTGCAATGGCAATCCACCATGGCGGCGCTGGCACCACAGCGGCCACTATTCGCGCGGGCATTCCCTCGGTAGTCATTCCGTTTTTTGGCGATCAGCCATTTTGGGCGTGGCGACTCGCCGAAAACGGTATTGCGCCGCCGGCGTTAAACAGAAAAGCCCTTAGCCCAGACATACTTGCACAGGCTATTGCGCAGGCCTCGGCAAGCACAATGCAAGACGCTGCGCGCGCCATGGCCAAGTGCATCAATGCCGAAGACGGAGTTGCTCGGGCAATTAGTTTATTAGAAGACTGGGGGTATATTCCGCCGGTTGAAGGTGCAACCACCACCGCAGCGGAGTCGGCGCCAATACCGGCCAAAGAGTCGAGTTTTGCCCAGCCAGCCTAATCACTTCTTTGTTGGCCTATCACCTGCAACAGCAATCATTGGCGCCTCACCATGACATTTATTAGCGAGCTTGCGCCTTTACCTTTTTGTGCTGCGAGCCAAGATAGCATTGGCCTTTGCTGTCAATTCAATAGCGGTTTTTATCGTGATAGTTTATTTGATGAGTTTGCTATCGCCTTTCCCGCAGCGTTGCAACGAGCCAATACGCAGCGCAAGGCCGAATTTTTAGCGGGCCGCTACCTAGCCAAAATGGCGCTGGCGCATCTGCAGCTAACTCCTGTCGAGATTGGTATTGGCCCGCAGCGCAACCCACTGTGGCCAGCAAGCGTTGAGGCCTCTATTAGTCACAGTACAAATCACGCCGTCTGCGTTATGCAACGAACAAATCGCACCACGCACAGCGATGTTGCCGTAGGTCTGGATTTAGAAGCCATTATTGACGGCGCAAGTGCGCAACAGATCCAGAGCAGTATAATTAGCCCCCAAGAACATGAGATGCTCTGTAATCGATTTATAGATGAGCAGCGTGGTCACAACTTTGCATTTGCCTTTACGCTGCTGTTCTCGGCCAAAGAAAGTCTTTTTAAAGCTCTCTACCCCACTGTGGGGCGGTATTTTGATTTTCTCGATGTGGGTCTTAGCGGCATCGACACTGCGGCTAGTCAACTAACATTGCAGTTATTGACAAATCTCAGCCCCAGCCTCTACGCCGGACGTGAAGTGCAGGTGCGTTGGCAATCACACCCCATAGGCCTACTCACCTATATCCTGCCCTAAGGGTGCATTTTGAATTGCGCAAATGCGCCAATAGCCGCCATCGAGATAGGCCAAATTGAGCATGGCGAGTTTTTGCAGGGCGTCGTCAATATCAAAATCGAGTTGGCACTGCCAGCGCTGAGAAAACCACACTTCAATGCGCTGATCCAGTTCTTGTGCGCTCAAGGGCTGCTGGGCGGCCAGCAAAAAATAATAGGCCAGCAGGCTTTCCTTGCACTCAGACTCTTCGGCGTCGTCTAAAAGGCGGTAAATAACACCGGCATTATTGTCTAGTAATTTAAAATAGAGATTCCGCGTTAAGGCTTCGGTAAACCGCAATTTACGATTTTTAAAATTGCTAAATTGCTTCCATAAATAGGCGCCAATCGTCGCCACCCCCGCCAGCAGTACAATCAGCGCCTTGCGGTCTAAGGCCACCGCCTCGTTGTGCCAACCCAGCCAAAACCCCAGTAGCGAGCCAGTTAAAACCAAGGTGGCACCAAGTTTAGTGGTAAGCACAATGCCGCCACTCACCAGCGCCGGTATACCAATCATCAATTTATCACGCAGGCGCATGCCAACTTGGGTGTTGGGAAACAGCATTTCCAAATCGCCTTCCGGCACATTTTGAAACAGCTTGAGCATGGTTGAGCCGGGACGGCAGTCGGGAAATGGGCTGTCTTTATCCATTTCGCTTTTAAACCGCAAATACAAAACCACACGGTCGTAATTGATAAATTCAACGTTTTTTCGCCAAAGATTAAAGGGCCCGCGGACTTCCTCGGTGCGCTCACTAACCCCGCGGGTGTATAGCAAGACCTCGGCAAAATCATCCAAGCTCACCACCAACCTTATATTAAACAAGGAGCTAGAATTCATCGCCCTAGACAAAACCTCTGGCGTGACCTTGTCGTAATTTGCCCGCTCGAGTAATTGCGATATTTGCCGAGCGAGGTCTGCGGTATTATCGCTGTTATCAAGGTGTACCAAGCGCGTATCGGCGTCGGGATCTAGGCTAAAGTAGGCGTCTTTAAGGCGGTGTTTTACTCGATGAAAATCATCGCAAAAATGGCGCTCTATATAGGCAGCACCCATTTGAAATTGCGCCAAGCCAGCGGTGTCTAACTGCGCTTCTTGCAGGCACATTTGCAAAATATCCGCGCGGCGGAAGGGAATAAAGCGGACTAAAGCCAGTTTCGGCATGGCAACAACCTTTTAACGTTATGCTGTAATTAGCAATGTATCCCTGATTAACTTGCACGTTTCCTTTCTCGACATAGCCACGCAGCATAGGCTATTGTTTTTGCGAGGTATATTGTTTTAGCATTTTTGGCCCTAAGGCCCCAACTGAGGTGAATAATGCACGACCACCACCATCACACCGCCTCAGAACGTATTGGCCTAGCCTTTGCGCTAAATTTTGTGTTCACCATTATTGAGTTTATTGGTGGCTATTTAACCAATAGCACTGCAATTATGGCCGACGCGGTTCACGATCTTGGAGATTGCTTAGCCATTGGCTCCGCGTGGGTGTTAAACAAGATCGGCAACAAAGAGGCCAGCCAACTATACAGCTACGGCTACCGGCGCTTCTCCCTGCTTGGCGCGTTAATTAATGGTGTGGTGCTGGTATTAGGCGCAATTTGGATTTTAAGCGAAGCCATACCGCGACTGGCCAACCCAGAAATGCCCGACGCTACCGGTATGCTCGGTTTAGCCATTTTAGGCGTTACCGTAAATGGCTATGCTGCCTACCAGTTGAGCCACGGCAAAACCCTGAACGAACGCATGCTCAACTGGCATTTACTCGAAGACGTGTTGGGCTGGGTCGCCATATTAGTGTTATCGCTTGTGCTAATGGTGGTGGAAATTCCGATACTCGACCCCCTGCTCTCCATCGGCTTTACCCTATTCATTTTATTCAATGTTGTAAAAACCCTGTTAGAAACCCTACGCCTGTTTTTGCAGGCCACACCGGATCAGGCGCTGCGCAGTCAAATCCAAGCCGACCTGCAAGCGATTGACCATGTTAGCGACATTCATCACCTTCACCTCTGGTCACTCGACGGCGAACACCATGTGCTAACCGCCCACTTGCTCCTAAACCAAGATTATTCGCAGCCTGAGCTGGTTGTTTTTAAAGCGAATATCGCCGCCGCCATGGCCAAGTATGAGTTGAGCCACACCACTATAGAGCTGGAGTTTCCCAAGGAAAACTGCCGCGATTTACCTGGCCGCTTTAGCCCCAACCTAAACCACGAGCACCCAAATCACGATCACCATCACTGAGTAGCAACGCCGCTCCCGATCTGTGAATATTTCCCATCGATTTCGGGCTTTGTCAGCGAAAATGATTCGCTAATTTACACTGCATTCGCTAGATTGCGCGCAATCGCTAGCCTGTTTTGTCTAGCGTCTGGCAAGAGGTTTGATACGCCATAATGGATCCCGTCATTTTATTTTTTATCTTTGGTCTCAGTGCCGGTTTGCTGCGTTCAGAGTTGCGACTTCCCCCCGCCATTTACGATCTTGTTAGCATTATGTTGCTGCTGACCATTGGTATGAAAGGCGGTATCGAACTCGCCAAACAGCCCTTCCTTGAATTATTGCCGCAGATGCTAGTGGTTATTGGCCTCGGTATCCTTTTGCCCCTGATTGCCTTCCCTCTCCTGCGCTACCTAGGCCGCTTTAGTCGGGTGGACGCGGCCTCTATTGCCGCGCACTACGGCTCGGTAAGTATGGGCACCTTCGCCGTAGCCGTAGCTTATATGAGCGCAAGGGGAATTTATTACGAGGAGCAAATGCCGCTGTTTGTAGTGATGTTGGAGATTCCCGCGATTCTGGTCGGCATCGTGATCGCCAAGGGCTTTTCTAAGCAAACCAACTGGGCTCAAGTTGGCCACGAAGTGCTACTGGGTAAGAGCATCATTCTAATGATTGGCGGCCTGCTCATTGGCTGGATTGCCGGGGCCGAGCAATTGGCGTCGATCAAACCCCTGTTCTTCGATTTATTCAAAGGCATTTTAGCCCTCTTCCTTTTAGAAATGGGCCTAATCACCTCTAAGCACGTGGGCAGCCTGAAAAAGTACGGCGTTTTCCTGATCGTGTTTGGTATTAGTATGCCGATGCTGTCGGCGGTACTTGGTGCGGCCACCGGCTGTTTACTGGGCTTCTCCGTGGGCGGCACCGCAATGCTGGCCATACTCGCCGCCAGCGCCTCCTATATCGCCGTACCAGCGGCAATGCGGATCTCGGTGCCCGAGGCAAACCCGACCCTGTCATTGGCCGCATCACTGGGCATCACCTTCCCCTTTAATGTGGTGATCGGCATTCCCATTTATTACGCGATGGCGGAATATATTCACGCCTTTTTCGGAGCTTAAGCGATGAGCGACAATATAAAGAAACTGCTAACTATTGTGACTGAAGCGGCGCTTGAAAATATCTTAATCAAGGATATAGAGCGGCTAGGTGCTCAGGGCTACACCATTACCGATGCGCGGGGCAAAGGTGGCCGCGGCGTGCGCAATGCAGCGTGGGATGCCAACGGCAATATTCGCATAGAAGTGGTAAGTGACGCGGCTATCGCCAGCCAGATTGCCAGCCATCTAAAAGAAAGCTACTACGATAACTACGCCATGATTCTGTTTACGAGCGATGTGGAAGTGATTAGACCAGAGAAGTTTTAGCAGATTCGAATTACGCTACGTTAAGCCCTAATACAAACCTGCCGCAAAACGTATTATTTGTGGGGAGGATCGCGGCTCCGCGATCCTCCACTTTTTAAGACAGCAAATCGCCGCGTTCATTGCTCACTTTGGGTTTACGCCAAGCCAGCCTGTATAAGCCGGGCAACACAAACAAAGTGAGCAACGTCGACGAGATAATGCCCCCTATAACAACCGTCGCTAGCGGTCGCTGAACCTCGGCCCCCGTGCTGGTGTTAAGCGCCATCGGCAAAAAGCCAAGCGCCGCCACAAGGGCAACCATCAAGATTGGCCGTAGGCGGAGCATGGCGCCGTCGTGAATCGCTTTTTCTATTGGCGTGCCGCGCTTTAGTTCATCTATAAATGCCGACACCATCATTACCCCGGTTAGCACGGAAACCCCGCACAGGGTAATAAAGCCAACCCCAGCGGTAATAGACAAAGGAATATCCCGTAGCCATAGCGCAATAACTCCGCCAGTTAAGGCCAGCGGCACACCGCTAAACACCAGTGCGGCGTCTTTTGCTGAGCCAAAGGTCATCATCAACAGCGCAAAAATCATCACCAATGTGACCGGCACTAATAGGCTTAAGCGCTGGGATGCGGATTGTAGCTGTTCAAAGGTGCCGCCGTATTCAAGCCAATAGCTCGGTGGAAGCCTTAGCTGTTGCGCAATTTCGCGCTGCACCTCGGCCACAAAGCCGCCTAAATCTCGGCCTTTTACGTTGGCACTAACCACGAGCCGGCGCTTGCCGTTTTCCCTTGATATCTGGTTCGGGCCAGGGGCTAAGTTGAGACTAGCCACTTCTCGCAGCGGCACATACCCGCCTTCGGGCAGTGGTATTGGTAGGCGTTCTAATGCTTGTAAGTCGCCCCTGATCTCTTCGGCCACGCGCACCACAATGGCAAAGCGGCGATCACCTTCAAAAATTAAACCCGCGGCCTCACCGCCGGTCGCGGCGGCAAGCACCGCTTGGACATCGGCCACATTTAAACCATAGCGATAGAGTGCGGCGCGATCAGCCTCAACCGACAGTATTGGCAACCCAGAGACCTGTTCCACTTTCACACCATCTGCGCCGTCGATGCCATTTAATACCGTTGCGATCTCGGCGCCGGTTTTAAGTAGCTGCGTCAAATCATCGCCAAATACCTTTATGCCCACGTCTGAGCGCACACCCGATATCAACTCATTAAAACGCAGTTGAATCGGCTGGCTGATCTCAAAGGCATTGCCCGGCAACAGCGCCAACTGCTCGCCAATATCATTTAGCAATTCAGCCTTGGTTTTAGTCGGATCTGGCCAGTCACTGCGTTCTTTGAGCATTACGTAGCCGTCGGAAATATTTGGCCCCATCGGGTCACTGGCAACTTCAGCGGTGCCGACACGGGAAAAATAGGTTTTCACCTCGGGAATTTCCAGTACCGCTTTTTCCAGCTGAAACTGCATCTCAAGAGACTGGCTTAAGCTGGTGCCAGGAATGCGCAAAGCTTGAATCGCGATATCGCCCTCATCCAGATTGGGAATAAACTCGGTACCCATTCTCGTTGCCAGCACGCTCACCAAGGCCACCAAGATTAAGGCAGAGGATAATACCGCTACGCGAAATTTAATCGCCCAGGCGATGACCGGCGCGTAGATCTGCTTTGAATAACGAACAATGGCATTGTCTTTTTCTTCAATGTGGCCCGTCATAAACAGTGCTACAGCGGCGGGAACAAAGGTCAGCGACAAGACCAAGGCCGATAGCAAAGCCATGATGACCGTCATGGCCATTGGGGTGAACATTTTGCCCTCTACGCCGCTTAAGGCCAAAATCGGTAGGTTCACTAAGATCACCACCAGCACGCTAATCAAGCTCGGTGTAAATACCTCGCGGGTGGCGGCAAACACGGTGTGAAAGCGCTCTTCAAGCTTTAAAATGCGGCCAAGCTCATGTTGCCGTCCCGCTAGGCGCAGAATGCAGTTTTCGACAATAATAACGGCGCCATCCACAATCAAACCGAAATCGAGGGCGCCTAGGCTCATAAGATTGGCGCTCACTTTTGCCTGCACCATGCCTGTCATCAGCATTAACATCGACAGCGGAATGACCATTGCCGTTATTAATGCCGCGCGAATATTACCCAGCATCAGCAATAACACCACAACCACCAATACCGCACCTTCGGCGAGATTGGCCTGCACTGTTGCAATGGTTTTATCAACCAGTACCGTACGGTTATACACTGGCTCGGCAATCACGCCGTCGGGAAGGGTTTTGTTGATCTCCTTTAATTTAGCCGACACCGCTTGGGAAACCGTTCGGCTATTGCCGCCGAGCAGCATCACCGCGGTGCCTAACACCGTCTCTTTGCCATTGAGGGTCGCCGCGCCAGTGCGCAACTCTTTGCCAAAGCCAACGTCGGCTACATCGGCCACGGTTATCGGTATTCCGCCACGGCGGGCAAGGATAATGCGTTTAATTTCGGCAATGTCTGCGACCTGCCCAGGTGCACGAATTAGGTATTGCTCGCCGTTTTTCTCAATATAGCCCGCGCCAACATTGGCGTTATTGGCTTTAAGTGCCTGCACCACGTCATCAAAGCTAAGCTGGTAGGCCAGTAGTTTTGCCGGTTCTGGGCTGATATGAAATTGCTTTTCAAAACCGCCAATGGTGTTCACTTCGGTTACGCCCGCAACTAGGCGCAGCTGTGGCCGAATCACCCAGTCCTGCAAGGTGCGCAGCGCGGTAGCGTCATAAGCTTCACCGCTTGGCTGCACCGCGCCTGGCGTAGCGTGAACCGCATAGTGAAAGATTTCACCGAGGCCGGTGGCCACTGGCCCCATAACGGGTTCAATGCCCGCAGGCATTTCGCTTTTTGCCTGCTGTAGGCGTTCGTTAATTAGATTGCGGGCAAAGTAAATATCGGTGCCCTTTTCAAACACCACCGTTACCTGAGACAGGGCGTAGCGTGAAAGCGAACGGGTGCTTGCTACATTCGGCAATCCGGTGATGGCTAACTCCACCAGATACGTAATGCGCTGTTCTACCTCCAATGGCGAATAGCCTTGGGCCTCGGTATTAATCTGCACTTGCACATTGGTAATGTCGGGTACGGCGTCTATCGGCAGCTGCTGGTAATTCCAAGCGCCTAAGACCGCCGTAGCAAAGACCAGAAACATCACTAGCCAGCGCCGCGCGATAGAAAACTGAATTAATTTATCGATCATAGCGAACTCCTGCTTGCAGTTCGTATGCGTTTTTACCATCACCGCGCCCAGCGCCTTGTGGGCTGGGTGTTAAACCGTGGGCTGATTGCTTTTGATTAGTGTCCATGTTCAGCGTCCTCTTTGCCCAATTCGGATTTCAGTACAAAGCTGTTTTTGCTGACATACACTTCATCAATGCTAAGCCCGCTCAAGGCCTCACTCACCTCACCATCGCTGCGCCCCAGTGTCACAAGTCGGGGTTCAAAGCCCTCCTCGCCCTGCACAAAAATAACCGGCGCATTGTCGATAATTTGAATGGCCTCATTGCGAAGGATCACCGGCGCCGCAATTTCAGCGCGGGTGATTTGCGCCTTAACAAAAATACCAGGTTTCCACTCGCCACCTTGATTATCAATAAGTACCCGCGCAGTAATGGCCTGATTAACACCACTACTTTGCTGGGCAATATAAATAATTTTGCCATCGGCAGTCTGTGTTGAATCAAGGCTAATAATACGAACACTTTGGCCTAGCTTTATGTCGCCAAGGTCTTTTGGGAAAATTGAAAGCTCCACCCAAAGCGTGGAAAAATCCTGCACAACTAACAGTGGCGCATCGCCAGTTTGTTCACCAACATTGGCATTGCGCTGGGTAATCACGCCATTTAGCGCCGACGTGATTGCATAGGTTTTTAAACTCTCGTTGGCCTCCACGGCCACCAGCGTTTCACCTTTGTGAACGGTATCGCCAAGACTTTTATTAAGATCGCGAACAATACCGCGATACCGCGCGTGTACTGACTGCACTCGCTCGGCATTCACCGCAACCACGCCATAAACCGGCAACACCTCACGAATAGTGCCTCCTGTGGCGCTTGTTAGGGAAATGCCCGCGTGCGCTATTTGCGCCTGCGTCAGCGCGATATGACCTTCTTCGCCATGTTCTTCATGCTCGTCGTGGCTAGCCTGCTCACGTTCATTGCCTGCTGCGCAGACCTGAACCGCGAACAACATCATTAACAAGCACGCACTAAGCAGCTTAAAAACGGAATGAGTTTTCAATGTAATTACGTTCATTGGAATGTTCCTGAATAGGTATTGGCTCTGTCGTCATGCGCCTCAGCACGATGGTTTGCGCGCAGCGCCTCTGCGGAAAGGGATTGACCGGTTAGCTGTTCAATCTCGGCGCCATACTGCAAAGCGGCAGCGGCCGCTTCAATCCGTCCGCGCCTTGCCGCCAGTAACTCCTGCCGCGCACTAACGTAGTCGAGATAGCCATAGCGCCCGCCTTCATAAGCCGTTTGGGTCGCGCTTAAAGCCTGTTCAAGTGCTGGAATAATCGTAATGCCTAAGGTCTTAACCGCAACAATCGCTTGTTGTCGGCTATAAAATGCGCGGTACAACTGTGTGTGTAATTCAAGTAGCGCCGCCTCGCGCTGTATCAATATTTGATTTTGCTCGGCGTAGGCCGTTTTGATCGCGCCGGAATTTCGCTTGCCTGAAAACAAGGGCACGCTGAATCCTGCAAGCAACGCCGTGTCGTTATTTGCTTGAACTTGACGCACACCAAATGACCAGCTGATGTCTGCACGAGACTCGGTTCGCGCAAGTCGAAGCTCGGCCTCTTTGAGGCGAGACTCTGCAGCAAAAACTTCAATTGCGGGATTTTTTTCAAGCTTGGTATACAGGCTCTCAAACCCCACATCCGCGCCAAACTGGAATAGATCACCTTGCACAGCATTGAAGTCTGGCGTAGTCGAAGCCCACAGTGCAGCCAAGGCCATCTTCAAATAGGCAAAATGCTGTTGCTCTGCGAGCAAGCTAAGCTTCGCCTGCGCACCAGCCGCCTGCGCACGCTTAACTTCCACCTCCGGCGTTGCGCCCGCCTTAGCCCGCTTAGCGACGACCGCTAGGCTTTGTTCGGCTAGTTCGACGTCTTCTGCTGCTAAGGCGACCTTTTTCTGGGCAGTTAACACCGCAACGTAGCGACGGGTAACTTCGCCCAATAGCGCAAGCGATTCCACCTGCCGCGTGGCCTCCAGCACTGCGTAGCTATTCGACACAAGCCCTTGGCGCGCAGCCCGCTTATCGCCCATTTCGATAACCGAAGACAAGGCGACAGTCAGCTCTGCGGCGTCAACCCCCGCGAACTCGCCAGAGCCACCAAGATTCTCTGCATCTACACCAAGTTCATAAGCTGGGCGCAACTGGGCGGTTTCGGCCTGCCCTTGCAGGGCCGCAGCGCGAAACGGAAAGACTTTTAAACGTGGATTTTGCGCCAGTGAACGCTGCACAGCATCCGCTAAAGACAGCGCCGGTGGCGCTGCACTTAGACCTAAAGAAAAAACAAATAACAAACAGCACAGAATACAGCGGGCGCTTAACACCCGCCGATTCCACACGCCGAAACTCGGCCTTGTGGGCATGGCTAACATAGTTCGATCCTACTTATTTAAGAAAATTAATTCCGTGCATTGCCGCGAAAAGCGCAATACCGGTAAATGACTTAATGAGTAAAATCAGACTATTGGAGGGCGGTAGAGCAAGGAAAACGGGGCCGTAGGAATACTGGCGTGGTAATGACTATGAAATTGATCGTGGTGCAGAAAATCGGGCTCTGCAAGCTTGGCAGACAAGTAGAAATGACCAAGACAGCCATGATGATGGCAATGAGACAAACCGTCTGCGGTAAGATCAAGTTGCGAGGGGGCGGTAGTTTCTAGCGCTGACTCCTCGCCTTTTTCCGACGCGTTGCTATGCGCCTCATCGACAGAAAAATGAACCGTGTCCGCGTGATTTATGGGGTGCACATCGGCCATTGTTGTCAATGACTGCAAAGCAATCAAGACCAACAACAAATAAGACAATGCCTTGTGACGCATAAAATACTAACCCAAAAAATTTAGCGGCGAGGACAAAAGCATAGCATCTTAAGACCTAAATTAAACACCCATTAGGCGATCCAATCTCTGGGTATATAATACGCAGTGCTAAATTCTACTGAGCAACTGCGCTTTTTTAGTATTGAATTCATCTTCAGACAAGGCGCCGGCATCGCGCAATTGCGCCAACTTGCCTAGCAAATCCAAGGTTTGATTTACATCGTAGTTGGTATTGCTGGTATTTGAGTTGTTGCTAGCGGTATTTGAATTGCCGGAGTTTGCATTGCTGTGATTAGCCGGCGGATTATTTTGCGGCGCAGGCTGGCTTGGCGGAGCTTGTTTGAATTCAGTCGGCTGTGCAAAATTTGTCTGGGCTGGGGGCTGCATTCCTGGGCCAGAAATTAAGGGTAGGTTATTGGTGGCAATGTTGCCGAACTGGCTAGTAAACGTTAGCGTTTGATTATTGCCCTGCTGTTGGCTCACCCCGCCAATATTGTGATTAAGGGTGTCGTATACCGAGACTTGACCATTTAATTCCACGGCAAGACGATTGGGGAAAACCGCATAACGGCTGTTATTTTGCGCGCCGCTACTAAACGGACTGCCCAGCTCTGCTGGCCACCACTGATTGCTACCAGGCGTGCCCGCAGGAACAACCGGAAACATCTGATTATTGGCCAGCGCATTCGCCAGCTCACCGCATAAATTATTAACGGTGTTTTTTAGGCCATTATTGAACATATCGCCAACCATGGTCATGCCGCCGCGCATCCACTGCCCCGAGCCACCAAGCTCTGGGCAATTGAATTGCGCCATAGTGCCACCACCGTTATTAACGGCAACAAGCATGTGCACAACTGCGCCATAACTTAGGCCGTAGCGCGAGGCGATACCATTGACGATATTTTCGCCGACATTGCTGAGCTTTTGCATAAAAACATCCTGTTAGATAAAAGGCGTATCTGGCGCCTCGCTGGCAGCAAACTTCGCTAGCAGCAATAATATGCTTTAGGGGGCAGACTTTTAGTATAGCGCTGCAAATATGACACTTATGATTTGGCGGTGCAGTGATAAGAACTAGCCTTGGCAGGGCCTGCGTCAAAAATTGACTTAAAGAGAGCATGACTAAAGAAATGAAATGATAGGCATTTGCTTTACATAAAGCTATAAGCTTTGAACAAATAGTGTTCAATTGAGCATTGTCGCTAGGGCCTCCTCCATACTTACTCGGTTATGCCCCATTACTGAGCAGAATATGAGTCGTTTTAATCCCGCGACGAGGACCGGAAAGCATTGGCATCAATACCCAATTTGCGCAATTTAGCGCGCAGGGTACTCACATTAATCCCTAGACGCTTGGCCGCGCCGAAAGGGCCATCTACTCGGCCCTTGGTGTCGGTGAGCACGTATTGAATATGCGCGGCAATCACCGCCTCTAACGACTCATCTACAGGGTCGCTGACGCTATTCACAAGGTCGGCGGCCTCACTTTTGTTAGGACTTTTGAATTTTGGCGACGGTGCGCCCAGCGCCATCTCTAAATCGAGATACTCGCCATGGCCCAAAATCACCGCGCGCTCCAGCACCGAACCCAACTCCCTAACATTACCAGGCCAACTATAACGCTTTAAATTGCGGACATCCGCTGCCGACAGCGGCGGCACCGGCACTCCCATGCGCATCGCGGCGCGCTGAATAAAGTGTTTGGCGAGGTCTTCTATATCATCTAGTCGCTCATTGAGCGTGGGTAATATGATGGGAAACACCGCGAGGCGATACCACAAGTCCTCACGAAAACTGCCCTCTTGGACCATCTTAGGTAGGTCGCGATGAGTTGCCGCAATTACCCTAACGTCCACATGCACATCGTGTTCACTGCCAACTTTTTGAATAATCCCGTCTTGCAGCACCCGCAGCAAGCGCACCTGGGCGGCGGGTGGCAGCTCGCCGACTTCATCGAGGAAAAGCGTGCCGCCCCCTGCCCGCTCGAACCAGCCGCGGCGGCTGGCAAGCGCGCCGGTGAAACTGCCTTTTTCGTGACCAAATAATTCCGAATCGATTAGCTCTGGCGGCAGCGCGCCGCAGTTAACCCGCAGAAATGGCCCGTTGTGCCGCGCCGAACGCTCATGAACAGCGCGGGCAATGACCTCCTTGCCCGCGCCGGTTTCACCTAATATCAGCACTCCCGCTGGCGTTGGAGCAACTTGGTTAACCCGACGCATCACTTGCTTTAATCCGCCCTCGGCGCCCACGATATTTTCTGAAATAGAGCGCAGCCCCATACGGCTCAGCAAGCTCTGCCGATCAGCCTCGGCTCTGACCCGCAAGCGCTGAATATGAGTGAGTTGCTGATCGTTTTCGATACAGGCCAGCAGCGGTTCGCTAAGCGCGATGAGCTGTTCGCACTGCGCTGGCGTGCACACTGATTTACAAGCCAATACCACAATACCCAGCAACGCCATGTTGCGCCGCAGAGGCATTAACACGGATATTGGCTCACCATAATCTGCCCCCAATAGCACCGCGAGCGCAGCACGATGTTTGGCATCGCTTTGCTCACTTAAGTGTTTGGTGGCACGCTCCCAGCGTTGAATCGTATCTAGCGTCGAGACATCGGTAATCGGGTGTTCATTCACTACGCCAAGCTGGGAGCCATCCCGCCAGCCGCCGCTTAAGCGCCATTCATCGGCGCCGTTAAACGCAAATAAATAAAGTTCATCAATAGCGGCAATTGCACTTAACACCCCGACTAATGACGGCATTAGCTCGCTAAGCGCGGCATGTTTTCCCGCCTCAGTCCACAGCGCAAGAAGGTGTTTGTCGGCTTGAAGGATCATTTTAGGTGTCTTATATGCCATAAATTACGTCAAATATAGCGCATTAAAACACCATATATGACCTTTTATTTTTCACCCTCATTACCAAAAACAATATCTCCTTGTAAAACAATAGGTTAAAAGCAGCAACAAAGCTGGCATAGAGCTTGATAACAAGATTTCAATTGCCATTTTTGCTTTATAGGACTGTAAATGAAAGCGCCACTCCGCACTCGCTTGCTCACATCGCTACTCGTTCCCTTTCTGCTCGCCAGTTTGTTATCGGCCACCACGGCGTATGCCAAAGACTACAGCCTATTAAACGTCTCATACGACCCAACCCGCGAGCTGTATCAAGAGTTTAATGCCGAATTCAGCCGTTATTGGAAAGAAAAGACCGGCGATCATATTGCTATCAAGCAATCCCATGGCGGGTCCGGCAAGCAAGCGCGCTCGGTAATCGATGGCTTGTCAGCCGACGTGGTGACCTTGGCGCTAGCCTACGACATTGACGTAATCGCCCAGAAAACCGGTAAATTACCAGCGAACTGGCAGTCGCAACTCGCCAGCAATAGCGCGCCCTACACCTCGACGATTGTGCTGCTGGTACGCAAAAACAACCCCAAGAAAATCCACGACTGGCCAGATTTAATTAAGGCCGACATTAGTGTGGTTACCCCCAACCCCAAGACCTCGGGGGGCGCGCGCTGGAATTATTTGGCCGCCTACGCCTTTGCCAAACACGCCTACGGCAGCGATGCCGCTGCGGAAGAATTTATCAGCACCTTATTCAAACGGGTTAGCGTATTAGACACCGGAGCAAGAGCGGCAACCACGACCTTCGCCCAACGCGGCATTGGTGACGTGCTCATTACGTGGGAAAACGAAGCGTATTTAGCCCTCAATGAATTTGGCGCCGACAAATTCGAAATTGTATTGCCGTCGCTGTCGATCAAAGCCGAGCCGCCGGTGGCCGTGGTTGCTGCCAATGCTCAAAAGCACGGGGTGGCCGCAATTGCGCAAGCCTACCTGGAGTATTTATACAGCCCTGCAGGGCAAACCATTATTGCCAAGCATTATTTCCGCCCCGCCAAACCGGAGCTAATCACCAGCACGGAGATTCCGCATTTGGCCGAATTAAATTTAGTGAATATCGATCAAGAGTTTGGCGGCTGGGCGCAGGTGCAGGCCAAACACTTTAACGATGGCGGTGTGTTTGACCAGCTCTATCGGCCCCGTCGCTAAGCACTGCGATCTCAACACTCAAAGACTAAGGCTGAAATCAGTATGAAATTTAAAACAAACTCACCGCTGCCTGGCTTTGCGCCAGCGCTGTTTTACACCGTGCTGTATCTCGCCCTCATCGTTGTTATTCCGCTGTCGGGCCTGTTTTTTAAAACAGCTGAACTGGGCCTAGCGCAATTTTGGGATTTAATCTCTGGCGAGCGGGTAACCCACGCCTTGACGATTTCCTTCACCACCGCCTTAGCGGCGGCCATTATCAATGCAGTGTTTGGTTTAATCATTGCGTGGGTGTTTGTGCGTTACGACTTTACTGGCAAGGGATTATTCGATGCCATTATCGACCTGCCCTTCGCCCTGCCAACCGCGGTCGCGGGTATTGCGTTAAGCACGCTTTATTCGGGCAGCGGCTGGCTCGGCAGCCTATTTAACAAAATCGGTATTGAGATCGCATTCACGCCCCTTGGCATTGTGATTGCGCTGACCTTTATCGGCCTGCCCTTTGTGGTGCGCAGTGTTGAACCGGTTTTGCGGGAACTGGAAAAAGAACTCGAAGAGGCCGCCGCCTCACTCGGGGCCAATCGTTGGCAAACCCTGTATCACGTCGTGTTTCCGACCTTGCTACCGGCCTTATTAAGCGGCTTTGCGCTGGCCTTTGCACGTGGCGTTGGCGAATACGGTTCGGTAATTTTTATTGCCGGCAATGTGCCCTATGTGTCCGAAGTTGCGCCCTTACTCATCGTGATCAAATTAGAAGAATACGATTACGCCGGCGCCACTGCCGTGGCCGCCGCCATGTTGCTCATTTCCTTTGTGCTGTTAATTCTGATCAATGCCTTACAAGCGTGGAGTCAGCGCTATAAATCCAGTTCGCAAAATGTCAGCACTACGCCTGTTCAGGAGCATTTAGCATGAACTCATCCCAGCGCATAAATATTACCAAGGCGTCAAGCCACTCGGCCATAAGCGAAGGCAAACTCACGCGCTGGCTGCTGAGCACCGTCGCGCTGAGCTTTTTAATACTATTTTTGCTATTGCCCTTATTTACCGTGTTCGCCGAAGCATTGCGCAATGGCTGGCAGACCTACGGCAAAGCCTTGAGCGATGCCGACGGCCTAGCGGCAATTAAACTTACCGTCATCGCTTCGGCGATAGCCGTACCCTTGAATCTTATTTTTGGCGTAGCGGCGGCGTGGTCAATTGCCAAATTTGAGTTTCGCGGCAAGGTCTTATTAAGCACCTTAATAGACCTGCCGTTCTCGGTGTCGCCAGTGGTAACGGGTTTGATCTTTGTGTTGATGTTTGGTGCCAGCGGCTGGGCGGCGCCCTTACTAAACAACACCGATATTCAAATTTTGTTCGCACTGCCAGGCATTGTGCTGGTTAGTATCTTTGTGACCTTTCCGTTTATTGCTCGGGAGCTAATACCGCTAATGCAGGAACAAGGCAGCGACGAAGAGCAAGCCGCTTTAAGTCTTGGCGCCAATGGCTGGCAAACCTTTTGGCATGTCACCCTGCCCAATATTCGCTGGGGCCTGCTCTACGGCGTGCTGCTCTGTAATGCGCGGGCCATGGGCGAGTTTGGCGCGGTGTCGGTGGTGTCTGGCCATATTCGTGGCGAAACCAATACCCTGCCCTTACACGTAGAGATTCTTTACAACGAATACAATTTTGCCGCCGCCTTTGCCATGGCCTCGATTTTAGCCTGCTTGGCACTTGTTACCTTGGCCATAAAAGCCGTGTTAGAAAAAACCCACGGCCTAAAACATTAATTTTGAATTTATTGGGAAACAAAAAATGGACATTCAATTAAGCGGCATAAGCAAACAGTTTGGCCAATTCAAGGCCCTCGACAGTGTGGGTCTTAATATTCAGTCCGGTGAACTACTCGCGCTGCTCGGGCCATCTGGCTCCGGCAAAACCACCTTGCTGCGCATTATTGCCGGATTAGAAAACGCCGACATTGGCAGTGTTTACTTTGACGGCGTGGACATGGCCAACACCCCGCTGCGTGAGCGGCAAATTGGTTTTGTGTTTCAGCATTACGCCTTGTTCAAGCACATGACCCTGCGCGAAAACGTGAGCTTTGGTCTGCGCGTAAAAACCCGCGCCTTTCGTCGCCCCGCCGCAGCGATTCGGGCACGCGCCGACGAATTGTTAAAGCTAGTGCAATTGGGCGGTTTGGAAGACCGCTACCCCCACCAATTGTCTGGTGGCCAGCGTCAACGGGTGGCCCTTGCCCGTGCCTTGGCTATCGACCCCAAAGTACTTCTCCTCGACGAGCCCTTTGGCGCCCTAGACGCCAAAGTGCGTAAAGAACTGCGCCAGTGGCTGCGCGATTTACACCAGCAAACCGGTGTGACCACTGTGTTCGTTACCCACGATCAAGAAGAGGCGCTGGAATTGGCTGACCGAGTGGTGATTATGCAAAAAGGTAAAATCGCCCAGCTCGGCAGCGTCGATCAAGTCTATGAACAGCCTGCATCGCCGCTGGTGTTCAACTTTTTAGGTGACAGTAATATTATCGCCGCGCAATTGCAGAACGGCGCCGTGTATGTCGGCGACGCCGAAATTGGCGCCTATTCCCCCTCTGCCAATATTGCCGTATTAGATGAGGGCGCCGTTGATGTTTATGTTCGCCCCAGCGATTTACGCATTGCCGACGCCGAGCAAGTGGGCATCGAGGTGGTGGTAAATAGCATTCAACGCACGGGGCCGATTGTGCGCGCCGAGGTCAGTTTTGCGCATAGTACTTTTGGCCAAAGCCATTCTACGCTTCGTGTCGAGCTGCCGCATTTACACCACGATGTGCCCCGCTTTCAGATCGGCGCCACCTTGCGGCTGCGCTTAATGCAATTCAGCGTATTTGCCCCGCAAACGATAACGGCAGTAAGGGAGCAGCTCAGCGCGCCGATACTCATTGGCAGAGAGCGCGAACGCCTCGCCGGATAATTTTTAAAAAAGCCCTTGACCTTGCCATTGTGGTAAGGTCGATGATCAAGCCTCGATCAACGGAGGGCTTAATCATGAGCGTATCTACAAACAACACCCCAAACAGTGTTCAAAATAAAGCAGCTTTGCAATTGTCGATTCAGGGCATGAACTGCGGCGCCTGCGTAGGCAGAATCACTCGGGCGCTCGATGAACTTGACGGTATTGAGGGGGTCGAGATTAATTTGGCCGCTAAATTAGCAAACATCCAATTTAACGACGCCAACATAGATTCTGACACCATCATCGCCGCCATTGCCGAGGCGGGCTATCAGGCTTCACCGCTAGCACTCGGCAATGCTGGGTAAAGGAGCTTGCCATGACCGCAGCCGTATCAAACACGCACCCAGCTCAGCAAGAACTTCGCTTTGGCATAGAAGGTATGAGCTGTGCTTCCTGTGTTAGTCATATTGAAAAAGCCTTAAACGCCGTCGATGGCGTTAGCAAGGTTAGCGTTAATTTGGCCACCGAAACGGCGCAAATTACCCTAGCCAAAGCGGTGCCCAGCGAACAACTGAGCGCCGCCGTTAATAACGCGGGCTACCACGTAAGCACCAGCACGGTTCGCCTTAAGATTGGCGGCATGAGCTGCGCCTCCTGTGTTGGCAGAATAGAAAAAGCCTTGCAAGCAAGCCCTGGTGTGCTTGCGGTGAGCGTGAATTTAGCAACAGAAATCGCCAATATCGAAATTGCTAAAGACGCGATTAGCAACGCCGAATTAATCGCCGCCGTCAGCAATGCGGGTTACCAAGCCACGCTAGACACTGAGCAAGCCAAGGTAAAACCAGACACAAAAACCAGTGCCTCTAGCAAAGAAGCCCGCGCTGTTATTATTGGCGCGATTTTATCGGCGCCCTTATTTTTGCCGATGGTTTTCAGCGTGTTTGGCAGCCAGTGGATGGCGCCGGGCTGGCTGCAATTTTTACTCGCGACACCGGTACAGTTTTGGCTGGGCGCGCGCTTTTACCGCGCTGGCTGGGCCGCAGTTAAAGCCAAAACCGGCAATATGGATTTACTGGTCGCACTCGGCACCAGTGCCGCTTACGGCCTGAGCGTATTTGAATTAATGCGGCCGTATTTTGCGGAGCAAACACATAGCGGCGGCCATGCTAGCGGCCACTATTACTTTGAAGCCTCTGCGGTTGTTATTACCTTGGTGCTATTGGGTAAATGGTTAGAGGGCCGCGCCAAACGCCAAACCACTGCAGCCATTCAGGCCCTGCAATCCCTGCGCCCCGCTACTGCGCGAGTTCGTGGCGAGAACGGTGACAAAGAAGTGGCCGTTGAAAATATCCGCAGCGGCGATTTGGTCATTGTAAAACCCGGCGAACAAATCCCTGTCGACGGCGTGATTAAAGAAGGTGCCAGTCACATCGACGAGTCTATGCTCACCGGCGAGAACCTGCCCGTTAGTAAAGACGTGGGCGATAAGGTCACCGGCGGCGCGATCAATGTCGACGGCGTCTTACTGATTGAAACCACCGCAATCGGCAGCGAATCCACCTTGTCGCGCATTATTCGCATGGTCGAAAATGCCCAAGCCGCCAAAGCGCCGATCCAGCGCTTGGTAGATCAAGTCAGCGCGGTGTTTGTGCCAGTGGTGTTAGTGATTGCCCTCGCCACCTTGGTCACTTGGTGGCTTTATAACGGCGATATTCAAGGCGCGATAATCAATGCCGTGGCGGTATTGGTTATCGCCTGCCCCTGCGCCCTTGGCTTAGCTACACCCACCGCGATCATGGCCGGAACTGGGGTAGCGGCAAAATACGGCATTTTAATTAAGGATGCAGAAGCACTGGAGATCGCTCACAAAACCACCACCGTGATTTTCGATAAAACCGGCACCTTGACCGTGGGCAAACCAAGCCTAACTGCCACCAAGGCCGTGAACGGCGATGAGCGCGAATTAATTCGCCTGGCCGCCGCCGTGCAATCCGGCAGCGATCATCCGCTGGCAAAAGCGGTTATGACCAGGGCTGAAGAACAAGGCATTTCGGTAGCCCAAGCCAGCAATGCCAAAGCATTGGCCGGTCGCGGTGTAAGTGCCCTTGTCGACGGCCAGCAACTAAGCCTCGGCAATACACGCTTAATGAAAGAGCTGAATATTGAGTTTGGCGATTTAGCAAAAACCGCCGAAGACCTAGAAGCGCAAGGCAACACCCTGTCATGGTTGGCGGCTGCAGGCGATACGCCAAAACTCATCGGCTTACTGGCCTTTGGCGACGAGATCAAAGCCTCCGCTGCCCAGGCCATCGCGCAACTGCGCGAGAAGGGAATAGAAACTATTATGCTCACCGGCGACAATCAAGGCAGCGCCAGCGCAGTTGCCCAAAAATTAGGCCTGAGCGATTTTGTCGCCAATGTTTTGCCCGACGACAAGGCAAAGAAAGTTAGCCAACTGCGCAGCGAAGGCCGCGTTGTCGCCATGGTCGGCGACGGCATAAACGATGCCCCCGCCCTCGCCGCGGCCGATATTGGCATTGCCATGGCCACCGGTACGGATGTGGCCATGCATACTGCGGGCATTACTTTAATGCGTGGTGACCCAGCGCTGGTGGCAGATGCGATTGCCATTTCCCAGCGCAGCTACCGTAAAATCAAGCAGAATTTGTTTTGGGCCTTTATTTATAATGCGGTCGGTATACCGCTGGCCGCGTTTGGCTTATTGAACCCCGTTATTGCCGGTGCGGCCATGGCCTTTAGCAGCGTGAGCGTAGTGAGCAATGCCCTGCTCTTAAAACGTTGGAAACCCGATAGCGCGAACAATCCCAGCGAGGACAATTAAAATGAATATCGGTGAAGCCGCCAAAGCCAGCGGCATATCGGCAAAAATGATCCGCCACTACGAGGGGATTGGTCTTATTGAAGAGTCCCGCCGTAGTGCGGCGGGCTATCGCATTTATTCAAACAACGATCTGCACACCCTAAGCTTTATAAAGAGTAGTCGCTCACTGGGATTTTCTTTAGATCAGATCAAACAACTGCTGTCGCAATGGCAAGATCGGGGCCGCGCCAGCAGTGATGTAAAGGCGCTTGCCTTGCAGCATATTAAAGAACTCGATGATAAAATCACTGAACTCAGCGCCATGCGTAATCTTTTGCAAAATTTAGCGACAGAGTGCCACGGTGACAACCGCGCCGAGTGCCCAATACTCCAGGGCTTAGAACAGCAATGTGGTGAAGCAAAAGCCAAAAAGACGTAGTATGAAAAATATCTGAGATTCACTGCATTCCTAAGGCGTCGAACTTCACGCCGAAAAATGAGCCAGATCACTAAGAGATTATTAGCCGTTAAATTATGAAAAAGCTTCTTAACATTCCGCTGCTGAGTCTACTGATACTGATTTATTTCAGTAAGTCAGTGCTGGCTGCGGTGCCGATGTTAGGAATGACCCACGCGGCGAACTACGCACCAATGACGTCTGCTGCAAGTCACTGTGTTAGCGAAAGCCACAGCGAACACAATAGCGAACACAACAGTGCCCAGCATCATTCTAGCCATAGCTCACACGCTGAAAATACCTCAGATATAAGCCTGCACTCAGCGTCTCATGATTCGACCAGCAACAGTGTTCACTGCGACGCCAAGTGCCAGTGCTGTATTGGCAGTTGCGGCACCGTTGCACTGCTCGCCGCAAACCTAGCTAAACAGACCATTAAACCCCATTTCTCTGTAGCCGAGTTTGATCTTCAGCTGCTGCCTCAACACCCCTCCTCGCTGTTTAAACCACCCATTTTTAGTTGATTACAAGACAACTGCGCCTGCCGTTTGGGTAATCACCACCGCGCTAAACGGCCAGCGCTAATAGCAATTAATTATGGAATATGACGATGAAATACAAAATAAATCCCACTATCGCCGCTGGCGACTCGCTTCCACAGCCAAGCGTGTCACGACGTCAGTTTGTAATGGGCGCGGCCAGTGCTGGCGCGCTAATTGGTTTGAGCGGCAGCCCACTGAGCTGGGGCACGGCCAATCTGCCAAAACTTACGGAACGCCAAACCCTCAGCGGCAAACATTTTGATTTAGACATTGGCTACCAGCCGGTTAATTTTACCGGCAAATCCAGAATCGCTACCGCGGTGAATGGCAGCGTGCCCGGCCCCATCTTACGCTGGAAGGAAGGCGACGATATCACCCTGCGGGTGCGCAACCACCTTGCCCACGACAGCTCGATTCACTGGCACGGCATGATTCTGCCGGCAGAAATGGACGGCGTGCCGGGCATGAGTTACGCAGGTATCAAGCCAGGAGAATATTTTGATTACGCCTTTAAAGTGCAGCAAAGCGGCACGTACTGGTATCACAGCCACTCTGGTTTTCAGGAGCAGACCGGTGTTTACGGCGCCATTGTAATCGAACCCAAAGACCCCGACCCGGTGAGTTACGACCGCGACTACGTGGTGCAGCTCTCTGACTGGTCAGATGAGGCACCGGAGGATATTTACGCCAAGCTGAAAAAACGCGGCGATTATTATAATTTTAACGAGCGCACCGCAGGTGATTTATGGCGCGATATTAAAGAAAAGGGTCTGAGCCAAACCTGGTCTGAGCGCAGCATGTGGAACCAAATGCGCATGAGCGAGCGGGATATCGCCGACGTAACTGCATACACCTACACCTACCTAATGAACGGCGCAACGCCGGAACAAGGCTGGACGGGGCTATTTAAACGCGGCGAAAAAATCCGCTTACGCTTTATTAATAGCGCCGCCATGACCATTTTCGATGTGCGTATTCCCAGCCTTAAAATGACCGTGGTCGCCGCCGACGGCCAAAACGTTGAACCCTTCACCATCGATGAATTTCGCATTGGCGTGGCAGAAACCTACGATGTTGTTGTGGAGCCCAATGACGACAGTGCTTACTGCGTATTTGCGCAAAGCATTGACCGCAGCGGCTTTAGCCGCGGCACCCTCAGCCCTAACCCTGCATTGAGTGCGCCCATTCCAAATATGGACCCCGCACCAATCTTAAGCCATCGCGATATGGGCATGGCGATGGCCGGTATGAATCACGGCGGCGAAGGTGCGAGCACGATGACCGGCATGGATCACAGTGGCCATGACATGAGTAGCATGAAAGGCATGGATCACAGTCAACACGATATGGCTGACATGAATATGCCCATGGCAACGCCTTTGGGCAAAGCCGGCTATGGCAGCAATAAGGAAATCACACATGTAAAAACCGAATTTGGCCCCCAGGTTGACGCCCGCGCCAACAGCCCTCAAAACGGACTCGATGATCCAGGTATAGGTCTACGCGACCACCAGCAGCTTTATGGCCGTAAAGTGCTGCGCTATAGCCAGCTCCGCAACTTGTACCCTACCCAAGATCGCCGCGAACCCAGCCGTGAAATTCAGTTGCACCTTACCGGCAATATGCACCGCTATATGTGGTCGGTAAACGGCATTCCCTTTGCCGATGCCAAGCCCCTTGCCCTTAGTTTTGGCGAGCGCGTGCGTATTACCTTGGTGAACGATTCCATGATGACCCACCCGATTCACTTACACGGCGTGTGGAGCGAACTAGAAACCGGCGACCCAGAATACATTCCCCGCAAACACACCATCTTGGTTCAACCGGGCTCTAAAATCAGCTACCTCGTCACCGCCGATGCAATGGGCCGCTGGGCCTACCACTGCCACTTGCTCTACCACATGCCGGGCATGATGCGAGAAGTGCGCATCAGCCATAATGGAGGTGTAGCATGAAAATGACTAAGCGCGGATTCACTGTGAGCCTATTGGCTATCGCCGCAAACAATATGAGCTTCGCCCACGAAGCCGCCGACCCGCTCATTAGCATGGTGTCGATAAACCAATTAGAACAGCGCCTTAACAACGACTCGCAAAGCGACGATCTCGATATTAGCAGCTGGAATGCCGATGTTTGGCTGGGCAAAAACCTAGACAAATTATGGTTAAAAACCGAAGGCGAATTTGTCGACGGTCAGCGCGAAGAATCTGAACTACAAGTGCTTTACAGTCACGCTATTGCCCCCTACTGGGATCTGCAAACCGGTTGGCGTGGCGACTTTAACCAAGATCAAAATCAACATTGGTTTGCAATAGGTTTACAGGGCTTGGCACCGTATTTTTTCGAAATAGACAGCGCGCTGTATTTTGGTGAAGGCGGCCAAACCGCGCTGCGCATCGATGCCGAGTACGAGTTAATGTTCACCCAGAAACTCATCCTCAGCCCCGAGCTCGAAACCACCCTTTATAGCCGAAATGCCCCTAAACATGAGCAAGGCATCGGCCTAGCGAAGATCGACGCTGGCCTGCGCCTGCGCTACGAAATCCGCCGCGAATTCGCGCCTTATATAGGACTTAACTGGGCCAAAAAATACGGCAATACCGCCGACATAAGCAGAAGCAACGGCGGCGATATCGAAACCCTGCAATGGGTAGCCGGTGTTAAAGTTTGGTTTTAAATTGTCAGTTTAGTAACGTGAATTAGCGTCCAATAAAATAAGCCCTAGCAAAATTTGCTAGGGCTTTAACAAATTACCCGCAACTTAAAACTTTCTTGACGCAGCAAAGTTATTTTAAATAGATGGGCACTTGTACTTTTTAATATGACAGGCTGCTGGTGGTAAAAAGCGGACGGTCAAAAACTGTGACCAGGATGGAAATAAGCAGCTTTTTCCTACCGCCCAACGCCAAACGAAGAGGCTAAGTGCGCAGCACTTTGTCCAGCTTACGCGCTCTTTTATGGCTTTGCCTACGCAAAAGAAGGGCTCTGCCCCGTTAATTCAGGTATGGCCCGGTGCGGTTTATATTTTTATGCCTTGTTTATGAACGACGGGGATATTTCTACCGTTTTAGGCTTTACTCATAGTGAGTCCATAGCCTCAATACTTTGATCGCTTTTTCCTCTTCCAACACTTGGTATACCAAGCGATGCTGGATGTTTATTCGGCGAGAATAGGCGCCCGCTAAATCCCCAATTAATTTTTCATAGGGAGGAGGATTTTGATACGGGTTCCTTTCGACAATTTTCAGCAGCTCCTGAGCCTTATCCTTTAGCCCGGACGACGCTAGTTTTCGCGCATCTTTTTGAGCCTGTTTAGTGAAATAAAGCGTCCAGCTCACCAATCAAGGCTCTTACTACACTTGTCGAGTTCGACGTCCATACCTTCTCGGATAGATTCGCGCATACTGGGAATGGAGAGCAGATGAAGTGTCTCATTGACGGCATTCCAGTCGTCTTCCGACAGCAAAACTGCGTTGCCCCTCTTACCAGTAATAATAATAGGTTGGTGACTTGTAGACGTTTCATCTATCAGCGCGTAAAGCTTGGAACGAGCTTCTGTGGCATTAAGTGTGGTCATAGCTTCCTCCATATGGTCGAAGCGTACGCCGTTACGTACGCAGTGTCAATCCAACCTATTGTTCCGCGTACGACCCAGACGTCAGGGAATGCCTGCTTTGTATATGTATTAGAGCATTTCCAATGTCCGCTATTGTGACGCTGAAGCCAGCCACACTGATCGTTAGCAGAGGAACTTCCTGGCTCGCTGAGATGCCAATCTCTAGCTAACCTATGCAGCATGTCCTCGACGATGCGATGAATGTTTTATGAGACTCTCTGCAGGAATTGAAAAAGTTTCATGTAAGCCTTCTATCATTCTGAGCGTAAGTGGGCGTTTACGCGCCAAGATTTCATAGACCCGATTTTTGCGACCAATCACTGGGACAAGGTCCTCCACTGTGAGGCCTTGCTGTTCCATACGAAATTTAATAGCTTCCACTGGATCAGGAAAATCTATTGGGTAGTGTTCTCGTTCATATGCTTCAACAAGCGTCACAAGAACATCCAGCCGATCACCTTCTGGGGTGTCCGCTTCCGCCACCATTAACAACTCAATTTCTTTAAGCGTTGCTTGATAGTCTGTCGGGGTTTTAATTGGACGAATTTCCATGGGTCACCTCAGATTGTCTGTGCATCAATTTCGTCATACTGCTTATGTGTACCAACGAAACGAATGTAAACCACTCTATATGGATAGTTGATCCAAACGACCAGTCGATACTTGTTGCCGGCAATGTTGAACACAACTCTTCCATCTTTGAGAATGCTGGCGCTTGAGAATTTGGCTTTCACCTCATTCGGGGACGACCAATCCGCCTTTAATGTCTCTCTATACCAAGCCATTCCGGGCTCGATTGAATCCCCGTAAGCCGGAGAGATCGCCCAAAAGGCCTTCAAAGTTGAGAGAGCAATAATACGCATGAATATATATTAGTCCCATTTTGGGATCAGTGCAACAGGCACTACGCTTGCGCGTGTATGTCCGCTATTGTGGCGGCCCAGCCTTTACCTCAAGGGAATTAATGCAATTGGGTAAAGATATCTGGGTGTTGCTCTGCAATACGTAGTAAAGCCACCGCAGGGCCTTGAGGCACGCGGCGACCTTGTTCCCAATCCTGCAAAGTACGCATGCTAACTCCTAGCATTCCAGCAAAAGTCGATTGCGACATTCTTAGCTGGGAGCGTATCACTTGCGGCGGTGATGGCTCGGACAACTCGGTAACCTTTAACCGGCCGTCATCCCTTTTATGTGCACGGATTTCGCGAATACCGTCCAATATTTCTAGGCCAATATCTCGTTTAGTCATGATCGATCGCCTCCGCGATTTGTTTTAACACATGGCTTGGAATCGTGGCCCGCTCCGATTTACTATAAATCGTAAGCATCCATATTTCATGATCCTGTGTCTTCCAGTAATAGATAACTCGAACACCGCCACTTTTACCCCCGCCGTCCAGGGCCCAACGTACCTTTCTGACACCACCGGAGCCTCTAACAAGATCGCCAGCATCTGGTTTTTGCATAAGATAAGTCTGCAATGCCTGATACTCCTCGTCACTGAGGTATTTCGGCAGTAGCTTGGTAAAAGTGCTGGCTTCTATAAAAATCATATGTCGCTCATTATACGGCCCTGCCGTATAATATCAAGCGTCGCTGACCCGCATGGACTAGGAACACTCTGCCGCACCTAAATGGCCGGCAAGCTCACACCTCTGTTTGCTCCGCTATTTCCAATGCGTCGTCGAGCTCTATACCTAAATACCGCACTGTACTATCCAGCTTAGAATGACCAAGTAGTAACTGAACTGCACGAAGATTGCGTGTACGCCTATATATTAGGGTAGCCTTAGTACGCCTAATTGAATGAGTCCCGTATGCCGTGCTATCAAGCCCGATCATCGAAACCCAGCGGTGTACTATTCTAGAATACTGGCGAGTAGATAAGTGTTCTGAAGAAGAAATACGCCCTTTAAACAGACCTGTATGTCGTTATGGACATTTACAGCCGAAAAATCGTTGGCTGGCAGGTGCATGACGAGGAGCGCAGCCTCTTGGCGGCGGAATTAATGACCGATATCTGTCAGCGAGAAGGCATCCAACGTCACCAAGTCACACTTCACTCTGACAATGGCAGTCCAATGAAAGGGGCGACAATGCTCGCAACATTGCAGCAGCTGGGGATCATACCGTCGTTCAGCCGGCCATCGGTGAGCAATGACAACCCGTATTCTGAATCTCTGTTTCGCACCTTGAAATATCGCCCCAGCTATCCTGCACACCCGTTTACGGACTTACCTGCTGCGCGGGATTGGGTACATGGCTTTGTCCAATTGTATAACAACGAGCATCGGCATAGCGCCATTAAGTTTGTTACGCCAGTCCAGCGCCATGCAGGAAAAGACGCCCAAATACTGGCTTACCGGAAACAGGTGTACGAACAAGCTCGGTCAGAGAATCCATTGCGTTGGAGCGGCCATATTAGAAACTGGGAACCGATAAAAGACGTTTATCTAAACCCGGAAAAGCCAGAGGTAGTGCGCAAGGAAAACAAGGCGGCATAAATTAATCTGAGGCGACAACTAGCTTGAAAAACGCCGCTATTGGCCACATACCCAAAACTTCGAACCCCAATTACAACTGTTATATTAAATTGCCGTTGATCTGTAAGTCGCGTAACCTTGTATCAAGGCTCTACTGCAAAGAATCTCGCTGCGAATGCCGCGCCGTGCCTCCTTAGGCCGGTGTGCCCTGTGCCTGGCAGGGCTGTGTAACCACGTCAGTGATGCGAGCCTGGCGAGTAGAGCACAAGGGCTACCAGGCGCAGCCCACCTAATAATTGGTAGCCACTTCTTGATCTTCTAATGCAATGACCGATTCTATGGATCTTCCAGAAATTTCTGCCATAAATGCTTTACGATACGGCGCTAAAGCCTTTGATCTTGCTCACTCTGCTTATAATAGCCACAGGGACCAGTGCCTATTCGAGTTTTTCCGTGTCATCGATACGCGTCTGGATACAATGGATAAGACCGGACTCGACAACTTCTATACATATTTGGAAAGTCCAACAGGTAAGCAGCGTATTGGCAGGTATATCGATTGCGCTTTGAACACATATAGCCGACGAGCGCGAACGGCTATCGCTTTGCTTTTAGCTGACTCCCCGTCTCACCGTTTCAAAGAGGCCGAAAAAGCGACTTTTATTAAAGCCATGACTGGTATGGAAGACTCGGTGCTCGACTTCTTTCTCGCTGTGTGCAAGTTACCACGAGATGACACCAAGTATGCTTATCCGCAGGCTATGATCTGCGCTTCCGAAAAAGAAGCATTAGGATTTGACAAGTGGGAAGATGAGGAGATATTCATCAATATCAGCGAACTCATTCGACTTCGCGTGCTCGCGCCCAATCCAAGCACTGTAGGAGTGATTCAGTCTGGAGGGAAAAGCTGGGCTCTATGGTTTGGCGTGACGAATATTTCGTTAAAAATGGTGAAACTTCTCGAAGAATCAGAGCATATGAATGACGTGTATTCTTCATTAGAGCGTTGAAATAAGGAAAAGGTAGGCACGGCGCCATCCACGCCTTGCCTGCTCCGCGCATAGGATTGGCTGCTATGGTGGTAGCTGCTTGCGCGATGAGAGCTTAATTATCTCACAAAAAGTGCATACTGCAAGTCGGTAGGATTGCTGCAAAAATGAAGAAAAGCGCGCAATTATTGAAATCAAGTTCCCGAAGAGTGAAATTAATAAAAATCGGTTTATCTTGCAAAATGCACTGAATTATCTTGGCGCGCTACAGCATACAATTACATAATAAAATCGGTATTGAGTATATAACGATGCTAAATGCCAAAATATAATGCGGGCGCTTTATCATTAATGAAGAATATTGGCGCTTATATTGACGTGTAGGGATTTGTTTTGAGGAATAGAAATTAAAATTCTGAATATTAAATTACATAAGGTAAGATCAAAAAGGCCTGCTTGCGCGCCCTACCCGTCTCAGTGATATCAGCACCAGTCGCCGCTTCTTCCCTAAGCTCAGCTGCCTTTTTACGGGCCATAGCGCCCGATAAAGTTGGATAGCTACCAATACCAACCCAGCTCCATTACCCAGAAGGCTTTTTAAAACGAAACGTCCAAGACTTAACGCCCGAAGGCTTCACCCGAAAATACAGCCCACCACAATCATTCTCACGGTACTCCACCGTCTCAGGTTCTAAGCGCTCCAGCACCGTGTCACTTAACGGCCGACGCTTGATATCAGATCTTCTCACATCCTTGTTCCCCCAGTTCTACTTCCTAAGAAGTGTACATACAGGGATACAAAAACGCGATAGATAGCCGTAGACCAAGCGAGACATATGTAACCGTCCGGCAAACCCACGTTGCCTACGGCTGCCAATTATGCGGCAGTAATTCGCTGATCT
>NZ_JARGNU010000029.1 GCF_029212375.1 Zhongshania sp. | reverse complement strand
GTACCGCAGTCTTTAATCGATCATCATTTTACCGCGCCGTGGCCAGAGAACCCTCGTCGCCGGCCATGAGTCGCTGGGTAGAGAGTGGTGGCGATGATGTTGAGGATTTTCTTTGTACCGTGCCCCTCGGGCGAGTCGGTGATTGTGAGGAAGATGTAGGCAGGGTGGTGGTGTTTTTGTGTGGGCCGGATGCCGCCTACATTACCGGTCATACCTTGCCGGTGGATGGCGGTCAGGCGTTTTTACGTTGATAAATACCGGCATCACAAACTGGGCTTATCTGCGAATCTAGGTCTAACACGGCAGTTTTGCAGGTGGCTTCTTGGCGGGAATGTGACGAAAAGTTTCCCTATCTGAATACCTAACTGTAAAATCCGTGTTTTTGTTATTTTAAGCGGAGCAGCGCAATGGGCAGAGCCTACCAAAACCGCAAAGATTCGATGGCCAAAACCTCAGATGCCAAGGCCAAGGTCTACAGTAAATACGGACGCGAAATCTACGTCTGCGCCAAGGCTGGGGGCTTTGATCCCACGGGTAATTTGGCGCTGCGGGGGATGATCGAGCGCGCTAAGAAAGATCAAGTGCCGACCCACGTTATCGAAAAAGCCATTGAAAAAGCCAAAGGTGGCGCCGGTGAAGACTTCTCTCTGGCCCGCTACGAGGGCTATGGCCCCGGTAATTGCATGGTTATTGTTGAGTGTCTTACCGATAATCCAAACCGTACCTTCGGTGATGTCCGTCTTTGCTTTAACAAAACCAAGAGTAAAATTGGCACTCAGGGTAGTGTCAGCCATATGTTTGATCACTCGGCGATTTTTGTCTTCGATGGTGACGACGAAGAGGCGACCCTGGAAGCCTTAATGGAAGCCGATGTTGACGTCAGTGATATCGAGAAGGAAGCTGGCAAAGTGTCAGTTTTTGCACCCAATACAGAATACTTCAAAGCCAAGCAGGCCTTGATGGAGATGGGTGTGGCTGATTTTGACGTTGATGAAATTCAGTTCCTCGCCCAAAACACCTCTCCTGTTGAAGGCGATGACGTGGTCATGTTTGAAAAATTCATGGACATGCTTAATGACTTGGATGATGTGCAGAATATTTATCACAACGCAGAGTTGCCAGAGGCGTAATTGTTTTCCTCGCTCTGTGTTCGCGGCGCTGTAGTGCCCGCCCCAGTGTTGATGACTGGGGCGGGCACTTTTGATTCCTCTCCGTTCGTCTTCTTATTGCAGCGTTTGTTGCTGACTTTTTCGCCGCGTAATAACTGGCTATTTATCGGCTTTGATATTGCTTTCGCGCAGACTCGTTATATGTGCTATCAGCAGGCAATAAAAAGCCGAGTGTGTTACTCGGCTTTGGTAGGGTAGCTTCGGCAATGTGGTTTATAGAATACCGCCTACTATCGGCAAGCCACTTACTACGCCGCCAACAACGGGTAACTCCCCCACAAGAGGGATGCGGATGCCGTCGCTAAGTAAGCCGTGAACTACTGGCAGTCCATAAAGTACATCGAGTACTGGCAGTACATTGAGTACTGCCAGTCCATCAAGTAAATCACCACCCGCTAGGCCGCCGACAATTGGCAAGCCGCCTAACAAGCTACCATTTGTTGCGCCACTACCTGTTAAGCCTCCTACGAGATCACCAACAATTGGCAAACCACCAACAAGGGGGATGACGACGCCGCCTACCAAATCACCGACAATTGGTAAGCCACCCAGCAAGTCACCACCAGTTAAACCGCCTAGGAGGTCGCCGACAAGTGGCAGGCCACCGAGTAAATCACCGCCTGTTGCGCTCCCACCTGATAAGCCCTCTAGGCCAAGGAGATCACCGACGACGGGTAAGCCACCAACAAGCGGGACGACGGTACCGGTGACCAAATCACCGACAATGGGGAGGCCGCCAACAAGCGGGATAACAGTGCCGCCGACCAAATCGCCAACTATTGGTAGGCCACCCAATAAGCCACCATTTGCGCCGCCACCTGTTAGGCCGCCTAGTAAGCCGCCATCTGTTAAGCCACCCAATAAGCCGCCACTTGTTGAGCCGCCCAGGAGGTCACCTACTATTGGTAGGCCGCCAACAAGTGGGGTGACAACGCCACCGACTAAATTGCCAACGATAGGTAAGCCGCCCAATAAGCCACCAACCCCTGGTGCTTGAGCTTGCGCTGTCATTGCAGAGCTGGCTAGAACCAAGCCGCCGAATAGTGCTTTCATCTTCTTATTCATAGTAAATCCTTGTGTTGTATAAGAGTAATCATGTTTAGCGCTGCGCTGATTAAGGTGTTCATCGGTGAGCACTTGTCTCTTTTTTTTTCGAGCAAGGTCATTCTAGATTAAATAATTGTCATGCTCAATGTGCGCCTATGGTTGGGTGTTATTTTTGTGATACTGGTCTCGTTTGTGATAATTCACTTGTCGAAAATTATATTGCTTGTGTGTTTATCGTGTTTGAAATCAGGGCTACTACACATATTTTTATAGGCGTATATTTGTCTGGGCATAGGGCTATGCAAGCTTTGCTTGACGGTTGCTAGGGTGTTGGCGCGTGTATGTTTATGGTGCTTGTCAATTTTTTGATAAATATATAAACCTGAATAATTAGATTTTATTTTTCTGGCCGCAGTGTCTGCATTGCTTGGCTTACGCCAATTTTAGTGCGCGATGGTTTAGCGCCGATGTTTGCGGTAGTCATTAGGCGCTACGCCGATGATTTTTTTGAATAGGCGTGAGAAGTAGTAGGCGTCCTCATAACCTATCGCCGCGGCTACTTGCTTGACCGGTTGGCTGGTGCTGTCTAATAAATAGCAGGCTCGCTGGATTTTCATATTAATAAAATACTGTATGGGTGACTGCCCGGTGTGAGCTTTAAATTTTTTGGTGAAGTGGTACTTAGAGAGTTTTGCGCTGGAGGCTAATTCGTCTAAATTAAGTTGGCCGTGGACATGCTCTTGCATGGTGGCGCGCAGTCGTTCCCAATTTAACGCTTTGCCGCTTTGCGGGCGCTGCTGCCGAACTAGAAGTGCAATATAGCTCAGCAGTGCTTGGAGTTGGTGCCCACCTTGAATAAACTCCGCAAATTGATACCCGCTTCGTCTTAGTTCAGAAAGGCCGTCAAAAATTCTCACCACTCGAGGTTGTACGCCAATATTAAATGAGGGTGAGCTGGGTTGAATATGTTGATAGAAATGGTCGGCTAAACGGCCATTAAAATGTAGCCAATAGATTGTCCATGGGTCTTTGCTGTCGGCTTTGTAAGTGTGGGGGTGCTTGGGGGGGAGTAAAATAATGTCACCACTCTGGATGCGGTAATGCTTGCCGTCACAGCTTAAGGAGCCTTTACCGTCTATACAGTAAATAAGTAAGTAGCTGTCTTCTTGTTGGCGGTGCATTTGATGGCCAAAAGCGGCAGGGTAATAGCCCATGGCGACGGGAAAGAGACCTTCGCTGAGTGGGTGGCCCGCTAATTGGGTTTGTACAAATTGCGGCGTAAGGAAGCGAATTCCCAGCGGGGGAAGTGGCCAGTCTGAGGTGATTGCCATTTTAAGCCTTTATTTAATATGGATATTTCATGTTTTTGCGGTGAGATGGTGTTTTTTCTTGGTTGCGCAATATAGTCCATCAAGTCGGCAATATAGTCAATCCTACCAGCCGCAAGGATGTGTTTATATAGTGGGTCTACGTATGCGCACGCAAAATGAATCTGGGTGCACTTTTTTGTTAGCCACAAAATAATCTGGAGAAACACCATGGCCGCTGAAACCGCCGTAGCCACTACCGAAGAGGCAATATTAGTAAAGTCTCTAGTTGAGCGTTCACGTAAAGCGCAGGCTCAGATTGAGAATTACAGCCAAGAGCAAGTCGATGAGTTGATTACCGCTATGGTGTGGTCGGTTGCACGTCAGGACGTGGCAGAGAAAATTGCCAAGTTCACCGTAGAAGAAACTCAGCTCGGTAATTACGACGGTAAGTTTCTTAAGATTTTCAAGAAAACCCGCGCAGCACTTTTTGATATTATCGACGACAAATCGGTGGGTATTCTGGAAGACGACAAAGAACGCAATATCGTTAAAATCGCTAAGCCAGTGGGTGTTATCGGCGCATTAACGCCTTGCACCAACCCAGAAGCGACGCCGGTGATTAAGGCAATCTCTGCCATTAAAGGTCGTAATTCGATTATTGTTGCGCCGCACCCGCGCTCTAAGCTAACCAATAAGATGATCTGCGATTTGATGCGCGGCGCGCTTAAGGCCTGCGGTGCTCCCGAGGATTTGGTTATTTCTATGGACAGCCCGTCGATGGAAGGCACTGCTGAATTGATGAAGCAGTGCGACCGTATTCTGGCTACCGGCGGCGCGCCAATGGTTAAATCTGCATACTCAAGCGGCACCCCAGCACTGGGTGTGGGCGCAGGTAATGCGGTTATCACTGTTGATGACACTGCAGACCTAGACGAAGCAGCTGAAAAAATCCGTATTTCTAAAACCTTGGATCTGGCGGCATCGTGCTCTTCAGACAATGCGGTTATCGCCTTTGAATCAAACGTAGACGCGCTGCTTGAAAAACTGCAAGCCCAGGGCGGTTATATCTGCAACGCTGAAGAGAAAGCTAAGTTGCAGAGTATCATTTGGGAAGACGGTCACATTGCGGCGCGTATTGTTGCCCAGCCTGCGAGCGTGCTGGCTGAAATGTCGGGCATTGACCTACCCGAAGGCAAGACCTTTTTAATCGTGCCCGAAACCGGCGCTGGCCCAGAGTACCCATTCTCTGGCGAGAAAATGTCTGTTGTTATGGCCTTCTACACTGTGAAAGACATTGACGGCGCCATTGCCATGACCAACGCCATTCAGGCGTATCAGGGACAAGGCCACTCATGCGGTATTTATTCCTACAGCGATGAGAACATCATGAAGTTTG
>NZ_JARGNU010000022.1 GCF_029212375.1 Zhongshania sp. | reverse complement strand
ACCCGCGACCTCCGGCGTGACAGGCCGGCATTCTAACCAACTGAACTACCGGTCCAGAAACAGCATCAAACCCAATGCGATGCTGGCGCATCAATTAGGCAAGATAAAAAAACAGGGGAGGTCTAAATAAAAAGTTGGCGGACCGGACGGGACTCGAACCCGCGACCTCCGGCGTGACAGGCCGGCATTCTAACCAACTGAACTACCGGTCCGCATACTTTTACACGATAATGGTGGGTGATGACGGGATCGAACCGCCGACCCTCTGCTTGTAAGGCAGATGCTCTCCCAGCTGAGCTAATCACCCCTCTCATCGATCGAGTGAGGCGCATTCTACAGTAACCACTCCCCCTGTCAAACGCTCTGGGCATTTTTTTTACATTTTCTTTAAAAAAAAGCTATAACACTGATTTTGCTCATTTTTTATACAGAAAAAGCAAGTATATCTGCAAACATAGCCGCTTTGCCGCCCGCAAAATTAAAGCAGACTGTACAGCACCCCCAGAGCTGATTACCATTGGCGCAAATTCGACCGGCCAATACACTAGCACCCTATACCGGTCGCATCACTAATATCGAAACCACCCTTGGAGCCGCCCGTGGAAATTTACAAAGACTTCACTTTTGAGGCAGCGCACCTGCTCCCTAATGTACCCGCCGGCCACAAATGTGGCCGCTTACACGGTCACAGCTTTTTGGTGCGCCTATATATAGCTGGCGAAGTTGATCCACACACCGGCTGGTTTATGGACTTTTCCGAACTCAAGCAGATATTCAAGCCGATTTACGATCGACTTGATCACTACTACTTAAACGACATCCCCGGCCTCGAAAACCCAACTAGCGAAAATTTAGCTATCTGGATCTGGGATCAACTCAAACCAACATTAAGCGCGCTAAGCCAGGTCGAGATCAGAGAAACTTGCACCAGCGGATGCATTTACAAAGGCGACTAAAAACAGATGCGCACCACCACAGCGCAAGATGATGTAAAGTTTGGCGGCTAAGGGAAAATACGTAACACGTTACATTACTAAACTCTTGACGTAACACTTATTCACAGATAGGGATTGACGGTCGAATATTCATCACTTAGCTAACATTTGTTAATGGAAATATTCATAAAACATCATAAGTAATTGATTAACATATACTTTATTAAAATGACTATTTTTTGAACAATTTGTTAAAGCCCCGATGCACGCTTCTCTCAAGGCACAACTGACAACTTACCCACCAAGTTATCCACAGATACTGTGGACAACCACACCCTATTTACGCGTAGCAGTGCTGTTACCTTACGAAAAGCGTTAGCACGCACACACCCCGAATACCGCCCATTAAAAAGCAAGCTTTTTCTCCCAAATTATCGCCTAGTACTGGCCTATACATTTGCGAATTTCCTTAATACCGTACACAAGCACGACAGCGCCGCAGCCTACATCTCTTAGGGGTTGTCCAGCTCCACAAGCAATAGCGACTCACACTCTCACCGCTAATTTAACTGCTCAAAACAAGGCACCCGCATATATTTTCACCCCCGCTCGATGAATGCCAACTGACATTGGCGACAGCATAAGTGCAAAGCAAACTAATAAATCGTCATATTTATGAAATATGAATGAAGTATTACCGTCACAAATTACGATGTCTGTAATATTTTTGTCATAAACTGGCCGCACAATAGCCCCAGCCCAAAAAGGCGCCGAGCTGCGTACTCGCTGCCAACGACCATAAGGCTCAATCAAATACCTTATTATTGTTTTTACGGAGAGACATCAATGAAGCGCCTATTACTGCCAGCAAGCATCCTACTCGCCAGTGGTGCCCAGTTAGCATTTGCCGACCTTAGCGTTAATAGCAAAGCCAATGCCTCTACCCAAGCCCCCCAGCAGCGGGAACTAAATCTTTACGTCGACCGTGAAACCAAACAAGTCTTCACTGAGCCGGGTGCCAACAGAGTCCAGCTCGGCACATTTGAGCCAGTAACAGAAGAAGCTAAACGCTCTAGCGCTGTATCCACTGCTGAAGTCGCCAATAAAGGCTTAGTGGTCAGCTCTGAAAATGGCGATTTCACCATGAACCTCGGTGGACGCATTCACGCAGACAGCACCACCCACATGAACGATGATCTATTAAAGCGCAGCAACGGCGACCCAGCGCAAGCCGTCTCCGGCACCGAGCTTCGCCGCGCGCGCTTGGCGCTACGAGGTAAATTCAATCGCGACTTTTCTTATAATATTGAGGCAGATTGGGGCGGCAACAGCGTTTCCCTAAAGGACGTGCTGGTTGCATATGACGCCACCCCGAATTTAGAGATAACCGTTGGCAATCAGAAACACTCCGTCAGCATGGAAGTCGAAGAAAGCTCAAACGACATTATGTTTAACGAGCGGTCACTGCTCTCGGCACTCACCCTACCGCATTTTGACCGCGCGATGGGCATCAACGTTAAAACCATGGGACAGAACTGGTCGCTCAAAGGCGGCATCTACGGCGACGCAGTTTCGGCCAGTGGCGACGGCGCCGATGAGGGTGGCGGTTTCGGGGTTAGAGGAACCTTTGCTCCCATTAACGATTCAGGGCAATTACTGCACGTCGGCGCCAGCCTTGGCCTACGCAAGGCCAATGACAATAACAGCCTGAGCAATGGTAAAACACCGCGTTTGCGCTACGAAACCACCAATATGTCTGACCTATATCTCAGTGATACCGGCAGTATTGCTGGGTTTGAGGAAATCCAACTAACAGGGCTTGAACTCGCCGCCATGCTTGGCCGTTTCTCAGCACAAGCCGAATTAGGCCAAGCCGACATCCAACGCGACGGCGGATCTGACTTAAGCTTTAACGCCCATTACCTCCAGCTTGGCTGGACATTAACTGGAGAAGCACGCAGTTATAAAGGCTCGGACGGCGAATTCAAAATGCTCAAACCTCGCAATAATTTTGATCTATCGCAAAATCACTGGGGCGCCTGGGAGCTTGCTTTACGTCTTGATGAGGTGGACCTTGAAGATGGCGATATCCAAGGTGGCAGCCAGCAACGTGTTAGTCTCAATCTAAATTGGTACCTAAACGCCAACCTACGCATACTGTTCGGTTACAGCCGCGCCTACGAAGTAGAGTCAGGCCCACTGACTCAAAACGGCGGCAGCGAAGCCGATAATGTCGATGTTGTAGCCTTCCGCGCACAGATGGCACTATAAAAAAAGGCGGCCTCATATATGAGGCCGCCTTTTAGTACTTCCACTTTAAACAAGTAATTCAACTGCAGCAGACAGATAATCCCACTCGCTGCAGAGCTCTTCACTCCATAACAAGCGTACTAGGTACGGCATTCACGTCGCTCGACTTCACTACGGTTGCCGCGGCGTTTAATGCCTGCAAGCGCGTAGCATAAACACCGTCGCCCGGAACCCCACTGTTCATACCCGCTAGCACTTTCTGCACATCGGTATTCATACCCGCTAAATACAGTAATTTATTACTACCGGCTGCATCAGTAGCAATGGTTTCTACCGCCAATACGGCAGACACATCAAGAAATGGAACGCGGGAGAAATCGAGTATAAGCACTCTTGCACCGACTTCACTGTGCTCTCGCACATGATGACCAAGGTCAGCCGCAGCACCAAAACTTAACGGACCGCTAAACTCAAATAGCGCCACTCGATCTCCACACTCCGCCAAACACGCTTTTTCCACATCAGAATCAAGATGCTCAGGCGTATTTTTCAGGCTGGCGATCTGCAATTGACCGACTTGTTTCACAAACGCTAATGCCGCCAATACCACACCCGCTGCCACCGCGGTAATCAAATCTACAAACACTGTTAACGACAGCACCAACAGCATTAAGGCTAGATCCCAGCGCGGACCGTGATTTGCACGTTTGATATAGCTCCAGTCGATAATATCTAAACCTACCTTCACCAAAATACCTGCTAACACCGCCAGAGGAATATTCGAGGCTAGCGGCCCCAAGCCAAGCACGATGGCTAAAAGTAGTAGCGCGTGAACCATTCCCGACACACGGGTACGACCACCAGAGCGAATATTCACCACCGTGCGCATGGTTGCGCCAGCGCCCGCAATACCACCGATCAAACCGGCGACGGTATTACCGATGCCTTGCCCAATCAGCTCTCTATTACTGTCGTGGCGCTCACGGGTCATATTGTCTGCCACCAAAGAGGTCAGCAAACTGTCTATTGAACCTAGCACTGCCAAAATGAAAGCTGCTTCGAGGATCAGCAAGGCTTTACTTTGCTCAAAGACCGGCCAATGAATACTCGGTAGACCTGACGGAATCTCGCCAAGCACCGGCACCTCAAAAAGGAAAAAGGCAATTAAGGTACCCCCAATCAGTGCAGCAAGCGGTCCAGGTAAATATTTACCTGCCCGAGCAGGCCAAAAGAACACCAGTGCTAAAGTGCCCAAACCAAGCGCAAGATTAGCAAAATTGATGTCCATCGCCGCATTTGGCAGCTTCGCCAAAGCACCTAGGGGATTTCCTGGCGAATCATGCCCCAATAACGGCCCCAGCTGTAGAATAATAATTATGGCGCCAATCCCCGTCATAAACCCCGAGATTACGGGATAAGGAACGAGACGGATATATTGGCCAACACCCAGAAAGCCAAAGACAATCTGCATTACTCCCGCCAACATTACCGTGGTAAAAATCAGCGCAGCGTCACCAGACAAGCTGGCAAACAGCCCCGCCAGCACCACCACCATTGGGCCAGTTGGGCCAGAGATTTGCGAATTGGTGCCGCCAAACAAGGCGGCAAAAAAGCCGACTGCAATGGCGCCATAGATACCCGCCATTGGCCCCAAACCCGATGCCACCCCTAGCGCCAAGGCGAGTGGCAGCGCCACCACCCCAGCGGTAATACCGCCGGTAATATCGCCCCTGATGTTGTCGCGAGCGAAATTCATACCGCCACTCCATGCTCGGCAATTAGGTTGCTGTAAGCCGAGTCCATTAACTCAAACTGTTGGCGCTCGTCGTTGTAGCACTCCACTTCACCACTGGCAATATTGTAAATCCAACCATGCAGGCGAACTTTTCCACTCGCCAGCTTTGCTGCCACAGCAGCATGAGTGCGCAGATGCTGTAACTGCAGCAGAACATTCTCTTTGGAGACTTCATCTAAGTGGCATTTATCAACATAGCCGTGACGTTCTTTTACAATCTCGCGCGCTGCACGGCAATGCCCCAGCCACTCTTTAACATGCGGAAGATCTTCTAAGCCACTGGGATCAATCGCGCCCTTCATTGCACCACAATCACTATGGCCACATACCACAATGTCCGACACCCCAAGGGCGGCAACAGCGAACTCGATTGACGCCGTCATGCCGCCAGTTTGGTTGCTATGGGGCGGCACGACATTTCCTGCATTACGGCAGATGAACAAATCGCCTGGCTGGGTTTGCGTTAGCATGCCAGGATCGATCCGTGAATCGGCACAGGTGATAAACAAAACATCCGGATTTTGCCCATTCGCCAATTTCCGAAACGCAGTCTCCTTTCCCGGATAAACCTCATTTTGAAATTTAGCAACACCTTGAATAATATCTTCCACAGGTACTTCCTCGTTAATAAACAATCTAGGATCAATATGGAGCTGATTATCCTTTGATAGTTTAATAATAAGGTATAGTATTTGCTGATATCGTTAAGCTATAAGAAAATGGGCGCGACTATGGCATCAAAAGCAAGTTCACCAAGCATAAAGCAGCTAAGTTATTTTATTGCCGTAGCAAAACATGCAAACTATCGACGCGCCGCTGAAGAACTGGGAATGAGTCAGCCCGCACTCACAAATCAAATTGCCATTCTTGAATCCGCGATAAATACTACTCTCTTTGAGCGCTCCCGAGCGGGTACCATGCTCTCCCCTAGCGGGCGAGATTTGCTTGACGGTGCACGCCAAGTTTTACTAAGTATGAAAGAATTTGAGGACATGGCCGCCGCCAAGAGTGACGGCCACCAAATTACTTATCGCTTAGGTGTACCACCTACTGTCGGCCCGTATTTACTGCCTCATATACTACCGGACCTGCATGATCTCCACGCAAGCTTAAAACTATACGTTCGCGAAGCGACCCACCGCGAGTTACAAAAAGACTTATTAGATGGCATCTACGATTTAGCAATCGTTCCGTTACCTCTGACAATCCCTCAACTAGCAATGACGCCATTATTTATTGAGCCACTAAAATTTGTAGTGCCCATAAACCATCCGCTTGCTGGGCAAAAAAGCATTACACCGAGCAAATTACGAGGCGAAAAAATATTAACACTAGAAGAAAAACACCACTTTCATTTACAGGTTCAGGAAATATGCGAACGCTGGGGAGCTGACCTACAAAGGGATTACGAAGGCACTAGCTTGGATACCTTGCGCCAAATGGTAGTAATGGGAATGGGGGTAGCCTTCTTGCCAGGTTTATATGTGCACTCCGAAATGCACGACCCAGAAGCACTTTATGTTTGCGAGTTACACAATATTTCAATCCTTAGGAAACACGCTTTAGTATGGCGACCCAACTCCCCAAACAGAGTATTTTATCGAGAGTTAGCCGCCGATATCCGCGCAATCATAACCAAACGATTAAGTGGTATTATTGCAACTACCGATAGCTGAAGCCCAGAGTAAAAGCCTCCAGACCAAACACCTCTCGGTAAGCAATATTTTTACATTAGCAAACTCATTACCGTTGCCACCAAGGAAAAAAACCACGTCTTTAGCGCAGTCCACCACGGTGATTGCGCCCGCAATTCACGGTCGACATTAGCACGATCTAAAATAAAAGCGTGCAACGCGTAGGCATCGTCCTCAGTCAAAACATCACTAAAACCAACCATGCCCGCCTTACTCATCACGCCGTCCAAAACAATGGCATTAAAGCTATTGTGGAATGCCGCTGGCAAATGTCGCAAATCGGGTACCGCGCCATTGGAAATGGCCTCGGTGCCGTGGCAGGCAGCGCAGTAGACGTAGTAAAGATCACGGCCGTTCTCCAGTATCGCCGCGTCGCGCGTTAGGCGTGGTGGTGGCTCGTGCAATTGTTTGCGAGGGTTGTCGGGCAAAACACCATTTGCACTTAGCTTAAAGGTTAATACTCGGCTCGGTGGCGGTGCCACGTCGCGCTCTAAACCAGCAGTCAAACCAAATGTGCCACCCCAGCCCGCTAACACTGTTACATACTGTTCACCGTCAACCTCATAACTTACTGGCGGCGCCATCACCCCAGTGTGCGCGTCAAACGACCAGATTTTGTCGCCATTATCAGCCCGAAAAGCCAGAACCTCGCCCTCTGCCGAGCCCTGAAACACCAAACCGCCAGCGGTCGCGAGCAAACCGCCATTCCACGTCAATTTATGGGGAACCTGCCAAGCCGCCTGCTGTTTGACGGGGTCCCACGCGAGAAGGCTTCCCTGAACGAGTTTTTTGGTCAGTAATTGCGCCAGTATTGGATCGACAACCGAGCCCTGCTTTAAATAAACGCCAACATTCCATTGACCCCACTGATGCAAATACTCTTCCACTGAGTTGTATTCAAACAAGCTACCAATAGCGGGAATATAAACCAAGCCGGTCTGAGGGCTATAAGCCATTGCCTGCCAGTTATGGGCGCCGAGCGCCGACGGGCGAATTACTTCAGCACCATCGCGATAGCGCGCTTTGTCAGCCTCTACCGGCCGCCCCATTGCCAAGTCGTAGTGACTAGCCCAATTTACCTCCGCATACGGCTCAGCAGAAATTAATTTGCCCGTATAGCGATCAATAACAAAAAAGAAGCCATTCTTTGGCGCGTGCCAAATAACCTTGCGCTGCTCACCGGCAACTGCCATGTCAGCCAGCATAATATGCTGGGTTGCGGTGTAATCCCAAGATTCTGCAGGGGTTTCCTGATAGTGCCAAATATACTCGCCAGAGTCGGGGTTAAGCGCAACAATTGACGACAGATAGAGATTGTCACCACCCTCTGGGCTGCGGACTTTCGCATCCCACGGCGAGCCATTACCCACGCCAATATAGAGTTGATCTAGTTCGTCGTCGTAAACAATAGCGTCCCATACCGTGCCACCACCGCCGTACTCCCACCATTTACCGGTCCATGTCTCTGCCGCGCGCGCCATTGCCTCGCTTTCAAAACCATCAGCAGGGTTGGCCGGCACCGTATAAAACCGCCAAAGCTGAGCGCCAGTATCAACGTCATAGGCGCTAACATAGCCACGCACGCCGTATTCAGCGCCGCCATTACCGATAAACACCTTGCCCTTGGCCACTCGCGGCGCACCGGTGATGGTATAGGGATAAGCGCTTAAATCTGCCGTGCTGGTTTCCCAAACCGGCTTGCCCGTAGTGGCGTCGAGAGCAATTAGGCGTGCGTCGAGGGTGCCGAAAATTATTTTGCCTTCATAAACCGCAACCCCGCGATTAACCACATCGCAGCAGGCCATTTTTGCCCATTCTTTTGGTACCTTAGGGTCATATTTCCACAATAGCTGACCATCTCTGGCATCTAGCGCATATACCACGCTCCAGTTACCGGTTAGGTAGATGACCCCATCAACTACAATTGGCGTTGCCTCTAAGCCACGATTAAAGTCGGTATCAAAGGACCAAGCCAAGCCCAGCTTGGCCACATTACCAACATTGATTTGATCTAACTCGCTGTAGCGCTGCTCTTTGTAGTCTTTGCCATAGGACAGCCAGTTAGCACTGTCGTTACGCACAATGCTCTCGGTGTTTATTGCGCCAATGGGCTCGGCACCCGCACTTAAAGAGACAATTAAAAGAAAAGCGGCAGCCAGTGAATTGGCTAAACCAAACAGCGTTTTCATATTGTTTTCCATTTATTATGTTTTTAACTGCCTGCCGCACAGTTAAGCGGCAACCGATTTTTATTTTAATATTGCTAAATATTTTCTAAACGCAGACCAATTCCCACAACGGCGCAGCAATCACTTAATCGCTGTGCGGATTAAAGCCCCTTTTATCCGCATAAAAGGCCCTGATTTCGAGGATATCTTTGTCGAAATCGCCGGTCGGATAAAATGCCGGCCCCATTCCCACATGCTTTAATTTGGTATCCACATAGGCCATATAAATCGGCACCCCAGCGCCAACCGCAATATGATAAAAGCCGGCCTTCCAATAATTCACTTTGCTGCGTGTGCCCTCTGGCGTAATGATCACCACCAAGTCTTCACGCTGATTAAAATTATCTACCATTTGTTCAACGGTGTTATGACTTTTGCGACGGTCTATCCCGATACCACCAAACCAGCGCATAATCGCCCCCAGCGGCCCGGCTGGAAACAGGGTATGCTTGCCCATCCAGTGCACATCAAGCCGCAAGATAAACGAGGCTGCCATCATGGTAGGGAAATCCCAATTACTGGTGTGCGGCGCAGCAATTAATACGTATTTTTTATCAGTTGGCTTATCACCGATAATGCGCCACCCGCGCAGGCGAGTGAGGCCTATAAAAACCAACCGAAAAAAACCACTAAGTAATGGCGTTTTAAAAATAGTTCGAGCTTGCATAGAATAAAAACGCCTTAACGCAGCGCGAGAAGCCGCGCTTGATATTGCTTAAGAGAAGGTTGTCACGAAGCAAGATCAGAATTACTCACTTGCTTCGCGCTCGGCAGCGCAGCTAATTTTAATCTTTATAATCTGCTGACTTGCCTTCACTGCTGGCGCCAATCGCCAGCATCACATCTTCAAAACTGAGCATGCCCGCATTCCACGTAGCTTGGTAATTAAGGGCATCGGCGACGCTGTGGTCGCGGGTGTAGAGGAGCATTTGCTTGGTACCGCGAATTGCCAAGGGCGATTTGCGCGCTATGTCTTGGGCGAGTTCGGAAACCGCTTCAATCATTTCTTCATACGATGCGTAGGCGCAATTGACCAAGCCAATTTTCTCTGCTTCGGCGGCATAGACATTGCGACCGGTATAGGCCAGCTCGCGCATAATCCCCTGCGGTATAATATGCGGTAAGCGCTGCAAAGTGCCAACATCAGCGACCATACCAATATCAATTTCTTTTATCGAAAACTTCACACCTTCGCAGCAAAAACGCATGTCGCAGGCACTAACAATATCGACTCCGCCACCCACACAACTGCCATGTATTGCAGCTATTACCGGCTTACGGCAGCGCTCTATCGCCGTGAGATTACCCTGCAAACGCAAAATGACACTGCGAAACTGTTCAACAAAACGAGACTTTTCAACGCCTTCTGCGCCCTGCCCCAAGCTAGCAAACATCGCTAAATCAATACCGGCACAAAAATGCCGTCCTTCGCCGCACAGCACAATCGCACGCACACTCGGCTCACTATCTAGCCATTCAAAGCAGGTTTGGATTTCATCCCACATCGGCTCATTCATGGCATTGGCTTTTTCGGGCCGATTTAAAGCGACCCAGGCAACATGTTCTTCTAAACGCACAGCTAAGGTGCTGTACGCTGGGGGGCGGATAGTATTCATTATTATCTCCAGTCTTTTACGTAATCGGCCATCGCTATCTCAGGCAAGGGCTTAGCACGCCCCTCGCGACTGCCAATATAAAGAAAGCCACTAATTTCTTCATTGGCCGAAAGTCCCAAGCCAGCCATAACATGAGCATCAAAAGCATTGGCGCCGGTGCGCCAAATACCGGCATAGCCCAAGGCCTCAGCAGCTAGGAGCATACCGTGAGCGGCACAACCCGCCGACAACTGCTGTTCAATTAGCGGTATTTTCGGGTGGTCTTGCAGGCAGGCGACAACCACAATAATTAATGGCGCACGCAATGGCTGCTGCCGAAAACGCGCGAGCTCAGGCTCCGCCAGCGTGGGTTCGCGGCGCAGCGCAGCCTCCGCGAATAAATCACCCAATGCTGACAGACTACTGTCGCGAATTAATAGGAATCGCCATGGCCGCAAGCGACCATGATCAGGCGCGCGGCTTGCCGCCGCAAACAACGCAGTTAATTCTCTGTCGTTTGGCCCTGGCGCGGCCAATTTTACTGCCGAATTTCGAGTTGTAAGTAAATTTAAAGCGTCCATTAAACTTCTTGCCTAGCGCCAATGCGCAACTGCTTTAATTGATGGCTATTCACTACTTCGCCAGATTCATAATATTGCTTCATGCCCAGCGCAATATCGCTAATCACCCCACGAAGCACATAATGCAGCAAGCGCTCGTATAGCAGCTGCCCTAAATAGCCCCAGCGCATATCAAAAATAAGGCTGGTGGTTAGCGCAGTGCGGCTATGACCAGCATCGTCAAGACGGTAACGAAAGGCGGCCCGCCTAAACGGCAGCGGTGCACCTTTCTCGCCTTTATGGAGGCGAATAATAAATCCGTGCCCTTCGTTCCACTCGGTGATGGTCTCATCGACACTCTTACCCGAGCGTTGATAAACGCGGCGACTAGCCCCTAAGCCTTCTGGCTTATCACTGGTGATTTCAGTTCGAACAGCCGCGGGAACATAATTATGGGCAAGGGATAAATCCCTTAACAACGCCCAAGCCTCTGCCTTTGGCAGATCAATGACTACCCTAGCCGTCGCCTCGTGTTTCATGGAGCGTATCCTTTACTCAAAAAAATCCCCCGACATAGCGGGGGATATATTCAACCATGAAACCGAGGCCTTGTCTTGAGCAACAGGGCTCTCAGTCACTAATAAATTATCACTGAAAACATTTACTCACCGGAAAACAGTCTATCAAAATCAGCAGCATAGCGAGCAATCCACTCTTCAGCCGCCTCATCACTGTCAATAATACGCCCTTCCAACTCCTCCACTTCACGTCGATAGTGCTCTATTTGACATAACTGCTCGACGATCCGCGCACGAAACGTATCTTTGCCAGGGTAAAACTGTATTCCGAGCTGGAATTTTTCCCGCTTTGGCCTGCACCACATAACAGTGCCGCGGCCGCTGGATTCTTCAGTGATTGAAGGCACGTAAAACTCGACCTTGCTCCCAGCTTTAATTTCTCGAGAGACTAAACAGGACAAGCCCGCCATACTCACATCATGTAAGTGGCCTCGCCTCGAGCCCGGCTCACTCAGTACCTTGACGTCCATATGGATTTCACTTGGATGGCGCACAAACTCTCTCATGGCAGCGACCTCCACTCCTCTTTATTAGAGACTGGTAGCTAGTAAGCCACAACGCCATCACCGTCTATATCCGTAATTACCCTCAATGCCTTATTCGGGCTTCAGCCATGCAGAAAAAGGCGACTCTCGGGTTAGCGCTACTTTTGTAGCCCAGCCTTTAATACCAATACCGTCGCGACTCATCTCTAAATCGTCGCCGTCCAGCACGTTCTCACCAAATTTATATAAGGCACTAAAACCCGTTTCACAGGCTTTGTCATCATAGGCTGCCGCGCTGGCCCGCGTACTCTCTTGACGTTCAAGGTAGCCCTGCCACGCTTTGCTGCCGTGCCGGCCGCGCAACAATTTCTGACTTAACAGCGGCGACAACAACGTTGCCGAAGCGTTATTACCGCCAAAGCCCTTAGCATTCAAAATGGCGACATCTAGACTGTCTGGCGCAAATTCCATATGTTCTTTTTGCAAGCGCAAATTACTGCTGTGAACATCATCCGCAATATGGTCAATAGTGCTAATACCAGGAATGATATTGTCATTCCACACGCCAAGACTGGCAATTAGCTGATCGCCCGACGAGGCGCCAATGCTATGGCCGATATAAGCCTTAATTGCCGCTACGGGCCACTTTTCAATACCAAAAGTTTTCGCCGTTTCGTTCAGTATATGGGACTCAGTAACCCGGTTTTGCGGCGTACTGGTACCGTGCGACTGCACAAAGCTGCGGTGTTTAATCGCGTCTTCGCCAATGATCCCCGCCGCTGACGCTAGGGCTTTTGCCACCGTGAGGTAATTGCCGACTCCTGGCGATGAAATCGACTTTTTATAGCCATCGGCATTTACAAAAACATCTGGCACGGCGCCGTGAATTTGGGCGCCAAGCTCCATCGCAAGCTCATCATCAAATAGCACAATAAATTGCGATGATTCAGAAATGGTAAAACCACAGTTGCTGCTAAAAGGCCGGCTAGCACGGCGGTAGTCTGGCTCACTCAAGCCCTTGGCCGCATCCAACTTAAGTAAATCGGCATCGGAGGCCAGCGCGCCCATGGTGTAGTAGCCGTCTATAATACGGGGATCAACACCCGACTCAGCTACCCCAACAACCGCCACCCGCACACTACCACTGCGAATTTCATTAACCGCTTGGCGCAAATTATAAAAGAAGGTCGCACAGGCGCCCAAACTCGGCCCGCTAGTACCGACACTGCCCAAGACATAGGCGCTAACAAAGTCGGCGGGCATATCAGCCAAGCCGAGCGCGAGATTTTTAGAGCTTACCCGACCGCCATTAGCGCGTGCGCCAAGCAAGCCGCCAAAACCATTATCGTCTAGCTGCGCCATTGCCGAACTCGCATAAACCCCCATTTGGTCGGGTCTTATACGGTCCATAACCGTTTGCCACTCAATACCCATGGAATTCAATGCATCGGAAACACCGCAAATCGCCAACTGCAAACCCCGGGGATGACTGCGCGAAGCATATAGCGCGGCCGGATCAAAACCCGTTGGAAACTGTCCTGCAGATGACACTTCAATTTTTCTGGTGGTCGGCAACAGAATATTGCAGGAATCGGTAATATGGACAGACACGTTGCCGTCGCCCAAGGCTTGCACCCGCCACCCCTCTGGCAGTTGATCGGGCAAATCACGGGACCGCGTTACAAACTGCAGGTCACCGCCTTGTCCACTCAGTGCCATGCGCTTATTCCACGGCACCTGATCGACATCAAAAATATTGCCTTCAATTTTACGGATCAGGGTGTGCTCGCGAATGTAGCGGCGCTGCGCTTCGTCGTTAGCCTGGGCCACCGGCAGCCCCATAATGGCCGCTAAACTGCGGTAGGTACGCGCCGCTTTCGTCTCGGGTAACGCATCGACCACCATGCGTCGATAACCATGGTGAAAAGAGCTTCGACCTGCAGGATTAACACCGCCAAAACCAACTACTACTGGGAGCTTACTCACACCAATTCCTTATTTATTACCAATACATTACTGCCGCCCAGTCTATCCCTGTCGGCACAATTAAAATAGAATATTACTGCCAATAAACAAGTTGATTCCGCCAGCCATGAAACAAGTTGCCCTGCTCGCTTTCCACGATGCACTCGCCACCAGCATCAGCCTACCGATGGAGTTACTCACCGCCGCCAATAGTGTCTCGCGACTCAATCAGCGTGAGGCCTTGATGGAAGCCCATATTGTAGGACTCGACCCCGCGCCAATTCGCGTATCTGGGGGCATGCAAATTCTGCCTAGCGCAGAATTATCTGCCGACGACCGCTACGACCTCATCATTATCCCCAGTCGCTGGCGCCACCCCCATCGGGGCGCCCCAACTCGGCCCGAGGTTATTCGCTGGCTGCGCGAGCACGAGCAGCGCGGCGCCGATATTTGCGCTGTTGGCAACGGCAGCTATTTTTTAGCCGAGGCGGGGCTACTTAAGCAGCGTGTTGCCACTACGCACTGGCATTATTTTGACGATTTTGCCAGCCGCTACCCCAACATTGTTTTACAGCGTGATTACTTAATTACCCAAGCCGACAATATCTACTGTACGGGTAGCGTTAACTCCGCCGCCGACCTTGTTATTCACTTGATAGATCGCTACTGGGGCGCGTGGGTGGCACGCCGAGTAGCTCAGCAGTTTTCGCCGGAAAGTCGCCGACCCTTTTCCCGCAACAGTTACCGGGTCGACCGCAGTGATTTACATCGCGATGAGATCATTGCCCTCGCCCAAAATTGGTTGGCCAGACACTTACACGAACCGATAAATATTCCCGATTTAGCAGACCAAAGCGGACTTAGCGAACGCAGTTTCCACCGCCGCTTCCGGCAAGCCACTGGCTTGCCGCCACTGCAATACATGCAAAAAATGCGCATTGAATTAGCCCAAGATTTACTCCAAAACAGCAATCTCTCGGTTGAGGAGATCGGCCAGCAGTGTGGCTATACCGACAGCAGCTATTTTTGCCGATTGTTTAAAAGCCACTGCACTACCACCCCAAGTGAATATCGACGTGCGGTTCGACGCAAATTATTTGACGTTAACGAGCATTAATGCCCCTTGCCGCCCCTGTAAACGTCGGCTTTACCTTGAAAAAAAAGACATGTTGTGGCTAAATTCGCCGCCTCTATGAAGCCCCATTCCCACTCGAATCAAAATATTGATCCTTAGTGACATTAGCAACAACACCGAGTTAATTAATAATCCAACAGGGGCGCGATAAAGTCCTTGCGGCCACCTTTAAACCGGACTATTTAAGACGCAAGCAGCAAGTCAGTCGCGAAGCACTTAGCACTACGCTATTCTGTTACACCACTGCACGCCCAATATAAACCCCACAAGGAGTTTTCAATGCCCGACATCGGTCGTGTTAACCGGCTTACCGTCAGCCGCCAATCTCAGGCCGGTTTCTACCTTGATGGTGGCAGCCTTGGTGAAATTTTTCTGAGCCGCAAGAACGCCCCTGAAAACTGCAAAATTGGCGATGTTATCGACGGTTTTATTCATCACCACAGCGATGGCAGCCTAATTGCGAGCAGCAAAACGCCCTTAGCCCAGCTGGGTGATGTTGCCTTTTTGAAAATAGCGCAAATCAATGACACCGGCGCTTTTTTAGATTGGGGCCTAGACAAAGAACTGCTGCTGCCCTACGCCGAACATATGGGTGAGCTCACTGCTGGAAAAAAGGCGCTAGTCAAAATTTACCTCGATAAAAGCTACCGCATTGTGGCGTCGATGAAACTTGACGAATTTATCGAAGACACCGCACCGCACTTACAGCGCGGTCAGCGTTTTGAGGTGATTGTTGCCGGTAAAACCGAGCTCGGCTTCAAAGCGGTTATCGACAATGAATACTGGGGATTGCTCTACGACAGCGACTTAATTCGGCCGTTACGCAAAGGCGAAACACTCACTGCCTACGTTAAAAAAGTCCGCGATGACGGTCGCATCGACCTCAGCATTCAACCGATTAACATTGGCGGCAATGACATAAGCGCCAAAATTATTGCCCAGCTTGAAGCCAATGACGGCTTTATCGCCATGGGCGACAAAAGCCCTCCAGAGGCAATTTACAGTGTGTTTGGGGTAAGTAAGAAAATTTTTAAACAGGCGATTGGCCGGCTTTATAAGCAAGGGCGCATTGCAATTGAAGGCCAGGGAATACGTTTAATAAAGCCATAACACAATTACCGTGAACGGAAATTCTGGCGCCCAGAAAACTTGGGCGCCTACCGCACCGCTTATTTCTGCACCTTAAAGCGCTCACCTAGGCTGGCAAACAAAACAAAGAACAAGGGCACAAATACCGTGGCCACAAAGGTCGCCAATAACATCCCACCAATCACCCCCGTACCCAATGAAATTCGACTAGCCGCACCTGCGCCACTTGCCAAAGCCAAAGGCAAGCAACCCAAGGTAAAGGCCAGCGAGGTCATTACAATAGGACGGAAGCGCAGCCGAATTGCGTCTACCGCGGCGTCGGCAATAGACATTCCCTGCCGCTGCTTTTGCATGGCGAACTCTACAATCAAGATCGCATTTTTACTCGCCAAACCAATCAAACACACCAAGCCAATTTGGAAATAAATGTCATTCTCCAAACCCCGCATCCACGTTGCAGCAATCGCACCCAAGATCGCAAAAGGCACCGCCAGTATTACCGCGGCAGGAACCATCCAACGCTCGTATTGCGCAGCAAGAATAAGGAAAACCATTAACAACGCCAAGACAAACGCCTGCCCGCCGCTGCCGCCAGAGGCCTTTTCTTGAAATGAGCTACCAACCCACCCCAAGGTAAAATTACGCCCTAGTTCTTGCGCGGCAACCCGCTCCAAAGCCGTAATCGCGTCGCCCGAGCTAAAGCCTGGCGCGGGATTACCTAATATTTTGGCTGCGGGAAAACCGTTAAAACGACTCACTGTGTCGGGGCCAACTATTCGCTCTACACGGAGCAAGGTTCTTAACGACACCAAACTGCCACTCTCCGAACGGACAAATACTTTGCCTAAGTCTTCTGGGCTACCACGAAAATCTTCTTCAGACTGCAAATTCACTTGGAAGCTACGCCCAAACAGGGTGAAGTCATTGACGTATAAACTGCCAAAAGTCGCCTGCATGGTGCTGAATACGTCCGCGATTGGCACTCCCAGACTTAGGGCCTTTTCTCGGTCGAGAAACAAGCGATATTGCGGGGTATTAATGTCGAAAGTGCTATAAACCCCTTGCAGTTCGGGCTGGGCATTCGCTTTTTGTAGAAAACGCGCCAACTGCTCGCCCATCACCGCCATATCGCTATCGCCGCGATTTTGCATATACAGCTCAAAACCACCGGTGGTACTTAAACCGATAATGGGCGGCGGATTAAACGCAAACATAACACCGTCAAGTAAGTCTTTACCCAAGCTCGGCAAGCGCTGCGCTACCGCAACCGAACTCTGCTCTGGCGCGGTGCGCTCAGACCAGTCTTTGAGCATGATAAAAGACACGCCAGCATTGGTTTTCTGAGCCGACGCCAGAATATCGAAGCCAGCAAAGGTCATGAGCCCCTTAACGTCGCTTTCTTCGAGAATGCGCTGATTCATGACATCGGTAACCGCCACGGTACGCGACAATGATGCCGCTGGCGGGGTTTTGTAAACCATCATCACATAGCCTTGGTCTTCGGCGGGCACCAAGCCTTTCGGTACGGTTTGAAACAAAAACCACATGCAAGCCATTAAGGCCGCAAATATCAGTAAACCCAGTGCCCGATGCCTAAGCACCCAACTTGTCACCGACACATAGCCATTGCGAAGCGCATTAAAACCGCGATTAAACCCACCCAAAAATCCACGCTCAGCCGGTTTGTGGTCTTTGGTTTTCAACATCATGGAGCACAAGGCTGGAGTGAGTGTTAGGGCGACAATACCCGATAAAATCACTGAAACTGAGATGGATACCGCAAACTGCCGGTACATTTCACCCGTAAGACCAGCCATGAATATAACGGGAAGAAACACCGCACACAGCACCAATACAATCGCAATCAAGGGGCCAGACACTTCCTCCATTGCCCGCTTAACAGCCGTATTTGCATCTACATGCTGCTCTTCCATTATGCGTTCGACGTTTTCAATAACAATAATCGCGTCGTCCACCACAATCCCAATGGCCAGAATAAGCCCAAACAAGGTGAGCAGGTTTATTGAAAAGCCCACAATATATAGGCCCGCAAAGGTGCCAATGATAGAAACGGGAATCGCCAATAGCGGAATAATGGTTGCGCGCACGTTTTGTAAAAACAAAAACATGACCAACACAACCAATAGCAGCGCTTCAAAAAATGTCGCCACCACCTCTTTAATCGAGTGCTCTACAAACACGGTGGTATCAAATGAGAGATCGAGATGAATCCCCTCGGGCAATTTTTCCCGCACCGCAGCGATTACCGCTTGGGCCTCCGCCCCAGTCTCGAGTGCATTGGCGCCAGGTTGCAAATACATGGCCACCGGCACCGCTGGCCGGCCATTAAATGCCCCCTGAAAAGCGTAGTCCTTAGCCCCCAACTCAACCCGCGCCACATCACCAAGGCGCAGCGTAGCTCCAGAATTACTCGATCGCAAAATAATGTGTTCAAATTCGGCCACCGTCGCTAAGCGACCTTGGGTGGTTACGGTATAAGTGAATGGTGCATCTTCCACCATTGGCTCAGCAGCAAATTTGCCGGCGGCGAAATTGGCATTTTGCTCACTCACTGCCCGCGCCACATCCGCCGGTGTTAGAGAAAATTCAGCAAGGCGATCTGGTTGCAACCAGATGCGCATCGAATAATCTTTGGCGCCCAATAGCCGCGCGTCGCCAATACCAGGCAGACGACGCAGCTCATCTACAATATTCAGTAGCGCGTAGTTGCTCAAGTAAATCGCGTCGTACTGGGGCTTATCTGAGGTCAGCGCATAGATCATTAAAATACTGGTCGAACGCTTGCTCACCTGAATACCGAGGCGCTTCACCGCCTCAGGTAAGCGGTTCTCGGCAACCGCCACGCGGTTACTGACATTGATGGCGGCCTGATCAGGATCGGTGCCTGTGGCAAAAATAACACTAATGCTCACCACACCCGAGCTAGATGCTTGGGTCGACATATACAGCATGCCATCTACACCATTAATTTGCTGTTCTAGTGGCGCGGCCACTGTCTCAGCAATTGTCTCCGCATTTGCACCAGGGTAGTTTGCGGTAACGATAATTTCCGGTGGCAGAAACTCGGGATACAAAGCAATTGGCAGGCGCCCCATTGCGGTTGCACCTGCCAACAAAATCATTAGCGATAAAACAATCGACAATACCGGTCGGTCGATAAAAAAGCGTGCGTTCACTGGCTAACACCCTCCGCGACCGTGTCTTTTGCAGCGGGAATTGTGGAAACTTCCGTTGGCGCCAGCAAGGTGCCAGCCTGTACCCGCGATACGCCGTCAACAATCACCAGATCACCAACCTTCAAGCCAGATTCAATAATCACCCCTTCTTCAGACTCTAGGCCCAAGGTCACATTCACCATTTCAGCGTGATTATCGTTGTCTACGCGAAACACATATATTCCCTGAGCGCTCTGCATAATAGCCCGCGCTGGCACGACCATTGAATTCAAACTAACCAGACCATGCAGCCGCACGCGCAAAAACTGGCCGGGTAAAATAAGGCCGTCAGGATTCGGTACCGTCGCACGTAACTGCACCGTACCCGTGAGTTTATCAATAGCACTTTCGGTAAAGTCTACCTGCGCCAAATGGGGATAGGTGTCATCAGGGCCAAGAACAATTTCAACCTCACGCTTGCCATCTTTAAATTCAATTTCACCACTGCTAACCATACGGCGAATATTCAACACTAATTTGTCGGGCAGCGAGACATTAACAAGTATGGGGTCTAATTGGGTTATTTCAGTGAGTAAACTATTCGTTGGGCCAACCAAGCTGCCCTCAGAAAGTTGTTCGCGACTGGTGATCCCCGCAATAGGCGCCCTAACTTGGGTGTAATCTAAATTAATCTGCGCCGCCTCAACTTCTGCTTTTGCGAGTTGCACTGCCGCTTTCGCAAAGTCTAAATCAGACTCAGCATCGTCGCGCTCACGCCGACTAATCGCATTGGTTTTAATAAGCTCCCCTGCGCGCTCCCAGCGCCGAGCAGCCGAGGCCAAGCCCGCATTGGCTTGCGCCAACTGCGCCTTACTCCGGTTTAACGCTACCTGAAAAGGCGCAGCGTCGATTTGAAACAACAACTGCCCCGCTTTCACCGTTTGGCCTTCAGTATAGGTTCTGCGCAATAAAATCCCTTCCACCCGCGCGCGAATCTGCACTTCTTTTGAGCCCATAGCGCGGCCAGGATACTGACCGCCAATAGCCACCGCATGAGCTTCCATGCGCTGAACATTGACCGCAACCGCTGCGCTTGTAGGGGCGACCGGCGGCGCGTCATCGCAGGCACTTAAGGCCAAAATAGACATCAACACGAGGACAATAGGCTTTAAAACTGCACGAGAAAATTGGACACCAAGAACCATCTGCTACCTCTGACGGAGAATTCGCATAATTAGCTTACTTTACATACATGCAAGTATGTATGTAAAGTAAGCATCTTCAAATAAATAAATTATGACGACACAATGCCATTATGAGACGTTCAAAAGCCGATGCTGAGATTACCCGCTGCCGCATTTTAGAAGCCGCAGCCGATCAGTTTGCCAAACAGGGCATTAACCGCACCCGTTTGAGTGACGTCGCAAGTGCGGCAGGGGTTACTCGCGGTGCAATTTATTGGCATTTCACTGACAAAGAAGCCTTGATCACTGCCATGATCGACAGTGTTAGCGCCCCTACAGAAGCAGCAATGGCAAATTTGAATAATGTTGCTGGCGGCGGGGACATATCATTAGAAATGCTCAAAAAGGTCATTGTCGATGCATTCACCCGCGTCTATAACACGCCGGCTGCAGCTCAGATTACTCGATTTCTATTACGCTATGCGCTTTGTGAAGAAACCGAGTTTCTGAAGGCGCGAATTAATAACGACCGCAACATCGCACTAGATCGCATAAGCCATTTTATTGGTAACGCACAACAAGCTGGCCTAATCAAAAAGGAACTATCAGCGACTTGCATTGCCATTCACATTCGCGCCCACATTAGCGGTCTTTTTCATCATCACCTGAGCACGCCGGCGCCTGGCCTTAAGCCCGAAGATGTCGCCGCTTCAATGGATTTATTACTAAACGGGCTTCGCCAATAAAGCCATCCAAACAAGAATGCCACCTACCCAGCGCGCCCTTATGACACAACAAATTTATTAATTGCCAAGGGCAGCAGAATCTCAAATTCGGTACCGTGACCCAGATCACTACTTACCTTAATCTGGCCCTGTAATTGCTGACGGACAATGTTGTAAACCAAATGCAAGCCCAAGCCTGTGCCGCCGCGACCTCTGCGAGTAGTGAAAAATGGTTCAAATACTTTGCTCACGGCTTCGGCTGGTATCCCTACGCCATTGTCACTAAATCGCAATACAATATCTGACTCGCGCTTAGTAACCGACAATGAAATACGGCCGGGCTCTCCGTCGGGAAAGGCGTGAGTTAAACTATTATTCAATAAATTAATAATAACCTGCGCCAAGCCACCAGGCACTGTCCGCAAAGCGATCGATTTTGGGCATTCCAATACAACTTCATGACCACTGCGACGATAGTTCGGCGACAAATGCATAAATACATCGCTAAGGTATTCATGCAAATTTATGTCACGGGTTTCAGCGGTTGCTTGATCGACAGAAACTTGCTTAAAGCTGCTAATTAAACTTCCCGCCCGCTGAATATTTGCCAAAACAATTCGCGAGGCCTCCTGTAGGCGTCGCAATAGGGGCTGCATATCATCCGCGTCAGCAAACATTTCATCCAAGCGCTGCAAATCGGACTGCAATGTTGATTCGGCGGTTATTGCAATACCAAGCGGGGTATTTAGCTCGTGGGCAAAGCCGGCAACTAAGCCGCCCAAGGACGCCATTTTCTCGGCCTCAACCAAGTGATCTTGGGTTTCCTGCAAGCGAGAAAGCATTATTTTTAGCTCTTTACTTGCCATATCAGAGCGATATTTCTGCCCTGTGAGCACCAAAAATGACATCCCCAGCAAACCAGTAAATAGCAAACCCGCCACCAACATTCCCCACGGCACTAAGGACCGTGTTCCCACCAAAAAGGATTGACTGGCTTCGGTTTTAAATTGCCACTGCTGGTCAGCCACCTGCAATGCCTTGCGGTATTCAAATAGTGATGCCCTGCCGGAACCGCGATCACCGGAACCACGGTATAAAAGTGCGCCACTGGCATCTGCCACCGAAACTAGAACCCCATGTAAATTTTGCGGCGACAACAAAAAGCCCATCAAGTCATCTACTCGAAACACACCCGATACATAGCCCGCTAAAACCCGCCCCTTATCACTAGCATGGCCAAGCACAGGCAGGTAAATAACCACCCCCTGTTGATTTGCGCGCTCTTGAACCAAGCGGATAGGATCTGTCACCGCAGGCGCTCCCGCCGCCTCAGCACGCAACAGTGCCTTACGAGGAAGCTCCGCAGAGGAGATATCATAGCCCAATGCCGCTATATTCTTAGCCAGCGGCTCTATGAAGCGAATAACCACGTACTCGTCCTTTGGGCTTTGAAGTACCAACTCGCCGTTTTGATCGCGACGAGTAATGTACACCGCGGTCTCTCGCTCTGCGCTCAGCTGCGACTCCAGCACCTGTCGGTCACTACCTACAACCCGCTCATTCCACGCAATCGCTTGGAAACCCGCGTTCCTTGCCAGCAGCCCTTGCGAGAAAGCTCTAAAATCACTTTTAGTCACCTCTGTCGAGGCGTCAAAGAAAGCCTGCACCGAATATAAGGTTGCCAAATGTGCATTGATAATGGATTGCGTATGTTGAAATGCTTGCTCAGCGCGATTTTCGAAATCGGCCTGTTGACGCTTTAATTCCCAGCGGCTAGCAGCAACATAAATCGCGACGATAATGCAGGTCGCGCCAACAAGAACAACGGATAATATTTTTTGGCGACTGCGCCATACCTCGCGAGGTTCAGCGCAAAACACAAATATTAAAGTGGCAAATATCATCACGCCTAAGCCGTCGCCCACCCACCACGTAAACCAGTTAAACCAAAAATTCTCGGCAGGCAGCTTCCCCGCTAACCAAAGAGCTGTAGCACCTACTGTCGCGCCAACTACACAAGCCAAACCGCAAGCAAAGGCAACAAATCGCCATACTGAACCAATGCTATCAAGCGCAATGGGATAGCCAACAAAACGCCGAAACAACCAAGCGCCTACAACGGCTTGTAAACTCGCGCCAAAACCAATAACTACGGGAAGCAATAAAGTGACAAAAATCTCGCTAGCAGACGAACCCCAAAGGCCACTCAGATCTAGGTTAACCAAAATTGAACCGACGAATACCCCTGGCCAAAATCGATACCCATTCAACAGTATTAGCGCTAAGGCAATGCCCGCTCCAGGCCAAATCGCCGTTGCATAGCCAGGCGGAATAGCAAGCGACAAAGCAAGCTTACCCGCAACAAAATACAAAACGGCAGTAGCAGCAAGCCCAACGTAATAACGCTTAAACATTATTAGACCAAGGTTTATAAGTGATAATCAGTGGGAATTGTTCGACCATCCTGTCGCACTCGTCAAAAATTGGGCAATAAAAGAAATATCATCATGCAATGGCGCAGTCTAACGGGGCAGCACCTACGACCACCATCAGTAAAACTGCTTAAACTAACCCCTCCGGTACCGAAATTCACCGATACAGAATCAAAACTGACATAAGGTAACGGTTCCCCTGTCGCCCAAATCCTCAGTAAACCCAAACCCATTATCATCGCGATACATGACGCTATCACCTTAATTTATGAGCACTTTACGGATATCTACCCAGCTTAGAAAACGCACACTTTTATCGCTTATTGGGGCCAGTTGTAATATCCTAGGCCGTTTTATCCCATAACAAAATTGTTAACCACAATGGATCTACAAAGATGCTCATAGGAATCCCAAAAGAACTCGTGAGTGGTGAAAACCGCGTAGCGATTATTCCGACAGATGCCAAAAAGCTCATTAGAGCCGGCGCCACGATGCAAATCGAAGCAGGCTTGGGCTTGGGTAGCGGCTTCAGCGACCAGGAATACATTGATGCTGGCGCTACCGTTAGCAGCGATCGCAACGCTATTCTCGCCTCTGCAGAAATTATTCTGCGGATCAGTAAACCGAGTATAGATGAAATTAGCCAAATGAAAGCTGGCTGCATTCATATTAGCTATTTAGATCCCTTTAATGAGCACGCACTGATCAAAGCATTTCGCGATCAGGGTGTGAGCGCGATTAGTATGGAAATGATTCCACGCTCTACCCGCTCTCAAAAAATGGACGCACTGAGCTCACAGGCCAGCTTGGCCGGTTATGTGATGGTATTACTGGCCACCACTAGACTGCCTCGCATTCTGCCCATGATGATGACCCCAGCCGGCACCTTGAAGCCGTCAACAGCATTCATCATCGGCGCCGGTGTTGCTGGCCTGCAAGCGATTGCAACCGCCAAGCGCCTTGGCGCTAAGGTTGTCGCCTTTGACACCCGCTCGGTGGTTGCCGAGCAAGTGCGCTCACTGGGCGGCAAATTCCTCGAGATCGATCTCGGCGAAACTGGCCAGACCAAAGATGGCTACGCCCTTGCGCTGACCGACGAGCAGATGAAACTGCAGCTCGAAGGCCAGAAGAAGCAAATTGCCGAGTCTGACATCGTTATTACCACAGCTCAGCTGTTTGGCCGCAAACCGCCAGTACTGGTTACCAGCGACATGATTAAAGGCATGAAGCCAGGCTCAGTAATTGTCGACATGGCCGCCGAGAGCGGTGGCAACGTTGAAGGTTCAGTCGCGGGTAAAACCGTGGTTGTAGACGGCGTAACCATTATCGGCGATGGCAACTGGTCCAATTTCGTCAGCCGCGATGCCAGCCAAATGTATTCATCCAACCTGTTTAATCTGGTTGATGAAGGCTGGAACAGCGATGACAAGAAAATGGTTATCGACATGGAAAACGATATTCTGCAGGGCTGTGTGATTACCCACGGCGGAGAGATCGTCAACGAAACCATTCAAAAACTGATTAACTAGGAGTAGATGATGGAAATAGCAGTTTATCTTGCTTTCATCTTAATGCTGTCAATATTTTTAGGCTTTGAGCTGATCAATAAAGTACCCGCAACCTTGCACACACCGCTTATGTCGGGCTCTAACGCGATCTCGGGTATCACCTTAGTTGGCGCACTCACCTCAGCTGGTGCTGAGCACTCTGGCTTGGCCACCATTCTGGGCACCGTCGCAGTTGCGATGGCGACCATCAATGTAATCGGCGGCTATATGGTTACCGACCGCATGCTAGCTATGTTTAAGAAAAAAGGGAGCGCTAAGTAATGGGTATTGAATTACTGGTGAATCTGTCCTATGTGGCAGCTGCCGTCCTGTTTATTTTTGGCCTAAAAATGCTGGGCTCCCCAGCAACTGCGCGCAAAGGTAATCTCGTTTCAGCGATCGGTATGTTTATCGCTGTAGTAGTGACATTACTTGACCAAAGCATCATTGATTTCAAATGGATTGCTGCAGGTATCGTTGTTGGCGGCGCCATCGGCGCACTGGTTGCACGCAGAGTAGAAATGACCGGCATGCCGGAAATGGTCGCGCTGTTTAACGGCTTTGGCGGCATCGCGAGCTTGTTCGTGGGCTGGGCGGCACTGTATGGCTTTGAAGCCACTACCTTTGAACTGATCACCATTGTATTGTCGATTCTGATCGGTGGCGTTACGTTCTCGGGCAGTATGGTTGCTTGGGGCAAGCTCAGCGAGCGTATCTCTGGTAAAGCCATCGTATTTGGCGGTCAGCGGGTGTTTAACATCCTACTCATTCTCGCCATTATTGTGTCTGCCGCAATGTTCACTGTTAGCACTGGCCCAGCCACCTCCATCTACTTGTACTTGGTAATTGGTCTGTCGCTGCTACTGGGTATCATGCTGGTTATTCCTATCGGCGGCGCCGATATGCCCGTGGTTATCTCACTGCTAAACAGCTACTCAGGCCTCGCGGCTTGTGCGGCGGGTATCGCCATTAACAACATTATTCTGATCGTGGCCGGCGCCCTTGTTGGTGCCAGCGGTATCATCCTCACTCAGATCATGTGTAAGGCAATGAACCGTTCACTGAGCAATGTTCTGTTTAGTGGCTTTAGCGCTGTGTCTGCCGGTGGCACCGCCGCTAAGATCGAAGGCGAAGCCAAGTCCATGACCGCAGAAGATGCCTACTACGTACTTGAAGCCGCAGCGAGCGTTGTTATTGTACCTGGTTACGGTATGGCGGTAGCACAAGCTCAACACGTGGTTAAAGAACTGCAAGAGCTGCTAGAAAAGAATGGCGCCGAAGTGGTTTACGCTATTCACCCCGTTGCTGGTCGTATGCCTGGCCACATGAACGTACTGCTTGCCGAAGCCGACGTATCCTATGACCTGCTACTGGAAATGGATGCCGTTAATCCGCGCATGGAAACCTTCGACGTGGCGATTGTTATCGGCGCTAACGACGTGGTTAACCCCGCTGCACGTGAAATGGAAGGCAGCCCAATTTACGGCATGCCGGTTATTAACGTGGACATGGCCCGCAACGTGTTTGTTATGAAGCGCTCTATGGCTTCTGGCTTTGCTGGTATCGACAACCCACTGTTCTTTAAAGAGAACACGCGGATGCTGTTTGGTGACGCAAAAGAAATGCTAGGCAATATTATTAAAGCATTTAGCTAAGCTAAAATTACGGCATAAAAAAACGGGCTCCTACGAGCCCGTTTTCATTTCCACATCATTATAAGAAACTATAAAAGCAAGTCAGTCATCTACTAGGCTTTGACACAACGCTGGCAAAATCTCGTCCAATAACTGCTTCAAATTACGCAAAGACTCCGCATTAACACCCAATTTAGCCGCTAACGTTGTCGGTATCTCACTGCATTGCTGCTGCAGCGCTAAGCCCGCCTCACTAAGGTAAATAAGCACCATTCGCTCATCTTGCTCAGCGCGGCGCCGGTGTATATAGCCCTGCTGCTCCAGACGTTTTAACAAGGGCGTTAACGTATTGGTATTAAGCAAAGCTTTATCACCCACCACCTTTATTGAACAAGGTGCATGCTCCCACAAAATCATCATCACAATGTATTGCGGGTACGTTAGCCCTAGCGGCGACAGGTGCTCTTGGTACAAGCGCGTGATCAGCCGCGAGCTTGCATACAAGGGAAAACACAGCTGATTTTCCAACTGCAACTGCGGCAGCACCCGCCCAGCCTCTGCCACTAGATTACTCATGCCGCTAGCGCTGCCTCGATATCTGCCGCTATGTTTTCGGGCTTGGTGGTTGGCGCAAAGCGCTTTATTGCTTGACCATCTTTTCCCACGAGGAATTTTGTAAAATTCCATTTCACTGCATTACTCAAGGTACCCGGTGCAGCCTTTTTCAAATAAGCAAACAGCGGATGGGCATTTTTGCCATTAACATCAATTTTTTCAGTGATGGGAAAACTTACGCCATAATTCATCAAGCAACTGCCCTCAATAGCGCCGGCATCACCAGGCTCTTGATTGGCAAATTGATTGCAGGGCGCACCCAATATAACCAAGCCGCTATCTTTATATTTTTCGTAAAGCGCCTGTAAACCCTCGTATTGTGGCGTTAAACCACATTTACTAGCGGTGTTCACTACCAGTACAACCTTGCCCTTGTAGCTAGACAGATCAAGCTCCTTGCCCTGCAGACTGCGTATTTCAAAATCGTAAAGTGTGCTCATGGTGCGCTCCTTGGTAGTGATATTAGTGCGGATATCAATTTAACGATCGTAATTAAAACCGATGACAAGGCTATTAAACCATCAATATGCATCGCGTACAACTATATCGTGCACGATACATATTTAGTTTAAACTCAAGTTTTTCCAATTTACGTCGCTATAATGGGATACACGCAACGCCACTGAAGCCCATATGGTCATTATCAATCCAAGCAATGCCACCCAACCGGCTGCGTTTAATCGCCCTGCTGGGCCAGCGCCGATACTGCCCACCGACAAGGTGCTCAACGCCGTGGTTATGGGGCAGCGCGCGGAACACCTCTACGAACTTGCTTCAGGTAATCTTCGCCTCATGGCCGAAAGCCAAACCGCCTTGCGGCGCGGCGAGCAATTACTGCTACAAGTAACCGGTAAAGACAGCCAACAGCGACCCACTCTGCAGGTACTTGGTGGCGCGAACACCGCGGCAATCACGCCCCTACTAAAAACCATGATCCCCCAACAGCAGAGCATCAATCACCTGCTAGCCAGCAGCACTCAGCTGAGCACGGCCGCGACGTCCCCGCAGCTCAAAGCGATTAGCCAAGCGATTATGGATATTTTGCCGCTGCGCCAGCAAGTTACTGACCCCGCAGGGCTTCGGGAGGCTATTGCCCAAAGTGGTTTCTTTATGGAAAACCAATTGGCTGCCGGCAGCGCCCCACCCAGCGATTTAAAAAGTGCCTTGCTGCGAATGGCGCAACGCCTCGAAAACCTCCGCCTGAGCACCGCGGCAAAGCCCGCAACAGAAAGCGCCGAAAATCGTAAGCTCCTGCAAGACTACAGTGTGCTAGCGCGCAGCTCGGGCGCCAAGGCCACTGCGGCGGGAGCGGAGCTGACAACAGCATTACTCAATAGCAGCGGCAAACCTGCTACAAGCCTAAGCACCAGCTACGGCCAGTTACCGAAACCAAGTGACTTACCTGGTGAGCTGCGCGCCCAAGGACGCCTCGCCGCAGAGCTACCAGATATAAAAATTGGCCAGGAGGCTGTTTTAAAGCAGTTATTGCAGGAAGCCCGCGGCGCTATTGCCAGACTTGAGTCACACCAACTACTGCATCTTCAACAAAAAGACCCCCAGCAAGCCCAATATATTATAGAGCTACCGGTTCGCAACGACGATGGTGTGGATGTATGGCAGATGCAATTGCAGTGGCAAGCCGGCCGCGACCACCCCGAAGAGAACGAGCAGCAAAAGCCTGACGACAGCGAAGAGCAGCTGCGCCGCTGGCTAATTAACCTAAATTTCGATTTACCAGGCCTCGGGCCAATCAATGCCCGCGTTCAGCAGCAAGGTAGCAAGCTTGCCATTACCTTCAATTCCGAACACGGCAAGACCCAAGAACTTATTGCCGCCCGCCAGCACGAGCTAAGCCAAAGACTGGAAGATCAGGGAATTATTGCCACCGAGATTCAATCTCACACAGGCATTAGCAACGCGGCAAACTCACCGCTGAGCAATCAATCTCTATTGGAAGATCAAGCATGAGCGACAAAGCGGGCGAAGTCGCGGTTTCGCTGCATTATGATGGCGAGAAAGCACCCGTTGTCAGCGCCAAAGGTGAAGGCGAACTCGCCCGCCAAATACTAATGATTGCCACCGAACACGACATCCCCATATACCGTAACAAACAACTTATTCAGCTGTTGGCTCAAGTTGAGCTAGACAGTGAAATCCCCAGAGAATTGTATATTGCAGTGGCCGAAATTATTGCCTTTGCCTATCGGCTAAAAAACAAAGAACCGGCGCCAAAGGCAAGTGCCGATCCCGAATACGAGGCAAAATTCCAAGACAATACCGACGAGCAATAGTCTGGATACACCCGCTTTATCTAAAAATTAACGAGTGAGTTTCCATGTAAAACGCAACTGGGCTGTCGCCTCCACCGCCTCGCCATTCAGTAATTCTGGTTCAAATTGACATTTAGACAAGGCCGACAAGGCGCGGTAATCGAGACGACGGGTACCACTGCTTTCAACAATGCGCCCATCCTGCACCACGCCCTGCGTATCAAGCATAAATTCCATTGTTACCGTGCCTTGCTGCCCTAAGCGCACCGATTCATCTGGGTACTCCGGCCGTGAACAACTATTCCAATCAACACTCGCCGCACGCCTGACCGCGGCCGCCTTCTGCACTCCCGCCGCGCCTTGCTGTGGCGCTGCTTTCGCCTGCACAGCCAACGCCTGCCTACGGCCCTTCTCTGCACTGCGCGCCCGTATTTCGGCTGCCTCTGCAGCGCGAGACGCCGCCTCTGCGGCCGCCTGCGCCATGGCCAGCGCAGCAGACTGCTCCTGCAAGGTTGCTAACTGTTGCTGCTGAAGCTTACTTTGCTCGTGCTGACTAAACTCTCCGTCCAAACGCCGCTGCCACTGCGCCAATACCATCTGCTCTTCCGACTGCAGCGCATCGTCATTTTTCACTGATGAAAGCGCCACCGCTGCCGACGTTGGCGCTGGCATTGCCACACTCTGCTCGCCACCCGATGATAGCCACGCCGTCAACCCTGCTGCGGCGCAAACACCCAATAACGAAATCGCAATTACCGACTCCGCCGATTGCCCAAGCCCTATTTTTCTTGGTGCGCCCACCGCGTCTATCATTTCACTCACTCGCAACCTCCGCTATTTGCACAGCTACGCTGTCAAACCAAATAATCGCCCAATTCGTTTAAACATCCCGCGGCTATCATTTGCGGCTGGTGGTGGTGCTTCAGCGGCAAGACGCAGTGTTTGCGCGGGATTCTTCTGCAGTATTTCAAAACGGCGCATTGCTAAATTCACGCTACCCCGCAACAGGCCTTCACTAATCGGCTTACTCAGAAACCGATAAATTTGCCCACGATTGATAAGATCAATCCCCTGCTCCGCATCCGACTGAGCAGTTAATACAATCGCAACCAAACTCGGGTGGTGCTGCCGCAAGGCGCTGAGTAAATCAATAACCACTTCACCCCCAACGGTTAGCTCGGTAATAATGACCCCTATTTTATGTCGCTCTAATACGCCTAGGCCCTCATCGAGATTCTTTGCCGGATACACGGCACGATCACGCCCCAGTACGCTCTGCAAGGAAATACGGCTTGCTTCATCATCATCGAGAATCAAGGTTCCTACGTCATCAATGCCAGGGATATAAACCTTCTCAGTGGGATCTTCATCTACTGCCAAAGCCACGTGATCAACCGTTGACGCCTTAACAGCTGCCGCGATGGTTTGCCGAAGATCAACATTTGACCAAGGCTTATTGATAAACCGAAAAATTTCACCGTCATTAATTGCCGCCAAAATGGCACTGAGATCGGAATAGCCAGTTAACAGTACACGGATAGCACGGGGCCGAAGACTCTTAGCCAACCGTAGCACCTCCACCCCAGTCATCTCTGGCATGCGCTGGTCGCTAACCACCACATCAACATCGCCGTCACGCAAAATCGCTAACGCCGCTTTCCCCGAATCCGCAGTGAGCACATCGTAATCTCTGCGAAACAAAGCTTTTAATGCCACCAGAATTCTCGGCTCGTCGTCGACAAATAGAATTCGTGGTTTTGCTGCCGCCGCATTCGTATTGGCTAAGTCATCCATACTATTCTCCAAGCAAAACTACGTCATGCACGGGCTTAATATCCGCCACCTTAGCGAGTTTTTTAATTGGTAGGCGAATCACAAACTCGCTTCCCTTACCAAGCTCTGACTCAACGTGAATAGTGCCGCCGTGATCCTCGATAATTCGGAACACTATCGACAAACCCAATCCCGTTCCCTTACCCACCGCCTTGGTAGTAAAGAACGGTTCAAAAATATGGGCCCGAGTATCCTCATCCATGCCGCTGCCGTTATCGCGAATAGCGACCTCAACATTTTCGCCAACTTGACGAGTCGCAATCTGAATTAGGCCTCGGCCATCCATTGCTTGAGCGGCGTTGTTAATGAGATTAAGAAACACTTGGTTCAACTGCGACGGCGCGCAGCTAATCTCGGGTAACGCTGCGAAATCACGATCAACATTAATGCCGTCTTTAAGTTGGCTATTACAAATTTTAAGGGCGGTATCAATGCCCGCATTTAAGTCAAAGAGCTGAGACTGCGAGCGATCGACACGACTAAAATCTTTCAGGCTCATCACCAGTTCAGAAATTTGATTTAAGCCATATTCAACATCGGCCAGCAACACATCAAATTCTACTAGGCTTTCCGCATCAACCTCTTGCCCCATACCCTGCATAGATTCACGAATGATTTCAACATTGCTACTGGCATAACCGAGGGGCGTGTTAATCTCATGGGCAACACCGGCGACCATTTGACCCAGCGATGCCATTTTCTCAGACTGAATCAATTGCCCCTGCTGCATTTTCAAATCGTCAAGCGCCTTGCTCAGCGCTTGGGTGCGCTTGTCGACAATTTTTTCTAGATTGTTATTGGTGTTTTGCAGCTCGTTATTAGCATTATCTAGCGCCGAGAAACTTGAGCGGAGGCGCACCGCAATCAAACCAAAAGCAATTAACAACGCCACCGCGTATACCGCGAGAGTTTGCCGATAACGCTTGGCCGTATTCTGCAAGCCTTGAAAATGATTTTCATAGGCGTGCTGTAATGCCTGCAAGGACTTTCCCGTTGCAATATCATCAAACTGACTAATTAATTTTTGTAAATCGTCGCGACTATGACGTAGTAAATTAATTGTATCTAAAAGATGCCCCAGCGCACCCCTTGCCGCATCGTTCTCAAGCTGTGCTGCGGCCGCGCTTACCTCGGCACCTAATTCATCTAAAAGATGCGCATTATCTGGAGCGGATTGAATACTGTATGCCGTCGCCGCTTGGAGCATGGCCATAATATTTTTACGAAGCCGCTCAGAGTTATTGACCTCCGGCACATTAAGAACCGAAATACCCGCCACGCGCATTACAGAAAAATATTGTGCCAAGCGCGCCAAGCGCGCGGAGTACTCGTTGAGCAAACTTAATTTTGCCGACGCTTGTTCGCCGTAGCGCACCAAAGCCTCATCTATATTAGCGCTCAAACCAGCTAGGCCCGCTTGACCACTGCCCACCGCGTGCTGGGTTACATCAAAACGCTCTCTTGCCAGTTCGAGCTCCCTAGCGCCAGACTCCAGCGCCAATCGCGCCCGCAGTATTTGCTGATTCAACGCAATATCGGCCTTAGCCGCGCTGTCAATCTGCTCTACTCGAATAACGTGAAGACCAGTTTCTAGCGGGTTGCGTAGCATTTTCCACAACAAAAACACAATCAGGCTCAATGCCAGCGATATCGCCAGCAGCACCAGCGTTCGCTGCATGCCAAAACCCTTTACGGCAGACAATTTGCGGTGGCGATAACTGTTTGGTGTAAATCCTGTAATTTCTCTTCTTATTGTTTTAATCGCCGACACAATGTCTCCTTCAAGTAAGTTTCTTGAGAAAATCAGCAGCACTAATTATTGTTTTAATATAAGAAAACTTAAGTAATCGAATCCCTTAGGGATCTTCGCAACGTTATTATTAGAGTGTGTAATAGAGCAGCAGAATAAGAGCTTGCCACGCAAAAGTCTAGTGGCAATAATTGGCCTACTACGGGCTAAAAATAAAATCGAAAACATCTGCCTAGCTATCTACTTCACTATCGGTCTAAAATTAATATAAATTGCAATGGAAGCACATCACAATGATCGGCCAAAATAACATTCAGTATACTCGACGGCTTCCGCTTGAAGGTGCCCCCAATATCCGTGATCTAGGCGGCTACCAAACAGACGATGGCGGCTTTACACGCTGGAAAAAACTCCTTAGGGGCGGCCGCCTTTCTAACCTCAGCGCTAACGATCAAACCGTTTTAGAGCAGTTCGACATCCGCGTTGTCTGCGATTTTCGCAATCCCAACGAATACCAGCAGGATATTAGTAAGCTGGCAAACATGCCCAAAGCGATCATTCACAACCTCAGTATCAGCCCTGGCAATCAGCAAAACATTATCGATATTAGCAGTATCGGCGCAGGTCAAATGTCGAGCTGGATGCAACAAATAAACCGCGAGTTTGTACTAAATCACAGCCACACCTACCGACATATGTTCGAGTTACTACTAGGCAATAGCGACGGCGCATTCCTCTTCCACTGTTCTGCCGGCAAAGATCGCACCGGCTTTGCCGCCGCCCTAATTCTGTCGGCGCTGAACGTACCACGCGACGTTATTATGGATGACTACCTCCTAACGGCGCAGTACTACCCCCCGGCTGGCGAGCTAGAATACCTCGCCAAAAAATATGCCCGCAATTACCCCGACGTTGACATGGACTTATTTGCAACCCTAACATCCACTCGGCGGGAATTTCTCGAGGCGGCATTCAGCGCCATTGACGAGCGCTACAGCTCAACAGACGAATACTTGGAAAAGGAACTCGGCCTATGCAGCCAAAAGCGTGAACAGCTAAAACAGCGCTATGTTGAATAATTCTAAGGCCACAAACACTCAGCCCCAGCCTTAAATTAAGCCGCCCCAGTCACGATATAGGCCGCGCTCGCAACGCCAACCCCTCCGATAAAGCAAAGCCTGATAGTTAATGCCTACAGTTAGCCACCACACTTTGCCTCCAAGGCTATCAGCCCACTGAAAACTACCGTCTCGCCAACGCGCCCCATAACATAACAGCTGCCAACATTTAATATTAATGTCATTTCCCTTTTGTTATTTCAACATATGGACTGTATGCGCCATGTCGGTCACACTTTGACCAATACACTAAATGAAATACATAAGGATCAATCAAATGAACTCCTCTGTCGTCATTAGCGGGGTGGGCCTGTGGACTCCAACACATAGCATTAGCAATGAAGAGCTCGTAAGCAGTTACAACGCTTGGGCTGAACACTTCAATCTTGAGAATCAAAATGCCATCGCCGCAGGAGAGCTTGAAGAAAAACCGCTTTCTAGCGCAGACTTCATCGAAAAAGTGTCCGGCATTAAGAATCGGTATATCTATTCAAAAGAAGGCACCTTAGACATAAACCGCATGCGCCCGATACTGGAAGTACGCGGCGACGACGAAGTCTCTCACCAAGCTGAAATGGCGATTTCTGCGGCAAAAGCAGCGCTGGCGGCCGCAAATAAAACCGCCGCCGACATTGATATGGTGATCGTGTCCTGCGCCTACACACAGCGCGCGTATCCGGCCATCGCCATCGAAGTACAAGCGGCGTTGGGAATCGAAGGTTTTGGCTTTGACATGCTCGTTGCCTGCTCCGCTGCCACCTTTGGCTTACAAAGAGCGGTTGACGCCGTTAAAGCAGGAACATCAAAGGGCGTGCTTGTCATCAACCCAGAGCTCACCTCCCCCCAAGTTAATTATATGGACAGAGACTCACACTTCATCTTTGGTGATGTCGCAACTGCCATTGTGGTCGAAAGCAGCGAAACGTGCGTGTCTACCCACGCATTCGATATACTTAGCACAAAAAGTGTCACGTCCTACTCCAACAACATTCGCTCCAACTTTGGCTACGTAACACGTACAACGGACGAAGACCCCTATTCAGCCGATAAGCTATTTCACCAAAATGGCCGCAAAGTATTTAAAGAAGTTTGCCCAATGGCAGCCGACCATATTGAAAGCCATTTACAGAGCCAAGGCATTCAAGTGTCGGAATTAAAGCGCTGGTGGCTACACCAAGCCAATATCAACATGAACCTACTGATAAGCAGACGCTTACTAGGCCGTGACGCAAGCCTTGAAGAGGCGCCTATTGTGTTAGACGAGTATGCAAATACCGCTTCCGCGGGATCTATTATTGCGTTTGCCAAACACCACGAGGATTTAAGCGCTGGTGATATTGGCGTAATTTGCTCGTTTGGAGCGGGTTATTCTATCGGCAGCTTAATCCTTAAAAAGCGATAAGCCGCACAACCACAAAGCATTACAGGGGCGTTAGTAAATTCATGAGCCCGCCCCTGTAATTTTCGGCAACAGAACTCAGCTTTGTTTAGGCAAAAAAAACAGCCACCAAAGTGACTGTTTTTTCAAATATGGTCGGAACGGCAGGATTCGAACCTGCGACCCCCACACCCCCAGTGTGGTGCGCTACCAGACTGCGCTACGCCCCGATTTGAGGGGTGGCATGATACCCCAACGTATTGATTTAGTGAACTATCTTTTGAGAAGTTTTGCGACTTCTTCTAATTCACCGAGCATTTGCCGAATAACTTGCCGCGCCTGTGAGGATTCTTCTTTAGCAACTTCACCAGACATACGCTGCCGAGCGCCACCAATGGTGTAGCCCTCTTCGTACAAAAAGCTGCGAATCTGCCTAATCATCAACACGTCTTGATGCTGATAATAGCGACGATTTCCGCGCCGTTTTACCGGTGTTAGCTGCGGGAATTCCTGTTCCCAATAACGAAGAACATGGGGTTTCACACAGCACAGCTCACTTACTTCACCAATAGTGAAATAGCGCTTACCTGGTATAGGCGGTAATTCGTCGTTATGACTTGGTTCCAGCATAGTCCTCTACCCTGGATTTTAATTTTTGGCCGGGCCTAAATGTCACCACGCGACGAGCAGAGATTGGAATCTCCTCTCCCGTTTTGGGGTTACGCCCGGGGCGCTGACTCTTGTCGCGGAGGTCAAAATTACCGAAACCGGAAATCTTAACCTGCTCGTTATTCTCCAAACAGAGACGAATCTGCTCAAAAAACAACTCCACGAGCTCTTTCGCCTCACGCTTATTAAAGCCTAGCTCTTCGTATAACCGTTCGGCCATTTCTGCTTTAGTGAGGGACGTCATCACACTAGTTCCTTAAACTTGCGCCAAATGCCTCCTGCAAGGTTTGCACAACTGCCGCAACAGATTGATTAACCTCTTCCTCATTCAGAGTGCGTGATGTATGCCTGAACGTCAAGCCCACAGCCAAACTTTTTCTTTCAGGATCAATGCCTTTACCTTGATAGAGGTCAAACAGCTTCAAGTCACTAAGGCAATCCCCCGCCGCGCCTCTAATTGCCTGCAGCACGTCGGCTGCGGGTAATTCGCGAGCAACGATCAAGGCCAGATCCCGCCGCACCTCAGGGAATTTAGACAATTCACTGAATTTAGGCACGTCGCGAGCCAATACCGGCTGCTGATCAATCTCAAACAAATACACCGGATTGACCATATCCCACTGGGCTTGCAAGCTGGGGTGCAGAGCGCCAATACGGCCAATTAGCACGTTATCGCAAAACACATCGGCGCACTGACCTGGGTGCAGGGCCGCATAACTGCCCGGCGCGAAGGTGATTTCACCAGCAGCAACAGACAGTAAGCTCTCTAAGTCACCCTTAAGATCATAAAAATCGACTAATTCGCCGTTTTCATTCCAACTTTCAGCAGTGCGGCGACCAGTAATGAGTGCCGCTAAGGTTGGAATTTGCTGTAAGCCGTTATCGCCCTTCACAAAACGCTGACCCGCTTCAAAGATGCGGATACGCGGCTGCTGGCGTTTGGCATTGTGCATGGCGGTTTTTATCAAACCGGGTAATAAGCTAGTGCGCATAACCGACATATCGGCAGAAATTGGGTTGAGTAGCTCAACACCTTCCACACCCTCGGCCATCGCCTTATGCATTGCGGGATCAATAAAACTGTAAGTCACCGCCTCTTGATAGCCACGGGCAACCAATTGCTGACGCAACGCGCTCAGGCTGCGCTTGCTTTCCGTCGCTGGGCGAATAGTCAGCGCATCTTGAATCGGCCGCACTGGCAGGCGGTTATAGCCGTAAATCCGCGCCAGCTCTTCGAGTAAATCGACTTCAATGCTGATATCAAAACGCCAGCTCGGCGCAATCACTTCCCAGCCACCCTCAACACGCGTTACCGTCAAACCTAAACCCGCGAGAATGGATTCTACGTCGCTGGCAGCCATGTCCATGCCCAGCACTTTGGCAATGCGCTTTTCACGCAGCAGAATCGCCTTACGTTCAGGCATAGACGCTGAGTCGACAACCGATACCGGCCCTGGCTCACCGCCACATATCGCAACAATCAGCGCTGTAGCGCGCTCTATGGCCCGTGCAGGCAGCTCAAAGTCGACGCCGCGCTCAAAGCGATGCGAGGAATCGGTATGCAAGCCGTAAGACCGCGCCCGTCCCGCCAATAAATCAGGCGTAAAGAAGGCCGCTTCTAAAAACAGGTTCTGAGTCGCAGAAGTCACCGAGGACACTTCGCCACCCATAATACCGGCGAGCGCGAGGGGCTGCTGTTCGTCGGCGATTAGCAAACTGCCTTCGCGCAGGGTTAGCGTTTGGCCGTCGAGCAATTCCAAAGACTCATCAGCCTTTGAGTGCCGTACTACCACCCCACCATTGAGTTTATCTAAGTCAAAGGCGTGCATGGGCTGGCCCAATTCCACCAGAATGAAGTTGGTGACATCGACCACCGCGTCGATACTGCGCAAACCACAGCGGCGGAGTTTTTCCTGCAGCCACAGCGGGCTGGACTTAGACACATCGACATTGCGAATAACACGGCCCGCATAGCGAGGGCAATCAGCGCCAGCCTCAACCCGAATGGGCAGCTGACTGTCGTTAACTGCCGCCACTGCCGCGATATCTAAATCAGCAAAAGCGATATCATTGAGCACTGCCGCTTCGCGAGCAATACCGCGAACACTCAAGCAGTCGGCGCGATTCGGGGTTAGACCCAATTCGATAATCGAATCGTCTAAACCAAGAAAAGCGCGAATATCCTCACCGACTGGCGCGTCTAGAGGCAGCTCCATCAGGCCATCGGATTTCTCTGCCAAGCCTAGCTCTTCTTCTGCACAGAGCATACCGAAGGACTCAACGCCCCGCAGCTTGGCTTTCTTGATTTTGAAATCACCGGGCAATACCGCGCCCAAGGTCGCCAGCGGTACCTTTATACCGGGACGAGCATTGGCGGCGCCGCAGACTATCTGCACTTCTTCGCTGCCAGCATTAACACGACAAACCTGCAATTTTTCGGCATCGGGGTGCGGCGCTGTTGCCACAATCTCAGCCACTACAACGCCAGAGAATACACCGGCTACCGGATCAATGGCGTCCACTTCTAGACCGGCCATGGTAATTTGCGCCGCTAACTCGTCGGTGCCAACGGCGGGGTTAACCCACTCTCGCAACCACTGTTCACTAAATTTCATATGCTATCCGTTTTGAAAATTGTCGCTGAGGCTGTTTTATCTAAATTGACCGAGGAAACGCAGGTCATTCTCAAAAAACAGACGCAAATCGTTAACGCCGTAACGCAACATAGCTAAACGCTCTACGCCCATACCAAAAGCAAAACCAGTGAAGCGCTCAGTGTCGATATTCACGTGCTCAAACACTTGGGGATGAACCATGCCGCAGCCCATAATTTCCAGCCAGCCGGTTTGGCTGCATACGCGGCAGCCCTCGCCATTACACATCACGCACTCGATATCCACTTCCGCCGATGGCTCGGTAAAGGGGAAATACGACGGGCGGAAACGCACATTCAGCTCTTTTTCAAAGAAACTACGTAAAAAGGCTTCAACCAAGCCCTTAAGGTCAGCAAAGCTGGATTCTTCGCTGATCAACAGCCCTTCAACCTGATGAAACATCGGGGTATGGGTTAAGTCAGAATCGCAGCGGTATACGCGGCCCGGACAAATCACTTTTAGCGGTGGCTCACTGCTTTCCATCACTCGCACCTGTACCGGCGAGGTGTGGGTACGCAAGACGGTGGATTCGTCTACGTAGAAGGTATCGTGCATCGCCCGTGCAGGATGATGAGCGGGGATATTGAGGGCTTCAAAATTGTGATAGTCGTCTTCAATCTCGGGGCCTTCAACCACCTCAAAGCCAATGCTTTCAAAGAAGGCACTAATGCGCTCAATAGTGCGGGTTACGGGGTGTAAGCCACCGGCTTGCTGACCGCGCCCAGACAGGGTCACGTCAATTTTTTCAGCTTCAAGCCGTGCATTCACCGCCGCCAGATCCAGCAGCTGTTTGGCATCGGCAATCTGCGTTGACAGCGCTTCTTTCACGCGATTGATCTCGGCACCCGCAGCGGGACGCTCTTCAGCAGACAGCTTACCAAGGCCCTTCAACAGGGCCGTGATATGGCCTTTCTTACCAAGATACTCAACCCGCACCTGATCTAAGGTTGACGCGTCTGTGGCGGCACTAATTTTTGCCGCAGCTTCTGCCGCCAGCCCTTCTAGATTATCCATGCTGCGCTCCCAATCTCCGCGCTAATGCCCCGCCGCACTGCAGCGTGGCTAAATTTACTGTGTCAGAAACAAAATAGGGAAAGGGCATAAGCCCTTTCCCTATAGTAAAACAAAGCTATATGGCCGCTACGCAACGGCCTATCGCTTTTTAAGCTAAGGCTGTTTTCGCGCGTTCTACGATAACAGCAAAGGCTTCTTTGTCGTGTACGGCCAAATCGGCCAATACGCGACGGTCTAAAGCGATATCTGCTTTTTTCAAACCAGCGATCAAACGGCTATAGCTCAGGCCATTAGCACGTGATCCAGCGTTAATACGCGTGATCCACAAAGCGCGGAAAACACGTTTCTTGGCACGACGGTCACGGTAAGCGTATTGACCCGCTTTAATTACCGCCTGTTTTGCAACACGGTAAATACGTGAACGGGCACCATAGTAACCCTTGGCTTGTTTCAGAATCTTTTTATGACGACGGTGTGCGGTCACACCACGTTTTACGCGGGGCATAGAATATTCCTCTTAATCTTGATGACGTTAATCAGATGGCGCGCAACATGCGGTCAACCAGAACTTTGTCCGACTTATGGACTGCACTAGTGCCACGTAGCTGACGCTTACGTTTGGTGGTCATCTTGGTCAAGATGTGGCTTTTATGAGCGCTTTTGCGCTTATAACCGCTACCGGTTTTCTTGAAGCGTTTTGCCGCCCCGCTGTGTACTTTCTGTTTTGGCATCGTTAGATACTCCGCATTCTTAATGTAAATTAAATCAAGTAGGCCCTAAGAGCTCACTACTTTTTCTTTTTCGGAGCAATGACCATGGTCAATTGACGACCTTCCATTTTTGGAAATTGTTCTACAGAACCGAATTCAGCAAGGTCTTCTTCAACCCGCTTCAACAGCTGCATACCCAATTCCTGGTGGGCCATCTCACGACCGCGGTAACGCAGGGTTACCTTGGCTTTATCTCCGTGTTCCAAGAAACGTGTCAGGTTGCGCAGTTTTACCTGATAGTCTCCATCTTCCGTACCCGGGCGGAATTTTACTTCCTTAACCTGAGTTCGAACTTGGTTTTTTCGAGCCGCAGCTTGCTGCTTTTTGGCCTCGAAAACATGTTTGCCGTAGTCCATGATCTTACAGACAATTGGGTCTGAATCAGTGATCTGAACTAAGTCCAATGTCGCTTCTTGCGCGGCTTTCAATGCTTCTGAAAGCGGGACAACGCCAACCTGGTTGCCCTCAGCGTCGATTAAGCGAACTTCATTGGCTTCAATTTCTTCGTTTATCGGCGCTCTTTTGCTGCGCCCTTTTGCGTTATCGCGTTTAATTGCTAGTTCTCCGAATTTGCGCGGCTGCGTTTAGCTACGCTGTCTGCGAGGAGTTTACTGAGGTCATTGATGGATACTGACCCCAAATCTTCGCCACTACGTGCACGTACCGAAACAGTCTGGGTTTCTACCTCTTTGTCACCAACGACAAAAAGGAAGGGGACCTTCTGAATTGTGTGCTCGCGGATTTTAAAGCCGATCTTCTCATTTCTCAAGTCCGCATCGACCCTAAAGCCACAATCTCTCAATAAATCTTGCACATTAGTTACATATTCGGCCTGATTGTCCGTAATATTACAAACCACCGCCTGAATCGGCGCCAACCAGACTGGAAAAGCGCCCTCGTAATGCTCGATCAAAATCCCGATAAAACGCTCAAATGAACCCAAAATTGCACGGTGCAACATTACGGGTGTTTGCCGAGTACCTGCTTCGTCAACATATTGCGCACCGAGACGACCCGGCATGGAGAAATCGACCTGAATTGTGCCCAGCTGCCAAACTCGGCCGATACAGTCTTTTAATGAGAATTCAATTTTAGGACCATAGAAAGCACCTTCGCCGGGCAATAATTCCCACGGCAAACCTTTGCTATCGAGGGCCAAGGCCAAGGCTTTTTCGGCGCGATCCCAATCTTCTTCGCTACCCACCCGCTGCTCTGGGCGAGTTGAAAGACGATAAATCACTTCGGTAAAGCCAAAGTCCGCATACACCTCGTGAAGGAAATCGATAAACGAGGCAACTTCAGCCTGAATTTGATTTTCAGTACAGAAGATATGGGCGTCGTCTTGGGTAAAACCCCGAACCCGCATAATACCGTGCAGCGAACCCGATGGCTCGTTGCGGTGACAAGAGCCGAACTCCGCCAAACGCAATGGCAAATCACGATAGCTGCGCAAACCCTGATTAAACACCTGCACATGGCAGGGGCAGTTCATCGGCTTAACGGCAAAAGTGCGCTCATCCGCGCTGAGGGTAAACATGCCATCGCTGAATTTATCAGCGTGACCTGACTTCTCCCACAGGGAAATATCCACTACCTGAGGCGTGCGAATTTCCTGGTAATCATTTTTGCGCTGCTTATCGCGCATATACTGTTCAATCGCCTGATAAACACTCCAGCCTTTGGGGTGCCAAAAGACCATACCCGGTGCCTCTTCCTGCATATGGAAAAGATCGAGCTTTTTCGCCACTTTACGGTGATCGCGCTTTTCAGCTTCGGCAATGCGGTTCAAATAGGCTTTAAGTGCCTTTTTATTGCCCCAAGCCGTGCCGTAAATCCGCTGTAACATGGCATTGGCCTGATCACCACGCCAGTAGGCGCCAGCAACCTTAGTCAATTTAAACGCGTTGAGCTTGCCGGTATTAGGTACGTGGGGACCGCGACACAGATCCATCCAGTCGCCCTGCTGGTAAACGGAAATATCTTCGTCACCCGGTAAATCTCGAATTATCTCAACTTTGTATTCTTCACCCAAATCGCTGAACGCCTTGACCGCCTCTTCGCGGCTCATCACCTTGCGCGACACAGTCAAATCCGCAGAGGACAATTCAGTCATCCGCGCTTCAATTTTTTCTAGATCTTCTGGGGTAAAGGCGCGCTCGTAGGCAAAGTCATAATAGAAGCCATCTTCGATTACGGGGCCAATAGTGACCTGCGCACCAGGAAACAGATCCTGCACCGCCATCGCCAGTAAATGCGCGGTGGAGTGGCGGATAATATCCACGCCCTCTTCATCACGCTCTGTAATAATGCCCAGCTCGGCATCATCAGAAATCAAATAACTGGTATCGACCAAGGTGCCGTTCACACGGCCAGCAAGCGCCGCCTTGGCGAGACCCGCGCCAATATCCATAGCAACATCGGCAACAGAAACAGGGTGTTCAAAAACGCGCTGACTCGCGTCTGGAAGGGTAATAACAGGCATAAGACTATCCTTTCAGTGGTGGCCCCTACCAAAGGTCACGTGACGTAAAAATACAGCGTAAAACTGCAGAGGGTTTAAGGCCGCTATTATGGCCATAGCGCCACCGCTTCGCAAGCCAAAAACCGCCGCAAATCAAGCACTCCCGAGCGCCACCCCTGAACTTTACAGGCTTGGCGTTGACTTATAGGCGCGGCGGTAAGTGGCGAGACGCCGAACATGCATCTAAGCTGACTACCAATGTAAGCAGACCCACTTCGACTAAAACGAGAACTCCTAATGAAAAAAGCCCTTTGTATTGCCCTATTTTGCGCATTCAGCTTACAAGCCAATGCAGGTTTTTGGGAAAGCCTAAGTAGTATTTTCAGCTCACCAGAGCCAGCACCAACAGAAGAAAGTAAGGCATCGCCCTCCGGCAATACCGGCAGCATCACCACAACCACCACAAGCACAACGACAAGCAAGGCATCGAGCAGCGAAGTAAGTATAAGCAGCAGCGTATCCCTCGACGCCAACACCGCCGCAGCGGCCAATCAAACCGCTACCGGCAGCATGATTCAAACCGGCATTCAACTACTGCCATTGCTAAGCCAAACACTCGGCGTAAGCACCTCACAAGCTGCCGGCGGCATGGGTGCCTTACTGCAAACAGCACAAAGCTTGTTATCTGGAAATGACTTTAGCGTCATCGCCAACGCCATTCCCAACGTGAGCGGCTTGCTCGGCGCAGCTCCTGAAGTTAAATCACAAGCCAATAGCAGCCTGCTTGGCAGCGCGATGAAAATGGCGACTGATTCCAACCCTTCTTTAAAAGCAGGAGCGCAGCTGGTTTCCCAATTTAAATCATTGGGCATGGGCGCGGAGATGATTCCTAAGTTTACTGATGTAGGTAGTAATTATCTAAAGCAAAACGGTAATCCAGAGGCGAGTATTTTGTTGGATGCGGCAATTTCTGGGGCTTTGTGATTGGGAGAGGCTTGACGGGAGATGGGAGACGCTAAGGGCGAAAAAAAACATAAGCTCCATGATTCGTCGCTTTTGCGTTTTCCGTCTCCCGTCTAGCGCTTTGCTTTCTCCGTTTGGCCGAGGCTATACAGCATTGAGTGCGCCTGAAGGCTGGATTACTTTTGACCCTACGGGCGACCTAAAGGTCGTCCAAATTGCTGGCGCAATGAGTGATCAAAACTGGCTAAGGCCACTTTTGACCCTACGGGCGACCTAAAGGTCGTCCAAATTGCTGGCGCAATGAGTGATCAAAACTGGCTAAGGCCACTTTTGACCCTACGGGCGACCTAAAGGTCGTCCAAATTGCTGGCGCAATTTGTCGAAGGGGTTCCTTCCGCACATAACCTACCAAACACAAAAAAGGCCCACTATTTAGCGGGCCTTTTTTGTGTTTGGTAGGACTACCCAGATTCGAACTGGGGACCTCTACCATGTCAAGGTAGCGCTCTAACCAACTGAGCTATAGTCCTATAAAGGACGCGCATTATAATCAGGGGTTTTCCCGAGCACAATAGTCAATGACGTATTAATGGGCGGTAAAAAACCGCTGCTTAAGTTCCGATAACTTATCGCGAACATTGGCGGCAGCTTCAAATTCAAGGTTTTTGGCATGCTGCTGCATTTCTTGTTCGAGCTTTTTAAGGAGCTTAGCCAGTTCCGTTGTCGACATCACCGCCGCATCCTGCAAGTAATCGCCCGACGGCTCGGCAACTTTACGGTTGTCATGCCGGTTGTGCTTTTTGCCTTTTGAGCCAGGGATCGCGCCAGCGTCGAGAATATCTTCCACTGACTTTTTAACACCAACCGGCGTGATATTGTGTTTTAAGTTGTGAGCGATTTGCTTCTCGCGGCGACGCTCAGTTTCGCCAATGGCGCGCTCCATTGAGCCAGTAATGCGGTCGCCGTAGAGAATCGCCTTGCCATTAAGGTTACGTGCAGCGCGACCAATAGTTTGGATTAATGAACGCTCGGAGCGCAGAAAGCCTTCTTTGTCGGCATCCAAAATCGCCACCAAAGAAACCTCTGGCATATCCAAACCTTCTCGCAACAGGTTAATCCCCACCAGCACATCGAATTTCCCCAAGCGTAAATCACGGATAATCTCTACCCGCTCGACGGTATCAATATCAGAATGTAAGTAGCGAACGCGAATACCGTGTTCGTCTAAATACTCAGCCAAATCCTCGGCCATGCGCTTGGTCAGAGTGGTGACCAGCACCCGCTCACCCACATCGGTACGCTTAGTAATTTCGGAGAGTAAGTCATCGACCTGCGTAGTTGCAGGCCGCACTTCAATTTGCGGGTCGATCAAACCCGTTGGCCGCACCACCTGCTCAACGGTACGCGCTGAGTGTTCGCTTTCATAATTACCTGGCGTGGCCGACACCATAATCATTTGCGGCACTAGCCGCTCCCACTCTTCAAAGCGCATAGGCCGATTATCCAGCGCCGACGGCAAGCGGAAGCCATATTGCACCAAGGTCTCCTTGCGCGAGCGGTCACCTTTGTACATAGCGCCAATCTGGGGAATGGTAACGTGAGACTCATCCACCACAACCAGAGCATCTTTCGGAAGGTAATCAAACAAGGTCGGCGGCGCGGCACCCGGCTCGCGTCCAGAGAGATAACGCGAGTAGTTTTCTATGCCATTGCAGTAACCCAGCTCGCGAATCATCTCAATATCGTAGCGGGTGCGCTGTTCAAGACGCTGCGCTTCCACCAACAAATCGTTCTCGCGAAGATGCTGCAAGCGCTCAAGCATTTCTTCTTCAATGAAATCCACCGCCTTGAGAAGAGTATCGCGAGGCGTGACGTAATGACTTTTGGGGTAAATCGTAATACGCGGAAATTTACCGAAAGACTCACCCGTTAAGGGATCGAAACCGGTAATCGAGTCGATTTCGTCATCGAACAACTCCACCCTTACCGCGTCTTTCTCGCTGTCGGCAGGAAAAATATCGATAACATCACCACGCACCCGATACGTGCCGCGCTGAAAGGCAATATCATTGCGCGTGTATTGCAGCTCCGCTAAACGGCGCAGCAACTGCCGTTGATCGATACGCTCACCCCGCACCAAATGCAAAATCATTTTAAAATACAGCTCGGGGTCACCCAAACCGTATATCGCCGACACCGAGGCAACAATGATCGCATCAGAGCGCTCCATTAGCGCCTTAGTCGCCGACAAGCGCATTTGCTCAATGTGATCATTGATTGAGGCGTCTTTCTCAATAAAGGTGTCAGAAGCAGCTACATAAGCCTCTGGCTGGTAGTAATCGTAATAAGAGACGAAATACTCGACCGCATTATTCGGGAAGAATTCTTTAAACTCACCGTAGAGCTGCGCCGCTAGCGTTTTATTCGGCGCCATAACGATAGTCGGCCGCTGCAGAGACTCAATCACATTGGCAATGGTGAAGGTCTTGCCCGAGCCAGTTACCCCTAACAAGGTCTGAGCGTGGAGCCCCGCATTCACCCCCTCTATCAAGCCGGCAATCGCCGCAGGCTGATCACCCGCAGGGGCGAATTTAGACACTACTTGAAAAGGTTTAGACATCCACCATGCACTCGCTGCAGAAAACCACCCATAGTACCCCTCTACCTCCCCGCCCGCAAAGGTGCTAGAAGCTGGTTGCCACATCGCGCTAAGCACCCGAAATTGTTCATAAAACCACCAATACAATATTTTCTTCCACAAAGGGTTGACGCACTTAGGAAACCTCCTTAATATGCGCGTCCTCAGCTGTTGAAGCTGATCCGCCTTAGCTCAGTTGGTAGAGCAAATGACTGTTAATCATTGGGTCGCTGGTTCGAGCCCAGCAGGCGGAGCCAAACAAATGAAGGGCTTACCGAAAGGTAGGCCCTTTTTTTATTCCTCACGTGTAACCCTGTGTGTAACTTTCCGCGCACGCACTACCTTTTAAAAAATAAATACCAAGAAAACCTGACCTTAAGGCAAAAAAAAGCCCCTCAGTAAAAGGGGCTTTTTAGTAATTTCGCGCCGAATACTCAGGCCATTTTTAACTTGTTAGCCGCCCATTGCATCGACTCTTTTTTGTCTCGCCTTAATGACTCGATCTCTGACTTCGTCAGCAGTCCGCTTGGAGTGGAGAATATAACGAGCCTCCCACTCGGTGAGCTTCGCAAAATCGTACTCGAACTGACTTTCCCACCACTCTTCAATTTCGCCATATTTATCACGCAATTTAATCAAAGTTTCTTCAGACAACCTCAATTGTCGCGAATATTGCTTTCCTGTCAAGGCGTAAATACCGATAACGCGCCCAAACTCTTCAACATGCCCCTTTAGACTAGCAAATGTTCCACCTTGGGTAAGCGTATCATCCACCAGAACCGTAAGGGTTCCGTCAGGAAGAGAGCCCTCAAAAGCGGGCGCATTCGCTAGTCTATACCAACCATCCTGCCCAGTGCGCCCAACCTTGGTAACCTGAATAATCGTTTCTTCCCACTGAATGCCCAGCCTCGCAGCCAGCACAACAGCAGCTGCCAAAGGCAACTTATTCGCTCCCGATGCTTCGATTCCGTATACAGGAACCAAAACTGCAGGACGGCCATTTAATAAGCCTTTGAGTGCTCCCACCGCTTCATCAGAAATAATCGCGTCAGCGATTTCCAAGGCGGCTTGCATTGAACCACCTTTTGCAGCTACATACTGCGAATGACCTGTTGCCGCAGCAAGATCACAGTCCACCACAACATCAGGGAAATCTTCCGCCCACGAACTTCTTATAATCGCAGCCATTTTTTAAACCCGCCCCTAAACATCCTTTACGAGGAGCTCCATTTTGACTTGCTCAGGAACTGGGTCAAAATCAGCCAAACTTTTAGCTGACATCCCTATTTCTCTTGCCTTACTCAACAAGCCCTTGTCATGGCTTATAATGTGATTGCAATTTCTCGCTTGGCAGATTGCCAAAATTTGCCGGTCTACTTGTATTTTGGTTTTGATCGCATGAGGATTAATTCGCTCCAACTTCTCTAGCTCCCTCAATTCTTTATCATTGACTAGGTTTGCGCACTCCATAGCAGCCAACGTATCAAAATTAACTATTTCGAAGATATCAGCCTCAGCAAGCACTCGCTCGATCACCTCCCGCTCCGGCTTGCTATATTTAACAAACAGCTCAGCTAGAACAGGGCTAGGAATTAAAATTACTCCTTTTTGCCTATCAATATCATCTATTAACCGCTGCGCGCGATCATAAACTCGGTCAACTATTGAATTATCCGCAGGATTGCGAAGAGAGTTATGGCCTCGATTCAACAATACGATTAAAACATTAGTATCTAGCGCGACCCTCATTAGGGTCGAGTATCCAGCAAGTCTGCGTGCGGATCTGCCACATCACCCCATCCCGAAGGAAGACTAGAAAGAGCTTGGAATGTTTCGCGAATTGAGGCCCTTTTTAGCGGTTTGAACTCGCTAATCACAAAGCTCGAAAGCACCCATTCATTCTTTACCGGCTCCTTGAGCCACTCAGCGTCACCTATTACTTGAATTTGGTGCCAAAGATGAGACTTCATTTCCTCAGCAATCTCACGATCAACCTTACACCGATATTCTTTCCCATCAGACGCCTGAAGGAATGCTCTAACGGTATCTTGCTTGCCGCCAAGATCAAATAGTAGCCCCTGAAGAGCCTCATTCTTCATTGACACGATTTGCCCCTTATCAGCCACCTTGCCAGCTATCGTCCACATGGGCATCTTGCCATGATACAACTTGGCGGAAGAATACCCGTGAGCCTTCAATAATCGACCAATATTGCGCTTAGCCCCCTTAGGGTCTGAGGTCACGCTGGCCAGCCTAGTTTTCGCAACGGACTTAGACTCCCCTGCGACACTAAAATTTAACCGAGCGCTACCAGGTGTTATTGACTCAAAATGAACATTATTAACACCTTCCAATACATTCGATATTTCGGCCAAATATCTTGCAAGATGGGCCATTGGCAGAGTCTCCGGACTACACCCATTAATACGAAATGTGTAATTTGATTTATCGTATCGAGCCATGACGGCCGCCTCACTTCAATATTACGGAATTCAAAAATCCCAGTCGTTAATATCGCAATTGCCAACACTTATGGCAAGCCCTACCCGCCACAACCCAGAGAAATTCAGGTACGACTATTTCAGAAGACTAGCTCATTTATTCTGCATATAGTTGCTACGTCACGGGTGTGAGAATCGAAACCTTCAGACTTAAAAAAGGCTTCGCCGCAACGCGGAATGCACCCGCCCTAGCTGACGTGGTTATTTCTATGACTCGGGCACTGCACGCCTTGTCCGAGGGATGGTCACTAAAGGCGAAAGCCTTTAAGCAATCATCCAATTAAAAATCACACAACGATTGAGAGGGCCTTCCCTTAGCTAGAAGCCTCGATGGAAATTTTATACACAGCAAACACATCCAATACTTCCAAACCAGCGCGAAGCTCACCAAGAATGGCCAATAAATTGCGAGTAAAATAGTCTTTGTGACTATTGCTAAGCATTACACTTGGAGCCTCCCGATCCAAAACAGTGGCAAACATTGTATCGACTGTAAGAACAGTCCCCTCAGGAACGCTAGGCGTCCGAATAATTGAAGCATTCCATAAAGCAGGAGGGACCGGCATAGTCGGTGAGCCGAATATATATTCTTCGTCGGTAGTAGACTTAGTAATCTGGATCCGAAACCAATCAAGCGGGTTCATCAATACTAAATTGGGGACATAACCATTGTCAGCCTGACGCGTTAACGACTCACCAATAATATCAGCCGGCGTCACACCTATCGTAGGAATGAACGCGACAGCCTGAGCAAGTAAACCGTTAATTTTCCCTTGTCCACCGACACCATTGATAATCTGATGTTCCAGACGCGACAGCAACTTATGAGTAACAATTCGATCAATCGCACCCTGCAAAGTACTGTGATCACTAATCACCTGACGAGAAGCGGTAGTGTGTGCGGCGATAGTAACGATATTGGCGGTAGCCAATTCGCCATCCACATCAATTTCAGCTTTCTCATCACCTTCGTTGACCTGCTCAGACGCATCTCCGGTAGAACCAAGCTGTATAAACTCAACTGAATCACTTATTGTAGGGCGAGAAGGCAACGCATCCAGTAAACGAAGCGGCCGCTGGGCTTCATTAACAAAGCCGCGCCGCTCAGCCTGACCGGCAATATAAGAATCGTCACTTGTTGCACCACTTTCATTGGAAGTGCTATTTGTATTTTGTAATCGTGGCCGAGATAAAATCAAACTTCTGTATTGGGAGCGAAATGGTTTTGTGGTCTGGTATAAGCGCCTAGAAAAGCAGCGCTTTAAGTGGCCTCGCCAATGCGAATCAGGCTATGAATTACGCGATGGCCGCGACTTAAACTTCTTGCTCGATGGTTGGGATATTTGGCGCAATAAACCGCATGAAACCTTGTATTTTGACTCGGTTAGCTAACGATCTTTTGGTATAATACGCGTCATGACGACGCGACCATCAACCCCTTCTTCTGACGATATCCACAGCCTCAAAGCTTTGCTTTTGGAGAAGGATAAGCGCATCTCGTTACTCGAAGAACAAGTGCGTTTATTAAAGCATAAACGCTTTGCGGCCAGCAGTGAGAAGTCGGATGGGCAGACGGAGCTGTTTAATGAAGCGGAAGCGGCTGAGCCTGCCCCAGAAGAAGACCTTAACGAAAACACGGATGACGCTGAAACTGAAACGATCCAATACGAGCGTCGCAAATCCCGTGGTCGTAAAGCGTTACCCGCTGACTTGCCGCACGTTCGTATCGAACATGATCTGGCTGATGCCGACAAAGTCTGTGAATGCGGTTGTGCGCTAACGCATATTGGCGAAGACACCAGCGAGCAGCTGGATATCATTCCCGCAACCGTACAAGTCTTAGTACACGCCCGACTGAAATACGCCTGCAAAGCGTGTGAATCGACGGTACGTACCGCCGCATTACCGGCGCAGCCCATTCCAAAAAGCAATGCGAGCGCAGGCCTACTGGCGTATATCGCTACCGCGAAATACCAAGATGCGCTGCCATTGCACCGTCAAGAAGCCATCTTCAAACGGATGGAGATAGACATTCCCCGCAACACCCTCGCCAATTGGATGATGCGCAGTGGCGAACTAATCGCGCCACTTATCACCCAGCTTGATCGCGAGCTCCGCCGAGGAAAAATCATCCAGTGCGACGAAACGCCGCTTCAGGTATTAAACGAACCGGACAGGCCCGCGAGTAGCCAATCGTATATGTGGGTCAGGCGCAGTGGCGCCCCCGATCACCCCATCGTGTTATATGACTATGCACCGAGTCGCGCTGGCAGCGTGGCGGAGAACTTACTCAAGGGCTTTAGTGGTTACCTGCAAACCGATGATTATGCGGGCTACCATGCCGTTGGACGCCAAGACGACATTAGCCATGTGGGCTGCTGTACCCAAAGGGCATAAAGGCTCATGCCCGCCGTAAATTCATTGATGCGCAAAAGGCGGGGACATCTAAAGACAAAAAGACTACCCGCATCGGCAAAGCCGATGTGGCCATTAACTATATTGCCAAGCTGTATGCCATCGAAAAGCAGGCGAAAGACGCGAGCAGCGAAGCTCGCCGCCAACTGCGACAAGAGAAAAGCGCCCTGATCCTAAAAGCCCTGCGGGAGCGGTTGGACAAAACGCTACACAGCACCTTGCCCAAAGGCCTGCTCGGTACGGCGCTGGGTTATCTCAATAAGAACTGGGAAAAGCTCGTAGCCTACACAGAAGACGGCGACGTAAACATCGACAACAACTTAGCCGAGAACGCCATCCGGCCCTTTGTTATAGGCCGCAAAAATTGGCTGTTTAGTGCCACACCGAGGGGCGCCCATGCCAGCGCCGCTATCTACAGCGTAATCGAAACGGCAAAAGCAAATGGCCTTGAGCCGTATGCGTATCTGCGGGAAGTGTTTACAAAGCTGCCGAGCATATCCAGCGATGAAGAATTACAGGCGCTGCTACCTTGGAGTGTGTCGCTCGTATAGGGTGTGGTTAGTTGACATTCAATTACCCACATCTATTGCAAGCTCATATCCAGAGCGCATTTCGT
>NZ_JARGNU010000005.1:68394-242323 GCF_029212375.1 Zhongshania sp. | reverse complement strand
GAATGAAGTGATCACGTTCAAGCGGTACGACTGATCAGGTTCAGCGGAATACGCACATACGCCATCTTCAATAGCATCCATCAGTGAATATTGATAATCAACAATGAGCCGCCCTTCCGGTGTCGAGTAACGAGCCAAGGCAATTACTTTTTCATCAGAACGCCACGGAGTGCCGGACATTGCCAGCGTATACGCAGCCGCATCCTGAAGTTGCTGAATGATTTGTTGCCCCCAGAAATTACCTCCCTCAATTTCATCCCCACCCGCGCAATGGTGAATTTCGTCGAAGATAACCAATATCCGCATACGTTCAAAAAGTCGCCAGAAAGCATTACTCTGATGTTCAATGGATTGGTATGAGAGCGCCATACCCACAGCCCCTATTCGGCCATCAAAGGCCATATTCAAAACATCTGAGAAGGTTTTTTGAAACCCGTCAACGACCTGGCATGAAGGCGCAAAGCAAACAACGGCATCTATTTTGTTCTGCTCTAAAAGCCTTTTGGCTAACTCCGCAGCCATCCTAGTTTTTCCTGCCCCAGGGGTTGCTTGGCAGAGAAAATGTTGATCCCGTGAATAATGAGAAAGCGCACAAGTAATACACTCTAACTGCCAACGACGAAGACTCATTGCAACGTACCAATTTTTTGAAGTGCCAGCTCGAGAGCATTCACATGCCCAAGAAGGCGGGAGCTTTTGTTACGTGCTGCGACCAAATCCGGCTCCAAGGTGACTTGTAGACCCGGTATTTCTTCAATCATTAGAGCGTATCGCTCAGTTTCTCCATACGATGTCATAAAATCCAGTTGAGTTTCCTTGAGCATTTGTCTTAGCTTGTCCGAGGCATGAGGATTCTTAGACGACCCTGCTTTCAATGATTGCGAAGGAGCCTCTAAGATGGCTTTTTTCTCAAGCCGCCAATTTGTGCACTCTTCCATATTCCTGCCAGGAGGAAGTAACTTCACAGTCAGATTCTCTGGCTTTACATTCATCTCAAAACGCTGTCCACGTGTCTTTTTCTCGCTGTGATACGACGCCCAGCCACACCTAACTAAACGAAGAACCTGGCTATAGATGTAGACCCGCAGTTTTGGCAGTGAAACATCTTTAGAATTGACGAGTTTCAGGTATCGATCACGCAGCTCCATAATAGTAAATGCGCCAACGTCCTCTTCCATGAGAATGCGGTGAAGAATACGATCAAGGGTTATCGAGGAGGATTTCATTCTCGTACCACTCCAAAAAATGCGGATTATAATCCGTGGCTATAAATACCGCAAAAGGAAACATTGCAGCTCTTATTACGGAGTAGCGATGAAGATTCTTGCGAGAGAGCTGGGAGCCAACATCCGAGCCAAAAGAAAGGACATGGGAATATCCCAAGACGACTTAGCCCTTGATTGCGGTGTTGATCGAAGCTATATGGGGCGCATCGAAAGAGGTGAAGTAAATATCACCTTAAAGAAGCTGTATAGCATAGCTTGGGCTCTGAGCTGTGAAACGGCAGCATTACTCCCCCCTGTTGCGGTGATCAAAAGCCAAGATTGATTGTCTTCCAAGAGTAATATGGGCAACAAGCAGGCGATTCGACGGAGGATGAATTCTGAGTTATAGCTATACACTCAGGGGAGCATACGGCTATATAGGACCTCCGGGGCCAAAGTTTTGAGACTGGAAATAGATACTCCAATTAATAGATAGAAAGCTACGCCTGTCAGGTTCTTCCGTATCTGCCGGGTGAATTTTGATGGCCAAATCAATAATTCAAAAGAAGTGAAGGATTGTTGACCTGTTTTATATTAAAACTGTGGTTCCCACCCTATCTAATCCCAACTAATCAGACCTAAACACATAAAACCATATGTACATGGTACTTGGCATATGTAATTCTACTCAAGCTATCACACCTCTAACTGTTTGACGGAAGAATACCTAATGTCTGAGCGCTGGCTTTCAGTAGAAGAAATGGCCGAATACTTGGGTGTCAGTAAAGACACCGTGTATGCCTGGATCAACAAAAAGAACATGCCAGCGCACCGGATTGGCCGCTTTTGGAAATTCAAGGCTGATGAAGTCGATCAGTGGGTTATATCTGGCGGTGCTGCAGAATCGGATGGTGAACGTGACACAAAGTAGCAGTATCGAAAAACTAGGATTTAGTATCTCTATAAGTGGGGCGCATCTGTCGCGCACGATAATGCTGTCGGAATTACAGCAATTGTTCGACTATTTGCCCGAAGCAACAGCAGAAAAGGAGGTCTATTTCGAGGCGATAGTAGACGACAACTGCTTGTCAAAACGCTCAGCGCGCACCCGACTATTAACGGCCCGCCATCTGGCAGACCTTTATGGCTTAGATAATGCCTTTCTGCTTTTTCGTGCCCTGAAGTTTTTTTGGTATCGCGCAGAATCCGCTCGCTCGCAACTGGCACTGTTACTTGCCTATGCTCGCGACCCCATTTTGCGTATGAGTGCTAAGCATATTTTATCCACAAGCCCAGGGGTGCAAATTCAACGGCAGGAAATTGAAGACATCATCAGCAATCAATTTCCTGATCGTTTTAGCGAAGCAACCCTAAGATCGACGGCTCAGAATATTAATGCAACCTGGACCCAGGCGGGCTATTTAACGGGTAAAGTTAAAAAAATTCGTTGCACATCAGAAGTCAGTGAGGCAGCTCTGTGCTTTGCACTGTTGATGGCCTATCTTCGTGGCACACGCGGCGAAGAGCTCTTCACCAGCGAATACGTTCAGTTACTAAATTGCCGGCCAGACAAAGCAATTGACCTTATCGAGTCTTCTGCTCGCAAAGGTTGGGCAGTATTTAAGCGTGTTGGCTCGGTTGTCGAGGTAGCGTTTCCTTCCTTGATCAATCAACAAGAAATGGAGTGGGTGCGTGAGCAAGCTTAAACGCCTCGTCGAAAACTATGGCAACTACATTGCAACACCTTGGAGTGATGCTGCAGCGGCTCAGCGCGTCATTTTTTGTGTCTACAACGAAAGTGATGAATTACGGTTGCGCGTCTCCATCGATGAGTTTGAGCTTGCAACCAAAGCCAAAGGCCATCAATGGTGTCATTTTGATCTGACAGATACCTTTGCGGATTGGTTGGCGAGTCAGAAATATGCCAAGAGCTATTTTCAGAAGCCTCTGTTGATCAACACGCTATTGCCAAAATACGCAGAATACATCGCTGCCCAATTCAAAGAGCATATCGAGCAAGCGGGAGCCGATCACAGCACCGTTGTTGCCGTGTCGGGTGTGGGCAGTTTATTTGGCTTTCAAAAGGTCAAAGATATAGTTGATAAGCTGGCACCGATGGTGCCTGGTCGCCTGCTGGTGTTTTTTCCTGGAAGCTACGAAAACAACAATTACCGATTGCTTGATGGTTACGACGGCTGGAACTACCTCGCCGTACCGATTACTGCCGAAAAGATATATTAACAAGGACGCTCGAGTATGATTAACCAGGATATTTATTTAACCAGCCCATCTAGCCGTAAATTGGTTAACGAAGGTGTTGCCAGTGTTAATGATGATAAAACCCAAGAAGCACTGAATGTTCTTAGGTACGAACTGGAAACCTTCGTTTGCGATGGCCAGTACGAAAAAGGCGTTGAAGATATTTTACATACTTACCTCAAGAATATTGATCAAGCTCAGCAGCCAGCGGTTTGGATCAGTGGTTTCTATGGCTCCGGTAAATCACACCTGGTAAAAATGCTGCGCGCTTTGTGGACGGACATGACCTTCCCCGATGGCGCCACCTCGCGCGGTATCGCTAAACTGCCGCAAAACGTTAAAGACTTGTTGGCAGAGCTTTCCACTCAAGGCAAACGTCACGGTGGGCTGCACGCTGCGTCGGGCACATTGGGGGCGGGAGCGAGCGGCAGTGTGCGTTTGGCGCTGCTGCGCATTGTCTTTAAATCGGTTGGCCTGCCAGAACAATATCCCGTTGCCCGCTTTGTGATGTGGCTCAAGTCGGAGGGTATCTACGAGCAAGTTCAACAGCATGTAGAAAACAATGGCCACGATTGGAATGAAGAGCTCGATAACTTCTACGTTGCAGAGGGCTTGCATGAAGCCCTGTGTGAGGTAAAACCCAACCTGTTTTCATCGCCCGTTTCATGTGTTGAAACGCTCAACAACCTGTACCCCTACGTTCAGGATGTCAGCTCTGACGACATGATCAAAACCATCAAGGCGGCCTTGTCGAACAATGGCAAGTTCCCGCTAACCCTGATCGTGTTGGACGAAGTCCAGCAGTACATTGGCGAAGACAGCCAGCGCTCCATCGACGTGCAAGAGGCGGTTGAAGCCTGCTGTAAAAACATCGGCGGTAAACTGCTGTTTATTGGCACCGGCCAGACCGCAGTAACGGGTACGTCTAACCTCAAGAAACTGGAAGGTCGTTTTACCGTCCGTATTGAACTATCCGATGCCGATGTGGACGCGGTTATCCGCCAGGTGATTCTGGCGAAAAAAGTAGAATCGCTCCCCAAAATTGAACAGACCCTGCAGCAAAACCTAGGTGAAATATCCCGTCATTTGGCGGAGTCAAAAATTGGCCACCGTCAGGACGATATCCAGTTCTTTGCCCAAGATTACCCCATCCTGCCAGTGCGCCGCCGCTTCTGGGAAAACACCCTGCGTGTGTTGGACCAAACCGGAACGGACAGTCAGCTGCGTAACCAACTCAGCATGATCCACAAGTGCATCCAATCTAATCTGGATAAGCCCCTGGGCAGTGTGATCCCCGCCGATTACCTTTACTTCGACGGTGCCGACAAACTCCTGCAATCACGCGTGCTACCGCGCAAGGTGCATGAAAAAACCTTTAGTTGGATGAAAGGCAACGAAGAGCAACAGCTATTAGCCAGAGCCTGCGGTCTCGCCTTTTTGGTCGGTAAGCTTCAAGCCGAGAACAAAGAAATCGGCATCAAAGCGAATTTAGAAACCCTTGCTGATCTAATGGTTGAGGATTTAAACCAAAGCAGCTCGGCACTGCGCACTAAATTGGCAGGCTTATTGGATAACTGCGAATTGCTGATGAAAGTCGGTGATGAATACCGCATTCAAACCGAAGAAAGCCAAGCCTGGAACGATGCCTATTTGCGCCACCGCAATACCCTGGCGAACGAAGCCCACCGATTGGAAACCGAGCGTACCGACCGCATCCGTAAGAAGTTCTCTGAACGGGTAAAAAAATTCTCCGTCAATCACGGTCAGTCTAATGTGCCACGCGCGTTGTCGCCGCTGTTTGATACTTCACTGCCAGCCGATGCCGATAGCAAAATTTATGTCTGGGTGCGCGACGGCTGGAGCATCGACGAAAACTCAGTGCGTGTGGACGCACGCCAGGCTGGCAACGCCGCCTCTACCATTTACGTGCACATTCCCAAACGCTCTGCCGATGACCTGCGCCATCATTTAATCGACCTAAAGGCAGCCACCGCCACCTTGGAAGAAAAAGGCTCGCCCGATACTCCAGAAGGCAAAGAGGCTCGTGCCGCCATGCAAACGGCCCAAGCCATGGCCGAATCAAAAGTTAATGACTTGCTGGGCGATATTCTTGATGGCGTGCGTGTATTCCAGGCCGGCGGTAACGAAGTGCTGGGCAACGACCTGCAAGAGATGATTATAGAAGCGGCTGAAAATTCGCTCACCCGCCTCTACCCGCAATTCCATGTCGCCGACCATACCGGTTGGAGCAAGGTGTACGACAAAGCCAAAACCGGTGCATCGGATGCCTTAAAAGCCGTAGGTGACGACGGCGAGCCCGCTAAAAACCCGGTATGCAAAGCGGTGATCAACTTTTTGGCCGGTGGTAAGAAAGGCACCGATATTCGCACCCAGTTTGAAAGTGCGCCCTACGGCTGGCCAGGCGATGCCGTGGATGGTGCTTTACAAGTATTGGTGGTGGCAGGCGTGGTTCGCGCCCAAACAGATCGCGGCCAGAACATTGAGCCGCGCGAACTGGAGCGCAAAAAAATCGGCCTTAGCCTCTTTAAGCTAGAAACCGCCGTGGTCACCACACCGCAGCGCATCCAAATCCGCAAATTGCTACAGCAAGTGGGCTGCCAGGCCAAGCAAAATGAAGAGCTGGCAGTACTGCCAGAATTCTTACAAAAGCTCAGCCAGTTGGCCGACAATGCAGGCGGCGATGCCCCGCGCCCGGCTAAGCCTGACACCAGCCACCTGGACGATATTCGTCGTGCCGCAGGCAACGAGCAGTTACTGGCGATTTACAATCTGCGTGATGAGTTCAAGCAACAAATTGAAGACTGGCAAGCCCTGAACGACAGCATTCAGCATCGTCTACCGGCCTGGCAAAGCCTGCAAACCTTCGCCAGCCACGCCAAGTCGCTTGATGGTGCCGAGGTGCTGCAAACCCAGGTCGATCAAATTAAAGAGCAGTGCCTGCTGCTGGCTGAGCCAGACCTGATGGCACCGTTAATGGCCAGCTACACCCAACTGCTGCGCGATGAACTCAATAGCCTGCAACAGGCCTACGATGCCGCACATGCCAAAGGCATGCAACGCTTAGGGGAAGACAGCAACTGGCAGCAGTTGGAACAGGAACAAAAACACCAGTTCTTGGCCGAGCAAAAGCTTACCGCAACCGATAAACCCGAAATTGCCGTTGGCTCCAGTGACGATATTCAACAGACGCTGCAGCGCATCAGCATTGGCATGCTGGCCGAGCGTATTGCCGCCATGCCTAGCCGTTTTGATGCCATCTCCATCAAAGCCGCAGAAGAAATGGAGCCCAAGGCCCAGTTTGTATCATTACGCCGCTGTACTTTAAAAACTGAAGCTGAGATACAGCAGTGGTTACGCGATGCTGAAAACCAACTCAAACAAGCCCTGGCCGAAGGGCCAGTGGTTATACGGTAGGTATGCCATGCTAACCCAAATTACCTTTGAAAATTTCAAGAGCTACAAGGCTGCAACCTTACCCTTGGCCGCCATCACTTTTTTAATTGGTGCCAATGCCTCTGGGAAAAGTAACGCACTGGAAGCAATTCGCTTGCTCAATTGGCTGGCCAAAGGGAGCCGACTGGATGACATTGAAAAAGTCATTCAAGGTGGAGATGGCATTGTTCGCGGCTTGGCCAAGGATTTATTTCGCGATGAAGCGGCAGCTTTTAAATTAGGCTGTCATATCAGTGACGCGCCTGAGGGGTGGTGTGATTTTAAAATTGATATTCACCAGCTTGCTGAACAGTTAGTCGTTGAAAGCGAGACTGTCACAGGTAAAAGCCAGAATATTCCGCTTTATAAAGTTGATAGCAAGCCCAACCAGCATTCAGATGAACTGAGTATTGCTTACAACAATTTCACCAAAGGTAAAAATAAACCGCATATTCCTTGTTCAAACCGTCAGGCAATTTTTTATCAGCTTGAAACGCCTGGGAGATTTAATAAATCACATAAAAAATCACAAGAGATCATTCCTAGCGTAACAAAGTCTCTTCGTGAAACCTTACGTGACATCGTATTCCTAGACCCGCGCCCCGCCTTAATGCGTTCATATGTATACGCCAAAGATGATGATATAAAAGAGGATGGTAGTAATCTTTCAGCCGTGTTGTATAGCGTTTGCCAAAAAGGCGAATCAGAAAAACAACAGCTGCTTGAGTTTATCCGCTCTTTGCCAGAGCAGGATATATCTGACATTCAGTTTATTGAGACCGAACGTAAAGATGTGATGGTGCGCTTGGAAGAAAGCTTTGGCGCTCAAAAACGCAAAGTAGATGCTCCCTTATTGTCTGACGGCACTTTGCGAGTGCTGGCCATTGCTGCCACCTTGCTGACTGCTAAACAAGGTGCCTTGGTAATCATTGAAGAAATTGACAATGGCGTGCACCCCAGCCGTGCGAAATCCTTAGTCACGCAAATTCAAGCACTGGCCAGCGAGCGCCAGCTTCGTGTGTTGTTAACCTCCCATAACCCAGCATTGCTGGATGCGCTGCCAGATGAGTCATTGGCCGATGTCATTTGTTGTTACCGAGACCCTAAAGAAGGCGACAGTCGTTTAGTGAAATTAGGCGATTTAGAACGGTATTCAGAATTAGTCGCTCAAGGGCCGCTCGGCCAATTGATGACACAACGTGTATTGGATCGCTTTTTAAAAGACGACACCACCGCCGAGCAGCGCCAACAGCAGTCTTTAAATTGGTTGGAGTCGCTAAAACAAAATACAGCAAACTCTGAAAATAAGGGCGGTAGCGAATCATGACCGCCATATGTTTAATCGACACGTCTATTTTTGTGGAAGTGCTGAATATACCTACAAAATCGAGCCAGCATGAAGCGATTGTTGAACAACTGGGGCAAAAAATAACAAACAGGGAAGAGCTGTTTTTACCCATGGCCACTATTATTGAAACCGGCAACCATATCGGCCAAAACGGTGATGGCACCCTGCGCCGTCAATGCGCTGAACGTTTTGTTGCACAAGTGAATCAAGCATTAGATGGCTGCTCGCCCTTTAAACCCATCAGCTTTTTAAAGCCTGATGAATTAAAGCAGTGGTTAGGTGAATTTACCGATCACGCCATGCTCGGTAGCGGTCTGGGCGATTTATCCATCATTCATGATTGGCAGCGGCTGTGTGCCCAGAACCCCAGCCGTCGCGTTTATATCTGGTCGTTAGATACCCATTTAGCCGGTCACGATCAAGCAGCAAGGATGTAACGAATGACTTTAAATAATCACCTACAGCCCCTCGATAAAAAGCTGCGCAGCCAGCTGGAAAATACCGTAAAAAAAGCGCGGGATATTGCCGAAGAAGCCGCGGTAGCAGTATTAGAGCAATTGGGTGTGGGCGAAAAGGCCAAGCCGTCATATCTTAATGACGCCCAGCAAAACCTTCGTGTGCGCCTGCGTGCTCATGCCCGTAGCTTGGGTGATGCGCGCAAAGCCGATGGCGAACAAAGCATTGAACGCCTGCAAGAAGAAGTGGCCTACGAACACTGGCACCGTATGCTTTTTGCCCGCTTTTTGGCGGAAAACAACCTGCTGATGTACCCCGACCCAGATGAGCCGGTGGCCATTACCCTGGAAGAATGTGAAGACCTGGCGGCAGATGAAGGCGCCGCCAACGGCTGGGAGTTGGCCGGGCGTTATGCCTCGCAGATGCTACCGCAGATTTTCCGCGCCGATTCACCGGTGTTTGAGCTCAAGTTCGCCCCCAACCACCAGTTGGATTTAGAAAAGCTGCTGATCAGCCTACCTATCGAAGTCTTTACTGCGTCGGATTCTCTAGGCTGGGTGTATCAGTTCTGGCAAGCCAATAACAAAGAGCGCATCAATAAATCGGAAGTGAAAATCGGCGCGCGGGAATTGCCTGCCGTCACTCAGCTGTTTACCGAGCCCTATATGGTCAGCTTTCTGCTGGATAACTCTCTGGGTGCCTGGTGGGCAGCACGGCGTTTAAGCGAAGATGATTTTAAAAACGCCAGCACCGAAGAAGAGTTGCGCCAAAAGGCGGCGATTGAAGGCGTGCCGTTGGAGTATCTGCGGTTTGAACAAGATGATAGTGGAGTTTGGTCACCTGCAGCGGGCACCTTTGATGATTGGCCTGAGCAGCTAGCAGAGTTAAAAACGCTTGACCCCTGCTGTGGCTCTGGGCACTTTTTGGTTTCAGCATTCCTGATGCTGGTGCCCATGCGAATGGAACTCGACGGGCTTTCAGCACACGAGGCGGTGGACGCGGTTTTAAGCCATAATATTCATGGTTTAGAGTTGGATCAACGCTGTGTGGAGTTGGCTGCTTTTAATTTGGCATTAACGGCTTGGAGGTTTCCAAGCGCTGGAGGCTATCGAGTATTACCAGAGCTACATATGGCGTGTTCTGGCTTGGGAATTAACGCCAAGAAAGAAGATTGGTTGGCATTAGCGGGGGGCAGCAACAATCTTCGGATAGCGCTTGATGAGCTATATAAACAGTTTGAGCAAGCGCCTGTATTAGGAAGCTTGATTAATCCAGAGGCAAGTTTAGGTAAGGGCTCGCTATTCGAGATAACATGGGATGAAGTAGAGCCACTATTATCAAAGGCTCTCATTGAATTAAAGGATGTTGAGAAGAGTGAACTTGGTGTTGTTGCAAAAGGGACATTTAATGCTGCGAAAATCTTGTCGGGGAAATTTAATTTTATTATCACCAATGTTCCATTTAAAGAAACGAAGCAACTAGTTGATGAGGCCCAAAAATTTATTGAGCAGCATTTTGCAGCGGGTAAAACAAACTTAGCAACAGCATTTGTGTTGCGGATAAAAGCCATTCTGGCGGCGGGAGGTACTGCGGCTATTGTAACGCCACACGAATGGCTTTTTTTGAAATCATATGACAAGGTACGCAAAGATTTATTGACGCATGCTACCTGGAATAGTCTTGCGGATTTAGGTGAGCTTGCATTTGAAAGTCCACAAGCGGCAGGGGCTTTTACCGCGTTAATCTCTTTTACTAAGCGTATCTCTACAAAAAATAATTCTTATCTTGGTGTCAATGCAACACAAGAAAAGGGTGCCGCAGCAAAGAATAATTTTTTGAAGAATTGTACAGTTGAACGATATTCTCAGAACCAACAGTTATCAAATCCGGATTGTAGAATCGGATTATTTGAGGCGTCCGATCAACCTCTACTGTCGACACTGTCTGGTTCTTATGTTGGTCTCCAGAATGGAGATGCACCCAAGTTTTTGTATCAATTTTGGGAAATATTTGAGCATAAGCATCAAACTATTTGGGATTTCTTTCAGTTACCATGCGACGTGCCAAAGCACTTTAATGGAAGAGATGGGATGGTTCGTTGGGAAGGCGGGAGTGGCGCTTTAAGCACTTCATCACAAGCGAGAATTCAGGGCGTTGAAGCTTGGGATAAAAGTGGAATCGCAGTGCGCCAAACTAGGTCTCTACCAGCAACCCTTTATTCAGGTGACAAATATGATCAATCAAGTGCAGCAATAATTCCTACTGACCCACTTCATTTGCCCGCCATATGGTCATTTTGCTCTAGTCAAGAGTTTCACGATGAAGTCAGAAAAATTGATAAGAAAAAAAATGTAACTAATGCAACGTTAGTGAAAATTCCATTCGATCTAGTCCGCTGGACTAGAGTCGCCGAAGAGCAATACCCCAACGGACTGCCCAAACCCTATACCGACGATCCCATACAATGGATCTTCCACGGCCACCCATGCGGTTCGGTGGTTTGGGATGAAGAGCAAAAATGGACGGCTGATGGCCCACTGCGCACCGACGAAACTGTCCTGCATATCGCCGTGGCTCGTTTACTCGGCTACCGTTGGCCTGCTGAATTAGACTCAGAAATGGACTTGGCCGAGGAACAACGCGAATGGGTGAAGCGTTGTGGGGCTTTACTTCCATTGGCCGATGAAGACGGCATTGTCTGTATCCCTGCAGTGCGCGGTGAATCCTTAGCTTCTGACCGTTTAATCAATCTATTGGCTGCCGCTTATGGCGATGCTTGGACTCCGTCGACACTCAATCAACTGCTGTCATCAGTTGGTTATACCGGTAAAACCCTGGAAGCCTGGCTGCGCGATAAGTTCTTTGAAAAGCATGTAAATCTGTTCCAAAACCGCCCCTTTATTTGGCATATCTGGGATGGCTTGAGCGACGGTTTTGCCGTGCTGATTAACTACCACAAGTTTGATCAAAAACTCATGGGAACCCTGATTTATAACTATCTGGGTGACTGGATCAAACGCCAGAAAGACGAGATTACAGCGGGTGTGGATGGTGCCCAAGAACGCCTGGCGGCTGCCGAAGCGCTGCGCAAACGCTTAATTAAAATCCTAGAAGGCGAAGCACCGCTGGATATCTTCGTGCGCTGGAAGCCACTGGAGCAACAACCCATCGGCTGGAACCCTGATTTAAACGACGGCGTGCGCCTGAATATTCGCCCGTTTATTTTGGTAGATGATGTGAAGGTAAAAGGCGCCGGTGTACTGCGCAATAAAATCCCCAGCATCAAATGGACCAAAGATCGCGGTGCGGATGTCGAAAGCGCCCCCTGGTACCACTTAGGCCCGCAATACGGCGGCAAAGAAGGTGATCGTATTAACGAACATCATTTGAGCCTCGCTGAGAAAAAAGCAGCTCGCGAAAAACTACGTGAGAGTTCTTAATATGGGAACAATCAACCCAATCAATAATTTAACGATTCAGGGCTTTAAATCTATTAAGGATTTAAAACAGCTACGCCTTGATAGCTTGAATGTGCTTATTGGCGCCAATGGTGTCGGCAAAAGTAATTTTGTTTCTTACTTCCGATTACTCGGCGAAATGCTGGATAAACGCCTACAAGTGTGGACCAGCAAACAAGGCGGTGCAGACAGGGTTGTTTCTTATGGCGTTAAAGAGACGACTAAGTTTTCGTCCTTCATTAAATTTGGATTGAACGGTTATCAATTTGATCTGGAGACTACGGCTGACGGCGGCTTTACCTTTGCTCGTGAAGCGCTTTTCTTTAGAGGGCCATATTATGGTGATAAATGGATAGAGCTTGGCGCCGGTCATGTTGAAGCGAAGCTTAAAGATGCTTTTGAAAAAGGGCATAAAGGCAGTGAAGCTGACTACTGTTATAGCTCTATTGCTAGCTGGCGGGTTTACCATTTTCACGATACCAGTGACACCGCAGGTGTAAAACGCTTAGGTGCTTTGCACGATAACGCCTACTTTAGACCCGATGCCTCCAACCTTGCGGCGTTTTTGTATTCACTGAAAGAAAGCGAAAGCAAAGCCTATGAGCAGATTGTTAAAACGGTACGGTTAGCTATTCCGTTTTTTGATGATTTTGTATTAAAACCTCAAAAGCTGCCTACCGAAGAAGAACAAATCAGACTGCTGTGGAAGCAAAAAGACAGCGACTATTCGCTATGGCCAAGCCAGTTGTCCGATGGCTCCATTCGGTTTATATGCTTGGTGACGGCTTTGCTTCAACCCAAACCCCCATCAACCATCATTATTGATGAGCCAGAGTTGGGCTTGCATCCATTTGCCATTGCACTGCTGGCAGGTTTATTGCGTTCAGCGTCCAAACGCATGCAAGTGATCGTGTCTACCCAATCCGCACCGCTTGTGGATGAGTTTTCTATCGACGATTTAATTGTGGTGGAGCGTGAACAAGGCGCGACGGTATTTAAGCGACTCAACGAAGAAGACTTCACCAACTGGCTGGACGATTACACGGTAAGTGAGCTTTGGCAGAAGAACATTTTGGGTGGGAGACCATCCCGATGATTCGAGTGCATGTAATTTGTGAAGGGCAAACGGAAGAAATGTTCGTTAACGAGGTAATGGCGGACCTATTTACACCTCAAGGCATTTATTTGTTTCCTTCTTTAGTCGGCAAGCCAGGTCACAAAGGTGGCAATTTCAAATTCCAACGCGTGCTGCACGATGTGAAAAGCCGTCTGCTCGATGATACAGAGGCCTATTGCACCACGTTCTTCGATTTTTATGGCTTACCCGAAGACTTCCCAGGCAAAGCGGAAGCGCTGACCTTGCCGAATATTGAGGATAAGCGACGCCGGGTGGAAGAAAAGCTCGTAGAGCAATTGATTCCCCATATTGGCGAAGACGCGATGCGCCGGTTTATCCCTTATGTGCAAATGTATGAGTTTGAAGGTCTGCTGTTCAGTAAACCCAATTCGATTGCCTCGGAAATAGGAGAAGCTGGTTTAACGGCCCATTTTGAGCGTATTCGAAATGCATTCGACTCTCCAGAACACGTAAACAACAGTAGCGCGACCGCGCCGAGCAAACGCATCAAGGCGTTGTTTGACCAATATGACAAAGTCATTCATGGCTCTTTAGTCGCGTTAGATATTGGGATCACCACAATGCGCGAAGAATGCCATTTATTTAATGATTGGGTCGGGCAACTTTTGGCATTGGAGATGGCTGCATGACCACCGTATTAGCCGCCGTAGAGCACGCCTTACTGAATTCAGGTTCTTTCAACCCGGATATTGAAGTGGCCCCCGCCGCCGTGCTGTGGCCGGACAAAGACCGTTTGTGGCAACCCATCATTGGGCAGCTACAAGCGAGACTCCCGCAATTGTGGACCTTAGGCGACTATGCGCCGGAGCAAAAGACTGGTCCGGCTATTTGGCTGCGCTGCGCTATGGCTAATCGGGTAGACGGTATCGATGCAGCTGGCGCTATCCCAATTTTGTATCTGCCGGGTGTCAGTCGCCAGGAAATCCGGGCCATCGAAAGTTGCCCTGAATCCCTTAAACCCTTGGCAGAGCTGCAGTACCGAGGCGTGATTTGGTCGCAAGTGAATGCCAAAGACTGGACCATTCTCGCTTTTTTGCGTTCAGACCAAGGTGGCTTGGGGCTGGACGTAGCCCAAGATCGCGCTGCTTTACATGCCATGCAACTGGCCTTGTATCGACTGCTGGATGTTGATGTAAGCCTGCTTAAAGGCAAACGCTTAGATAAAGACTACTTCAATACCTTATTGATTGATGGCGACCCGATTCGTGATCTGTTGCATTGGTTGGATCAGGGCGATGCTTTTAAAGCCGCCAAGGGCGATACCGCCTGGCCAGCCTTTGTAGAGATTATTAAATCGCAGTTGGGTTTTGACCCAGACAAACAAGGCACATTGAGTGCGGCCGCTTTATTGGCTGCTCACGAGGGCCCTTGGCAACCGGTTTGGGACCGATACTGCGAAGCACCTAAGCGTTACCCTAATATTCCAGCGCAGCTGGAAAAAACCGCACTGCCCATGGATATGTTTGCCGATAAAAGTGGTTGGCCACAGTGGAATCGGCAACAAGAAAATGAATTACGCCTGGCACTGGCGCGCCTGGAGCAGGCATCCCCTGCGCAAGCCCGCAAATCGATTGCAGATTTGGATAACACCCACGGTGAACGCCGAACCTTGGTGTGGGCAGAGCTCGGCTTGTCGCCACTGGCACAGTCATTGAAGTGGCTCAAAAAGCTGGCCGATGTGACTAGAAGCTCGATTGCGGGTGGCACCATTGCGGATATGGCCAATACCTATCAAACCGTCGCCTGGCAGGCGGACGATGCGGTTGTGCAGGCGTTAAAGCCCATTGATCAACAAGAAGACTTTGATGCGGCCTCTAAGGCCATTCGGGCTATGTATACCGATTGGGCGCAAGACGCTGCCCGCTATTTACAAGAGTCCGTGCAAAAACATGGTTACCCAGGACTCATTGCTGCCAACCGTAAGCCGGTTAAGTACGCCAAAAGCGAGACCGTATTTTTTGTGGATGGTTTGCGCTTTGATGTGGGCAAGCGTTTTGCTGAATCACTGGAAGCCAAAGGCTACAGTGTCGAGTTGTCGACACAATGGTCCGCTTTACCCAGCGTAACAGCGACGGCTAAACCTGCTGTGTCCCCTGTGGCGCAGCTTATTTCAGGTGTAGTTGGTAGCGAGGCTTTCGAACCTTGCGTTAAGGAAACCGAGCAAAAGTTAAGCGGCCATCATTTTCAAAAGCTGCTGGAAACCAACGGCTGGCAAAAACTCGCGAAAACCGATGTTGGTGAAAGCTCTGGACAAGCCTGGTGCGAGTATGGAGACATAGACTCTGAAGGCCACGATCGGGGTTGGAAGCTGGCAAAACACATTGATGCCATTTTGGTCGAAGTTGAAGACCGCATTGCGAGCCTGTTGAATGCTGGTTGGAAGCAAGTCCGCTTGGTCACTGACCATGGTTGGTTACTGCTACCTGGCGGGCTGCCGAAAACGGAACTGCCGGCGGCGTTGGTGGATAGTAAATGGGGACGCTGTGCTTCGATTAAGCCAGGTTCTCACACCGATGAACAACTGTACCCTTGGCATTGGAATGCCGACCAGCATTTTTCACTCGCCAACGGCATTAGTTGCTACAAGCTGGGTGAAGAATATACCCATGGTGGCCTCAGTCTGCAGGAATGCTTAACACCGGAGTTGATCATTCGCAAGGCAGGCAATGCTTATGTTGATGTTAAAGCTGAAATCACGGATGTTTCCTGGCGTGGCCTGCGTTGCAATGTGGCCGTAGAGGGTGCGTTTGAAGGTTTATTGTTGGACGTTCGCTTAGATGCTGGTGACGCTACGACCAGTAAGGTTATGAGTACAAAAACGATTAAAGAATCCGGCGTGGGTTCTGTGGTTATAGATGATGAAGATTTAGAAGGCGTTGCTGCGGTCATCGTGTTGCTTACCGAAAGTGGTGAGCTAATCGCCCAGCAGCAAACGCGTATCGGCGGAGAATAAACAATGGAATTAGACCAGCTCGATCAAATTGCCGCCGCGCATTTGGAAGGTTATTTAGTCCGTAAAGATTTAGTGCGAACCTTTGCTCGGCAATTTCCTGTACCTACCTATGTGGTTGAGTTTCTGCTGGGCCGGTACTGTGCTAGCACCGATCCAGATGAAATTGAGGAAGGGCTGGAAATTGTTCAGCGGCAATTGGAGTCACGTACCGTCAGAGCCGGTGAAGAAGAGCTCTTTAAAGCGAGAGCCTATAAGAACGGTACGGTAAAGCTGATTGATTTGGTTAGTGCCAGATTCAGCCAAAAAGATAATGGTTACGTGGCGACTTTACCAAGTGTACAGCTCAATCGTGTTCGTATTAACGATAACGTCGTAGACGATAATGAGCGACTATTAACGGGTGGGTTCTACGCCGAAATCACTTTGGAATATGACTCTTTGATTGCCGAAGAAAAAGGCGATGCTTTTGGCATTAAGGATTTACGCCCCATTCAACTTTCAAAGCGTGACGTGCTAGATGATTTAGCCGAAGCAAGAAAGCAGTTTACCAGCCAGCAGTGGAAAGACTTTCTTCTGCGCAGTATTGGGCTCGAAGCAAACGCGTTGAGCGACCGCGCCAAAGATGCCAATTTGCTGCGTATGGTTCCCTTTGTAGAGCGTAACTATAACCTGGTGGAGCTGGGGCCGCGCGGTACCGGCAAGAGCCATCTCTTCCAGCAGGTTTCCCCCTATGCGCATTTGATTTCCGGTGGTAAAGCGACCATTGCCAAGATGTTCGTGAATAATGCCTCCGGAGCGCGCGGCTTAGTATGCCAATACGATGTGGTCTGCTTCGACGAAGTGAGTGGCATTTCCTTCGATTCCAAAGAAGGGATCAACATCATGAAGGGCTACATGGAGTCAGGCGAGTTCTCACGAGGCAAGGAAAGCATTCGCGCTGACGGCTCGATGGTGTTTGTCGGCAACTTTGATGTGGATGTAGAGCACCAGCAGCGGGTTGGACATTTATTCGGGCCACTGCCTCAAGAAATGCGTGACGATACCGCTTGGATGGATCGTATCCATTGTTATCTGCCCGGCTGGGATGTGCCGAAAATGAACAAAGAGCTCACGACCGATCACTTTGGATTGGTCAGTGACTTTTTCTCTGAATGTTTAAGTCGTTTGCGTTTCCAAAGCCGAGTTAGCGTACTACAAAATCGCGTTCACTTTGGTGGGGCATTGAGTGGTCGTGATGTAAATGCCGTTAACAAAACCGTATCTGGCTTGCTGAAACTGATGTATCCCTCACAGGACATGGAGATCAGCGACAAAGATCTGGAATGGGCGGTAAGACTGGGGTTAGAAGTACGTCGCCGCGTCAAAGAGCAGCAAAAGCGTGTGGGTGCCGCCGAGTTCCGCAATACCCATTTCAGTTATTTCCTGGGTGATGACGGTGTCGAGAAGTTTGTTGCCACGCCTGAGCTCCGATCAGATAACGAAATTGGCGATGACCCACTAGAGCCAGGTCAGATTTGGACTGTAAGCGAGGGTGGCCAGGACATTGACGACAACCCTGGCTTGTATCGTATTGAAGTTAATGAAGGTCCGGGCTCGGGAGTCAAAATCCTCAACAATCCAGTACCGCCAGCGTTCCGTGAATCTGTCCGTTACGCTGAGCAGAACCTTTATTCTCGAGCTATGCAACTGGTTGGCGATCGTGACCCGCGTGCGCATGAGTTCACGATACAGCTCAGGGCGTTTGACGCCTCCAAGCGTGGATCGAAGCTTGGTATCGCCTCTCTGGTTGCGATGTGCAGCGGCCTGCTCAAAAAACCTGTTAAAGGTGGCCTGATTGTGGTGGGTGAAATTAACCTGGGTGGCTCAATTGAACCGATAAATAGTGCAGTGAATATTACTGAACTGGCGGTTGAGAAAGGAGCGTCATCATTGTTGATGCCAGTGACCTGTCGCAGGCAGCTGTATGATCTATCGGATGATATGGCGACCAAGATCGACATCCAGTTTTACCAGGACGCAAGAGATGCGCTGTTGAAGGCGATTGTGGAGTGATAAATAAGGTCGCAACGTACAATCATCTTTCGATGAGTGGTGCCGTAAAAGAAATGGTTGCTAAGAAGAATTTATAAAAGGATAGATCCTCAACCCTAATTTATCCTCATTTAGGAAGGAAGCATGGAAGTAGAAATTTGGGATGGTGGCTTACAAGAGCAGGAAGTCGCAGCCATCGAGAAAATAAAGGCTGCCTTTTCGGGTTCTACTAATGCACCTAAGGCTCCTGTTCGTGGAGGAACTCTGCGCGACCAGCTGCAAAGCAGTTATGGCAACAACAAAGGTATGTTCCCATGGAAAGGCTATGCAGGCTTTCGATTTGTTGACTCGAAGAATCACGATGGGGAGTTTGACCTAATCATCGTGACTCACTGCATTGTGATCATTGTCGAACTGAAGGATTGGAACCATCAACCAGTAACGGCGAGAGGCGATAATTGGTACAAAGGTAACAAAAATATGAAACGCTCGCCTGTGAGCGTTACCAGAGTAAAGAAACAAACTCTGGATAATAAACTATTAAGAGTTGCTCATCGTTTTACCAACAAGGGATTTGTACCTCATGTCCATTTCTTCGTAGTTATGACGGGGAACGCTGATTTTAGCAAGCTGCGGGAAGATCAGTTACTTCACACTATATCGCTTGAAGAATTTCTTAAGTTTGCAGACCGAAAGTTATTTAACTCACGCTTTAAGCCGCACCCTAATGCGCAGGTTTTAAACCAAGACTTTCCTTTGTTTGATGAATTGTTTATTGGGCCGCAAACAGCCCCTAAAGCTCATCGGGTAGATGGCTATGAAGCCATAGATATCATCTTCGAACATCCGAAAAAGGTATATAAGGAATACATTGCTAAGTCGGAAATATCGAGTAACGCAGAAGCCTTGCTTCGCGTATGGAAGTTTAAGAATGTTGAGGGTAGCAAGGCATACACTCCTGAAGGAAGAGCAGAAATTGTTTCCCGAGAGCGTGAGGTGTTACAGCACATCAACCACCAAAACCGGGATCTATACAACCACTGCCTGAGATCTCTGACGAGTTTCCAAAAAGACGAAGTAACAGCAGAATACAGTGAGGTATACGAGCTACCACCTGGTCATGTTCGGTTTAACGAATTTATAGGAAAGTATGGCAAGGCTTTCTCAGAACTAGACCGCTTGAATGTCGCTAAGTTGTTAATTGCTAAGTTTGGCGACTTGCACGAGATGAAAATTGCTCACAGGGATATTGCTGATCACAGTCTCTGGATCTCACCATCAAAAGAGGTCGCGTTATCAAACTTTATCTCAGCATACCACCAACCTGCTGGTACGGTTGGAGATTATCGCAAGAGCTTGTCAGTGGGTCCGATTGAAGCTCAAGGCATGTTAGATGGGGGCGACTTGACACCTTTTCAGCAGGATATTCATGCCTTAGGTCTTGTTGCCTGGCATTTGCTTAGCGGCACGCGTATGTCTCCTAAGAGCCTTGAAACAGTTCAGGATGACATGCTCAATAGTGATCAATGGTTTTCAGAAGTCTTATTGGCTGCTGTTGCTGCAAGGTTCGCTTCTGCTACGGAATTTTTTGATGTATTGAAGCAAGCTGAACCTGCAGGCGAGCCTATTCCAACATTTGATGACGCTGATCTTGATCCCTACCGGCATGCTATCAACCACTCGCGTCAGTATCGAGAAGATGATGACTTTCTGGTAGAGACAGCTGAGAAAGAAGTCTATGTATCAGGCGGAAGACTCGTAAAAGCCTGGCTGAATGCAGGCGGACAAGGAGATGACTCGGCAGCAAACTTCCGGGTTCTTACTTTTCTGAAACAGCTAGATAAACTTTCGTTAGTTAAACCGACTTACCTACCAGAAATACGAGAGTTTGGTATTGCCTCTAAGTCATCGAGTCTGTACATGGTTACAGATAAAGTCCAAGGTGCTACCTGGGACAAGGCGCTGATTGCGGACGATGAGAAAACAGAGCTAATTGGTAAGTTCGTTGCTGCTGTAGAGCATTTGCATGGCCTTGGCATTGCTCATGGCGATATTCATCCTGGCAACGTGATGCTGGAGACTGAAAGTTGCTCTCTCTACTTAATCGATATCCCAGATTTTTCACCGTCAGGAGAAGAGCCCAAAAACCACAGTTATAGTCCTGAATACATCGATGGGTGTACTTCTTTTGAACGTGACAACTTTGCAGTGATGAAGATGTCCTGCGAGTTGCTTGGTTTGTCTTGGGGGCATGAGTCTGAGACTTACCCCGCCTTGGCAGATGCAATTCGCGCTGAGTTAGAAGATTCTCAGTTTGGGTTTAAGGATTTAGGTCGCTTTAAAAAGGCGATAGATAGCGATGAAGCATCGTCGACGCAAAGCCTGATTGAGATTACAGCAGGCGACGCCGATGAAGCTATCACCATCCTACCCGATAACGGGCATATGTATGTCAAAATAGAGCCTAACCATAGAGAGCCAACTGAGGTCAAAGTAACCTTTATTGGGATTGGTGGCAGTTTTTCTGCAATGTTTTGCAAACAGCAGAAAGCTCTGCTTGTTGGGTTTAAACCATGGCCACGGACATCTATTCGCAAGCAGGATATTGACGATAGCCAGTTTGAGATTGGCACTGGTATACGGGTTATTCCTGGTCGCCCGCAAGACATGTCTACTTTGACTGCGCTGCTTAATGAAGATGAGTCTTTTGCTCGTGCGATTGAGTTGGCGACAGCACCTGAAGAAAAAACAGAGCTTGAAGTAGACACGCTAACTCTTCAGCTGAAGGAAGCCTTCTCAAGGCTAGATGAACAGGCTGTTGCGCCAGCGTCAGCAAAGACCCTCGAAATACCGACAGCGAAGCTATGGAGGGCAATCCTAGATACAGAGACTGAGTCGTATCCCAATATTGAAGTTAGTGGTGAAATTGTTCCTGTAGCAGACGTCCGTGGAGAGCTTCTGATACCTTACTCTGCAGATGTAGATCCTCTAGGTGGATTCAGCAGTAGTGATGAAGTCGAAGCATTATTGGTTGATAAGGAGGGTGTAGAGAGGTTCATTGGTGAGGTGTCACTTAAGAAATCAGCGCTCAAGGAAGTTCGACTGATCAAAACACGAGCGGCAGCATACAAGTTGAACGACTCTGATATCGTCTTCTTCCGTACCAAACAGGATCGTGCTTCATATCGCAAACGTAAACGAGCTTTGGAGCGACTACTGGATCGAGAAGGTGTGATGCCAGACCTGATGGATCTCTTTGATCCAGCTTGCGAAAAAGCCGCAACGAACTACGGCATATCGTTAAGGGACACTGACTTCGCCAGGTATGATCGTGAAGACCAGCACGGAAACAAGATTAGCCTAAATGAACAGCAGCGAGAGGCCTTCGCCAAGTTGGTCAACAATGGGCCACTTTCCCTGCTACAGGGCCCTCCGGGGACGGGTAAAACAGAGTTTATTGCAGCCTTTGTGCATTATTTGGTTGAAAAGCAGAACACCAATCGCATCTTATTGGTAAGCCAGTCGCATGAGGCTGTAAATACAGCTGCTGAGCGGATCAGGAAGCACTGTGCCCGACTCAATACCGATCTGGAAGTCGTAAGGTTTAGTAATCGCGAAGGGGCTGTTTCTCCAGGTCTAAAAGATGTCTATTCGAACTCAATCACAACTGAGAAGCGTGAACTTTTCAATGCTGAGAGTAAGTATCGCGTTGAAGCCTTGAGTGAGGCCATTGGCTTGGAGCCTGAGTTCATTTCCAGTGTTGTGCTGGCAGAGCTTAAACTGTTCAAGCAAATTGATCACCTTGAGACATTGCTATACCAAGTCAATGACTTAAGCGATGAGAAAGACATAAAGGAGCTTAAAGATATATCAGTAGAACTGGATCTTTCAATCCGTTCCAAGCTAAGCACAGAGTATGGCATCAGCCTAGAAGCAGGAGCGAGGGTCTCAGACGCAAAAGAAATACTGATTTCCACGTTATGTAGGAAGTACGGTGTTAGGCCTGATGAGGCACGTCGAGTCAAAGCACTAGCAAAAATATCGAGGGATATGCAGGATGCTTTATCTGGAGAGCGGGTCAACTTAGATGAGTTTTATGCGCGCTCCAGACAGTTGGTGGCTGGAACATGTGTAGGTATCGGTCAAGGTCACATTGGCATTCATGAAAACATCTACGACTGGGTGATTATCGATGAGGCTGCTCGGTCAATTGCTAGTGAACTAGCCATCGCGATGCAATCTGCTAGACGTGTTTTGCTAGTGGGAGACCACCTGCAGTTACCTCCGTTGTACTCCGATGCGCACAAGGCTGCGTTGGCTAGGAAGTTGGGAATCCACAGTTTGCGCACTGAGATCGACGAAGTATTACGAAGTGACTTTGCTCGCGCATTTAACTCTACCTATGGTGATCAAGCTAGCGCTGCACTGCTGACTCAGTATCGAATGGCTCCGCCTATTGGTGATTTGGTATCGAAGACCTTCTATGAAGGCAAGCTTCGTAATGGCGATCGAGTAATTCCGGACGTCTATCAGCATGCACCGCAAGCTTTGCGTAGTATGGTGACTTGGATAGATACCTCTAACTTGGGCCAGCGGGCGCATCACTTGGAAGATCGTGGGACAAGTATTTACAACCGCAGCGAAGCTGATCAGATTATATCTGTGCTCAAACAGGTGTCTGAGAATGCTGATTTTGTTGTGGAGCTTTCAAAGCTCACTAGCAAAGATGAAGCTGCAATCGGTGTGATCTGTATGTACGCCGAGCAAAAGCGGTTGCTTCGCCAGAAATTCAATCAGGAAATCTGGAGTGATGGCTTCAAGGATATCGTCAAAATTGACACGGTAGACAGCTATCAAGGTAAAGAAAATAGGATCATCATTTTGTCCTTAACGCGTTCTGATAAGCGGCATAGCCCAGGATTCCTGCGCGCACCAAATCGGATCAACGTTGCGATGTCCCGTGCAATGGATCGTTTGTTGATTGTTGGTAACGCGGATATTTGGAAGGGGATCAACAAGGAGCTGCCATTGGGCTCCGTTGTTAGCTATATGACTGAGCGTGGTCAGGAAGCTGGGTACGCATTTACCTCAGCTACGCAGGATGGGAAGCAGAAATGATGTCTGATAACACTGTAACGTATCACGAGGTTGACTTCCTACTGCCTGCGCAGAGGTTTAACATTCAGTTTTCATATGTCTCTCAGAGAGGGCTGCCATTTATCAGAGAGTTTGTGCTGAGGATTATGCATGTCGCACCTATGAGCAAAGTACAAATTTCGACCTATTTTGGCCTTAGCCGCCGTGAGACTGACGAAGCAATTTCAGACTTGGTTCAGCGTGGTGAACTGACACTTTCACCGGAAGGACGCCTGACCTTGACTGAAAAATCAAGTGGGTACTTCTCTGAAATTGGTGAAATCCCTCAGCTTTCTACCGTACAAGATAGTGGGGCTACCCTGTCATTTGATCTAGCTACGTTTAGTTGCTTCAGCAACCAGAATGACCAAGACAAGTGGAAAGATGGTATATCTCTCAATATCGATAATGGCAACGCCTCTCAAAGCGAAAAGCTGGTAGAGAAACACTTCCAGCATCAGTTCAACCAGATTCTAGATAAGGGCTACCTATCTCACATACAGACTCAGGATGGAAAAGAGCAACCCTCTATCTACACCGTGAACTCTGTCAATAAACTGCGGCAGCTGCCGCTACGTTTGACTACAACGTTTCAGATGGATAACGACGGTAAGGCTGTTGAACGTGAAGACTATGAAGAGCTAAATAGCTCGGAGTGTGTTCATGAACTAATGGCCATTGAGCTATCTAGGTTATCGACGCTCAACAATACCATGAGTATCTTTAAGTCCATGCTTTCGCTAAGCGATGAAGAGACTCTGAAGCTGTTTGATTCAAATACAAATCTGATTAATCCGAACTATTTAGAGGATATACGAGCTTTGGAGGAGCATACTGCTTCTGGCAGGACGACTTTCCTTGGCCCGATATACTCGAAAAGCAACTGGGATCAGTTTCAGAAGTCTTTAGTTTCAGTGATCAATGAACGTATAAAAAGCAAAGCTGATACCAGCGGCAGCCGATTTATTTGGATTGCGCCTTCGGATCCATACTGGGCAAAGAGTAGTCGCTTTAGTTCTAGCTTAAGCGATTTCATTCGAAGGTCTAGCACGAAGGAGAAGAAGCTATATGACCCCATATTGTATGTACCCGTATCGGATGATAAGGATTTCAGAGTAGCTAGGCAGTGGAAGCATGAACTTGGGCAGTTTCATGATTATGCAAGAGGACTTGCGGAAGGTTTCTTGGATGGGAATATTGAAATTCTGCATCTTGAGGATGAAGTGGGTGTTGTGATTTACCATTTCTCGCAACCAGAAACTTTACCGGTGACTATGCCCCTGGGCTTTATGACAACAAATAAAGAGCTGGTTGCTAAGCTCGGAAAGCTGGTTAATGACTATGTAAAAAGTAGCTCTAGTTTCGATAAACCGAATGATTGTGGAGCTATTTCTTCAATAGCTAAAGGCGGTTAATGTGCCTACATGCAGCCGCTGATCGAAAATATGAAGAGCACGAACAAAAGTAGAGTAAATTATATTATTTTTTTACAACTTTATTGTCTACCAACAACATGCTGTTGTCATCCATAGAGCCCGGAGTGTACGACACGAATATGTTCCTTACTTTTAGCTGCGATCATAGATACGGGGTAGAACCCTACCCAACTTAGGAGCATAAACGGCCGAATATTGAAACCCAACATCGGCGTCCATGCCAGCCCTCTAGGTGCCGAATCATTCTCCCGCAGGAAATCCGCGTCCTGTATACTAAAAGCCTAATTTTCTAGGCGTACCGGCAATGCAACAACATCCCTACAGCAAGCTAACACCTGACGTCATCCTTGATGCTATTGAGGCCGAAGGCTACCTCTGCGATGGCCGTCTAACAGTCCTTAACTCATATGAGAACAGAGTATTTCAGATAGGTATAGAGGACACCCAGCCTATAATCTCCAAATTCTATCGTCCCGAGCGCTGGACACACGAACAGATTGCAGAGGAGCATTCTTTTAGTCGTGAGTTAGAAGCAGCCGAGTGGCCAATCGTTGCTCCTTTAGTTTCGCCTGAAGGCACAACCACGCACCAGATTGACGGTTTTACTTTTGCACTATTTCCACGCTTTGGAGGGCACGCACCAGAGCTGGATAAGTTTGACACTATAGCGCTGCTAGGACGCTCTTTAGGACGACTCCATGCAATAGGTGCCCTATCATCGTTCAAATACCGTCCGACTATCGACATACAGTCTTATGGTATCGACAGTCGCGATTATTTACTATCTAGCGGTTATATCCCGGATAGCCTCCGAGAGGCTTATGAAACCCTAAGCAAAGACCTTCTGATCCAAATAGAAGCACTTTTTAAACAATGTCCATACACAGCAATTCGCCTTCATGCTGATTGCCACCCAGGCAATATCCTTTGGCGTGATGAGCGTGCAGTTTTCGTGGACTTTGATGATTGCCGAATGGGGCCCGCAGTGCAGGATTTGTGGATGCTGCTCAGCGGAGACAGGCAGGATCAAACAGATCAGCTGGAGGCCTTGCTAGAAGGCTATGAGATGTTCCACGAGTTCAATGATGATGAACTGATATTGGTTGAACCACTGCGAACACTAAGGATGATGCATTACGCAGCTTGGATAGCAAGAAGATGGAACGATCCAGCTTTCCCTTCAGCCTTTCCATGGTTCAATACTGAGAGGTATTGGGCGGAGCACATTATTGAGTTAAGAGAGCAATTCAGCATCCTCCAGGAAGAGCCGTTATCCAGACAGAATGGCAATTCTTAGCTCACCGGTCGCATGTGTACATTAATTATTTTTTGAATTTGAATATGTACATTATTTTCTAATTTTGTACATAAAAACCGCCAATTCCTCCTTGTACATATATTTTCACCCCCCGTCCTTAAATAGCCATGTCTTCTGGGCTACAAGCGATGTACATAAACGCGGCAATTAAGGTTGCTACGAAAATCGAGTGTACCAATTTGGGTTGGAAGACAAAGAACCACTAGTAGTGAAATTTTATCGCCCCGAACGCTGGAGCGACGAGCAGATTCTAGAGGAGCACCAATTTACCCAGCAACTCTTTGATACCGATATTCCTGTCATTGCGCCCTGGCGCAATGAAGCGGGCGCTAGTTTATTCAGCTTCGAAGGCTACCGCTTCGCACTTTACCCCCGTCGCGGGGGGCACGCCCCAGCCCTCGACGATATGGACAATCTCTTTCAACTCGGCCGCCTCATTGGCCGCCTGCATCTGGTTGGCGCCAGCACGCCTTTTCAATATCGGCCGACCTTAGATACCACCAGTTTTGGCGACGAAAGCCGCAGTTTTATCCTCGACGGGGTAATTCCAAGCAATTTAAGCGATGCTTACGCCAGCCTCAGCGCAGATTTGTTAAAACGCGTTCACCAGCGCTTTACAGACATTGCACCTCAGTATATCCGCACCCACGGCGACGGCCATGTTGGCAATATTTTGTCGCGCAACGGCGAAACCTGGCTGGTCGACTTTGACGACAGCCGCATGGCTCCAGCCATACAGGATTTATGGATGTTCCTCTCTGGCGAGCAGGACGCCCAACAGCGCGCCATTATGGAGTTAGTGGAAGGCTACAATGAGTTCTACGATTTCAATCCCAAAGAACTGGGTCTCATCGAGGCGCTACGCAGCCTGCGAATTATGCACCACGCCGCATGGCTAGCGCGCCGCTGGCAGGATCCAGCGTTTCCCAAAGCCTTCCCTTGGTTTAACACCGAGCGCTACTGGGGCGAGCATATTTTACAATTGCGGGAACAGCTGGCCTTGATGCAAGAAGCGCCGCTGCGCCTGCCTTACTGAGTAATTTTAAATAGTAGTAATTTAGATGCCCATCACAATGATCCACTCCCAGTGTTTACACGTATAACATTCGCTGCTACTTTCGGCGGCACACACAGTGCCGCCGTTAGGCCACTGTAAAATAAAATAAAACTACGTCGTAAGCACAGCCAGTATTCACCCGGCCAGCCCCTTTTACCCAAAGTGGCGCAGTGCATCGCTATCAGCTCAAACCGCCGCAACGGTTCGATTAGGAGTTAAGGCATGCTAACAATCCAAGTAAACGGTGTTGCCCAAACCGTGGACGCCCCCGAAGACAAACCCTTGTTGTGGGTATTACGTGAAAACCTCAAGCTAACTGGCAGTAAATACGGCTGCGGTCAAGCGCTCTGTGGCGCCTGCACCGTGCATATCGACGGCCAACCCACTCGCTCCTGTGTGTTACCCGTGGGCGCAATTGGCAATAAGGCCGTGCGCACCGTTGAAGACATTCGCAATGAGCATATCGGCAGCCTAGTGCAAAATGCCTGGCGCGAGCTGAACGTGCCCCAATGCGGCTACTGCCAGTCTGGCCAGATTATGGCGGCCACCGCTCTGCTCAAAAGTAATTCCGCGCCCAGCGATCAAGACATCGACCGCGCCATGTCGGGCAATATTTGCCGCTGCGGCACCTACCCACGTATTCGCAAGGCAATACACAAAATTGCTAGCGAGCAACTGTAGGAGCGGGCCATGAAAAAGCATTCAGGATTTAATCGGCGAGATTTTATTAAAGTCAGCGTGATGGCAAGTGGCGGCCTACTTGTTGCCTGTGGCGGCAGCTCATCTGGTGGTACAACAGCCAATTCCAACATCGCCCCTAGCGACAACACGCCGGCGTCACCGAGCGAAGAATACCAACTCAGCGAATTTATGCGGATTGGCACCGACAACCGAATTACGGTGCTTGTTGGCGCAGCAGAAATTGGACAAGGTGCGCTCACCGCGATTCCCATGATTGTTGCCGAAGAACTGGACGCCGACTGGAGTCTAGTCAGCGCTGAACTGTCACCGGTTGCCACCCGCTTTAACAACCCCTATTTCCAAAACCTATTGCAATTTACGGTGGCGAGTTCGGCAATTCGCGGCTATTTCGACACCCAGCGCAGTGTTGGCGCCACCATCAGACAAATGTTCCTCAGTGCTGCCGCCGAGCGATGGGAGGTAAGTGCCAGCAGTCTGCGCACCGAAGCCAGCTATGTCATTGACGACATTGGCGGCCGCAGTGCCAGCTACGGCGAACTTGCCAGCGCTGCCGCTGAGCAAAATGTGCCCGCCAATCCAGCCCTGAAAGACCCCGCCAGCTACCGCATTATCGGCACCTCTCGTGAGCGCACCGACGCCAGCGCCAAAACCGACGGTAGCTTTAAGTACGGCATGGACGTGGATATTCCCGGTATGCTCACCGCACTCATCGCTCGGCCGCCCCGCTTCAATGGCCAAGCCTTGAATATTGATGACAACGCCGCACTCGCCGTTTCTGGGGTGCGCGGCGTGCACAGAATCCCTGGCGGTGTTGCGGTCGTCGCCGACGATTTTTGGTCAGCCGAAAAAGGACGCAAAGCCCTGCAAGTCAGCTGGAATGAATTGCTGGCTGGCCGCACCGACTCGGCCAAGCAGCGCGCCGAATACAGCTTTAAACTCAATTTACCAGGGGTACCTATTCGCTCCGACGGCTCCACCCTACTCGCCCAAACCTTGAGTAGCGAAACCCTAAGCGCAGACTACTATTTTCCGTTTATGGCCCACGCCGCCATGGAACCCTTAAACGTGGTGGTGGATTACGACGGCAGCAGCGCAGAGATTTGGACCGGCACCCAGTCGGCCAGCCTCGACAAGATTTTTGCGGGTGTTGTACTAGGGCTACTCCCCAACCAAATAAACTTCCACATGATGCCCTCGGGTGGCGGCTTTGGTCGCCGCGGCAATCCACTGGCCGATTTTGTCCGCGATGCCTGCTTTGTTGCTAAATCTTTACAACAACCAGTCAAAGTTATTTGGACGCGGGAAGATGATATGAAGGGTGGCTACTACCGCCCCGCTGCATCGGTGCGGGTATCCGCCTCGCTGAACAAGGCAAATAAAATTACTGCTTGGACCCATCGCGCAGTCACCCAAGACGTTACCGCTTCGCTATATGCCGAGAATGCGCTAGATGCGCTTCACGACATGAAGCTACCACCGCTAGCCGAACTAACCGATTTTGAAACCGGCATGCCCTATAAAATCGACAATGTCAGCATGGACGTTCACCTTACCGTGCTACCAAATATGCCGGCGTTGTGGATGCGCTCGGTAAATAAGTTTTCGGACGTTTACGCGCAAGAGACCTTTATTGATGAGCTCGCCCTACGCGTTGCTCAAAACCCCTACGCCTTTCGTCGCTCGCTGCTCAGCGAAAAGCCGCGTCACCGCGCCGTTCTCGACGCCGTAGCCCAAGCGGCCAACTGGGGGCAAAGCGCTTCTGGCGTAAGCCAAGGTATCGCCGTAATGGGTCACTGGAATAGTTTTGTGGCACAGGTGGTTGAGGTTTCCGTTTCGGCGAACCGTGAATTAACTATCCATCGTGTCGTCAGTGCTGTCGATTGCGGCACCGCAATTAACCCAGACCTCGTCATTGCCCAGGTCGAATCAGCCGTTATCTTTGCATTATCAAGCGTGTTATTTGGCGAAATCATTTTAGACGACGGCGTAGTCCAACAGAGTAATTTCGATGACTACCCCGTACTGCGCATGCACCAAACGCCCAGCATTGAGACGGTGATTGTAAATAGTGGAAATACCGTCGGCGGCGTTGGCGAAATTGGTGTGCCCTGCGTGGGTCCCGCCCTCGCTAACGCAATTTTCGGCGCCATCGGCGAGCGGATTCGCGAACTGCCGCTGAGTAATAGCAACTTTATTCTTGCCTAAACGGGGACGCCAATGATCACTGCACACTTTACCAAACCACACGCCCTGTTTATCTGCGCAGCGCGTGTAATGCTATTAGCCTTGTTAAGCAGCACTGCCATGGCCCAATCGCCCCTGTTTCAACCGCTGTACGAGGTGCTCACCCATCCGCGCTGCCTAAACTGCCACACCAAAACCGAGTTTCCCCGCCAGGGTGACGAGCGCCGTCGCCACGATCAATTAGTGGTGCGCGGCGCCGACAATCACGGCGCGCCAACGCTGCAGTGCGCCGCGTGTCACCAGGATGAAAATGTCGCTGACGATGCCGTGCCCGGCGCGCCACACTGGGGTTTAGCCCCGCTCAGCATGGCATGGGAAGATCTAAACGCCAGCAAGCTGTGCATTGCGCTGAAGGATCTGAGCAAAAACGGCAACCGCAGCTTAAGTGACTTGCTGCGCCATATGAGCGAGGACGAATTGGTATTATGGGGCTGGAGCCCAGGCGCTAACCGCACCACGCCACCTCTTAGCCAAAGCGAATTTGTTGACGCCTTAACACGCTGGGTAAATGCCGGCGGGCCATGTTAGCAACAGTGAGCTTAGCGCAATGAGCGACGCAGAAGATCGGCAAGGCAATACTGAATTGCCAATCTACGTTCAATTTATCAGTGTGACGCCACTAATTCTTTAATCGATAGCCAGTGCGAAATATCCAATAAATAAGGGCCAAACACGTGACCATAAACACCAAAATCATTGCCGCACTGACGCCGACATTCACATCTGCAACATCGTAAAAACTCCAGCGAAAGGCGCTAATCAAATACACCACCGGATTCGCCAAGGTAATAGTCTGCCATAGTGGCGGCAGCATGCTAATTGAATAGAAACTCCCACCAAGAAAGGTTAAGGGAGTTACGATTAACATTGGCACCACTTGCAGCTTTTCAAAACCGTCGGCCCAAACACCAATGATAAAACCAAACAAGCTAAAGGTGATCGCCGTTAACACCAAAAAGGTAATCATCCAAAGCGGGTGGGCGATATGGTAGTCCACAAATAAGCGCGCGGTGAGCAATATAATTAAACCCAAAATAACCGACTTGCTCGCCGCTGCGCCCACATAGCCAATTACAATCTCGCGCATGGAAATCGGCGCTGACAAAATCTCGTATATGGTGCCGTTGTATTTAGGAAAATAAATACCAAAAGAGGCATTGGAAATACTTTCGGTCAATAGCGCCAACATCACCAAACCGGGAATGATGAACGCCCCGTAACTCACGCCGTCAATCTCCACCATGCGCGAACCAATCGCGGATCCAAACACCACAAAATACAGTGAGGTCGAGATGACTGGCGAGGCAATACTCTGCATCAAGGTGCGCCAAGTACGGCCTAATTCAAATTTATAAATCGCTCTTATCGCGTGCATATTCATTGTGCCGCCTCCGCATTTTGCGCTGCGCTACTTTCCCGCGCCGCCGACACCAAGCTGACAAAAATTTCCTCTAGGGAACGCTGTCGCGACTGCAAGTCTTTATAGTCGATGCCATGCTCATCCAAACGTCGGAACAAATCGGCGATACCGGTGTGCTCCGCCAAGGTGTCAAAATGGTAGATCAATTCCATCCCCTCTTTTCCCAAGCTCAGGGGGTAGGACTTCAGTTCTAGGGGAATTTCAGTGAGTGGCTGTTGCAGCTGTAAGCGCAGTTGTTTTTGGCCGAGCTTGTCCATAAGTGCGCTTTTGTCTTCGACGAGAATGATTTCTCCTTTACTAATCACGCCGATGCGATCGGCCATTTCCTCGGCCTCTTCAATATAGTGAGTGGTCAATATAATGGTTACTCCGCGCTCGCGCAGGCCGCGCACCATGTCCCACATATCGCGGCGCAGCTCTACATCCACCCCCGCGGTGGGTTCATCCAAAAACAGAATGTCGGGCTCATGAGACAGCGCCTTAGCAATCATCACGCGGCGTTTCATACCGCCAGACAAAGCCATTATGCGCGAGTCTTTTTTGTCCCATAGCGAGAGCTGCCGCAAAATCTGTTCGATATACGCAGCATTCGGCGGCTTACCAAATAGGCCGCGACTGAACTTCACGGTTGCCAGCACACTTTCAAAACCATCGGTGCATAGCTCCTGAGGAACCAATCCGATTTTGCTGCGCGCTGCGCGGTAGTCCCGAGCAATATCACTGCCATCGGCGCTAATATTGCCGCTACTGGGATTGACGATGCCGCAAATAATACTAATTAGCGTGGTCTTGCCCGCGCCATTGGGGCCGAGTAGGGCAAAAATTTCGCCGCGACGGATCTCGAGATTGACATTTTTTAAGGCCTGAAAGCCAGTGTCATACACTTTATTTAAATTTGTTACCTTGATAATGGCCGACACAGCAGCTCCTTTGTAAGTAACCGACAATAAGCTTGAGAAGTGTCCAGCAAGTACACCAGCGAGGCAAGGCTTGCGCAGTTTTATCTGAAGCGCCAGATAGCCTAGCCCGAGGATTCACTACCACGTAGCTGCTGCCAGAACATCCGCGCCGCGGTGTCGGTCATGGCGGCCACAGCCGCAGAGTCGAGATAAATACCGTCAATTAACAAACAACTCATGCCGTGCAGAGTAGACCAACTCACTTGGGCATAGCGCAATGCGTCCACCGCAGTTTCTTTAGCGGCAAATTGCTGCCAAGCCCTAACCTGATCAACATACAATTTAAAAGAGGCGTGGGCCTCATCCTTTAATGAAGCCGTTAATTGTTGCGACTTCCACAAATGGCCGCCAAACATAAGTCGGTAATATTCGGCATTGTTCACTGCAAAATCGATATAGTTGCGGATAAAATTACGGATAGTCTCCTCGTCGAGTACTGGACTTAACGCAGCGTTTGTTTCGCCGCCCGAATACGCCTGCGGGCCAAAACTGACTTGCACCCGAAAGCGCCGAAAACCCTCTTCTGCCACTGCGCACAGCAGGGCCTGTTTATCGCTAAAATGGTGGTAGGGAGCGGTGCGCGATACGCCTACTTCCTGAGCAAGCTTGCGCATCGACAAAGCGGCCTCGCCCTCGTCGCGAATGATGCTTGCCGCGGCGTCCAGCAATTGCCTCCGCAGGTCGCCGTGGTGATAAGGTTTACTGCTAGACAAGGTATTGTCAGGTATAAAATTAGTCATACATGCAATCTATCAAGCAATCTTGACGGCGTCTATATAGAGCACAGTTAGAGTTCAGCTAACATTCCGTTAGCGTGATAAATCAGGAACAAAGTGTCATCAGCGCACTCTATACTCGGTACTTAGCGCTCAGCCCCTGCGTTCGCCCCCACCAGAAACAATAGGAATATTATGGCCCGCCCCAAACTTAGCGCACTTGCCGGACTGTTCTGTGTTCTGGGTTTGCTTTTGGCTTCGGCTTGGCCGCAACCCAGCTTAGCAGCCAAAGCGAGCGAAGCGGCTAGCGAGCAGTTTCAAGTGAATGCCCCCCAACTCAAGGAAATGAGCGGCATCAGCGCCAGCCCCAGTCGCGCCAATCGCTATTGGGCGCACAACGACAGTGGCGACAGCTCGCGCCTATTTGCCTTTGACGAGCAAGGCAAGCTACTAACTGAACTGAAGGTCAAAGGCGCAACAGCCTTTGACTGGGAGGACATGAGTAGCTTCAGCGACAGCAGTGGCAGCTATTTATTAATTGGTGATATTGGCGACAATTTATCCTTCCGGCCCTTCACCGATGTTTATTTGCTAGCGGAACCCCAGACGCTAACTAGCCCACAGATGGAATTGGCCATTAGCCGCCATTTTTTATTGGTCAATGAAGACGGCCCCCGCGATGCCGAAGCACTGGCGGTAGACAGCCGCGAGCGCTTTGTTTACATCCTTAGCAAACGCGACATTCACCCCCGCCTCTATCGCTTTTCGCTAGATGCACTCACCGGCCAGCCGATTCCGCTGAACTATCTTGGCGAAGTGCGCAGTATTCCCAGCGCAGACAAACACCAAGCCCAAGGTGCCGGACGCATCACCCGCTTTTCGCCCACCGCCATGGAGTTCAGCCCCGCAGGCGATGCGGCGATCATTGTAACCTTGGGCAAAACTTATTATTTTCCCCGCAAGAAAACGCAAACGTGGCTACAAGCGCTAAACCAGACGCCAACAGTGGTAAATGTGAACAGAATGCCGCAGATTGAAGCTGGCACATTTAGTCGCGACAGCAAAAAGCTATTGATTGGATCGGAAGGCTTGCCCGCCAAAATTGAGGTAATCCCGCGCCCAAAGGCAAAATAATATAGCGCGGGGCGCGAATCGTCGGCGCAACCCATTAGGGCAACATCCAGTTGTGTAGTCTAAGCCTCACCCGCGTTACAGACGCCGCCGCCAGCGCTATACTATTGCAACATTTTCTATTACCGTGTTGACGATGACTATTCACGCCGCAAGCAAAACAACTGACAAACTCGACCCCGTATGGCAAACCATCCGCAAGGAGACCGCCTGCGAGGTTGAGCGCGAGCCTGTATTGGCCAGTTTTCTGCATTCGACTATTCTCAACCACGACACCTTGGAAACCGCACTGAGCTATCACTTGGCGCATATTCTCAACAGCCCAGCGGCGTCTGCTCTACTGGTGCGAGAAGTGATTGAAGAAGCATTTCTTACCGACCCAGAGATTGGCCGCGCCATACGCGCCGACATCTGCGCGGTGTTCGAGCGCGACTCCGCATGCTCGAGCTTGTCGATACCCTTTTTATACTTTAAAGGCTTCCACGCCCTGCAGTCCTACCGCATAGCTCACGCGCTGTGGCTGCAAGGTCGGACCTCGCTGGCACTGTATTTTCAAAACCGGATTTCCTGTGAGTTTGGCGTGGATATTCACCCTGCTGCCAAGATTGGTCGCGGTATTTTAATGGACCACGCCACGGGGATCGTCATTGGTGAAACCGCCGTGGTCGGCAATAATGTTTCCATTATGCAGTCGGTCACCCTTGGCGGTACCGGCAAAGAGGAAGGCGACCGCCACCCGAAAGTTGCTGACGGAGTATTACTCAGCGCTGGCGCCAAAATATTGGGTAATATCCATATTGGTGAGGGTGCACAAGTCATGGCGGGTAGCGTGGTATTGCGTGACGTACCTGCTCACACCATGGTCGCTGGTGTACCAGCCAAGGTCATCGGCAAGCCAGACTGCTTGGCCCCAGCGCTGTCGATGAATCACCGCGCCTGTTGCGACGAATAATATCCGCCGCAAGACCAGCGACGAGGCAACCCTCCTCTCGTCGCTAGCGCACTTAGTTTTAAAACACGTGTGAACTTCTCTTAGCGGCGGCATACCGGCTTAACGCCATTGGCCTGAGCACGCTGATACAGCGGTTTTGCCGTTACTAGCTGCCTCTGTAAATCTTTGATACGCGAGGCATGCGAGGGGTGAGTAGACATAAACTCCGGTGGCTGTCCGCCGCCAACTGCACTCATATTCTGCCAGAGCGCAATACTGGCTTCGGGATTAAAGCCAGACTTGGCCATCAAGTCCAAACCCACCAAATCCGCTTCTGATTCTTGAGCGCGGCCATAGGGCAGTACGACGCCATACTGGGTACCTAAACCGAGCAAACCCATCACCGTTTCTTTACCGGCGCCCTCACCCAATAACACGCCTACCAGCTGAGTACCGGTACCCGCCACACTCTGCACCGACATGCGCTCTGCACTGTGGTGGGCCAATACATGACCTACTTCATGGCCAATAACCGTGGCGAGCTGATCGGCATTTTTAGCCACGGCGAATATACCGGTGTGCACGCCAATTTTTTTGCCTGGCAAAGCAAACGCGTTGGCCGACGCCTCTTCAAACACCACAACTTCCCAACTGCCACGCCACTCAGAGGGCAAGCTAGCAGTAATCGCATCAGCAACGCAGCTAACATAGCGATTGGTGGCACTGTCTTTGTTGATGGTCATTTTCTTTTTCATTTCATCAAATGCAGTACCGCCCATTTGCGACATTTCACTATCGGAAAACAGCAGCACTTGACGACGACCCGTAGGCGACTCAGCGCACGCGACAACCGTTGCCGCCAATAACAAGGCCAAAACTGGCTTAATGATTTTCATAGAACTCCCTGTTGAATTAGTATATTAGGAAATAATGGCCTTCATTATGGCATAGCCGCCAGCGCTGTGAATGGTGTAATCTGCCAGAATTAGAAAAAGGAGTGTGAGCTGTGTCTGAAGTCTGTAGCTGGTGCCAAAGCGACCCACTGTATATTCGCTATCACAACGAAGAGTGGGGCGTACCCAGCGACGACGACGCCAAGCATTTTGAGTTTTTAACCTTGGAAGCCGCCCAAGCAGGTTTAAGTTGGCTGACCGTTTTGCGTAAACGCGAAGGCTATAAAAAAGCCTTCGCCAATTTCAACCCTCGTAAAGTCGCTAAATTTGACGAGGCTATGGTCGAGGTTTTAAAGGCAAACCCAGCGATTGTGCGCAATCGTTTAAAAATTGAAAGTGCGATTAGCAATGCTCGGCTATTTTTAGATATCCAAAAAGAATACGGGAGCTTTGCCCGCTATATGTGGTCTTACTTTAACGACAAGCCGATTCAAAACCACTGGCAAAGTATGGCCGAAATCCCCGCTACCAGCCCCGAATCTGACCAGATTAGCAAAGATCTTAAAAAGCGCGGTTTTCGTTTTTTTGGCAGCACTATTTGTTACGCCAATTTGCAGGCCTTGGGCTTTGTAAACGATCACCTGCTAAGCTGTCCTAGACACGCAGCGTGCGCCAAATTAGGCAAAAATTTCCAGCCACACTGGCAATAAGGAAAAACAAATGAAAACCACCAGCCTATTAATGCTCATCTTCGCCACCCTGCTAAGTGCTTGCAGCACCACCAAAGTGGTAAGTGACTACAACCCGAGCGTCGATTTCAGTCGCTACCAACGCTACATTTGGTCAGAAAACAACGGCGCAGATAAAAGCGTCTCACCCTTTATTATCGACAATGTTAAAACTGCCCTGCAAACTCAGCTCAATAACCGTCTGTTTACCAAAGCCAAAACGCCCCAAACGGCCGACTTCATTGTTCAATACTATTTAGCCGAAGCCGCCGACACCATTGACCGCAGCCCCCGCCTAGGCTTAGGGATTGGCAGTTTTGGCGGCAATTTTGGTATGAGTAGCTCGGTGGGTGTTCCACTTGGCAAAGACACCGTCAACCGCAATGTGCAAATTATTATTGATTTTCTAAGCTCCGCCGACATGAAGTTAAGCTGGCGGGGTTCACTCGTTGTCGAACTGCACAACAACGACCCCAAAGCCAATGCCGCTATCACTGAACAGGCAGTGGATGCGATATGGAATCAGTTTCCACCAACTAAATAATCGTCCGTTAAAAGCGCTAATTTAAACACAGGCTCGATTGTAAAATTGGCCACTTACGATGGCCCAATCATATGGCGCCGCACAAGCAATACCCCGTCCTTTTGTCTCGTGAGGCACATAGAAAACTAGCAAATAGATCACCACACGCTCGGTGGACAAGGCGATAGAATAACGGCAGACGAAATCGGCGCTCCGTCGCGAGCGCCGCGTCCCCTCAGCCATGCGGTGCGGTTTTAGCGCTCAGCGGCGCGTGAGGCAAGATAGCTTTTGATTTCATCCAAGGTCACACTACCACGCTGGGTCTGGTCAATATCGTCAAATTTGCGGGTGACAAAACGCATGCCGCCTGCCTTGGCTTCTTCGAGGCTAAGCTTACCGTCGCCGTTGCTGTCGGATTCGCTAAAGCGCTCGGTCAGTTTTTGCACCAGTTTTTCCTGCCGTGTCAGCTCCTCGTCGGCCTGTGCGGCCACAATTACACCACAGCTGAGTAGCGCGGCGATGATCGCCTGATGGTATTTTTTCATTGTTGACTCCTTTTGAGGTTGTAGATGCTCTAACGCGATGGACAGGCAATTTCACTGCCGCTGCCATCAAAGCAGGTTGCGCTATGGCTGACGCCAGCTTCTTTACTATACTGGGTGTTGCCCTGATAAGTATTTCCCGTTTGCGCGTTGGTGATAGCGGTGTCGCGGTTCTGGGTGAGATTGCCATTGGCATCGCGCTGATAACCACCGTTTGTTTCAACGCCGCCTTTCTCGCCACTGGCTTTCAAGCCGCTTTGATGTTGCACCGATCCATCCGCGCCGTGCACGGTGTTGCTAAAGCGTCCGCCTTGGCCACCATTGGGCGTTCGGAACAAACCGCCGCTGGTTTTGCTGACATTGCCTTGATCATCGCTGCGAACGACCCGACGTTGCGCCAATACACCGCCGTTTTCGGCCGCCACATACCGACCGGCACCAACGGTGCGGCCGCCCTTCATATTGTCCCGATCAACGTGTCGCCCATCGGCCGCCGCGCTGCTGGCACCAGCCAAGCTGGCTAGGCTGAGACCGAAACAAAAGGCCATGGTGGTGATTGAGGTTTTCATAGTGTGCTCTCCGTATTGATTATGCAGGCGTGTTATCGACAGTGACCAATTTACGGGAATGGCGGTCTTGCTGGGTTACAGGCAAGAGCTGAAGTATGACTAGAGATAACCTAGGAGGCTGCTGTAACCCATTGCAACAATCTGGCCGAAGGTAACTTGCCGAGAGTGCTTTATGATGCACCAGTGATAGCAGAAACGGATAAAGCATGAGCGACTATAAAGGCAAACTACTGGTGCTAGACGACGAGGTGGAGCTTCGGGCACTGCTCAGTAACTATCTGGGCTCTCGGGGCTACCTAGTACGCCAAGCGGAAAACGCCAGACACTTAGATACATTGCTGGCGCGGGAAAGCTTCGATGTGCTGATACTTGACCTGATGATGCCAGGCGAGGATGGTTTGTCGATTTGTAAACGGCTGCGGCTGGCGGGTGAGACCATTCCAATTCTCATGTTGACTGCGCGGAGAGAGACTATCGACCGCATTGTCGGTTTGGAGATGGGGGCTGACGATTATTTGGGCAAACCATTCGAACCGCGGGAGCTGCTGGCGCGGCTCGACGCGATGTTGCGGCGGCAAAGCATTCTGGGCGCTCACCATAAACAGCATGCCGAAGCCTGCGAAGGGTTTGGCGACTACCGCTTAGACTACTCAGGCCGCCGCCTATTTCACGGTGACCGCGAGCTGCCGATTCACAGTGCTGAATTCGATTTATTGCAGGTACTGGTCGCCAATCGCGGTCGGCCACTCAGTCGCGAGCGCTTGCTTGACCTCACCCGTGGCCGAGGCGCGAATCTTACCGAGCGCAGTGTCGATGTACAGATCCTGCGCATCCGCCGGTTGTTGGAAGACGACCCCAGCGGATCCAAATACATTGTGACAGTTCGCGGGAAAGGCTATATGTTAGCGGATGAGATCAAGCCATGAAATTGTTTCCCGCCAGCCTGCTGGGCCGCAACACGCTGCTGCTAATTACTCTGATTCTGCTTGGGCAGATCTTTGCTGGCCTGCTGTTTCGGCAGTTTGTGCAAAAGCCTTTTGTAGAACGTCTGTCCACGATACTGGCCAACGACCTGATCGCCGTGCAAGCGGGTCTAAGCGCCCTGCCCGAGACCCAACGCCAGCCCTTTGTTGAAGCTTACAATATCCGTGACAGGGCGCTGCGTGACGACACGGTTGACCTAGAGATCATCCTGCCAGCGGAGAAGCTGCTAATACGCCGCACGTCAGCCAAACTCGCGAAAAAAGGGATAAAGGTTATCTGGCGGCGCGAAGCCGAAGAACAGTATTTTGCACAATTCAGTGTCACCAATAGCAGTTACTGGGTGTCTACCAGCGGCATGCAGCGGGGCAACCGGCTACCCAGAGCAGCGCTATTTTCCTGGTTGGTGGGTATTAGCCTAGCCTTAGCTGGCGCATATTTAATACAGCGTCGTTTGAATAAGCCACTGAGACAATTGGCAATCGCCGCCGATCAAGTCGCCAAAAATGAACATATTGACGCATTGCCCGAAGATGGCCCCGACGAAATAGCCAAAGTCTGCCGCCGCTTTAACCTCATGCAGCGAGAACTACTGGAACAGGAGCGCCAGCGCGCACTAATGCTAGCCGGTGTTTCCCACGACCTGCGCACACCGTTAACCAAAATTCGCCTGGCCACCGAAATGTTAGGTTGTGGCAGCGATGAGGATAACCGCGACAGTATTATTCGCAGCTGCACACAGCTTGACGCCATTATCGACCAGTTTGTTGATTTTGCTGGCGTGGGTAACAGCGAAGCCAGAGCGCGGTTGGAGTTGTCGGCACTGATTCGCGAGGTGGTGGAAGACAGCCAACTTGACTTTACGCTATCAGTGGAACTGGGGCATTACGTCTGGCTGCGGCCCCGAGCATTTAAGCGTGCACTCTCGAATATTTTGGAAAACGCCCACCGTTACGGCGCGCCGGAGTTTGGCGTGGTCTTGCGTGGTGAACAAGACCATGTGGCGGTATATGTCAGAGATAGAGGCGATGGCATCGACGAAGACCAAGCGGAAGCCTTGCTAAAGCCCTTCACCCGTGGCAACAGCGCCCGTAGTGGCCCGCTAGGAGCCGGATTGGGGCTAGCGATTGCCTGGCGGATTATCAGCATGGAGCAAGGCGAGCTGCAACTAGGTAATCGTCAGGGTGGTGGTCTGGAGGTGTGTATCTCGCTGCCGCTGCCTTAAACAGTAAATTGCCTAATCGCCCCTCAAGTCATTTCAACTGAACGAGTAGTCATCAAGGTTTGTATACCCCAAAGGCTAAAGGCGTGTTATTCGAAATGCTAGAACTTTTACCAAGACCATGCAGGGAAGCTTTGGTGAGTTTTTAACGGACAACTATATAGCAGTGCCTGCTCAGCGAAAACAATAGGGGAATAACGCCTTAATAGCGGCTTTATCCATATTCTGAAACAGCTGAATATTTCGCTCCGGAATTGCCTCTGGATCAGGGTACACCGCTAATACCGCCTCAAGACTAGCCTCGCGCAGTAGATGAAATATCGGGTAAGGCGCCCGATTGGTGAAGTTTTCCGCATCACTTAGCTCAGTTCCAGCAAACTGGTAATGGGGATGGAAGCTGGCAATTTGAATCACCCCTTCCCAATCACCTTCCTCCACCATGGCATCGGCGATATCGAGAAAGTCGTTATAGTCGTAAAAATCAGCCAGCATATTGGGCACAACTAAAAGACTGGTTTCCAATTCGGCGGCGGGAGTTTCCTCTAATCGGCACAGCCCTAGATGTAAATCACCCGCCAACTCTTCGGGGGTTTGGGCCAAACTAACATCTATTCGCACCCGCGCTTCCAGCAAGGGTTTGGCGGCAAAGGGGCACAAACCCAAACCCACCACAACCTGCTCCAGCCAAGCGCGGACACCGCCCTCAACAATCTCAATACTAGCTTTTTCACCGTTTATAGTGCTCATTTAACTCCCAAAATCACCTTGGCAATAGATTTATCGGCAATCACAGTCACGCCGCTTAGACAAAAATACAATAATAAAGCCCCATAAAGCACGGGGCAGCCTGCCCAGACACTGATAGACTGAAGCAGAGGATTGTAGCAGTAATGGCCACACTCTCTTAGGCCCAGCGCTACTCCATAAGCTAGCTACGGTTAGGAGCACAATAATATGAAACGCTATTTTTTTCTGGCTGATAATCTCGACAAACTCGAAGCTGTTGAACACGACCTTGAAGCAAACGGAATCTCCACCCCGCAAATACATATTTTAAGCAATGATGACAGCGGCGTGACAGTACGCAAACTCAATGATGTGGAAGCCGTGTTACGCAAAGACGTAGTTCATTCAATGGAACGCGGCGCACTGCTTGGTGCAGCGGCTGGAGCCGTTGTACTTGCGGTGGGGCATTACTCTGGCGCGACTGACACAGCGGCAGGCTGGATGCCCTTTATTTTCCTCGCCATTGTGGTGCTCGGCTTCTTCACTTGGGAAGGTGGCCTCTTTGGTATTCAAGAACCACACCACGAGTTCAAACGTTTCCAGCAGGCCTTGGCCAGCGGTCGCCATTTATTACTTATCGATATTAACGAAAAAGACCACGGCATACTCAATCGTGTGACCGCGCACTACCCCGAACTGGAATTTTCCGGCACCGGCAACGGCGCGCCCCAGTGGTTTATTAGCCTCCAAAACAGATGGAAGCATTTTGTGGAGGTTATGCCCTAGGCCTTAAACTTTAACTGAGGTATCTATAAAGCTACGAAAAAAGGCGGGATAACCCGCCTTTTTTACGATTAAAGCTTAGCAATTACTTGCGGTGATATGGCGCCGATAGCTCTCGAACACATTCGATGAATGCGCCAGCATGCGCTGGGTCTACCTCAGGGGTAATCCCGTGACCCAAATTAAATACGTGACCAGGGCCAGTGCCGTAACGGGCTAAGATTATCGCAACTTCTTCGCGAATCCGCGCCGGCGACGCCCGCAGCATAGAAGGATCCATATTGCCCTGCAGGGCAACTTTATCGCCAACCCGAGCTCTCGCCGCACCAATATCGGTAGTCCAGTCTAGGCCCAGCGCCGAGGCACCTGTTGCCGCCATCAACTCTAACCACTGCCCGCCGTTTTTGGTGAACAATATAACCGGCACTTTGCGACCATCATTTTCTTTAATCAGGCCATCAACAATCTGCTGCATATAACGCAGGCTGAATTCTTGATACGCATTGTGACTAAGTGCCCCGCCCCAAGTATCAAAGATTTGCACCGCTTGAGCTCCAGCGCGAATTTGATCGTTCAAATAGGCAGTGACGCTTTTAGCCAGTTTATCTAATAAGGCGTGCATCAATTCTGGCTGGTCAAAAGCCAAGGCCTTGCAGCGGGCATGGTCTTTTGAGCCACCGCCCTCAACCATATAGGTAGCTAAAGTCCAAGGGCTGCCAGAAAAACCAATTAACGGCACGCGGCCATTGAGCTCACGACGGATAGTACGCACCGCGTCGCAAACGTAAGTGAGGTCATTCTCGCCATCGACAATCGGCAAGGCGTCAACATCGGCCATGGTGCGCACGGTTTTCTTAAAGCGTGGGCCTTCGCCAGTTTCAAAATACAAGCCCAAACCCATCGCATCGGGAATAGTCAAAATATCTGAAAACAGAATAGCGGCATCTAGCGGATAGCGCTCTAGCGGCTGTAAAGTCACCTCGCAGGCCAGCTCAGGATTCATGCACAGCGACATAAAATCGCCGGCCTTGCCCCGAGTAGCACGGTATTCAGGTAGATAACGGCCAGCTTGGCGCATCATCCATACCGGCGTGTATTCCACCGGTTCGCGCTGCAGGGCGCGGAGAAAGGTATCGTTTTTAAGTTCAGTCATAAGTCGCTCAATGCTAGACGGTAAACGGGAGACGCTAGGATGGAACGCCACACAGTTTTTGCGTTTTCCGTCTCCCGTCTAGCGTCCTGCGATTTAAACTTTTAAGTAATCCAATATGCCTTCAGCGGCTTGGCGGCCTTCCCATACGGCAGTAACCACCAAGTCTGAGCCGCGCACCATATCGCCACCAGCAAATATCTTCGGGTTGCTGGTTTGGAATTTATAGGTTTGCTGCTCGGCGGCATCGATACCGCCCCAGCTATTTACGGTAACACCAGCGTCTTGTATCCACGACGGTGGATTGGGCTGGAAGCCAAAGGCAACCAAGACCACGTCTGCGGGAATCACTTCTTCGCTGCCTGGAATCACTTCGGGGCGGCGACGACCATTCTCGTCGGCTTCACCAAGCTGAGTACTTACAACTTTGATGCCTTCGACATGCTCATCACCAACAATGGCGATTGGCTGGCGATTAAAGAAGAACTGCACGCCTTCTTCACCGGCGTTTTGTACTTCTTTACGCGAACCTGGCATATTTTCTTCATCGCGGCGGTAAGCGCAAACTACGCTTTCGGCGCCCTGACGAATCGAGGTGCGGTTACAGTCCATTGCCGTGTCACCACCGCCTAAAACCACAACCCGCTTGCCTTTCACGTCAATAAAGTCGGCTGCGCTTTTTTCCCAGCCCATATTGCGATTTACATTAGAAACCAAAAACGGCAGAGCGTCGTAAACACCTGGCAGATCTTCACCGGGGAAGCCGCCCTTCATGTATTTGTAAGTACCCATACCGAGGAATACGGCGTCGTATTCGTCAAGCAAGGACTCGAGTGTGATATCAACACCAACATCAACGTTAACTCGGAACTCGACGCCCATGTCTTCCAACACTTTGCGGCGACGCTGGATAACAGACTTCTCAAGTTTAAACTCGGGAATACCAAAGGTCAGCAAACCGCCAATTTCTGGATAGCGATCAAATACCACTGGTTTAACACCAGCGCGCACCAATACATCGGCACAACCGATACCGGCAGGGCCAGAACCAATCACCGCAACTTTCTTATCAGTCCACACCCGCTTAGACATATCTGGGCGCCAACCCATGGCCAGTGCAGTATCGGTTATGTACTTTTCGGTAGAGCCAATTGTAACCGCGCCAAAACCGTCATTTAGGGTACATGCACCTTCGCACAGACGATCCTGCGGGCAAACTCGGCCACACACCTCAGGCAAGCTATTGGTCTGGTGGCTTAACTCCGCCGCCTCGAACAAATTGCCCTCGGTGACTAGTTTTAGCCAATTGGGGATATAGTTATGAACTGGGCATTTCCACTCACAATAGGGATTGCCACAGCTCAGGCAACGGTGCGACTGCTGCTTTACGTCCTCTTCTTTATAAGGCTCGTAAATTTCAACAAACGCAGTTTTACGCTGCACCATGTCTTTTTTGCTGGGATCCTGACGACTAACATCAAGAAACTGGAATGTATTTTGTAAACGTTCTGCCATTTTCGATTTACCTCATCGCTACTCGGCTTAGCTTATTCCGGACGTCTTCTGGTGGAGTCAAGCAAACGGCTGAGGCTCGCCGCCTTAGGCTTAATCATCCAGAACTTACCGATGTAGTCATCAAAATTATCAAGTATATGCTGACCCCAAGCCGATCCAGTTTCAGTCACAAACTCTTGAATATTGCCGCGCAGATGTGCCCGATATGCCTCCATAGACTCAGAGGTAATCCGACACATTTCGACTAGCTCACTGTTATAGCGATCGACGAAGCGGTTGGCTTCATCGAGCACATAGGCGAAGCCACCGGTCATACCTGCACCAAAATTGACCCCTGTAGGACCCAATACGGTCACATTACCGCCAGTCATGTATTCACAGCAGTGATCACCAGCGCCTTCTACTACCGCATGGGCGCCAGAGTTACGCACGCCAAAGCGCTCGCCGGCAATACCCGCGGCAAACAATTTACCGCCTGTAGCACCGTACAAACAGGTATTACCAATAATCGCGGTATCCTGGCTAGCAAACACGCTACCTTTGGGTGGGTAAATTACTAATTTACCGCCAGCCATGCCTTTACCGACATAGTCGTTAGCATCGCCTTCCAAGAGCATGTTCAGGCCACCCGCATTCCACACCCCAAAGCTCTGACCCGCAGTGCCTTTTAGGTTGAGGATAACCGGTGCATCTTCCATCCCAAGATTGCCATAACGCTTGGCAATCTCACCGGACAGACGTGCGCCAATAGAGCGATCGCAGTTAGTAACAGCAAAATCTAATTCAATACCGGTTTTCGCTTCAATTGCCGGCAGTGCCGCGGCAACCATTGCCTCGGCTTTCTCGCCCTTGTCGAAAGGTGCGTTTAGATCCACTTCGCAGAACTCAGGCTGACCGGCCATTGCCGGATCTTTGTACAAGATCGGTGCCAAGTCGAGCAAGCCGTGTTTGTCAGTCTGGCCCTGTTTCTGTTCCATTAAATCGGTGCGGCCAATCAACTCAGCCATAGTGCGAATGCCCATGCTGGCCATCCACTCGCGGGTTTCCATCGCGATAAAGGTGAAGAAATTCATCACCATTTCGACAGTGCCAATAAAGTGTTCATCGCGCAGGCGCTCATCTTGAGTAGCCACACCCGTTGCGCAGTTATTCAAGTGGCAGATACGCAGGTATTTACAACCTAACGCCACCATTGGCGTGGTACCAAAGCCAAAGCTCTCAGCGCCGAGCATCGCCGCTTTAACCACGTCGAGGCCGGTTTTTAAGCCACCGTCGGTCTGAACCCGCACTTTGCCGCGCAAGCCATTGCCGCGCAAAGTTTGCTGGGCTTCGGACAAACCGAGTTCCCACGGCGAGCCAGCATAGCGGATTGAGGTAATTGGGCTTGCCGCCGTACCACCGTCATAACCAGAAATGGTAATCAAATCGGCATAGGCTTTAGCAACACCCGCGGCGATAGTGCCAACGCCGGGCTCAGACACCAATTTAACCGACACTAACGCGCTGGGATTAACCTGTTTAAGGTCAAAAATCAGCTGGGCCAAATCCTCGATAGAATAAATATCGTGGTGTGGCGGCGGTGAAATCAAGGTTACGCCAGGCACCGCATAGCGCAAGCGCGCGATCAAGGCGTTTACTTTACCGCCAGGCAACTGGCCACCTTCGCCAGGTTTCGCACCCTGAGCCACTTTAATCTGCAGAACTTCGGCATTCACCAAGTAATGCGGGGTAACACCAAAGCGGCCAGAGGCAACCTGCTTAATTTTAGATACCCGCTCAGTGCCGTAGCGCGCGGGATCTTCACCGCCCTCACCAGAGTTTGAACGACCGCCAAGCCGGTTCATCGCCGTTGCCAGCGCCTCGTGAGCCTCGGGGCTCAATGCACCCAGCGACATACCTGCCGAGTCGAAGCGGCGCAGCACGCTCTCTATAGGTTCGACTTCATCAAGCGGAATAGGCTTAACGTCGCCTTTAATGCCAAGCAAGTCGCGCAAAGTCGCCACTGGGCGGGTATTCACGAGATTCGCGTATTTTTTCCAAACCGCGTAGTCACCGCTCTTAACCGCGTCTTGCAGTGTCATTACCACATCGGGGTTAAACGCATGATATTCTTTGCCGTGCACGTATTTCAGCAGGCCACCCTGATCTAGCGGCTTACGCGGCAGCCATGCGATGGTCGCCAAGGCTTCTTGATCGCGTTGCAACTCGGCATAACCTGCTCCGGCGATACGGCTAGCAACACCCTTAAAGCATGTGTTTACAATCTCGTCAGCTAAACCAATAGCCTCAAATAACTGGGCGCCACGGTAAGAGGCGATAGTCGATATGCCCATTTTGGACATAATTTTGAGCAGACCTTTATTAATGCCTTTGCAGTAATTGGTGTGCGCAGTCTGCTCGTCGCCGAGAATCGAGCCATCTTCCAACATATCGCTAATAACAGCGAAGGCCATATAAGGGTAGACCGCCGTCGCACCAAAACCAAACAAGCAGGCCATTTGATGAGAGTCGCGGCCGCTGCCAGTTTCAACAACAATATTGGCATCGCAGCGTAAACCCTGTTTTATCAAGTGGTGATGCACGGCTCCCGTTGCCAGCAAGCTGTGAACAACCAACATGCCAGGTTCAATACCACGATCACTTAATAACAAAATAACTTTACCGCTGCGCACGGCGGCTTCAGCCGCTTCGGCAACAGCAGTCACTGCGTCTTGCAGGGAGGTCAATGCTGGGTCATACGCCAGTTCAATCCGCGCTAGCGGGTAGCGCGGCGAATCAACGTGCATCAGCCGGTCAAATTTATCTGGCGATAACACTGGGCTAGTCAGAATCAAACGGTCGGCGTGGTCAGCCGTTTGTTCAAAAACATTTTGCTCAGCGCCGAGCAACGTTTCCAGACTCATTACAATCGACTCCCGCAGGGGGTCGATTGGCGGATTGGTAACCTGCGCAAATTTTTGACGGAAGTAATCGTATAGCGAGCGCTGCTGACGGCTCAGAACCGCCATCGGCGTATCGTCACCCATCGAACCAACGGCTTCGTTGCCGCTATCGGCCAAAGCAGACAACACCTGCTCACGCTCTTCAAAGCTGACTTGGAAATACTTTTGCAAGGCAACGAGGGTATCGCCCTCGGGCAGGTCGGGGCGATTGCCCTGCGCCAATTGGTCTTGCAGACGATTGCCGTTTTCGCGCAGCCACTGTTTATAGGGGTGTGCAGACTTCAGGCGATTATCCACTTCTTCGGTGTGCAGGACTTCACCGGTTTCAGTGTCAACAACCAATATTTGCCCAGGCCCAACTCGGCCCTTGGCGACAACGTCGTCTGGCTGATAACCGTAGGTGCCAATTTCGGATGCCACGGTAATAAAACCGTCTTTGGTAATCACCCAGCGCGACGGGCGCAAGCCGTTGCGGTCGAGCATACATACGGCGTAACGGCCGTCGGTAAGCACCAAACCAGCAGGGCCGTCCCACGGCTCCATATGCATGGAGTTGTATTCGTAGAATGCTTTTAAATCCGCATCCATGTGTTCAATATTTTGCCAAGCTGGCGGCACTAACATACGCACCGCGCGGAATAGATCCATGCCCCCAGCAACCAGCAATTCAAGCATATTATCCAAGCTTGAAGAGTCAGAGCCAGTGCGATTCACTAGCGGCATTAAGCCTGCAACGTCAGGCAACAGCGGGCTGCTGAAGTTTTTGGTTCTCGCCTCAGCCCAGTTGCGGTTACCTTCAATAGTGTTTATTTCACCATTGTGGGCCAGCATGCGGAATGGCTGAGCCAGCGGCCAACGTGGACTGGTATTGGTTGAGAAGCGCTGATGGAATACGCATATCGCCGTTTCCAGCTCAGGATTCGCTAGGTCTAGGTAAAAACGCGGCAAATCCACCGGCATTACCAAACCTTTATAAGCAATTACGTCGGCCGAGAGGCTACAGATATAAAAATCCGGATCATCTTTTGTCGCAATTTCCACTTCGCGGCGCACCACAAAAAGGCAAGTACGCAGCTGTTGGGTATCCATGCCCTCAACGTTAATGAACAACTGTTCAATACGAGGCAGGCTAGACAGGGCGATTTCGCCGCACACCGTTGGATCGATAGCAACTTCACGCCAGCCAGCAGGCTGTAAGTTGTTGTTTTTGAGGACAGTCTCAAAGGCATCCCGAGCCGCTTTAGCGCGCAGTGGATCGCGGCTTAAAAAGATTTGGCCAACACCGTAGGTTGCCGTTAATTCAACGCCATTTGCCTCACGGGCCATAGTCCGCAGGAATGCATCGGGCTTTTTAAGCAGCAAGCCGCAGCCGTCACCGGTTTTACCGTCGGCGGCAATGCCGCCGCGGTGCGTCATGCAGGTCAGCGACTCAATAGCAGTCTGCAATAAAGTGTGACTGGCGGTGCCCTGCATGTGAGCGATCAGGCCAAAGCCACAGTTGTCGCGCACATCTTCAGGTCTGTACAGGCCTGTACTCATAAAACGACTCTCGCAAAATTTACTAAGAAAAACAAAAAGATAGTCGGAAAGAATGTTTCAGGATTTTTCACATACCCGAAAAAAGGAGTGACATTCTACACGGACAGAGCATAAGCGACAAACTTAGCCCCGCCCCGCGGTCAATTTTTAAACAATTACCGCCATTTTCGACAGCTAAGCACTGACACCCGCAGCAAGCAATACCTCGGTGATAATTTCGATAGGGGCCTCGCTTGTCACCACTGCTTCGCCTAAGCCGATCAATAAAACAAGGCGTAAGCGGCCGTCGACAACTTTCTTATCACGCCCCATTAGCTGCAAAAATTGATCCACATTCATATTCGAAGGCGGCGCAACGGGCAGCCCAGCCTGTTCCAACAGCGCCACACCGCGAGCAGCGACATCTGGCGCTAGCCAAGTCAACCTAACCGATAACGCCAAGGCCAGCGCTGTACCTGCTGCAACCGCCTCACCGTGCAGCCAATTGCCATAACCTTCGGCGGTTTCAATGGCATGACCAAAGGTGTGACCCAAATTTAAAATTGCGCGCCGCCCGCCTTCGCGCTCATCCTCAGCAACGACAGTCGCTTTATTTTCGCAGCAGCGATATACCGCTTCGCTCAATAACTCGGCGTCGCGGGCCATTAAACCCGCTATGTTTTGCTCTAACCACCCGAAAAACTCGGCGTCACAGATCAAACCGTATTTAATGACTTCTGCCATGCCTGCGGAAAATTCGCGATCCGACAGGGTTTTCAACACGTTTAGATCAGCTAGTACGCAATTGGGCTGGTGAAACGCACCAATCATATTTTTACCAAGCGGATGGTTTACCCCAGTTTTACCACCAACCGAAGAATCCACCATCGCCAACAAGGTAGTAGGTATCTGGATAAACTGTACCCCGCGCTGGTAGCAAGCCGCAGCAAAACCGCACATATCGCCAACCACTCCACCGCCTAAAGCGATCAATGTGGTGCTACGATTGTGGTTATTGGCCAGCAAGGTGTCGAAAATCTGCTCTAGAACGGCCAAGGTTTTATGGGCTTCGCCATCTGGAAGTATCACTTCGCAAACATTTTTCTCGCTCAGCTGCGCCTTCAGACCAGCCAAATACAGGGGCGCAATGGTGTCGTTACTTACAATACATACCTGACTGCCCGCAATATACTTCAGCCACAGAGCGCCATCAGCAAGGATACTGGGCGCGATAAAGATGGGATAGCTACGCTCTCCCAGATCGAGTTCGAGGTTTTTCATTAATGACGTATCCGGGAAAAGAGAAAGAGGCACTAGACCGGGATACGTAGTATATCAATATTGTGCGCTGGGGTCGCCGGCGCCGAGTTGAGTACACAATTCCTGCACAACAGACTTTGGCGTGCGATTATCGGTTAGTACTGTGTAATCGGCAATTTCTTCGTATAGCGGCTCCCGCAGCGCCATTAAATTGCGCAAGGTGGTACCGGGGTCACCGCTCTGCAACAAGGGCCGCTTACGGTCTCGAGCGGTGCGACGAATCTGCTCTTCTACCGAGGTTTTAAGGTAAATCACCGTACCGCGAGCAACCATTAATTTACGGCTAACGCTACGTAAAACCGCGCCACCACCGGTAGAAATAACCACTTGGGAGCCATCGCTTAATGCCGCCAACATACTTTCTTCGCGGTCGCGAAAGCCCTCTTCACCTTCCATATCGAAGATCCAAGGAATATCAACACCACTGCGCTCTTCAATTTCGCGATCAACATCGCAAAACTCAAAACGTAGCGTCTCTGCAAGCAAACGCCCAATGGTACTTTTCCCTGCACCCATTGGCCCCACTAAAAAAATTGCACCCGATTTCAACATCACCAATCAATCTACCAAGCTGTCGGCGAGAATTCGCGGTGTAATAAAAATCAAGGTCTCTTGCTTCTCACGTGTCACCGTTGTGGTCTTAAACAAATGTCCGAAGAATGGAATATCACCAAGCAGCGGCACTTTGGTTTCTGACTGCACATCAATTTGATCGTATACCCCGCCCAGCACCACGGTTTCTCCGTTGCTTACCAGAACACGGGTTTTCAACTCGGTGGTGTCGATTGTTGGCACTTGACCACCTAAACCAGTGGAAATAACAAGTGAACCGATGGTGTCCTGATTAATCGTTAAATCCATAATAATCCGGTCATCTGGGGTGATAATTGGCGTAACATCCAGCTTAAGCACCGCCTCTTTAAAGGCAATGGTTGTTTTACCGTTAGCCGAAGACTCAGGATAGGGAATTTCAGTACCCGACTTGATAATGGCAGGCTCTTTATCGCCAGTAACAACCCGAGGCTGCGACACAATCTCACCCCGCCCTTTAGACTCCAGTGCCGACAACTCTAAATTCAACAATACATCAGGGCCGATAAAACCGAGCGCAAATGAACCCGCGGCGCCGGAAACACCCAAATCGGTAACCAAACCTGGCACTGCGGTATAGGTTGGCGAGCCCGCCGCTAATGCACTCAAATAATTATTCTGAGTGGCTTGATCGCTGGCGATATCACCGTTGGCAGAATAAACCTTGTCGCCATCTTGTTTAACGTAGGCGCCGCCCCATTTAACCCCGAGCGAACGATCAAAATCAGAGCTTGCGCGAACGATACGCGCCTCTATCTGCACCTGACGAACCGGCACATCAATAAGCGAGATCAGACGCCGAAATTCATCTAGGCGCTCGGCAGTTTCGGTAATCAATAAAGAGTTAGTACGTTCGTCAACAATTACCGAACCCCGAGGGGAAAGAATACTTCCGGTTGATGGGCCGTTATTATTACCTTCATCATTAACATTGCGATCAAATAACTTAAACAATTCCGCTGCATCTGCGTAACGCACCCGAATAAATTCGCTTTGCAAGGGTGCCAATTCTTCAACTTGCTTTTGCGCTTCAATTTCTTGACGTTCACGCTCGGCAATTTCTGCCGCGGGCGCCACCATTAGCACATTACCGATCTGACGCTTGTCCAAGCCCTTAGTTTTCAATACTAATTCCAGCGCTTGGTCCCAAGGTACATTCTGTAAGCGCAGGGTAATATTGCCCTTCACCGTGTCACTAGCAACCAAGTTTAGCTCGGTAAAGTCAGCAATCAACTGCAGTACAGAGCGCACTTCAATGTCTTGGAAATTAAGTGATAGTTTTTCGCCCACGTAGGCAAACTCACGACGGCGATCTGCCACTTCTTTTTTCGTGAGCGGTTTAACACTCACCACGTATTCGGTATCCGTTTGATAGGCTAAGTAGTCGTATTCACCTTGGGCCTCTAAGGATAATTTCGCACCTTTTTGACCCATACGGGCTTCAATCGATTTCACCGGCGTGGCGAAATCAGCTACATCAAAGCGACGCTGCAAATTACTCGGTAAGTTAACCCCGCCAAAATCAACTTTTATCTTAGAGCCTTCAACATACACATTGATGTCTGCCTTGGCGTCGGCCAACTGAATCACTAAGCGGCCTTCGCCTTTATCGCCACGACGAAAATCAAGATCGGTAATATTATTAGCCGCTGCCATCGCAGGCTTTGAAGATGCAACTAGCGGGCTATTATATTTCTCTTTGAGATAAGCTTGACCACCACCGCTGCCCACTTCAACAACCAGTGTATTACCCTCAACTCGCGTCTGATAAGACGCCAGCTTAATCAGATTAAATACCACACGAGTTCTATCTCTCCCCTCTAATACCACCGCGCTGCTGGCATTATCGTAAGACAGAGGAAACTTCTTCTGGGACAGCTTATTGCCGGTAGCAACTAAGTCCAGCGCAATCCGCGCCGGCTTTTCAATGGTATAGCCCTTCACGTCGGGGGCCGGCCCATCAAAACTAAGGCGCGCTTCAAAGCTACCGCCCTGCAGCGAGTTAAATTGCACGTCGGTCAGGTTCGCTGCTGAGGCGGCAATCGACGCCAACAACAAACACACCCCACTTAGGATCTGTCGCCCCATACTTGTGGTTGCGCCACCAGCGCGTTTGCACTGCTCTGCGCCTTGTATTTGCATTCGGGTATTCATTTACTTCTCCGCCAATCGAATTCTTAATTACGGACTTTCAGTTCAAGGGAGCGCGGCCGTTCAACCCAACCATCCCCGCCGGTGGATACAATCTCAATAACCGTCAGGTAATTCTCTGCAACCTCAATGATCTTGCCATAGTTCCGTCCTAGGTAATTATTTTTACTCACCCGATGCACGCCGCCATCAGCGTCTTTCACTAGCGCCCACAATTTGCCGCTAAGCCGAACAGTGCCCACTACCGACAAGGAATCGAGTGAGTATTGTTCCAAATATTCTTTTTCGCGTTTGGTGTCGGGTTTAACGCTGCTAGCCGCTTCAAGACGAGCAATCTCTTTAACGTCAACTGGGCGGTTAAAAGGGCCGCGCAGTCCAGATGCGGTATAACTGAAAGCACGGTAGGCTTTTAATGCTGGAATTGGGGCAATCTGCCCCGAGGGTGCGGCCCGCTTTTCAGCCACAAAAGCATCGAGATCAGCAAACTCGGTGTGACCACTACATGCAGACAGTGCTAACAACGCCAATATGCCCAGCGAGATACCAGAAAACCTCATCATGATCCGGCCTCCGTATCTTTATAGCGATAGGTCTTGGCGGTTATCGACATACTCTGCTGACTGCTGTCTTTGTTTGAGCTAATACTGTAATTATGTAAGGTTACTATGCGCGGCAAGCCGGCTATGCCACTCACAAACGCAGCTAAATCGTGGTAACTGCCGCTAACCTTAATCGCAATTGGCAGCTCAACGTAAAACTCTTGTACTCGCTCGGTTTGCAATTGAATACTGCTGATTTCCAAACCATTGGAAACCGCTTTCTCAGTCATATCTTCAAGCAAACCTGGTACTTCGGTATCCACAGGCAATTGACTAAGCAAAATCCCAAAAGACTCTTCCATCTCTTCCATTTGCTTTTTCAAGGGAATCAACTTTGCCGCCTTGAACGCCTTTTGCTCAAACTCCTGCTTTAACTGTATTTCCTTAGCTTCAACCCCAGACAATTTAATTCTGAGATCGGCGACCAAGTAAAAATAACCGCCCACCAAACACAGAACAAATACCGCAAGCCACGCTGCTACCCGCACCAGCAAAGGCCAAGCACCAATGTTCTCGACATTAAGTTCACCGAGATCGAAGCTTTTCAGCTCGTCAACTAATTCCTGCCACGCAGCCACCGCTATCGCTCCCTATTTCTCATCATCAGGCGCAGGCGCACTGATTTGGAAAGACAATTTGAAACTGCTGGCTTGATCGCCATACGCCGAGGCCGCGCTCACTGCCGTTAAGTTGGGGTCTGCAAACCACGGCGAGGCATCGAGCTTACGCATCAAACTTGATACGCGATTATTCGACTCAGCAATGCCTTCAACATTAATGCGTTTCTCATTGCGAACCACCGAGGTATAAAACAAACCATCCGGCAGGGTTCTCACCATTTCATCAAACACCCGCACAATTAACGGACGGGTGCCCTGTAAGTCTTGAATAATTGTCATTCGGTCAAGTAACTGTTGGCGCCGCTTTTCAAGGTCGCGGATTTCCGCCACTTCCTTATTAATTTTGGTGATTTGGCCCTGCATGTAATTATTGCGGGCCTCTTGGCTGCTAATTGCACCATTAACAATAGACATTGCCAGCACTACCAGCAGCCCACCAAGCACGGCCACCCCGCCAAGCACCACAAGGAACTGCTGCTTAATTAGCTCGCGGCGCTCCTCGCGCCAAGGCAATAAGTTAATTGTTGCCATTAATCAAAACTCCTCAGTGCCAAACCGCAGGCAATCAGCATGGCTGGAGCGTCGCTGGTCAATTTAGTGGCATCCACCCCTGGCGCCACTGACATCGCAGCAAAAGGATTGGCAATAATGGTATTAATTCCCAAGCGCTCATGCACCAACTCGACCAAACCCTGCATTACCGCGACACCGCCCGCCAACAAGATAATATCGACACCGCTATATTGGCTGGCAGAGTAAAAAAATTGCAGCGACCGCGATACTTGTTGAATTACCGCTTCTCGGAACGGCGCCAAGACCTCGCTGTCATAGTCATCGGAAAGCCCGCCCTGTTTTTTGGCCAAGCCCGCTTCTTCCACGGTCAAGCCATAGCGACGTTGAATCTCTTCGGTTAGCTGGCGACCACCAAATATTTGATCGCGGGTATACACAGTTTCACCCGCTACCACCACGCTTAGCGAGGTCATACTTGCGCCCACATCAACAATGGCCACCACGGTATTATCATCGCAGCCCAATTGGCTCGCAATCAGTTCAAAACTCCGTTCAATGGCGTAGGCTTCCACATCCACAACTTTTGGCACCAAACCAGCCACTTCCAGCGATTCACTACGGGTATCAACATTGTCGCGTCGACAAGCCACTAACATCACGTCAACTTGATCTGGATTGCCATCAGACTCACCGAGAACCTCAAAATCCAAGGAAACCTCATCGAGAGGGTAGGGAATGTATTGGTCTGCTTCCAGAGAAATCTGGGTTTCCATCGCATTGTCGTTTAGGCCGGCTGGCATATGCAAAATTTTGGTAATAATGGCAGAACCCGGCACCGCAACGGCTGCTCGCTTGAGCTTTGTTTTTGATCGCGCATGCACGGCGCGCACGACCTCACCCACCGCTTCGACGTCTGCGATATTCTTTTCAACCACAGATTGCGAGGGCAAGGACATTACCGCATAGCTTTCTACGCGATACTTATCGCCATTTCGACTCAATTCCAACAGCTTAACGGCGCTGGAACTTATATCGATACCGAGCAGACTGCGGGAACTCTGACCGCCAAACAAGCCATCTAGCACTGTAATTTTCCTATTTACATCGTGGACTTAGGGCGCACTTTTATATACAAGATTAAATACCAGTGTATACCAATGCGCAAATAGTAATGAAAAAAAGACACCGATAATGTCACAGATTTAGTTATCCTAGCCTTCGAATTTCCACCGACTTCTCGATTTACAGGAAAAATATGTCACGCAAGACCAGCTTCTTCCGTCTTTTCATCGGCCTAGGCGCTCTCGCCAGTTGTGGCGCCGTCATGATTTTTGCCGCAGCCTTTCTCTATATTAGCCCTAAATTGCCGTCCGTCGAGGCGCTAAGAGATATTCAGCTACAAACCCCACTGCGGATATATAGCGCCGATGGTAAATTATTAGGGGAGTTTGGCGAAAAACGCCGCTCTCCTATCAGCTTCCAAGAAGTACCCGAGCTATTCATCAAAGCTTTTCTTGCCGCTGAAGACGACCGTTTCTATGTTCACCATGGCGTTGACGTTACTAGCTTGCTGCGCGCCGCATCCCAATTAATCACCAGCGGCAGTATCCAATCAGGTGGTTCCACCATCACCATGCAAGTTGCTAAAAACTACTTTCTCAGCCAAGAGCGCACCTTTACTCGTAAATTTACCGAAATTTTCCTCGCCATCGAAATAGAGCGCGCCCTGAGTAAAGGCGACATTCTTGAACTCTACTTAAACAAAATTTTTCTTGGCAACCACGCCTATGGTATCGAAGCCGCGGCCCAAGTCTATTACGGAAAACCCATAAGAGAGCTCAATCTCGCCCAAATGGCAATGATCGCCGGCCTACCCAAAGCCCCCTCTGCTTACAACCCCGTCGCCAACCCCAATCGCGCTAAAGTACGGCGCAACTGGATTTTGGGCCGGATGCTCAGTTTGGGCTATATCACCCAAAACGATTACCAAGCCGCCATTGTTGAACCCATCAGCGCCAAAGCCTACGGTACCCAGCTCGATGTAGACGCACCCTATGTGTCAGAAATGGTTCGCCTGCACATGCTCAGCACCTACGGCCAGACCGCCTACGAAGATGGCTACACGGTCATCACCACGGTTGACAGCCATTTGCAGCAAGTTGCCAATCACGCCCTGCTCGACGGCGTCGTTGAGTACGATACCCGTCACGGCTACCGCGGCCCAGAACGTCACTGGAACTTGAGCAAGGATATTGACGAGGAGCAGCGCCAACGCCTAAGCCAAAAACTTGAGGAAGTGGGCAGTATTGGCGCGTGGTATCCGGCGCTGGTAATCGCGGTTGCAGAGCAAAGCGCAACGGTGTTGCTCGCCACCGGCCAGCAAACCACTTTAGACTGGGAACATGGCCTTAAGGGCACGGTGCGCTATATCAGCGAAGACCGAGTTAGTTATGCCCCCGAAACCGCAGGTGATCTGCTCAAGATTGGCGACGTCATCCGCCTACGCATGAGTAACGACGAACCCCGCCACTGGGAGTTGTCACAACTGCCTAAAATTCAAGGCGCACTGGTTTCATTAAACGCCGATAGCGGCGCAATCATCAGCCTTGTGGGCGGCTATGATTATCAAAAAAGCGCCTTTAACCGCGTTACTCAAGCCGAGCGACAGCCTGGCTCCAACTTCAAACCTTTTATTTACACCGCTGCCCTAGACAACGGTTTTACCCCCGCCACCATTATCAATGACGCCCCCATCGTGTTCGACGATGCGGGCCTTGGCAACACTTGGCGACCCAGCAATGACAACGGCACATTCAACGGCCCCATGCGGCTGCGCAAAGCCCTGTATATGTCTCGCAACTTAGTATCCATTAGGGTGCTAAGAGACCTTGGCATCGGCAAGGCTATCGACTATGTTGCACGTTTCGGCTTTGACCCCAACAAATTGCCACGTGACTTGTCTCTAGCGCTAGGCAGCCATTCACTGACACCGCTGGATATCGTCACCGGCTACGCCGTATTTGCCAACGGCGGCTACAAAGTCAAACCCTTCCTCATTGACCGTATTATCGACCGCGACGGCAACACCCTCTATCGTGCCGAACCCGAAATTGTCTGCCGCAGCTGTGGCAACGATAACGATGACGACGATATCAACAACACCCATCACAGCATTGAGGCCGACTCCCTCGACGACATCATCAATCGCGGCGACGAAGTGGTCCACGCCAACTATGCCGAGCGAGTGCTCAATGAAGAAGTGGCGTTTCTGATCGACAGTATTCTGCAAGATGTCATTACACGGGGAACTGGGCGCAAAGCACTTGTGTTAAACCGCAGCGATGCGGCGGGTAAAACCGGCACCACCAACGGCCCCACCGATGCGTGGTTCTCTGGCTACAGTGGCGGCGTAGTAACCTCAACATGGGTCGGCTTTGACCAAAACCACAACTTGGGCCGCCGCGAATACGGCGGTTCGGTGGCGCTACCAATCTGGATTGACTACATGAAGGAAGCGCTTAAAAATAAGCCGGTGCGTCACTTAAAACAACCAGATAGCATCATTTCGGTACGGATTGATCCCGATACCGGCAATCTTGCTCACCCTGGGCAAGCGAACGCCATCTTCGAATTCTTCCGCAGTGACAATGCGCCCAATGAAGGCTTCAACCAACCCCAAAGCCCCTACGGTGGCAGTGCTGGTGACGACCCAATCGAAATATTCTAAAGCTAAGTTCGAAATGGAGTCGCTGGCAGTCTAAATGGCCTCCAACGCCTCGGCGAGGGTTTTAACTGCCACCACCTCCATCCCCGCCAGCGCTCCCCTTGGCGCATTGCCGTGAGGCACAATAGCGCGGCGAAAGCCGTGCTTGCGGGCCTCTTGCAGACGCTCTTGGCCACTGGGCACGGGGCGAATCTCGCCAGACAAGCCCACCTCACCAAACACCACCAAGTCTTCCGGCAGGGGCCGATCCCGAAAGCTCGACACAATGGCAAACAACAGCGCCAGATCCGAGCCGGTCTCCAACACCTTGACGCCGCCCACCACATTTACGAACACATCTTGATCGCCAACCTGCAGGCCACCGTGACGATGCAGCACCGCCAGCAACATCGCCAAACGATTTTGTTCCAAGCCCACTGCTACTCGGCGCGGATTGCCAAAACCAGAACTATCGACTAGGGCCTGAATTTCCACCAACAAGGGTCGCGTACCCTCCCAAACCACCATCACCGTGCTACCCGAAGACACCACTTCACCGCGGTTGAGAAAGATTGCCGAGGGATTTTTAACCTCTTTCAAGCCGAGTTCGGTCATCGCAAACACGCCCAGCTCATTCACCGCGCCAAAGCGGTTTTTACTACCGCGCAAGGTCCGGTAGCGGCTGTCGCTGCTGCCTTCAAGCATGATGGAGCAATCGATTATATGCTCCAGTACCTTGGGGCCAGCCAAGCCGCCATCCTTGGTAACGTGGCCAACCATAAGCAATACCGTACCACTCTGTTTGGCAAAGCGAGTCAGGGCCGCCGCACACTCGCGCACTTGAGACACACTGCCCGGCGCCGAGCTGACTTGCTCACTGTGCAAAACCTGAATGGAATCGACCACCAATATCGCCGGCTTATTCGCCACCGCTTGAGCCAAAATGAGCTCTAAACTCGTTTCTGCACACAGCTTTAAAGTATCTGCGCTCAAATTTAAACGCTGCGCCCGCATCGCAATTTGAGGCAGCGACTCCTCCCCGGTCACATACAGGCATTCACACTGAGCTGCCAAACGACACAGCACCTGCAACAGCAAAGTACTTTTACCGGCGCCGGGGTGACCACCAATCAACACCGCGGAGCCCGCCACCAAACCGCCGCCCAGCACTCGATCAAACTCGTCAAAACCCGTGGAGCGTCGCGGCAGCGCCTCAATACTTACATTGGCCAGCATTTGCACCTCGCCGCCCACCTCGCCAGCGTAACCTTGGCGCACCGGCGCGGCTTTGGCGCTAGTCGCGGGCCCTAGCCGCAGTTCCGACAGCGTATTCCAGGCACCGCAGTCCTGACACTGACCCTGCCATTTATTGTGATCTGAGCCACAGTCAACACACACATACGCGGTTTTTTGCTTTGCCATAATATTGAAGCAATCGCTCCCTCTCACTAATAATAATGGACGACACAAACCTAAAACTTGGGGCTAAAGACAGGGCTGACAGCAGCCCATACAAGGCCGTACAATGGCCCGCTATCCACAGAGTAAATTGAATGTCGGCTGCATTTGTAGAACGCCAACTATTGGTATCCCCGTCCCTCGCCGCAACCCTCGGCCTAGAGGCGGCACTGCTATACCAATTACTGGCCGACTGGCTGCCTCTGCTCGACAGTCGCGAAAGCCAAGGTGTTGCTTGGTATATCATCGACAAGCAACGCCTCAACAAACAGCTGCCCTTTTGGGACATGGACAAAATTGAAGAAGTGCTGCGCACCCTCAGCGACCAAGGTGTCATTATTATTGGCGCCGCCTTAATGAGCAATGCCCAAAATATTCGGCTCGCCTTGGCTCAGTCCAAATTAGCCCAGCCCAACTCGGCGCAGTCGAAATCTGCCCCGCCGCGAGCCAACAACACCCAAGCGCCCACTGCTCGTGTGTCACAGCAACCTCAACAACCATTACCGGCCCAGCAGTCCGACCGCAGCGGCCAGCTGGTGGCCAACAGTACGCGCATTAACCGCCACACCAATACTGCCAGCCCGCGTCACCCCGTGCCCGGCAATAGTATCATTGCCGCCGACTGGCTGCCGGATCAAGCCGGCATCGACTATCTCACGCGCTTCAACCAAGTCGATCCCGCTTTTATTAACGCGGTTCTACCTGAGTTTATTGCCCACTATCGCGAAACCGGCGAAACCCGCAGCTCGTGGAGCAGCGCCTTTAGCCAGTATGTAAGCCGGCGCTGGAAAAAGCAGCAGTACCAAAAAATCGAAGAGTCGCGCAATCTGCCCATTAACGACAGCTGGAAACCCAGTCTCGACGCCGTCGAAATTTTAGAGCGCGACGGCATCAGTCACAATTTTATAGAAGACGCGATTCCCGAGTTCACCCTATTCTGGCGAGAGCGCGGCACCGCCGACAGCAACTGGAATTCGCGCTTTATACAGCATATTCGCTTGCAGTGGGCGCGCTACACCAATACCGTCAGCAATGAAAACGAAATAGCCCCAATTCGCGGCGACTGGCAACCCAACGACGCGGTGTTCGATATCTTGCGCATGGCCCGCATCGACCCCGAATTTGCCAGAGCACAAATTGCCGAATTCATTTTATTTTGGCAAGACAGCGGTCAGGCGCACCGCTCATGGAACACAAAATTTCTCCAACATGTAAAATACCGTTGGGCAAACAATCATCAACTGGGACAGAGCGATGCAAGACAGCAACAAGCTTCTGGAGCAAGCAAATCGGCAACTGGCTTCATCGCCAAGCACACCGACCGCAGCTGGGCCGACGAACTCTGAGCCACTGCCCGATCGAGACGCGGTAATTGACGCACTCAATCAAATGTTTGCCGAGTTTGAACTGGTTTACCACAACCAGTACAACAAGGCCTTTTCCAATGCCGAAAAGCTCTCTTACGCCAAAAAAATCTGGTTTAGCAATCTGCGCCACATCAGCCCTGAGCGTATTATTGCCGCAACCCACCGCGCCATTCGCGAGTCTGAATTTTTGCCCACCGTAAAAGGCATTTTAAAATACTGCGAGCCCGACCTACGCGAACTCGGCCTGCCCGATAGTCATAGCGCCTATCTCGAAGCCTGCCGCGCACCGCAACCCAAGGCAGAGTACTCTTGGTCGCACCCTGCGGTTTACCACGCTGGCCGCGCCTGCGACTGGTTTTTTTTGGCCGGCAATACCGAACACGCGGCTTACCCTGTTTTTAAGCGCCACTACGAAGACATTTGCCAGCGCGTAATTAATGGCGAAACCCTGAGCTTACCAGCGCAAATCGCCCTACCAGAAACCATTAGCAAGCCCCTCAGCCCCGACGAGCAGCGTCAGCGCATGCAACAGCTTCGCGATGAACTGGATATCTGAGCTGCGCGTATAAGATCCCACAAAATCCTATCGTGCAGGGCGCCCACGCAAACGCTACAATAGCGGCCTAACTACGCGGGCCGCCCCGCCAAGACCATACCAAGCAGGCAGAATTTATGGCAGACGACAAAACCACCCACTTCGGCTACAAAACCGTCGACAGCAAAGACAAGGTCAAAATGGTCGCAGGTGTCTTTCACTCGGTTGCAGCCAAATACGACATTATGAATGACCTAATGTCTGGCGGGGTTCATCGTTTGTGGAAGCGCTTCACCATTGAATTATCTGGAGTGCGGCCAGGCAATAAAGTCCTCGATATTGCTGGCGGCACCGGCGACCTCGCCGCAAAATTTAGCCGCTTAGTCGGCAGCGATGGCAAAGTGGTACTGGCCGACATCAACGATTCCATGCTCACCGTTGGCCGCGAAAAACTCACCAACAAAGGTATTGTTGGCAATATCGAATACGTTCAGGCCAATGCCGAGTGCCTGCCCTTTCCCGACAATTATTTCGACTGCATCACCATCGCCTTTGGTCTGCGCAATGTCACCGACAAAGACGCTGCCCTGCGCTCCATGAACCGCGTACTCAAACCCGGCGGCCGACTGCTGGTGTTGGAGTTCTCTAAGCCGGTTAACCCCGTGGTGGCCAAACTCTACGACCGCTACTCCTTCGACATTCTGCCCAAAATGGGTCAACTGGTCGCCAGCGACGAAGACAGCTACCGCTACTTGGCCGAGAGCATTCGCATGCACCCCGACCAAGAAACCCTCAAGGGCATGATGAGCGACGCCGGCTTTGTCGATGTGCGCTACCACAATATGACCGCTGGAGTGGTTGCCGTACACCGAGGTGTCAAACCGTGATTCCGCCGGTACTGCAAGGTGCCGCGATTTCCGGCCTCGAAAACCTAATTAACAAGGCTCTGCACCTCGACCCCGCCGCCCGCGCCAAACTGCGCGAGCTAGACGGTCAGCGCTTTGCCCTTGAGCTAAAAGATCCCGATGTGAATTTAGGTATTGGTGTGAGCGGCAGTCGCCTGCGCCTGCTGGGCAAGCTCAACGACGGCATTAGCACTCGGCTCAGCGGCACCTGGCGCGAATTTGCCAGTGTGGCCACCGCCGCCGACCCCGCCGGAGCGCTGATTAATGGCAATATTCAAATCAGCGGCGACACCGCGCCGCTGCTCGCACTGCGCAAAATTCTCGCCGAATTAGACATCGACTGGGAACAACCCCTGGCCGACTCCTTTGGCGATGTTGCCGCCCACCAAATTGGCACAGGGCTGCGCGCTGGCCACCACTGGCTGAGCAGCACCCGCAAAAATTTACACCGCCAGCTCGAAGAGTTTTTACTAGAAGAAAGTCAGCTGGTTCCCCACCCCTGCCAGGCAGATGCGTTCTACCAAGAAATTGACGAACTCAAAACCCGCAGTGAACGCCTTGAAGCCAAAATGCGCCGCCTGCAGCAGCGCCTAACGCCCCAAACCAATAAAAACTAAGGAAACACGCTATGGGGCTGCGCCGCCTGCTCGCTATTTGCTGGATTATTTGTCACTACCGCCTCGACACGCTAATTCCCGCTGAGCGCCTACCACTGCGCGCCCGTTTGTTGCTGCGCTGCGGGCCATGGCGCCTCTTTCCCAAGGGCGAATACAGTCGCGGCGAACGCCTGCGTCTTGCACTGGAGCAACTCGGCCCAATATTTATTAAATTTGGTCAAATTCTCTCTACCCGCCGCGACCTGCTCGCCGACGATGTCGCCATGGAACTGGCCAAACTCCAAGATCAAGTGCCGCCGTTCCCCAGCGACCAAGCCGTGGCGGTTATTGAGGCTGCACTCGGCAAGCCAATAGACGAGCTTTTCGTTGCCTTCGACCGCCAACCCCTCGCCTCGGCCTCTATCGCCCAAGTGCACACCGCCACCCTCGACGGCAACATCGACGTGGTCGTTAAAGTAGTGCGCCCAGGCATTGAACACACTATTAACGCCGACTTAAAACTGCTGCAAACCATTGCCGTGTTGATTGCCCGCTATATTCCCGACGGCCGCCGCTTGCGCCCCACCGAGATCGTCGACGATTACCGCCACACCATTCTCGACGAGCTAGACCTGCAACGCGAAGGCGCCAATACCTCGCAATTGCGCCGCAACTTTAAAGATTCCGACATTCTGTATGTGCCGGAGGTCTACTGGGATTACACCCGCCGCAATGTTTTGGTGATGGAACGGATTCACGGCATTCCCGTCACCGATTTAGACACCCTGCGCGAACAGGGCACCGACATGAAAAAACTCGCCGAGCGCGGCGTAGAGATTTTCTTTACCCAAGTATTTCGCGACAGTTTTTTTCACGCCGACATGCACCCCGGCAATATTTTTATTGCCCACAACCGCCCCAATTCGTCGCAGTACATCGCCATCGACTGCGCCATTATTGGCAGCCTCAGCGATTTCGATCAGTATTATTTAGCGCGTAATTTACTGGCGATATTCCAACGCAATTACCGCGAAGTGGCCGAGCTGCATGTAGAGTGTGGCTGGGTGCCGCCAGAAACCCGCGTGCATGAGTTTGAAGCCGCAATTCGCACCGTGAGCGAACCAATTTTTGAAAAGCCACTGTCAGAGATATCCTTCGGTTTATTGCTCTTGCAACTGTTCCAAACCGCCCGCCGCTTTGACATGGAAGTGCAGCCCTCACTGGTACTGCTGCAAAAAACCCTGCTCAACATTGAAGGCTTGGGTCGCCAGCTCTACCCCCAGCTCGATTTATGGTCTACCGCCATGCCGTTTCTAGAGCGCTGGGTGCGCGACCGCTACTCACCGCAAAGCATGCTTAAAAAGGTCAGTCATCGCCTGCCCGGCTGGTTAGAGCAATTGCCCAACTTACCCGAGGCCCTGCTTGAGCGCGGCAATACCACTAAGCATCCTGCGACCGGCAATGGCAATGCCCCGCAGCCGCAAGGCGAGCTTAGCGCCCAGCTACGCCAGCAATCCGCCCGCGCCCGCAATCAACGCATTGCCATTATGGCCGCGCTGGCCGCCGCCCTAATCGCCGACCCAAGCATAAGGCACGGCCTGCAAAGCCTACCCAATATCAGTATTGGCCTTTTTAGTATCGCTTTATATTTCTTTATCCGCAGCCGCTGAGGTAAAGTATGGCCCTTGTAAATACGGGCGCAGATATAAGCATGTCGCAGTTATGCCCAACGGAACGCACATGAGCAGCAAACCCAAAGACAGCACTTGGCTAGATCAAGTAAAGTGGAACAGCGACGGCCTTGTGGCCGCCATTGCCCAAGACGCCGCCAGCGGCCGCGTATTGATGATGGCGTGGATGAATCAAGAATCACTGCTGCTGAGCATTGCCAGTGGCGATGCTGTGTACTGGTCGCGCTCACGCAGTAAGCTGTGGCGCAAGGGCGAAAGCTCCGGCCACGTTCAAAAAATTCACAGCATGTCGCTAGACTGCGACGGCGACGCCCTCTTGTTGCAAGTTGAACAAATCGGCGGCATTGCCTGCCATACTGGCCGCCAGAGCTGCTTTTATCGCCAACTTCAGGAGCGCGACTGGCAGAGCACCGAAGCCGTCTTAAAAGACCCAGCAACAATGTATAAAAGCGTGGACCAATAGTATGGCAGAATCCATTTTAGCCCAGCTCGACGTGGTACTCGCGGCCCGCAAAGACGCCAGCCCCGACAGTTCCTACGTGGCCAGTCTTCACCACAAAGGGCTGAACAAAATATTAGAGAAAGTTGGCGAAGAAGCGATAGAAACTGTGCTCGCCGCCAAAGACGCAGAAATCAGCGGCGATAATAGCAAACTCATTTATGAAACCGCCGACCTGTGGTTTCACAGCTTGGTGATGCTCTCTCAACTCGGCGAAAATCACCAGCCGGTACTAGACGAACTGGCGCGACGCTTTGGCTTATCTGGCCTCGATGAAAAAGCAGCGCGCAAATAATAACTTTTATTCACACTTAGTAAAAAGGACAAACTCATGGGCTTAGGCGGCATCAGTATTTGGCAACTCTTAATCATTCTCGCCATTGTGGTCTTACTTTTTGGCACCAAAAAGCTTAAAGGCATGGGCACCGACCTTGGCGGCGCGCTTAAAGGCTTTAAAGACAGTATGAAAGGCGACGAAGACGACGAGGCCAAAAACCTCGAAGGCAAAAAGCCCCAAGACAGCAGCACAAAAACCGAGAGCAAAGAAGAGACCAAACTGTAAATGTTCGATATCGGCTTTGCAGAACTCTTGGTTATTGGCGTACTCGGTCTGCTGGTAATTGGCCCCGAGCGTCTGCCGGGTACGGTGCGCACGCTTGCCCTGTGGATTGGCCGTTTGCGGCGCAGCTTTAGCGACATTCGCAGCGAGATCGAGCGCGAGGTTGGCGCCGACGAAATTCGTCGTCAACTTCACAACGAATCAATTATGGCATCGTTAAAAGAAAGCAAAGACCAGATTAATAAAGAAATAGACAAAGCCGGCAAAGAGCTCAGTAATATTGAGAACAGTATCGCGGCCAAGCCTAACTTAAGCCAAAGCTCAAACCCGAGTTCAACTCCAGATTCAACGACAGGCTCAACAACAGAAGCCGAGCCCGCCGCAATCGCTGACGAACAAGCAAGCAAACCCTCACCACAAGACCCTAAATCATGACCGATGCCGACCAGGATCAAGGCCAACCGCTGGTTGCCCACCTAACGGAATTACGTGATCGCCTGCTGCGTATCGTTCTCGCCGTGCTCGTCTGCACCGTGGGCCTTATGCCCTTTGCCAACACCATATATTCTTTTGTTGCTGAGCCACTGCGTCGCTATTTACCGGAAGGCACCAGCATGATCGCCACCGAAATAGCCTCGACGTTTTTAACCCCATTTAAACTGGTGCTAGTCTCAGCATTTTGCATGGCCATGCCGGTAATCCTTCACCAAATATGGCAGTTTGTTGCACCAGGTATGTACCGCCACGAAAAACGCATTGCTGCGCCGCTACTGGCCTCGAGCGTTATCTTGTTTTACGCAGGCCTCGCCTTTGCCTACTATGTGGTATTTCCACTGGTCTTTGGCTTTTTTAGCGGCATCACCCCCGAAGGCGTCAATTACACTCCCGACATCGCGCGCTTTCTCGACACCGCATTAAAGCTATTTTTGGCCTTTGGCATCGCCTTTGAAATTCCCATTGCCACAGTGCTGCTAATCGCGTCGGGGGTAACCACCGCCAACGATTTAGCCGAAAAGCGCCCCTATGTAATCATCGGCTGCTTTGTATTTGGCATGCTGCTCACCCCACCCGATGTTATCTCTCAAGCCCTACTCGCGGTGCCGATGTGGTTGCTGTTTGAAGTAGGGATTGTGTTTGGCCGACTAGTCAAAAAGAAGCAAGCTGAACAAGCACCAGATTAACCATCGGTTATTTACACCACCCCAAAGGCCAGCATTGCATCGGCCACTTTTTTAAAGCCAGCGATATTGGCGCCACGTGAATAGTCCACGTGGCCGTCGTCTTGCAGGCCATAGCGCAAACAGCGGCTATGGATATCTTGCATCACTTCCCGCAACAAGCTATGCAACTGCTCTTCTTTCCAATACAGCCGCTGGCTGTTCTGGCTCATCTCCAAACCCGACACGGCAACACCGCCAGCATTAGCGGCCTTAGCTGGACCAAATAAAATTTTGGCGTCGCGAAACAAGTGCACGGCGTCATTGTGGGTGGGCATATTTGCGCCTTCCGCCACCAAGCTAACGCCATTGGCGATAAGCGTGCGAGCATCAGTTAAACTAATCTCATTTTGGGTCGCGCAGGGCAGCGCAATATCACAGGGAATTACCCACGGACGCTTTTCTGCATAATACGCCGCACCGGCAAACACCTCGCAGTAAGCCGCCAAATCACCGTCACCCTGAAATTTACAGGCTTTAAGCCATTTGATCTTCTCGCTATCAATACCCGCTGGGTCGTGCAGAAAACCGCCTGAGTCAGACACGGTTAACACCACCGCACCCAGCGCAATCGCCTTTTCGGCGGCGTGCAGGGCAACATTACCGGCCCCAGAAATAACAACGCGTTTACCCTCTAGGCGCTCGGTACGGTATTTGAGCATTTCCTCAACAAAATACAGCAAACCGTAACCGGTCGCCTCGGTGCGCACCAAACTGCCACCCCAATCCACGCCCTTGCCCGTCAACACCCCCACATAACGGTTGGTAATACGCTTGTATTGGCCAAACATATAGCCAATTTCCCGAGCGCCCACACCAATATCGCCAGCGGGTACGTCGGTGTCTTCGCCAACATGCCGATAAAGCTCGGTCATAAACGATTGGCAAAAGCGCATAATTTCACGCTCACTTTTACCTTTGGGGTTAAAGTCACTACCACCTTTGCCGCCGCCCATCGGCAAACCCGTTAAACTATTTTTAAACGTCTGTTCAAAGGCAAGAAATTTGAGAATACTTTGATTAACACTGCGGTGAAAACGCAAACCGCCTTTATAAGGCCCAATAGCATTACTATTCTGAACACGATAGCCACGCTGAACCCGAATGTTGCCGCCGTCATCCTCCCAGCACACGCGAAACGAAATAACCCTATCTGGCTCAGCCAAACGCCGCAGTATTTGTGCCGAGTGGTAAACCGGCTTGTCGCGGATGTACACATAAATATCCTGTACAACCTCAAAAACGGCTTGATGGAACTCCAATTCACCAGGATTGCGGCGTACAACTCCCGCCATAAATTCATCCAAGCTCAGCGGAAAATTAGTCATCATTTGTCAATATTCCTCAACACGGCGCACAAGAGACAAGTACCCATTAGGCTCGCTCATCAAACATGATGTCAATGTCCAACCATTCGAGCCTTACCTTACCCAACTCGCCATCCAAACTGACGAAAATCTGTGTAAGGCATAAATTGGGTTTGGCGCCTAAGCAATTTAATTTCGACTCCGTCCGCGCGGCTCATCACCCTCATAGAGCACAATATCAGAATGCAAAAATTCCGCAGCCTCGGCTGAGCCTTCCACCTTAATTGCACTGCGCGCTAGCATCTCTGTTTCAAACTCCCTTAACACACTCTCCCGCACGCCAGTTTTTCGCCATTGAGCAGACAACCGGCAGCCTTTTGCGATTCCTCGCGCCAGTGCCAGCGCATCTAACAGCGCTTGATTGGCGCCCTGGCCTTTGAACGGGCTCATCGGATGAGCCGCATCGCCAATCAGGGTCACTTTAGCGCCTTTTTCCAATAACTCTGCCGTGAGCAATTCGCGGTCATACACAGGGTAGCCAGACACCTGTGCTAGCCGAGTCGCCGCTAAAATCTGGGGAATGGGCTCGTGCCACTGAGTTCGTCGGCAGGCTTCCTCTTTAAGGGCCTGCGCACCTTGGGCACTTAAGGCCTTGGCTTCGCCCTCTGACAGTGGAAAACTGAGCTGCCACATCACCGAGTCTGCCGCGTAAGGCATAATATAAATTCGTTCATTGCCATTGGCGGTTTGAAACACCGTCGCCGAGTCTAATAAATCGCTTTCAATACCGTCTAAATCCGCCAACGGGCAAATACCCAAAATCACAATACAGCCTAAGTAACGCAGCGGTGTGTCTTCGCCAATTAGCAGACGACGCACTGTGCTGCGAATACCATCTGCGCCCACCACTAGATCGGCCTTGGCGTGTTGTATCTCGCCGTTAACCTCAAAACTCAAATCAACACCGTCACCCTCGCATTCCTTTAAATCGACTAACTGATGCCCCCACTGCACCGCGTCGTTGCCGCCAAGCTGATCAAGCAATGCTAAGCGCAATGACTGCCGCGCAATATGCACATTGGTGCGCTTGGGTGCCTTTTTGCTACCTGAGTGCACCCACTTTCTCATTCCCCATTCGGCGACCACTTTCCCTGTGGTGGTATGAACCACATGCCTTGTGGAAATAACGCCGTCTTTTAAACCGAAAATACCAAATCCTTCAATCGCCTTGCTCGCTTGCTGCAAAGTGAGCCCATAACCCTGAGAGCGAACACCAAAGCCGCTGTCGCGTTCAAAAAGCGTAAACGGAATACCGCGGTGCAAACACGCCACCGCCAGCGCAACACCGCCTATTCCGCCGCCAATAATGGCCACCTGAGGGTAATTTTCATTGTGTGCAGTAGCACCACAAACCGCTGCAATCAAACCCGAGCCGGCACATTTAAGGCATAGTTCAAGGTGGCCCTTAGGGCGAACTGGCGCGTGCCCCTCTCCGTTTGATTGTTCAAATTCGCCCAACTGCTGCTGATAAAGCAGCCGTACTTTTTTGCGAATCCGTCTGCTTCGTTTTCCGCGTCCCTGACAATCCGGACAAATAGCCCAACTAGCCGCTTGATCATTCATTTATGTCACTTAAACGTTTTAAACTGATGCACACTTCTTTTTTAGAAGCGAAACAGATAACGCCCGTTAGCACGCTCAATGGAGACCGGCTTTGGCGGTAACGGTGCTTGAACAACTTATTACATGGCGTTTACTCCGGCGCATGACATACGGCCTCTACATTATTCCCATCTGGATCAATGGCGAAGGCGCCATAGTAATTTTCATGATACATAGGACGCAACCCGGGTTTGCCATTATCTTTGCCGCCATTCCTAATTGCCTGATAATAGAAACTATCGACCGCGCTACGGGAAGCAGCAGAAAAGGCAATGTGCCTTGATGTAGAAATTTCCTTAGTTTCAATTATCCAGAACGAAGACTTACCTTCTACGCCAAACGCACACATTCTTTGTGTAGGAAATTCCTGATTCCACTCTGCAACAAACTCCGTTTGCAGTGAATAGCCCAACGGCAAAAACGCCGCCGCGTAAAATGATTTTGTAACCAAATACTTTGTTGTATATGTGCTAATGTGGTCGATCATGAACTCTCCTTGTAATTTAACGCTCAGCTCACCGAGATAATTCTTAATGGCGGCTTTTGTGCGTTGCTTTGCACATAAGGTGGCAGCAAAAATTTGTCCGGTTCAGCCGTTTGTTATGCGATTTACACTCCATAGTATTTTGAGCTAAATGCCACCGTCAACGGTGCGCCATCATAAAAGCAAAACACACCAACCTTGAGCTTTCTTCTATGATCATAGCAAGCATGGTAATGAGTTTTCTTTCTCTCTAAATCGAGTTCCGTTAGCCCAATACGTAAAGCACCAAGAATTGGCTCTAAATCAAACTCTTGATTTTGGCTGTGTGGAGCCGCTGCTTTAAGATCAACCTCAACGTAGCTAATAAAATTTCCTTCAGCTTCTAGGGGCATTCTGCAATCATCTGACTCTACGATAATGTAGCAAACGGCGAACAAACTCCTCGCGCTTTCCAACGATTTCTTTGCGCGACCTATCGCGTAATCTTTGTAGCGGAAGATCACGGTATCTCGACTTACCGCTTCCAGCCCAGCTCATAATGCGGGAAGACGAGTTATTTAGAGGAGCTCGGTATGCTGACGCGAGCCTTGATGGAAAACGGCAACGAGGGAGTAACGCATAAAGCCGGTGCAGGTGGTGAGGTAATCGTGAAGGCCGTGTTTGACGATATCGGCAAATGACTCGCCTTTATATTTCCACTGTTCAGATTCAGAAAGCTGTTTGATTTTGGCATTCATAGCTGACATATCGCAGCGAACGCGATGCTTTGCGTCGCGGCGTTTGCTGTCGTCACAAACCACCACGGTTAACACCGATGCGTTTGTATTCCACTCGAACATGAGATAGAGAGAGTCGTCTTCAATATTAACGGCAAGCAGGTCCACCGCGCGCTCAACGCAATTTGCCAATAGCGCTTCTATTTGCCACTTATCTGGGTCGCTAACCGCGGCGCTATAGAGCATATTCTCTTCGCCGTTTTCTATCAGTACCGAATCCGACCATGCCAGCGTCTGCTCGCCATATTGCTGTGGATTATACAAATGAAACCCCTTAAATAAAAAAGGCTGACCCGCATAGCGGAACAGCCCAAAACCAACTTACTTAGCCGCAGCTAAGCAAAGAGTAAAACTTTAGCGAATACTGGCCGTAGCGCGGCTGGCAAGATGCGTAGCAATTTTGCGCTTTTGGTATTCTTTAGCGGCGCTGGCGACGGTGCCGCCATTGCCGGAGGCCAGCCAGCGTTTGATCCGACCGGCGTCACCCATCGGGCTGGTTTTGCCAAAGGAGTCGAGCATTACAATCAATAGGTCTTTGCCATCGACTTTCGCCTTCATCACTAAGCAGCGGCCAGCTTCGTCTAGGTAGCCGGTTTTACTCATGGCTACGTCCCAGCGCTGGTAGCGAACCAGCGGATTGGTGTTTACATAGTCGAGACGATAACGTGGGCGGCTAAAATTAGCGGTGTATATTGGGGTGGTTGAGTAATTGGTGATTTCTTTATATTTAGCGGCCGCGGCAACCAGCTTGGCTAAATCGGCAGCGGTTGAGACGTTTTCGTGCGACAGGCCACTGCTGTCTACATAACGGGTGTTTTTCATGCCCAAGGCGCGCGCCTTGGCATTCATTTTAGCAACGAAAGCAGGTAGGCCACCTGGAAAATTACGACCCAAGGCCGCCGCCGCCAAGTTTTCTGATGACATTAGGGCTAAACGCAGCACTTCGCCACGATCTAGCTCAGAGTCGACCCGAATACGCGAATGATAGTAATTGATGGCCTTGCGGTCGTCTTGGCTAAACCGAATCGTCTCATTCAAGGGCAGTTTGGCGTCTAGCACTACCATGGCGGTCATCACCTTGGTTAGCGAGGCGATGGGTTTCACCATATTGGCGTATTTCTGGTAGAGCACTTCTCCGCTGCTCGCATCCATTACCACAGCACTTACCGAGGCTAGCTGCAAATTGGCGGGATTATGTGCACCACTCTTGTCTGCCGCCATTGCTGGCGCGAGAAAAAGGGCTAAAAACAGGCTAATCATTATTTTTGTCATTACAATACCATTGGCCAAATAGGCTCTAACACAAAAACTAAGCTGAGATTATCACAGCCAAAACGGCCAAAATGCCGACTCTGTTCAATTTTCATTCAAAACTCGCCAGTCTCTACCGCTCAATCTTGCTCATCGTCTTTTAAACGCAGCGTATCTAAAATTTGATCTACTGCGGCGCGATCCATATCGCGGTCGTCTTCCGCGCAGGCATAGCTAATAAGTAACAAATGGTCACCAGCGTGTAAAAACCATTCCCGAATATAATCCCCTTCTTCGACAGTTTCAAATTCCCAGCCTTGGTAATCGTCGCCGATTTTACAGATTTTGCCTTCTTCGAGACGCATACCCACTTCTTTTATCAGCTCGCGCACGTCGTCGGCAGTCGTCGGTTTACCGTGTTTGGCCTGCAACGTGCTCAAGCTTATACAGCCAAGCTCGTCTTGGTCGAAGATGAGTATGCTGTCTTCATCCTGCTCGGTATGCCACTCTTCGGGCAGCCCGATAAACCACCAATCTGATTCAACTTCCTGCATTTCAAGATCTGACATTGGCTATAACCTGCGTAATTTGCATTGATATTAGTGCTTACTGACAGCTAAACGCTATCCACCTAGCGGTAAGTCTGCCGACATTAAAACCGCATGTTCATAACCATCGCCAAGGGGGTAATAGTTCTTGCGAATACCGTCTTCAGCAAACCCAAGGTCGCTGTATAAAGAGCGCGCTACTGTATTGGATAGTCGCACCTCAAGTAAACAGCGGGCGCCACCAAATTGCTGCATCCACTCCAGCCCCTCGGTTAATAAGCGCCGACCTGCACCTTGGCCACGGCTGTCGGCATCCACCACAATGTTTAACAAACTTACGTCGTCTAGCACCAAGCAGTAACAACTAATGGCCAGCAGCTCGGTGCCCTTCCACAAACCTAGGCAGTGGTCGTCGCGCAAACTGCGCAACCAATTTTCTCGCCCCCAGGGATGGGGGTCAGAACGGCTTTCTAGTAGCAGACATTGCTCTAGGTGTTTAATGCCAAGCATCGCGACGCGCATCATGAACTGAATAAAACCTTACGTAAATTCTGCCACAGCGGGGCTTTTAAGCTGCCATCGCTAAGCATTGCCGCTGGCTCAGCGGCGTAGAGTAATTGTACTGCTGCGGTTTGCAGGGTCGCCACGTCAATAAACGGCTGTAGGCTACTGCCAAACAATATTACGCAATGGGCTTGCTGGCGTTCAGCCTGTGCCATGATATTGGCTTGCAGTGCTTCTTTAGCCGCGTCGCGGCCCAATGACAAGCCAGGCGCTTTTAACACCGGCCATTTAAAGCGCGAGGTGGCGAACTCTGGCGCCTTAGCAAGCTTGTGATGGCGACTTACCGCCACCGCAATATTGGCCATTAAGCGTTTTTCGGCGGGGCTGGGTGGCCCTGCGGTGGTGTCTACAATCATTAATAAGCCGATTCCTGTGGCCACCAGCTCTACAGTAAATTCTGGATTAGCCGCTGCCGCTTGCGCCCCGTCGCCGACAATTTGCTCCGTTGCCGCGGCTGGATTCTGGCCTGCTTGGGCAGAACTCGCCAAGCCCAATTCCTGCATTGTTGAGGCTAGCCGCGAGCCTGCGCTGAGCGGTGCATTTGACGCGTCGCGGTTGTTGCGCTCCGCCGCCTCAGCCATCTGCTGGTATTCGGCGTCGCTGTCGAAGTGCCCTGTCTCAGTGGCGTGTTCCTCGCGATTAGACTCTTCGTTGTAATCGTTGGCAGGGGTGGTAGCGGGCACATCTGCAACCACAAGGTTTAAGTCACAGAGCGGAGACGGTGCAGCACCCTCTAATTCAAAGCGCGGCACATAGCTCGCTATCCCCATGGCGTGGAGATAATCTAAGCGCAGCGCTTCATTCACCTTATACGCCCTCGCGTTGTGGATGCGCCTTAATTAATCCGGCATCCAGTAAGTTAAGCGCGTCCAGATAGGCTTTTACCGAGGCCACAATAATATCGGTGTCGGCGCCATTGCCATTCACAATGCTGCCGTCTTTTTCCAATCTTACTTGCACTTCCCCCTGGGAGTCGGTGCCCTTGGTAATGGCGTTTACAGAGTAAAGGAGTAAATTGGCGCCGCTATTAACTAACTGTTCCACCGCTTTAAACGCGGCATCGACTGGGCCATCGCCTTCGGCTGCGGCTTGCTTGGCCTCGCCGTCAACCAAGAGCTGAATATCGGCACGAGGTTTGAAACCGCTGCGCGATACGGCTTCCAATGCCACATAGCTGTAGCGGTTATGGCGCTCGCTAGGCTGCACATCGCTCATTAATGCCTGCAAATCTTCGTCGAAGATTTCATGTTTTTTGTCTGCCAGCTCTTTAAAGCGGGTAAAGGCCAAATCTACCGCCGCCTGGTGGGCAAGGGTAATACCCAAATCTGCTAAGCGGGCTTTAAACGCCGCGCGGCCTGAGTGCTTGCCCAACACCAATTTATTGGCGTTCCAGCCAACGTCTTCGGCGCGCATAATTTCGTAGGTTTCGCGGTATTTCAGCACGCCGTCTTGATGAATACCCGACTCGTGCGCAAAGGCATTGGCACCCACAATGGCTTTGTTAGGTTGCACCGGAAAACCCGTAATAGACGAAACCAGCCGCGAGGTGGGCACTATTTGAGTGGCGTCAACACTGACTTCAACTGGGAAGATATCGCTGCGGGTGCGAATGGCCATTACCAACTCTTCGAGTGAGGCATTACCCGCCCGCTCGCCCAGACCATTGATTGTGCACTCTACTTGCCGTGCGCCGTGCATTACTGCCGACAAGGAGTTGGCCACCGCAAGGCCAAGGTCGTTATGGCAGTGCACTGAGAAGATGGCCTGATCGGCATTGGGCACGCCGTTCATGATGCGCGCTACCATGGCGCCGTATTCACCTGGCTCGCCGTAGCCGACGGTGTCGGGCAAATTAATGGTGCGGGCGCCGGCTTTGATTACTTGTTCAATAATCCGGCACATAAAGTCGTATTCAGACCGCGAGGCATCTTCGCAGGAGAACTCAACATCGCCAACGAGATTGCGGGCGTGTTTAACAGCCGCCACCGCGCGCTCCAGCACGTTGTCTGGGGCCATGCGCAGCTTGTATTCCATATGAATAGGCGAGGTGGCGATAAAGGTGTGAATACGGCCGGCGGCGGCAGGCTTAAGCGCCTCGGCGGCGCGATCTATATCTTCTGCGCCGGTTCTTGCCAAGCTACACACCGTGCTGTCTTTTACTGCTTCGGCCACAGCCCGCACCGATTCGAAGTCGCCAACGCTGGCAATCGCAAAGCCGGCTTCAATAACATCCACCCCCATTTTCTCCAGCATTTTGGCAATGCGGACTTTTTCGTCGCGGGTCATAGACGCGCCGGGGCTCTGCTCGCCATCGCGCAGGGTGGTATCAAAAATAATCAGGCGATCTTTAGCCATGACAAACTCCTAATTTATCGTTATGCGGGGCAACAAACCGAGGTGTTGCAAAACTCTGGCGGCAATTATAGTCGGACACGCCCCAGACTTCTTGGCTCTTTTATCGCCAAAGGCCCCGATTTTTAGGAAATATGCGTTTACCAGCCTCTGCAATTGGCAAAAATGCCAGCGCTACAGACTGAACTTCGCCAGCGTATACCGTCAAAGCCCCAGCAAGGTAAATAGAATTTGGGGCAATTACCAAGTTTTGGGCGTTTATGTTGGTGAATTTGTATACAATTTGGCCCAAATCAACTTATTGTCAAAATACGGCATCGCAGCCCACTGGCCGATGCGAATACTCAAGGGAGCAAGCCGCATTATCATGCGAAGCACTTTCGTTTTTAGCGTAGCACTCAGCCTGTTGTGCGTAATTAATCCAGCAATGGCCAATGAGCAAACGCCTGCGTCACTTGACGAGTCAACTAGCGTCGATGCCGATCCTACGTTCACGCCAAGCCGCCGCAGAAATGCAGCGCTCAATATCGACTTTGACAAAAATGGCAGCGCCGCGGGTAATACCGAGGTCGCCTTAACCCTGCTCGGGCAAGATGTGCTGCGCGGCAGTTTTGAGCGCCTGTACTGGACCGCCGGCCAAGCGGTGGCGGGCTTAGCCATGCCCACCCCCATTTTGGTTGCTGCCGGCACCAAACCTGGCCCAACACTTTGCCTAACCGCCGCCGTACACGGCGACGAGCTTAATGGCGTAGAAACCATTCGCCGCGTAATGTTCAGCTTAGAAAGCGACAAACTAAACGGTGTGGTGATTGGTGTACCCATTGTAAATATGCATGGCTTTCGCCGCACCTCGCGCTATTTGCCCGACCGCCGCGACTTAAACCGCTATTTTCCTGGCGACCCCAAAGGCAGCTCAGCAGGCCGCATTGCCTATAGCTTTTTTAACGAAGTAATCTCCCACTGCGACCGCCTAATCGACATTCACACTGGCTCGTTCCACCGCACCAACCTCACCCAGCTGCGCGGTAATTTGGGTAAGGAAAGCGTGCTGCAATTTAGCCGTATGTTCCACGATGTGACTGTGCTCGACGGTGGCGGCGCGCCCGGCACCCTGCGCCGCGCAGCGGTAGATGCCGGCATTCCCGCGGTTACCCTAGAGGCTGGCGAGCCTCTGCGCCTGCAATTAAAAGAAGTAAAGCAGAGTGTTAACGGCATTAAAGCGGTTATGCATCATCTCAATATGATTGACCAAAAACCCCAGCGCGCGCCCAAGCAAAATGTGTTTTATAAATCCACTTGGCTGCGCGCCGACCAGAGCGGCGTTTTTCTGACCGAAGCTAAGCTGGGGCAAACTGTTAAAAAGGGCGATATTCTTGGCTCGGTTACCGACCCCATCACCAACCGCAGCTCGGTAATACGCTCCAATGTTGCCGGCCAAATTATTGGCTTAGCCTTAAACCAAATGGTAATGCCCGGCTTTGCTGCTTACCACGTGGGTATTGCCGCCAATGTAAAAGAAGTGACCGCCGATAAAGTCGCCGACAGCGTGGTTGCCGAAGCGCTGGAGCCGGTGGCTGAAAACATGAAAGAAGTGGCCAGAGAAGCGGCGCAAAAAGCGGCTAAAACCAGCAATGACCCCGCCACAGTAGATGCCGCCGTGCGCAAGGCAATTAAAGACAACGCCAAAAACGCCTCGCAGCTAGTCGATGAGCCGCCTAAAGAAAATGTACCTGGCGACCACACCAACAACGGCAACAGCCCAGCGCCCGCGGTTTCCAACCGGCCCAATGACGAGCTAGAAGAGCACCCCGAATAAGCGCTTTCGCTCCTCCGACTAAGGCCAGTTAAACCCCCGCCCCGCATACCCTGCGGGGCTTTGCATTTTGGCCTCGCCAATTTAACAGGTGAATCCCAACTCCCGCTCTAACTGCGCCGCTAAATTGAACAGCGTTGCCTCGTCGGCCATGCGGCCAGTAAACTGCATACCAATCGGCAGACCATTCTTACTAAGGTATAAGGGCACCGACATAGCGGGTAAACCGGTAACATTGCCCATAATAGTAAATGCCATTTTCGCCAAAAGCGGCCCCGCCATTTGCTCCACCAATCCGCTTCGCAACAGCAATTTGCCAATATTGAAACGGTGGCTAGCCAGCATCAAAAACGCTTCAAACTGAGTATTAGGCAGCACGCCGTGGGGCTCGGCCGGCGTGGGCACCGTGGGGCAAAGCATCACGTCAAAATCGGCCAATAAGCGCCCCATCGCCAGCTGCACATCGTGCCAACCGCGCTTGGCCGTTACTAGGTCGGCGGCGCTAAAGGAGCGGCCCAGCATGGCCATATTTTTGGTTGCCGGTTCAAATTTAGCGACACCAGCGGCGCCATACAAACGCCGATAGCGCTCAACCATGCTCGCCACCTCGGCGCAGACCACCACAAAGAAATCTCGCCACAATTGGTCCGCATCAATCTGTGGATCAGTCTCTTCCACATGGTGGCCAAGCTTGCGCAATTGATGGACGGTAAGGTCTACTGCGGCGAGCACGTCGGCGTCGACCACGGTTTTTACCATTGGCCTCTTACTCACTGCAATGCGCAGCGGCTGGGCTTCGCGCTGGGTCGCCGCCAAAAAACGTTCTTTGGACGGGGCAATATTATATGGCGCGCCCAACTCAACGCCGCTGCTGCAATCCAACATTGCCGCGCTGTCGCGCACACTGCGGGTGAGTACATGCTCGGCAACCGCGCCCTGCCAATCTTCGCCATTATCGGGGCCCAGTGGATTGCGCCCCCGCGAAGGTTTTAAACCAAACACCCCACACCACGATGCGGGAAGGCGAATTGAACCACCGCCGTCACCACCATGGGCCATGGGCACAATGCCCGCCGCGACCGCCGCCGCGCTGCCGCCCGAGGAGCCTCCCGTGCTGTAACCGTGCTTATGGGGATTGTGGCTAGGGCCAAAAGATTTAGGCTCGGTAGTAATAATTAAGCCAAACTCTGGGGTGTTGGTTTTTGCAAAAATATTCACCCCGCTGGCTTTGTAGCGCCGCACCAGTTCGCTGTCGTAGTCCGGTGTAACACAAATACCGCGGCTGCCCATACGCAGCGGCTCGCCGGCAAAGCACGCGAGCAAGTCTTTTAAAACAAAGGGCACACCTTTAAACGGGCCATCTGGCAGCCCCTGTTCAATTTGGCGATAGGCGCGCTCGTCAAAGCGATGAATAAGGGCATTTATCTCGGGGTTGCGCTCGTTGGCGACTGCCAGTGCCGCGTCAAGCACATCTTTGGGACTTACGTCGCCCTTGCGAATTAGCTCGCCTAAACCGAGAGCATCGTATTCGCCGTATTCTTTAAACATTCGCAGCCACCCCTATTATTTTATTAAGAATAGTAACAGAGCTGTTACCTAAACCAAGGAATATCCCCACAAGCAAAAATGCCTTTGGCAGCACGGTGCAATACGCGCTACAGTAGCAAAACAAACGCCGACACACTGTTTGCAAGCAACACACCCATCTCATAACAATACAAGGTTGCAGATATGCCGTTATCGAAAGACATTCTTGACGAAATTCGCGTATTAACCCAATTCAACCCCGCCTCTGCACTTGAGGGCATTAAGGTCCACCACACCGCCGAGCCAGCAACTATCGCGGCCACCGAGCGACTGTTTGCAAAAGAACTCATTAGCCAAGCCGATGGCGGCTATCTCACCAGCAGTGGCCTAGAAGTTATTCGCCACCTCGACAGCCTGATGACGGTATTGAGCTGCAAAGACCAAGAGCCAGCCTAGCCACTCGCAAGGTAACATGGATCCACTCACCCAAGGCCTACTCGGTGCGACTGCCGTCGCCAATAGCCGAATAGGCAAAGCCCCTCGCGCCGCGGCACTCGGCCTTGGTTTTTTGGGCGGCATGGCCGCCGACTTGGATGTGCTGATTCGCTCGTCTAGCGACCCATTGCTGTTTTTAGAATTTCACCGCCAGTTCACGCACTCGCTCATTTTTATTCCCTTTGGCGGCTTGCTTTGCGGGCTGGTCTTGCACGCGCTGTTTGCCAAACGCAAAGGCGTTAGCCGCTGGCAGAGCATTTTATTTTGCACCCTAGGCTACGCCACCCACGCCCTGCTCGATGCCGGCACCACTTACGGCACCCAGCTGTACTGGCCGTTTAGCAATGAGAGAGTGGCGTGGAATGTTATTTCAATTATCGACCCGCTCTACACCCTACCCATTGCGCTGCTGGTCGCGCTTAGCCTGTCGCCGCAACGCCGCTGGCTGGCGCGGCTTGCCTTAGCGTGGGTGGTCGCCTATCCCGCGCTGGGTTGGTGGCAGAAAAGCCGAGCAGAAGATGCTGGCTATCAATTAGCGGCGAGCCGCACCCACCAAGTTATTAGCCTGAGTGCTAAACCCTCTTTTGCTAACGTGCTGCTGTGGAAAGTGATTTATCGCACCCCAGACTACTTTTATGTGGATGCCATTCGCGTGGGAATAAAGCCAACAGTGATCGCCGGCGCGGCAGTTGCGCCGCTCAATATCCAACGCGATTTACCGTGGCTGCAAGCTGGCTCCCAACAAGCGCTGGACCTTGAGCGCTTTCGCTGGTTTTCGCAAGACTACATTGCCCTGGCGAACGACAATCCGCTGCGGGTTATGGATTTGCGCTACTCGCTACTGCCCAATGAAATTGAGCCGCTGTGGGGCATTGAATTGTCGCCCGCCAACAGTGGACAGCACGTGCGCTATATAAGCCAGCGGGGCGACAGCCGCGCTAAATCCGCTGAATTATGGCGAATGTTATTCGAATAATTTAGCAGCTTGCGCTTAGCCTTATGTGCTAAAAATAATAGCCAAAGTTTAAACGTAAGCCCTTAACATCGCCGGCTTTTACCACACTAACGCCAAGTCGTAAAAAACTCAGCTGGCCCATATGGCGGCGAGTACTGCCAACACTAAAAGCGAGCTCATTCTGGCTGCGGGCATAGGTTTTAGTACCGGTAAAATAAGTATTCACAAAACTAAATTCAACACTGCGCAACTTGTTGAAAAAATCCAAAGGCAGCGAATACAACACCCCATTTCTAAACACCGTATTAGCAATATTGGGGTCAAACTCGCTGCCAGCCAAGTTCACTTTTACAGTTTTGTAATAGCCTACAAGATTACCGATATGAATCGAATCACCCCCAGCCCCCAACGGAATACGGTAGGCGCTAGACAGCGACGCCCCAGCTTGCTGCGCCTCTTGCTCTAAATCATTTGACTTTACATAGCCAACAGCCAAAGCCGGCGTAAGTGCCCATCGCGAGGTCACCGGCACCCGCAGCGCTAAGCCCGGCCGCACTGAGTAGGTTTTAGCACCATTTACCTCACCGACAGATAGCGGCGCGCTCACAATCCATTCACGCCCTAGATCCTGCTTGGGTGGAAAGGTATACGACAGGGGCACGGTGACATAGCTGGTTTTTATGCCGTTGGCTTCAAACCTGCCAATTGTGAAACTAAGGCCAAATAAATTGGAAATATCACCGAATTCTCTAAACGCTTCATCGTTGCGGTCCAAGGTATCGCCCATCATAGTGGCAAAGGCATCTTCCACAGCCTGAGTCTGCAATGACGCAGGGTTACCGGCCAACAAGCTAGACGCGCTGCTCCCCAATGCGTCGCCAATACCCGAAAGCAAGCCCGAATCATTCCCAAGATTAGATAATGGTGACGTAGAATCCGCGGCAAAGGTTTGCGATACCGCAATAGAGAAGAACCAGAGAAAAACAACTACCGCGCACTTTGCCACTCGCATTAGCCCCCAATACAGCGACTACGTGAGTATCCAAACCCACGCCGGTTCACCGCCACAAATTAAAATTCAAACACAACAACCGCTAAGACAATCTGTTATAGCCTAATACTGAGCAATTTGCGACCTTCCGCTTGGCAAAGCTATCGCGACAACTTAGCTGAACACGTTGAAATATCCCCAGCTCGCCCCAATCATATTTAAACGCCTAGACTCAGGAATAAGCCATGACTCAGCTCTCCGTGCTCGACCTATCGCCCATCACTGCCGACGGCTGTGCCGGTGATTCCCTGCGCAACACGCTAGACCTAGCCCAGCACGTCGAGCAGTGGGGCTACAACCGCTACTGGTTGGCCGAACATCACAATATGAGCGGTATCGCCAGCGCCGCCACCGCGGTGGTTATTGGCCATGTTGCAGCAGGAACCAAAACCATTCGGGTAGGTGCTGGCGGTGTTATGTTGCCCAATCATGCACCGCTGGTTATTGCCGAGCAATTTGGTACCTTGGAAGCACTGTTCCCCGGTCGTATTGACCTAGGACTAGGCCGCGCCCCTGGCAGTGACCAAGCCACTGCCTACGCCCTGCGCCGTAACCTCCATGCCGACGCTGACCAGTTTCCCCAAGATGTTGTAGAACTGATGAACTACTTTGGCGAACCCGAACCTGGCCAGCGTATTCACGCTTTTCCCGGCAGCGGCCTAAACGTACCGATTTGGATCTTGGGCTCGAGTTTATTCGGCGCTCAGCTCGCCGCCTCGCTGGGCCTGCCCTATGCCTTTGCCTCGCACTTTGCGCCAGGGCAAATGCTCGAAGCCATTGAACTCTACCGCCAACGCTTCCGGCCTTCCGCCCAATTAGACAAACCCTATGTGATGCTTGGTTACAATGTATTTGCCGCCGACAGTGACGCCCAAGGCGAGTATTTATCTAGCTCCATGCAGCATACCTTTGTTAATTTGCGCAAAGGCAATCCTGGCAAACTTCAGCCGCCGGTCGACAACTATCTGCAAACCTTAGCGCCTAGCGAGCAAATGATGCTGCAGCAGGTCATGTCGTGCAGCGCCATTGGCAGCCCCGCAACCGTGGCCAGAAAAATGCAGGAATTTATTGCCCTGACCCAAGCCGACGAGCTGATGATTACCTCGCAAATTTACTCCCACCCCGCTCGTCTGCGGTCTTACGAGATTCTTGCTGGGCTGCGCGAGCAATTAGCATAGCCCTGCGCTAAAACGGCCGATTAAAATCAGGGCTTAGAGCGCGCGAATTTAATACTTGGATCGGGCAGTTGATTGGGATAAAAATCGCGCAAATAACGCAGCCGGTAGCGGCGCATAATTAAGCCGCGTACCAGTTTAAAAACATGCCAGCGCAGCACCGTTGCCCGTGACGGTTTCATACTGCCCCAGGGTTTGGCAATCGACGACGGTCGCTGGCGCTCGGCGATAACATGGGGCTCAATGCCGTAGCAGCGGATGCCGGTTTCCCAATAGCAATCATAAAAGCCGTCAATCGGCTGGCTCATGCAATTGGCGTGGCGAATAAATTTTTCCATGCCGCTGCGATTAATAATATAGCCTTGGGTGCCACACCAACCGCGCAAGGGCCTAACCAACTGCCAGCACTCGGCAATGCTCGCCACCACTTTGCGACGGCGACGTTTTAGCCCCATCAAGCGCACCATCTCGGCCTCGGCGGGCAGCGCCAAAATGCCTTGCACCACCTCGACCAATCCGTCGCGAATCTCAACATCGTCTTCTAATAGCAGTAAATGTTGCGCGCCCTTGGTGTAGGCCTCGCGAATCGCTCGAGCGTGCGACAGAAAACACCCCACCTCGGCATTCGACAAAATCGCCCGCCGACGCAATAAAGAACTCGCTTGATCAACAGACTCACCAGCGCGTAACACCGGCATTGCAGAGCGGCCATCAACGGCCGCAAATAACTGGGGCTTAAAGCCCAAATTTCCCAATTTACGCAGCAAGTCACGAACGTCGGCGGTGTCGGGTTCCAGAGATATAACAAGAGTTGGCAATTGCGCCAATGCAGACATAACAAACCTTAAATGAAAAAACTGCGCCTGCGCCATCCAATACAGCGCATACCGAGCAATCCACCATTTAAATCAAGGCCTGTGACAATAAGGTGACGAAAGTCTAATTTTTAGGTTCTGCTTCGCGTTTAAAAAGCGTCATTTTCACTAAACACCTGCACCCGCGGTAACTCGTCCTCATCAATGGCCACACTCACCACCATTGGCCGGCAACACACCTCGCAATCTTCGGTGTACTGCTGCTCCCCCTCAGAGCTATCAACCAATAACTCCACGCGCTCGCCGCAATACGGGCAGCGCGCCACCACAGACTCTAGTGCATTCATATACCCTTGCCTCACATATTACGGATGAACGGGTGATGAACCTTATAATGGACGGCTTTCCATAAAAAGTGCAAATTGGACCGCCTATCGATATAAATAAGGTAGCAACTGTATCTTAATTGAGTCATTGCGAAATGACTGACATCCTCGTTTCGCTGAACAATAACAACGACTGTCACACATTTCGGTATAGGGAAATACGTGTTAAGTGAAATAAACGCCGCGAACAGCCCAGCGTTAAGGATAATAATGTATTTAGTTAGGTCTGGCGCCGTCGAGGGCATCGACACCCTTGTGCGCAAACTGGGTAGCAACCCCAATCGCATTAAAGAAAGCGCCGGACTGCGACCTGCGCAGTTTCGCGACCCCAATAGTTTTTTGGCGCTAAGTAAACTATCGCTGTTGCTCGAAACCGCCGCGCGCAGCTGTAAGTCTCCGTATTTTGGGGTTTTACTTGCCGACCATCAGGATTGGCATGTGCTGGGCGAACTGCCGATTAATATCTGCCAAGAACCAACAATAGAAGCTGCCATACACAAGTTTGGTAAGATTCTGTTTTTGCATGCCGGTGGTATCGAAATTACGATCGCGTCTTGCCGAAAACAAAGCCAAATACAGTTTCGCTATCTCTTCGGCAACGCCGACGACATGCTCCAGCTTTATCAAATTTCCTTAGGGCAATTATGCCATATTTTGCTCAGTCTCCTTGGTTCAGACAAAGGCATTCTCAGCCTCCACCTTAGGCAAACAAAACCAAAAACCGAGCAGAGCTTTACCAGTAAACAGTTCTCAAACATCCAATTTTCTAGTGCGTTTAATGGTATTTCTATCACGCCAGAGGCCCTTAAAATCAAGCCTCGTCTTGATAATGAGATGATTAAGCAACACTTTGATGATTACCTGCATCACCTCCAAAACAATTTCCCCAACAGCTTCAGCGATCAGCTCAAAGCACTGATTGGCAGAATGCTGCCGTCCAGCGATTGCAGCTTACGCAATATTGCCCAAGCGCTCGACCTTCACCCCCGAGAATTGCAGCGGCGGCTGCAAGCGGAAGGCACCTCTTATATAAAACTGATACACGAAACCAGAGAAAAAATTGCCAAGGAATATCTCGAAAAAAGCGATATCGCTATTACCGATCTGGCGCTAAACCTTGGCTTTGCCGAAACGGCCTCTTTTAGTAGAAGCTTCCGCACATGGACAGGTGTATCTCCCAAGGCATGGCGTAAAAAAGCCATGGCGAGCTAAGCCACTAAGCCACGCTAGCGGCCACGCCCTGCGGCCGTTGAAACACAGACATACACCAAGCAGCACCATTAAAATCCGGCGTTAATCTTTCAAAAACGTAGCAAGCCAGCTTGTCGCAATCCATCAATTCTATGTCGCATTCCGACAATTTTTTAGCTCAGCTGCGCATAGAATAATGTTCGAAACGTGGCGTATAAGCCGCCACAGCTAATAACAAATAAAAGCAAACCTCGCAAAGCCATGCTCTGCAGGCATTCTAATAATTACGATATCTAGGCGGGTAAATTGATGAACGAATCCATATCTATCATTCCCAATGCAGATGGCGTTACCGCAGATTTTATCAACGCGCAATTGAATAGCCACGGTCATCCGGTTCAAATCAGTGCTATAAGCTCAGAGCCCGTTGGCGCAGGGCAGGTCGGCGACACTTATCGCTATCACTTGCAGCACGAATCCGCCGCGAGCGAGTTTCCCCGTGTGATGATTGGCAAGCACCACTCCGCCAATACCGACAGCCGCGCCGTGGCCAAGCAGTTGTCGCTGTACCGCAACGAAGCGCTGTTCTACAAGCATATAGCCCCTAGCGCCGGAATCTGCAGTCCCCATGCGTATTTGGTTATGCACGACGACAGTGATCGCTTTTTGATGTTACTAGAAGACGTATCCCCCGCCCGCGTTGGTGATCAACTCGGCCTAACAACTGAGCGGGAAGCACGCATGGCAGTGTTAGAAGCGGCCAAATTGCACGCCTCGCACTGGGGACGCAACGATATTGTTAGCAAAGGCTATATTCAAGCGCCAGACCTAGCGCAAGGCATTGGTTCACCGGCCGCAATACAACAATGCTGGGACGGCTTTAAAGCGCGGTTTGGCGATATTGTCTGCGCACCGCATTTAAAGATTGTAGAACGCTTTGTAAAAAACAATAGCCACTGGAATAGGCCTTTAGATCGACCGCGCTGCATTACCCACAACGACTACCGCCCCGAAAATATGCTTTTTTCCGAAATTGAAAACAGCAAACACCCGCTCTATGTGGTCGACTGGCAAACCCTGAGTTTCAACTATGGCGCCTCCGACGTTGCCTACTTTCTCGGCGGCAGTTTTGAAGAAAATCAGCTGGCCATTATGCAAGAACTCTTGCTCCCAGAATATTATGACGCGCTGTGTAGCCAAGGTGTTAGCGACTACAGCTATGCGCAGTTCTACCGCGACTACCAGTATTTTTCATTTGCTGGACTCACCATCACCATCATTGCATCCATGAGCGTAAAGCGCACCGAGCGCGGCGACCAATTATTTAACAAGATGCTGTCGCGCTACTGCCATCAAATTGAGATTAACGACGCGGCGCGCTTTTTATAATTACTGCGCAGCCGAAGCGGCGACAAAACCAAAACCACAAACATAACGAGGCGTTAACATGATTACAAAAGGCGATGACTACCCTATTCACCAAACCGCAGATCCAATTGCGTTTTCTGGCACCGACCGTAACTTTTACGACCGCTATTTTTTTAATGGTTACACCGACGACGGCCAAAACTACTTTGCCGTGGCCTTCGGGGTTTACCCCCATTTAAATATTGCCGATGCTCACTTTTCGGTGATACGTGACGGCAAGCAGTACAGTGTGCACGCGTCTCGGCATTTGGGCATGGAGCGTCTCAATCTTGAGGTTGGCCCAATCGCAATTAATATTATTGAGCCGCTGCAAGTACTCGAAGTTGTTATCGACAATTTCGAAGGCATCAGCGCAACAATCCGCTTTGAGGGCAGTGCCTTTCCCATTCAAGAACCGCGTTTCACTCACCGCTTTGGGCCGCGAGCGTTTATGGATTACACCAGAATGACCCAGCGCGGCACCTATACAGGCTGGATAGAAATAGACGGCAAAAAGCAGCAACTCGACGAGCAATACAGCGGCATTCGCGACCGCTCATGGGGCATTCGGCCCGTTGGCGAATCAGATCCCCAAGCCTTCGCGCCCGCCGTTCCCGCTGGCTTTTTTTGGATATGGGCGCCGGTAAACGTTGCAGGCACCAGTTATTTCTTTCACGTTTGCGCCGACGGCAACAGCACCATATGGAATAAGCGCGGCGCAATTGCGCCCGATGGCAGCAGCGCCGAGCGCATTATTGAGGTGAGCGACACCGAGGTGATCTGCGACTTTCTCCCCAAAACCCGTTACCTAAAGTCGGCGACCGTAACCCTGCGACCAGAACGCGGCACCGAGATTTCAATTAGCTACCAACCAATCACCCGCTTTCTGATGCGTGGCTTGGGCTACTTCGACAAGAAATGGCATCACGGTAAAAATCAAGGTCCACTGTGCATTGAGCGCGAAGACTTAAACCCAGCCGAGCTCAATGTTGCTGACACCGAGAACGTCCACACACAGGCGATTTCGAGGGTAGAAGTAAAGCGCAATGGCGTCATGATTGGCAGCGGCATCGGCATATTGGAGTCGCTCGTGCAAGGGCCAAACACCCAGTTTGGTTTTAGTGAAGCGAACGACACCTTTCAAGCAAACTTTACGCCGGTATCCAATCGTCTATAAAACAGTTCTAGTAGCTGATATTTATGGAAAGCTTAACAATCTAGACGTAATTCACTGCAATGCAAAAATCCGCTCGCAATATTGCTTGGGGATTTTTTAAACTCTACAGGTTACCATTTGCAGCTAATAAACCCTCAGTGGATAGTGACTATGCCCGATAATAAAACAACTAAAATTAAGGATACCGCCGCAGCACTCTTTGACGGCTACAACGACGAAAAGCCGTATGAATTATGGTTAGGCTTTGACAAAGAGTTAGCCAAAGGCATATCCCGATTTGTCGTCGGCGACATGTACGCCCGTGATGTGCTGCCCCGCACCACACGACAATTAGTTGCCATTGCTGCACTCAGTGCAATGGGCAAGCAAGACGAACTCAAATTGCATATTCACGCGGCGTTGAACGTAGGCTGTAAACCACGGGAAATTTCAGAATCTATTTTCCAAATTGGCGTTTACGCCGGTTTTCCCGCCATGAATAACGCGCTTGTTACGCTGCGTACCGTACTGGAAGAACATAACCTTTGGCCACTTGATCAAAGCTCTGCTGATTAAATCAGGTTCGATAAAAATTAGGCCTCAGCAAAATAAGTTTACTGAGGCCAATATCGTTAACATTAGTCTTGAATCTATTTAAAGCGCTTTGATTGCCGCCGCAATATTAGGCTGCCCAGTGTGAGCGGTCGCGCCCCCGTCAACGGCCCAAATTGCACCCGTTACGTAACTAGCATCATCAGATGCAAGAAATGCCACAACCTTGGCGACTTCTTCGGGCTGTCCGGCACGGCCAATGGGAATAGAGGCGGGCCATGACTCACCCAAACCGAGGTCGTCAATTAACGCAGTTAGCGGTGTCTGAATAAGGCCCGGGCAAACCGCATTCACCCTAATGTTTTCTTTGCTGTGGTCCACCGCTAAATTACGTGTGTAATTCACCACTGCGCCCTTTGAGGCGTTATAGGCAGAAAAGCCATAGTCGCCCCCCAAACCAGAAATCGATGCGGTATTAATGATGACCCCTCGACCACCGCGGCGCATCAAGGGAATAGCCAATCGACAGGCGTAAAACACGGCGTGCACATTCACCTCAAACACCTTCTGCCATTCGTCCGGGCCCAGATCAGGCGTTGCGTGAAAACTGCCGATACCGGCATTATTATGCAAAATATCCAAGCGCCCAAAATGGGCATCGGCGGCATTCACCAATGCCTCAACCTCTTCCCGACGTGACACATCACAGCGCTGAAATATAGCCCTGTCTTGGCCGCCCAGCTCAAGTGCAAGCGCTTGGCCTGCCACCTCATCAATATCGGCTAATACTAGCTTTGCACCGCCAGCCGCTAGCTCTCTTGCCGTTGCCGCGCCAATTCCAGAGGCGGCACCGGTCACAATCGCAACACGGTTCTTAAATCGTTCTAATGTCATTTTTATTGTCCTTCTTCTGCTTCGCGGCGCAGTTCGCGCTTGAGTATTTTCCCCGCGCCGGATACCGGCAGTGGCGCGCTGCGAATATCGTAGCTGCGAGGAATTTTGAACCCCGCCAAGTCTTTGCGCAGCGCGGCAGTCAGCGCCTCGGTATCAATACTTTTACCGGGTTGCGGCACAATCACCGCATGAATGCGCTCACCCCACTGCGCGTCAGACACACCAATTACAGCGCACTGGGCCACGCCGGGAAAAGCGTAAATAAATTGTTCAACCTCAATAGAGAACACGTTTTCTCCGCCGGTGATGATCATGTCTTTAAAGCGGTCGGTCACGTAAACGTAGCCATCATCATCCATATAACCGGCGTCGCCGGTATGCAACCAGCCATCTTGTAAGGCTGCGGCGGTTTGGGCTTTGTCTTGCCAGTAACCGGTCATTACACTGCCGCTGCGCGCCACAATTTCACCGACCTCGCCATTCGCCATAGCCGTGCCATTTTCATCAACAATACACACATGGCAGCCCGTTACTGGGCGCCCTGCCGCGCGGCGACGAGCAAGATGTTCGGCTGGCGGATTATGATCTGCCGATTCAAAAATAGTAATAATAGGCCCAGCTTCGGTTTGGCCATAAAGCTGAATAGGCGACACATGGGGCAGAGCGTTAAGCAAACGCAAAATAGTTTGCTCAGCCAGTGGCGAGCCGCCATACCAAAGTCGGCTAAGACTAGTGGTGTCAGTTGTCGCCAACGCGGGGTGATCCAATAACATCTGAATCATCGTAGGTACCAACACCACATCCGTTATTTTATGCCGCGCTACCGCATCTAGAAATGCGCCAGCCTCAAAGCCCGGAATAGTAAAGTGGGTACCGCCGATATACGTCACCCCGTAAATAAACTCTGCGTCGGCAATATGAAACATCGGCGCCGCGTGTAGATAGCGCAACTCGGCTGGGTTAGCACTGCGACCTGCCCACATGGCTAAACTGTGAACATGATGATTAGCCTGCGACAACATCACGCCTTTTGAGCGACCAGTAGTACCACCGGTATAAAAAATGCCAGACAAATCATCGCCACGTCGGCCCGCATCTTCGCAGGGCTCGTGGTCGGCAATTAACTTAGGAATATTTACATCCGCTTCACCAGCATGAATACCCACCACCGTCGCGAGCAAACCTGTTTCGGCAATCGCCGCCAAAGTTACATCCTTTAGCGCCGAGTCTACAAATACAAAATTACTTTCCGCGTGGCCCAATATATAGGCAATTTCCGGTACGCTAAGCCGCGTATTCACCGGCACCACCACCCCGCCAGCCCACGCGACAGCGAACATGGCATCGAGATAGCCAACTGAATTAAGAGCAATAATCGCCGCCCGATCCCCCGCCTTCATGCCCTTTGCCCGCAGGCCTGAGGCAAGACGCGCAATATCGTCTCGCCATTGCCGCCACGTTCTCGCCCCATTTTCGCCAACAATGGCAGTGCTATCTGCTCGCATTTGCACACCGCGATGCACGGCTTGGGTAACACTCATCATTTTTATTATCCCTCTTTTTTTGTAAAGCTCAGCGCAGCCTTGCAACAAACTAATACCTCATCAAATTGTGCTAGACATACGTAAGCAAAAATTAATGCTATGAAGAGATCAGTTGTAGCACAAATAATAATAAAAATGCCCACACCGCAACGCGCTATGAAAAGATTATAAAGTGACAGTCCTGCCTAGTTCTTGTGCCAGAATTGCGCATCGACAATGCGCTTGCACCAAACTTTGGTTAGCGGCGCCAACCACATTGCAAGGTACATTTCACCCATCAGGTATTTACTTTGGCAAACGAGTGGGAATGTCTCTACCGTTCACATCCATTAACGACGCCGTCATGCTGGACATAATTCAACATCAAGTGCAGTAGCCGTGAACCGCTTCAGTGGTATTAGATTCTGAATCAAGTTCAGAATGACAGTTCGCTGCGTTCAGAATGACATTTCGCGGCGCTCTGAACGACGATACGTAGAGTTCCGAAGATGACGCGTAGAGCTCTGAAGGCGATGCGTAGAGTTCCGAAGATGATGCGTAAAGTTCCGAGGACGATGCGTCGAGCTCAGAGACTGTGTGACAGCAATGGCAGCTGCGCCGTAGCAACCGCACATTAGGGCTTAACCCAGTTCTCCGCTCTTGGGCTTGGGACGCTATTAAATTCTTTTATGCTATTGGTGACGATAATTAAACCGCGAGATCGAGCGTGGCCTGCAATCATTTGATCTTAAAGTCCGAGGCTTACCTACCTTTGCAAGTTCTGCGCGTATTTGGCCGGTGTGGTAGCGGCAGTGTCGTCATAAACCAAGACTTCTAATGCCTCTCCTAGCGACATACCTTTGTGTAAGCTATCTAACCAAGACTACCCGATTACGGGTCCCAATTTCGCCGTAAGATGCTGCTTAACCCCAAGCCATTCATTGCTGATTATGGTGAACACCACGGAGTCGCGCACGCGGCCGTCGGCCATTACCATGTGGTTGCGCAGGATGCCTTCTTGCTTGGCGCCTAGCCGCAAAATGGCGTTGCGCGAATTTTGATTGAGGAAGTCGGTAACAAACTCGACTCGGTTTACTTTGAGTTTTTCAAAAGCGTGTTCCAGCATCAAGAGTTTGGTTTCGGTGTTGATGTGGGTTTTTTGATGGGATTTGGCAATAAAGCTAAAGCCAATTTCTACCCTTTTATTGGGCGGGCTGGCGCGCATATAGCGGGTTGAACCAACAATTTTGCCGCTGGCTTTATCGATAATGGCAAAAACGAGGCCATCGCCCTCTTCTAGCGCGTAATAGGCGTTGCCGATAAATTCGTCGAGGTCCTTGGGGTGAGGGACTTTGGTAACAAAAATATTCCACAGTTCGCCGTCGGATATCGCCTCGCTCAAGCCGTCTTTGTGACTGATTGATATTGGCTCTAGGCGCACTCGCGGGCCTTCCAAGGTGACTTTGTCGAAGACCTTATCAAACACCATGACGTTTCTCGCTTTAATCCATTAATAACGATAGAAATGCAAAGCCGATGCCAATCCTAAAGAGGCCAAACAATAGGCATCGAGTGAATTAGCGCGATGCCTATTTAAACAGCTTAGCCAGCGAAGGCTGCCATCGCGCTGCCGATAAGACTTCCGAAAACCAGAATAATGGTGGCCAAGCCGCCAATGCCAAAACCCAAACTGCGCTTTGCGGCAGCGGCCATATAGCCTTTGCAATACAGGGCGCGACCAATCACAAATACGCCGCCTAGGCCAGCGGCTACTGGCGCACTCACATACATGGCAAACAGCCACATGGCCGGAATGACTAATACCATCTGCTCTAAGGTATTTAACTGCACGCGCAGCATGCGCTCTAATTTTGGGTCACCGGTCATCGCGGGGGCTTGAATGCCGGTTTTACCCCGTGTTACGCCAACCAGCATCACAAACACAAAATACTCAATCAAAATTAAACTCATTACCACGGCGACTAAAGCCATTATGTTTTCCTTATGGTGACGTTATTTATAGTTAATGTTATTACGCGGCTTCTGCGCCGCTATTAATGGCCTGTTTGCGAATCAGCTGCTGCATGCTCTGCTGCACGTCTGGCCCCAATAGCGCCACCCAACGTTTAGACAAAGCCTCTAGACGTTTATCAACGCGCAGCAACTGCTGTTCATCGCGCTCTTCCACCAGTAGTAAGCCCTGCTGAATGAGGGTGTCCATATAAACACGGAACAAGTTTTTGTCGAAGTATTCTGGCGCCTCGCGGCCACTTAAAATGGCCAAGCGCTGTGCCATTTCAATGGTGTGCTGTTCTATATCCATACGCGGCGCGGGGGTATCTGAAATCTCTTGCACCAGTAGCAAGCTGGTTACGGTGTAGCGCTCAAAGGTTTCTCGCAATATTCGCCCAAGGCCGGTGAGTACTGCGTAGGTCTCGGTGCCAACATCGGCGCGGCTCAGGCTGCCGTCTTGTGCATTGCGGCTAAGTAAATTTAAGGCGATAAAATTATCGATTTGCGCCTTAACATCGGCAGCGCAATCTTCTAGGCGCACCCGCAAGAACAACTCTTGCTTCACAAAGGGGTACAGGAGCACGCAGGCCTCGATGAGTTCGGCCTCGTTAACGGTTTGACTGTGCCGAAAGAAACGCGCAATCAAGCTTGGCAGCGCCAAAACATGCATTACCGAGTTGCGGTAATAGGTCAGCATTACTGCTTCTTTGCCAGTCGCGGTGATGATTGGCCCCCAGGGGTGTTCGATTCGCGACAGGCCAGCGGTGCGCGCCGCTTGTTCAAAAATCTCTGCGGCGCTGCCCTCGGGCAAGGTTACGTCTGGGCTGTAGGGCAGGCGTTTTAATAGCGCAATAAAGTGGTCGATTTGCAGTAGCAATTCGTCTTCGGCCATGGCCCGCTGGGGGCTAGACAGCAGGATCATCGACACCAAGCCTATGGGGTTGACCACCGCCGCGGCATTGATCCGCTCCATGTTTTCCTGGGCGATATAATCAATAACCGCGGGCACAAAGCTGCGATCTCCCGCCTGTGCCAATTTCCGCCAATTGGGCTCGATATGACTAAAGCACTCATCCAAACTCAGGGGGTCGCCAAAGGCGACATGGGGGCTGCCGTAGGATGATTTAAAAATTTTGCGCGCTTTTAGCAGGCCGCCAGCCGACTCGCTCTGCTTGCTTGCACCGCGCAATTCCTTGACATACGAGGCGCTCTCTACCAGCTTGTCGTAGCACACATAAATCGGCACCATCGCCACTGAGCGCCCCGGTTGCTGAAGAAAACTCTCCACCGTCATTTTTAACACGCCTTTTTTGGGCGGCAATAAACGGCCGGTGCGGCTGCGGCCACCCTCGGGGAAAAACTCCATGGGATAGCCGCGACTCAGAATTACGTCTAAATACGATTTAAATATCGCCGAATACAGGGGCTGACCACCAAAGCTGCGGCGAATATAAAACGCGCCGCCGCGCCGCAGCAAGCCGCCCACCGGCCAGAAATTAAGATTTACACCGGCGGCAATATGGGGCGCAACCAAGCCTTGCACATATAGAGTGTAAGAAATTAACAAATAGTCGAAATGGCTGCGGTGCGACGGCATGTAAATAAGCTGGCGGCTATTGGCGGTCTCGCGCAGGCGATCGATATGATAAATATTAAGACCGGCAAAGATCTTGCGAAACACCCAGCTAAGAATCAGCTCCAGCGCGCGAATCATGCGGTCATCGTAGTTTGCCGCTATTTCCTCGGCCATCTTACGGGCCTTTTTATTAACCGCCGCGGCGTTTTCGTCTGGCGACTCCAGCGCGCTCGCAATGGCATCACGCACTGATTGCCGGCGCAGTACCACGTCTACAATCCGTTGCCGAGACAATAAATGCGGCCCTAAGGTTGCGGTTGCACGCCGCGAAAAATAGAAAGACATTAGGCGCGCTAGCATGGCCGCCGCCGCGGCGGGATCTTGCTTGCGCTCTACAAACTTGTCGAAGGTTAAGGGCTGCGCAATATGCACCAGCACATTGCGCCGCTGGGCAATAATAATCAGCAGTTTGCGCAGTGCACCGGCGCGTTCGCCGTCACCTAATAGCAGTTTAAAGAACGAGGTTTCACTGCCGGGGTTGCGGCCCCAAAAAATCGACACCGGCACAATCTGCAAGGGGTAATCGCCCTGCGCGGCCTGCTTTATAAGCCCCGCCATGGTTTGCTGCCCGCGTGAACCGCCACGCTGGCCAGCCAACACCGGCAAATACAGGCACGCCGCACGTTCGGCATCTGGCAATTTGCCAGGCGACGCCCGCAGCAGGGGAAGGTTGTGGGCTTTAAAGATGCGCTCTAGCAAGAAACGGTCGGTCCAGCTGTGCAAGCGCAACACATAGCACACTGGCTTGCCCTGCAGTTCGTCGTGCAAGGCCTCGTCAAATTGCAGTAACTTGGGCTTTACGCCGACGAGGAATGGTGCCGACAACAGCCGACACAGCACAAAAAACAAACGGGTAAACCACGGCATAATGCTCAAATCCTTAGTTATATAGGGCGCTCAATTATGTTTTTAGTTTTACCCTTGGGGTCAGCGCCTAAATTGGCCCGTTTTAGGCCACTGGCGGCGATTTTACTTGGTCTGGTCGCTCCCGTCTCGTATTTCACCAACCTTGCCAACACGCCCCCAGCAGCCAACAGCAGCAGCGCCACTGCAGGAAATACACCGCTATTAAGGTACAATCCTCTTAACTACACCGGCGCTCACAGTCTATACCCGCCGTTTTACCGTTTTTATACAGGCCAATGTCATGACGCCATCATCCAGCCCTGAATTTGACAATACTTACGCCGAGCTTCCCGAGCGCTTTTACAGCAAGCAAGCGCCCAGTAGCGTCGCTAATCCGGGCCTCATTCGAATCAATACCGAGTTAGCCAAGCAGCTCAATATTTCGCCTGAATGGCTGGCCTCGCCAGAAGGCATTGCCACTATGGCGGGCAATCACGTACCTGCCGGCGCCCAAAGCCTAGCAGCGGTCTATGCTGGCCACCAGTTTGGCGGTTGGAACCCCCAGCTTGGCGATGGTCGCGCGGTATTGCTCGGCGAGCTAATGGGCCGCGACGGCATACGCTACGACTGGCAGCTAAAAGGTTCGGGGCGCACCCCTTACTCTCGGGGCGGCGACGGCAAATCGCCGCTTGGGCCGGTAATCCGCGAATATATTCTCTGCGAGGCCATGGCGGCGTTACATATTCCAAGCACCCGCGCCCTAGGTGCGGTGACCACTGGCGAGATGGTATTTCGCGACCAAGGTTTGCCGGGCGCCGTTTTTAGCCGCGTGGCCCGGAGCCATATCCGCGTTGGCACCATGCAATTCTTTGCTGCCCGCCGCGACACCGAGGCATTGCAAATACTGAGCGACTATTTAATAGCGCGGCACTTCCCCGCGGCAGCGCAAACCAGCAACCCCGTGTTAAGTATGCTCAATGAGATTATTGGCCGCCAAGCCAAACTCATCGCCCAGTGGCAATCTGTCGGTTTTATTCACGGCGTAATGAACACCGACAATATGCTGCTGTGCGGCGAAACGATCGACTACGGCCCCTGCGCGTTTATGGAAAGCTATGATCCTGCAACCGTATTTAGCTCGATCGACCACAATGGTCGTTACGCCTATGGCAACCAGCCGGCGATTGCTCATTGGAACCTTATGCAACTCGCCCAAGCGCTGCTGCCTATTTTAGATCCGCGCCCCGAAGCCGATGAAGACAGCGCAGTAGCCATCGCCCAAGCAGCCATTGACGGGTTTCAAAACCTATTTTTGGTGGCTTACCAAGATATTATTAAAGACAAACTTGGCGTGAGCAGCTTTACCGACGCCGACGACAGCCTTTATCAAGACTTACTCACCTTGATGAAAAAAGAGCGTGTCGACTTTACCCTGTGCTTTCGCCGCCTTGGCGAGTTAGCCAATGAGGGCGCCTGCATTAACAGCAGCATTCGTGAGTTATTTGAATTTAGCGACGCCTTTACGCCCTGGCTGCAACAGTGGCGCCAGCGTCTAAGTGACGACCCGCAAACTGCCGAACAGCGCCAAGCGCGAATGTTTAAAGCCAATCCGGTATTTATTCCGCGCAATCATTTAGTGCAAGAAGCCATTGCCGCCGCTGAGCGCAAAGGCGACTTTAGCTTTTTCAATCAATTGGTGGAGGTGCTCGCCAAGCCCCACAATTTTGACCCACAAAAGCTGCGCTACGCCATGCCCGCCAAAAGCAATGAGCAAGTACTGCAAACTTTTTGCGGAACGTAATTTTTAAAATACAAAACATCAAAACTAAAACTAAAACTAGGAATACAAAATGCGAATTTGTGGTGTAGAACTCAGCGGCAATGATGCCGTAATTTGTTTGCTTAATTTAGAGAAACAGCAATTTAATATTCCCGATTGCAGGGCCCGCAAATTAAGCCTAGCGAAAGAACATGGCCGCGAAGAACTTGTGCAATTTCAAGCGGCCTTTGCAAAGTTAATGAGCGATTACAGCGTAGACAAAGTCGTTATAAAAGGCCGTTTAACAAAGGGCAAATTTGCCGGTGGCGCCGCCAGCTTTAAACTCGAAGCCGCTATTCAGTTAATTGCCAATCTCGACGTGCAGGTGCTAAACACCAGCCAACTCAAAGCCGCCATTGCCGAAAATCCCTGCCCTATCCAGTTTGCAGATACCGGATTAAAGCAATTTCAAGAAGCCGCATTTACCGTTGCTTACGCGGCGCACGCAGCGTAATTAAGGGCGGGCAGCAGGCGACGATAACAGTGATTAATCTCAACTTAAAATACCTGCAAGCCTACCCTGAGCATTTACAAAACCAAGTGCGCAAACTCATCACTGAGCAGCGCATTGAAGCCTATCTAAATCAGCGCTACGGTCAAGTTCACAATATTCAAAGTGACAAAGCGCTCTACAGCTATGTGACAAAACTAAAACAGGAAAACCTGCGCAACGCGCCGCAAATCGACAAGGTATTATTCGACAACCGCCTCGACCTCACCCACCGCGCACTCGGCTTACACACTGCGGTATCGAGGGTGCAGGGCGGAAAATTAAAGGCCAAAAAGGAAATTCGTATCGCCTCGCTATTTAAGGCGACAGCACCCGAGTTCTTAGAGATGATCGTGGTTCATGAACTCGCCCACCTTAAAGAACACGATCACAACAAGGCCTTTTACAAGCTCTGCGAATACATGTTGCCAAATTACCACCAATTAGAATTTGATTTGCGAATTCACCTTACGTGGCAAGAACTTAAAACCGCGCAGTAAATAGTATTGCGTTTACAAACAAATAGTTAAAAACCATCCGCTGAAAAAATGGCCGCCAAATAGGTCCTCGCTAATCACAAGGTAATTATCAAAACCGAAAAAATGAGTCATGGCTTTTTTATTTCTACGCGATTCTTTCTAGACAATCACCGCAAATGTCTGCCAAAATTCTGAAGATGTATTTATTTAGTTCTCTATGATGCTCCCCAGCTGTATTGCGCTGTAGATCAATACTTGCAAATGGAATTTGCTATGACAAAACCTCAGCACTCTACTGGCTATAGCCTAATTGAAGTCTTGGTCGCACTCTTAATAACCACCACTGGTGTGATGGGCAGTGTTGCTACTCACCTCAATGCCATTAAATTCAATCAAACTGCCGATGTGCGCTCCCACGCCACCTTGCTGGCTTATGAAATAGTCGATCGCATGCGCGCCAATCGCAACGCCGCTTTATCGGGTAATTACACTATCGCCCTCAGTGCCGACGCACCTAGTACAACGCCGAGCACCATCGCGCAAATTGATATTCAAGACTGGTTCACCGCCATCGGATCGCGCTTAACTGCCGGTGATGGCGCCATTGACAAAAATGGCAATGTTTTTACGGTTACCGTGCAATGGGACGAAAGCCGTATTAGCCGCAGCCGCGAAGCCGATGCTAACGGCGGCAATACACAGTCCTTTGTGTTTACCACCGAGCTGTGAGGTGGGCAGCATGACCCGACAATCTCAATCTGGTTTTGGCATTGTTGAATTGATGATTGCCATGACACTCGGCTTGTCACTCAGCGCGGCGGTGATTCAAGTGACCCTCGCCAGCCAGCGCAGCCAGCGGGTGCTCGAAGCATTGGCGCGACTGCAAGAGAGTGGCCGTTTTGCCGTAAGCTTTCTGCGCAAAGACATACGTATGTCGGGTTATATGGGCTGTCCAAACGTGCAGCGCATCCCCGTGAATGTGATTGCCAAAAATCCACCAGCTGATTTGAATTTTATTGCCGCTGGCGTACTGGTGGGCGAGGACAACGTTGATGCCAACAATGATTACGACGCGCTAGAAAATACCGACATGCTGTTTATACAGCGGGCGGTCACCCCCGCCGCGACACTCACCGGTAATATGGCCGCAGACAATGCCAATATCCAAATTAACAGTAATCCCGCTGGCCTCGAAGCCGACGACTACGTGTTTATTACTGACTGCATTACCGCCGATCTCTTCAGTGCCACAAATGTTTCTAACGACAATGGTAATAGTGGCCACATCACCATTGCTCATGCCAACAACAATAATATAACGAATAAGCTCAGCAAGGTTTACGGCAGCGATGCCGAAATTATGGGTTTTCAATCACTCGTCTATTTTGTGCGCGACTCAGGCCGCAACACTCCTGCGGGCAACCCAATTCACTCGCTGTGGGTGCAGGCCCGCAACCTTGGCGGCGCCGCGCCCGTTGCCACCGAACTGGTGGAAGGAGTTGAAAACATGCAAATTAGCTACGGCGAAGATACTAACGACGACCGCAATATTGATGTGTACCACACCGCCGCCACCGTCGGTAATTGGGCTGCGGTTTTGAGTGTGCGTATTGAATTACTGCTGCACAGCACCGACGACAACATCGTTGGCGCCGCTGGCGAGTTCGTGCAAAACAACCTGATATTCAATGGCGCACCGGTGCCCAGTGATCAGCGTTTGCGGCAGGTATACAGCACCGCTGTCGCCATCCGCAACCGCCTGCCGTGAGATGCACTAATGACCTCAGCCACGCTAAGCAAGCAATCCCAACACGGCGCAGCACTGCTTATAAGCTTAGTTTTTATGCTAATTCTCACCATTATTTGTGCCAGCGCCCTGCAGTCTACCACTCTGCAGGAGCGCATGGCGGGCAACGCGCGCGACACTAACACCGCGTTTCAAGCCGCTGAAGCCGCCCTCCGCGAGGGCGAAACGGTATTGCAAGGCGCCTCTGCAGGCCCCTTCGACGGCAGTAATGGCCTATACCAACAATGCAGCGGCGCTGGGGCAGAATGCACGCCGCCCGACTGGAACGACCTCGCCGCCACGGGCTGGCGCACGGTCAATACCATCGCTGGGGTATCGAGCGCGCCGCAATTTTATGTTGAGGAACTCACCCAAATAGATGACCCCGTCGCACCATTGGATGCCGGCACGCCAGTAAAATTAATTACTAATTACCGCATCACAGCTCGCGGATTCGGGGTCAGCGACCGAGCCATGGTTGTGCTGCGCACTATTTATCGCCGCGAATAAAACCTCGAGGACCGTGTATGAACGGTAACGCCGCCCTGCGCTGGGCACAGCACACTCTCGTTCTAATGCTGCTCGCACTGGGCTCAAACAATGGCCTAGCGGCGCTTGATGTTGCCGATACGCCGCTGTCGCTCGCCACAGGTGTTACCCCAAACATTATCATTGCGATCGACGACTCCGGCAGCATGGACGCAGAACTGCTCATGCCCACTAACGATGGCGCCTTGTGGTGGCATACCGGCAACGAGAGTTTTATTGGCCTAGATAAAAGCGATGTTGCAGCGCCTGACACCCTAAATTTCAATAAGGTCGGCGGCGCAAACGACACTTGGAAAAAGTACATTTATCTTTTCCCCAACGGCACCGGCACGGGTAAGCGCGTGTATAGCGATTCCAATAACGATCACTACGCCGTGCCGCCGATCCCAAGCTTTGCCTTTGCCCGCTCCCCAGACTATAACAAAGCTTATTTTAATCCTGAAGATCGCTATGTGCCGTGGCCCAGTGTTGGCAGCAAGTCTTTCTCTAACATTACAGCAAGCAGTGCACCGAGTGACCCCAACGTGGGGACATCCACGTTTAATCTGACTGCCGATATAGATAACGACAGCGAAAACCACACCTTCCGATTTCAGCAGGGAATGACAATCCCAAACAATATAAGTGTCGCCGGATACCCCAGTGACAAGAAGGTAAAATACTACCCTGCTACATTTTATTTACAGAACCCACTACCCGCCAGCTATGGCTACACCGGAGCCACCTTAACCGGCTATGCACCCAACGGTTCAAGTACGCTCATTGGCTATGAAATTAAATCAGCCAATTTTTCGACACCGGCAGCCTATACCGCCATGATGCAAAACTTCGCCAATTGGTTTTCCTATTATCGCAAACGCCATTTAGCAACCCGTGCCGGCGTCGCACAATCTTTCTTCGACGTAAATAATGCGCGGCTTGGCGAATTCACCATTAATAACCGCAGCGACGTCACGATGAAAACCTTAGCCAATAGTGATGACCGCAATAGCTTTTACAACACACTCTACTCTCGCGGCGGTAATAGCGGCGGCACCCCCAACCGTGAAGCCCTCAATCACGCCGGTAGCCAATACCAGCGCAGCAACGACGACGCGCCAATTACCCACGCATGCCAAGCCAATGCCGCCATTCTTTTTACCGATGGCTATAGCAATGTTAGTAGCATTAGTGGTGTTGGTAATGAAGACGCAGGCAAAGGCGCGCCCTACGAAGACACGGCGAGCTCCACCATGGCCGATATCGCCATGAAATATTACGACAACCCCCTGCGCTCAGATTTTGCGACTGGGCAAGTCCCTGTTGCCGCCGCGTGCAACCGTCAATCGCCGCCACCCGCCCTAGACTGCAAAACCGATTTACACATGCTTACCTATGCCGTTACCTTGGGCACCGGCGGCATTTTATATGACCCAAACAACCCTGCAGATCCCTATACCAGCCCACCAAACTGGCACACCTCATTTGAAAATCGCAGCCCCACTGCTATTGACGATTTGTGGCACGCCACCATCAACGGTCGCGGTGCCTTGCTAATTGCGAGCAAGCCGGTAGAGATCGCCGAAAAATTAAAATCGGCCATCACCCAAATTTTACAATCAGTTGGCTCATCTTCGTCTATCGCCACAAACTCCACCCGCCTAGATTCCGACACCATAATATTTCAAGCTCGCTACGACAGTCGCGACTGGTCTGGGCAAATACTGGCTTATGAGGTTGGTAGCGATGGCGCCCTAGCGGAAGAAAAATGGGACACTAACACCAATGGCGGCATACCCGCTCACGGCGACCGCAATATACTCACATGGATTAGCCCTGCTACGGGCGCAGAATCGGCGGTTAATTTTACGTGGGATAATTTATCTGCAACTGAACAGCTAGCCCTCACTCTTGATGTGGCCACCGCGGATGTGTCACTTGAAGGCCCGCGGCGCGTAAATTGGCTGCGGGGCGACCAAAGCCTAGAGGGGGTCAACGCCAACTACCGTGTTCGCTCGCACTTACTTGGCGACATTGTTAACTCCAACCCCTATTTTCACTGGGGTCAAAACTACGGCTTTAGCCGTTTGTCTGGCACCGCTGGCATTAGCTATGCAGCCTACCTCGGCGCCAAAAAGACCAAACCACCCATGTTGTATGTTGGCGCCAACGACGGCATGTTACATGGTTTTAATGCAGCTACCGGTGTAGAGAGTTTTGCCTACATACCCAAAAGCGCCTTTGGCAATCTGGCCTCGCTAACAAAACCCGATTACACCCATTCATATTTTGTAGACGGCTCGCCGCTCGTGATAGACGCCTATTGGGATGATACATGGCATACCATATTGGTCGGCAGCAGCGCAGCGGGTGGCGGCTCGGTATTTGCCATTGATGTCAGCGATCCCGCCAACGTCGACGCCAGCGATGTGCTGTGGGATTTTCACACCACAGCGGGCGCCAGCAATAAGCTGGGCCTGAGTATGAGCAACCCTGTTTTGACTCGGCTCGCAAGTGGTGACTGGGTTGCCCTTTTTGGCAACGGCTATAACAGCGGCGACACGGTAAAGCTCTTTGTGGTTAACCTTAAAACGGGGAATTTAATCAAAGCGATAGACACCGAAGTTTCCGGCAGCGATAACGGTCTTGGCGATATTTTGGCGGTAGACAGCAATAGCGACCGCATTGCCGAGTATGTCTACGCTGGCGACCTCAATGGCAATGTGTGGAAATTTGATTTAAGCAGTAGTAACAGCAACCAGTGGAAGCTTGCCTTTAAATCTGGAAACACGCCCAAGCCATTATTTGTAGCGAAAGCCCCCGATGGAAGCACCCAGGCCATTACCGCAGGGATGACCTCTGGACGCCACCCCGATGGCGGCATCATGATTTATTTTGGCACGGGTAAATATTTTGAGCGCGGCGATTCCCTTGTCGCTAATTCGCCGCAATTACAAAGTTTTTACGGCATTCGCGACAACGGCAGCCAAATCTCGGCGCGCAGTAATTTACAGCAGCAGACTATCACCTATGAGGGCACGCCCACGCTGCGCGGTGGCACCGCTGAGTTTGCTGTTCGGGTAGTGTCGAATACCACAGTAGATTACAGCGCCAAAGCCGGTTGGTATCTCGATTTAATAGGCCCTTCTGCCGCCGGCGGGGCTGGCGAGCGGGTGATTGACCAAGCTATTTTACGCAATGGCAGGGTGATTTTCCCTACCCTCATTCCCTCGGCCGATCCCTGCAACTTCGGTGGCACTGGCTGGCTAATGGAAATCGACAGTATTAATGGCGGTCGCCTCGCCGACACGGTGATTGACATCAATGGCGACGGCTTAATTAATGACGACGACATGGCCAATCTCAGCGACGAATTCTTTCCGCCCAGCGCCAAAAAATTCGATCAATTACTCACTCGGCCAGGCATCATTGGCGCCGGTGAAAAAGAGTATAAATACACCTCCGGCTCCCGCGGTAGTATTGGCCTCACTGTTGAACGGGGAACGGGCAACGAATTGGGCCGACAAGCGTGGTGGCAACTGCGATGATATCGCGCAAGCCAAAAACTGGCGGCGATAAGGGCGCTATCTCGAGCAGCGCCCTGCACTTGTTTATTATTTCGCGTTTTAGAAATTTTGCGTTAAAAAAGCCCCGCCTTGTATAAAAAGCAGGGCTATTCTTAATACTAGGCGCAGTCTTACAAGCGCAGCTGTAAACGCACAAAGCCGCCCTCTTCAAACTCAAACTTGTTACGCGCTTCTACATCGAACTCCATGCTGCCGTAACCGACCTGAATAGCTGAGTTCTGAAATAGACTGAACTCGGCACTGAGCGACCATTCATCGTAACCTTCAATATCGCCAAAGCCCGTCGCATCTGGCGCGTAATACAAGCCCGCCCGTAAGCGCACAATTTCATTTAAGGGCAAGCTTACATCGCCACCAAACGCGACCGCGCCACCGTTTACATCGGCGTCGTCACCTTCAAGACCAATCGCTTTAGCCCCTACTCGACCACTCACAGCGCCACGCTGACCATTGGCATACAAGCCCAAGGCGACCATGTCGGCGTCGTCATCGTGATGTAGCCAGTCCAGTTGCGCACTGCTTTCTGGGCTCATGTCGCCAGCAACTGACACGCCAAAGGTGTCTGAGCCAAAGCGAAACGCGACACCGCCGGCCAATACCGAGCTGCTCGCGCTAGCCAATAGTAAAGCTGCAATAAAGGGGGCTTTCATGCTACTGATTCTCCTGTTTACAAAAATCTAAAAATAAAATCGCTACCATACACGTTACCAGCCGCAACTGCCTATATGATCGCGTTTTTTACTACCGCCCCTGAAACCGCACGGGTTCCTTGGCCTTGTCGCTAATGACCACCGTACCCGCAAGTTTGTCGTGCCAGCCCTGTTTACGGCGATCCAAACCAACCCAAATAAAGCCCAGCATCAACGCAAAGGTAGAAAGATAGTAACCCAAATAGCGAATCAGCCATTGTGACGTGGTGGGCTTGCCACCGGTTTTAGCGTCGACAATGCGGAGCTTCAGCACTAATTTACCTGGCGTTGCCGACTTGTAGAACCAAAACACCATAACGGCCACCGCGGGCAGAATATAGTTCAGCAATATGCTTAAGCCGCTGCTCATCCCCATAGCCTGGAATGACATTGTTGAGGCGTGCATGCCTTCACGCTCCATACTCGACCACTGGGCATCGCCCATGGTAAGGGCAAAAATAGGAATCAGCAGCAGGCCAAACAACATGGTGTCAATAATGGAAGCCAGCACCCGTATCCAAAAGCCCGCGTATTCTAATTTATCTGGTTCTGGTGATTGCGGTATAGCGTCCATAGGTACTCCACTGTGGTGAATTTAGCTGTCTACTGGCGGGTATTAATTATTAAAATAGACAGCAATGATCGGGCATTGTTGTAGCCAATGTGCAAAACAAGCCAAACTGCCGATAAAGAGGGATCATAGCAAGAGCACATTACAGCATCTACAAATTGGCAGCACACTCGCCACCATAAATACCTAGGGATTAGCTATCTTAGTGTTTGCGCTGCTTCGTGCACCAGCATAGCTTGCTTGCGCTGGGCACCCCAGCGATATTGACTGAATTCGCCGGTACTGCGAATTACTCGGTGACAGGGAATAAGGTAGGCAACGTGATTGCGGGCAATGGCACTGGCCACCGAGCGCACCGACGACGGAATTCCCATTGCCCCAGCCACTTGCTGGTAGGAGCACAGCTCTCCGTGGGGAATAGCCATTAGCGCCTCCCAGACTTTGAGCTGAAATTCGCTTCCCTTGAGCAATACCCGCAGCGGCGCCGCGGGATCACCGCGACCTGAAAACACTTGCCTAAAAACGCCCGCTAGCGCTGGCTCATCCCGCTGTAAATCTGCCGCTGGCCACTCTTGCTGCAACTCCTGCAGTACAGCGACCTCTTGGCTCGGTTCGTCAAAAAAGGCCATTTTGCAGATCCCGCGCTGGGTAATCGCAATAAGGCAGTAACCAAAAACCGAAGTTTGAACGCTATAGGCAATCTGCAAACCCGCCCCCAAACTGCGATACTCGCCAGGGGTCATGCACTCAGCTTTAATCATTAAATCGTGTAAGCGACCGCTGCCGCTCAAGCCGCTGGCGAGCGCCGCCTCAAGCACGCTCGATTTGCGCAGCTGTTGTTTGGCCCGCTCCTTGGTCAAGAACTGCAAAAATTGCTTGGGCGAGATACCTGCCCACTCCGAGAATATGCGCTGCAGATGAAACTCGCTCAGACCAACATGGCTGGCCAACTCAGCCAAGCTCGGTTGCGCGGCCTGTCGCTCACTAAGATAGTGAATTGCCTTGGCCACCCGCTGATAATTTATATGTTGTTCTGTCATAACGCCCCAGCGATCGTCTGCGTAATTAAAATAAGTGTGCCTTTCACACCTTTATCTTGCCACCCGATTCTTGCGTAATTCTACTGCGTCACATCAATGGCGCTGCATTTACGGCACAATTGGCTATACTTAGCGCACGAACCGTTTGGTGAACTTATCGGCAGCGACAGGTCAAACCCATACTATCCAAAATAGATCTACCCACCCTGCTAAGACCAAAAATACATGGAGAGATAAATGGCCCGCGCAATAAAATACATTTTTATCGGCCTGCTCAGCGTTGTAATTTTAGCTGGCAGCGCCATTGCCGCCTTGGTATTTTGGGTAGACCCAAATATCTTTAAAGATGAAATTGAAAAACTCGCCGCCGACCAAGGCTTGATTTTGCACTTGGACGGCGATTTAGCTTGGCAGATATATCCCGACATTCAAATTGCACTCGGCGCCGCCAGTCTCGCCATCCCCGACGCGAGCACCACACCCAATTCAAGTACAGGGGAAAGCACCGAGATTGTGCGCTTTGAACAGGCCCAACTCGCGGTTGCCCTAAAACCCTTGCTGCAAAAAAATATTGTTATTAAAGGCATTACCCTGAAGGGCCTCAATGCCAACTTGGTGGTTGACGAACAGGGCGTGGGTAATTGGAGCAATATTGGCAAGCAATCTGCTTCGGCAGCTAAGGAGCCGACCACCGAGAGCAGTGCCCCCCAGCAATTGGGCATTCAAAAATTCCAATTAGCAAACAGCACCGTGCACTACCGCAACGCCCAAACAGGGCAGACCATCGCGCTCGAAAAGCTCAATGTAAACGGCGAAGATATTCAGCTTACCAACAAAGCTTTTCCCCTAGAATTTAGTGCGGCAATTAATTTCAAAGACCCTCTGCAAAGTTTGGCGGCCGACATTAGCCTTAGCGCCAAAGTACAAGTTAACGACACCATGGATAATATAATCGTCAATGACGGCGACATTAGCCTTAGTGCCGAACATCGCAACGAACAAGCACAGGTCTCGGCAAAAACTCGGCTCAAGCTGGCCGCCACCGCGAACTTCAAAGACGCCTTGGTTTGGTCACTGTCTGAGCTTGCCGTGCAGAACACCACCATGCAGTACGCCGCCAAAGACGGCACTAAATTAGAGTTGAAATCCTTGGATGTCAGCGGTGCTATTCAGCCTGGTGGCGACGCGAACGCCCTGAGCGTGGCGTCGGCGCTAAACTACAGCGCCACGAATCAAAGCCCTATTAGCACCAAAATCAAACTAGACACCCGGCTAAAGGTTGACGCCGCGCTGAACAATTTCACTGCGAGCAACACCGTGCTAGCTGCCGACGTTGGCGACGAAATACTCACTTTGAAAGGCGATGCCAACGCAAGTGTGAGCCCCTTGGTCTATCAGGCCAGCCTGCAGCTCAGCCCCGCCAATCTCCGCAATATTGCGAAGACATTGGCCATTAGCCTCCCAGAAATGGCAGAGCCAAGCACGTTGAGCAACGTAGGGGTAAAAGCTAAGATTAAAGGCGATGACAAGCTTATTAGCATTTCTGATCTCAACGCCACCTTAGACACCACCACGATAAGTGGCGACGCCAGTTTGCCCATGAACAAGGAGCAAGTTACCAAGCTAAATCTTGCCATTGATAAAATTAATCTCGACCACTATTTGCCGCCCAAGCCGCCAGCAGACGCCAGTCAAGCCAATGACAAAACCACGCCGCCGGCCGGCAGCACGCCGAGTAGCGATGAGCTTCCTCTGCCCAGAGAGCTATTAAACGCCCAAAATATTAGCGCTAAGCTGAAAATTGGTGAACTTGTGGTCAGCCAGCTGCCCTTTAAAGATCTCAATGTAACGCTGGCGGCTAAGCAAGGCCTTAGCCGCATTAGCCCCTTTAGCGGCCTTGTTTACGACAGCCCGTTTAAAATCGAAACCGAATTGGACACCCGCGCCGTGGCGGCCAAACTCCACATAAAGGCCAACAGCGATCAACTTCCGCTTGGCAAGGTGTTAACCGCCCTAGAGATCAGTCAGGAATTGTCTGGGCTAAGCAATGTTAATCTCGACCTCAACACCAGCGGCACCACCATCAGCGGTCTCAAAAAGAACCTTGACGGCAATATTGCACTGAGCGGCCAAAAGTTGCGTTTAGCCAATATGAATATCGAACGCGCTTTCTGCCAGCTGGTAACTCGCCTGCAGCAGGAAACCTTCGACCCCAATAATTGGCCGCTGTACACCGACCTGCAAGACACCACCACCAAGATTGTGATCACTAAAGGCGTGGCCAAAATTGAGCAGTTTAATGCCGGTGTCACCAAACTGGCTTTGCGCGGCAGCGGAAGCGTTGACTTAAATAATGACAGTTTCGACGTGGTGCTCAACAGCCGCCTCGCCCAAGGCGATCAAGAGGCCATGGCGTGTAAAATAAACAACGAAAAATTACTGAATCGCGATATTCCAATTCGCTGCAAAGCGAGCTTCGGCAGTATTGGCGCCACCAGCTGCCTGCCCGATTTTCGCGTGATTGAGGACATTGCCAAGGAAAAAGCCAAAAATAAAATCGAAGAAAAAACCCAGGAGTTAATTGATCGTAAGATGGGTGGCGAAAATGGCGAAGCCGCCAAGCAGTTATTCAATCAGTTTTTCAAAAAATAAACGCGCCTGAATAGGCGGAACGGCAAGCAAAGAACGATGACTCGCGGTGTAGATGTTCAGGTCTCGACCTCTACACCGCAGTAATCGGCTAGTTTCGCAGCGACAGTTCACTCAAGCACCACGTTCCAAAGGCTATATTCGCGCTGCTGAGCGCCCGCAACCGCTGGGCAGGTCAACATTCCCCGCGCCACACTTAAGCCTGCAGCCAAACCAGGATTAGCGTTTAAACACGCCTGCAAACCACTGGCTGCTAATTTTTGCACATAGGGCAAGCTCGCCTGACTGAGCGCTTGGGTAGCGGTGCGCGCCACCGCGCTGGGAATGTTGGCCACGCAATAATGCACAATCCCCGCCTCGACAAAGCTTGGCGCCAAGTGGGTGGTGGGCCGCGTGGTGGCAAAGCAACCGCCTTGATCGACGGCAACGTCAACCAATACAGAACCCACTGCCAAGTACTTGAGGTCCTCAACGCTTAACAGCTTAGGGGCCGCGGCACCTGGTACTAATGCGGCGCCAACAACCATATCGGCGTCGGCCAGCAAGCTCGGCAAATCGAGTCCCTCACTGCCAATTGCGGTAAAGCGATCGCTAGTAAACTGCGCAGCCAGACTGGCGCGACGTGGCGCAAAGGGTTCTATTAATGTGACTTTAGCACCCATGCCCAGCGCCACATCGGCGGCATTGCTACCAACCACGCCACCGCCAAAAATCAAGACATGGCCTGGATCTAAACCGGCAACCGAACCAAGCAAAACTCCCGAACCGCCTTGGGCTTTTTCTAGGCAGTGAGCACCGGCTTGGGTGGCTAAGCGGCCAGCAATTTCGCTCATAGGTTTGAGCAGCGGGAGGCGCCCATGCTCGTCAGTAATGGTTTCGTAGGCAATACAATTGGCGCCACTGGCAATAAGCGCATCGGTAAGCGCGCGATTAGGGGCAAGATGCAAGTAACAAAACAACATTTGCCCTGCGCGCAGCCGCGCCACTTCTTCGGTTTGGGGTTCTTTTACTTTTACGATCAGCTCGGCTTGCTGGTATAGCTCACCAACGCTGGCAAGGATCTGAGCGCCGCTGGCGCGGAATTCCCCATCGTGGTAACCCGAGTCTAAACCTGCGCCCGATTCCAATAAGACTTGGTGCCCCTGCTGCGTGAGCATTAAGACCGCTTGTGGGGTTAAACCAACACGATATTCCTGAGCTTTGATTTCTTTGGGTACACCGATACGCATACAAACCCCTTTCCATCGTTGCTTAAATCTAGAAAAACGTCCTCTCTACTTGCAATCTACACCAGCTCCCACTGGCCCTCGTGTTGGCGAGCGCTAGACTCCTTCTCTAATTTAAGCAGATGCGCCCATAAAGACAATTTTGCAATGGGGTGAATGCTCACATCAACATCACGATACGCCACCGCCACCAAGGCGTCGAGGTCGCCTTTTACGACCTCCTTAAACGCGGCGACAATTTTCGCTTCTCGCCCTCGTCGGTGGGCAACCAAGGCCTCCACCTCGGCGTGGGGGCTAGCGATTAAACTGCCGTGGCCCGGCGCCAAATATTGCATGGGGTAATCGAGTAGTAAGTGCAGCGAGTCAACATAGTCGGCCATATCACCAGCAGGTGGAATTATCACCACCGTGGAGCCCTGCATAATATGATCGCCGGTAAACACGGCGCCGGTGGCTTCGTGTAAGAAGCAAAAATGATTCGCAACATGGCCAGGGGTGTAAATTGCGCGCAGCGAGCTGCCCTCAATAGCAAAGCAATCGTCGTGAGCAAGGCCCTGTGTGGGCGCAAAACTCTGATCCTGATATCCGTCATCAACAATACGCGCACCAATCACCGGCACACCTGGAAAATAGTCTTGTAAAGTGGCAGCGCCCGGCGAGTGGTCGGAGTGGGTGTGGGTGGTCACAATGCGCTCCACCTCGGCTCCCAGGGTTGCCACGGCCGCCACAATAGCGTCGATATGCGCTGGAATATCTGGGCCTGGATCTAAAATAGTAATGGCCTTACTACCCAGCAAATAGGTGTTGGTGCCCGGCCCCGTTAATGCACTGGGGTTAGGCGCCACCAGCCGGTGAATACCGGGAAGAATTGTCTCCAAAACACCTGCTTGCATCATAAAGCCCGTCTCGCATTCAAGTTAGTCACTGTACATATCTGTAAATCATTAATATGAGAAGAGTAAGAGCCTAAATAGCCAATGGCAAGTCGACAACGCAACGCGTTGCTATCGGTGTATGCAGGGACACCTGCCCGTGATCGAAAAAGCCATCACTAAGACTCATTTATGGTATATTGTGTAAATGGAGCAACGCCGTTCAGGACGACATAATTTTGCCACTGGCGCTTAAGCCAGCAGGGGAACGCGTGAAACGCTTATTCTATCTACTATTCAAAGCCGAGATTCCCGATTTTGGCGAACGCTATCGCAGGCTTGCCAATGCGTTGGTAATTGCATTTGCGCTCACCTACAGTATCGGTTTTTTACAGCTTCTGCACCTTGGCGCCTACCTCGGCCCAGGCCTTGGCGACGTAGTCAGCTTTCAACCACTACTGGACAGTTTGCACCAACTGCACCGCGCGCAGCCAATGTTGTGGTATAGCGCCCTCAGCTTACTGGCCTTTACTACCCTATTCAGACTTGTCGTGATACTGGCTGGCTATTTTCTATTTCAGCGAGAACAAGGCAAGCCCTACCCAATTCAGTGGCTTGCAGTTTTTTTATTCACCAATGTCCTCGCCACGGCGGCCATTCCGCTAATACTGTTTGGCCTTGGCATACTGGGCAGTTTAGCAGGCCTAGACTTTAGCCTCGGCTGGCATTGGATAAGCCTCAATGTAAGCTTTGCCCACCAGCTCGTTATGCAGAATATACCAACGATTTTCGATACACCAGCGCCCTTAGCGGTCGTTATTATTGCGGTACTAAGCGGGTTTTTCCACTACTGGTTTCACCGTCTCGGCCACAGTTATCGCCTTCTCTGGCTATTATTCCACCGCCCCCACCACATGACCCCAGCGCTGATTCAGCCCACCACCCTCGCGGTATTCAGCGCTCTACCACTGTTTGTGTTTTTGGTACTGCCCTACAATTTAGTACTGGGCGCCTGTACCAAACTATTCAGCACTGAGCCGCTGTATACCGAGGTGATTATTTATAATTGCCTCATTTTGATTCCAGAGATTTTTGGTCATCAGACGGCCTTATACCGCTGGGCATCCCGCAGCCGAATCATTCGCGTGGCGAGTTTTATCTCGGGCGGTGGCGTGTATCACTATATGCACCATTCATCGGAACCCGAACACTGCGGCCGCAGCGGCGCAGTGAACTTGGTCAATATTGGCGGTGGCCCGCTGTTTATTTGGGACATTATGTTTGGCACTTACTGCCCGCTCAGCGCCACTACGCCCCGCGTTGGCCTCAGCGGCCAGCCGACTTTACACATGAACCCACTGCGCCTGACCCTAGCGGGCGTGATGCAGGTGGGCAATGAGTTGCTGGCCAACCCCAGTTGGGCGGTAAAATGGCGCGTACTGAGCGGTAGTTCGGCCTATAGACCACGTATCAGCCACGATTTTGCTATTCGCAGTAATAAGTCAGTAACTGCGCAAGAAATACCCAGTCCGCTCTTTGCGCCTTCGCAGTATTTTTCACCTGCAAGCACCAAGCCTAGTGCAAGGGCTGGCGTAATCGCCAACGCAAGCGCAGGCCCAGCAATACCGCGGCAGAGCTAAGCCCCGCAAACAGACCCAACCAAAAGCCACTGGGCCCCATTGCGGGCACGGCTAAATCGGTCATGGCGAGCATATAGCCGAGTGGCAGACCAACACCCCAGTAGGCAAACAAGGTCAATACCATTGGGATAGTGGTGTCTTCAAAGCCCCGTAAACAGCCGTTTGCCGTTACCTGAATAGCATCAGAGATTTGATATAGGGCGGCAAAGAGTAAAAGGTAGCTCGCCAAGCTAATCACCGCGGCGTTATCGGTATAAATTAACGGTATCCAAGCTCTGGTCAGCACCAGCAAGGCCGCAGCCGTGCCACCAATACAGAGGGTAATTTTAAACGCGATTTTCACTGCGCGGCGCAGCCCCTCGGGGTCATTGCCACCGCGGGCAAGGCCGACCCGCGTGGTCGCCGCCAATGCAAAACTTAGGGGCAGCATAAACACCAGCGAGGTAAAATTGAGCGCCAGCTGATGCCCCGCAACAATTTCTGCCCCCGCCTGGCTGATAAACAGCGCGATAATGCAAAACACACTCACTTCAAAAAAGATGGTCATGCCAACTGGCAGGCCCAGCTTAAGTAAATAAGCGATGGTGCGTGGCTCCCAGTGCCAGGGCTTAAAGCTTAAACGAACCTCTTGATAAACTCGGTGCCGATATACATAGACCAGCATCATTATAGCCATCAGCCACATCACAATTGCTGTAGCCCAACCACAACCAACGCCGCCCATCGCGGGTACGCCCAGCTTGCCGTAGATCAAAACGTAATTGATAGGGATATTGGCAAGCAGCCCGACAACACTAATGATTAACACTGGGCGGGTGTGGCTCAAAGCCTCGGTATAGCTGCGCAACGCCAACACCAGTGCTACCGCCGGCATTCCCCAGCTCAAACCGAACAGGTACTCCAGCACCAGCGGACGCATGGCGGGATCAACATCCATAAACTCGAGTAGCGGTTCGGTATTGCACAGCAATACCATGGCGATAAGCCCCACCCCAATCGCGATAGTGGTCACCTGATGCATCAGCGGGTTGATACGCTGCAATTGCTTGCCACCAACGTGGCGAGCCAACACCGAGGTGGCGCTCATCAACATGCCGGTCATAAAGAGGAATACTGGCACCCAAATACTGGCGCCCACCCCCACTGCCGCCAAATCCAAAGCGGACACGCGGCCAGACATCACCGTGTCGACAAAGCCATTGGCCGACTGGGCGAGTTGGCCACCAAAAATTGGCAGCGCCAATTTTAACTGGGCACTCAATTCCTGACGGGATAATTGACGAGACATTAAAGACATGGAAATTCCGACGCAAAAAGCCGCCACACTCTAGCTCAGCGCGGGCCTTGCCGCAAATGCTACGGGCATAAAAAAAGGAAGCCGCAGCTTCCTTTTTAAACAAACAGGGCCAAAATTAGACCATGTTTTTAATCGCCACTTCTGGATTAACATCAGCGTCGTAATCTACGCCATCAATTTCAAAGCCAAACAAGCGCAGGAACTCGCGTTTGTAGCCGCTAAAATCAGTGGTCTCGTGAAGATTTTCGGTGGTGACGGCTTCCCACATTTTGGCAACCGCATCTTGCACCTCAGGCCGCATTTCCAAGCCATCGGCCCGCAAACGCCCCTCGTCATCACAAATTGGCTCGCTGCCATACAGGCTATTTTTGAACAGGCCGTAAACTTGCTCAATACAGCCCTCGTGGCTGCCATCGCCTTTCATGACTTTAAACAACAGCGCCAAATACAGAGGCATAACCGGAATTGCCGAGCTAGCTTGGGTAACAACCGCTTTAAGCACCGACACCCGTGCGTCGCCACCTTTGGCGGCGAGGCGTTCGCGAATATTAATCACGCGCTTATCCAGGTCTTTCTTGGCTGCGCCAATCGTGCCGTGCCAGTAGATATCCCAGGTTAGACGGTCACCTAAATAGGTGTAAGCGGTAGTCTTGGCACCATCGGCCAGTACACCGGCGTCGTCCAGTGCATCAATCCACATTTGCCAATCTTCACCACCCATTACCGCAACAGTGTTGCTTATCTCTTCGTCGCTGGCCGCAGCCAAGGTAAAGTTTTCGATGGTTTCTTTATCGGTATTCACGCCGCGCTGGGTAACATCTTTACCAATCGGTTTTAAGGTAGAGTTATACACCACACCTGTTTTAGGGTGCTGGCGACGCGGCGAGGCCAAGCTATACACCACTAAATCGACCTGACCAAGATCGGCTTTAATCTGCGCAATGGTCTTTTCTTTAATGGCATCGGAAAACGCGTCGCCATTAATGCTCTTTGCATACAGGCCTTCGGCCTCGGCAAATTTATGAAAGCCTGCCGAGTTATACCAACCAGCGGTGCCAGGCTTTCTTTCAATCCCTTCTTTCTCAAAGAAGATACCCAAGGTGGCGGCGCCAGCGCCAAAGGCGGCTGTAATCCGTGAAGCAAGGCCGTATCCCGTAGAGGCACCAATTACCAGCACCCGCTTAGGACCATCTGCAATTGGCCCCTGCGCTTTAACATAATCGATTTGCTGACTAACATTGGCCTCACAACCCTTGGGGTGAGTTGTTACACACATAAAACCACGTACACGAGGCTTGATGATCATAAAGGGTCCCTGCTCCGAATAATTGAATAAAACTTGTAACGTGTGGGCATTATAACCACCCTTGCCCGCTCGCACTAATACTCAGCGTAAACATCCGGCGCACCAAGCGCTGCACATCATCAATAATGACCATGGCTACTCAAAACCTTATAGCCTCGCGATTTTTCCCCGAACCTCGTTACGACGTTAGCTATTGCAGTACTTGTACGTAGTTGCCGTCAATAACTAAGTCGACACAGTAGTAGTGCCAGACATAGCTACCTATACTGTGGACTAAGCTGGGCGCAGGGCCGCGGACCCTAGGAATTAACTATTTGAATAACATCCGCTAAGCTGCGGCCAAATGCTATAAATAAACAAGCCATCACCCTCATTGGCTATGATATTGGTGGCAAGTATTTCCTACAGGTTATTTGTCCACACTATGACTGAACAGCAAATACCAGAAAAGGATCAAGGTGCCATCCTCACCGAACAGCAAGCCTTGGAAAAGGCCGGCGGTTTGCATTGGGTCCACTGGCTAGTGGTGAGCTTGTCACTCCTGCTAACCCTTGGTGTATGGCAATATTCCCGCCACCAAGTGCAAGACAAAATCGAGACTCGCTTTAGCCGCGAAGCAGATCAAAGTATTACGTTACTTTCGGAGCGTCTGCAGAAATACGAAGATGCGCTGTGGGCTGGAGTTGCTACCATCCAATCCCACGATGGGAATATGAGCCGACATCAATGGCAAGAATTTGCCAGCGCGCTGCACTTGCCAATTAAATACAAGGGTATCAACGGCATTGGCGTAATTCACAAGGTAAGCAAGGGCGATTTAGATCGCTATTATGTGGAGCAGCGCAAAAGCCGAGCTAATTATGAAATTCACCCTCAGCACAACAATGGCTACTTACTCCCCATTACCTATATAGAACCAGAAAAAGACAATCTGGCCGCGGTCGGGCTTGATGTTGCCCACGAGACTAATCGTTTAACCGCCGCGCTTAAGGCTCGCGATACCGGCCAAGCGCAAATCACCGGTCCGATTGTCTTGGTACAAGATGCCGAGAAAACCCCAGGTTTTTTGTTTTACGCACCGTTCTATCGCAAACCTCCGCCTGTTAACGCGGTTAGTAGCCTAGAAAGCAGGCGCGCGCAATTTGAGGGCATGGTTTACGCCCCCTTCGTTGTTCATAAGCTGATGCGTGGCACCTTGGAGAAAAGTCGTCGCCAGGTCGGTATTCGCATTAGCGACCAAGGCGAGTCGCTATACGATGAAAACAATCGCGATGAAGCCTACTTTGACCCCAATCCACTGTTCAAAAAAAGTTACACTATTGAGGTTTATGGGCGGGAATGGCTGGTCGAGGTGTGGTCAACCAAGGCATTTCGCGCAGAAACTCAAAATACTCAACCCACCTTAATACTCATTGGCGGTATTTTTGTCGACCTCCTGTTGCTTAGCCTATTTCTATTACTCTCGCGGGCCAATCGCCGCGCGCTGGGATTTGCACAGCGCATGTCTGAGGGCTATCAACTCAAGGCGCAGCAATTACAAAAATCGGTCCTGCGCTTAGAAGCGTCCAACGAAGAATTAGCCCAATTTGCCTTTGCTGCATCTCACGACCTTCAGGAGCCCTTGCGTACTTTAAGCAATTTTAGCGATCTACTGCGCGAAGAGCTGTCGGGTAGCGAACCCAATGAACGGGTTTTAATGTCGGTAAACTTTATTGGCGAAGCCGCCGAGCGGATGCGCAAGCTCGTGTTTGGGCTAATGTCTTACAGCCGGATAGGCAGAGCCCCAGAACTGGTTACGGTTAACTGCGAAGCGCTTGTTAGCAAGGTCATTGCCGATTTAGATGCAGGCATTAATTCTGACACTACCCACATTAAGATAGGTCGTTTACCGGTGATAACGGCCTATGAAACCGAATTGCGCATTCTCTTCCAAAATCTGATTAGCAATGCCTTAAAATTCAGAAAACCAGACACCCCTCTGCAAATTGACATTAGCTGTGTAGATAAAAAAAGCGACTGGTGTTTTACTGTCAGTGATAATGGCATTGGTATTGAGGCTGAGTATATAGACCAAATTTTTATGATATTTAAACGCCTGCACAGCCAAGACACCTACCCCGGCAGCGGTATTGGTCTGGCTAATTGTAAAAAAGTTATTAATTTGCACGGCGGCAAAATTTGGGTAGATTCTGCTTTAAACCAAGGCTGCCGCTTTTGCTTTACTATACCCAAGGTGATATCGATATGACCGCGAAGCTCGAAAAAATTATCTTGGTTGACGACAGCAGTGCTGACAATTACTACCACCAAATGATTATTGAAAAAGCGCGTATCTGCAAAACGGTCACCAGCTACACCCTCGCTGCCGAGGCCTTGAATACCATTGGCAGCGCCATAAAACTAAAGCAGCGGCTACCCGAACTCATTTTTTTAGACCTCAATATGCCGGCCATTAATGGCTGGGAATTCCTTGATCGATATGAAGGTATTGTTCCCCAGGATTTACGCCAACCTGTGATTATTATTTTATCAACATCCGTCAACCCCAGTGATCATGAGCGCGCAGAGTCGCACCCCGCTGTATCTGCGTATTGCAGTAAGCCGCTTAACGCAGACAAATTGCAGGATATTGTGGAGCAATATTTTTCCTAGGGCCGGTGCAGATAACGTGGTTAATTAAGTCCACCGTTATGGTACTCCACACAGCAATCTCACTCCTTCTCAAAAGCGTCTTCAATCGTTTTTCCTACTAAATATGCACCGATCGCGGCAAGCACAACTAAAACCCCAGCAGCGAACCCCGTCGTTTTTAGAAAACTAAACGCCTTCTCTTTGACTTCGTCTACTTCAGAAAAAAGATGAGAGTGCCCAGCTTTATCACTAAAGCCAAGTTCAGTTATTGCAGTAATAACCGAAGTTTCGTGTTTACCGCTGACAAAATACACCAGATAAGAATTACTCAGCTGCAGTGGTAGAGGTTTGTTTACCGCCGGCCGATAAATTCGCGTATTTGTGCAAGCGCTTAAGCTAAAGGCCATCGTAATGGCGATTAATTGACGCAACCGAAGCTTTCTGAGCTGCATATGAGATCCATCCCAATACCAGACAATTCCATTTCCAGCTAATATACTAAAGTATTCGCCAGCCTAGCGAAGAATATCAACACACAAAAATCACAACGGTCTGCAAGAAAAAATATTAGCGCCGGATGGCGACCCCGCTTTAGCCTTCACAAGTATCAATCAAACAAACAAAAAAAACCCGCACTAAGGCGGGTTTTAAGCGGCATTGAACTTAGTTTTAAAATAACTTACCTAGGTTTAATAACTGCGTTTCACCATTGCTGTCATCAACGCCATCATTATCATTCACCATTAGCAAATCGCCATTTTCCAGCAGCGCCAAACCTTCAATTTTCTCGGTAACCAGACCACCCGTTGCCTTCATATCGGCAAGTACATCGCGCACGAGGGTTTTGCTTACCGTGGCACCATTGGCAAGACCGGTCGTATCAAACTTGTACAAACGTTTAATTACTGCGTCTGGCCCACCTTGGTTGTCCCGCTCAATAACCACGAACTCGCCATTGCCTAAGGCAGTTATTTCCGACAAGCCTACCCAACCACCGTTCTGAGATTCTGGGGCATCTAGCGTATAAAACAAGAAGCTCCAGCTTTGCGCATTAATGTCGTAAATACCAATCCGCACCTTATCCTCTGTCTGCCAAGCGCGCTGGAAGGCGACGTAAAGCTTACCTTCATGCTCGGCAACCCCTTCAAAGCCATTATTGCGCTGCAGTAAATTAACCGCTGCGGGCAAAGTTACCGCCTGCTGGATCACCCCATTTGCGTCGGTTTCAATCAGTACATTCATACTGCTAACAGGGCCATCAATTAGGCTGCCCTTGCCCTCAGAGGCAATCCAAAAACTACCGTCTGCCAGTTTGGCAACACCTTCGGGGTCAATATTAACGGTCTTATCTTCGTTCACCGTACCCGCAGGCAAGGTTCCCAACGGCAAGGTAGCGAGCACACCGTTAGTGTCGACAATACGGGTTTCCGCAGTGATTACCGCTGGCTGCGCGCTAACATCTAAGGTAAAAATGCGGTTCTTCTTGTAGTAACTATCGTCTACCGCGTAAACCAACTTGCTGTCAGATGGATCGGCAGACAAGCCCGACAAGGCGCTCCACGATATTGGTGAGCCATCCTCGCGATCGTTAGACACGATGGTCGGGTAGCTAGCCGCCGCAGTGCTATATTGGTATATATTTAAGCCCGAGCGGATTACATCGCCACGGCTATCTTCCTCGCTAGCTGCAATCAACAGATTGCGCGAAGGGATAGCCAAGGCGCCCTCTGGACCCACGCCAGCGGGAAGCACTTGTTTAAATACCGGCTTGGTGTAGTCAGCCACGTCGTACACAAACACAACACTGGCGCGCTCGGAGTTTACAAACAGCAACTGATCTTCGCCAAATACGCCGTATTCAGCATTTTCTGGTTCATTACCTTTGTTCTCGGAGCGAGACTCTGGGTAGTGACCAATGCGGGCGGTGAGCTGATCTAAAGTATTACCTGCCTCATAAACGACTTCACCGGCGGTGTTAAACACACTAAAGCTGCGGCTACCACCGTCGAGGTCGCCTTCGTTGGCGGTGACAAAGTATTCAGTAGACAGCCAGCTCACACCATCGGGTTCACGCAACACATCGTCGAGCGATTCATTCTGGGTAATAACATCATCTTCATTGGCATCAATTCCAGTCAGGTCGACACTGCCGGCGCTGAATTCATTAACGATGCTACCGTCTGAAAGATCGACTAAAACAATGTGGTTGTTTTCCTGCATTGAGACAACGGCAATATTATCGGCGTTGATATCAACAAATTCTGGTTCAGGATCGGTAGGGTACAAATCGGCCAAGCCAGCGAGGTCAACGGTATTGCTGGTCCAGTCTGCTGGCTCGCCGGTTAATTTCACAATAACCAAATTACCTGCTGGCATTTGCGGTAAGGCGCCATCATTAAGGTCTTCGTCACGCTCATTTTCAATGACTACCGCTGCGTAGCTACCGTCGGGGCTAACCGCCACCGAGTCTGGCTGACCACCCACATCAATAGAATGCACTATGCTGCGGGTGGCAATATCTACAACAACCAGTAAACCGGAAACACTCACAAAATCACTGCTGGTATTAACGCCCACAAGCGCGTAATTGCCCTTAACGGCCACCGAGGTTGGTTCACCGGCCAGCGGCAATACACCTAGGCCCGTCGGCGTTGCTGGATTGGTGATATCGACAAAACCCAGTTGCTCTTTGGGGCTGTCGGTGTAAATAAGGGTCATACCGTCGGTGCTGGCAGCAACAATTTCGGCGGCCGTAGCGTCATCGCTGTTACATGTGGGATCCGCTTGCATGCATACCGGATATACCGCAATGCGGTTAAAGCTTTTCGCTTCACTGCTTTGCACCGCGTGAGTTTTGTTGTCATCGCCACCGCAGGCGGCCAAAAACAGAGGCGTTGCCAGTGCAATCCCCCAAGATAATGCTGTTTTCTTAAATTGCATGCTTCCTCCAGAATTACTGCGAAAATAATAATCGCTAAAGACTACGGGGGAATTGCGACAAAACACTGACAGTTTTATGTCAGAAATAAGGCGATTTTATGAAAGCAGCACGCTCAAGAAGTTAACGTAACGCGGAGAAATGTTATTGCCGCTACGCCGCTACGATGTTTATTATGGATCTATCCCAAACGGCTGCGAGCGCATTACCTCCGCGCGCTGGCGGTAGCGCGTAGCAAGGTCTTATATGAAGTCTCTTTATAAAACATTTTTAGAACGAGCAATTGTTCAACACGGTAGTATCGCGGCGATTGAAGATCTGCTGCCCAGCAGCCTGAATACTGAAGAATTAAACGCTGTTCCCGATCATCGCTACTTAGCCGAGATGGCCGCCTGTGTGTTTCGCGCGGGTTTTGTATGGCGGGTTATTTCCAATAAATGGCCTGGCTTTGAGGAGGTGTTCAATGGCTTTCTGCCGATTTGGGTTGCTTCGCGCTCTCCCGAACAAATTGAAACTATGGCCAGCGACCGGCGCATTGTACGCAATTTAACCAAAGTTAAATCTGTGCAAGACAACGCCCTGTTTATTCTCGACATTCAACGAGAACACGGCAGCTTTGGCCAGTTTTTAGCAAGCTGGCCCAGCGAGGACCTTGTCGGTTTGTGGGCCTACCTTAAAAAACATGGCAGTCGCCTAGGCGGCAATAGTGGCCAGTATTTTTTGCGCTTCAGCGGCAAAGACACCTTTATTTTAAGCCAAGATGTGTGCACCGCGCTGATTAGCGTCGGGCTAATAGATAAAAGCCAGCTTACTGCGCAGCGCGATCTTAAAATCGCACAACATGCCTTTAATGAAATGCAGCAGGAAAGCGGCCGCTCTATGGCGGAATTAAGCATGATTTTGGCCCTGTCGATAGGGCCTCACTAACAACCTGAGGACAAAAAACGAGTAAGGGCAGCTACGCTGCCCTTATGCTTGCTAAGCTTAAGCTAACACTCCTCAGTGAGCGTGCGCTACCACACCAACTTGGGGCATATTGGCCAAGCCGATGTCTCGTGCATGCTCTTCAAAATCTTTGTTCTTCCAAAAGAACGCGCCGGGCATGGTTGTGGGTATTACCAATACATAGAAGAGGCAGCGTCCAATTATCGCCGTTGCTAATATAGAACCGCACAATACCGCGCCACCAATTAAGTTCAGCACCCCAAGCTCGGAGCCACTGAGCAGCACCGCCGCCAGAATCAGATTACCCAGTAATAGTAGGTTACGCAGGGCATAGCTTTTGCCAAACAAGGTGCATTGAATATAGTGCGACACACTACCTTCATTATTTCCCTTATCCATCGCCACCCCATGACGCCACAATCCAAAGGCTTCTAAAGCAATACCAATCACCATGACGGCAAGGCACAATTTCAGCATTGCGAGGCCGTCGGCGCCAATCAACATCAAGGTTGGCACACCAACGGCGCCCAGCACGACACTGCCCAAGCTAAGCGATGTGCCTAAGAATGCGCTACCGGTCTGCCAGTGATTCCAAAACGGCCGCGCGGGGATACGGTAGCAGCGATACATATAGTAAAGCCCCACCGCGCCGGCGATTAGCGCCAAATAACCGCTAGTGATTGCCACACCGCTGAACGTTCCCCAAGTACCAAACAGAGAAATAAACACGGTATTTTCAGGTAGCATCGCTAATAAATGTATTCCAGCAAATACCATATACAGCAGCATACCCAAGCCTTCACGACACACAGGAGAATGACGTAAATTATTAAAGCCCCGATAAAAGCGCCAAGGTTTACCAAGGTGAGTCGCCGACATCAGCATACCCAGCCCAGCTAGACCCACTGTTGCCGCCATAAAGGGGATGTACATCACTGAGTCACGCAGGGCGATAATGCTGTCGATACCCAGCTGCGCGCCAAGGAAACTCAACAAAAAGGCGCCTAGCGAGGTTTGGCTAACCAAGGTAAATATCACCAGCGGATTTTCGCGAGAGCTAAGTTTGCCGAGACTCCACTTCTTCTCAACGCCTTTCTTCTGATCTACCACTGGCCGATACTGGCCATCGTCGCCCTTATGGTATTTCACCGACATACCATCGGTGCGAGTCACTTCGTCAGGCATATTTTGAATTTGCTGGAAGCGAATATTAGGGTGGGTGATCTCGGGATCGGGAAAGCCAGGAATACTCGTTTTACCCTGTTCGCGGTTTTCCGGCAGATCATCGACCACACCAAAATTAAGTGCATTACCCAAGCACGCCGACACACAGGCGGGTTTTAAATTAACCTCGAGGCGATCTACACACATATTGCACTTAGACACCTGACCTTTGATTGGGTCGAGTTGCGGCGCGTTATAAGGGCAGACCCAAGTGCAGTAACCGCAGCCAAAGCAGGTTTCTGGATCTTGCAGCACCGCGCCGTATTCCACATGCTTGGTGTAAGCGCGGGTTGGACAACCTTTTAAACACACCGGATCGTCGCAGTGATTGCAGGCCATGGAAATATTCATGCGTTTGAAGTCGGGGTAGGTGCCGCCTTCAACATAGCCTACAGAGCGGAAACTGATATGCGCAGGATTGTCGTTTTTCTCACTACAGGCCGCTTCGCAGGCGTGGCAGCCTATGCAATTATCGGCAGTAAAATGAAATGCATGCTGTTTATTACGATTGGGGTTATTACCCACGCCAGGCTCTTCATTAATAAACATTTCGCGGCCAGCGGGCAAGGCCCCACCAGTACGCGCAATAAGATCGATGGGCGCCTCGTAATAATTTACCTCAGGAGCCGTTGGCTCCTTGAGAAAGGCGTAACTGGGTTCATCGTCTCTAACTTTCCACATATATAAGACCCTTTGCCGAGCGTATTGGCGCTAAAGCCACAAACACTCTAAAAACCATATGACAAACTACAAGATGTTCTGCGCGGGCAGCGCCCGCACCATTCAGTAGGCGCGACGCTCAACGTTTAGTCGCCCAGCTTCTTTTTGATCAATCTGCTCTATGCGCACCGCACACTGCTTAAAGGCAGGTTGCCGTGAATAGGGATCGAGTAAACCCAGTGACAAGCGGTTAACACAATCGTGGTAATGCATGGGAATAAACACCATATTGTGAGGCACTCGCTGCGTGAGCTGAACCATCACCACTGCATCGCCACGCTTAGATACTAGCCGCACATAACTCTGGTGCTTAACCCCCTGCTCACGGGCAGAATCTGGATTCATCTCCATATAAGGTGTGGGGCTAAACTTATTCAAATTACCAATTTTGCCGGTCTTAGTACGCGTATGAAAATGCTCAACCACTCGGCCGCTATTCAGCCAGAAGGGGTAGCTATCGCTGGGCACTTCGTTGTCTTCGATATAATCCATCGCCAACAAATTCGCCTTGCCATTCGGGCTGGGGAATATACCGTCGCTATATAAGCGCGGATCGCCGGTTTCTGCACCTTCGCGCATTGGCCATTGAATACCACGCTGAGCCTCAATTAAGTCGTGGCTCATGCCGGATATATCGAGATTACGGCCGTCACCCTTAGACAGCTGTTTCATCTCGTCAAAAATTTCAGAGGTGGTCTCGGGAAATACCATCGTCCGCCCCTGCTCAAAACGCTTTGCCAGCTCACTAAATATCCAGTGATCTGGCTTGGACTGTCCCGGCGGCTCAACAAATTTGCGCACCAAATTAACCCGACGTTCGGTATTGGTCTGCACCCCTTCTTTTTCACCCCAAAGCGCGCCTGGCAAATACACATGGGCAAAATTTACCGTCTCACAGTCTTTGTAGCCGTCTTGCACCACCATAAACTCGAGTTTTTCCAGCGCCTTCTTAATTCGCGGTTGGTTCGGCATCGACGTTAGTGGATTAGTGGCCACTATCCACAAAGCCTTAATCTCGCCGGACTCAATAGCGGGGAAAATATCGGTTTGCTGCAGGCCGCGCTTAGCTGGGAAGAAACTTTCGTCCACACCCCAAAATTTAGCGACCTCATCACGGTGTTCTTGTTTTTCAAGGGCGCGATAACCCGGTAAGCCCGAGCAAGACGACCACTCCCGCGTGCCCATTGCATTACACTGACCAGTGATCGACAGACTGGTGCCGCCAGGAATACCAATATTGCCGGTGATTAAATTGAGATTATTAATACCACAAACACCGTCGGTGCCGTGGGTGCTCTGGTTAATGCCCATGGTCCAGATACTCATCGCCGATGGCGCTTTGGCATAAATTCTGGCCACATTTTTAATCATGTCGGCGTCTATGCCGCAAATCCGTGAGGCACTGACCGGATCGTATTTGGCTACCGTCGCTTTCAGCTCCTCAAAGCCATTGCAGTGGGCTTCGATATAAGCCTGATCTTGAAGCCCTTCCGCTAAGATCACGTGCGCTAGGGCATTCAATAACACTAGGTCTGTGCCAGGGGTAATCGGCAGATGAATGTCCGCAAACTGAGCAAACATGGTGACGCGTGGATCTACCACGATCAGTGGGAATTTACGTTTTTCCAGCGCTTCTTTTAAGCGCCAATAAATAATGGGGTGCTGCTCTGGCAGATTAGAGCCAAAAGCCATCAAACAGTGGGTGCTTTCAAAATCGTCGTAACAACCTGGCGGACCATCTGCGCCAAAAGAGCGTTTATAACCCGATACCGCAGAGGCCATGCACAGAGTGGTATTACCATCATAATTATTGGTGCCAATGACCCCACGCACCAACTTACCTAAAGTATAAAATTCTTCTGTAAGCAGCTGCCCAGTCGAGACAACCGCGACACTATCACGCCCATATTTCGCTTGAATACGCTTAAACTCTGCAGCGGTTTTATCCAGTGCAGTATCCCAACTCGCGGGCTGAAACTGATCATATATCTTATTGCGCATCAACGGCTCAGTACCGCGACCCGGAGTAACGCTTAGCTCGTGTTCAAAGATACCTTTAATGCAAAGCTTGCCTTGATTGACCGGCGCATTGCCCTTGCCACGGCTAGCCACGGGTTTACCCTCGGCGTTCAAGCCCACCTCGATAGAGCAGCCAGTGGAGCAGTAGCCACATACTGCGTACTTCCAGTCGACAACCTTTTTATCAACTATGGTTATTGGCTTACGGTGTTTTCGGCCAAAGATCATCTATATCTCCCCAATACTATGGCGCACCACTAAGGAGCATCCATATAATTACAAGCCACCAATAAGCGCACCATAATGGTGAATTCAGCTCGATTTATGGCTATCTATACAGGTGATCTACAAGATCCATGCCAGCTATACACTTGCAGTCAAAATCACGAAAACAAACCTCTTTTCAAGACGATAACTCCGCCTTAAGGTCTTTCTAAACACCTTCGCGCCACCACTAAAGCAGTTTTTTCAGACATAAAAAAAGGGACCCGAAGGCCCCTTTTTTTATTTAGCTTGCTGAAGTTTATTCAGCAACCTCTGCCGCCATTACCGCAATAACACGGCGGTTAGCACGACGGCCATCCGCTGCTTTATTATCGGCAATTGGGCGCTCTTCACCGTAACCCACTGCACTCAGACGATTCTCCGCAATATTGTAATCGCGAATCAAGGCGTTGCGCACTGCGTCTGCACGACGCTGAGACAATTGCTTGTTATACGCTGCAGCGCCAACGCTATCGGCGTGACCTTCTACAACCGCTTTAATACCGCTGAACTTAGTCATGAAGTCAGCAACCTTTTTCAGCTCTGAAGCATAGGCTACTGGAATCGCATCTGAGTCGTTAGCGAAATTAATTTCCAGCTTGAGGCTTTCGGTGTGCTTAAGAACGAACTTGCAACCGAATTTATCAACCTGACGACCAGCTGGGGTGTTTGGACACTTGTCACGGTAGTTTGGCACGCCGTCACCGTCTTTATCCAAAGCACAACCTTTTGCATCCACAGCAACACCAGCAGGCGTACCTGGGCACTGGTCAACGCCATCTTCTACGCCATCAGCATCGGAATCATTCGATACAGGCATAGGAGTAGGTGCTGGCGTGGGTGAGCCACCAAAGTTATAACTCAAACCAATTGATACATTACTATCTTGAGTTTCATGGTCGGTACCATAAACCATGCGCGCATCACCACGCACAGACCACTGCTGATCGATGGCGTAACGAACACCGCCACCAGCATTCAGTTGAGTCTGGCTGTCGTAGCGACCATTTTCAAAATCTGATTCAATAACACCCACACCACCAGCGAGATAAGGAGTTAACTTACTGTCAGTGCTGAAATAGCGCAGCATATCAACACTGCTGCCAAGGATTTTTTGATCCAACGCTTTAATATCGCGATCGCTTGCCGCAACGGCGTACAAACCACGCAATTCAACGCCCCAGTCTTTGCTGAGTACATATTCAGCGCCAAACAGCGCCACTTCTGTGCTGGTCAAGTCACGAGAACCGTCAAAAAAGTACTGGCCGATGGCTGGGTTCAAATACCAAGTACCTTCCTCCGCAGCAGAGACCAGAGTAGGCAACATGCAACTAGCCACTGCCGCACTCAATAGAAATTTACGCATAACTCTCCCCTTCATTTTTTAGAAACTTCCTTTGCTATGCCGTGAAAGCACGCCATGAGTCCAGAATAACATGGGCATTGACGCTTGCACGCCTGATTTTGTGTAATTTTACCACGCAAGCCCTCATTTTAAGCACCCAGCCATTCTAGTTGAATGAAGTTCTCCGAACACCTGTTAACAAGCACGTCCCTATGCTTATGCTAAAAATAGTCGCAAATATACGTATTACCAGTTTTACGACAAAAATACTTACCACCCCATCGCCTTTTTTATAAAGGGAATAGTGAGCTTGCGTTGCTCAGCCAAACTGAGCAGGTCCAGAGTATTCAATATTCCAAATAAACTCGCAAGGTCGCGCTGGCAACGCATGTAAATATATTCAGCCACCGCGTCAGAAATTGTAATTCCTCGCAGCCCCGCCCGAAACTGAAATGCAGCCAGCTTGGCCGCCTCGTCGGAGCTGTGCAAAAAATAAGCACTAAAGCTCTGCAGGCGCGAACGCAAATCAGGTAATTCCACCTCCTGCTGACTTAGCGGCTTGGCCGATGCAACCAGCATCCGCGATTCCGTTGTTAACATCTGGTTATAGCAATTAAACAACGCCCGCTCCCAATTGGCGCGCCCCACCACGGCGTCTAAGTCATCTAAACACAATAAATCAAGGTACTCAGAGCCTTCCAACAAAGCCTCGGGTTCATAATCCACCACCTCGGCCAATGGAATATAGCGGGCATACAAACCTGCGCCTTCGGCCAAATGACAGCACGCCTGCAGCAAATGACTGCGCCCAACGCCCCCCCCCAAATAAACCCACTTTTCACCTTGGGCAGCGGCCTGCAAGCGCAGTTGATTCACCACTAGGCGATGCTCTTCAGCCACGTAGAAATTATCAAAAGTTGCTTCATTGTCTAGCTTAAACGCCAATGGCAGTTGCTGACTTGCCATTAATCCCCAAGCTCCTGCTCGTCAGTCAGCACCGTGACCGCGCCATAGAAACCACTTTGTTTATAAGAGGCGTGTAAATGATTAATCATCACTTTAATAACCGCGGCAACAGGCAGTGCCAGCAAAATTCCAACAAAACCAAATAACTGGCCGCCAGCCAATATTGCAAATATCACCACCACCGGATGCAGGCCTATTTTTTCGCCGACCAACATCGGCGTTAACAACATCGATTCCAATAGCTGGCCCACTCCAAATACCGCCGCCACCCCCGCAAGAGGCCAAAGGCTATCAAACTGAAAAAATGCGGCCGTACCGGCGGCGCCAATACCAACAATAACCCCAAGATACGGAACGATACTCGCCAAACCAGCAGCCAAACCCAGCACCAAGGCTAAATCTAAACCCACAATCCACAGCCCCACGGTATACAGGGCTGCCAAAGCCAACATCACCAATAGTTGGCCGCGAGCAAAAGCGCCAAGAATTTCATCACACTCGCTGGCAATAAGCACCGTGCGCGCCTCTATTGACCTTGGCAGTAAATTGCGAATTGCCGCCATTAGCACATCCCAGTCGCGCAACAAATAAAAGCTAACCACCGGCACTAAAGTGATGTTCGCCAACCACGCAAGGAGGGCAAGACTTGAGCCGCTAACCTTACCCCAGAGGTAAAAGAGAATTCCCCCTGCACTGTCCCAATGCTTGCTTATCGCGTCACGCGCAGCGTCCATTGGCTGAGATTGCCCAGGCAAATCCAAATATTGGCGCAGCGCGGGCAAGGCTGTGGCCTGCAACCAACGCAGGCCATCGTACAGCCGCTCCATTAACAACTGCAGCTGCTCTATCAACAGCGGCACCGTAATTGCCAACACCACCAATCCGCCAACACTCAGGGTAGCAAACACCGTCACCACCGCCCAAGTTCGGCCCATGCCCTTAGCTTCGAGCCGATCGGCAAGCGGGTCACCCATGTACGCAAGCACCGCCGCCAGCAAAAATGGCATCAGAATTGGCCCCAATAAATGAAGGACCAAAGCGAGAACACCAAGGCCGGCAAAGACCCAAACCGGTTTAGGCAAACTACTCACAAGTGCCTACCTGACCAACGATAATACGCTGCCACCGCTTGCGGAGATTTTGATTGCATCATCCCCGGCGACTCTTCCAGCAAACGGCCATCTAAGCTAAGGAAGCGCTTTACCTTTTCCATATCGTCATTAAGCACCAGCTCAAGAATCAACTCATTGCTGGACAGCCACACGGTATTGGCATGCTGAACAACAGCCAAGCCCTCTAAATAGGTGACCATGTCAGCGTAGGCTGCGAAGTCTTTTACACCGCTAATATAAATTAAACTATTTGCGCTACTACTCGCTCCGCCAGCCACTACCGAATACTTTGATGCTTGCAGATCGGCTAACGCGTCCACCGGCGCGGCCAGCAAATCTCGGCCATCCATGCCTTCGCTGTCGAGCTGAATCATCTCATCACCCTGCAAAACCGCCCAACTGGCCACCCACTGCCCAGTCGAAAACTGCGAAGCGCGGCCCATCAGCACAAATGGCGCAGAATACCGCTGCGATGCCGCACGCACATCGTCCACCGACATTTGCCAAAGTTCATCGGCGCTCAAATTGGTCGAATCCGCCAAATCAAACAGAGGCAATTGCAATACTATGCCTCGACGCTGGGCGACTTCCTTCAAATCTCTGAGCAATTCCGCCTGAGTGTCGGTACCCACAAATTGGCGACCATCCACGGTGTCAGCAAGCAACCACACCAATACTGCCGGACGATTGGCAGACCATACCGGCAAACCCGCCGATTGCAGCTCGGAATTGACCTGTCGCGGCGAGAAGCTAAGGCTGAGCTGCAGCACATCGCCGCCCGCATCACTTTTACTCCGCTGGTAGCGGTATTGGGTAATAAAAGGCTCCGGCTGTGCCAGTGCAGCAGCCAAAGACGGGCTACTACCGACATCTCGACGCCCAGAGACCCGCACAAAAACCCGTTCTAGCGCCTCGGCTGCGGCTGCTTTCAAGACTTCGCGCGACTGAGACTCCACCGCCAGCTGCTCGTCGTATAAGTTAACAACCGTACCGGCCATTACTTGACCGCTTCCGGCCATCACCCATATGCAGAAAATGACCGACACCCGAATTATTTGCTTCACTTTATTTATGCCCTTTTCCCTGTCGCGAGGCGCCATTGTAGCAAGCAACCGTGACATCGTCGTGAGTAGTGGCAAAAAGTCGCGTTTTTGCTGCTGAATTAAACTCGCAATCAAGCTAGAATGGCGCCCTCTTAGAGGACAGCCAACGACTATGACTGACACCAGTAAGCCCAGCTTAAGCTATAAAGATGCCGGCGTTGATATCGATGCCGGTGATGCGCTAGTAGAACGCATTAAAGATGTTGCCAAACGCACCCGTCGCCCCGAGGTCATGAGTGGCCTTGGCGGCTTCGGCGCCCTGTGCCAAATTCCAACCGACTATAAAGAACCGGTATTGGTTTCCGGCACCGACGGCGTCGGCACCAAACTCAAACTCGCCATGGAAGTGGGTATTCACGACACCATCGGTATCGATTTGGTCGCCATGTGCGTCAATGACCTACTGGTAACGGGTGCCGAGCCTTTATTCTTCCTCGACTACTACGCCACTGGCGCGCTAAATGTAGACATAGCCGCCAGTGTTGTTGGCGGCATTGGCGCGGGCTGCGAGCAAGCAGGCTGTGCATTGGTTGGCGGCGAAACCGCTGAAATGCCAGGCATGTACGAAGGCGACGACTACGATTTAGCAGGCTTCTGTGTTGGCGTAGTAGAAAAAGCCAATATTATCGATGGCAGTTCCGTTAAGATCGGCGACAAACTTGTCGGCATTAACTCCTCCGGCCCCCACTCCAACGGTTACTCGTTGGTACGCAAAATTATTGAGCACAGCGGCGCCACCTTAGACCAAGCCTTTGGCGACAGCACTTTAGGGGAAACCCTGCTAGCGCCCACGCGGATCTACATCAAGCCCGTACTGCGGGTTATCAAGCAGTATCGGGTCAATGCCCTCGCCCACATTACTGGCGGCGGCCTGTTAGACAACATCCCCCGCGTTCTGCCCCGCAACACTAAAGCGGTTATCGACAGCAGCACTTGGCAGCGCCCAGCGATTTTCGACTGGCTGCAAGAGCAAGGCAATGTTGAAGCGCGGGAAATGTACCGCACCTTCAACTGCGGTATCGGTATGGTGATGGCGGTTGCCGCCGATGACGCCGAAGCTGTTATCGACATGCTCACCCAGCAGGGTGAAGTGGCACAGGTGATCGGCAGCATCGAAGCAGCAGGGGAAGACGAGCCGCAAGTCAATATTGCAGGCATGTAATTCATGCCCTGCAAACTTGTCATACTGCTATCGGGTAGCGGCTCTAATCTACAGGCATTTATCGATGCCAGTAGTGACGGCCGACTGCCCAACGTGGAAATCTGTGCGGTCATCAGTAATAAGGCGCAAGCCTTTGGTCTTGAGCGCGCCAAGCAAGCGGGTATCGCTACCGCCTGCATCGACCACACCCAATTCGCCAGTCGCGAAGCCTTCGATGCCGAGCTGCAAGCCTGCATCGACAGCTATCACGCCGACTTGGTAGTGCTCGCAGGCTTTATGCGCATACTCACCCCTGGCTTTGTTCGTCACTACATTGGACGGCTAATTAATATCCACCCCTCACTACTGCCCAAATATCCAGGCCTACACACTCACCAGCGCGCACTAGACGCCGGCGACAGTGAAGCCGGCGCCACCGTGCACTTTGTTACCGAAGAGTTAGATGGTGGCCCGGCTATAATTCAGGCAAAAATACCGGTATTTGCCGGCGACGATGCTGCAGCACTTGCCGCTCGGGTACTGTCCAAAGAGCATACAATATATCCCCTTGCCGCAAGTTGGTTTGCCGAGGGACGATTGGTTTTGCAGAACTCAAAGGCGGTATTCGATGAGCAAATCTTACCCGAAAATGGCATTCTTTTTCAGCAGGATTAGCGCAGCAATCTTCACCCTAAGCTGCTTAATAAATGTGGCTAGCGCAGGCGAAACAGCGCAAGCGAAGCCGCAAATCCTGCCCTACACCGCAGAATATCGCATTAGCAGCAATAGCCTAACCACCACCGCTACTCGCAGCTTGAGCAAGCAAGGCGACAACTGGCAGCTATCCCAACACGCTAAACTCATGTTCATTAAAGTGAGTGAAGAGAGCGTGATTGAAGACGGCGCCATGGGCCTGCGTCCGCTGCGCTACGAATACAGCAATAACTTTAGCAGCAGACAAGATCAAAAAATTAAATTCGATTGGCAAAACGCCTTGGCTAGCGATAAAAAATACCGCAAGCCGTGGTCAGCACCCTTAACAGCAGGCACCTTTGATCAGCTCAGCGCCCAATTGCAAATGCGCCAAGCCCTGATTTGTGGTCGTTTCGACACCACCATGGTGCAAACCGTGGTCAACCGTGGCAAACACAAAACCTACCAAATTGAAAAAATCGGCGAAGAAATCATCGACAGCCCCGTCGGCAAGCTCAATACCGTCAAGCTGCGCCGTAGCCGTGAAGGCAGCGACAGTGAAACCATCGTGTGGTTGGCAAAAGACTGGAATTATTTGATCGTTCGGCTTGAACAAACCGATGAAGACGACACCTACTCACTGGAATTACTCAACGCCACCCTTAACGGTAAAAAAGTTAAGGGCTAGCGGCTTAGCCCGTATCGCCCTTGCGCAGCAAGGGCCTGCTTTAGCGTATACCGTCTCCCATCAAGCGTTGCGCGCCCGCCCTCACGTCTTAGGTAAGGTCACGCCCGTTTGGCCCTGATACTTCCCGCCGCGATCCTTATAACTCACCTCACAGACTTCATCTGATTCAAAAAACAGCATCTGCGCCACGCCTTCATTGGCGTAAATTTTGGCGGGTAGCGTTGTGGTATTAGAAAATTCCAAGGTCACATGACCTTCCCACTCAGGCTCCAGCGGGGTGACATTCACAATAATACCGCAGCGCGCGTAGGTCGACTTACCCAAACACATGGTTAGCACACTGCGGGGAATCCGAAAATATTCCACGGTGCGCGCCAGCGCGAAAGAGTTGGGGGGAATAATGCAGTAGTCGCCTTTAATATCGACAAAGCTCTTTTCATCAAAGGCCTTGGGATCAACGGTTGCCGAATAAATATTAGTAAAAACCTTAAACTCATTGGCGCAACGCACATCGTAGCCATAGCTTGAGGTGCCGTAAGAAATAATCTTAGCCCCGCCCTGTGCCCGCACCTGGCTCGGCTCAAAGGGTTCAATCATGCCCTCGTTTTCAGCCATGCGGCGAATCCATTTATCCGACTTGATACTCATTGTGTCCCCTTACCTTCTAAACCGCCGCTATCGTTTAAGCCGCTACTTTATAAAAATGAATTAATCATCACTAATGGAAATATTGGGAAAGGCATTGCTCTGCACCCGCTGGCGCTTGGCCAGCTCGGCGGTCATACCAATAGCCACACCGCGGTACAAAGCAGCGGCATCGCCAGAAGGATCTGCCACCATGACCGGCTTGCCGCAATCGGCCTGACTGCGAATTTGCATAGACAACGGCAGCGAACCCAGCATTGGCACTTGATAGTTACTCGCCATCCGCGCACCGCCACCCTCGCCAAACACGTGCTCGTGATGCCCGCACTCACTACAGATATGCACCGCCATATTTTCAACAATACCTAATACTGGCACTGACACCTTGCGGAACATCTCGATGCCTTTTTTAGCATCGAGCAAGGCGATATCCTGCGGCGTGGTAACCACAATTGCACCCGACACCGGCACTTTTTGCGACAAGGTCAGCTGAATATCGCCAGTTCCCGGCGGCATATCAATAATCAGATAATCCAAATCCTGCCAATAGGTTTGATTTAATAGCTGCTGAAGTGCGCCGGTCGCCATTGGCCCGCGCCATACCATGGGCGTGTCTTCGGTAACCAAATAACCCATGGACATCGACTGCACGCCGTGGGCTTCTATCGGCAACAAATAATGGGTGCCGTAGGGTTTGGGCCGCACACCATCGGCAACGCCCAGCATCATCTGCACGCTGGGGCCGTAAATATCGGCGTCCAACAGGCCAACGCGTGCGCCCTCGGCCACCAGCGCCAAGGCCAAATTAACCGCTGTGGTAGACTTGCCCACGCCGCCTTTGCCCGACGCTACCGCAATAATATTGCGAACGTTCTCCATACTTTTAATATTTTGCTGAGCCGCGTAGGGTGCGATTTTCCAAGTAACGCGCACCGCAGCATCGGCAACGCCATTGAGCGCTTTTAAGGTATTACTCAGCGCCTGCTCATAGGATTGCTGGGCGCTGCGCGCCGCAAAACCCAGCTCCACAACCGCGTCGACGCGATCGCCCTTCACCGCCAGAGAATGAATATCAGCAAACGCGGCAAGCGGCGCCGACAAACCCGGCAAAACCACTGCTAACAATGCTTCGCGAACGCGAGATTCCAATTCTGTCGCCATTTCCAGTCCCTACTCAGATAAACCTTTTAATCAGCGGGCGAGTATACGCGGCAGACCGGCATCGAACAACGCCACAGCAGATGCACGAGGAGGCCAAAAACGCTATAATACGGCGCCTCGGAATCCACCTGCGCCGCCAGTCACACCAACTGTCGCCGCCATGTTACAACAAGGACACTCATGTCGCGCCAGATCCTCGTTACCAGCGCTCTGCCCTATGCCAACGGCCCACTCCATCTCGGCCATTTGCTGGAATCCATCCAAACCGATATTTGGGTGCGTTTTCAAAAGCAGCGCGGCAATGACTGCATCTATTTATGCGCCGACGATGCCCACGGCACCGCCATTATGCTCACTGCCGAAAAACTCGGCATTACGCCAGAGGAGCAAATTGCCAGGGTAAAGGCCGAGCACGAGCGGGATTTGGCCGGATTTTTAATCCGCTTCGACAACTACCACTCCACCCATTCCCCAGAGTGCAAACACTACTCTGAAGAAATTTATCGCCGCCTCGACGCCAATGGCCATATTGAGCGCAAGGACGTTACCCAGCTTTTTGACCCCGAGAAGCAACTATTCCTAGCCGACCGCTACATCAAGGGCACCTGCCCCAAGTGCAAGGCCGACGACCAATACGGCGACAACTGCGAAGCTTGCGGCGCCACCTACACCCCAGCAGAGCTGATTAATCCCCGCTCGGCAATTTCCGGCGCCACGCCCATCGAGAAAAGCTCCACCCACTTTTTCTTTAAACTCGGCGACTTTGAAAACCTACTCCGCCAATGGACCAGCAGCGACGCCCTGCAACCGCAAATCGCCAACAAACTGCGCGAGTGGTTAGATGCCGGTTTGCACAGCTGGGACATCTCTCGCGATGCGCCCTACTTCGGCTTTGAAATTCCCGGCGCGCCAGGCAAGTTCTTCTATGTTTGGCTAGACGCCCCCATTGGCTACATGGCCAGCTGCGCCAACTGGTGCGAAGCCAATGGCCGCGACTTTAATGAATTTTGGGGGGTGGATTCTAAGGCAGAGCTCTATCACTTCATCGGCAAAGACATCATTAACTTCCACGGTTTGTTCTGGCCTGCGATGCTCGATTCGGCAGGTTTCCGCCAGCCCACCGCGATTTATGCCCACGGTTTTTTAACCGTTAATGGCAAGAAAATGTCGAAGTCTCGCGGCACCTTTATTAAAGCCGAAACCTATCTGGAACACTTACCCGCCGAATACCTGCGCTATTACTTTGCGGCTAAATTATCCGGCGCGGTAGACGACATCGACCTAAACCTCGAAGACTTCATTAACCGAGTCAATTCCGACCTCGTTGGCAAACTAGTTAATATCGCCAGCCGCAGCGCCAAATTCGTACACAAGGGCAATGCTGGCAAACTGGCTAGCAAACAGCACAACATCGAGCTGTGGAAGCGCGTCACTGGCGCCAGCGATGCGATTGCCGAACTTTACGAGCAGCGTGAATACAGCAAAGCCGTGCGCGAGATCATGGCATTGGCCGATGCCACCAACGAATACTTTGACTCCTGCGAACCATGGAAACTGGCAAAAAGCGAAGACACCGCCGGCCAAGCCGCCGACGTTGCCTCCCAGTGCATCGATATTTTCCGCGTGTTGATGACCTATTTAACACCGGTACTACCCGAGCTCGCCGTACAAGCCGAGGCCTTTTTAAACTGCAAGCTGACATGGCAGGGCGAGTTCAGCCCACTGCAAGACCACGCCATTGAGCCGTTTAAGGCAATGATGAATCGCGTTGACGCCGACAAAGTCGCAGCCATGGTCGCCGCCAGCGGCGACAGTAGCACCGCCGCGGCGCCAGCAGCACCAGTAAAAGCCAAAGCAAAAAAGGCAGCAAAAGACAAAGACACGGGTATCGCAGACACAATAGCCTACCCCGATTTTGCTAAGATCGATTTGCGCGTAGCAGAAATCATTGCTGCCGAAGCGGTCGAGGGCGCCGACAAATTACTTCGCCTCACCTTAAGCCTTGGCGAATATGGTGAGCGCCAAGTCTTTGCTGGGATTAAAACCGCTTACACTGCCGAGCAATTGGTGGGTAAACTCACAGTAATGGTGGCCAATCTCGAAGCCCGTAAAATGCGCTTTGGCCTATCCGAAGGCATGGTGCTGGCCGCAGGCCCAGGCGATCAAGAGATTTGGTTGCTCAGCCCCGACAGTGGCGCCAAAGCAGGCATGAAGATCCAGTAACTCAAGTCAAAGACACGCTCGCCAGAATGCCTAACAGCCATACTGGCAATTTGAAGGCTTGATTGAAATAAACTAAGATCCGGCCCGCCACAAGGGGCAGCCAGCGGCGTATGCTGGTCACGGCGCACTTTTTGCGGAATGCCGCATCAAGCTAGCGGGGAAACAAAATGAGGCTACAATTGTGTTAGCAGACTATTCAATACTGTTAATCGGCGCCATTCTGGTTAACAACTTTGTACTGGTGCAGTTTTTGGGCCTGTGTCCATTTATGGGGGTTTCCAATAAATTGGAAACCGCCATTGGCATGTCCAGTGCAACTACCTTTGTACTGACCCTCGCCTCGATTTGCAGCTGGCTTACCTATGAGTGGCTGCTGATTCCCCTCGGTTTAGAATACCTGCGCACCATCACCTTTATTTTAGTGATTGCCGTAGTAGTGCAGTTCACCGAAATGGTGGTCCGTAAATCTAGCCCCATGCTCTACAAGGTGCTTGGCGTATTTCTGCCCCTGATCACCACCAACTGCGCAGTGCTCGGTGTTGCCCTACTCAACATCAATAAGGACCACAGCTTTGTTGAATCAGCCCTGTATGGCTTTGGCGCCGCCGCGGGCTTTTCCATGGTTTTGGTATTGTTTGCCGCCATGCGCGAACGCATTACCGCCGCCGATGTGCCCCAACCCTTTAAAGGCCCTGCCGTTGGTATGATTACCGCCGGACTCATGTCACTGGCCTTTATGGGCTTCGCCGGTTTGGTATAACGATGATTGAATTAATTGCCCAAAACCCGTTTATCGCGTCCCTGCTGGCACTGGTCAGCCTCGGCGTGGTGTTCGGCGCCCTACTCGGTTTTGCTGCGGTAAAATTTAAAACCGAGGGCGACCCGATTGCCGACCAAGTTGAAGCACTGCTGCCGCAAACCCAGTGCGGCCAATGCGGCTACCCCGGCTGCCGCCCCTACGCCCAAGCCATTGCCGACGGCGACGACATCAACAAATGCCCGCCTGGCGGCGAAGCCACCATCGCGGCGCTTGCGGATTTGCTGGGCGTAGAAGCTAAACCCCTAGACGCAGCTGAAGAGTCCGTGCCGTCGGTCGCCTATATTCGCGAAGAGGAATGCATCGGCTGTACCAAATGTATTCAAGCCTGCCCCGTCGATGCCATTTTGGGCTCGGCCAAACATATGCACACCGTTATCGCCAGTGAGTGCACCGGCTGCGATCTTTGCGTTGAACCCTGCCCAGTAGACTGTATAGAAATGCGCCCCATCGAAACCAGCTTGCAAACCTGGCACTGGGACAAACCCAAGCCGCCCGAAGACCTTATTGCCAGCGACCGCAGCGGGGCCAGTGCATGAGCCAGCTGATAAGAAAGGTGTGGGATATTCACGGCGGTATTCACCCAGCAGAAAACAAACAGCAGTCCCTGCAGTCGCCTATCCAAGCTGCCGGTATACCGCCGCAATTAATACTGCCGCTGGCCCAGCACATTGGCGCGCCAGCTAGTCCAATCATTAGCGTCGGCGACCGCGTTTTAAAAGGCCAAATGATTGCCGAAGCCAAGGGCTTTGTTAGCGCCCCCGTGCACGCGCCAACATCTGGCACGGTAGTGGCCATTGAATCGCGCTTAATCCCCCACCCCTCAGGCATGAGCGGTGCCTGCATTGTGATCGACACCGACGGCCAAGATGAGTGGATTAGCCATAGCGGCGTTGACGACTTTCGCAGCTTAAGCAAAATGGATTTAATTGACCGCGTTCGCCAAGCCGGTATTGCGGGCATGGGCGGCGCGGGTTTTCCCTCCGCAGTAAAACTCAGCACCCGCGACGACAAACCCATTGAGACCTTAATTCTCAACGGCACCGAGTGCGAACCCTATATCACTGCCGACGATATTCTTATGCGCGAGCGCGCCGCCGAAATTATTGCCGGCGCCGAAATTCTTCGTCATTTAATTAAGCCCAGCAAAGAAACCCTGATCGGTGTTGAAGACAATAAACCCGAGGGCATTGCCGCACTGCAAAAAGCTGCGCAAGGAACCGGCATCGAAATTGTGCCCTTCCCCACCAAATACCCCTCTGGCGGCGAAAAACAATTAATTCAAATTTTAACGGGTAAAGAAGTGCCCGCTGGCGGCCTGCCCGCCGATATCGGCATTGTCTGCCAAAACATCGGCACCGCCACCGCAATCTACCGCGCCATTTGCTTTGGCGAGCCGCTGATCTCGCGCATTACCACCATTACCGGTGAAGCCTGCAGTCAGCCCCGCAATTACGAAGTATTACTCGGCACGCCAGTGCAATTTCTGCTGGACCAAAGCGGCTTTAAAAAAGACGACTGCATTCGCTTGGTTATGGGCGGCCCGATGATGGGCTATACCCTGCAAGACACTGCCGTGCCCATCGTCAAAACCAGCAACTGCGTTTTGGCGCCCAGCGCTGCCGAGCTACCGCCACCGCCGCCAGCTCAGGCCTGTATCCGTTGCGGCATGTGCGCCGAAGCCTGCCCCGTGTCGCTGCTGCCCCAGCAAATGTACTGGTTCTCCCGCGCCCAAGAACACGAAAAACTCGAAGACCACCAACTTTTCGACTGTATCGAGTGCGGCGCCTGCTCGTATGTCTGCCCAAGTAATATTCCCCTGGTGCAATATTACCGCGCCTCTAAAGCAGAGATCCGTCAGGCCCAGCAAGACAAAATTAAAGCAGAGCGTTCCAAGGAACGCTTTGAAGCGCGCACCGCCAGACTAGAGCAAGAAGAGGCAGAGAAAGAAGCCAAACGCGCCGCTCGCCTCAAAGCCGCCAAAGACAAAGCCGCTGCCGCCGCGAGCAATCCCGACAGCAGCAAGACAGATCTTATTCAAGCGGCAATTGAACGCAGCAAGGCCAAAAAGGCTGACGCCGCCGACCCCGCTCAAGATGCCATAGCGCGCGCTCAAGCCAAGGCTCAAGACAGGGTTCAAGACAAGGGCGACGGCAAGGTCGCAGCAGAAGACCCCGCTGCCAAAACCGAACGCCTGCAATTACTGCTTGCCAGCGCTGAACGCCGACTCGTCAGCGCCCGTGAAAAATTGGCCCTTGCTAAAGAGCAGGCCAGTGAAAACGTCGAGGCCTTTGCCACCGCGGTAATCAAAACCGAAGATAAAGTCGCGGCCCTGCAAATAGAAATTGCCAACCATCAAGCCAGCCTCGCAAGTGCGCCCGCGCATGACGCAGCCGATCCAGCACAAGCGGCCATCGCCCGCGCCATGGCTAAACGTGCAGGTGTTAGCGCCGACGAGAGCGACGAGGACAAAACCCAACGCCTACAGAACCTCGTCGCCACCACCGAAAAACGCCTTGCCGCCGCCCAGCAAAAACTGAGTACTGCCCAAGAGCAAAACGACGCCAATGTCGCCGCCTTTGCCACTGGAGTTGAAAAAACGCAAAGCAAATTGGAAACGGCGAAACAAGACTTAGCCGCGCACTTGGCGAGACTTGCGGCGGAGACACCAGCCAGTGCTGAAACTACACCAGCACCAAGCAGCAGCGATGATCCAGTACAAGCAGCTATTGAACGCGCCAAAGCTGCGCGCGCCGCCCAAGCAGATATGAGCGACGAAGATAAGCTCAAACAAACCATTGCGTCTTTAGAAAATCGTATTGCGCGCACTCAAGAGAAATTAAGCGCCGCCCAAGAAAGCGGCGACGACAAGGCCGAGATTCTCGCCGACTCAATAGCGAAGCTACAAGACAAACTGGCCAGCGCTAAACAGCAGCTGGGCTAATACCCTTTTATAGAGCACACAGCAGACTATGGGATTTTTAAAAGTCAGTTCACCCCACGCCCACGGGCCCATGAGCACCGCCAGTGTCATGCGCCTTGTGTTGCTGGCGACCCTGCCCGGCATGCTGGCGCTGACCTGGTTCTTTGGTTTTGGCACCATTGTTAACGTGCTATGGGCCAGTATTACCGCATTGGCGTTTGAAGCCTTAGCGCTGCGCTGGCGCAAGCGGCCTATTGGCTTTTACCTCAATGATTACAGCGCCCTAGTCACCGCCTTTCTGCTCGGCATAGCGCTGCCGCCGGCCGCGCCATTTTGGCTGATTATGATCGGCACCGGTTTTGCGATTTTAATTTGCAAACAACTCTATGGCGGCATGGGCTACAACCCATTCAACCCCGCCATGGCCGCCTACGTCATGCTGCTGATTTCCTTCCCCGTGCAAATGACCCAGTGGCTGGCGCCCAAGGGTAGCTTTGCCGGCGACTTACTCGGCCCCATCGAAGCCCTGCGCTACTGCTTTGGCTTTGGTCGCGAGGCCATTGACGCCATCACCATGGCCACGCCTTTAGATGTGCTAAAGCAAAACAACTCACTGCTCGTTAGCGATCTCTGGTCACAATCGCCCCAGTTTGGTCAAGTTGCGGGTAAAGGCTGGGAGTGGGCAAATGCCGGATTTTTACTGGGCGGCGCCTACCTAATATACCGTCGTATTTTTACCTGGCACGCGCCGCTGAGCATGCTCGCGGTGCTCACCCTAATGTCGCTGTTCTTCTACGACGGCGGCAGCTCGGCCTCTGGCGGCTCGCCTTTCTTTCACTTGTTCAGCGGCGCCACCATGCTCGGCGCTTTCTTTATTGTTACCGACCCCGTGACCTCGGCGGTGTCCAATCGCGGCCGCCTAATTTACGGCGCCTTAATTGGCCTGCTCATTTATATTATTCGGGTGTGGGGCAATTATCCCGATGCCTTGGCCTTCTCGGTATTGTTAATGAACTTTGCCGCGCCCTTTATTGATCATTTCACCCAGCCGCGCACTTATGGGCATAAAACGAAGGGAGCCGATAAATGAATATTCTCGGCCAATCGATCAGTAAAAACAGTCTATTATTGGGCCTCTTTGCGGTGGTCACCACCGGCGTGATTGCCGGCACTTATCTTTCTACCCGAGGTTTAATTCAGGAAAACATCCGCCACGCCGAAGAGCGCGCGCTGCTGGAAATTATTCCCAAATCCCGTCACGACAACTCCATGCTCGACGCCGCCGACACCATCGCCGACACCGAGTTACTGGGCCTGCGTGAAACCAAAAAATTCTACCGCGCCACCCAAAAGGGCCATTTTGTGGGCGCTATTTTGCCCGCCACGGCCCGCGACGGTTATACCGGCGATGTCGATATGATCGTCGGCATTAACCTCGACGGCAGCATTGCTGGAGTACGAGTTTTATCACATCGCGAGACGCCGGGCCTGGGCGATCAGGTAGACTACAAAAAGAGCCACTGGGTAGACGGCTTTGTCGGTAAAAGCCTCACAAACCCAGAACCAGGTAAATGGGCAGTAAAGAAAGACAAGGGCGTGTTTGACCAGTTTACTGGCGCAACCATCACCCCGCGTGCGGTAACCGGTGCAGTACACCGCGCCCTACTTTATTTTGACGCTAATCGCGCCATGATTACCGGCATAGAGCCTGACAAGGAGAACAGCAATGAGTGACATCAGCTACCGCGAGATCTCCCTAAACGGGCTGTGGAAGAACAACCCCGCCATTGTTCAGCTGCTCGGCTTATGTCCGCTGTTAGCGGTAACCGGCTCAGTGATTAATGCGCTGGGTATGGGGCTGGCAACAATGCTCGTGCTCACCGTTTCAAATACCTGCGTGTCGATGATTCGCAGCTTTGCCTCGGATGCCATCCGGCTACCGGCATTTGTAATGATTATTGCTGCGGCAGTAACCTGCATCGAGCTATTAATGCAGGCATTTGCCTATGAGCTATTTCAAATCCTTGGTATTTTTCTACCGCTGATCACCACCAACTGTGTAATTCTTGGCCGCGCCGACGCCTTTGCCTGCAAGAATAAAGTACTGCCCGCCATGTACGACGGTTTTATTATGGGTGCGGGGTTTGCCGTTATATTGATGCTGCTCGGCGCAGTGCGAGAAATTATTGGTACCGGCGCGATTTTCGCGAATATGGACTTACTGTTTGGCGAAGGTGCCAAGGCATGGAAGATTGTACTGGTAGAGGATTACACCGCGGTGTTGGTGGCAATTTTACCGCCGGGCGCGTTTATTTTTACGGGAATGATTATCGCGCTGAAGAACATCATCGACGATGGTATTAAGAAACGCGAAGCCGCAAAAACCATAGAATCTGCGCCCACCAGCCGCCGAGTTCGGGTTACGGGGAATATTAGCTAAGGCAACACTGTGGTTTTAAAAATGCGATGAGGACAGGGTGACGCAAAAGTATCACCCTGTTTTGTTCTAAATGCTTATTCTACTTCGCTGCCAAACTCTACTTCTACCTCAGCATCGCTTCGGTATTTACGCTGCAAGCCTTTCAGAAAATTGCGTAAAATCTGGTCCTTGCACTCGCGATAATGCTTGTGGTCGGTTTTGCGGAAAAACGCACTCAGCTCGTGCTTGCTAATAATCACATCTGCCAAAGCTAAAATTGCCATAACATCCTCGGCCTTGAGGTTTAGGGCAATTTTCAACTTCATAAAAATCATATTATTGCTTAAGCGCTTTTCATTCTCAGGCTTTGGGCCTTCGCGCTTGCCGCGTTTATCGCTAATCAAACCGTTAAGAAAAGCCGCGAGATGCAAATCACCGAGGGGTTGATAAGTCGGATCGCCTTCGCGCTTCAACCAATCACTCACTTCTTCTCGACTCACCAAATGATCCGCCAAACCAAAAACCGAAATCATTTTTGCGTCATTAAAATCGAAGATGTAGCGCACCCGGCGCAGAACATCATTATTATCCATGCTTACTTCCCAATTGATTAAACGCTATTTGGTGGGCGCCGTTTGCCATTATAGCCAATCGCCATCACCTAGGGCCCAGCCATAAACCCGCCGCCATTATGCCATACTTACGCCCGCAGTGATTAAGCGAAGCACCTCAGCCCGCATTCCACCGTGTAAAATTCAGAACAGGCTAGACTTAATCATGTCAAAACCATCCATAATCCGCGCTACAAACTGATCTTTAGGCCGAAAGCTGCTAGTACGCTTTTCGTTAAAATCGTGCTCCAAATGATCTAACATTTTCATTAAACGGCGGCGATGCACGCCCAAAAGCGCCTGCACAGGGTCGGTTATCACCCCCGAAAATGCCGCAAAGGCCGCCAACAAGGCCATAATCCCCGCCAACATCCCTAAGGTTAAGCTCAAATTCGGTTCTGGCGGAAACACACCGTAATACCAGCGCCCCAAGGTTTCACCAAACACAAAATTGCGGCTGGCCAACTCCGTCGCCAACAAAGAGGCCAACAGCGCAGCCACGCCAATACCACCCGGGGTGAACTTCTGAAAGGCAAACGCACCAAGCACCGTGCAGGAGAGACTATTGGCGATGTCCGCTGAGGCAGTGCGAGTGAGCTGATATTGCTTTAAGGCGTCGTTGAGCAACGGCTCAATGATCTGCGCAAAATGCTGATCAGTAGTCGCGTCATGATTATGCCGGCGATAGACCGTTTGCAAGGACGTCAGCAGATGCACTTCGAAGGCATTGTCCTCGCTGCGAGCATTAAGGAGTTCGTCCATTACCAGTGCGCTAATTTGCGCCTGAACTTGCGTACTAAAGCCGCTGGGAATACGCGCCAACAAGCTCGCGAGCCCAGCTAAGCGCGGCTGTTTAACGCAGGCGAAATGCAGCAGTGAAATAAGGCTATACAGCGGTGCCCAAAATAAATTTAGCGGCGCGCGCAACATATCCCAGCCCAAGGCAACTCGGTTTAAGGCTATTGCGCCAGGGTAAGTAAAATGGCGGCGAACAAAGCTCGGTACCCGCTGGCGGCACTCATCAAAATAGCGTGCCGCAGCCTGTGATATGGCTTGTTCAATTTCGGCACTTAACTGGCCGTCATCAACGCCGGAGCTTGCGTTTAATTGCCCAGCATTTTCACCTGAAGACATGAGTGATATTTACTTTAATTTACGTGGTTTCGTCGCCTTTGGCGGCCGCGATCCACGCGGTGCTCGCTTAGCATTATTCGCCTCCTGTGCCGCCAGTTCGCTGTCACTGGGGTTGCGCGAGCCTTGTTTAAACCGCCGCTTACGCTCAGCCGCATCGGCCTCCTTTTTAGCTTGCGCTTCAGCAATAGCGATTTTTTCCTGCACCACCATTTCTGGTGTTTCTAAACTAATCCGGCCAACAGTGCCCGCGCGCAGCTCATTAATCAGCAGCTCACAGATTTTGTGTAAATTAATGCGCCCGCCCGCACTTAGCGCGCCCCGTCGGAGCGCCGCCACTTCTAAAAAGGCAAGTTCAGTATCGGGGATACTCTCTAGCTGAAAGCGCTCTTTTAATAATTCAGGGTAGGCCTTAATCAAATAATCGGCCGCGTAAAAGCCCACATCGTCGTATTCCATGGCGGTGCTTTTAATCGCACCCGTCACCGCAAGCCGGTAACTACTATTGGGATTATCAATTTTGGGCCACAAAATACCCGGCGTATCAAACAGCACAATGCCGCTGCCCAAATTAATGCGCTGCTGGCTTTTGGTTACCGCTGGTTCATTGCCGGTCTTGGCAATAATTCGATCGGCCAAGGTATTAATGATGGTGGACTTACCCACATTGGGAATGCCAACGATCATTGCGTTGATGGTTTTAACCCCAGCATCCTTAGCGGGAAACATACGCCGACACAGCTCCAATAGCTGCTTAATTTTAGCCGGTTCATTGGTCGTGGTTGGAAACGTCTTCACCCCGCGCTGCTGCTCTAAATGCGCCTGCCACGCCGCCGTTACCGCAGGGTCGGCAAGATCCGATTTGCTCAGAATTTTGATACAGGGTTTATCGCCACGAATCTTTTCAATAGCGGGGTTTTCACTGGAGTACGGGATGCGGGCATCCAACACTTCGATCAACAAATCAACTTGGGGCAATAGCTCCCTGATGTCCTTCTGGGCCTTGTGCATATGCCCCGGATACCACTGAATCGCCATGTAATACGCCCTGTTCGTAAATAAAGCGGTATTGTACGTTATGGCAGGGTAATTTAGCTAAACTGGCTCGCAAAGACCGTAACTACGACTTACTTGACTCACTAAACAGAATTCGATTTGAAAATGGATCTGTCACCGTAAAACAACGACCACCCCACACGGCTGTTTCGAGTACAGGATTGCAATAGGGGTAATCTTTAGCCGCCAACTCACCGAACAGCGCTTGAATATCACTGACGTCCACAAAAATTTTACTGCCCGGCGTGCAGTCGCCGGAATGCTCGCTTAAATGCAGCGTGAAATTCCCTTTAGATACCTGCATGTAAATAGGCAGCATCGGTTCAAATCGATGCGCCCAATCGAGCGTCATGCCGAGATATTCAAGATAGAACGCCTTGGCTTTGTCTTCATCAAAGATACGGGTAATAGGTATAGTTTGAAAATCCATTGTTCAGTCCAAATTAAAACAATCACCCCACAGCAGGCCGGACCATTTTATCGGCAAAAACGGCTAAGCCGTTATACCTCGTTTCAAAGGTCTCTACCGTGATAAATCCGTATTTTTCATAAAGCCTTTTAGCGGGCAGATTGCTACTAGCAAGGTAAAGACTCATTTCGCCTCCAGCCTTTGCCATCAAGAACGCTAAAATTGCCTGCCCTACACCGAGTCCACGATATTTCGAAAGCACAAATAATGCCCTTATTTCTTGGCCAAATACCGCGCCGTAGCCAAGAACTTCGCCGTTATCGTAAAGATAGATATCAGATTCGCTTAATTGCTTCAGCCGCACCGCGTCTTCCTCAAGGGGAAGCAGCTCAAATACTTTATCCTCGTATCGCAACTCATCTAACTTAGTATTTGCGTATATCCGCGTTATCGTAGAGTAATCGCTATCTTTAAATGGTCTGATACACATATAAAACTCCGCCTGCACAGAACATCTACCACTAACTATACAATGGCACATTTCATTTTGTAGCCACCGGTTATCTCAAACCCATTAGTATTTTTCCTTGCATGAACCAATTACGCTTTTTACCAGTAATACGTAGCGCCGCTGTCTAGATAGCATTATCTATATTCCGCTCAGTATTACTTTATTGCCAAAGCCCATCACACATAGCAGGGTAAGTTGCTGGCGCAAAGGAATCGAATTTAATATCTCGCACGCGGTTTAAGTTACCCCAGAGCAATTTATGACCTTTCAGCTTTTTTGTAATTCGTATGGTAGCCTGAAGTGTTTCAATTTCGTCTGCGCTAGCATCCCGAATTTCACCAACCTCACCAAATAGTCGAACCGCTGGCGCTGAATTAAACTTGCCGTTAAAAAGCGACTTAAACCAAAAGCCCGTGCTGCTGTTAACCCCCATTAGACATACCCGCTTATTGTGCTCAAAGTTTTTTGGCATAGCTTTTGAGTAGGCATCAAAGTAGTAAGCCGTCATATCATTGCGAAAAAAAACATGACCAATGGGGGTGATGTGCGGGTTGCCCGCGGAATCGACCGTTGCGACGGAGAAGAAACGGTTGGCCTTTTTAGCGCTGCCAAGAACGCTCAAAATTTCCGGCCAATTTTTCTCAAGATCCATTTGAAACCTCCATCCTTTTGCTTATACAGATTTAGCAGGTGGTAGTAAAAGACCGCCTATCAGTGGCCTATTTATTTACACATTAAGGATGATCTTAGACGCAAGGAATACCGCTGCAAGCAGCTCAACTCTATAAACATTATTCCGGCTGCCAGTCGCGTATCGCGTCTATATTCGGGGGATTATTCCTTAACACAAAGCGTACAGATTCGGCCAACACCCGCTGCCGTGTGGTTTCCTGCGACAAGAAATGATCTGCGCCTTCAATCTTAATAAATTCATAAGGCTTTTTCGCCGAGCGCAATTTGCTCGCCATCCGTTCGCTGTGCACAATCTCCACCGTGGTGTCATCGCTACCGTGAATCAGTAAAATTGGTGCATCTGCGCGCTTGGCCAAGGTGTAGGGTGATATGGCATCTAAGCTATTGTCCCCTACGCCATCAGCGCCCATAAACTCTTTCCAGTAGCGCAATTCACCGCGCTTCTTGTCAAATTCGGTATTCCGCAACATTAGGTTTAAGTCACTAACTGGTGCAATTGCCACCGCACAGCGATAGATACCTTGCTGAACCGTAACCCCCGCCAGCGCGGCATAACCGCCGTAACTTCCGCCAACAATACAGGCGCGACTAGGGTCAATAATTCCTTGCGCCGCTAAGGTCGCTATACCATCAGACAGGTCGGTTTGCATTTTGCGCCCCCACTCGCCAAAACCGGCATTGCGAAAGCCAACACCATAACCGCGAGAGCCTCTAAAATTGGGCTGCAACACCGCATAGCCACGGCTGGCAAACGCCTGAGCCATCCAGTGAAACTCGGGGTAATCCCGCGACTCTGGGCCACCATGCGGCAGCACGACTAAAGGTAACTGCTTGGCCTCGCGATGCGGCGGCAACGTTAAAATAGCGGGTATGTCCAAGCCGTCGGCAGCGGTGTAATGCCAAGTCGTCACCGGACCAATTTGACTTGGTTTAATACCTGGGTAGCGCCAACCAATTTCAACCGCCGATCCCGAGGGTATATCCACAAACCACCATGTGCCACTATCGGTGGCGCCGTCGGTACGTACCACCATACGACTAAAATCATCGGTCACCGACTCAAAATGCACATTCAAGTTAGGAAAGGCCTTGCGGGTGCCCCTCACTCGGGCCTCTAGGCCATCGTCTATCATTTCTAATGTGGGCGTATCGCCGCCAATAACAATGCCGGTCAATAGGCCTGTGGTGCGACTATAAACATACTCGTTAATATTTAAGGCTGGGTATAATTCGACCGGCGCGGCTTTTCCGTCTAGCGGCATCTCCATCAATTGCGCAACGCCGCGCTTATTATGAATTATAAAGAGTACGGTGCCTGGCGTTCGACCTTGGCCAACAATGGTATTTCGACCAAAGCGGTCTTTAGCTTTATATAAACGGTCGCCACGCTTACCCGCGTAAAGTTCCCAATCGGTGCGGATGCTGTCGTAGGTTTCGCGAGCAATAACGGTTGGCCCTGCGCCGAGCAACCAGCCGCTGCCGTCTTCGCGCCCCGCAGCCAGTAACTTCAGTTTACGCGAGTCTAAATTTATGCAGCTAAGCTCAATGTCAAATCCTGATATCCACACTGATCCAGACCGGCTGCTCCTATTTAACGGCAAAGTATTAACGCATTGCTGCCAGCCGTCGTCAGCTTTAACCGGCATGTGAACACCAAATGCGGCATTTAGAACACGGTCGGATTTAGCCAAAGGCCAAAAAAAATCCTTAGATTGGGTATCTAAAACAGCTATATTCTGTAGCTCATATTTATACCCGTAGTTCATCCCTAGGTTTTGAGTAGAGCTGGTAATCACCACCACGTAGCGCTCACCAGCCCAATACAAATCCCGAGCTTTGATGTCGCCTAAGCCGAGTTTGATCTCAATTTTTTTGCCAACATCCCCAACTAGCAGTATCCGCCGGTCATCGACGGTAGCGAGCATTGCCTGCTGCCGACCCGATTCAGAAAGCGCAACCATGTCGATGCTGGGCAAATGCCCATACAGCGTAAGTGCCGGAGCGTGATAAGGCTCACTTGGCGCGGTGGCCGGTGCAACTTCGGCAAAAGCGCTAGCTCCGGCAAAAAGTGCCACGGTAAGTAATAAGGAGGTTACGCCCATTTTATTTTTAATCATCCATGACACCTAAACATCATTCCGCCAACGGGAAAAATATATCCTTTACACCCAGCACTACGCCTAAGCGGCGTTTGTTAGCCGCATACTAGACCAAAATAAGCGCTTGTAAATAAGTCTGTTTAACTTACCAAGACTTACGTATAGTCATTCAAGCGACCTTTGATTTCAATTATAAGCACAACAAAGCAGATCTCGAAAAAGGCAGTGCGTTGCCACAAAAAGCCGCTTCTGATTTTACAACCAAATCACCACTAATGTGCTGGCCACTGCACAATGCCACCATAATAAATTCCCAACTGTCATATATTCTTCATATTAACAACCTACTCTCGGCGCAATGAATTTGAGTTAGCGACCGATGTTAATCGGCCATGATCTTGATAGGAGAATATGTCTAATAAAGTAATACTCATCGTGCTTGATGGCCTAGCCTATAACACTGCAGAGCAGTGCATGGGCTTTCTTCAGGGCCTAAACGCCCAGGGAATAACCACCCTGTATAAGCTTCAGTGCGAGCTACCGTCCAAGTCTCGCCCACTCTATGAAACCGTCCTCACCGGCGTTACCCCAGTTTTAAGCGGCATTGTCCATAACGACGTAAACCGCAATTCCAATCAACAAAGCGTTTTTAGTTTGGCCCGCGAGGCAGGGCTCACCACCGCGGCCGCCGCATTTCATTGGTTTAGTGAGCTATACAACCGCAGCCCCTATGACGCGGTACGCGATCGCCACACCGAGGATCTTGAACAACTGATTCAGCATGGCTGCTTCTATCACGGCGACCACTATCCCGACGGCTATGTGTACCTCGATGCAGAATCATTACGGCGCCGCCACAACCCCGACTTTATGTTGATACACCCAATGAATATTGACAATGCGGGGCATCACGAGGGTGTAGATAGCGCCCATTACCGCAATTCTGTACGCAATTCCGACGGTGAGTTATCTAAATACCTGCCCACGTGGATTGATGAGGGCTATCAAGTGTTGATCACCTCTGACCACGGTATGAACGGTGATAAGAGCCACGGCGGCATTCTCCCTGAGGAACGCGACATACCACTTTTTGTGATTGGCGAGCACTTCTCTCACCGCTCAGATTCTGCACCGCAACAAACTGAACTCTGCGGTTCTATCTGTGAATTGCTCGGCATTACTGGCCACGGCAAACCCGTGGCGTCGGGGATGTTGCTTACTACCCAAGCACACTGCTGTCCCATAACTTTTCATAGTAGTTCAAGTTGAGGGTGATTTAGTTTATCTACTAACTCCGGCGGGTCACCTCTCAACAGCGTCATCAAATCCCTCCGCTCGAATAAATTAAGCTGGAGTAACCGAATCATCTGCTGAAGACTGCGATCAATTTGACAGCTGAACTTTATCCATAAAAGTAGCAAGTAGGCGCACATGGCAATCCAGATTTGCGTCATGACGGCATTTTTAGACGTACCGACAAATGACTTAATCTTGAGGTTTTGCTTAATGCACTTAAAAAATAATTCGACCTGCCAGCGGGATTTGTAAAGGTCAGCGATAGTTTTAGCGGCAAGGTGAAAATTATTAGTCAGAAATACGTAGTGCTTACCCGTCGTCGCGTCTTTAAAGCCGATTCGTCGCAAAGGAATTGAACAAGTTTGCGCTTTGCTACCAGTAATGTAGATAGTTTGATCGCAGGTCAGCCCTTTGGCCTTAATGACGTCCCTCCGCTCAGTAATACGGTAAGTGGCATTGCGTTTTTGTCGAGTGACAAAGAAAATTCCTTTGTCATTCAGGCTGTTAAACCATGCATAGTCTATGTAAGCGCGATCCATTACGACAATGCTGTCGGCGGGTAAGGCGAGTGCGCGGGCGACGGTGACATCATGCTGTTTACCGTCGGTGATACGGACAAAGCTGGGCAGAAAACCCTGATGGTCAAGACCGACATGGACTTTGACGGCCCCTTTGGTACGACGAAATTTTGCCCACGGGAAAACAGAAAGGCACAGGTCAATCGTAGTGGAATCCAGAGAATACAGTTTGTTCTTGAAACGAAACCCGTGTTTTGGTGCGGTAGCGTGACATCGGGATAACAGTTTATGAAACAAGGCTTCATAAAGTGTGTAAGGCTGACATTCGTTCACGCGTGATAAGGAGCTGCGCGTAACATTATTGCTGCCGAGATGGTAAAGCTTGGCCGCTTGAGCAGACAGATTGCTGACAATATCACGCAGGCTGGCGCGACCGGAAAGCTGAGCCAAGCTTAAGGAAACAAATTGAGACCACCGTGACATTTTGCGCAGTTTTTGGCCCTCGTGGTGCTCTTTTGCTAGACCTTCAAATTCATGTCTCGATACCAATTTTAACAATTGTGAAAAGACCGTGTTATGATGTGACAAGGCTTGGTTACCCCTGTTATTACAGTTTTTGTTCGCAACTTCATTGTATCAACTTGTTGAGAACCAAGCCTTTTTTATTTCTAAGTTATGGGACAGCAGTGAAGCCAACAATATCATGCAGCTTTTCTTCAAACAAAAGGTCATTGCTGACTTTAAATGACTTTGTCAAATGCGGCTTCAGCCCGGCTGATTTCCAAACACGATGAACAAATGTATCTGTGGTATTTAAAGCTTTGGCTAATGAGCGGGTCGACCAGTGTGTCCCATCGGCAGGTTTTTCCTGTGTGGTCATCCGAATAACGTTATTGCGTAAACGTAGTTGGCCAAGACTGCTTTTCCCTGCATGGTTTTTACCGCGCGGGAGGTTCTTTTCTAATGCTTTGAATCCACCTTCAGCATAGCGGTTGCGCCAACGTCCAACTTTGTTCTTGCCTATCTCCAATTCTTCCGCTATAGCTTGATTCTCTTTCCCTTCATGAGCTAATAAAATAATTTTTTATGCGCTCCATAAGGCGTACAGGGGGTTTTCCGCTGTGAAGCAATTTAGTGAATTTTTTGCGTTCTTCTTCTGACAGGATTATGGGGGCTGCTATTCTCATGACTATTCTGCAAAATAAATTTTACGGATTATAGCAAAATCATCCATATTCTTCAGTTTATTTGAAGCGGCACACTAGGTTCCAACGATTGATAACACTCACTACAATGTTCAAACCCACTCGCGCTTGCTCACCAATACCTCTACAAACGCGGATTTCACTATATTATGCCTGCAAACAAATCACCACAGCTGCGCTGTAAGAGCGCCACACCGCCGGCACCACGTAAGAACGCATCTCACTGGGTAAGTGAATTTTACTCGGGGCACCAGACACAACAACCGGCACAGAGATCATAAAATCTTTGCCCAGCTCACGACGCGCATTCCCTGAAATTGTATTAGCCACTTCACCTACGAGGTCGATCATATTAGCTTCTGAGGTGTCTGGCTCACCTAAGCTCATCATTAAATGTTTCAGCATGATTTTGGGCGCAGTAAAATACACACACCCCTTATTGTTACCGGAAATACCAATAATGCCGGTGTAATCCATAGAAATCGGATCTGCATTAGAAGCTAAATAAGGCGTACCTACACGCATATCATTGTCTGCAGTATGTTCAAAATAACGCACAACGCCGTCTATAAATATTTGCAGTTTATCTTCAGTCATTAAGATGTTCCGTTAGTTCGTCTAGGGCCGCACGCAAGTCATTTTCGCTAAAAGGTTTTAATAAAAAGCCACTGGCACCTTTTTCGAGGGCTTCAATACCTGTCGCTTGATCCGACAAAGCAGAAACCACCAATATAAGCACCTCAGGATTTATCGCCGCTAAACGCGCTATACACTCAATACCATCAATATTGGGCATGGTTAAGTCCATGGTGACCACCTGAGGATGGTGCATTTCAAAAAATGCAATGGCTTCAGCACCGTCAGTCGCGGTTGCAACAATCTCGAATTTATCCGCATTATGAGCGCGACAAATTTTTGAGCGAATGATATTAGAATCGTCTACTACCATTAATTTCAACATAACCACGCCTCTTTATACTGCCACGTTCATTTGCAGTGCCGTTACTGGTATTGAAACAACAAAGCGAGCGCCGCGACCATTGCGTGAGTTAATAGCAATTTTCCCCCCCATCTCCCGCACGGTCTGACGCAATGCAAATAGCCCCATGCCACGCCCAGCATCTTCGTCGGCAGCATCCCGAGTAGAAAAGTCTGGGTGAAAAATCAATTCCGCAAGACGGCGATCATCACCCTCTAGGTCTTCCTCGCCACTGATAAGACCACGCTCTAAAGCCGCTCGTAAAATGGCCTCGCGATTGAGACCACTGCCGTCGTCTTCACACACTAACTGCAAATCACCATTATTACGCTTTGCGATACGAAGATTAATTTCTCCCTGAGGACGTTTACCTGCAAGAATACGGCTCGAGCAAGTCTCTATGCCATGACTGACAGCATTGCGCACCAATTGTACTGCTAGGCCATTCAGCGTGGATTGCGCCTCGTCGCCAAGGGCAACGTCATTAAAGCCTGTGCACACCACTTCGACCTCTTTACCCTGACGCTCGGATATTTTTGTCGCCAGCATCTGCAGATGACTAAACGATAAATAATCACCATTGTTTGCGGCCAAGGTAGCCACAGACGTTTTGGTATTCGATCTAAAGCTAGCCACCTTGCTTAATAAATCCTGAATACTCTCGGTTTCAGCAATGAGCTTATTCAAGATCACTGCCAAACCCAGAAAATCATTCCCAGTCAATTCACTACGATTTTTCAAGGCAATAATTTGCTCCTCAAACTCATGAGCCTGACTGCTAAATCGACCAAGATTTAAGGCCGAGGCCTCACCCTTATAGTTATGCACCAGAGCAAATATTTGATTGGCCTTATCTATATATTGGGGTACCGACTTTGCTTGATGCTTTAGAATCTCATTAATTTTGGCAAAACTACTGACACTGTTTTTTAAGAACATGTTCAACATATCGCTGTCAGCTTGCAGAACTGTAGACAAAAGAGCCAACTGCTCCTGCCCCTGCGCCCGAGCCACATCCAACTCGCCAGCAAGTAATACCTGTTTGGATACATCCACAACCGTGACCAGTATATGGATGATATTGCCCTCGCTCATAACGCGAGAAAACGAAAAACTCAAATACTTATTAACGTAACTACCGTCTGCCTGTGGTATATAAATCTCAACCTGACGCAAAGGATTTAGATCGCCAATGAGCTTTTGCTTTTTACGCAGATCGAATAATAAGCCTATATAGCTCGTCGCGGTGGCGCGATCTTTCTCCGACACGATACCACTGAGTAAGTCATTAAAACTTTTTCCGGCAATATCGCGCCGCCCAAACATATCCGCCAATGCCTTTGAACACTGCTCACCAATCCGCTGCTCTTTATCAATCAAAAACAAGCCTTCGTTAACAGTATCGAGGATCTCTTGGGTTTCCCCACGCGCCACTTCAATATGACGATCACTGTCCCGAAGCTGACGCAAAAAATGGAACATAATAATAAAAAAGTTAATTATTGCCAGACTGATCCCCGCCGTTTGAATCCAGCGCAGACGGCTAGCCTTTGAACTAGCGACATTTTCCAATTCACCAGTGAGTTGATTCATGAGTTTTAGTAACGTTAAATTATATTCGCGACCATAGGCCACAGCAGTATTTAACTGAGCTAAAAATATCTGGGACTCGGCAGTCAAGTTCGTCTTCTGCAAAGCATTAAGTTGCTTATAAAATGGCGCCCAAATTTGTTTCGCCTCATGTAAAGCGGCAACACTGGCCCCAGACCCAGCTGGTTTCAAAAGCACCTCACCACCCTCTGCACCCGGCGCCAAACCACCTTCATCAAACGCGATAAGCGTGGCGTGAAACATATTCACCGTGGCATCGAGTTCCTTTAGCGCTGAATTGAGCACGGACGTAATATCAGCTCCCTCAGACTCACTAGCAACTAATACAGAACGCATATCCAAAAGTGATTTCATCATCCGCTGCGACAGCATCCGTTGCCGACCAGCAATATTGACACCCACGGCATCTTCCGAAATTTCATATGAAATATAAAAATTTAATGACATTACCGATGCGTCGAGCAACAGAAATAATGCAATAGAAACAATTATTCCCCGGTACTTCCCATAATCTAGCTTCATCTAACCACCTTAGAAGATATCGTCTAAATAACATTGAGATCTCCTTAAGCAATTAGTACGCCCACTTTGCAGAACTCTAGCGATGAAAGGCTAAGATCAGGCCATAAGGCCTATGACATAAGGGGGTTATGTTTGTGAAATAATTTTTTACTGACTGATTTTATCGTAATCGGCACTCATTACTGCACCTAAAATGCACGCAGCCCGACTAGCGGGTCACTGCGCACACTGCCCACAATTGGCGCAACAAATCCCACCTTGCACACTTTTGACTATAGATTTGCATTTATAGACCTTAACGCTTTTTTATTGACATGCCGCATCCGCTGCAAACGACGCATACGCCACATAGCTAAGCCGCTGGCAATCAACATCACCGGACTAAAACCCAACACTGCCCAGATTAATCGGCTCCAGTTGCCAGCAAAATTGCCAAAGTGCAGGCGTCGAAAACTGTTTTTTATTTGAGCAGTGACGCTAGACTCACGAATGTCGCGCAAGCCGGAAAATTCTCCGGTTTGAGCATCGTAGCGAAGAGAATTGGCGAATTCACTATAGAGCGGATTTTGCCCGCTCACCCCGCCCAAAATATTAATAGCATAACCAGGCTTGCTCGGCAGCGAGACAAAGCTCGGCGCGAAGCCCACAAGGCGCCCCTGACTTTCCCTTAGCAGGGCATCTATCGACAGCATTGGATTATATAAGCGCTCGCCAACACTATAGGGTGCTGGCCGCATAACTGGCTTAGCGAAACTATAGCTGAGCTGGTTTATATTCCAGTACGCGCCGGTAAATCCCAGTACCAACAATACCGGCGTGGCCACAACACCGAGCAGTTTATGGAGGTCACCAAAATAAATAATTGGCCGCGCGCGATAGCGGAAGGTAAATAGCACTTTCCAAAATTTACGGTGCAGGATCATGCCGATAAGGGCTTGGATGCAGAGCAGCACTGCGACGACCGCATACAGCAATAGACCAATATCACCCGCCAAAAAGGTGTAATGGAACTCGCGCACAAGGTCAGTGACATAATATTTAGGAGGGCTGGGATCTGATAAAATTTTAGCGCGGTATTGATCAACAAACAGCGACGACCACTCGCTACCGCCGTGAGCCATCACATAAACAAGATCGGCTCGACCTGGGTCTGCAAATAACTGCCAGCCGGTGACTTCATACGCGGGGTAAGCTTGGTTAAATGCGTGCAGCAATACATCAAAGGACTGGCGCGCCTCGCCCACTGCAGCTACACGCACGCGCTCAGGCATTAGCAGCGCATCAATCTCATGCTTATATACCAGCACACTGCCGCTCAAGCTAATGAGTAATAGCGGCGCGCAGATCAACAGGGCGAGTAGTCGGTGCAGCTTAAATAAGACTTTATTCATCAACAGGGAGGGAATCTGAGGGCTAGATCACGGCTTTAAATCGAAGGGGAAATCAGGCAGCTTATGCGCCGCCTGCCACCCAACAAAGCATTAACCGCGAATACGGCGCACTCTAAAGTTACGCCCCTTGAGCTGGCCTTCGCTTAATTTACGCAGCGCGTCAGTGGCCACATCGTTGCGCACAGCCACATAAGCGGTATTGTCGAATACGTGGATTTTACCCACGTCGGTGCCAGCAATGCCGTCGGCACCCGTTAACGCACCAACGATATCGCCGGGGCGAATCTTTTGCTTTTTGCCACCATCGATCTGCAGACAAGCCATTGGCGGCTTGAAAGTGGGCTTATCCAAGTAATTCACCTGGGGCAGCGCCTCAGGCACAATTTTATTGCCGCGCATTTCTTCTATACGGGCAATTTTGGCACTTTCACGCTCGGTATACAGGCTACAGGCAATACCTTTGCCGCCAGCGCGGCCGGTACGGCCAATGCGGTGAATATGCACTTCGGCGTCGCGGGCAATGTGGTAGTTAATCACCGCGTCGAGAGCGTCTATGTCTAAGCCCCGCGCCGCAACATCGGTAGCCACTAGAATCGAGACGCTTTTATTGGCAAAGCGCACCAAGGTTTGATCCCGCATTTTCTGATCTAAGTCGCCGTGCAAGGCTTGCACGCTAAATCCCGCCTCGCGAAGATCGTCGCACACCTGCTGGGTCTCGTGGCGAGTATTACAAAATATAACGGTGGAATCTGGGCGGTAGCGCAGCAGCAGCAATTTTACTGCGACAATACGCTGAGTATTGTCGGCTACTTTAAAAAAGTGCTGGGCGATGCTTTCGTTGTCGTGAGTAGATTCCACTTTAACCAGTAGCGGCCGCTGCATAATACGGGTGGCCACGTCCTGAATTTCGTCAGGGTAGGTCGCGCTAAACAGCAGGGTCTGCCGCTCTTTAGGAATATAACCAATGATGGTATCGAGGGCGTCTTGAAAACCCATTTCCAACATGCGGTCTGCTTCATCCAAAACCAGTGTGTTCACATTATCTAATTTAAGGGTGCCCTTGCGCACATGCTCTTCAATACGACCTGGAGTGCCAACCACAATATGCGCGCCGTGCTCTAGGGAGCCGACCTGCGGACCAAAGGGCATGCCACCACACAGCGTTAACACTTTAATATTATGAATAGTACGCGCTAACTTACGCAGCTCTTTAGCAACCTGATCGGCCAATTCACGAGTCGGGCACAACACCAAAGACTGCACATAAAACTTTTTGACATCTAATTTTTGTAACTGGGTAAGACCGAAGACAGCGGTTTTTCCCGAACCGGTTTTGCCCTGTGCAATAACGTCTTTGCCATGGAGTGTGTGCGGCAAAGCCTTGGCCTGAATGGGGGTCATCTCGGTATAACCGAGCGAGCTCAGGTTTTGCAATAGCGAGGGGTTTAGCGGAAGGGTAGAAAATTCTAGCTGACTCACAATGTGTATCCTGTAATACCGCCAGAAAAATGCGCGGCGGTGGCGCGGTGAAACCGGATGTTAAATAGTGTTGCTGAAATGAAAAAAGGGCAAGACCCGTAGGTCCTGCCCCTTTAGCATTCAATCCACAAGGGTTTGAAGCTGGCCGCTGCCCGAGGGCGCGGCCACATAGCAAATTACAGTGCTACGATGTTCTCTGCCTGAGGACCTTTCTGGCCCTGAGTAACAGTGAACTGAACGCGCTGGCCTTCAACCAAAGTTTTGAAGCCTGAACCAGAGATAGCGCTGAAGTGAGCGAAAACGTCTGGGCCAGATTCTTGCTCGATGAAGCCAAAGCCTTTAGATTCGTTGAACCATTTTACTGTGCCAGTAGTAGTAGACATAATTTTATTCCTGAAATATTCAAAGGTAATTTTTGATCTGAAATCAGATCGATTAGGCTGGAAGTGATTCTATTACTTATGAAGTACAGGACGAAAACTACAGACAGGACTTCGAAATGGTGTACATAAATATAGGTCGAACTTTCTAGCTGCGATTGAGTATATACAGATTTCAGGCCGTGTCTACCCCCTATTACTACCAATTTACAGCGCGCAGCCGCAAAAATGCGCCGTATTTAGTGTGTGACACGCCACAACGCTAACAATAAGGATTTTCATGCCTAGGCCGCGCAGTCCCGTCCATTTTACTTAGTTAAGAGTCACTAGCACTGCAAGCGGCACTCAGCCAGCGAGTCCTCGTCGAGATAGGTTATAGACGCAGTATTAAAGTTAAGGTCTACAAATAAGCGGCAGTAATACTCGCCGTGGCGCCAAGCCATATCCACGCTGGAATCATTGGAGTAATTCAGCTCAAAATGGCCATCGAAGGCGGGGTAATTGCTCCTAAAACGCATCAAGGCCAGTAATCGCTGCACCACCGGCTGTGCTATTGCCTCGTCAATTTCGGGCAAGCTGTAAAAATGGCGATTGATGTCGCGCAGCTCGCCAGTCTCCTCCATCAGCTCAATATCATTGCAACCGGCAAGCAGGCCCACGTAATACACTTGGGGAATACCCGGCGAGAAAAACTGAATCGCCCGCGCCGCCAAGTAGGCGTCGTCGTTACGCATTAGGGCGTCGTAGAACGTGCAGGTTAGCTGGTAGATAGCACCAACGCTGTGAATATTCGCCGCCGAACGCCGCAAAATTGGATCGGCGCTACGGGCGGAGATATTGTCGATTAAGGCCCGAATTTTATCCTCGGGCAGCACGCCCTCCACATCGGGAATACATATGCCATCATGGGTATCTAATACCGTCACCATATTGCGCGGGCACATCCGCAGCCAGTTTTTAAGGTAGACGCTATTGGCATCTAATAAAGAGAACAGTAAGAGTGGCGGCAGGGCAAAACCATAGGGGTGCATATTGCGACGGCTAATCGCGTACTGATAGCTGCTGTGGTCGTGAACCTCGGGCAGCACTTCGGCGCCGTGGAGCTGAGCCACGCCATTGATCCAATCCAGATTACGGTACACATCTGGCTCCACCAAAAAGCAACTGGTGCCGATGCGCTTAGTGGTATAGCCAAAGGCGTCTAAGCGAAATAGTTTTACCCCGCGCTGCGCCAAAAAGCCGATGTAGTTTTCCATCAGCTGAAAGGTCAATTCAGACTCGTAATTCAGGTCGATTTGATGCTCGGTAAACGTACACCACACGCGACCGGTGCCGCCGCTGGCAAACTCAACACGTCGAAACGGCTCCTTCTCTTTGCGAATATGAATTTTAGCGAGGTCGTCTGGCGAAATATCACCAAACTTTTCCACATGCACAAACATATCGGCGTATTGGGAATCGTAGCCCTTGGCAACAAAGTCTTTAAACTCTTCAGACTCATCGGAAATATGGTTTACCGTAACGTCGCAACACAAATCGTATTTAGAAGAAATACGCTCAATATCGTCCCAGTCACCGTAATCGGGATCGACTTCTTTGTGGGTTAGCGGCGAAAAGCCCGCGTCGGCATTCGAGGGAAAAAACGGCAATATATGCACGCCGCCAATGGCCTCCGACAAGTGCTTTTCAATAACCGCGTGTAAGTCTTTTAGATTGTCGCCCATGCGATTGGGGTAACAGATCATTTGTACCGCATTGCGTAAGGCCATCATTACTCCTTTGCGTGCTACTTTGCTTTGCTATTACTGCGCGATCTTAAACTACGCAGCTCTCGTCACTACACTGCGCCTCGGCGTCATCGCTGCGACAGGCTTCCACCGCGGCCATAAACTCCGCCCCCCATAATTTGATGTCGTTGTAGCACACCACATCAAAGGCTTCGCGCATGCGACTGCGAGCCTCATCGCGTTTTAAGGTCAGCGCCAAATAACAGGTTTGCACCAGCTCTTTGGGATCGTGGGGATTGGCCAGTATGGGCCCGCGCAGCTCCGCCGCAGCACCGGCAAACTCCGACAACACCAACACCCCAGAGCCCTCGGTCATGCCTTGGGTGGCAATGTATTCCTTGGCCACCAAATTTAAACCGTCGCGCAGCGGGGTAATCCACATCACATCAGCCATGCTGTAGTAGGCCACCAACTCTTCAAAGGGCAGACTGCGGAAGAAAAATTGCAAGGGGCTCCAGCCTACTTGAGCAAAGCGCCCGTTTATACGCCCCACCGCCTGCTCAATTTGCACTTGCAGCTTGCGATAGATAGTCATCTCTTTGTCGGCTGGCACACAGACCATGATCAAGGTCACCTTGCCGTGTAAGTCGGGGTGCTGCTCGAGCAAAGTTTCATAGGCAGTGAGCTGTTCTATAACGCCCTTGGTGTAATCCAAGCGCCCCACCGACAAAACCATACGAGTGCCGCTCAACTCCTCGCGCAATTCATTCATGCGCTGTTGCACCGACTTTTTCGCCAATGCCGCCCGCACCCTATCCAAATCCAAACCCACCGGATGGGCGCCAAGACCAATACGGCGCTCATTAACTTGTATTTCGGTGGTCATTTCATCTAGCCCCATGGCGCAGCCATAGGTTAAAAAGCGCGGTGCGCAATTCATTTTCTGGGTGACTTCGAGCGGCATTACGCCGCGGGCAACATCAACAAAATTTTCGGCCTGGCGAGGAATATGAAAACCGATATAGTCGCACTGCAATAAGCTGCCAATAATTTCGCGGCGCCAAGGCAGTACATTAAACACATCTGCCGACGGGAAATAAGTGTGATGAAAAAAGGCAATAACAAGGTCGGGGCGTATCTCACGCAGAAACGCCGGCACCATCCACAAATTGTAATCGTGAATCCACACCACCGCGTTTTCTGCTGCTTCTGCGGCGGCGCGCTCGGCAAATTGCTTATTTACTTTTAAAAACACCTGCCAGTGATCGTCGCGAAAAACCGCGCGCTCCCAGAAGGTGTGCAAGGTTGGCCAAAAGGCTTCCTTAGAAAATTTCTTATAAAAAATATCAACATCTTTTTTACTTAAGGGCACCCGCGCCGCGAGCAGGCGCGGATACAAATCGGTATCGACTTCGGTGTGAATTTGAAATGTGCCGTGACGCGGATCGTGTATCGACCACGCGATCCACGACCCCGCGCGACCGTCGCCAAAAAAGCTTAGCAAGGTCGGCAATATGCCATTGGGTGAGGTTGGCCGGCGCCGAATCAGCTCGCCGTTTTCAATCAACTCTTCATAGGGAAGACGGTGATAGACCATCACCAATTCAGACTTTCCCGGCACCAATACCTCGCGCTGCTCAGCCTCCATCCCCGCCAAACCAAGAAAGCCAAAATGCTCTATGGCCTGCAAAATTCCGCCGCAACCAGGCGCCGAGGCATGCAAAACTCTGGCCCGATTCTCGGTGTTTTCCAATAGCGCAAGTTCAGACTCACCCACGCACACGCCGATAAAATCATGCTCATACATCGACAGGTCGTTAAGGGTATCCCCCGCCACCAACACCATCTCGTCGCTGAGGCCAAGATGCCCAACCAATGCTCGCAAAGTCGAACCCTTGTTTACGCCCTTGGGCAAAATATCTAAATACAAATCTGCCGAGTACAACAGGTCGCAATCCAAGCCCGCAACTGCCACCTCAAGTTCAGCGCTCACTGCGCCCGCCGCACAAAAAAATGACACCCGCCGTTCCTGCGGAACATCTTGGCGCTGCAGATTGGGAATATGTGCAACCGCTTGTTCAACCACATGTTCACCAGGCCAATATTGATCTATATCGGACTGTAAAGGTTGAATAGCCTGTTGAGTGCGACCGTCTACTACCGTGCAGCCCACATCGCAAATAATATAATCCGGCTGGGGAATGGTTGGATCAGCCAATAAGGGCAGCACCGATTCCAAACCGCGACCGGTGACAAAGGCCAGCTTAATTTCCGGATGTGCCGTAATTAGCTGATAGAGTTTTAGGCGACTCTCACTGTCGCCGGCAAGAAAAGTACCGTCTAAATCTGTTGCTAAAAGCATGTTCAAATTCCTGCGTCGTGACGCAGGGTCCAGCTCCCACCAGACCCCGGGTGCTGTTACAAAAAACATAACCAAGCCAACACGACGACAGCCGCAACGCTGCGTCAACACAAAAAAGGGGAACACCAAAAATGCACGTATTTTGCTGCGACTGTGGCCGCCGTGTTTTTCCTTTCAACTAAGTCGATGCATGATCCGTGCCTTACCGAAATCACCTAGGCCACCGAAAAGAGTGCAGACGCTCTTTAGCAGGGCCTTTCAGCTAATTTCCAGCATATTGAAAAATAAGATAAAAGAAAGAAACGACATAATTTTTTGCACCATTAAATGCCGTGCGCACCAACATAGAATCCCTCTGCGCGCCGTAAAGCAACAAAAATATAAATTTGCAAAAACAGTATTTGCCAGCCTGTAACAGCTGTGCGACAGTAAAAGCATAATGGCAAATTACTGGACTGATACAATCGCCACCGCGCAGCAGCTGCGCCGCGACTTACACGCCCACCCCGAGCTTAGCTGGCACGAGGTTCGCACCGCTGAAACCGTACGCAATACCCTAAACCAACTCGGCATTTCTTGGCAGGCCTGCGCTGGCACCGGCACCATCGCTAGACTCGTGCCACCAAACAGCAATTTTAAAAATTTAAACCTAGCGCCCAAGCATATTGCTTTGCGCGGCGATATCGATGCACTGCCAATTACCGAGCAAACATCTAAGCCGTGGACATCCCAACACCCCACCTGCATGCACGCCTGCGGTCACGACGGTCACACCGCGACTCTATTGGCTACCGCGCAGTGGCTTAAACACCACGAGCAACAATTAGCGGGGCCAGTCAGCTTATTATTTCAACCGGCAGAAGAAGGCGGCCACGGCGCCCGCGAAATGATTAACGAAGGTGCCCTCGACGGCATTGACGAAATTTACGGTTGGCATAACTGGCCAGCGATAGGCTTTGGAAAATTACTCTGCCCCGACGGCATTGTGATGTGCGGCAACGGCACATTTACCATTACCGTAATGGGTAAAGGTGGCCACGCCAGCCAGCCTGAGCTGTGTCGCGACCCCGTGCTCGCCGCCAGCGCGATCACCTTAGCACTGCAACAAATCACGAGCCGCCGTTTGGCACCCCAGCAAGCCGCCGTGCTGAGCGTCACCTCAATTATGGCCGACAGCGGCCCCACCATTATTCCGCAAACTGCCAAACTCAGTGGCAGCATCCGCGTGCCAGACCAGCAAACCCGCGATCACATATGTCAGCTTATTACTGAAATAAGCCAACACACCGCACACAGCTATGGCGTTGAATGCAGCGTAGAAATTACTCCGCGCTACAACGCAACCATCAATCACACGGTGCAAGCTCAGCATGTTCGTAGTCTGTGGGCGGAACAATATGGCTTTACCGCCATCGAAACCCATGTCGCCACGCCAATAATGGCCTCTGAAGACTTTAGTTATTACTTGCGGGAAATACCAGGCGCCTTTGCATTGATCGGCGCCGACGACGGCGAAGATCACGACTCGCCCTGTCACAGCCCGCATTACGATTTTAATGACAAGCTCATTCCATTGGTTACAACTCTTTTCTCACGCCTGTGTGGCGTGACAACGCCCGAAAAACCTGCACCAACCATCTAAAGATAGAACGCCACCGCAACACGGGTGGAAATATTCAAAAGAAGGAGTACGCATGAGTATTTTTGAGCAACGTGAATCGGATATCCGCGCCTATTGCAGGGTTTATCCCGTGGTTTTCGACAAGGCCAGCAACGCCCGCCAAACCGACGAAGACGGTAAACAATATATCGACTTCTTCGCTGGCGCTGGGGTTTTAAACTTTGGTCACAACAACCCCCACATGAAAAAGGCCATGATTGCCTATCTGGAATCAGATGGCGTCACCCACAGCCTAGACATGCACACCACGGCTAAACGCAGCTTTATGGAGCGCTTTGTTAAGACCATTCTTGAACCCCGCAAGATGGATCACAAAATGCAATTTATGGGCCCCACTGGCACTAACGCCGTTGAGGCTGCCTTAAAAATTGCCCGTCGCGCCACGGGTCGGCAAGAGATTGTTGCCTTTACTCACGGCTTTCACGGCATGACCCTCGGTTCACTGGCCTGCACCGCCAATAGTTATTTTCGCGGCGCCGCAGGTGTGCCTTTAAATCACGTTAGTCACCACGCCTTTGGCAATATGGCAGTACTGCAGCAATTGCGCGACTACTACGCCGACACGTCCAGCGGCATTGCGCCACCAGCGGCCTTTATGGTGGAAACCATACAAGCAGAGGGCGGGGTAAATGTTGCTAGTAAAGAGTGGTTACAAGGCCTAGCCAAGCTCGCCAAAGATGTCGGCTCGCTACTTATTGTCGACGACATTCAAGTGGGCTGCGGGCGCACCGGCTCCTACTTTAGCTTTGACGATATGGGAATCGAACCCGACGTAATCTGTCTTGCCAAGGGTGTGGGCGGCATGGGCACACCCATGGCACTGAACCTAGTTAAACCCGAAATAGATAAGCACTGGTCACCCGGCGAGCACACCGGCACCTTTCGCGGCCAGTCGCTGAGCTTTGTCGCTGGCGCCGAGGCACTGGCTTACTTCGAAAGCCCAGAATTAATGTTGGAGGTTCAGGCCAAGGGCGAGATTATCGCCAATGCCCTGCAAGGTTTAGCGAAGCGTTTTACGCCAATTGAAATACGCGGCAAGGGCATGATCTACGGCTTGGATGTGGGCAGTGGCGAAAACGCCAAAGCCATTGTCGACGCCTGTTTTAAAGCAGGCTTGCTCATTGCCAGCTGCGGCACCGGCGGGCGCGTCGTAAAACTGATTCCACCGTTGACTATTCCCAACGACGATCTGCGCATCGGCCTCGACACCCTGATTCAAGTTACCAGCTCAGTAATGGAGGCCACCGCATGAAACAGCGCGACGACATGACCTTCCCCATAGAGGAGTACCAGCGGCGACTGGCCGATTTACGCGAGCGTATTGCCCTGCGCCACCTTGATGCGGTGGTGATCTCTGACCCAGAAAACATAATGTACCTCACCGACTATCAAACCACCGGCTACTCCTTTTTTCAGGCACTGGTGGTGCCCCTAGACGATGAGCCTTTTATGATTACTCGGGCAATGGAAGAGTCCAATATCATCGCCCGCACTTGGGTAGAGCGCACGCGACCCTACCCCGACACCGGCGATGCCATTCAAATGTTGGTCGACGCCCTGCGCGAGTTTGGCTTGGCCAACAAGCGTATCGGCTACGAGCGCAATAGTTATTTTTTCCCGGCCTACCAGCAAGACCGCATCCACACCACACTGACCGAAGCCAAATTACTCGACTGCTTTGGCATTGTTGAGCAGGGCCGAATCTGCAAATCACCGGTAGAAATTCAGCTAATGCGCAAGGCGGCTGCGGCTACTGAAGCCGGTATGCAAGCGGGTATCGACGCCTGCATGCCAGGGGTGACCGAAAACGAAATTGGCGCCGCCATTAGCGCCGCGATGTTCCGCGCCGGCGGCGAACCCCCAGCGGTAATGCCCTATGTTACCTCGGGGCCGCGAACCATGATTGGCCACGCCACCTGGGAGGGGCGCACGGTATTGCCCGGCGAGCACGTATTTTTAGAAGTCGGTGGCTGCTATCGCCGCTACCACACCGCCATGATGCGCACCGTGGTGCTCGGCGAGTTAAGCGAGTCAATGCACCACGCCCAAGAGCGCATGAAACACGCCCTGCACATGGTTCACAAACAAGTGCAACCGGGCATGACCGTGTCAGATGCCGACAATCTAGTGCGCAATATCATTTCCGAAAACAACTGTGGCGCGCGGCTTATTACCCGTTCGGGTTATTCGATTGGCATTGCCTTTCCCCCCAGCTGGGACGAGGGCTATATCGTCAGCCTCAAACAGGGTGAATCCACCGTACTGCAAGAGGGCATGACCTTTCATATTATTCCGTGGATGTGGGGTGTCGACGGCGACAAAACCTGCGGTATTTCAGATTCGATCTATATTACCGACAAGGGCTGCGAATCTTTTTTCACTATGAACCAGGACTTCACCGTAAAAAAAGACGCCCCCGAACCCGCCCTACTCGAGTTTGACGAGGCGCGGAAAGCCAAAACGCAAAAATCCCAAAAGGTTCAAAATATCGAATCTGGCGAACGTCCCTAAGGAGCTGATTATGCTAATAGCGACAAATCCCTGCACCGGCAAAATCATTGCAGAAACGCCGGGCCTCAACAGCGTGCAACTTCACGAGCGCATTGGCGATGCCTTTCGCGCCGCCGACAGCTGGCAAGCCACCGCCATTGCCGAGCGCGCAGAAGTACTGCGCGCCGTTGCCACTGAATTGCGCGCGCAAAAAAACCATCTCGCTAAATTGATGTGCGCAGAGATGGGCAAGCCGATGAAAGAAGGCCTTGCCGAGGTTGAAAAATCGGCGGGCTGCGCCGACTACTATGCCGAACACGCAGCTGAGTATTTAGCGCCACAAACCCTGCCCTCCGATGCTTCCATAAGCTATATTTGCCATCCACCGCTCGGCACCTTATTGGGTATATTGCCGTGGAATGCGCCGCTGTGGCTGGCCTTTCGCTATATGGCACCAGCGCTCATGGCGGGCAATACCTGCGTAATGAAACACGACCCCAATGTGCCCGCCTGCGCCGAAGCCATCGCCAAAGTGTTTAAAGACGCCGGCGCTCCCGCCAATATCATGGTTAACCTGCCCATCGATAATGACGCCATTGAAACTGCAATTCGCGACCCCCGCATTGCCGCCGTGTCGTTTACCGGCTCCGGCACCGCAGGTCGCAAAGTGGCCGCCATTGCCGGCTCAGAGATTAAACCCACAGTATTAGAATTGGGCGGCTCAGACCCTTGCATTGTGCTTGCCGACGCCGACTTAAACGCCGCCGCCGACACTGCCGTGCTGTCGCGCATGATAAACGCCGGACAATCCTGCATTGCCGCCAAACGTATTATTGTTGAAAACAGTATTTACGACGAGTTTGTCACCATGCTCAAAACCCGCATGGCCAAACTTAAAATGGGCGACCCCATGCACGACGACACCGACATTGGCCCCATTGCCAGAGACGATCTGCGTCAGAACCTACACCGCCAGGTAACAGAGAGTATTGAAGCTGGCGCCAAGTGCCTGCTCGGCGGTGAAATGCCTAACAGCCCTGGTTTTTTCTATCCGCCCACCCTGCTCACCGATGTTACCGAGAACATGTGCGCCTTTCGCGAAGAAACCTTCGGTCCGGTAATGGCCGTTATTCGCGCGGCAGACATTGAAGAAGCCATACAGCTCGCCAATGAAACCCCCTACGGTCTCGGCGCTGCAATTTGGAGTGGCAATGCTGAGCTAGCCGCCAAAACTGCCGAGCGTCTAGAGGCCGGCCAAGTGGCGATAAACGGCATTGTTAAAACCGACTCGCGACTGCCCAGCGGTGGCATAAAAGGGTCGGGCTACGGCCGCGAACTCGGCCCCCACGGTATTAAGGAGTTTGTGAATACCAAGCAGGTTTGGGTAAAGTAAAAGCAAGCTCGTCGATTTGATAGATGATGGCGGCAAACGCTGTCATCTATCCTTGCGCAAACCCCCTAGCCAGTTAGAATGGCCTATTTAAACTCAACAGCAACTTACTCGGCTTCGCGCTCAGCGGCTGCCGCTCTCTCCGCTTTAGAAATATAGCGCGGCTTATTGCTAGGCTGATTTTTGGCATTGGCTTTTTTGATCTTGGCGTTTAAGACCTTGTTCATTTTCTTTTTGCGGTTCATAGCAACCCCTAAACATATACAGCGCAAATAATAACTCGACTTCACGGCGTCAGTGCAACCTCGCGACGCGCCAGTCATTGAGCTAAATCGGCAATAACCTAGGCGCCGCCATCATACGTTGAAATCGCCAAAACCCAAAGCGGCGGCGCAACGCAAACCACACGTATACCAAATCGCCTCGCGGCCGCTAGCGATGTCACGCTCAACGCGCGACGGCTCGCCTATTTGTAGTAAACTCAAGCAACAGACTACCGCGCTCAGCGTCAAGGACTCCAAATTGAAAAGCAAACTTCCCGAGGTTGGCACCACCATATTTTCAGTGATGTCGGCCATGGCTAGCGAGTGTGGCGCCATCAACCTGTCGCAAGGCTTTCCTGATTTTACGCCCAACGAATACCTGCTAGACCGGCTTAGCCACCACGCCCACAGCGGCAAAAACCAATACGCGCCCATGAACGGCATTCCCGAGTTGCGCCACGCCATCGCTGCGCTCACCCAAGAATGCTATGGCCGCGCCATAAACCCCGACACCGAAATCACCCTCGCCTCTGGCGCCACCGAAGCCTTGTTTGTTGCCATTCAAGCCGTGGTTAATCCCGGCGATGAAGTGATTCTGCTCGACCCCGCCTACGACAGTTACGCGCCAGCCGTGACCTTGGCGGGAGGCAACTCCAAACACATCAGCCTTATGCCGCCGAGCTACCAGCCAGACTGGCAGCAAATTGAGGCGGCAGTGTCAGCCAAAACGCGGCTGATTATCGTCAATAGCCCCCACAACCCCACCGCCACCGTATTTAGCGACAGCGACTGGCAGGCCCTCGCCAACTTAGCCGCTAAGCACGATCTATTCGTGATTAGCGACGAGGTTTACGAACACATTGTGTTCAACCAAGCCCGCAATAGCGCCCACTGCTACCCCGCGCTGCGCGATCGCAGCTTTGTCATTTCGTCCTTTGGCAAAACCTTTCACGCCACCGGCTGGAAACTCGGCTACTGCATTGCGCCGCCAGCCCTGAGTGTGGAGTTTCGCAAAATTCACCAGTTTGTGACCTTCACCAGTTTTACACCGGCCCAATACGCCGTGGCCGATATGCTCAATGAATACAGCGACGAGGTTCACAGCCTAGGGGATTTTTACCGCAGCAAACGCGACTGCTTTATCAACGCTATGCAAACCTCGCGCTTTAGCATGTTGCCCAGCGCCGGCACCTATTTTGCCCTTGCCGACTACAGCGCCATTAGCGACCAAAACGACGTAGACTTTTGCGAAGAGCTCACCCGCGAGCACGGCGTTGCCGCTATTCCGCTGTCAGTATTTTATAAAACGCCGCCAAACAGCCGCATCATCCGCTTCTGTTTTGCCAAGCGCGAACAGACCCTATTAGATGCCGCCACCAAACTCTGTGCCCTTTAATAAAACGACTATAGAAAGAAGCACTCAGATGAAAATAGCCGCCCTGCAAGCCCCCCTGTACTGGCAAGACCGCGAAGCCAACCTCGCCTACTTCAACGACCTAATTGACAGTATTGGCGTGGTTGACGTGCTGGTCTTACCCGAAATGTTCACCACCGGCTTCTCTATGGCGCCAGAACAGATTGCCGAACCAGCAGACGGCCCAAGCCTGCGCTGGCTGCGCGACATGAGCCAGCAACACAATATCGCCATTACAGGCTCCGTTGCCGTTGAAGAAAATGGCAACTACTACAACCGCCTCTACTGGGTAAGCCCAGAGGGCGAAAGCCACTACGACAAACACCACCTATTTCGCATGGCCGGCGAACACACCCACTACGCCGCGGGCAACGAGCGCAAAATAGTTGAATACCAGGGCTTCCGGCTGTGCCTGCAAGTCTGCTACGACCTGCGTTTTCCCGTGTTCTGCCGCAACCGCAACGACTACGACGTGCTGGTCTTTGTCGCCAACTGGCCAGAACCCCGCCGCCACGCGTGGTCGTCCTTACTCACTGCACGCGCTATCGAAAACCAAAGCTACGTTATTGGCGTGAACCGTGTCGGCGAAGACGGCAACGGCATAAACTACAGCGGCGACAGCGTCATCCTCGACTACCTAGGCCAGCCGCTGGCGCAAACCACCGCCCATACACCCGCTATACTTACAGCGGAATTGTCCCTGCCAGAATTGCAGAGCTTTAGAGAAAAGTTTCCGGCGCACTTAGATGCCGACGATTTTGAACTACGCTGAAGAAGTCGAAGCCGCTGCCTTAGCCAGCTAAAACACCCTCGGTGCCGACACCCGCACAGCAATACCAGACGCCATTGCCGGAGACCGCCCAACATGAAAACCAAGCCGATCCAAGTAAACTGCAAGGTGCTATACCGATGAACCTGTGGTCGGTGGATTGGTCGCTCCTCGTCGCTGGCCTAGGCTTGTTTATGCTGGGCATGTATTTTTTAGAGTTGTCACTCAAGTCTTTATTAAATCAAACCGCAGCAGCTCTAATGCGTACCGCCACTGCGTCGATATGGCTAGCGGTACTGCTTGGTACCGCCTTAACCGCCTTAATGCAAAGCAGCTCGCTCGTTGGCCTGCTCGTGCTTGCCTTTGTCGGCGCCGGCATTATGCCAATGCGCAACGCCCTAGGCGTAATTCTTGGTGCCAATTTGGGCACCACCATAACCGGCTGGGTGGTCACTTGGCTTGGCTTCAGTCTAGAACTCAATAGTATTGCCCTGCCGCTTATGGGGGTTGGTGCGCTACTCAAAGTTTGGATGGACGACCGCCCGCGCTTACTCGCGGTCGGACACCTCGCCCTCGGTTTGGGTTTATTACTATTTGGTCTCGACGCCATGAAAACCGGCGTGGCAGAAGTTGCTCAAGCGGTCAATATCGACACCATCAAACACCTTTCACCCATTTGGTTTTTGGGCATTGGTATGGCCCTAGCCGCGGTAATTCAATCATCGTCGGCAGTCGTTATGATGGTTCTCTCGGCAATGCACAGCGGCATTATTGGTTTCGACGCTGCCGCGGCCATGATTATTGGCGCCGACGTTGGCACCTCTAGCACCATGATTTTAGCCTCTGCCACCGGCGCGGTGGTCAAGCGGCAAGTGGCGGCCTTTCATTTAACCTATAACCTATTCACTGGGCTATTCGCCTTTTTTATACTACTCCCTGCCGCACCCTACCTCCTCAAGCTCATCAATATTCACGACCCGCTATATAGCTTGGTGATTTTCCACAGTAGCTTTAATTTTGTTTGTATATTTTTAGCGCTACCCTTTCTTGGCCTGTTCGCCAACTGGATAGAACGCTTTCTGGGTAAAAACGACGTCCTTACCCGGTTTATCCATAAAGTGCCCGTTAGCATACCCAGTGCCGCCGTAGTCGCCTTAGAACAAGAAACCCGCTACCTATGCGCCTGCTCGCTGCAGTTAATAGCGCAGGCCTACGAACATCCGACGCGCATAAGCCTAGACGGCCAAGACTCGCTACCCCAGATAAAACTGGGCTATGCAAACTTCCTCGACCACTACGAATCCTTAAAAGCCCTCGAGGCCGACATCATCACCTACGGCACCCGAATCAACGATCTACCACTTCCCGATGTAGGAAGAATTAACACCGCCCTAGGCCAAGTTCGCTATGCGGTTTACGCCACAAAATCCGTCAAAGACATTCGCGACGACCTCGAGCTCCTGTGGCAAGCAACATCCCCCGCAGCAGAAACCTTACGGCAGTCATTAACAGAGCAAACTCAGCAATTACTAGAAATGGGCCAACGCTGGTTAAAGTCAGAATTAAGCCTTGGTCAGCTTCAAGAACTAGACATAGAACAACAAAAGAAAATGCGCGCACTGCAGAACAATATGTACAAATCCGGAACAGTTGCTGGCATCGGCTTTTCCAGCCTCCTCAATGTTCTGCGCGAAACCGACGAATGCCGACGAGAGTTGCTGCGCCTGTTCGCAAATCAAAATGGATAGCGGTGGGAGGGATGTGTGCAGTGAAGAGGAGTGTCTGGTGTCTGGTGTCTGGTGTCTGGTGTCTGGTGTCTGGTGTCTGGTGTCTGGTGTCT
>NZ_JARGNU010000005.1:0-68294 GCF_029212375.1 Zhongshania sp. | reverse complement strand
GGCGTCTGACGTCTGACGTAAAGGCATTCGCTGCGCTCACATAACTCGGCTCACCCCGCACCGCTACTTGCGAAGCGCGCAGGGGGTCAATGGCGCTTTTGCCATCGACGGTGATACAGGGTGCCCTTTTTTCTTTGCTTACTTTCTTTTTTGGGCAAGCAAAAGGAGTAGATTTAACCACGTGAGTGCGAACACACTGATGCCGCTCCCCTACCCACCCACTGGCACACATCTTGAATGGTTTATATACCTAAAATAAACCAATAGGGGTATGTACATGAACCGCGAGGAATTAACCGAAACCATCGTGCTGGCGAAGCAAGCAAAAAGCCTTACATGGGAAGCGATTGCCGATGAGCTTGGCGTAGGTAAAGTATGGCTAACATCCGCATGCCTAGGCATGAACAGCATGCCCGAGGCGCCGGCAGATAAGTTGTGCGCATTACTCGAATTACCGCCCGAGGCCAAGGCTACCTTAATGAGCTACCCCACCAAAACGTGGGGCTGGGATGTGCCGCAAGACCCGCTAATTTACCGCCTTTATGAAATCGTTGGCGTTTATGGCGACACCTTGAAAGAGGTTATTCAAGAGCAGTTCGGCGACGGGATTATGAGCGCCATCGATTTTTCTATGGATGTTGATAAAGAGGAGAACCCCAAAGGCGACCGTGTGGTAATTACGATGAACGGAAAGTTCTTGCCCTACAAAAGCTGGTAATCCGCTGCGCTTGGTAAAGCGGCTTTCGTCGCTTTACGCTTTTACAAATTGACTCCCGCCACAGCATTGCTAAGACATATTTTGAATGACAATCACGGCCAATAAGGCCGCCGATATCACTTGCCAAAACAATACGGGGTTGCGTTCAATAATCGGCGGTTTGGCTTTATTTAAATATCGGCTATTGGGGTTTTGCAAATCATAAACAAATTCTGAGACTTCTTGGTAACGCTTTTCGGGCTGGATCTGCAGCGCTTGGGAAATTGCGTAGTCTATCCAGCCGGGCAAATCGGCACGCACTAAGGCCAAGGGCTTATACGCCAATCTTGCCTGCGCTTGGCGGGTGCTTGCACTGCAGACTTCGTTACCGTAGGGTAATTCGCCGCATAACATTTGATATACAATTACCCCCAGTGAAAAGATGTCTGAGCGGCTACTGCCGTCAAAATCTAAAAAATATTCTGGCGCGGAATACTGCATGGTGCCCACCACGCCTTGATTGCGGCGGCAGGTTTCAGCAAGACCCGCTACTTTAGCCGCGCCAAAATCGATAATTTTTACGGTGCCCGCGCTGTCAATCATAATATTCTGGGGGCGCAGATCTTGGTGCACTATTTCTAGCCGATGTAGTGCGCGCAGGCCGTTGGCGATTTGTTCAACAATACTGCGCACCTCATTTATGGCGGGCGTGGGATTGTCTAGCATCCATTGAGAAAGACTTTTGCCGTCAACAAATTCCGTTACCGTGTAAATATAGCGCTGACTGGAATGGGGCGCGATGGCGCGCAATACATTAACGCTGTCGATTCGCCGCCCGATCCAATCTTCCAACAACATGGTTTCTAGGTGTTCGCGATTTTCTCGGGTTTCTGCCGAGGGAGTTTTGATTACAACGTTCTCGCCAGTCACCGTATCTGCAGCCAAAAATACGTGACTTCGGCTACTGATGTGCAGCTGGCGAATAATGGTATAACCCTCAAAGCTCTGCCGCGGCGCCAATGTTGGCGGCGGACTCAAGGTTGCTAATAATTGGCGAACCTCGTCACGCTGCTTATCTGGCACCTCGTCTATACGCACAATTTGCAGGGTTAAATTATCTGGGCTGCCCGCCGTTAAAGCCTCGTCCACCAGTTGGGCAGCGAGGGCATCTAAATCTCCCTCATTGGTATTTATCGCTTGGGCAATTGCCTTGTCGGACACGTATTCATAGACGCCATCGGTCGCCAACACATAGGTGTCGCCTGGCTCTATTGGGAGTTCGAGGTGATCCATTTCCAGTCGCGACTGCATGCCCAGCGCACGGGACAAATAACTCACGTCCGCCGACACCACCCGCCGGTGATCTTGGCTTAATAGTTCTAGGCTGTCGCCAAGCACTCGATACACCCGAGTATCGCCACAGTGAAAAACATACGCGGTATTCGATTTAAAAACCACCGCACTAAAAGTGCAGATATAGCCTTTGTCTTTATCAAGACGATAGGGACTATTTTGGGTTTGCGCATAAAGCCAGGCATTACTCGCCGCCAAAACTTTTAAAGCCGAGGTTTTAACCGACCAGGCATCGCTGGTGCAGTAATAATCGTTTAAAAAGGTTTTTACTGCGGTTTCACTCGCGACCTGACTTACTTGACTGCTGCTGATGCCATCGGCAATCGCAACCGCAATACCCTTGGCACTAAGTTGCGCCTCTGCAGGAATCAGCAGGCCGTGAAAATCCTGATTCACTGGCTTTCGCCCAGCGCTAGAACACTGCCCCGCAGAAACCTTAAGCAACTTAGCCTTCATAAAAAAATCCCCGCTGTGTTACCAGCGGGGACCTCCAGTTAATAAATGGTGGCGATTAAACCAGTTTACGTTCTGGGCTAGTTCTAACATGAGTCAGGTAAAGCGGTAAACCAACGAGCAAGAAGCCGCCAGCCAGATTGCCGAGTACCGTAGGAATTTCATTCCAGAATAGGTAGTCAGCAATAGTGAAATCGCCACCCATAATCATCGAGAATGGGAACAGGAACATGTTCACAATAGAGTGCTCAAAGCCCATGTAAAAGAACAACATAATTGGCATCCACATCGCCGCCATTTTGCTAGAGGCAGAGGTGGAGATCATTGCGCCAACAACGCCCATCGATACCATCCAGTTACACAGCATGCCGCGGATAAAGATAGTAAACCAGCCGCCTTCGCCATGGGATTTGTAACCGAGGGTTCGCGCTTCACCAATACTGCCGACCTTGGCCGCCAATGCGCCGCCATCTGTACTATAGCCGTAGGTCAGAATGAAGGATGCAAAAAAGGCGACCGATAAAGCCCCTGCGAAATTACCAATAAACACCAGCCCCCAGTTACGTAACACTTGCTTTACAGTACAACCCGCACGTTTGTCGATAACCGCCAAAGGGACAAGGGTAAATACACCGGTTAACAGATCGAATTTCATTAAGTACAGCATGATAAACCCAACAGGGAAGAGCAGCGCTCCTAATAGTGGGTTGCCCGTATTAACGCTTACGGTTATCGCAAAAAAGGCCGCAAGCGCCAAAATAGCACCAGCCATATAGGCCCGCACAAGTGTGTCTCTGGTCGACATGAAGATCTTCGATTCTCCGGCGTCAACCATCTTTGTTGCAAATTCATTGGGTTCGATATAAGCCACTGAGCACTTCCTCGCGCAAGTTTTTGTTAAAGGTGATATAGCAAATAACGAACCAACTCCTATACAAATCACTAATAGATTGTTTTAAAACGGGAAATTTGAAACAAAATACGCGCCCAAAGTTATAAGCACCAAAATAGCGCGCCACCACTCTCACCAAAAAAACGTGAACCACAATAGCGCGCACAATTAAAGTGCACCAACAATGCCCAGTGAAGCCTTAGAGGGCAGCACGTCGCTGCCAATATTCACCGCTAGCAATTAGAGCTGCTCTTTAAAATAGTCCACCGCCACCTTAACCTTAGGAACCGTGTATTGCGGCTGTTGATAGAGCATATAAATGCTACCGGCTGGATGTTGGGCGTTGGTCGACACTGTTTCTGGCAGCGGCACCCACACCAATCGACCATTGGCGATTTCTTCCTCAACACTCCAGCTCGGCAACATCGCCAAGCCCTGGTCGCTTAACAGCGCTTGGCGAATAACACGAATGCTATTGCTGACTTGCGCGGTAGTAATATCTAGCCGCTGCCATACGCCCCGCTGCTCCACATGCCAGTGCCAAATTTGCGCGGGGCTGCGATACAGCAGCGCGCGGTGATGACTCAACTCGGCAATGGTTTGCGGCATACCGTATTTATTCACATAAGACCGCGAGGCGCACAGGCGATGAGTATTGTCGACTAGGCGATGGGCAATGATCCGACCATCGGGTTCGCTGCCGCCGCGAATGGCAATATCGATGCCGTCGCGCTGAAGATCGGCGGTGTGATTAGACAGCTCGAGATCAATTACTATTTGCGGGTAGCGCGATTGAAACGCTTCCAGTAAGGGCAGCAGTCGAACTTCGCCATAATAGGGGAGCGCGCTGATACGCAGTACCCCAGACGGCGCGTTTTGATAATTACCTACCCTACCCTCTGCGCGGTCGATAGCCGCCAGTATGTCTTTGGACTCATTGAGATAAATTTTGCCAATTTCAGTAAGTCCGACATGGCGGGTACTGCGCTTGAGCAGCGCTGCGCCCAGCTCAGACTCCAACGCTTGTATGCTGCGCGACACCGTGGAGACCGGCACATTGGCGAGCTTGGCCGCAGCACTAAAACTGCCCACTTCGGCTATGCAGCAGAGGTGGTGCATGGCTTTTAGCTTGTCCATTATTGCGATTCCAGCAAAAGTATTTCGTAATATTAGCTGATTATCTTCAGTTTTTGGGAAAGTATACTAGACACTTGTGATACAACGCGTTAATCGACTTCTTTGAGGTAGCCATATGAACACCAGTGCTTTATTCACGCCATTCGAGCTCGGCCAGCTTAAACTCGCCAACCGCACAGTGATGGCGCCAATGACCCGCGGTTTTTCACCCAATGGCGTACCCACCGATGACGTGGCAGAGTACTACCGCAAGCGCGCCGAAGGCGGTGTTGGCTTAATCATTACCGAAGGCACGTTGATTAATCATCCCGCCGCCACCGACAATACCCGCTACCCGTCATTTTTTGGCGAAGAGGCGCTGGCCGGCTGGAAAAAAGTAGTTGATGCCGTGCACTCTGTTGGCGGCAAAATTGTGCCACAAATATGGCATGTTGGCGCAACTCGGGCCGCGGGCACCGGCCCTGTGCCCAGCGCGCCAAGTGCGTCACCCTCTGGATTGGTTGCTAAAGACAAGAAAGTGTTTGAGGCGCTTACCACCGACGAGATTGAAAGATTGGTAGCTGCCTTTGCGCAGGCGGCATTTGACGCCAAGCAAATCGGATTTGATGGGGTTGAAATCCACGCTGCCCACGGCTATTTGATTGATCAGTTTTTCTGGGCAGACACCAATGTGCGCACCGACAAATACGGCGGCAGCTTAGCGGCACGCAGCCAATTTGCCGTTGAGATCGTCAAAGCCATACGTGAAAAAGTAGGCGAAGACTTTCCGATTTTGTTCCGCTGGTCGCAGTGGAAGCAGCAAGACTACACGGCGCGCCTATGCAATAGTCCAGAACAGCTCGCCGAGTTTTTAAAACCCTTAAGCGATGCTGGCGTGGATATTTTTCACTGCAGCCAACGCCGGTTCTGGGAGCCAGAGTTCGACGGTTCTAACTTGAATTTAGCAGGCTGGACTAAAAAAATTACCGGTAAACCCACCATTAGTGTTGGCAGTGTGGGCCTAGACCAAGAGTTTACGTCGGCCTTTCGCGGCGAGGGCGCAGGTGTTGCCAATATCGATAATTTGCTCGAAAAAATGGACCGCAATGAATTTGATTTAATTGCGATTGGCCGCGCCTTGCTCGCCAATCCAGACTGGGTGAACAAAGTTAAAAATGGGCAAATCGATCAGCTCAAGCCCTTCACCATCGAAAATGTCGGCCAGCTAAGCTAGCCAGTACCAAGCCCCGCACGCTAGCGTGCGGGGCTGATCCTATAAGCCACTCGGCGATCCCACTAGCAAACTCATCACTGTTCAAATCTGCCTTTTATATGTGTTTTTAATGCTTATTATGTGTTTAGGTAAGCAACAGCTTAATTCAGCTAGGCCCTACCCAAAGTGGTGTGAACATGAATAATAAAATTATTGGTATTGTGCTCGTGGTTGGCGGTGTTGCTTTGGCGATGTGGGGTTATAACATTTATGATTCTGCCAGCGCGCAAATAGGCCGCGCCTTAAATGGCGACACGCCTGTCGAGGCTTGGGCCGGTATGGTTGGCGGCGTGATCAGTGTGTTAGTGGGTATCACCAAACTAAAATAAGCCATAGCCTAGACGCCTAACTGTTCTCCAGCGCAAAGTTTCACAACTTCTCTCTGCCGGCTATTCAGCGTAGACTGCGGGCCTCCTAATAAAACACGAACTTGTGGCAATAAAACCCAAGCCTATGACCAAGCGCGACAATAGCGAGGATTTCCGCAGCCTCTTCCTCAGGGACATTCCCTTGTTGGATGTCCGTGCGCCGGTGGAATTTAATAAAGGTGCCTTTCCCTGCGCCACCAATATTCCACTGCTCGACGATGAGCAGCGGCAAGTTATTGGCACCCGCTATAAAGAGCAGGGCCAAGATGCCGCTATTGCGCTAGGTTGGCAGCTTGCCACCCCCGCCATTCAAGCCCAGCGTATCGCCGATTGGACACAGCACGTTAAGCAGCACCCCGAAGGGTATTTATATTGCTTTCGCGGCGGCCTGCGCTCCAATCTCAGTAAAAAACTGATTGCCGAAGCGGGTATTGATTACCCATTAATAACCGGCGGCTACAAAGCCATGCGCCGCTTTTTAATTGATGAGCTAGACGCTAACAGCCTGGCGCTGCGTCAGCCGGCATCACCGCTGGTGTTGATTGCTGGCCGCACCGGCAGCGGCAAAACGCGGCTTATTCAGCGCATTGCCCACAGTTTTGATTTAGAGGGCTTCGCCAATCATCGCGGCTCGGCCTTTGGCCGTCAGCTTAAACCTCAGCCCGCCCAGATCGATTTTGAAAACACCTTGAGCATTGCGGTTTTAAAGCTGCGCGACGCCCACCCTCAGTCGCCATTATTCACCGAAGACGAGGGCCATATGATTGGCTCGGTGACCCTGCCACTTGAGCTGCAGGCCACCATGCAACAGGCGCCGCTGGCCGTATTGGAAACCCCGCTAGAGGAGCGAATCGACATCGCCCTTGAGGAGTATGTGCTTAGCGCGCGGCCTGAATACATCCAAGCCTATGGCGAAGCGCTGGGCAGCGAGAAATTCCGAGAACAAATTCTTGGCAACCTCACTCGTATTCGCAAGCGCTTGGGCGGCGACCGCCACCAAGCGCTAATGGCTATATTCAGCGCCGCGCTCAGCGAGTTTGAAAACACCGGCAATGCCGACAGCTTTAGGCCAGGCATTGAGGTGCTGCTAAGCAATTACTACGACCCCATGTACGATTATCAACAAAGCCGTCGCGATGGCCGTGAGATTTTTCGCGGCAACAAAGATGAGATCGTGGCCTGGGCGCAGAGCTACACACCGACATAATTCCCCGTTACTCACTCTCTACAGGAGAATCCCGTGCGGTTATTGACTGTTTTAACAGCGCTGCTCGTCTCAAGTTCGATTAGTCTTAGCGCCCTTGCTGAGACCTTTAGTTTTACGGCTATTCCAGATCAGGACGAGTCGCGTCTGCAGGAACGCTTTGGCAAGGTTGCCGCGTATTTAGAGAAAGAACTGGGCGTAAAAGTAAAATACGTGCCCGTAAAAAGTTATGCGGCAGCAGTAACCGCATTTCGCAACAACCAAGTACAGCTCGCTTGGTTTGGCGGTTTGTCTGGGGTGCAGGCGCGAGAACTCGTGTCGGGCAGTGAAGCGATTGCTCAAGGCTATGAAGATCAATTTTTTGTTACTTATCTTATTGCCAATAAGCGCAGCGGCCTGAGCAAGTCTAACGATTTTCCTGCGGACATCGCCAACAAAACCTTTACCTTCGGCGCCAAGGGCTCGACCTCTGGCCGCTTAATGCCAGAATTTTATATTCGCGAGCATTTCAAAAAGTCCCCCGAGCAAGTGTTCACGCGGGTGGGTTTTTCAGACGATCACAGCCGCACCATTGCGCTAGTACAGTCTGGCGCCTATGAGCTTGGCGCGGTCAATTACAAAGTGTGGGAAGACGAATTGGCGGCGGGTATTATCGACCCCAGTCAGGTAAGCGTAATTTGGCAAACCCCCAGCTACCCCGATTATCAGTGGAGTATTCGCGGTGACGTAGATGCGCGCTGGGGCGCGGGCTTTAAGGCCAAAGTTAAACAGACCTTATTGAATATTAGCGACGCCGAGATTCTGGCTGCGTTCCCCCGCCAGTCTTTTGTAGAAGCCACTAACGACGACTATCAGCCGATCAAAGACACCGCCATTGCTATTGGCTTGATGGATGCCGAATAGAGCTAAACCCGCTATGTTCGAGCTACACAAAATAAGCTTAAAGTACCGCAAACAGACGGTACTCAAAGACGTGTCGCTGACTATTCGCCAAGGCGAAAGCGTGGCACTGGTCGGCCCCTCTGGGGCGGGCAAGTCTACTCTGCTTAAACATTTGCGCAGCCTGCAAGCGGCCAAGGTCGCTTGGTGCCCGCAACATGCGGGGCTGGTGCCCATGCTCAGCGCCTATCACAATATGTATATGGGCGGCCTCAGCCGCCACTCCGCGCTCTATAATCTCGCTAATTTGCTGCGCCCCCTCGCTATACCAAAGGCCGAATTACAGACTTTGGCGCAAAGCCTAGCGCTGGACGCCGAACTGTACAGCCGAGTAGACGAACTCTCTGGTGGCCAGCAGCAACGCGTGGCCATTGGCCGCGCCCTGTATCAGCAACAAGCTATATTTATTGGCGACGAGCCGGTTTCGGCAGTCGACGCCATACAGGCCGACAAAATGCTCAGTCTGATCAGCCAGCGCCATCAGACAATTGTGCTCGCCCTACATGATACCGAACAAGCACTGCGCGTTTGCCAGCGGATTATCGGCTTAAAAGACGGCGCCATTGCCTTTGATTTGCCGAGTGCGCAGGTAACAGCCGAGCAACTAGCTGCGCTGTATCAAGCGTAATGAACGTTAAGACTCGCCCCCACAACAATACCCGACTTAAATTAAGTTTATGGCTGGCGCTGACCGGCTTTATCGCCCTGCTGTTTGCCGACATCGACATTCACCGCGCCAGCCCCAGCCAAGAATTACTGCGCATGGGTCAGGGCCTAATGGCGCCCAATTTTTGGTCTTATCGCGAAATTGCCAGCAGCGCCTTTAACACCCTCGCCTTTGCATTGCAGGGTATGGCGCTGGCCAGCGCAGCGGGGTTTGTACTGGCGCTGCTGTATCGCCATCCCTTGGTGCGCGGTTTTTGCGCTTTTATACGCGCGATTCACGAATTGTTTTGGGCGCTGATTTTTATTCAATTATTTGGTCTATCGCCGCTCACGGGTTTGCTCGCCATTGCCATTCCCTACGCCGGAACCCTAGCAAAAATTTACGGCGAATTATTTGAAGAGACCGAGGCCGCGCCGCGCAACAACCTATTACAGAGCGCAGGGCTCAGCGCCTTTTTCTACACCACCCTGCCGCTGGCATGGCGGCCACTGCTGCAATACACCAGCTACCGTTTTGAGTGCGCCATTCGCTCGAGTATTGTTTTAGGTTTTGTTGGCCTGCCCACTCTCGGCTACCATTTAGAAACTGCACTGGGCAACGGCCAGTATAATGACGCCGCCGCGCTGCTGTATGTGCTGCTGGCCATTGTGCTTAGCCTGCGCTGGTGGCTAAAAAAAGCGCTGCTGCCAGGGTATTTAATTGCCGCACTTATTTACTTGCCGCCCACCGCGCATTTTAGCTGGGCGAATATTGCGCGCTTTCTTAGCGAAGATATTATTCCTGCGCCACTGCGCAATAAGACGAATACTGATTATGTTGCCGTGTTCGACTGGTTGGCGATGCTGTGGCAACAACAAATTTTACCGGGCGTGACCAGTACCTTAATCCTCAGCCAAATCGCCCTACTGCTCACCGCTATACTCAGCCTGGCGTGGTTCCCGCTTAATTCGCGACAGTTTTTTAGCCCGCTAAAACGCAGCCTAGGCGATGGCTTTTTAATTATTGCCCGCACCCTGCCCGAGTATTTACTGGCCTTTATCGGCCTGTTGTTATTGGGGCCATCGATGCTGCCCGCCATACTGGCGTTGGGCATTCACAACGGAGCGATCATTGCCCATTTGCTGGGGCGCTACAGCGGCGAGTTAGTGTTACGCGAGGATGCCTGCACCGGCATCAATCGCTACAGCTATGAAATACTGCCGCGAGTTTATCGCCAGTTTCTGGCCTTTTTACTCTACCGCTGGGAGGTCATTATGCGCGAGACAGCCATTCTCGGTATGCTCGGCATTGGCACCTTGGGCTTTTATATAGACTCGGCCTTTGAAGAATTTCGTTTTGACCGCGCAATGCTCTTGATTCTCTGCGCCGCTATACTGAACATTATCGCCGATATACTCGCCCGCACTTTGCGCCAGCGATTGCATCTGCGACCGTCCCCTGAGACCCTGTAATCCATTACCAATAAAAGCCGATAACAATACATGAGCATGGCAATACCCCCCGCAGTGAACTATCGCGACCTCGTGCTTATCGGCGGCGGCCACGCCCATGCCCAAGTCATAAAAATGTGGGGCATGCAGCCGCTGGCTGGCGTGCGGCTCACCGTGATCTCGCCGCAGGTGCAAACCCCTTACTCGGGTATGTTGCCGGGTCTGGTTGGCGGTCACTATCAATTTGACGACGCCCATATCGACTTAATGCGGCTTTGCCAATTTGCCGGTGCGCGCTTTATTCAGGCCAGCGTAGTGGCTATTGATCTTGAGCAAAAGCAGCTGCTGCTCAACGACAAAGACCGCCCGCCCATTGGCTTCGATCTGCTGTCGATCAATAGCGGTATAACACCAGATTTGAGTATTGCTGGAGCCGAGCAATTCGCCACGCCAGTGAAACCGATCAGTGATTTTTATCCCCGCTGGCAGCGCACTCTTGAAACGCTGCGCAAAGCAAGCACACCCGCAGCCATCAGCGTGGTCGGTGGCGGCGCCGCGGGCGTTGAATTAATACTGGCCATGCAACACGCCATTAGCCAATACCCAGAGATTGTCACGCCCAACTACCACTTGCTGTACTCCAGCGCCGAGTTACTCAAAGCCTACCCCCAGCGTATCCGCAAGCTCGTGAACGCCGCCTTACAGGCCAAGGGTATTCAACTGCACGCCACGGCCAAGGTCATCAATATCGCCGACCAGCGCATAGATATTGCTGGGGCAGATGATGGCCAAAATAAAAACTATTCATTGCACAGCGAGCATATTTTTTGGTGTACCAATGCCAAAGCGGCCGACTGGCCAAAACGCTCCGGCCTTGCCTGCGACACCAAGGGCTTTATCGCGATTAACGACAGCCTGCAATCACTCAGCCACGACTTTGTGTTTGCCGCTGGCGACACCGCCCAACAAGTGAATCACCCTCGCCCTGCTGCTGGCGTGTTCGCGGTGCGGCAGGGGCCGGTATTATTCGCTAATTTGCAGCGCAAGCTATTGGATCAGCCCTTAAAACAACATCGCCCGCAAAAAGACTTTTTAAGCATTTTGGCCTTGGGCGGAAAAACCGCCATTGCCCACCGGCCCTTATGGCCAACACTGAGCGGCGACTGGGTGTGGCGCTGGAAAGACAACATTGATCGCCGCTTTATGGCCATGTTTAGCGAACTCAGCATGAGCACTAATCAGCCTAGGGCGCAACTTGTCGACCCCTTCATTAGCGGCGACGAAACCCCGAGCGATACACTGGCAATGCGCTGCGGTGGTTGCGGCGCCAAGGTCGGCGCCAGCACGCTCAGCAAGGTGATTAAGCAGTTAAGCCCTGTACAGCGCGACGATATTGCCTGGGGCTTAGACGCTCCCGACGACGCCGCCGCCATCTGGGTAAATCAGGACCAATCCAAGACCCCGCAATTGCTATTACAAAGCGTTGATCACTTTCGGGCCTTTATCGACGAGCCGTATTTACTCGGTCAAATTGCCGCCCAGCACGCCTTAAGTGATTTGTTTGCCATGAACGCCCGGCCCCAAAGCGCAATGGCCATCGCCAGCCTGCCCTTTGCCGGCGACAAAATAACCGAACGCGATTTACTGCAATTAATGAGTGGCGCGGTAAAAGTGCTTAACGACAATCATTGCAGCCTGACCGGCGGCCACACCAGCGAAGCCGCCGAACTCAGCATTGGATTTGTGGTAAATGGACTGGCAGCGGAGAACGCGGTACTCACCAAAGCTAATTTACACGAGGGCGATGTATTAATTCTAAGCCAAGCCCTTGGCACCGGCACTTTGTTTGCAGCCCACGGCCAATTGCAGGCTCAGGGCAAATGGTTGGAAGGCGCCTTGGCGGCAATGCTCAGCAGCAATCGCAGCGCCGGTGCGATTTTTCACGCCCACGGCGCCAGCGCCTGCACCGACGTTACCGGCTTTGGTTTGTTAGGCCATTTAGTAGAGATGCTAAAGCCCAGCGGCTTGTCTGCGCGCCTTAAACTCGGCTGCATCCCCGCCTTAGATGGCGCACTAAGGTGTTTAGCAAATGGCATTAGCAGCAGTTTACAAACTCAAAATCAGCGGCTTGGCGCAGCAGTCAAAAATGCTGACGCCTGGCGCAGCCACACGGTATACCCATTGTTATTCGACCCCCAAACCTCGGGCGGTCTGTTGGCCAGCGTGCCACACGCTCGCGCAGCGGCCTGCGTACAGGCCTTGCGCGAGGCTGGTTACCCAGCAGCGTGCATTATTGGTGGGGTCTATCGAGACGAGGCGGCGGCGAGCGCCATTGAACTAACAGCGTAATTCAATGGCGCTAAAGTGCAGGATTTACAAAAACGCGAGGGCTAAAAATAGCAGCAGACCACCACCGCACAACACCAAGGTCTGGCGCCGATAGGCTGCGCTCATTAAGCCTAAATACAAGCCGCTAATCATGATAAAAATCAGGCCCAGTGAAAACCCCGTTTCAAACCACTTATACCAGCGCGGGCCGTGGCCCATGTGTAATTCCATCAGCGCCGCCTGCCAGTTTGGCGATACCGTCGTAATCGCCACACCATCGGCTTGCTGACTTAAACGATAGTGTTCACGGTTGCTAGGTCGCGTAGAAAATTCGCGGCCTTTGCCTTTAACGTATTCAAAACGTGCATCTACGCCGAGGCTTTGCAGCGCGGTGCGCACATCACTGTTTAAACTAGGACTGTCGCCATCGAGCTTAAGACCAGCCACATAGCCCAATTCGGTACTGGTCATCACTTCTTTAACACCCAGCAAATGCAAACCACCCGACACCGCCATAATAATGACCATGGGCGCAAAAAAAGCGGCGAGATATAAATGAATAGAAACTAACAAACGGCGAGACATATACTAAATCCTTTAATTGCAAATACCCTGTGGTCAATCTGTATTAGACACAGCTTAGCCTACTATCCCTCGGTTAAATATTCATTAAGGTGCGTACTGCCAGCCCAAGCTCATGGTGTTCTGCATTTCCATTTGTGGGCCATCCAACTTTTGGTAGATCGGCACGCCATATTCCAATGCTAGGCGGTGGCCTTTTAACGCACCGGCGCTGAATAAATAATTGGCGCTAAACAGCAGTTCACTGCGCTCACCACCCTGAGCGCTGGTGTCGGCGGTGGGCACCATCATGGGGTTTAAGTCAGGGTCGGCGCCGTGAATATCAGCCCAGCTGCTGTGCTTTAAGCGCACGCCGCTACTCAGCGCTGGCGACCAACTACGCGCCAACCAGCCGCTCACTTCATAGCGATTGCCCAAGCGGTAGTCATTGTCATTTTCACCGCTGCGCAAAGTTGCCAGCGCCTGCGCGCCCCAGTTGTATTGGGCTGAATAGGCTTGATACGTTACGCCCGGTTTTAAATCATAGGTGCCAGAACCCAATTGCATGCCGTAGGGCAGTTTGGCATTGGCCATCGCTGGCGTGTCGTCGCGCTCATCAATCGAGCCGGTCGGTAGGCTGACACCGAGATTTAAATGCACGCCAGCTGATTTATCTGCGGTTTGGTAAACACGCAGCAAGGCGGCTAGCGATGCATCACCAACACCGTCGGTTTCAGTCGTAAACTTTGCGCCCATACGGCTGCGATGATCCATGCTTTTATTTAGCAGCGGCAGCATCGCCATAAGGGTGAGGGTATCGCTAGGCGCATACATTGCACCCAGCATATGCATCTCCATGGTCATTTTAAGTGGCGCCACCATATACGGGCCAGGGTTCATCATGGTACCGGTGATTTCGGCAGCAGAAATCGAATCGCTACCGTCTAAATTACCGTCCATTTCCATACGCATATAACGGTAGGAGAACATCCACTCGCCAGTGTTATGCAGGTGGTCGCCCATCACGCCGAGTGGCGCGTGACGAATTGCGCCGCTAGCCAATGTGGGTGTATCGGCTTGTTGATGCGCAACGACGGGGGCAGCAGCCAGCAGCGACAGAGTAAAAACAAGCTTGCGCATAATAGCGTCCTATTTACATTTGGTAGTGGTTTGGCAATTTCAGCGAAGGCGCAGTTTAACAAGGGAGCCTAGCGCTGGCCTGCGACACTTTGTCGCAGCGCCTGCCCGCAGTTGCCAAGTAAGGGCTATACTGGCGTTTTTAATCTTCTTGTTGTGGGGAGCAAAGTTGAATCCCAATACCGCTAATTTGCGCGGCCTATGCTTTATTCGCAGCCTAGTAATTGCCGGCCAATTTGGCGCAGTGTTGTATGCTGAAAGCCAGCTCGGCTGGATGCTGCCCTACATCACTTTAAAGCTATTATTAACGGCAATTTCTGGCTTTGCGGTGTTCAGCTGGTGGCGCAGCTATCAAAGCTGGCCGGTGACCGATGTCGAATTATTTATTCACTTGTGCGTAGACACCCTCGGCTTTAGTGCGGTTTTGTATTTTTCTGGTGGCGCGAACAATCCGTTTATCTCATATTTATTGGTGCCATTGTGTATCTCTGCCGCCACCCTGCCCTGGGCCTATACGTGGTTACTTGGCGCGATCGGTTTTGGCGCCTACAGCTTGCTGCTGTTTAATTTTATTCCGCTAGAGGCAGTCGCGCCCAACCAACACCAACACGGCGGCGCGCCAAACACCCATATTTTAGGAATGTGGGCCAATTTTTTGGTGAGTACGGTGCTAATTACCTATTTTGTTTTTAAGATGGCTCACAGCCTGCGCCAGCGCGAAGCCGAGTTAGCCAGTAGCCGCGAACACCGCCTGCAAGACGAGCAACTGCTGGCCGTGGCCAGTCTTGCTGCGGGCACTGCCCACGAGCTGGGCACGCCACTATCAACCATGAAAGTGATACTGGAAGATTTAACAGAACAAGACTTTGACACCGCGACCCGTACCGACCTTGCCACCCTCGGCGAACAGTTAGATCACTGCCGCGACATACTCACCAACCTTGTTTGCACGGCAAGAGATTTAAGCGCCGACAATAGCCTCACTACCCCCGCCGCCCAGTATTTGGCGGTATTGCGCGAACGCTGGCAGGTGCTGCGCCCAGACTGCGAACTGCACAGCTCGCTCAGCCCAGCACTCAGCAATACCACCTTAAAGCTCGACGGCACGGTTAGTCAGGCTATTTTAAATTTACTCAGCAATGCCGCCGATGCCAGCAGCGACGACGTGTGCTTAGACCTGCTGGAGCAGGATCACTGTATTATTTTTGCCATCAGCGATCGCGGCCCTGGTCTGAGCGCTGAGCAAGCGGCGATGATGAGCAAAGCCTTTGTTAGCAGCAAGGGTAAGGGCCGTGGCCTAGGGCTTTTTCTGAGTAACGCCACGGCTATTCGCTACGGTGGCGAGCTGCGCTGGCGCCGTCGCGACGGTGGCGGCAGCCGTGTGGAATTGTGTTTACCCGCCAGCAAGGTACGCCTGTGAGCAGTGTAGAAAAAATATTACTGGTCGATGATGACCTCAGCTTCTGCGCCTCGCTGTGTCGCTCCTTAGAGCGCCGTGGCTATGTGGTTGGCGTAGCCCACAGCGTCGACGACGCCATTGCGCTATGCGAACAATTTACGCCCAACAAAGCAGTGCTTGATTTAAAGCTTGAGACTCGCTCGGGCTTGAATTTGATTCCTGTGTTGCGCCAGCGCTTCCCCACGATAAAAATACTAATGCTCACCGGCTATTCCAGCATCGCGACCACCGTTGAGGCAATCAAACTGGGGGCGGATAATTATTTACAAAAGCCGGCAAGCACCACCGAGATTCTAGCCGCCTTAGAAGATCAAACGAGCTCGACCAATACCAGCACCCCTGAACTCAGCCCACCCTCTTTAGACCGTATAGAGTGGGAGCACATTCAGCGCGTGCTAACCGAGAACGAGGGAAATATTTCGGAAACGGCGCGGCAACTCGGTATGCACCGCCGCACCTTGCAACGCAAACTACAAAAACGACCCGCCAAAAAATAAGGCCATCACCCGCAGCGGGTGATGGCCTCATCAAGACACTTGTTAGCCAAGATTTAGTCGGTGCTTACACCGGAGTTCAGCTCCAGTATACGCACGTTACCACTCTTGGCATTTGCCACACCGAGATAAGCAGTACTATCAATAAAGAAGGTGGTGATGCCGTCGGCACCCTCATCGCCGCTTCCTGCACCAAAGTTGCGGTTGTTCACGTACTGAACAAACTGTGCGCCCAAGGGTGAGGTTATGTCGTAAATTGCAATACCACCAGCGCGCTGCAAACTTACAAAGGCATAAATACGGCTGAGGCTAGACACCAATACAAGACTTTTTGGTCCTGAACCGTTGCTGATGCTGGCGGTATCGACGTCGTTAAAATTAGCGCCTAGGGCGGTTTTGGTGATTTGCGCCAGCTCGGCGCCAGAATCAAACATCAGCTGGCCTTGCTCATTCCAAATCGAGAACGAGCGTGCACCAAAGGCAGTAATTTCTTCGATTTCACCGTCATTGTCGGTATCGCCGTCTTCGCTACTCACTTGTAGGTTGCCCAGTGCACTGGTGTCTGAAGCAGCGATTGCACTTGGGTTGCTATTAGCAACCGGTAAGTTACTTGCATTAACCTGTTCGCTGTACGCCGAGTAGCTGCGCGGACGACCTTCGTTGGCGGTAACAAAATAGTTTTTGTTGCCAAATTGATAGGCGGCGATGCCATCTGGCTGATACAAACCATAGACGCCAGACCAATTGCGAAGGTCGGCAACGCCGTCATTTTTCACATCCAACTCATTGCCGGCAACACCAAAGTCTTTGCGACCCAAGGCAATAATACGGTCGATGGTATTGTCGGCAAGATTGATAACCGCCACCGCATTGTTTTCTTGGAGGCTCACAAACAACTTGTTATTGCTCAAACCCACGGCGATATGTTCTGGCTCAAGGTCTTGGGCAACACTGGCATTGGGGCCGCGTATGCGCACCGCCGCTGGCAATTCTGCAGAGCGGCTACCACCAAGATTAAAATCGCTAAAACCAATATTGTTTACAACGCCAGACTCAACACCGCTGCTGATATCAATAATAGAAACACTGCCTTCGGGATCAACACTGTAGTCATCGCTAGGCACGCCTTCATTAGCAACCACGATGCGATTGAGGACTAAGTCGAAAATAGCCATTTTGGGCGCTGCGCCAACCTCAAAGGTGGTCACTAAGCTCAAATCAGACAGCAGGTAAACTGCAACAATACCCTTGCTTTGGGGGTTAATATTATTGAGTGTTACGGCAACGTAAGCACCGCCAATCGTGACCCAAGTCGGCTCACCAATACTGACGCCCGCCGCTGTTGCCGCTGCATTCAGATCGAGGCTCGCGGGGCTGGCCAGTACCGGACTAAGCGGGGTAGTGATATCCAATATATCAACGGCCTTATTCTGGCCATTCACTACAAATAAACGCTTATTGGTGGAATCAGCCGCGACAACCTTGGCTGCGCCCATATTGTAAGTAGCGCCACTAACCGTAAAAGACGCTGACTTTGTGTAATCTAAATTAGGTTCTACCGGCGCGCTGGCGGTAACAACAAAGGCGCCAACTGGCAGCACTTTAACAACGCTGCTTACACCGCCAATACCGTAGTTATTGTCGTTCAATACCACGCCAAAATTAGCATCGAGCAGTGCAAAGCCTTCAATGTTTTCAGCCAGTGGATCAATACCAGCGGGCAGCGGCATGGTTAGCGAATCAAAGCCTAACTGCTTGGTAATAAACTTGGTATTTGCCAGTGTAGTTTGCTGCTCTAAACTCGGCGTGGTCCCCGCAAAATCCCAAACTTCACCTAAAATATTGGTGGCATTAGCCAAGTTCAAACGATAAAACTTACTCACTTTTTTAGCTTGTTCAACCACAATTAAGTAGTCGTCAGCAATAGCGATAGCTTCATTGATAGTAACTTCGCTCTGCGCCACAAAGTCGCCATTGGCGGCCAAATCACCGGCGCCCGTCGATTTAATACCAAAGCGCGAAGGTGAATCTAACTGGTACAAATACTCGCCAGCCATCGCTTTTGCGCTGCCATCGTCGTTCAACTCAAGCTTGCCCACACGCACTATGCGCGAGTCGGCGGCAGCGCCGTCTGGGTTATCCAGAGGGCTTTGCATAAAGAAGTACAAATATTTACTGTCTGGGCTTAGGGCCAATGCCTCAATACCGCGATCGACTTTACGCTTGCCAAAAATAGCGGGAATAATATTGTCGCTTACTGGGTAGGTAGCCGCGCCATTGGGGTCGTTTACTAAGTCACTACCCATCCCTGCCGGTAGCTGACGATCTAATACTTCACCGGTGCTGCTAACCAGCAGCAGACTTGGGCCGTTCTCTTCTGCCACCCAAAAATTGCCATTGCCAAGCTGAACCAAGGCCTCTGGGTCTATGCCATTGCCATTGGGCAGCAATTCCACACCGTCGTTATCGTAGGCTTTTTCAATGCGCGCCGAGCTGAAATTATTTGGCAGACCATTTAGGGCGCTGCCATTGCTGCCGGTGAGGGTAATCACCTCTGTCTGCTCAAGCTTCAATTTGGCGCCAATGCCACTAAGCTGCCATTTAATAATTTGTGGGGAATACTGTTTTAACGCAAATATAGAACCGTCATTACCATCGCAAAAATTGGCAAGGCCCGTTACGCTCACACTATTAGCGCAGGGAATGGTGGGGCCGCGATCAGTAATGGTGTAAAACACATCATTCGATCCGTTCAGCGGCCGAAATGCACCGCTGCCAACTGCAAGCTTGAGCGCCACGCTATTGCCAACTGCATTGCTTTTAGTGAAGGTTACGTTGGCCAACGATTCATCAACATTAAACTGCCGTGAATTGGGTTCGGTGCCCCTGAATCCGCTGCTATTGCTGCTGCCACTGCAGGCAGTAGTGGCAATGATGCCGATGGCGAGCGACAGCGCCCAGAATTTACGTCCGTACATCTGCGGTTCAAAAATCATCAATAGCATCCCAATTTACAAATTCAGGCCAGCGCCAACACGCATCCGGCGTTTTGACAGTGCGACTGAGTTTCTACACCAGGCACCATCACGAAAATCATTTAACTTCAAAAGTCACTTAAATCAAAAAAGGGGCTGCAACGGCCCCTTTTTACAACGAATAAATTACAGCTGAGAGCGGCCTTTATTCGCGGCAATACGCAAGCGCAGGGCATTTAGCTTAATAAAGCCTTCTGCATCTTTTTGGTTATACGCGCCGGCGTCGTCTTCAAAGGTGGCAATTTTCTCATCAAAGAGTGAATTGTCAGACTTGCGACCCACTACGACCACATTTCCTTTATAGAGTTTCAAGCGTACCACGCCGTTAACAAAACCCTGTGACTCATCTATGGCCGCCTGTAGCATACGGCGTTCTGGGCTGAACCAATAGCCGTTATAGATGAGTTTTGCGTAGCGAGGCATTAATTCATCTTTTAGGTGAGCCGCTTCGCGGTCTAAGGTGATCGACTCAATGGCGCGGTGGGCGCGCAACATGATGGTGCCGCCTGGGGTTTCGTAGCAGCCCCGCGACTTCATGCCCACATAGCGGTTTTCGACCAAATCCAAACGGCCAATGCCATTGTCGCCACCAACTTTATTCAGCGCTGCCAGCATGGTAGCTGGGCTGAGTGCCTCGCCGTTCAAGGTGACTGGGTCGCCGTTTTCGTAGCCAATTTCGATATAGGTTGGGGTGTCTGGTGCCGCTTCGGGGCTAACTGACCAGCGCCACATGTCTTCTTCTGGCTCCCAGAATGGGTCTTCCAGATTGCCGCCCTCGTAGGAGATATGCAGCAGGTTGGCATCCATGGAGTAAGGGGACTTTTTCTTCTTGCCGGCAAAATCGACGGGAATATTGCGCTCGGCGCAATAAGCCATCAAGGTTTCGCGGGAGGTCAAGTCCCACTCGCGCCATGGCGCAATCACTTTAATGCCGGGCTTCAGAGAATAAGCGCCCAGTTCAAAGCGCACTTGGTCGTTGCCCTTGCCAGTGGCGCCGTGAGAGATAGCGTCAGCGCCGGTTTCATTGGCAATTTCAATTAAGCGCTTGGCGATCAGCGGGCGGGCAATAGAGGTGCCCAGCAAATACTCGCCTTCGTAAATCGCATTGGCGCGGAACATGGGATAAACGAAATCGCGCACGTATTCTTCGCGCAGATCGTCAATGTAAATCTCTTGCACGCCCAGCGCTTTGGCTTTAGCGCGTGCCGGTTCTACTTCTTCGCCCTGACCGATATCGGCGGTAAAGGTGACCACTTCACATTTGTAGGTATCTTGCAGCCATCTGACAATCACTGAGGTGTCTAGGCCACCTGAATAAGCCAACACTACTTTATTGATATCCGACATTTAACACTCCGCTGAAGCCCCCGCAAAACGCTGTGCCTGCGGGATTAAAAAAAGACCGCCATTTTAGCGGTCTTTGCCCCGCTGCGCCATGCCAGCTTGCCTTTGGCTGCCATATCTACCCAAAAGCGGTAAAACTATTGAAATGAGTGGCCTCTGAGCTATTGACGGCGGGGCTATTGCCGGAAAAAAATAGCGCAAATTCCACATTGCAAGGGAAGCCCCCCACGCCGTGCTAGAGATTAATGCAGTTTCACGTAGCTTCGGCGATTTTGTGGCGCTTAATAATGTCAGCTTGCACATCCAAGCGGGGGAGTTTTTCACCCTATTGGGCCCCTCTGGCTGCGGCAAAACCACTTTATTGCGCTTGATTGCCGGCTTTGACCAAGCCGACAGCGGTCAAATTCTGCTCGACGGCAAACCCCTGTGCGCCCTGCCACCCGAAAAACGGCCGGTACACACTGTATTTCAAAGCTATGCGCTCTTTCCACATATGACCGTGGCCGAGAACATCGCCTTTCCGCTGCGCATGGCCAAAATGAGCAAGGCCGAAATTGCCCACCGCGTAACGGAAGTGCTCAACGATGTGCGCCTACCCGACAAAGCCAAGCACTACCCAGATGCGCTGTCTGGCGGCCAAAAGCAGCGCATTGCCATTGCCCGCGCACTAGTGAACCGACCGCGCCTGTTGCTGTTAGATGAACCGCTGTCGGCACTAGACGCCAAATTGCGCGAGCAAATGCAGATCGAGCTGATTAACCTGCAAAAGGAGGTGGGTATCACCTTTGTGTATGTTACCCACGACCAGGGTGAGGCGCTGGCTTTGTCGCACCGCATTGCGGTAATGAACAAGGGCGAGATCAGCCAGATCGACGAACCCTCGGTGCTCTACAGCTACCCCGACAATCGCTTTGTGGCGGATTTTATTGGCCAGTGCAATATTCTCGACGCCAAAGTACTTAGCGGCAATGAGCAAAAAGTGAATATTGCCATCGCGGGGCTTGGCGAGATCGCTGCCACCGCCAACCCTGAAATCACGTTTAAAAGTGGAGACAACTGCGCCTTAACTTTGCGCCCCGAAAAAATTCGCCTCGCCGCCAGTCTTGAAGCCGAGCCTGATGAAGCCCTGTTCAGCGGCAAGGTTCACGACATGCTCTATTTGGGCGATGTCACCGTCTATATTATTGAACTCGCCAACGGCGTGCTCATTGAGGCCATGCTCGCCAACGACGCGCCTGGGCGCACTCGACTCTTCGATACCGGCGATGCGGTACAGATTGCCTGGCGCATCGACGCCGGCCACTTGGTTCCATAAGCCCGTGCAGACCTTAATAAACCGCGCCGAACGCCTTCGCAATAATCTGATGGCCCTGCCACCAGGTCTCTATTTACTGCTGTTTTTTGCCGCGCCCAGCCTAATGATGCTGTTTGCCTCGTTTCGCTATCCCGGCGAATACGGGGGCTTGGCACCTTGGTATTACGTGGAAGATGAGCAATTCAGCCTCGACTTCACCCTAGAGAACTGGCTGCGCCTGTTTGAGTCGAGTATCTACCTCGGCCTCCTCTTTAAATCCTTGGGCTATGCGCTGCTCACCACCCTTATTTGCACCCTCATGGCCTACCCCTTAGCGCTGATGATTGCGCGCAGCAATAAGCGTTTTCGAGACTTACTGTTGCTCTTGGTGATTTTGCCGTTTTGGAGCAATTTTTTGGTGCGCATTTATGCGTGGATGATTATTTTCAGCCCCCAGGGCGCGCTGACCATTGGCCTAAATCATGTCACTGCCGCCCTCGGCATTGAACCAATCAGTTTGATGTTCAGCAGCACCGCGGTAATCACTTGCCTAGTTTATGTGCATCTACCGTTTATGATTTTGCCGTTGTACGCCAATTTAGAGAAGCACGACAGCCGCCTGCTCGACGCTGCCCAAGACCTTGGCGCCAATCGCTTTCAGTGTTTCTGGCTAATCACTTGGCCGCAGTCGCTGCCCGGCATTTACGCGGGTGCGATTCTGGTCTTTATTCCGTCGTTGGGCATTTTCGCAATACCCGACCTACTCGGCGGCACTAATGGCATTATGATTGGCAATGTTATTAAACAGCAGTTTGTTGAGTCGCGGGACTGGCCCTTCGGCAGCGTGCTGTCACTGGTACTCACCGGCATCACCCTACTTTTGGTATTACTTGCCGCAAAACTGGGCAGAACTGCGGGCACCGACAATGGCAAATAAGCGGCCTAGCAAAGCCCTGCTCAGCGCCGGAATATTGGTGTACCTATTCCTCTATATCCCATTGGCTGTGGTGGTGATCTTTTCCTTTAACGATTCCAAACTCAATGCCGAGTGGGTGGGTTTTACTTGGAAGTGGTATGAAAAGCTCATTCACAACGACAGTATTTTGCGGGCGGCGGGTAACTCACTGATCATAGCCATCATCAGCGCAGCAATGGCCACGGTGCTTGGCACCTTGGCGGGACTGGCCATTCATCGCGGCCGCCAAAAATGGCTGCCAGCCTTAGTGCTCGGCCCCATTGCCATGCCCGATATTTTAATTGGCGTGAGCCTGCTGCTGATGTTTATATTGCTCAATGTGAGCTTGGGCATGGTGTCGATTATCCTCGCCCATGTCAGCTTTTGTATTGGCTTTGTGGCGCTGGCGGTGCAATCGCGGCTGGCGGGTATGGATCAAAGTTTAATTGAAGCGGCCCGCGACCTTGGCGCCAGCCCTTGGCAGAGTTTTCGACTCATCAGCCTGCCACTGCTGATGCCCGGTATTATCGCCGGTGCGATGATGGCCTTCACATTATCTATTGACGATTTTGTCATAACCTTCTTTACTGCCGGAGTAGGCAGCTCAACCTTGCCACTGGAGATCTATTCAATGGTTAAAATTGCAGTGACTCCTGAAGTAAACGCCGTATCAACCCTGTTGATGTTGGTCACTCTGACCTTGATTACCGCGCTATCTAAAATATCGCCGACTGTATTGCGGCAATAAACCCTGCACTCCCGCAACCCTACCCCTTTAAAAAGGACGCTACCGTGAAAAAGTTACTGTGCTGTTTTGTGCTGTGCCTTTCGCAATTTGCTTTGGCTGATAAAACCTTAAACCTATTCAACTGGAACGACTATATAGCCGAGGAAACCGTCGCCCGCTTTGAGGCCCAGTGCGGCTGTAAAGTGGTGCAGGATTATTTTTCTGCCACCGAGGAAATGATGGCCAAACTGCTGGCCGGTGGCGGTGACTACGACGTGGTTATTCCCACCCAAAATGCGGTAGAAGCGCTTATTAAGCAGGGCTTTTTGCTGCCCTTAGACAAAACCAAGCTCAGCAATATCGGCAATACCGCAGCCGGTTACATGAACAAGGCTTACGATCCAGGCAATGTCTACTCGCTGCCCTACGCCTTTACCACCACCTTGGTAGGTTATAACGAGAACAAAATTGCCGAGCTGGGTATTGACCCCGCCGACTGGTCGATTATTTTTGATCCCGCCGTGTTAGCTAAAATCAAAGGCAAGGTCACCGTAATGGACGATGCCGAAGAACTGTTCGGCGCGGCCCTAAAATACCTTGGCTACTCCATTAACGACAACAACGAGAAGCACCTTAAAGAAGCGCAGGCGGTCATCCTCAAAGCCAAACCCTATTGGGCGGCCTTTAACTCCTCGAGCTATATCAAGGAACTTACCGTTGGCAATATCTGGGTAGCGCACGGCTATTCCAGCGATATGTTCCAAGCACGGGCCGATGCCGCAGAGGCTGGGCGCGATTTCAGCATTAATTTTGTACTGCCTAAGCAGGGTGCAGTGCTAGCACTAGACAATATGGTTATTCCCAAGAAAGCCCGCGATCCCGAGCTAGCCCATATGTTCATCAACTTTATGATGGACCCCCAAAACGCCGCCGAATTGACCACCATCGTTGGCACGGGCAACCCCAATGCCGCAGCGACGCCCTTTATTGATGAAGACATTCTTAAAATTACCGCAATCTTCCCAACCCCGGAGCTGCAAGCAAAGCTGGAAACTGTCAGCGCTCGCAACGCCAAAGAACGCCGCCTCGCCAACAAGCTCTGGACAGAGATTAAGGTGCGCTAAGCCTCTTTAAGGCTTTGCAAAACTGCTCTACTGTCCTACTATTTCAACCGGCGCCTAGCTGCGCCGGTTGAAATAAGTACACATCATTCATCTACCAAAAAAGGGAATTTGCTGATGAAAACCTTCCTACGCCGCTGGTCGGCGAGTCTTATCTTATTTTGCAGCCTATTATTAACCATGCTCTCTGCCCACGCGCTGGATGTAAATACCGCCAGTGCTGAAGAATTGCAGGCCCTCAAAGGTATTGGCGAAAAACGCGCCGCTGCGATTATTCAATATCGCAGCGAACACGGCCCCTTCAAGAGCACCGAGGATCTACTCAAGGTGCCCGGCATTGGCAATAGCATTATTACCGCCAATAGCGCGGAGCTCGAGTTTGCCAACCAAGCGACTAATTAAACCTGATATTTCAGTGTTTTGAATTAGCTAGACACTGCGTTTTAATTGGTCTTCAAGCACCAAACACCCACCGCCTGTGCGGTGGGTGTTTATACGCTCCGCGAATTCCTGTAGCATTCTGCGCCAGAGCCATTGCCCTCCGGTCCGATGCCAAACAGCATCGCGCCCGCCGACACTGATTAAGGCCTTCCATGCAAACCCTAAAGATTACCCGCCCCGACGACTGGCACATTCACCTGCGCGATGGCGAGGTATTAAGCCACACCGTTGCCGACGCCAGCCGCTACTTCGGCCGCGTTATTGTGATGCCCAATTTAACCCCACCAGTGCGCAATTTGGCTGAGGCCAATGCCTATCGCCAGCGCATTGTGCAGGCCCTACCAGCGACGGGCCACCAATTAACACCGCTAATGGTCTTATACCTCACCGATAAAACCACCGCCGCCGACATTAGCGAGGCAGCCGCATCCGACACGGTTTTTGCCGCCAAACTCTATCCCGCTGGCGCCACCACCAATTCTGATTCTGGCGTTACCAGCATCGAAAATCTCTATCCGGTTTTGGCCGCCATGGAAAAGCATGGCCTGCCGCTTTTAGTTCACGGCGAAGTCACCGACGCCGACATTGATATATTCGACCGCGAAGCTCGCTTTATCGAGCGCCATTTGGCACCTATCGCCCAGAAATTTCCAGCCCTAAAAATGGTGCTCGAACACATTACCACCGCCGATGCCGCCGAGTTTGTCAGCGCGGCCAGCAGCAATATTGCCGCCACCATCACCGCGCACCATTTGCTGTACAACCGCAATCACATGCTGGCCGGCGGTATTCGCCCGCACTATTACTGCCTGCCAATTCTCAAGCGCAATACTCATCAGCAAGCATTAATTAGCGCCGCGACCTCGGGCAGCCCCAAGTTTTTCCTCGGCACCGACTCTGCGCCCCACGCCCAGCACCGCAAAGAAACCAGCTGTGGCTGCGCAGGCTGTTATACTGCCTACGCCGCGATTGAAATGTACGCCGAAGCCTTTGAGGCTGCTAATGCCCTTGACAAGCTCGAAGGCTTTGCCAGTTTTTATGGCCCCGACTTTTACGGCCTAGAGCGCAATAGCGACAGCATTGTTTTGCTAAAGCAATCTTGGACAGCGCCTGAACAACTGCCCTTGGGTAGTGATACTATTTATCCGCTGCGCGGTGGTGAACAACTCCACTGGCAGCTTGGTTGAGACCCATATGGACTTTTGTGATGAAAAATCAATGATCTCGCAACGGTTTCGCGGTTTCTTACCCGTCGTTATCGATGTTGAAACTGGCGGCTTTAATAGCCAAACCGACGCCGTACTGGAAATTGCTGCGACGTTTCTGCGCATGGACGACTCCGGTCAACTCGAGCCAGATGAAACCGTAAGCTACAACGTCGAACCCTTTGAGGGGGCAAATCTTGAACCCGCCGCCCTTGAATTCACCGGTATCGATCCCCATAACCCACTGCGACAGGCACAGAAAGAAGTGACTGTTATGGGCGAACTGATGAAGCGAATTCGCCAACAGGTAAAAGCGAGTGGGTGCACCCGAGCGGTGCTAGTTGGGCACAATGCGCACTTTGATCTTGGCTTTGTATTAGCCGCTATCGAACGCAGCAGCATTAAACGCAACCCCTTCCACCCTTTTTCGGTGATGGATACCGCCAGTCTTTCTGGGCTGGCCTATGGCCACACCGTGCTGGCGAGAGCCTGTCAGCTAGCAGACATCGACTTCGATAACAACGAAGCCCACAGCGCTGCTTACGATGCGCTGAAGACCGCTGAATTATTTTGCCAGATCGTCAATCGCTGGCAGCAGCTCGGCGGCTGGCGTTGGTCCTAATTTTGCAGAAATTGTATTAAATTAAACACCGAAGTTACCAAGCGCAACCCACAACTCTCAGGAGAGAATCCAATGGCTTTTGAACTACCCGCACTGCCCTATGCCAAAGATGCACTGCAGCCGCACATCTCTGCAGAAACCCTCGACTTTCACCACGGCAAACACCACAACGCCTACGTGACCAAACTCAATGAATTGCTGCCCGGCAGCGAGTTTGAAGGCAAAACCCTAGAAGAAATCATCAAAACTTCTAGCGGTGTGATGTTTAACCAAGCCGCTCAGGTTTGGAACCACACTTTTTACTGGAACAGCCTAAGCCCCAACGGCGGCGGCGCACCGACTGGCGACCTAGCAGCAGCCATCGACAAAGCTTTCGGTTCACTGGATGCCTTCAAAACTGCATTCAACGCCAAAGCGATGGGCAACTTCGGCTCAGGCTGGACTTGGCTGGTTAAAAACAGCGACGGCAGCCTCGAAATCGTTAACACCGACGACGCCGACACCCCGATCGCCCGCGAAGGTCAAACTCCGCTGATCACTGCCGATGTATGGGAACACGCTTACTACATCGACTACCGCAATGCCCGCCCTAAGTATTTGGAAGAAGGTTTCTGGAACTTGGTGAACTGGGAATTTGCAGCGGCGAATTTCGCGTAACGCTGAACGGGAGATGGGAGACGCAAAGTCCCCCGACTCGAGAACCTCGCTTCGGCGGGGTTTTTTTATGCCTTGCTAGCGGGGTAACGCTAGACGGGAGACGGTACGCTAAGATTGGCTGATCGAGGTAGATGGCATAGTGGCAGCCCTATGTATGAAGTATTGCCAGAGCAGCGCTAGAACACAATAAATTCAAGCTCGTGCCATCCTGCCTTTGCGTCTCCCGTCTCCCATCCAGCATCTCCCGCCGGCAAGGCATAAAAAAGCCCGCTACACCTTCCGGTGTAGCGGGCTTTTAAAGAACTTCAGACCAACTTACAGCTTGCCTGAGTTCTCTGCCAAGTAAGCAGCAACGCCGTCTGGCGAGGCATTCATACCTTTGTCGCCTTTGTTCCAGCCAGCTGGGCAAACTTCGCCGTGCTCTTCGTGGAACTGCAGGGCTTCAACCAAACGCACTAGCTCGTCGATGTTACGACCCAGTGGCAGGTCGTTAACTAGCTGTGAACGTACCTGACCTTCTTTGTCGATCAAGAAAGCACCGCGGAAAGCAACGCCGCCTTCAGCTTCAACGTCGTAGGCACGGCAAATGTCGTGACGTACGTCAGCAGCCATGGTGTAAGTAACAGGACCAATGCCGCCGTCTTTAATAGCGGTGTTGCGCCATGCGTTGTGAGTGAACTGTGAATCGATAGAAACACTGATGACTTCTACACCCAGCTCGCGGAATTTGTCCATGCGGTGATCCAATGCGATCAGCTCAGAAGGACATACAAACGTGAAATCCAGTGGGTAGAAGAACAATAAAGCGTATTTGCCTTTTGCGGCTTCGCTCAGCGTGAAACTGTCAACGATTTCGCCAGTACCCAATACAGCTGCGCAAGTAAAATCTGGAGCTGGCTTACCTACTAAAACACCCATGTTTATAAACCTCCGGTTTTATGTTCGATTTGATTTTTACACCTGAAAAATACAGATATAAAAGCTTTATTCAGACCGGCAATCATACACCCCACCCCCGATCTATCCCATTGAATTTTCTAATCGTGACCATAGGCTCTAGCTATTATTACCATAAGCCCACATACAATTGACAAGCATTCTCATTTGCATTATCGTTGCCATTCAATAAAGTGCTGACCGAGATCGAGACCAGTATGTACGTTTGTCTTTGCAAAGGAATTACAGATAAGCATATTCGCGACAGCGTTGACGCCGGTGCTGGCAGCTTTCGCGAAGTGCGTCGTGCGCTCGATTTAGCCAGCCAATGCGGTAAATGCGGCGTTGTTGCCAGAGAGATTTACGATAGCTATTTGAATAGCTACGACGAAAGCCTCTGTTACGCCGCAGCCTAGGCTTCTTTTCCTAAGACTTATTCTAACTTCCGTCACCCCCCACAGCACCTGACCTGAAGCTAGCGCTTTTGCATCTCCCATCTCCCGCGAAGCGCTCAGACTTGAATACTCACCACGCCCAGTCCACACTTAGAAAATCTGCCAACCATATAAAGGATCTGCCCCATGAAAGGTGACAGCAAAGTTATTGCCTATCTTAATAAAGCCCTCGGCAACGAACTCGTCGCAATAAACCAGTATTTTCTGCACTCACGCATGTACAAAGACTGGGGCCTAAAGCAGCTAGCCGACCACGAGTACCATGAATCCATCGACGAAATGAAACACGCCGACAAACTCATTGAGCGGATTTTGTTTCTGGAAGGCCTCCCCAACCTGCAAGACCTCGGCAAACTGATGATTGGCGAAAATACCAAAGAAATGCTGGAATGCGATTTAGCCCTAGAACTAAAAGCGATTCCCGACTTAAAAGACGGCATTAAATACTGCGAGACCGTTAACGACTACGTAAGCCGTGACTTGTTTGAAGAAATTTTAGAGTCAGAAGAAGAGCACGTAGACTGGCTGGAAACCCAGCTAGGCCTAATTGAGAAGGTCGGTATCCAGAACTACCAGCAATCGATGATGGGCAGTCTGAGCTAAAAGCGCTCACCGTCGGACGTCAGACGCCTGACGTCCGACGTCCGACGTCCGGCGATCCAAAGCGTCTCCCATCAAGCATCAAGCCTTTTTCATTGGCGACACGTGAATCGCAATCTCAGCATCAAACACCACTTCGCCCGCTTCGTTCTTTACTTCAACAATCACCGGCACTGAGCCTTTTTCGCCGGGGACAATTTCCCGCATGGTGGCGTAGCCCCGCAACACACCTTTGGCGCGCCCTAGGTAGCGCACGGTCATACCGGCCGGTATCCAGCGCATACCCTCCGGCAGCGACACCATGCTCACCACGCCAGCACAGACCTCTGCCAAATTACACATGGCGATCGCATGCACGCTGCCAATATGGTTGTGAATCGCGCGGTGTTCCTTAATACGGACCACGGCATGGCCAACATCCAGCTCTTCAAAACAGGGGTTGATCGTCGAAAAATACGGCGCTTTCATGCAAACCGCTTTAGAAAACGTCCATTTACCAGCGGGATACGGCGACAGCTTGCGCCACATTTTTAGGGTTGAGTTCATTTCGGTCGCTCCAAGGATCACAAGCTAGACCGTAGCACGAAGTGGGCAGTGCGCCATTGACCGCCCACCGCAACGAGCGCGTAGTGCCGGTCAACATCTCGCTACAGCCTTAACTCAGGAATGCCGCCAGCGGCCTGGCTTAGTCACCCACACCCACACCCCACTCAGCGCGATAAGCAATAGTGCAATGCCAGCAAGATCAATAATAAATACCCCAACAGAGCCAAACAGGCGGCCACTGTGTAAATCCAGCAGCAGACGCTCCCAGCTTAAACCGCTGCCACGATACTGATCTAAAAGACTGCGCTGCACAGTGGGCGGCGCCAGCGCAGGGGCAACCCACACCGCGCCCTCAACATTCACAGCCGAGAACATAAAACTGCGGGGGTCAAAAGCAATCACGCCGCTGGGAGTGCGCAGCAATACCGCCTCACCATAAAGCGCCAAGGCCTCTGCGCCACGCGGTAAGCCCAGCGACTCGCTAATATCGTCGAGCTGCTCCCCCGCGCCGGTAAATAGCTGCAGGCGCCCAGCGCATAAAATCGCGATCGTTTCTGACAACACCACCGCCCCTATCAGCGGGCTATCACAACTGCCTATTTGGGTTTCTGAGAGATAGAGACCATCGCCAAGCTGGCTTATCCAAGCACCACTGGGAAGCGATTCATTTAAAGGAAAGCTGCGCAAAACCGGCGAGGGAATGCCGTAATGCTTTAGTAGCCAGGTTTGCTTAAGGGGCTTTTTATCCAAACCCCAATCTGCGCTGTGATTAATGGCGATACCGGTCACCACCAACATCACCACAAAAACCGCGACGACGACGCCAATACGGCGATGCCAACGCAATAACAACATTCTAAAAATACGAGAGGGGCTCACTGCTTATTCCGCGGCGTTAGGGTCAGCCATGGGTTTTACCGCATCCGCAAGGAGTAATGCAATAAGCGCGACCTGTTTTACCGCCCTAACCGATAAAGTCGCGCCGGTAATACCGTCGATATGTTGACTAAGTAAATGGCTATCGGTCAGCGCTGCGCCGCGAAACTGCTCGGTGAAAAAATCGTGACGCACTTCCCAGCCGCGGCTTTCGCGAAACGCCAGAATCTCGACCCGCGCCACCGTTGGACTTGCGCCGCCAGCATCAACAACCACGCCAATCGTAATCGGCATTTCCTTGCCGATCTCTTCCAGTATCCACGCGGTTTTTTGACCTTGCCGCCAATACCGAACCCGCAGCAGCGGGAAGTCCTTTCCGCGAATCGATTTTATTTGCGCTTTTAACTCCGGCGTTAACCAGAGCACTTTTGGCTCTGGCTTGGCGTTGTCGCTAAAACCCAAGCCCAAAAATTCGTCCACCGTTAAGTACTGCCCCACACTAGCGGCTTGTACCGGTGGCATTGCCATCAACTGCAAAATTAGAAGCACACCAAAAACAACAGCGGGCATAAGCCCGCTGCGGTTTTTTGGTGCTCTAAATAAGCAGGTGGCCAATCAGAAACTCCAGCCTAAGCCAAGATTGATTGCGTCATCATCTTTGGCGCCGTCTTGCTCAGTAATATCGGCTTTAAGAACCACGCTCTTAGTCAGCCAGTAATTAACACCGACATCGACCTGCTCAACCTCGGTGTCAGTGCCGCTGTTGGCGCGGTTATCCCATTCACCTTGACGCACAAACACGCCTACCGATGGCGTGAGCATATAAGAAGCCTCAACGTACTGACCTTCCTGTTTGTCGCTGCCGTTGGCAACAAAATCATTGCCGTTGATGTCCCACTCGGCGGCCAGGGCGGTCAGAGTCAGAGCCTGCCACTGGTAGCGAACTTGCAGCTCGATCAAATCGGCTTCGCCGTCATCGCCTGCGCCCTGGGTCACATCTTGCTGATGCTGATAGGTCGCAGCCAATTCCAAACCACTAATACCGTTGAATACCAAACGACCGGTGTAAGCCAGATCTTCTGCGGTCGCATTAGCTGATTTTTGACGGCCGCCACGGATAGCGCCATTGCCGGTAGGGTCAATTTTTAAGCCACTGTGTAGCGCTGCGTTATAGCGTAGGCCTGGCATGATTTCGCCACTGGCCATCACGCCAGTTTCCCACCACGTTGCGGGCAGAATTTCTTTTTCGACGTTGTTGCGCTCAACTCCGTAGAAGGTATCCGGCTCGTGGGTTTCGTTTAGGATGCCCACTGGCACAAGGAATTGCCCCATGGTCAAAGTATGGCCTTGAGTAAAGTCCCAAGCGATGTAAGCCTGCTCTAGCTCCAACTCGCCAGGGCCGCTACCGTCATCGGTGTCTTCTACGAAACCGTGTTCAATTTCGACTTCCGAGAAGAAACGCACGGTATCGCTAAACTGGTGACCAACATAAATAACAAATCGGTGAGCATCTACCTTGTCGTCTTTGTCTTTAAAATGATTAAAGTGGTGTTCGCCATAGCCACCAATCGTGGTGCGACTTGCCCAATCAGCAACGGTTGCTGATTTTTCTACCGCATCTGCCGTTGCATTAATTTTGCTGTCGGTTTGCTTTTGCTCAGCAGTCAAACGCTCAATTTCACGCTGCTGCTGTTGAATAATCTGCCACATTTCGGCATTGGTCGGTGCAGTTTCCGCGTACACGGCAAAGGGCAACGCCGCAATGGCCGCAGCTAATACGGTCTTTTTCATTGAAAACTCTCCAGTCTAGTAGCGCGGAATCTTGCGGCCCGCTTTTTGTTAAATTTCACTCAAGGACATCAGCGTGTCATTACAAAACGCGGCAAAGCATAGCAAGTCGCAATCTAAATGCAAAGCATTCCCATTACTATTTATATTGAGCGCATAAAAAAACCCGATGACTAAATCACCGGGTTTCTCGAAACGACTTACAAACGATGCTTATTCAGCAGGTGTACTAGTCGCGGCAGTTTCTTGAACCAAGGTTTTCAGCTCGCCACTTTCGTGCATTTCGCAAATAATGTCACAACCACCGACTAACTCACCAGCAACCCACAACTGTGGGAAAGTTGGCCAGTTAGCAAACTCTGGCATTTTGGCGCGGATATCAGGGTTAGACAGAATATCCACAAACGCAAAACGCTCGCCACATTCCATTAGCGCCTGTGACGCCCGTGCCGAGAAACCACACTGAGGCTGGTTTGGCGAACCCTTCATATAAAGGATAATAGGATTGGCTGTAATCTGCTGTTTGATTGCTTCAATTGTGTCCATGGACCACCTACTTGTTGAATAACAGTGATAAGACCTGATTCACCTGCGGCGCTTATCGGGGAGAGTTCGCACTATTCTAGCAATATCGCGGGCAAAAGTAATGGCTCTCGCCGCGCTAGACGCTAGACGGGAGATGGGAGACGCTAAAAAAGTCGGGCGATTGACGTCGGGCGTCGAACGAAAAAGCGGCTGAAAGCATGAATTGTAGATGTTGGATCAAGTTCAGCATGAAGAAACCTAAGCACGCTGTCCGGCGTTAATTTATGCACTGTCTGTAATCTTAGCGTCTTCCATCTCCTGTCTAGCATTTCGCGATGCTTCGTCAGACATCAGACTTCCGACGTCAGACGCCCCAACCCACCCCAACCACCCCCGCCAGGGGTCTCTATTCTCAGTACATCACCTGCTGCAGCACTCATGCTGACCTTGGCTGGCAAGCTTTGGCTATTAAAACTATTGTGACCAACCGCGCCGTTGCTGCCGCCGGCCAAGCCCCAGGGTGCGAGTCGGCGGCGCTCGGTGAGCAAGGTAAACTGAGTTGGCGCTAAAAACTCAAACTCGCGAATTAGACCTTCGCCGCCGCGATGGTGACCCGCGCCACCAGAGTCTTTGCGTATTTCATAGCGGCGCACTCGCAGAGGGTAGTGCATTTCCAAACTCTCTACTGGGGTATTCAGGGTGTTGGTCATATGGCTTTGCACCGCGCTCAGCCCTGCACCACTCGCGTGAGCGCCCATGCCACCGGCGATGGTTTCGTAATAGTCCCAATTGGCTCCCACGCCGCGACCACCCATAGCAACATTATTCATGGTGCCCTGACTGGCGGCAGGAATCAGCTCCGGCGCCGCTTGCGCAAGCGCGCCCAATACCGCATCGGTGATGCGCATTGAGGTTTCCACATTGCCCGCCGCCACCGCCGCCGGCCGCTGAGCATTGAGCAAACAGCCCTCGGGCGCACTTAAGGAAATAGCCCGAAAGAGTCCGGCGCACACTGGCACCTCATTTGGCATTAAACAGCGAAACACGTAATACACCGCGGCGGCAGCCACCGACAGCGGGCAATTGATATTGCCTTCAACCTGCAACGCAGTGCCGCTGAAGTCGACATGAACCCCCTCGGGGCTTAATTTAATGTTTACCGCGATTGGCAGTTGTTGGTGGCCAAAGCCATCGTCATCCATATAGTCCGTAAACGCGAAGCTGCCGCTGGGCAACTCGGCCAAGCGCCGCCGCGCAATGCCGTCGGCATAGTCCTGAAGCTGATCGACCGCCACGGCAAAATCAACCGGCAAGGTACTCATCACTTCATTTAAGCGCAACAAGCCAGTGCGGTTGGCACTGACTTGCGCAATAAAATCACCGTGTTGACCATCGCCAAACCAAGTATCTAGCAGCCCCTTATCCAAGACCCCATCACGCACCAATACGGTGGGCGGAATCACCACGCCCTCCTCGTCCAAGGTTTTAGACAAGGGCATGGAACCCGGCGCAGACGCGCCAATGTCGGCATGGTGGGCACGGTTGGCAATAAAAGCCTGCAACACACCAGCAGAGTCAAAACACGGCGCAATTACCGTCACATCAGGTAAGTGAGTGCCACCTAAAAAAGGATCATTTACCACTACCATATCACCGAGTCGCCACTCGCAGGTGCCAACAATATCGGCCATGGCATAGGCCATGCTGCCTAGGTGAACGGGGATATGAGCGGCTTGGGCGCACAAGTGGCCAGCGGCATCAAAAATAGCGCAAGAAAAATCGAGACGGTCTTTTATATTCGGCGAGAATGCGGCGCGCTGCAGTACCGCCCCCATTTCCTCGCACACCGACTCCATGCGACTAACAAACAAGCCGAGCTTAACGGGGTCGAGCTTGGCAGATGGCGCGGCCATGGCAAATTTCCATAGATTGAGAAAACAGCATTATCGCGAATATCAGCGGGCATACCAATGAGGCAGAAATAAAAACGGCCCCGAAGGGCCGCAAGTGACGCTATAAAAAAGCGAGTTTAAAAGTCATACCGCGCACTAAGGCCAATCGTGCGCGGCTGATTAACGTGGTAGGCAACTCTGCCGCGACCATCGCGCTCGGTGTCTAGCGATAGTATCGCTTTCTCATCGGCTGCATTATTAATGAACAGTGCGGTATTCCACTGATCCGTTTTTGCGCCCAAACGCAGATTGACGATTTGGTAAGCGGGCAGTTCGCGATCGTATTCATAGGTCGATTGCGACAAGGGGCCGCCAACACCAGAGAACAGTGTTGCGCTGCCTTGACCGCCATTTTCCTGATCGGCTATTTGGGTGTAGCGAGCGCCGATATTTTGATAGGTGGCAGTAAAATAACCCTCCCACGCGTCAACAATCGGAAAATAGTAGGTCGCGGTTGCCGCTAGCTGAAAACCTGGCGCGGTCGGCAGTTCGTTACCATCGCGAATACCACCCACAACGCTGGTCACGCCACCCGTGGTGGAGGTCACTTCAGAGTCCAACTCGGCCTGCACATAACTACCCGACAAACCAAATTCCAGATTATCAAGGGGACGGCTAAACAGCTCCATTTCAAAGCCTTGGCTGTGCGCCTTGGGAACGTTGTAGACCAGTCGCGACGAGCATGAGCCCGCAACAACGGTGGCCTGCAGATCCTTGATGTCGCTGTAGAACGCCGACACGTTCAAGGTTGCCGCGCCACCAAAGAGCGTCGATTTGGCCCCCACTTCATAGTTCGTTAGCTTTTCATCATCCCAAGTATCGTTGCCACCAAAGGTCGTTAAATCAGTGGGGCTGCACAGCGGAGCATTCAGTGGGTCATTAATACCGCCAAGGCGGAAGCCCTGCGACACCTGCGCGTTAATCATCACATCGTCGTTCAGGTCGTGGCGCACCATTACTCGCGGCGACACACCATCGGACGAGACCTTGCCTTTTTTGTCGATAACCGATGCGGTGTAAATACCGTCAAAGGTCAGCTCCCGCGTCTCTTCGTAGTCAAACCAACGCGCACCAACAATGACGGTGGTCTTATCACTAAAGTCATAAGACAATTCACCAAACACTGCAAACTGCTCAAGCTTGTAGGGAACCTCAGAGAAATACAGCTCGTCGGTTTTCGCCCTTGCCCCTGCGGTGGTACCTGACAAATCGGCATGTACTGGCCCAGAAGCTTCAAAACCAGTGACCAGCAAGGACTGCGCGTAGTCGCGCCGCACATCGCTATAGAACACCCCGCCAACCCACTGCAGCGCAGAGTCACCCGCTGAACTCAGGCGCAGCTCTTGGGTAGTGACCTCGGCAGTGGTGGTGTCGTATAGCGGCGCATCCAAAGTATATATCGGCTCTGCTTCGCCGTAGGAACCGCCAACAATACTGGCGTTCAAAGTAGTGGCATCACGTAAGACCAGCACATCGCGATCGGTATAAGAGGTCACCGACGTTAGCGTTAGGCTGTCTGACAAGTCGTAATTTACCGTTAAATCAAACAGGGTAAAGTCGTCTTCGAACTTCTCTTGAAGTTGGGTGAACTGCTCGTATTCGCCAAGCGTAACCGGCGCACGACTGCCTGGGTCGGTATAGGGATTAGCGAGAATATTGTATTGGTCTTCGCGGTTAAAGCCGTCCATTTCAATAGACTGGTAAACAAATTTAGGTGTGATTGTTAAGGCCTCGCTAGGCTTAAAGGTCATTGCTAAGCGCAGGCCCTCGCGGTTCCCCTCATTTACATCTTGCTTAACACTGCCATCAGGCTGACGGGCATCAATATAACCAGCGTATTGCTGGTAATAGCCCACCGCCCGCAATGCCACGGTATCGCTCAAGGGCACATTCCAATGGCCCTTGATATTGCCGCCTTCGCTGCCGTCTTTTACTGTTTCGCCGCCCAGTTGCAGCGAGCCACTCTGCGCTTCAAAATCTGGCTGATTGGTAATATAGCGAATGGTGCCCGACAAAGACCCAGAGCCAAACAAGGTACCCTGCGGACCGCGCAACACTTCCACACGATTGATGTCGTAAAAATCTAAATCTGGCGTAAACAGCGACATGGAGATCACTGATTCATCCATATACACCCCAACCTGTTCCTTCACACCGGGTTGGTCGCGCACAATCTGCCCCGCCGAGATCCCCCGAATCGCCACCTGACTTTGGCCGGGGCCGAGGTTTTGAATAGAGATACCCGCAACATTGTTTGCCATCGACTCCAGATCAGTTGCGCCGCTCTGCCGTAATTTGCCCTCGGTCATCGCCGCAATTGAAAACGGCACATCTTGCAATGTCTCGGATTGCTTACGGGCGGTAACCAGTACCTCCTCGATTACCCGCGTCGACTCCGCATGGCTCAGCGGCGCGCCAGCAGCAAAGCCCAGCGCTACTGAGGCGCCGAGAATGGCATGCCCAGAAGATCGTTTATTTTTCATTATGCACTCCCCGTACTGAAGGTATTTCTTATTAAATAGCCAAAGCTCACCCCTCTTTGTATAGCAGAGCAATTTGAAAACGCACCCAAATGGGTCAAAAAAGTTTTCACTGACTACACTGCATTTGTGTTTCAAAGCCACTCAGGATTAAATAGTCCGCAACATAAAAAGAGCGCCCTGTATGACAGCCAATATCAATTTACCCAGAATTTTACGCATTGGCGCAGGCTGCAGCCGCCAGCTCCCCGAGGTATTAAAGGAGCTAAACCTCAAGCACCCCCTACTGGTGAGCGATGCCTTTATTGTTAGCCTCGGCTGGCTGAACACGCTGCAAAGCCAGCTTGATGACTGCGGTATTCAACACAGTAGCTTTACCGGCGTAGTGCCCGACCCCACCACCGACGCCGTTGCCGCTGGGCTGGCGGTGCTCAAACAAAAACAAGGGCCAAACGCACACGACTGTGTGGTCGCGCTTGGCGGCGGCAGCACTATCGACACCGCCAAAGCCATTGCCTGCATGGCACATCGCGAACACCCCATGCGCCATTACAAAGTGCCGCAAACCATTGACGACGGCCTGCCAATCATTGCTATTCCCACCACCGCCGGCACAGGCTCAGAAGCCACCCGCGTCGCGGTGATTACCGACACCCAAAGCCAAGAAAAAATGCTGTGTATGGGCCTTGGCCTAATGCCTATTGCGGCCCTAGTCGATTTTGAATTGACCATGAATATGCCCTGGCGCTTAACCGCCGACACCGGCCTCGACAGTCTTTGTCATGCCCTAGAAGCCTACGTTAGCAAAAAGGCCTCGCCCTTCACCGACACCATGGCCCTTGCCGCGGTGAGTTCGATCAACCGCCACATTCGCACGGCCTGCCAGCAACCCGATAATCGCCAAGCGCGAGAGGCAATGATGTTGGCCGCGACCCAGGGCGGCATTGTGTTTTCCAACTCGTCGGTCACCCTTATTCACGGCATGAGCCGGCCGATTGGCGCCTTGTTTCATGTTCCCCACGGCCTCAGCAATGCCATGCTGCTGCCCGAGATTACCGCGTGGTCTATTGCCGGCGCGCCCGCCCGCTACGCCGACTGCGCACGCGCCATGGCACTGGCCAGCCCCGACGACAGCGATGACCTCGCCAATCAACAACTCGTTAGTGGTCTGCGCCAGCTGTGCCGCGATCTCGACGTGCCCAGCCCCGCGCAGTTCGGTATTAATGCGCAGCAATGGCAGCAGTCGCTGCCGACCATGGCGCAGCAAGCGCTAGACTCGGGCTCGCCGGCGAACAATCCTCTCGTGCCTAGCACCGATGAAATTATCGCACTCTACCAAAAAGTGTGGGGCGACTAATGACCTTAGCCACTGACGCCACCCAGTGCCCGCAGCCACTACTCGCGGCGGCCTCAGCGGTATGCCAACACTGACTTAAGCCTGCGCATAGATCCACGGATTTACACTCACAGGCCTAGAAATCCAGCTGCGTTCCTTATACTATTGAGGGTCTGACTGGGCAGCGCTGGCTGCCTTTTTGCGTTTTAAACCCTTTGTACTGTTTTATTTGCGCCTCACTTGCAATTTTATTGCATATTCGGCGCATGGAGATCTGTTGATGACACAGCCGGCACTAATGAACACCTATGGACGCCTACCGGTAAGTTTTACCCGGGGCGCCGGTGTGCGACTGTTCGACACACAGGGCAAAAGCTATATAGACGGCATTAGCGGTATTGGCGTAAACGCTTTGGGCCACGCCCACCCCGCCGTGACCGAAGCCATCCAATCGCAGGCTGGCCAGTTGCTGCACACCTCAAACTTATACTCTGTGCAAAAGCAGCAAGAACTCGCCGAAGCGCTGTGCGCAGTGAGCGGCATGGACAATGTGTTTTTTAGCAACTCTGGCGCCGAAGGCAATGAAGCCGCCATCAAGCTTGCGCGGATGCACGGCCACAAACGCAATATTGAAGTGCCGCATATTATTGTTATGGAACAGGCCTTTCACGGCCGGACCTTGGCCACCCTTACCGCTTCGGGCAACCGCAAAATTCAGGCGGGCTTTGAACCACTGGTGCAAGGCTTTATTCGCGCGCCCTTTGGCGACTTGGCCGCGCTAGAAAACATTGCTGAACACAATGACAGCATAGCCGCAGTGCTAATTGAACCCATTCAAGGCGAAGGTGGCATTAACATGTTGCCTGCTGGTTTTCTCTCGCAATTGCGCGCGCTCTGCGACAAACACAACTGGCTGCTGATGCTAGATGAAGTGCAAACCGGCAATGGCCGGACCGGCAAATACTTTGCCTATCAGCACAGCAACATCATGCCCGACGTTGTGGTAACAGCCAAAGGCTTAGGCAATGGCGTACCGATTGGCGCCTGTTTGGCCCACGGCAAAGCCGCCAGCCTATTTCAGCCCGGCAATCACGGTTCCACCTTTGGCGGCAATCCGCTGGTCTGCGCGGCTGGCCTCGCGGTGGTAAACACCCTGCGCGCCAACAATATGCTAAACACCGTCGCCGTGAATGGCCGCTACATGCTCGCCGCTTTAAAAACCCAATTGGCCGATCAAGCCCACGTTAAGCAAGTTCGCGGCGAAGGTTTGATGATCGGTATTGAGCTAAGCACGCCCTGCGCGGGCCTCGTTGCCCAAGCGCTAGAAAAAGGTTTGCTCATCAACGTGACTTCGGAGCGGGTGGTGCGTTTACTGCCACCGCTAATTATTAACCAGCAAGAAATAGACGAGTTGCTCGCCATTCTCTGCCCGCTGATTAGTCAGTGGCCAGCTTCTAGCGCGGCGTAAAGCCAGTTCAGCAACAAAGGTAGCCGCATGGCATTAAGACATTTTTTAACCCTCATGGATTTGAGCCCTGCTGAATTAGAAACCCTAATGCAGCGCGCCATTCAACTCAAAGCTGAGCACAAAGCCCGCAAAACCAGCGTGCAATTCCCTAACCACGTGTTGGGTATGGTTTTTGAGAAAGCCTCAACTCGCACCCGCATTTCTTTTGAAGCGGGCATGGCGCACTTGGGTGGCCACGCTATATTCCTGTCGCCCCGCGATACCCAATTGGGCCGAGGCGAACCGGTTGAAGACAGCGGCCGCGTGATCTCATCAATGTGCGACATTATTATGGTGCGCACCTTTGAACACAGCATTATTGAGCGCTTTGCCGCCCACTCCAGCGTGCCGGTCATCAATGCCTTAACCGACGACCACCACCCCTGCCAGCTGCTAGCCGACATCCAAACCTTTATCGAACACCGCGGTAGCATCAAGGGCAAACAAGTTGCATGGATAGGTGATGGCAACAATATGTGCCAGTCCTATATTCACGCCGCCATGCAGTTTGACTTCAAGCTGAAAGTTGCCTGCCCAGAGGGCTTTGAGCCCCGCGCCGACATCGTTGCCAAAGCAGGTGGCCGCGTGGAAATATTCCGCGACCCAGTAGACGCCGCTCGCGGCTCCGACCTACTCGTTACCGACGTCTGGGCATCCATGGGCCAGGAAGAAGAAAAAGCCGAGCGCCGCCGCAAACTCTCGGGCTACCAGATCAATCGCACCCTGATGGATTTGGCCAACCCCGACGCCCTGTATATGCACTGCCTGCCCGCCAAACGCGGCGAAGAAATTAGCGCCGAGCTAATGGACGATCCCACTACCGTAATTTGGGACGAGGCGGAGAATCGCCTACACGCGCAAAAGGCCTTGATGGAGTTTTTGCTGCTTAAGGCGCGGGCCTAATGCTTAGCTTAACGCTGGACGGGAGACGGGAGACGCTAAGGCCTGACGGCTACGCCGTAGACTCAGCATTGCGCGGCAAAGCCGCGCCCGCTTTTGCGTCTTCCGTCTCCCGTCTAGCATACAGCGGCCTCTAAGCCGTGTTGCAGGTAAAAAACATCCAATGCCAATACGAAGGCATCTCCGTGGTCGACAATGTTAGCTTTCACGTTAACGACGGCGATATTTGCAGCCTGCTCGGCCCCAGCGGCTGCGGCAAAACCACTATTTTGCGCGCCATTGCCGGTTTTCAGCCACTCACTATGGGCACGGTAAATTTGCGCGGCAATTGCCTGAGCGAACCGGGTAAGATAATTACTCCCGAGCAGCGCAGCATCGGCATGGTGTTTCAAGATTACGCGCTGTTTCCCCATTTAAACGTGTTTGACAATATTCGCTTTGGCCTTAGCAAACAGAGTAATCAAGCCCAGCAGCACAAGGTAAAACAGTTGCTAGAGTTGGTGCGCTTAGAAGGGGTAGAAAACCGCTACCCTCACGAACTCTCCGGCGGCCAACAGCAGCGAGTGGCACTTGCTCGCGCCCTTGCTCCCAGCCCAGACCTGCTGCTAATGGACGAGCCCTTTTCCAATCTCGACGCCGAACTGCGCAAGCGCCTGAGTTTAGAGGTGCGCGACATCCTTAAAGAGCTGGGCATCAGCGCCATACTCGTCACCCACGACCAGCTCGAGGCTTTTGCCTTCAGCGACAATATTGGCCTGCTCTACAACGGCAAGCTACAACAGTGGGACACGCCCTTTAATCTCTACCACGAGCCCAGCAATCGCTTGGTGGCCGACTTTATCGGCGAAGGCAGCTTCTTGCCAGGGGTGATCGGCGCCGAACTGAATACCGTTACCACGGAGCTTGGCACCCTAATGGGTAACCGCGCCTACGCGTGGCCACAAGGCACCCCCGTCGAAGTATTACTGCGCCCCGACGACGTTGTGCTCAGCGATTTTGGCGGCATTAGCGCCACCATCAAAAAGAAAGTATTTTCTGGCAGTGCAACCCTTTACACCCTACGCCTGCCTACTGGCAGCCACGTAGAAGCGCTCTTGCCCAGCCACCGCGATTTTGCCCTTAATGAAGTTGTAAAAATCAATATTGAGGCCGATCACCTCATTGCCTTTGGCCGTGAAGCACTTCACAGTGGCGAGCATAAACCCAGAAGTAGCTAAAATATTTTCTTTTATGCGAAATCCGTCTACCAAGCTTAAAAATGTATTCACTCCCGCAACATCGCGCTGAAAAGCCCACAACGCGGGCACTCGCTTAATTGACATTTTTTACCCACCACTTACCCACACTTTATCCACAGAAGGCACACAGTATCTTGCACTTGCGAAAACATGCAAACCGCATTATCTTGTATCCCAGCTTTTAGCGAACCCTATATATAGCGTTTTTCACCCAAGCCTTATAACAATTATTCACACTTTCGGAATACATTTCTGAGGTCGTGTTATTTGGGTATCACATCAAGCCCTCGCTTCCCGCACTGGGAATTCACGAGGCAAAATAAGACTGACTCAGAGCGGTTTTACGACATTTAAGCAAGGGCCGGAGATATCATGCAAACCCAACAAGACACCAGCAGCAGCGCCACGGGCGCCCCACTGCAACACGCCAGCGACGCCGAACTCAAAGCCACCGCACCAGGCCAATTGCGCGTAATTAAACGCAATGGCTCAGTGGTTAGCTATACCGACGACAAAATCAGCGTTGCCATTACCAAGGCCTTTTTAGCGGTAGAGGGTGGCAACGCTGCTGCGTCTACCCGCATTCATGAGACCGTTGCCAAACTGACCGAACAAGTCAGCGCTACGTTTAAGCGCCGCATGCCATCTGGCGGCACTATTCATATTGAAGAAATTCAAGACCAAGTTGAACTGGCCCTAATGCGCAGCGGCGAGCACAAAATTGCTCGTGGCTACGTGCTGTATCGCGCCGCCCGCGCCGAAGAGCGCAGCCAATTGGCACCGCTTGGCGAAAAAGTACACCCCAGCATTCGCGTTAAGCACCCAGATGGCACCGAGTCGCCACTGGATGTAGGCCGCTTAGAATTTATCGTACAGGAAGCCTGCGAAGGCCTGAGCGATGTCTCTGCCCAAGAAGTACAAGACGAAGCCCTTAAGAGTTTGTACAACGGCGTACCCCAGGAAGAGGTCAACACCTCACTGGTCATTACCGCTCGCGCCATGGTTGAGAAAGAACACAATTACAGCTTGGTTACCGCCCGCCTGCTGCTCGACAAACTGCGCGCCGAGGCCCTGACCTTTTTAGGCGTTGCCCAGAGCGCGACCCAGCACGACATGACTATTTACTATCCGCAGGCCCTGCCGGTGTATTTAGCCAAAGGCGCCGAGCTGGAACTGCTCGACCCACGCCTGCAAACCGAATACGACGTAGCGGCACTGGGCGAGGCGATCAAGCCCGAGCGCGACATGCAGTTCCATTATCTTGGCTTGCAGACCCTGTACGACCGCTACTTTATTCACAGCAACGAAGTGCGTATTGAATTGCCACAGATCTTCTTTATGCGTGTTGCCATGGGCCTCGCTATGAATGAAGAAGACCGCAATGCCCGCGCCATTGAGTTCTACGACCTGCTCAGCTCATTCGACTACATGAGCTCTACGCCAACCTTATTCAATGCCGGCACCCTGCGCCCACAGCTGTCATCTTGCTACTTGACCACTGTGCCCGACGATCTGCACGGCATTTACGGCGCGATTCAAGACAACGCGATGCTGTCTAAATTTGCTGGCGGCTTGGGCAACGACTGGACCCCAGTTCGCGGCCTCGGCGCTTACATCAAAGGCACCAACGGCAAATCACAAGGCGTTGTACCCTTCCTAAAAGTGGTTAACGACACCGCTGTTGCTGTAAACCAAGGCGGCAAGCGCAAGGGCGCGGTCTGTGCTTATTTAGAAAGCTGGCACATCGACATTGAGGAATTCCTCGAGCTGCGTAAAAACACCGGTGATGACCGCCGCCGCACCCACGACATGAACACCGCCAACTGGATTCCTGACTTGTTCATGAAGCGGGTTTTCCAAGACGGCGACTGGACCTTGTTCTCGCCCAACAATGTACCGGATCTGCACGACCTCTACGGCAAGGCCTTCGAAGAACGCTTTGAGCACTACGAAGAACTGACCCGCAAAGGCGAGATCAAACTCTACAAGCGCGTTAAAGCTGCTGACTTGTGGCGCAAAATTCTGTCTATGCTGTTTGAAACTGGCCACCCATGGATCACCTTTAAAGACCCATGCAATCTGCGCAGCCCACAGCAGCACGTTGGCGTGGTGCACTCGTCCAACCTGTGTACAGAAATCACCCTGAACACCAGTAAAGATGAGATCGCGGTATGCAACCTTGGCTCGGTTAACCTTGCCCAGCACATTGGCGACAACGGCCTAGACCTAGCCAAAGTTGAAAAAACCGTTAAGACGGCAGTACGCATGCTCGACAACGTGATCGACATCAACTACTACAGCGTGCCACAGGCTAAAAACTCCAACTTCAAACACCGCCCTGTTGGTCTGGGTTTGATGGGTTTCCAAGACGCGCTGTACAAGCAGCACATTCCCTACTCCTCTGACGAGGCAGTGGAATTTGCCGACCGCTCTATGGAAGCCATCAGCTACTACGCGATTAAAGCGTCTAGCGATTTGGCCGCCGAGCGTGGCAGCTACCAGAGCTACGAAGGCTCGCTGTGGAGCCGTGGCATTCTACCCATCGACTCAGTAGAAATTCTCGTGCAAGAGCGCGGCGCCGACTACATCGAAGTCGACCGCAGCCAAACACTAGACTGGGCCAGCCTGCGCGAAGTTGTTAAAACCCAAGGCATGCGTAACTCAAACGTAATGGCGATTGCACCAACCGCCACCATTGCTAACATCACTGGCGTGTCGCAGTCGATCGAACCGACTTACCAAAACCTGTACGTTAAATCGAACCTGTCTGGCGAGTTCACCGTAGTGAACCCCTACCTGGTTAAAGACCTGAAAGCGCGCGGTTTGTGGGACGCGGTCATGGTTAACGACCTTAAGTACTACGAAGGTTCAGTAAGCAAAATTGACCGTATCCCAGACGACCTAAAAGCCCTGTACGCCACCGCGTTTGAAGTAGAGCCGCGCTGGTTGGTAGACGCCGCGAGCCGCCGTCAAAAGTGGTTAGATCAGGCGCAGTCACTGAACCTGTACATCGCTGGCGCCAACGGCAAAAAGCTCGACATCACCTACCGCATGGCGTGGTACCGTGGCCTTAAAACCACTTACTACCTCCGCGCATTGGCTGCGAGCTCCACCGAGAAATCCACCGTTTCTCAAGGCTCAATGAACAAGGTCTCGTCACAATCGGCTGCACCCAAACCTGCCGCCACCGCGTCTGCAGCAGCGCCGCAGGCCGCGCCCGTACCACTGGCCTGCTCACTGGACGATCCAGACTGCGAAGCCTGCCAGTAAAGCGGCGGGGTTCGAAAGAGCCCCTTCGTCTGACGTCCGACGTCAGGCGTCTGACGAAAAACACATATAAAAGAATATTGAGGTTATAAAATGTTAAGTTGGGATGAGTTCGATAAAGAAGAAGCACCTGCCAAAGCGCCAGCTGCCAAACCCCAAGCCCCTAAAACAGCGGAGCCTGTGGTATCGGCTGCACTGAACACCATGAATAGCGAAGACAGCGCCGCTGCTGTCGACCAAGCTATTCTCGACAAAGCCAACGCTGCTCTCGAAAGCCTAGACGTAGCCGCCGGTTTAGAAGAACTGGAAATGGGCGCGGCCCGTTTGCGGGTAGAAGACAAGCGCATCATCAACTGCCATCTCGACCTCAACCAGCTCGTACCCTTTAAGTACGACTGGGCATGGCAGAAATACCTCGACGGCTGCGCCAACCACTGGATGCCCCAAGAAGTAAACATGACCGCCGACATCGCCATGTGGAAAAATCCAGAAGGCCTTACCGACGACGAGCGCCGCATCATCATGCGCTCACTGGGTTACTTCTCAACGGCCGATTCCTTGGTTGCCAACAACTTGGTACTGGCGGTATACCGTCACATCACCAACCCAGAGTGCCGCCAATACTTGCTGCGCCAAGCCTTTGAAGAAGCCATTCACACCCACGCCTACCAGTACTGCGTAGAGTCGCTGGGCATGGACGAAGCCGAAGTGTTCAATATGTATCGCGAACTGCCCTCCATCGCCAAAAAAGCGGCGTGGAGCCTGCAGCACACCCACGCATTGGGCGACCCCACCTTCCACACCGGCACCCCAGAAACCGACCAGGAACTGCTCCGCAACCTGATTGGCTTCTACGCCGTCACCGAAGGCATCTTCTTCTACTGCGGCTTCACCCAAATTCTGTCTATGGGCCGCCGCAACAAAATGACCGGCATCGCCGAACAGTTCCAGTACATACTCCGCGACGAGTCTATGCACCTGAACTTCGGCATCGACATGATCAACCAAATCAAACTGGAAAACCCACACCTATGGAGCGAAAAATTCCAAGGCGAAGTGACCCAAATGATCGTTGAAGGCATGCAGCTCGAAATCGAATACGCCAAAGACTCAATGCCCCGCGGCGTACTCGGCATGAACTCCGGCATGATGGAAGAATACCTCCAATTCATCGCCAACCGCCGCCTAAGCCAGCTCGGCTTAAAAGAACAATTCCCCGGCGCGCAAAACCCATTCCCATGGATGAGCGAAATCATGGACTTGCGTAAAGAGAAAAACTTCTTTGAGACGCGGGTTATTGAGTATCAGACTGGTGGGGCGTTGACTTGGTAGGTACAAGTGACATCCGGCAATTCTCACTAGAGAACGACATTTTGTCACTAGTGATGATCCCGCAAGGGGTTAGACAAAAGCGAGAGAATTGATTTTAAGCTCTGGATATAGCATTGCAATGAGAGACTTAAAGTATTGCAGTGCTTTTCTTGAGTACCCAGAAATATAGAGCTATCACATGAAAGAAATGATGGTTGTCGGCTGATTGGTAATAAGCCGAACAAAGTACATATACCGAATAGATAGGTGCATGTGAATACCAGCCTATTACTATCTAATGAACAGACAAACCAGTGTCAACAACATGATGTATGTTCGACTTACCATTAAACGTTAAAGGAAAAGCATTATGGCACTTAAACCCGGCCCGAAACCAACAGCCAAATCGACTGGAAAACCCGATCAACGTCGACGCGACAACAAAACCACTCCAGGAAATACTCCTAGCTTAAAACCTAGTAAGTCCACAAAGAAGTAAAACTGATAAGTGGGGAAACGAGTTCTTGCGAGAATGCTTATTCCTCGGAGACAATCTTCAAGAATCTAAATACTATAGCGTTAAGGTGCCCCAGTTCACGATAGAGAGAATATTCCAAGATCGTCAAAAAGGCCACCTAAAGTGGTCTTTTACTTATAAATAGTCATGTAGTTACAAAATAAAGCCACTTTCGAATAGAAGTCTTTTAAACTAAAAATTAAAGAAAATAGTCATAATCACGGAACAGCGCCCTACAACTCTTTCGCAACAATAGGGCCCGTTTCGCAAATAAAATCAAGTTAATCGTAATACGAAATTATCAACCTTAGGATGAGGTCAAAGAATGCCGCTAGTGCAACATGATCACTTAGTTCAAGAGATAAAGCGTGGACGAGTAGCACTTCTTTTTGGGTCTGGAGCATTATTCGGGGCCGAATTCCCCTCAGATAAAAAATTACTACTTGGAGACGACCTAAAGAGCATTATATGCGCTCAATTTTTAGGCGGTGAATACAAAGAGGAAAGTCTTCAATTTGTTTCTGAGCTGGCGATATCTCAAGCTGGATTAATCCAATTCCAACAGTTTGTAGCCGATCAGTTTATCGGAATTAAGCCGGCTGATTTTCACAAAAAAATACCATTATTTAAATGGAGAGCTTTATTCACTACAAATTATGACCTTCTGATCGAGGATAGCTATAAGGCGCAGCCCGCTCGACTACAGGAGTGCCGGCCCATAATCTCCCAAAACGACGGCATTGATGAAAGCAGTCGTACCGAACTACATGTTCCACTAATAAAATTACACGGATGTATAACAAGGCATCGCGACAAAGACCTTCCGCTGATCCTTACAGTTGAACAGTACAATGACTATATGGACAAAAGAAAAGGGTTGTTTAACTACCTATATCAAGTGGCATTTGAGAATACAATGGTATTCGTAGGGCATAGCTTAAAGGACGCCAACATCCGTCAAATAATTACAATGGTGGACAAAGAATGCCTTCATGGAAGACCACGATACTATCTTGTCAAACCCGGATCAAAACAACCTGAGATTGACTTTTGGGCATCCAAAAGAGTGACGGTGATTAACTGTGGTCTCGCCGAGTTCATTAATGCTTTAGATAACAGAGTATCAAAAACAGAACGAAGCTTGTCGATGATCATCCCTCCTCGAGAGCATGCGATTCAATCAAAATTTGTCGAGCGCACTGAACCAGACGCAGAAATCCTAACGTTTTTCGAAAACGATGCTGAATATATTCATCCATCAATGGATACAGGCGCCGGAGAACCTTCAACTTTTTATAGTGGTGCAGGCCTAGATTGGTTTCCTATCGCCAACGAACTCGATGTTAAAAGAACTCTAGGGAAAAAGCTTCTTTCAGAAATTATTGAGTCGACAGAGGAAGATCGCCTCGGGTTAGTAAACTTTTACTTAATCAAAGGCGAAGCCGGTTCAGGAAAAACAATACTCCTCCGACGCTTGAGCTATGACGCAGCAATAACAAGTGGTCGCCTCTGCATATATATCAGCTCTTCCGGCAACGTAAATTTTGAAATCCTAAGTATTCTTTACAAAAGAACTCGCGAACGAATATTTATCTTTTGGGATAATGCCTCTGACAATGCAATAGCGATATCAAACTTAATTAGGAAATTACGCTCTTCGGAGATCCCAGTAACAATTGTATCTGCGGAAAGATATGCTGAGTGGCACACTAAATGCGAAGAACTTCTTGAACCATTCTTAACAGATGAATTCACACTTCCATACCTAGGAAAACGAGAAATAAGAGACCTAGTTTTACTGCTCGAAAAATACGATTGCCTCGGCCCAGCACTAAAGCCTCTTTCGCAAGCCGAAAGAGAACAAAAATTCTCGGAAGCGTTTGGTAGACAGCTATTAGTAGCTCTTCATGAAGTTACACTAGGAAAACGCTTTGAGGACATAATTCAAGACGAATACGAGTCACTTGAACCAAGCGACGCAAAACTGCTCTATCGCACAATATGTGTATTAAATCGACTTCGCGTCCCCGTACGTGCAGGACTTATATCAAGAATCGCAGGCATAACTTTTGAAAAATTCCAAAATGACTTTTTCCTCCCCCTCCAGAACGTCGTACTCTCATCGGGAAAAACAGACCACGACGTCCACTACTTTGCGCGCCATCCTGAAATCGCTGAAATCGTCTTTAACTCCGCATTTAAAAATCAACTAGACCGTTATCATGAGTACATTAGACTCATCGGCGCTTTAAATGTAGCATTTGAAACCGATAAGCAATCTCTGCGTTTGCTGATAAGAGCAAAAAGTCTTATCGAGCTATTCAGTGACTACGGTGACATTAAAGGCATTTACGACCAGGCCTTAGAGACGATTGGAAGGGAACCCTACATTCTTCAACAGATGGCGAATTATGAGCGAATTAGAGACAATGGTAATCATCGCGAAGCAATAGAACTCCTTGGAGAGGCCCGTTCGAAAGCGCCGCATGACAATTCTATTCTACATAGCACAGCCGTCGTGTGGCGCTCGTGGGCAGATAGCGTCACAGACCTGGCTCTCCGAGCCAAATACAGGAGGGAAGCCAGATCAATACTCTCCAACCTAGCCCAAAGAAATGGTTACACTACTGCAATCTATTCAGTTTTAGTAAAACTAGCTCTAGATGATTTAGAAGATCTGCTAGCAGATGACAAAATACCTGACAGAGTAATTGATCATGCAATCAGGGAAGCCGAGAAATTATTAAGCGATAGTAAGGGAAGGTTTCCTTCTGAAGCCGGGCTACTTACACTTGAGGCGCATTTCGCCTCAATCCTCAAAGATAAGCCAAGAGCGATCGGAGCCCTAAAAAGCGCTTTTGAGCAAGACAATCGCGATCCATTCGTTGCAATACGGCTAGCAAAACATTACCAAGACAGCGGCGATTACGATTCTGCACTGAAAATATTAAGAAGCGCTCAAGAAAAACGCAGATCTGATCATCGAATAAACTTCGCATTGGCTAAGACCCTAAGGGATTCGGGAAATGCCGACAACGAAGAACTGTGCTATTTCTTTCAGAGATCTTTTAGTCCAGGAGATCAAAACCATGAAGCTCAATTCTGGTTCGCAAGATTTGCATTAGAGTCCAACGATCAGAAACTAATACAAAAAGCTGAGGGAATATTTCCGGGACTGCGACGAGCGCGAGTTTCACATTCGTCAAGAATCACCATCAGAGACCATTACTCAAAAGACGGGGTACCAGTTCGCGTAAGAGGCAGAATGCTCAAACGCGCTGCTTCCTACGGGTTCTTTACTATAAATCGACTTTCACTGCCAATAATGCTACACGAAAGCGATATTGGAGAAGATAATTTTTCTTTATTAGAAAGCGGAGACGAAGCCGAATTCACAGTTGGGTATAGCTATTCAGGCCTTAAATGTAATGATTTTGAGTTTGTCTAGCGGCTATAATTAGTTGTAGTCAACGTTACTGCCGAATTGGTAGTGTTCTCCCTAGATCGAAAGCACCATACATTACCCAGCGCGCAATTAGACTCTGGTTATTGCTTTGGGCTGATATTGGCTTTTTTTGCCGTTTACGACACGCACGTAACTTATTGATTTTTATATGAGTATTTTCACTAGCGAAAAAACAAGATTTTCACTAATGACACAGACGACTGAAACGCCCGTATACCGGGGGATACGGGATCGCCTCTAATGACAATTACCGACATCAGAAACATTTAGAGGCTGGACAAGCCGAAACTTTAAGACCGGACTAGATACATTTTCTTCACTTGATTGGAGTATTAGAAAATGACGAAAAAGGAAGTCACTAGTAAAAAGGCTGCATCAGCAGCCTCCACGGTGCTGCGGAGCGCAAGCTCATCCAAAGCAGCAAAGTCTGCGGCTGGGTCTACATTAAGCCAAACAAAAGCCCCAAATAAAGTTACAAGCTCAAAAGCAAGTACAGCAGCCTCAAAAACACTACGATCTCCGGGAGCAAGTAAAGCGGCCAAATCCGCATCTGGCTCTGCGCTTACCCAAAGACCCGATAGGAAAAAATAGCGCGAAGCAAAGTGGCTTATTGCAATACCAGAGGCACTAAAGAGTTGAGCCCAACGAACACCTACCTTAAGCCGAAGCTATCTAGCTTCGGCTTTTTTATTACATTAAGAGGCGTCACAGTCCAGAAATGACTACAGACAATAAGACATTCTGTGGCGGAAGCCCCACATGGGCAAATGCTTGCGTGGGAGAAAATGGCCAGCCCAGCTACTGGGAGTATGCAAAGGGGTACTCTCAAGCCGCCAACCTCCTAATAGACATTGTACTCACCGATCAAAATTCAGAATATTCCGTAGATGAAATCATCTATCCTGTTTGCTTCAACATGCGACATTCAATTGAACTTCGCTTAAAAGGAGCGACATCAGAACTAGCATTAATTGAAAAGTTAAGGAGAACTCAATTTAGCTTTGACACTAATGGGTCACATGACATAGGAAATATATGGGACTTTTTCCGGACAAAATCGGAGTCAATTGACGATCGATACGTAGCCATCAACGCCCGTTTACAACCAATGATATATGACTTTGCACAAGTCGACCCCACAGGCCAGACCTTCCGCTACCCGACTGACATTGCCAGCCAGAAACACCTAGTTGAAGTAGCGATTATTAATTTCGTGAATTTAAAACAACGGTTCTCCACACTGGAATCCATATTGGATGAACTTCATCATCTAAACGACTATCTATGCGAAGAATATGGAACAAAAACGATTACAAATAACTTATCCAGAAAAAAAATATTCTTAATTGCCCGCATGCTACCTCATCACAACCAATGGAAAGACCCATTGTTTAGCACTCAAAGGGAGCAGATAAAATCGGTCTTCAATATCGGAAGCAATGAGCTTTCAGCCAGCATCAATATAATTAAGTTACACTTTGAATTTGCCCCCTTAATTGGAATATCACCACAACTACTTGGACTCAAAGATCAGGATATAATGGAGACCTTTCGAAATTGGCTAAAAATACATCCATTAGCGCACCAGGATAAGCCAAAAAAGATAGCTGAAAAAAACATTAGTGCCCACGACATGATTCCAGCTTGGATTAAAGATGCCGAAGATCAAAAAGTTATTTGGCAAGAGATCGAACCAATTCTAACTCCGGATATTCTAGCTGGACTCCAAGCTCTATTCTACCTAGACCCGACATACGACTTTTCGGAAAATTACTCTCGAATTTACGAAGGGCATTTACGGGAAAATATTGCATGCCTGAAGAGATCTCAAGACGAATTTCGAGCCAATTTTTTCCATGTGTTAGAAAAGACCAATTTCGCGCGCAACGTACTTAAATCATTATACTTCTTGAAAAAAAATGATACCGCGGAAATACTTGTCGCAACTTACAAGTTAGAAAACCATTTCCCGCAGCTCGATACTGCGCGGAGCGGGGCCTATTTTAAAAAGGCCGATTATCGTGGTTGCTAAAATAAAATAGTATGCACCATCCAATCCGACCTATATTTTATACTTTCCCAGTTCGGCATCACCTGCCCCATTAGCCGATAGAATCACTCGCTGTGATTATGCTCCGCGATATGGCAAAGCTCGGTGAGCGGTCGCCGTACAGGCGATTTAAAATAACGCGACGCCCCTAGGAATCTAGGGCCCCGTCACGCAAACAGCCACCGCAAATGAACAGCACCCCCCTTTGTTCAATATGAGCTATTGTTCACAAATTGTGAACATGATACATTAATGAACATCGTATTCAGCCACGTTAACAGAAATGAATAACGCACTTGATGAACAGCGCATAGTCGAGATCGCCATTGAACAGTTTCAGAATGAAACCGGTCTTAGGCTAGCATTTGATCCAATACCAGTAACAGATCAAGATGGCGACGGCGTACTGCACCTACTGGACACAGGTAAGAAGCTTAAGGTTGAGGTAAAAAAATGGGCTGCGAACGCAGCCGCCGGCAATTTAGTCGCAAAAATGCAGCAGATTGCTAAACTTGGCAACGGCGTTCTCATTGCCGATTATATAGATCCCCGTAAAGCCGAAAAGCTTAAAGAGGCGAAGGTTCAGTTTCTTGATACTGCGGGCAACGCCTATCTCAATCAGCCCCCTATTTACGTTTTTATTAACGGCAAAAAGCCGGCACCGCAAACAACAAATAAAAAGCCCAGTGGAAAAGCTTTTCAGCCGACCGGCATGAGAATCATCTATGCATTTCTCATCAATAAGGCGTTAGTTAACGCGCCCTATCGCGACATCGCAGAGCAGGCAGGCGTGGCGCTTGGCGCCGTCGGCATGGTCATCCGCGACTTGGTGGAACGAGGTCTGCTAGACGATAATAAGCAACTCAAACAACGCCAGCTACCAAATTACAATCAACTTTTAGACGAGTGGACCGAAGCCTACCCACAGAAATTACGGCCGAAGCAATTTTTAGGGAACTTCACGACCGACAATGATCATTGGTGGCAGACGCTAAATCCCCAAAAGTATGGCGCAGTGTGGGGCGGCGAAATAGCGGCGGCTGAGTATACTCACTACCTGACGCCGAAAGACGCTACCCTGTATATCCCGAAGGGGGCGATGAATCCTTTTTTAAAAGAGGCTCGTTTACGCCGAATTCATGCTTTTGAAGCACCACACATCAATATCGACCTTTTCGAGCCGTTCTGGAATTATGAAGACAAGACGCACGGTGATATGGCTCACCCCGTGCTGGTTTACGCGGACCTCATCGCAAGCGACGAGCCACGAAATATAGAAACGGCACAGAAACTACGTGATCAATACATTCGTTAACATTAGCGGCAAGCTACCGGCTGGTTTGGTAGAGCTTTACCAGACGATCTGCCGTGTTGCCGACGGCCTCGGCATACCTTTATTAGTCGTTGGCGCTATGGCGCGGGATTTGATTTTGGTGCACGGCTATGGCGCGAGAATTGAACGTGGTACTAGGGATGTCGATTTCGCTATTAACGTACCTAGCTGGGACGATTTCCATCGTTTAAAGGGTGAGCTGATTCAGGCCGGACTTAAAGAAGACCGCCAAATAGCACACCGATTAGTTTCCGACGACCACACCGGACTGCCGTGGGAAGTCGATATTATTCCTTTCGGAGAGGTCGCGAATAATAACCAGATTCATTGGCCGCCAAACAACGACATAGTAATGTCTGTATTAGGATTTGAGCAGGTCGAACAGCACGCAATACGAGCACAAATCAGTGAGCAACCCCAAATAATACTTACCGTCGCCTCACCCGCAGGGATTGTGCTATTAAAACTTATAGCGTGGCTAGAGCGCGATCCCGTAAAACAGAAAAAGGATGCTGCCGATATAAATTACATATTCGACGCGTATCGAAAAATCCCAGAAATTTACAGCGCCCTTTTTGAAGAAGGTGACATGGAATCTGCGGCTCATGATGAATCACTCGCAACGGCTATAAAACTTGGTAGAGACGTGGCTGCGATAGCCACTAAAAAATCGAGCGCTCACTTATACAAGGAGCTATTCGACCGACCAGAGCGACTCAAGCAGCTCATAAAGCAAATGCCTGGCTACGGCTTTAGTAAACCCAATGATTTGCTGGCTATGTTCATTAAGTCTTTTCGACACAACAGCAACACATAAGCGGGTAGCGCTTTCGCCCAGCACGGCAGCAGCAAAACATTTGGATCTTTTCCTACTATAGAATAGTCGTGACAATATGCTAGCCTGTCTTAAGATGGCAAAAGCGGCGGGAATTAATGTGCATGGCGGCGAACTGGTTGAGGATATAACCGGCCGTGATGTGCTGTTGTTGCAACGCTTTGATATTTCTGAATCACATCGGCGCCATCTTATTTCTATAAACGGTTTACGTAAGGACGCTTACCAGCGGGACGACGCGGGTGTATTTCGTTATGACGACGTTCATAAGCTACTGCAATCACACAGTGTCGATTTTCGCGAGGATGCCGAGCAGCTGTTGCGACAAATGCTGTTTAATCGAGCGATCAATAATACCGGCGATCACGAGCGCAATTTTTCAATGATCAATGATGGCAGCGGTTATCGCTTATCACCCGCATACGACTTAGTGCCCAGCCTAACAACCGGCGCATATCATATTGCTGGTTATCAATTCTCGCCTTATCCGCCAAAACCCAGCGAGATCATTAAGCAAGGAAAAGTATTCGGTTTAGACAAAACCACGGTAAAAAACATAGCTGAACAGATTATGGATGCCATTCAGCAGTGGGAAAATTTCGCGGCAGAGTGCAAAGTCGGCGATTCAGATTACTCTGCAATAAAAGGCCTACTTTCGATATAAAATATACCCACTACTTTGACGCCGCTCAGCAGTTTCCCCATTTTCGTTTAATGCCCTGGGGGCCAATAGGGCTTGCAGCTGACGGATCATAGCCAGTTTTAGAACTGGAAAAAAGTTATATTTAACAGTATGTTAGCAAATATATTGCTTTCCAAGTGTCATAAATAGTGATTTTAGCTTGGCAATAAACCGCTAACTCATTGATTTTGTTAGCACGGAGCAAGACGTCAACTGTCAACTTACACCGTTCATGACTAAACAGTTCGTCACTTAACGCTCGATCGCCAGTTCGCTCTAGAGAGAAAATATTCTAAACAGTAAAAAAGGCCGCTAATTAGCGGCCTTTTTTACTTAAGCATCAATATATTATCAATAAAGTGAAGGCATGCATTTACCGCCCACCGCTATTGGTGAAAACCCGTGACATTTGCGGCCGGAGTAAAAGCGCCCAAATGTAGTGGGCCTATTTTTAAAGCTCCCCTAAGCAGACGCCTCACATTCAGCCAAGGTCCACTCCCGCCTCGCGTTTGCCCGCCCCGCCACCGCTGCCGCCGGATGCCCGCTATGCGTTTATTATTTGAGCGATTCGGCATAGGATGGCAAGTTACCTAATAAAGTACGCAGGCCGCTCATTACGAAAGCGGCTGACCTATATAGACAATTACAGCATAGGGGGCACAATGAACAACTTGGCGGAAGCTCAACCTATCCAGCAAAAATCACGTATTGCACAGGTTTTCGATACCCAGCGCGCGGCGTCACGGCGCAGCCCCTATCCAAGCGTGCAGGAACGAATTCAACATCTCGATAGACTCGCTGCACTGCTGGAAAAAAATCAAGACGCGATTGCCGAGGCGATTTCGATTGATTTTGGCAACCGCCCCAGTCAAGAGTCTAAGGTGCTAGAAATTTTTAGCCTGATCAGCGGCTGTAATTACACGCGCAAGCGCCTAAAAAAATGGATGAAGCCCCAGAAGCGTCACGTTGGACTGGCGTTCTTCGGCGCAAAAAATACCGTTATTCCGCAGCCTAAAGGCGTTATCGGTATTGTTACCCCTTGGAATTACCCGCTGTTCCTTGCGCTGAGTCCTGCGATTAGTGCGCTGGCCGCGGGAAATCGCTGCATTATTAAAATGGCGTCGAACTCGCAAACCTTAGCGAGACTAATGGAGACATTAATTAGCGCCGAATTTGACGAAAACGTGCTGGCGGTTGTGGCGGGAGTTTCGGCCCACGAGTTTACCCACCTGCCCTGGGATCACTTGGTTTTCACTGGCTCAGCAGCCACTGCGAAAACCGTTATGGAAACCGCCGCTAAATACCTGACGCCGGTCACCCTTGAACTGGGCGGTAAATCACCCACTATAGTTGCCGACGATTTTGATATTAAGCTGGCTGCCGAGCGCCTTTTGTACGGCAAGTTTTTGAACGCTGGGCAGACCTGCGTAGCGCCAGACTATGTGTTTATTCCTCGCCACAAGGTTGGCGCCTTTATTGATGCCGCGAAAACAGTGGTCAAGCAGCGTTACCCAAACCTGAGCAGCGCCGACTACACATCTATTATTGACGAAAAGGCCTATCAGCGACTGAATAAGACCCTGGAAGACGCCACGAGTAAAGGTGCCCGCGCCGTCAATCTGATAGACCACACCACCAACAACGACGCCCTGCGCAAGCTAGCACCTCACCTAGTGTGCGATGTTAATTCCGACATGATGATTATGCAGGACGAGATTTTTGGGCCGCTGCTGCCCATTAAGCCCTACGACAAGATCGAAGAGGTAATTGAATACATCAACGCGAACGAGCGCCCATTAGCACTCTATTTATACAGCAACAAAAAGGCAGTTCAAGAACAGGTCATCTACAACACCCTGTCTGGCGGCATGTGCATCAATGACAGCGTTGTGCACGTCGCGCAGCACGACATGCCATTTGGTGGTGTAGGTAATAGCGGCATGGGCCATTACCACGGCCACGAGGGCTTTATTGAGTTTTCAAAAATGCGGCCAATCTTTAAACAGGGGCCAATGAGTGCGCTGCTCATGATGGCACCACCCTACGGCGCTACTTTCGACAAAATGTATAAGCTGATGCTGAAATTTAAACTCTAATTAAAACAACGCTGTTAGCGGCCCCAGCAGAAAATCGGGGCGCTAGCAGCAGCCAGAATTTCACTTGGCTTGCGCTGCGTACAAGTTTTCAAACTCATCTATACCTAGCGTAGCAATGATATTGTGTTGCGCGTCCAGTATTTCATACATGGTGCCGCTGGTTCCTCGTATGCTGAACAATATAATGACGTCTTGATCGCCACCCCCTTCCTGATGAGGCTCATCGCTGGCGGGGCTTACCGTGTAACGCCCAGTCGGGCGAGTTTCGGTAAGGCGGCCATCTGCACTATAAATTCGGTGTTCACCTTGAACAACAAACATATGATTCAAGGCAACGTGCCGATGTAGCGCGATTTTCTGGTTGGCCGAGAATTTAAACAACACGTCAACAATAAGTCGCTTTCGATCTACATTGAGAATCAGGTAGTTAAGATGATCAAAACCCGCAAGCTGGTTCCAAGATAGTTGTTGATCATTAAAGTTATAATTATTCATAACGCATCCTTAGCGGCTTGATTGAGTATTTATTGCTAATTACAGCACCGAACAGCAAGCGATAAAATACAACGAACGTGCTACTTTAGTAGCGGACATCTTGCTCGAGAAAAATTAGATTTGAACTCAACAAGCGGTTCTATATCGAATTCTTAAGCAATCGCTAACATCACGGGACTTACAATGACAATCACCTTAGACATCATTCCGATTATATCCATTGCCGCCGGCGTTGCGATCTTGATCAGGCCGCGCTTGCTTAACTATATTGTTGCCGGCTATTTAATTGCGATTGGCTTAATCGACGTATTGAATCTACATATTTAATTGGTAACGAGATAGATGGCTTAGAACTGGCACACAGCCATTTACGCCCGCAATTCAAAACGCGGGAAAGTTTGGGGATTTCCATTGATTTATACCCGCGTTTTTCCACAAGCCAAGGAGTATGGAATAGACAAGCACTGCCGTTCCGTACTAGAGCAGTGCATTTCAGTAAAATAGATACACCACCACGGTCATCATCAGCCGTTAAATTTGTCTCCCACACTGCACAACGGCTTAGGCGTTAAAGGGCCGATCTTTGCGCTTGAACGCTATTATTTCTGAAAATTAGCCCAACCCTTGGTATTTTGCCTCGGCTTATACGGATAGACCAGATAATGGACTACAGTTACTTTAGCCAGTTGCACAAAATGTGCTGCCGCGAGCTTAAACGCTCTGCGAGCTGTGAATGTAGTGGCATCGCGATAATGGACTAGATAATATAGCTTTAATGCCATAATAAAATCATTAGGAGTAAGTAGAAGAATGGAAAACCTCACTGTAATAGCTGACATTCAAGGCGGCAAAAATACCGCGCTTAAACGGGCTCTGCAGATTCAGAGCCGCACCGGCTGTCATATTACCTTGCTCGGTTTTTGCTACGCCTCGGTTAATGATAGTGATTCCAATAATGACGCCGACAAGGTAAAGGCGCTGTTAATAGCGAAGCGCAATAAGGAATTGAGTGCGATTGTGAGCGAGTTTGAGGTAGTCGCCGAGCTTATTACCACCGAAGTTATCTGGAGCAAGGACATTGCCAGCGAGTTGGTGGCCCGAGGAAAAGCCAATAGCACAGACTTAATTATAAAGTCTGCCCACAAAACTGGGTCGTGGTTCCATACCTCAACAGATTGGCAATTGATTCGCGAGGCCAATGCTCCGGTGATGATCACTGCCGGAAAAACGTGGAAAAAGAAATCTCGATTACTCGCGACCATAGACTTTGCGACCAAGGAAAAATCAAAACAGCGACTCAACAGCAAAATTATTGAGAACGCAAAGTCCCTCGCTGGGCCGCTGGGTAATGATGTTATTCACCTAGCATTTGCACTTACAGCACCACAAGCATTAATAGATCTCGATTTAATTAACGCTAAGAAGTACCTCGCCGATAAACGAAAGCGTCTGCAGCCTGTAATTGATGCGTTCTGCGAGCAACATGGTTTGAACAAAGAGAATGTTCATATAAAACAAGGCGAACCCGAACGGGTCATACCAAGCATTGCTAATGACCTGAAAGCTGACTTAACAATTGTCGGCACCGTTGGCCGCAAAGGAATTAAAGGAAAACTGATTGGTAATACCGCCGAGGGCATACTAAGTCGTCTGTATACTGACATTCTGACGATAAGACCCTAACAATAGCGGGCATATATGTAGATTTTAAATCTCAACTCATTTGGAGCCTCGTTGATGATAGCGCTCCAAATGAGCAGCCATAAATTTCTACTTTTCATTAATACTTAACAACGCCATATAGACAGCACGCCCCTTGCCCCGCATCTAATAAAAGCTGAATTTACAGCGGCAATTGTAGCCTCCGGCCATACGTACTCTTTACCTATGCGCCAAGAGCGGTTATTACCACTAGAATTCCGATTGCGCTTTTTACCTAACTCCACAGTAATAACCAGCTAATCTGACTTTGCCACACCAGCGATACGCGCAATGTATTTACGTAAAGTAATCGCTAAGGTGTTAAGCATTTTTTTATCTGTTACATAGACGGCATCCGGCGAAATTGTCCGATCAATCACGCAAATGAGTGACTGTGCAGGCCATTGATAATGACCCAATTAATTCATTATCTACAAGCTGACAGGCATCAGCTTGTGGTTCCAACACGGAAACGAATAGCCCACAACAACCGAGATTTTACCCTCACTTCCTCTGCCAAGCTAAATGACAATAGTACCAACACCCGGCTTGTGAATGCCGAAATCTGCCCTATATTGAGAAGAAGGCGATAGAGAGCGCTTGCAGTCAAAGCCTTCTGTTTGCCAAATTCAAATAATAATCATAATGGGGAATGCATCTATGTCCTATGTCGAAAAGCTAAAACTGCCGCTTGGGCTCTGCCTGTTATCACTGACGGCGAGTGATATCTACGCACAAAGCAACACATCAGAAAAGAAGCTGGAGATAGAAGAGGTGGTGGTACTCGGGTCTCGCAAACCAGGGCGAACCGCCGTGGACATGCCGGTGCCGGTAGACTCTTTAGGCGCAGACACGCTTCGCCAAACTGGCCAAACTGAAGTGGGCAGAATGCTCCAGTCGGTTGCGCCGTCATTTAACTTTTCCAGCTCGTCGATCAGCGACGGCACCGATGCGCTTAGACCCGCCACATTACGCGGCCTAGGGCCAGATCAAACCCTAGTGCTAATAAACGGCAAGCGCCGACACACCAGCGCCCTAATTCACGTTAACACCTCGGTTGGGCGCGGCACCTCTGGTGTCGACATGAATGCAGTGCCAGGCGCCGCCATAAAACGGATTGAAGTGCTGCGCGATGGCGCGGCCGCACAGTATGGCTCAGACGCAATTGCCGGTGTAATCAATATTGTACTCAGCGATGAACCCGAAGCGGGCCGAATTGGCGTTTCTTATGGCGAGTACTCAGAGGGCGATGGCGAGACCTACAATATCGACCTATCCAAAGGCTTTCCCCTGGGCGATCGCGGCTTTGTAAATGCAACCTTGAATTTTCGTGACCGCGCGTCGACCAACCGCGCCGGTCTCAGTGGCCAATGTCAGTATTTAGCCGGTTGCGATGCCTTAAATGACGGCGCTGGCAGTGCGGATCCAGACGGTATTGACGAAGCCGCTGATCCACGGGAAGCGACCTTCCCACGCCAGAATTTTAGAATTGGTGATGCCGAGTCGCAGCAATTAGCCGTGATACTTAACTCCGCCTATCAGCTGGAGTCCGGCGAACTCTATGGCTTTGTTACCTATTCCGACCGCGAAAGCACCTCGGCGGGCTTCTATCGCCGCGCCAATCAAACCGATAACAACCCTACGCTAGCAGATGGCGAAGCCTTTGCACCCAATGGCTTTCTCCCGCTGATTAACACCCAAATTGATGATTTTTCGGCAAGCCTAGGCTATCGCCAAGAATTTGCCGATGACTTAACAATGGACCTGTCTTACACCGTAGGCTGGAACGACTTTGCCTTTTTTATTAGCAACTCCGTAAATGCCTCTTACGTTAATGACTTGCGCTATGGGCAGGGCCTGAGCGATGCCGATATTCGCGCGCGGGCGTCGCGCTCTGCCGACGCTGGCGAGCTTAGCCTTGGCTTGCAAACCATCAATCTCGACTTCACTCAATCACTTGGAGCGTGGAGCGTAGCCTGGGGCGCCGAGTTGCGCCGCGATGATTATGAGATTACCGCCGGTGATAAGTACTCTTATTATGACTACGACACCGATGCCAGCGGCGCGTCTATGTACACCGCCGATGCGGCTGCCGGCATACAGGTTTTTCCGGGCTTTCAGCCTGGCAATGAACTAGATGAAAGCCGCGACGTATGGTCATTGTATGCCGATACCGAATACGAAATTTCTGAGGCGTGGCTGGCCAGCGGTGCGCTGCGCTACGATGATTACGCCGATTTTGGTGGCACCCTTAATTTTAAACTCGCCAGCAGCTTTCGGGTAACCGACAGGGTGAGCGTGAGGGGCGCCGTAAGTACCGGTTTTCGGGCGCCGTCTATGCAGCAGCAGTACTTCAATAATATTAGTACTCAGTTTGTATCTGACGGCATGGGCGGACTCTCTGCGCAGGAGCGCGGCACCTTTCGTAACGACAGTGCAGTGGCCAAGGCCATTGGTATTCCAGAGCTTAAAGAGGAAGAGTCGGTTAACCTGAGTGCAGGCTTTGTGCTGGAGCCCATCGACAGCTGGACAATCACTGTTGATGCCTACCAAATTGATATAAAAGACCGGATCGTACTTAGCGGTGGCTTAACTTCGTCGCTGGGCGATCAGAACTTAACTGCGGCGCTAGCCGCCGCGGGTGCCAGCAGCGCGCAGTTTTTCCTCAATGGTGCCGACACTGAAACCAGCGGTGTGGATATTGTTAGTACTTACACCATGGCGGCCGGCGCTGGCGATTTAGCCATTTCATTTGCCGCCAACTTTACTGAAACCGACGTAACCGAGATATTTGCCGGCGGCGGTCTTTCTACGCTCGACCCCTCAGATGTATTTAGTCCGCAGGATATATCGATTATTGAAGAGTGGCAGCCAAAGGATCGTATAAACCTCAGCTTCAATTATTCCTTAGAGCGCTTCACCGCAGTACTCGCCTTTAATCGCTATGGTGAATACACCGTGTGCGAAGGGACCTGCGACAACGCATCAAATCGGCAAACCTTTGGCGCGAAGGTGCTTACCGACGTTAATTTAAGTTACCGCCTGCAAGAAGATGTAACGCTTAACTTCGGTGGTAACAATATTTTTGACGAGACACCAGACCAAAACAGAATTGGGCAAAGCCGAGCTGGCACTATCGCCGACAGCAATGGCAATGTCTTTGTTGATTCACCTGGGGTATTCCAGTACTCGCGACGCTCCGCCCCATTCGGCTTTAATGGCGCGTACTTCTTTGCCGGTGTCGTTTATGACTTTTAGTGACTGACAGAACTACCGACAGTCGCCGATGGCGCAAAGGCAGTAAAAAAGGCGAACTGAGCTCAGTTCGCCTTTTTATATTCACCACTCTAGACCAAGACTTAGACTCAGCGTGCATAGGTTTCCACAGCAGCACCCAGCCCTTTCAAACCCCCATTACGTACTGCTGGTCGCTAAGCCCACGTCAGCGAGCTAGAATGCAGGAACACACTAGCAAAGACGAGTAAGACCTAAAAGCCCATGATTAGCCAAGCCAAAGAAAAACTCATTGCCAAATACCGCGCGCGTATTCGTGAAGGCGCCATTGCCAACGCCAAGAAACAACTGGCACTAAAAGGCATTGCACCAGGCGAATTAGGTGCAGAAGAGCTTGAGATTCTGGTCTACGATGAAGAGGTAAAACTGCGGGGCAAGCTCAAGAACTACAGCCTTGCCGCACTCATTGCCGCGCTAACATTGGGTAACTTTTAATGTTGATTCCTCTATTGCGCAGCGGCGTGCTGTATATGATATGGCGACGCCACATTAGGCAGCGCGCACTCGGTATAATTGTTACGGTGTTAATGGTTTTAGCGGTGAATTTAATTCATTCAGAAGCCGTAGCATTTTTTAAAGCGACGGAGAGACTCGATTTAACACCACTGGCCTTTTATTTCCGTTGGCTGGGCTGGCTAACGGCGGGCATTGCTTATCTGTGGTTTGTAGAACGCAAAATCATTAGAGCCGGTAGCGCGGCCCGCGGCGAGAAAGACCGTTTGGGCAAGGCGCCGCGCTCACCCGTTAAACCTACGCCGAGCAAGCCAGTGGAGCAGCACGACGGCTTCGACGCCCTACGCCACAACGCACCGCTGCGCTCCCGTGCCGAACTTATGTTGGAACGGAAAAAACGTGACAAAGCAAACTGAGCTTAAGAGCTTAATCGCAGACTGGGACGAACGCGACAAAATTATTTTGGCTATTCTCTGTGACCTAGACGAAGGCGTCACCACTGCGGATGTCATCAGCGAACAAATACGCTGGCTTTACAACTCCCGCACTAGGCACAGCATTAAACGCAATTTCAAGCGTGTAATACGGCAAGACACGAGTAAAGACATGCCCTGCCCGACTTACGAGGCGTTATTGGCAGGCGCCGCGAAAAAGCTCGGCATCCACAAGCACTGTACATCTGTAGACGACTACGAGCGCTACATCCCCCAGGCCGTTATCGTCGCCGCATTAGCAAAAATGAACCCGCCGCAAAGAGACCGCTTTTTTACTGAAGAGTTTAATGCGACTCCCATGTGGGATGCAGCAGGCATCAAAAGCCGCGAGATTGGCGGCCTGCGCACGGCGGCGAGTGTATTAGCACTGGCCAATGCATCTGGCTATGCGGTGTATGCCGGCGCCACCACGGCACTCGGCTTTGCCACTCACGCGGTAGGTATCACCTTGCCCTACGCCGCCTACACCGGCTTATCGGCCACAATCGCCCAGCTTATCGGCCCACCAGGCTGGCTTGTGCTGGCGACCTATGGATTTTTTAAAGTAACGGGAACTGATTGGAATAAATTAATGCCGGTACTGTTAACCATTATCGCCACCAAGCACCGGCATGAAATTTTGACTCATCACCACCAGCAACACTCAAACGGATCGTAAAACAACACCGCTGCGCATTAACATTCTTTAGGGCTAGTGACTACGTTAGCCAGTAACGCCGACGTCCCTCTGGCCCCCAGCAATTGGCCAGCCACTTCGGCTGAGCCCTGTAACCACTGTTCAATGTATTCTGGGTCTATTAGCAATGGGGTTCGCGAATGCACCCAAGCGATGTCGCTTGCCGCAGCGGTGGTGATAATTGTAAAAGTGTCGAGATCCAGTTCGCCCTGTTGCCAAGTTTCCCACAGTCCGCCAAAGAGGATTGCGCTGCCATCTTGGCGAGCAAGGCGGTGACATTGCTTTTTGCCATCAACCACTGGCCATTCGAAGTAAGCGGAGGCAGGGATGATACAACGTTGGGATCGACGCCAAGCGTCGCGAAAGCTCGGCTTTTCAGTAAGCGATTCAGAACGCGCATTAAACGTCGCGAACTTTAATTTTGGGTCTTTTGACCAGCGTGGGATAAGCGACCATTTGCGGAGTGTATAGCCTTGAGCATCAATCGTTGCGGCCATGTCTGTCGGGCGGATATTTATTCTACTTACCTGATTAGCTGGCCATTCGCGCAACAAAGCTGCCCATTGGTGCATTGCTAAGCCATGCTGTTCAAATACACCACACATTCCGTAGCCTCTGCCCTTTTCATTTGAGAAATTTTCATTGAAACCTAAGAGCACTATACAGGCAAAGCGTAGTTTTTTTACACAAGCTAGGCTAGGCAATTCCCCACCGCATACCGCGCTTAATTTACGGTTCGCGCCACCGCCCCAAACCCATGCCGTCAACAAATACCTCGACACTTTTTTCGCGGTTACTGAGTAGTAGCGAGCGAAGTCGTTTACCCTCAGCGCTAGCAAAATAGCTTGGCGACATTAACGCCACTGCGTGGCCTTTTTCTTTAAACGTGTACGCTATTTCTATTTTTTTACCCAAAGACGGCAATAGTGGCTTAACACCAGTCTCACTACTCACAACTCCGTCTATCTCACCGCGATATAAAGCAAGAATTGCCAAGACATGATTTGTGTAATACACCACAGACTTATCATCAGCTATTGGAATATCGCCAGCTCTAACACCTTGAATAAGAGCCAAAGATTTAACGTCGTTTAGGCTAGTACCTGAGCGCACATACATATTGATGGATTGATCGGTCATGGCAATAAGCCGATAACCGCAGCTATGTTCAAAATTTTGCATGTCACGGTTGTAGCTGCCTAATACAAGGTCATTACGTTCAATATCACACCCTGACTTGAGCACACTTACATCGTTACCATACGCAATACTGTAGGAACTGCCCAAGCTTTGAAACATATCTTCAAAAAAGGGCCTTAAATAATTTTGAGTGATCTCAACGCCATATATAGACAATGCCCAAACATTGACTGTCTTAGAATTTATATCAGCATGCAATAAGCAGCTAGAAAGGAAAAGCACTAGCACAGCGACTCGAGCTAACAGTTGTTTTAGTAGGTACCGGCTTAACTCCAATAATATCAACTAAATTGCCACCTTTTTGGTTCTAGTACCTGTTTTATGAGGCATTATCCCGTTACACAACAATTAGAGGATGGCGCCCACTTAACATCAGTACAAATTAGCTCCCTATTATTATCATAACTATCTGTAAGAATGTATTGTGCGAAATACTTACATGGTGAACGCACGACGCAGAAGCCTAATCAAAAATATTTGAAGTGTGATTAGTACTCGCCATACAGCAAGTAGGGGCTCTAAGCCCAGCTGTCAAAACTCTTCTTTGGATTGCTCAGATATGAACTGTACACCTCGCTGCTCGGCCTCAGAAGCCAATGCATAGGTGGCAATATGACCAAGAAATTTAACGGTATAAGTCGTAGCTAGAACGCCTTTTGCGTCTAAGGCTGCTTTCATCATTGCCATTTGTTCAGGTTCAACAAGTGCGTCCCACTGCCCATGATATAGGAATACCGGCGGCGATTGGCGAGTAACATGATTGACTGGCGAGGCCTCTTGCCACTCTGCCCGCGCGTCTACCAAGGGCTTTCCTATTAATTTCAATACAAGTGGCGAGTTGGGCCACGCGGTGAGGTCTGCCGGCGTGCCACCAGCCACTATACTGTTGAGATAGGGTGGCCTCTGGCGATCTAAGCCCGCCAGCAGAATTAAATGAGCCCCCGCCGAGTAGCCCCAACCCGAAATACGCTTGGGGTCTATCTGATATTTTTCTGCATTCGTGTAAAGCCATTCTAGCGCCGCAGATACGTCCTCTACTTGAGCTGGGTGCCGATCTTGGGGAGCTAGGCGATAAGTAATGTTGAACACCACAAAGCCGCCCTTGGCCAGCCGCTTACTAATACCGGCCATATCGCCACTACGATTAGTCCAGCCGCCGCCATGAACGACCACCACCGCAGGCCTTAGACCGGTTGATTCAGGGCTGTACATATCCCCCGCTAAAGGCTGGGAGTCGATAGTTTTATAAACTACATTTTGGATTAATGAATACGCTTCGCCGGAACGCGCTTTTATTCCCGCACAGGCGACGACAAAGAAGATCGCTAAAATAATAATTAAAAATTTCATAGTTTAATTGTCACTGAAACTAGGTGGAGAGTTAAATGGGTTTTACGTACTTCTCGGCATCATAGATTTTAATCGAGGCGCTTGGGAGACGCTTGACGGGAGACGTCAGCAGATGACTGCTGCTAGGTTTTGGTTTTATCTTTTGCGTTCACCGTCTCCCGTC
>NZ_JARGNU010000021.1:23240-55842 GCF_029212375.1 Zhongshania sp. | reverse complement strand
TGCCGGCCTGTCACGCCGGAGGTCGCGGGTTCGAGTCCCGTCCGGTCCGCCAACTATTCAGTTTAAGCCTTCCTTAGTTTGTCTCTGTTAAAGTCTTCTTATTTACACCCTATTTTCTGCACGCACATTTAAATACAGTTTTACTATCAGCCCACCCTTAGTCTTCCTATAATGATTTGTTATAGACCGTCTTTTTTAGCGGTCACCGCGGTGTATTGCAGTTCGGTTGGGAGGTTCAATTGGGGGCGCTATCTGAAGCCATTGTTTTCTTTAACGACGGTAATGTTGTTAAGGAAATGTTTTTTGCCGAGTTTGAAGCGGTATTGGATGATGTTGTTGGCGTCCCCGACTTTGCTGGCGATGAAGTGCAGGCGGCCTTTGTTCAAATAGATGGTAGTCTGAAAATTTTAGGCGCGGTGTTTTTTACCATTAGTTTCGATGCCAGAGGCCGAGTCGCTGGTAATTGGAATATCCCGCTACGGCATTTATTAGATCATGCTAGCCTTGGCCCCGATCTCGGTGCAGGGCCTATTCGGGTGGCCTGTCGCAGTGCGTGCCCAGTTGCGTGGTACCGCCGCCAGTTGTGGGATCCCGATATGAATAGCGGCGGCACCTTTCAAAGGATGAGTATTGCCGCCGAGCGCAATCGCCTCGGCATTATCAGTGAGCGCAGCGACAGATCTGCGCCGCAGAGTAATGTCGCCGATTTTTTTAGGCCGGCAGCCGGCAGCGAGCCACTCGCGGCGCCTGTAGATCGTGCCGCTGCGAAACCCACTCCATCGCCAAGCACACCGCCCGCCGCGGTATTTAATCGTCGTTATCGTGCTAAATTAGTGGCTTTGCGCAGTGCAGAAAAGCTGAACCTTCTTACGCAAGCGGAGACTTTTCAAAGTACCATTGATCGCCAGGCCGAGGATTTAACTCGCCAGCTCCGTGAGCGCGAGGCGCTGATTAAGGCGCAGAAAGAGCGTCTTGCCGAAATGAATCAGCAGCATAAAGAGCTGCGGGGTCTGCTCGAGACGCAAACCCGTCTTATTAGCCAGAAAACCGATGAGATAGAAGCCCTGTTAGAGCGCGGCGGTCAAGATCACAAGCAGCAGATTGCCGTGCTCCGTGCAGAGCACGCCGAGAGCCTTGAGCGCCAACTAAAAGAGCAGGCAATCAAGCTGGGTGAACCGCTGCACCGCCGCGAACGCGAGTTGTATTTGCGGGCGAAGGAAATTGTTGATTTACGTCGTGAGCTTAGTGTGTTGCGCGAGCAAAATCGCGGACTTATGTTGAGTAGTGATAATCAGCTGTTGCAGAACATGTCGGAAAAAGGCGTGGTTTTTGTGGCTTATCATCCCGGTGTTGAGCATTTGGTGATTAGCCAAGATGATATGCCGGAGTACTTAAATAACCCTCTGGCCTACGTTGCCTCGCGCTGCGAAGTGCCCGATGGGCAGTATCATGAATGGCTGGCTCACTATCGTTTGCCAATTTGCCGGCAGCGTGATCACAGCGGTCAGTATTGCGGCGAGCCAGTCACCAAGGTTATGAGGCCAATGTTGTTTAGGCCTGGTGAGAGCGATCGCTGTCATGAACACAGCGCCTCGCTGCGTTGAGCGATTTCACATCGGGTAGTTTGATCGAGCCGCTATACTGCCGCGGCGGTGTGGCGGTGGATATATTGCGTCTCGATAAATTCGATGCTCTTGCGCCGGGCAATAAATGGTTTAAGTTGGCGCCTAACTTGGCGGCGGCGCAGCAAATGGGCTGTGAGACTTTAGTGAGTTTTGGTGGTGCTTATTCCAATCATCTTCACGCTTTAGCAGCGGTGGGTAAGGCCTGTGGTCTGGCAACCGTAGGCTGTGTGCGCGCCGATGAAGGTGTTGTGTTAAGCCCAACTTTACAAGATGCCGAGGCATGGGGGATGCGCTTACATTACCTGAGTCGCACGGACTACCGGCGGCGCCACGATCCGCAGTTTGTGGCTGAAATTCTGGCGCAGTATGAACAGCCTTTTCTGATACCCGAAGGTGGCGCCAATACCTTGGGGGCTGAGGGCTGCGCTGCTATTGCCGAATTGATTCCAAATTTTGGTCGCGATTACGGCGCCATAGTTGTTGCCTGCGGCACTGGCACAACCTTGGCCGGTTTGGCGGCGAAGGTTGCCGATTCGGTTCAGATAATCGGTATTCCTGTGCTAAAAGCGGAAGCTTATATGGCTGGCGATATCAGTAAATTGCTGACGACGATGGGCAGCGAGCGCCGAAATTGGCGCTTGGATTTTCGCTTTCACGGTGGTGCCTACGCGCGTTTATCGGATGAATTGCGCGACTATATGCTGGGCTTTGAGGCCGAGCACGGCGTCGTCCTCGATCCGGTATATACCGCCAAGATGATGTGGGGGCTGGAGCATATGCTCCAGCAGGGTGAGTTTGCAGAAGGTAGCCGCGTCTTGGCTATTCACAGCGGTGGTTTGCAGGGGCGCCGCGGCTTTCCGAGTTTGCTCAAGGCGTCGTAGGCCAGTGGTCGGGCACCAAGAAACAGCGCTGCTCGGCGGCATTAATAATCATAATTGGTCGCTCTTGGGCGCTATTGAGTTGCTCTTCGCTTAGTTCATGGGCCGAGGAAAAGTGGTTTTCTAGCCAGCTTGGTTTGGCAAGATAGCGCCATAGCTGGGGCTGGGTCTGATTAGCTGCAATGAATTCGCTCAGGGTTTGCCAGTAGCCGCGCTGGTGCAGTGGATTGAGGTGTGGGTTCAGCGCTTGCTGCTGGTCGCCGGTACCGCGGGGGTAGAAAAGCATACCGCTAATTTGCAGTTGTTGTGCTGGTTTTTCAATATTGTATTGGCGCAGGGTGTCGCGGCCAGCGTCGGTATTGGCGAGGGGCAGCTGGTGCTCGGTTAAGCGCGCGAGTTTGCGGTCTAGGCGGTCGGCGCGATTGGGGCCAAACCAATGTTTGAGTGAGGCGGCTTGCTGATTTATGTTGAGGTTGAGAAAGAACTTCACAGCGAGCTCTAAGTGTATTGCTTGGCCAGTGTGGTGGCAGTAATACAGCACGTCAAACTCGCCCAGGGTTGTATTGCCGTCGCGTACCGGAATGTTGTGGGCGATGAGCTCGGTGGCGGGATCTTCGCGCAAAAAGAAATGCCACAGGCTTTCAAAGACGAGGCCGAGGCGCTTGCTGTGGCAGTGGTCGTGTAAATAGCGGCGCAGTGGTTGGTCGTCGTGGTCTAGGGTGTTGAGCCAGTCGCGGCGCGCTGTATTTAGTGAGAGTTGGGGCGTGGTGATGTTGCGGCCGCCGCTCTGTATTGAATTTAATAGCGGTGGGCTGAAACAGCTCCACGCTAGGGCTGATACGAGTGGTGACTTAAAACTGCTGCAATCGGAAAAAATAATAGCGTGCCTCCTTGTGGGATAGGCCGAAGAGCGCTGATAGCGGCATTAGCGTTAATACGCAGTGTTTAACTTGCGATTAGGCGCGGTTGTGTCTCAAACTCCACTGCAGGGGTCATATTTGGCGCGCTTCTGTATAATAGGCGCCCCAAGATAAGCAGTAGGTATTATGGAACAGTTTCGCAATATAGGTGTGATAGGGCGGGAAGGCAATGGCGTGGCGGATACCCTGCGTCGCTTACTCGACTTTCTGTTGCTCCGAGAACTCAGCGTTGTGCTCGATGAAGCGGTTTCTGAATTATTGCCTGGGCATGATTTGCGGGTGAGCTCGCGGCGTATGATCGGCGAAGTTTGCGACCTGATTATTGTGGTTGGCGGCGATGGCAGCTTACTTGGGGCTGCCCGTACACTGGCGCGTCACAATGCGCCGGTATTGGGTGTAAACCGTGGCCGGCTCGGCTTTTTGACCGATATCTCTCCCGACGAAATAGAACTTCAAGTCGGCGCGGTATTGGACGGACACTACCGTCTAGAAAAGCGTTTCTTACTTGATGTTGAAGTGATTCGCGACGGTCAGTCTGTGGGCAAGGGCGATGCACTCAATGATGTCGTGCTTAACTCGGGCACCTCGGGCCATATGATGGAGTTTGAACTCTATGTTGATGGCGAGTTTGTTTATCGCCAGCGCTCCGACGGCTTAATTATTGCTACGCCGACGGGTTCCACAGCGTATTCCTTATCGGCCGGCGGGCCAATAATGCATCCGCGCCTAGATGCCATCGTTATCGTGCCCATGTTTCCCCATACCTTAAGCAGCCGGCCCATTGTGATTGACGGCAAAAGTGAAATTAAAATGGTGGTGGGCAAAAACAATGTTGTGCAGCCGCCGGTGACCTGCGATGGCCAATTACGTATTACCTCGCAGCCGGGCGACAGTATTTACGTGCGTAAAAAACCCCATAAAATGCGTTTGGTACACCCTCTAGACCACAGCTTTTACGCCAGTTGCCGGGATAAATTGGGCTGGGGTGGGCAGATTGGTAAAGAGGATGAGGATGTCTGAGTATATTGGTTTGCGCTTGCCGTTGACGGCAAATTTAGAAAAATTTTCAGCTTTGTTGTGGCAGTTGTCGCTCCCTCATCGCATTGCCGAAGAAAAGGGCATGCTGGTGCTGTGGGTGGGCTCGACCGCCCATGTTGAGCAGGTTAAAGAATTGTATCAGCGCCTAGAGTCTGGCGAGCTGCAACTTAGCGAGGCGCCCCAGCCGATCGCCGTTAAAAAAACCGGGGGCTGGTATCGCAATTTAGCGGCGGTGCCGGTGGTGGTGGCGCTATTACTCTTAAGTTTGGCGGGCAGTATTTTGCCTTACCTCGATCGCCAGTTTGAGATCTTACCGCTGTTTAGTTTTTATCAGCTGCATGTCGTAGGCGGCGAGCTGCAGGGCGACTGGCCTAAGGGGCAATTGTGGCGTTTAATTACCCCCGCGTTTTTGCACTTTGGCTTGATGCATATTGTTTTTAACAGTCTATGGCTTTGGGAGCTGGGCGGCATGATCGAGCGGCGCCAAGGCGCGGTGCGGATATTGGGCTTGGTGCTGCTGATTGCCGCGGGCTCGAATATTGCTCAGGCAATGACTGGGGTGTCACTGTTTGGGGGAATGTCAGGTGTAATATACGGCCTGTTAGGTTATATCGTGGTGTGGAATCGCCTGCGGCCGGCAACGCCTTTTCCTTTGGTTAATGGCGTGGCGGTAGTCATGGTGGTTTGGCTACTGGTGTGTATGGCTGGTTTTACCGAATTGCTTGGGCTCGGCGCGGTGGCCAATACGGCGCACCTCAGTGGCTTGGTTTTAGGCTTGATCTTGGGCTTGGCGGCGGCCTTGCTAGATCGCAAGCCGGTATAATGTGCGGTTGGTGAAAAACTAATTTAAGTGAGTGTAGTGATGGATTTTGAGCAGTTGATTGACAATATTAGCCCGGCAATTTATGAGGGGCTTAAGCGTGCGATAGAAATTGGTAAGTGGCCTGACGGTCGCGTATTAACGCAAGAACAGCGCGAGCACTGTATGGCTGGGGTGATTGCCTACGACTTAAAGAGCCGCGCTGAGAATGAGCGGGTGGGCTATATTGATCGCGGTAAAAAGGCCGAGGGCGAGGTCTGCGGTGACGACCACGATCACAGCGACAATGATGCCGATCAAATTTTAAAGTGGGCGGAATAGGCCCATGACTGAGTTTGTAATGGCGGGTGCCGTGGCTAAAATGAAGACCCATTTAGATGGGAATTTAGCCTGTTACACCATGCCGATTGGCGAGCAGTTACTGCCAATGAACGAGCTGATTGGCAAACGCTTGCAGATGGTATTTAAGCAGCAAATTAACTGCGTACACTGTGGGCGGCTGACCAAAAAAAGCTTTAATCAGGGCCACTGCTACCCCTGTTTTCAGCGTTTGGCGCAGTGCGATATTTGCATTGTTAGTCCCGAGAAATGCCATTATGCGGCGGGCACTTGCCGTGAACCGGAGTGGGGCGAAAGTCACTGCATGATCGATCATGTGGTGTACTTGGCAAATTCCTCAGGCTTGAAGGTGGGAATCACCCGCGGAACCCAAGTGCCCACCCGCTGGATAGATCAGGGCGCAGTGAGCGCGCTGCCAATTTACCGCGTTAGTACCCGTTTGCAATCGGGTTTGGTTGAGACCATTTACAAAAATCATGTTGCCGATAAAACCAGTTGGCAGGCCATGCTAAAGGGTTCGCCGGACGATCAGGATTTGTTTGCGCGACGCGACGCGCTGGCCGAAGCTTGCGCCGACGAAATCGCAGAACTACAGCAGCGTTTTGGTTTGCAAGCTATTCAGCCCCTCAATACGGCGGTGGTGCAGAACATTGACTACCCCGTTAGCGAATATCCGCTTAAAGTAAAATCCTTTAATTTAGACAAGGTACCTGAGTTAGAAGGCACCTTGATGGGTATCAAAGGTCAGTACTTGATTTTTGATACTGGGGTAATAAATATCCGGAAATACGCCGGTTACCATATTGAATTAAGTAGCGAGTCTTAGCGGCTCAGGAGTTGTTTCATGCGCGACGCGCAGCCGAGTACGATTTATTTAAGTGATTACCAAGTGCCAGCGTATTTGATTGATACCACGGAGCTGGCGTTTGAATTAGGTGAAGACAGCAGCTTGGTCACCTCGCAGCTGCATATTCGTCGCAACCCCGCTGCGAATCAGCTGAGCGCAGCCTTGGTTTTACACGGCACTGAGCTAGAGTTGTTGTCGCTGGCGATTGATGACCGTGTGCTTGCCGCCAGCGAGTGGAACCAAAGCGGTGAGCAATTGGTGATTGCCGACGTACCTGAGGCTTTCGTGCTGCGTTGCGAGACCCGTATTCGTCCGCAGGAAAACACCTCCTTAGAAGGTTTGTATAAATCCAGCGGCATGTTTTGTACCCAATGCGAGGCCGAAGGTTTTCGCAAAATCACTTACTATCTAGATCGCCCAGATGTGATGTCGGTGTTTACGGTCGAGATAACTGCCGATGCCCAGCGCTACCCCGTGTTGCTGTCTAACGGCAACTTAGTGGCTACTGAGACCCTAACTGACGGTCGCCATAAAACCGTTTGGCAAGATCCCTTTCCCAAACCCGCTTATTTGTTCGCTTTGGTGGCAGGCAAGTTGTCGTGTGTAAGCGACCGTTTCCGCACCATGAATGGCCGCGATGTAGATTTAAAAATCTATGTAGAAGACAAAGATCTCGATAAGTGCGATCACGCCATGGCCTCGCTTAAAAATGCCATGCGTTGGGATGAAGACGTTTACGGCCGAGAATACGATCTCGATATTTTTAATATCGTCGCGGTTGACGATTTTAATATGGGGGCAATGGAGAATAAGAGCCTTAATATTTTCAATACCTCCTGTGTTTTGGCTAAGCCAGAAACCACTACCGATGCCGGCTTTCAGCGGGTAGAAGGCGTGGTTGCTCACGAGTATTTTCACAATTGGTCGGGTAACCGAGTTACCTGCCGCGATTGGTTTCAGCTAAGCTTAAAAGAAGGCTTTACGGTATTTCGCGACTCGGAGTTTTCTGCCGATATGGGCTCGCCAACAGTGAAGCGGGTAGAAGACGTTACTCTGCTGCGCACCGCGCAATTTGCCGAAGACGCCGGCCCAATGGCCCACCCAATTCGCCCAGATTCCTTTATTGAAATCTCCAATTTCTACACGGTAACTGTGTATGAAAAGGGCGCCGAAGTGGTGCGGATGATCCACACCTTATTGGGTCCCGATGCCTTTCGTAAAGGCAGCGATCTGTATTTTGAACGCCACGATGGTCAAGCCGTTACCTGCGAAGATTTTGTGTTGGCCATGGAAGCGGCGAGTGGCGTTGACCTGAGTCAATTCCGCAACTGGTATTCGCAAGCCGGTACACCCAAATTGTCGGTGAGCGGTGATTACGATGCCGAGCAACAAAGCTATACCCTGAATGTTAGCCAGTCCTGCCCTGCGACGCCGGGTCAGAGCAGTAAGGCGCCATTTCATATCCCGCTTAAGGTTGCTTTACTGGGTGAGGCGGGGCAGCTGCCTTTGCAATTACTGGGCGAGTCGGCCGATGTCGAGAGTGCCGATAATACCGAAATGGTATTAAACGTGACGGAGCAAACGCAGAGCTTTACCTTTACTGGCATTAATGAGCTACCTGTACCGAGCTTGCTGCGTGGCTTCTCTGCACCGGTAAAACTGGACTTTGACTACAGTCGTGAGCAATTGCTGCGCTTAATGCGCGGTGACAGCGACGGCTTTTGCCGCTGGGATGCCAGTCAGCAACTTGGTCTGGCAGAGATTAAGCGCGCGCTTGCCGATGTGACTGCTGGGCAAAACGTGGCGCCCGATGCCGCTTACCTAGCAGCTTGTCGCGATTTACTCAGCGATGGGAGCCTCGACGGAGCAATGGTGGCAATGATGTTGCAACTGCCATCTGAGGCGTATTTGGCTGAAATCTTCCATCCGGTTGATGTTTTGGCTATTCATCACGCGCGTGAGGCACTGCGTTTAGCCATCGCCACAGCCTTACAGATTGAACTGCTAGACTGCTACAGCCGCTGCTGCAGTGATGCACCTTATGCCGCGGATGCCGAGCAAATCGCTCAGCGCAGCTTAAAAAATACCGCTTTGGCGTATTTGATGCTCTTGGATAATGAGTCGGCACGAGAGCTCGCAACCGCTCAGTTTGAAAATAGTGAGAATATGACGGACCGCCTCGCCGCGCTCAATGCACTGGTTAATAGCGCAGCGCCGTATAAGGCTAAAGCCCTACAAAGTTTTTATCAAAACTGGCAGCACGAGCCGTTAGTCATAAATCAGTGGTTTCAAGTGCAGGCAATGTGTCGTCTGCCTGGCAGTTTGGAAACCGTGCAGGGCTTAATGAACCATCCTGCCTTTGATATTCGCAATCCAAATAAAGTAAGGGCTTTGATTGGTGCATTTTGTGGTCAGAATGGTGTCAATTTCCATCGCGAGGATGGTGCGGGTTATCGGTTCTTGGGCGATCAGGTCATTATCCTGAATCGCAGCAACCCCCAAATAGCCTCGCGCTTACTGGTGCCGCTAACCAAGTGGCGCAAATATTTGCCTGCCGCCCAGCAGTTAATGTGTGCGGAATTGCAGCGAATTCTCGCTGAGCCAGATTTGTCCAGCGATGTGTACGAGGTGGTGTCGAAGAGTCTGCAAGATTACGATATGGAATAAGCATCGCTTTTGTTATAACTATATTCGTATATGTTATAAGTGCATGATTTTAAAGATTTTTATTCATTTGGTTGTGCTGAATGTGCTAAAGTCGCCACCCAGTTAACGTTTTATAGACAAAATTATGGATCTTGATCTCGACGCCTTAAATGCCACACTGCGCAATGCCTCTGCCGAGGAGATCATTCGCTGGGCGGTGTCTTTAAATGAGCCGATCATGGCCTCTACCAGTTTTTCGCTCAATGCGGCGGTAATGCTAAAACTGGTGACCGATGTCGCTCCTGAGATGCCGGTGGTTTGGGCCGATAGTGGTTACAATGTGCCCGACGCCTATCGCGTGGCGGAGCAATTGATAAAGCTGCTAAAGCCCAATTTAAAGACGTATGTGCCCTTGATGACGGCGGAGCATCGCAATGCGATTATGGGTGGGATTCCCCACCCCGATGATAACCTTGAGTTACATCGCGAGTTTACCCGCCAAGTGAAACTTGAGCCTTTTAATCGCGCGTTTGCGGAGTTAGCGCCAAAAATTTGGGTGACCGGCATTCGCAAAGAAGAAACCGCCTTTCGTCAAAATCTAGATGTTTTGTCTTGGGATGGCCGCGGTATTCTCAAAGTTGCGCCAATTTTTTACTGGAATGAAACTGATGTGGAACGCTATATGAGCGAGCACAAACTGCCCAGTTGCAAACATTACTTTGACCCCACCAAGGTTGCTGAAAACCGCGAGTGCGGCTTACACACTTCGGCGTAGCGGCTAATCAAGGATTAGAGGCCGCTTTCCGACTTTCTCCGCTTCGCTGTTTCCGGTATTCTGCGCCTTCTGCAAAAAGGTCCCGCACCCATGTATTCAGTTCTCCGCCGGCTATTGTTTTGTTTGTCCCCTGAGCGCGCCCACCACGTTTCATTGGCGTTAATCTCGCTACTTGAGAAAATGGGTTTGAGTTTTTTAATCGCGCCTTCAATTCCAGATAAGCCTCGCACGGTAATGGGGATCGAGTTTCCAAATCCCGTGGGTTTGGCGGCGGGTTTAGACAAAGACGCCAAGCATATTAACGGCCTAGCGGCGCTGGGTTTTGGGTTTATTGAGGTGGGCACCGTCACGCCGCTTGCCCAACCGGGCAATCCTCAGCCGCGTTTGTTTCGTCTGCCAGAGGCTCAGGCCATTATTAACCGCATGGGTTTTAATAATCTGGGCTTAGAGCATTTAATTGAACAGGTGAAGAGCAGCGGCTTTAATGGCGTGCTGGGCATTAATATTGGTAAAAACAAAGACACTCCCGCCGAGCGTGCAGTGGATGATTATCTGCTGGGTTTACGCGGTGTTTACCCTCACGCCAGTTATATTACTGTGAACTTGTCGTCGCCGAATACGCCAGGCCTGCGTGATTTACAATTTGGCGAACCCTTGGTCGCGCTCCTTGCGGCATTGAAAAAGGAGCAGCTGAGTTTGGCGCAGAGCCATGGTAAATACGTGCCAATGGCGGTAAAAATTGCCCCCGACATGGCCGAAGAAGATATTCGCAATGTAGCCGAGGTATTTGTTGAACAGGGTATTGATGGCGTAATTGCCACCAATACTACTATTGCTCGCGATGCCGTTACCGGTCTTAAGCACGGCGACGAAATGGGTGGCTTGAGTGGTGGCCCGGTACGTGAAAGCTCAACACGGGTGATACGAATACTGGCTGACGCCCTGCAAGGACGCCTACCTATTATTGGCGTGGGCGGTATTAGCGATGGCGCCTCAGCGGCCGAGAAAATGGCGGCTGGCGCGGCGCTGGTGCAGGTTTACACCGGCTTTATCTATCAGGGGCCGGCCTTAATTGCCGAGGCAGCGGCAGCAATAGCGCAATACGAGGCAAGCTGATGGCCTTAAGCAGCGCTGTGATTGAAGCGTTTAGCGTTTCGTTAACCACTTTTTTCGCCACTATTGGACCTATTGATGTGGCGGCGATGTTCGCCGCGCTTACCGGTAGCTTGTCGGCGCGCAAACGAGCTAAAACTGCAATGCGCGGGGTGTTGATTGCCGGCGGTATTTTGCTGGCCTTTGCGGTATTGGGCGAGATGATTCTTAACGCTCTTGGCATATCCTTGGCGGCGCTGCGGGCTGCAGGTGGGGTTTTGTTACTGTTGATCGGTATTGACCTGGTGACGGTGAAGGGCAGTGGCGCGACCACGACGACCACCGATGAAGATTTAGAGGCCGAGGAAAAAACTGATATCGCGGTATTTCCGCTGGCTACGCCACTAATAGCCGGTCCTGGCGCCATTGGTGCGGTGATATTATTAATGGCTCACGCCGAAGGTAATTTTTTAGAGCAGACGGCAGTAGTCGCTGCCTTGGTATTGGTTATGGCGCTAACCTTAGGTTGCCTGCTGCTGGCCAGTCGCCTCCAAAACTGGTTGGGGGTAACTGGTATGCATATGATTAGCCGTGTATTTGGTGTGTTGCTATGCGCCTTGGCAATGCAATTCTTGTTTGATGGCATTGCCCAGAGTGGCTTGCTGGCGGGCATAGCCGCAGCCAATTAGGCCTCGCCGAATCGAACCTGTTCTTCTTGAGTGCGGTTATTTTGCCATCTGGCTTAAGGCTTGGGCGCCGCTGCTGTTAGTCCTTAACCGTGGGTATTAATATTCGCTATCGGTTTGGATGCCATTATCACCACAATAAGTAGTACTGCTGTTGCTCGCTAATATATCTATTCTGGCTTGAGATTGGAGGTTACAGGCCTACAATTCGGGTATTCTGCAAAAAGTATCATTCTTTGCTACGGTTTCAGTGCTGTGCCAACGTAGCAGCTTCACATAATGTTTATCATGGCAATAACTCGCTGAGGGAATAAGGGATATGGCAAAGATATTGTCTGCTAGTGTTAAAGATAAAGTGATGTTTGCAGCCTCAAAGGCTCGAATATTGAGCGCGGCAGCAGATACCTCTGGGCGGCGCATTAGCTTGGCCGAGTTCGGTCTTAGGGGCTCGTGGCGGGTTTGGCAAACGGCAACGGCAATATCGCCGCGAGCACTAAAGTGCCTTTTGCAGCGGCGCAAGCCCAGTCCGCGCGAGCTGCGAGAACTGTTTGAAGATTTGGGTGCAACCTATATTAAGTTTGGTCAGTTTATTGCCAGTTCGCCGTCTATTTTCCCCAAGGCCTACGTTGATGAGTTTCAGCTTTGTTTAGATCAAACCCCGTCTTTGCCGTTTAGCAAAATTAAGCAAATTATCGAGACCGACCTCGGTTGTGCAGTGAGCGAGGTTTTTGCTCACATTGACGAAAACGCCTTGGCCTCGGCATCTATTGCCCAGGTTCACGCTGCGCGCTTGCTTACCGGCGAAGATGTTGTCGTAAAGGTACAAAAGCCAGGTGTGCAGGCGATTTTGACCACCGATATGAACGCGGTATACCTGTTCATTCGGCTATTTGAAATGATTCTACCCAATACCGATAAAGACGCAGTGGCCGGCTTGGTGGAAGAAATGTATCAGTCGATGATCGACGAGTGCGATTTCCACAAAGAAGCCGAAAATTTACGCCAGTTTCGGGCTTTTCTCACCCAGAGTGGCAACGACCATGTTGTTGCACCAAAGCCCTATACCCAAGCCTCTGGCTCGCGGGTATTGACCATGGAACGTCTCTACGGCTCGGCTCTGACTAATGAAACGGCGATGCGCGACGGCGCTTTTGACCCCGCAAGCAGCTTGTTCAACGCCTTAAATACTTGGTTTGCCAGTTTGACCCAGTGCCCATTTTTTCATGCGGATTTACATAGCGGTAATTTGCTATTGCTCAAAGACGGCCGAGTCGGGTTTATTGATTTTGGCATGGTCGGGCGTATTCAGCCCGAGGCGTGGCAGGCAATATTTAGCCTGTTTATGGCGATAAGCGAGCAAAACTACACCTTGATGGCGCAATCTATGGTGAGTGTAGGGATTACCCGCGACGCGGTGGACGAGGCGGCGCTGACGGCTGATATTCGTAAAGTATTCGAAGGTTTAAATGCCTTAGACCCCCAGCATGTGCTCGAAAATCGCCAAGGCGACGGCATTAATGCACTATTGAGCGAGCTAGGCGATATTGCCAGAAATTATGGTATTCGCTTTCCCCGCGCCTTTACCATGCTGCTCAAGCAGTTCCTGTATTTTGATCGCTATATGGAATTATTGGCGCCTGGCGCTGATATCTTTCATGACAAGAGAGTGGATTTCTATTTAAGTTAGTGTCATTTAATACCCGCGGGTGGTCGTTCGCTGTACGAATGTTTGGTAAGCATCAGCAAAATCAATAACTTCGGCTTAAAAACCAAGGGCTTCGCTGTAAGTAGATGACACTATTATCAGCCGTTGAGGTTTACCAGTACAGTGAAGCAGTGAGTTGGTATTGAATGGGTAATAATTTTGGGTGCTTCGCAGGCATTGCGAGGGCTTGAGGGGGCTGAGATGGAATTTTACGGGTATGGCTGCTAAGTTGCGCGGCTACTTTAGCGCCATACCTTTCGATCGTAAGCTTGCCGTTGCGATGATTGCGAGTAGCTTGCTAATTGGTATCCTTACGATCAGTTTGTGCACGTTATTGGCCATAAATGCTGCGCAAAGTAGTCGGCAGCAAAAATATGGCGTGGTAGCGGGCTTGCTTGGGCAGTTATTGGCGAGAACGGACAAAAATGAAATGACAGCGCTACTGCGTGGCCTCAGTTTAGACAAGGATTTGGATCGTGTCTGCGTCTATTCAAGTGACCCTGCCGCGGCGCTAACATTCGAACACCAATTTAAAGTCACTAAAATTAACTGCTCTCCAACACAACCTAATGGCGCTGCGCTAACAGAAGGCGATTTTAGTTACAGCACGCTCAGTAAGAACGTGCCATTGCATGTTGTGCTGCATACGTCGAATTTGTGTCTTAGTCGTTATCTACAGTCCAGTTGGTGGGTGTTGGGGTTAATTGTGGTGGCAAGTATATTACTTGCATTCTTGTTTTCGTCTTGGGTTGGTAAACAGCTCTTAATACCGATATATGGCTTGCTGGAAGTAATTGGCTCAGTTAGACGTAATCAAGATTACTGTAGTCGTGCCGAAAAATTTGCTGACGATGAATTTGGCGCACTCTGCGATAATTTCAATGACATGATTGCCGATATTGAGCGTCGCGATCGCGAAGTGCTCAGCGCTCGCCGCGAGTTAGAACTACGCGTTTGTGAAGTAGATGTGAGCAATCGCGAGCTAAGTGGTACGCTGCAACGTTTAAAGCAAACTCAGCAGCAGTTAATTAATAATGAAAAAATGGCTTCTTTGGGGGCCCTAGTGGCTGGTGTAGCCCACGAAATCAACACTCCAGTTGGTGTTGGTGTCACGGCTGCATCAACATTAAAGTCCAATACTGATGCAGTGCAAAAGCGCTACCAAAATGGTGAGCTGACTCAATCAGCTTTGCAGTTGTATTGGGAGCAGACCGCGGCGGCGAGTCAGATGATATTAGGTAATTTGGAGCGCGCTGCGGGGCTAATTCAAAGTTTTAAATTGGTTGCCGTTGACCAAAGCAACAGCGAAGTACGGCGCTTTAATATTAAAGAGTACATGGCAGAAGTGCTGCGAAGTGTTAATCCTCAAATTCGCAAAGCGGGTTTAGAGTATTGCTTGGAGTGTGAAGAGGACTTAGTTATTTGTTCTTATCCGGGTGCACTATCGCAAATTGTGACAAACTTGGTAATGAATGCAATATATCATGCTTATCCAAACGGTGAGTCTGGGTGCTTAAGTCTCAATATTCAAGGCTTACCCAGTGGCGAAATTAAGCTTCAGTTTACCGACGATGGTAGAGGTATTCCTGCAGAGAATTTGTCGCGGGTGTGCGATCCATTTTTTACCACTCGGCGCGGCCGTGGTGGCAGCGGGCTCGGTTTGCATATTGTGTATAATTTAGTTACACAACAATTGTGTGGAAAAATAAAAATTGACAGTGAGGAAGGAAAGGGAACGTCAATCACCCTTTTGTTTCCCCCGGATGTCGCTAAGGTAGGGTTTTATGAGTCAGTCTGAACTCCCCGAAAATGATAATGACAGCCTAAAGCTGGCGGCAGAGCCAACTAGTCAGGGCGTAGTTAATGGTTTGCAACCATGGAAACTGCTGGTTGTAGATGATGAAAAAGTCGTACACGCAGTAACTCGGCTGGCCTTAGACGGTTTTGAACTCGCCGGACGCGGCTTGCAATTTATCAACGCTTTTTCAGCGGAAGAGGCGAGGAATCACCTTAGTAAGCATGATGATATCGCTTTAATTTTGCTCGACGTGGTGATGGAAACGGACCACGCTGGCTTGGATTTGGTTCACTATATTCGCCGAGACTTAAAAAATAAGTTTGTTCGTATAGTGCTGCGGACTGGGCAGCCAGGCCAGGCGCCTGAGTTGGAAGTAATAACCCAATATGATATCAACGATTATAAAGAAAAAACCGAGTTAACCCGGCAGAAGTTGTTTTCTACGGTGTATACCAGCTTGTGTTCGTACCGTGACTTAATCGCACTTGAAAATAATCGGGTTGGTCTGCTTAAGGTCATTGAAGCCTCTGCGGATATCTTTGTGCGCCGCACTATGAGTGCATTTGCCGAGGGTGTACTGCAGCAACTAACGGCGCTATTGTATCTCAATAAAGACGCTATGTTAGTCCAGCCCTGCGGCATGCTTGCTAGTGCAGATCACGGTAGCCTCAATGTATTAGCGGCAACGGGCTGCTATTCCACATTTGCGGGATCGGTCAATATTTCAAGCTTTGACACGACAGTTGCCGATAGAATTAAAAAGGCAATGAATGCGCGCAGTAGCAATTATGGTGAAAACTACTGGGTAAGTTATTATGTTACGGAGTCCGGTGTAGAACAGCTTTTATACGTATCTGCGAAAGATGTTTTTTCAGTGCCTGATATCGCAATGATTGAGCTATTTGTTAAGAATGTTGCGATAGCCCATGAAACCATCGCCCTGCTGGAGTTAAAAGAGCATGTTTAGTGCAAATAGTAAAAAAATACCAGATAAAATGGCGGGCAACGATGAGCTTATACTCGCAAGCGAGCAAACCACTATGCTGACACAGGATTCGGCAACGATAACAAAAAATGCATGGAAGGTGTTAATCGTTGATGATGAGGAAGAAATTCATGTGGTAACGCGATTGGCGTTACACGATTTTAGCTTTGGCGGTCGCCATTTGGAATTTGTTAGTGCTTATTCAGGTGAGCAGGCTAGGCAAGTAATACAAGAGAATCCGGACACCGCCATCATTCTTCTAGATGTGGTAATGGAGACCGACGACGCGGGATTGGAGGTGGCTCGGTTTATTCGGCAAGAGCTAGGCAATCATTTTGTGCGTATTATTTTGCGTACCGGTCAACCAGGTTTGGCGCCAGAGCGCCGAGTTTTAAAAGTCTATGATATTAATGATTATCGTGCAAAAACAGAGCTAACCCAAGATCGCTTATTTTCGGTTATCTACACTGCCTTGTCGTCGTATCGAGATTTAATTGCGCTGGCGCGTAGTCGCCATCAATTGATCGGCCTAGTAAACGAAATTGAACAGCTTTCCCATTTGGCGGCCCGCGATTTGCAAATGCCCTTAAATGAAGTGGTTGGTGCAATGCGTAAGATTGGCGCGCGTAGTAAAGATCTTGAAGCACCCGGCTTGGCAGAAGAATTTTTAGAAATTCGCGACAATGTCTATGCAATGCAATCGGCTTTAAATAAACTAGTCGCACTAACATCGGTAGGCCGCTTTAATGAAAGCCGTGAATTGGTCGACTGCAACTCGGTAGTTAGCGACGTATTACTAAATTTAGATAGCGAATTCCAGTCTAGCCACGCGAATTTGCACTGTGAAACACTGCCGACAGTATTTGCCTGTCGCCGCCAGTTAGTGCAAATTTTCCAAAACTTAATCAGTAACGCTATTTCCTTTTCTACTGAGTCGCCCCCAGAAATTTATATTAATGCCACAACTCACGAGCGCAATTGGGTGTTTTCGATCAGTGATACTGGTATTGGTATTGCGCCGGAACATCATAGCGGCTTATTTAATTTGTTTCACCGCGACAGCAGTCAAGGTGGTGCAAAAGAAACTGGCGTTGGCTTGGCTATTTGCGAAAAAATAGTTCGCTGGCATGGTGGTAAAATCTGGTTGGAATCTGAGTTGGGAAAAGGCACGACGTTTTATTTTACTATCCCATTAGCGGAATAGGCGAAAATTATGCGTGCAGAGTGGATCCTTGATAGTTTTGTGCACAGTCTAATTTGTGTCAATTTTGAGGGCGAGATTACTTATGCTAACGCGGCAACTCAGCAGTTAACTAATATTCCTCTCGATGATTTGCTGGGTAAGCGTTTTGCAGTTGCACTGCCTTTTATTTGTGTAGATAGCGGGCGGCTACTAAGTGATCAGTTGGCGGAAAGTGCACGTAATGCAAAGGCATTTTTGTCCCATGTCCAGTCTAGAAATGAAGCGCTTTACCTAGTATTAGTGTCGTCAGTATTCGATGACGAAAAAGCGCCGGTTGGCTACAGCGTTGCAATTTCTGCGGCGACACAAGAAATACTCTACCGCGACGGTGAGAGTGATTTAGACCCCTTAACTGAATTAATGGGGCGGCGTGAGTTTGAGCGTCGCTTAGAAAATTTAGTCAATGACGCGGCAACGAGTTCGCGCACCCATTCGCTACTTTATATCGATATAGACCAGTTTAAGTTAATTAATGATACCAGTGGTCATGTGTCGGGCGATAATTTAATTAAGACGATAGCCGATTGTTTGCGCACGGAATTGTTCATTGGCGACATTTTGTGTCGTCTTGGCGGCGATGAGTTTGGAATATTGCTGAGTAATGTCGACACCTTTGAGGCGCGCTCAGTTGCGACTCGATTGGTTAAAGCGGTTAAACGCTTGACGTTTATGTGGAGCGGTATCGCTCACCGAGTATCCATTAGTATTGGTGTGGTTTTGATTGATGAATACAGTCAAGATCGTGCTAGTGTCATGAGCCAAGCGGATGTTGCCATGTACTCGGCTAAAGAAGACGGCCGTGGCCGGGTTCATGTGTATGACACACGAGACAAAAAACTCAGTCGCCTACACGACGATATGGACTGGGTGCACCGTATTAATAAGGCCCTTGCCGCGGATGATTTTTGCTTGGTCACTGAGCGGATTCTGCCGCTAGTCGATGAGGATAACAATACCGCCCTCTATAATGAACTGCTGGTTAGAATGCGGTATAACGGCGATATTTTAAGTCCTGGGCAATTTATGCCGGCAGCTGAGCGTTTTGGTTTAATGCCGCAAATAGATCGCTGGGTGATTAAAAGTTTCTTTAATTATTTGCAGCGTAATCCCGAATTGAATGATCGCGACGTGATGTACTCCATTAATATTTCTGGGCAATCGCTTTGCCAAGAATCTTTTCTTGAGTTTGTTTACCGTTATTTACGGCGCAGCAATGTTAACCCTAAAATTATTTGTTTTGAAATTACCGAAACTGTTGCCATAACAAATTTTTCGGTGGTTACCCGCTTTATACATCAGGTTCATGAGTTGGGCGGGAAATTTGCTTTAGATGATTTTGGCACGGGCATGTCATCTTTTGGCTACCTTCAGGAGTTACCTGTAGATTACGTTAAAATTGACGGTCTTTTTGTTCACGATATGGATAAAAACCCCGTGCATAAAGCGATGGTGCGCTCAATTAATGATATTAGCCATGTGCTGGGTAAAAAGACCATTGCCGAATTTGTTGAACGGCAAGAGATTATGGATCAGCTGAAAAGTCTAGGGGTTGACTACGCCCAGGGTCATTTGCATGGGCGACCCCAAGCTTTACAGGATTTAGCCGATCCCGCTTGAATAATGATTGGGCTATTGCGCGACATAATTTAGACGCGTGCTATGGCCTAGCCCCTTAATAGTTTATTCCCTTGGCAAACTTCGCTTAAAAATAAACGCTGATTTCCCCAGTGTTCGGAGGCTAACACCCTCTAGACGTCGCTGTGTTTATACCGATTTAACCTTAAAATAATTTTTGTAGTAGCGAATACTTATTTATCTTACCCTTTCAGTGCAGGTGTCTCTGTATTGCTGCTCATGTTAACCTTCTGTTTTTATTGTTTATTTTTTGATTTTGTGGGTTTTTTTATACTTCTTGGAAATTAACATTTCACCTCTATCATAATATTTGTCGTATTTTCTCAATTTTAAAACACCCGAAATTGCTTTAGTTTAGTTAGCGATTTGCCCTCGCCAGAATGGTGAGATAATTTGGTGTGTATATTTATATTAAAAATAAAAGCAGTGTTAGTGCGGTGGCAAATCAAAAACTTAGCGCTATGCTTACAGTGCGATAAATCGTTGCTGATCAAATGTTTGTGGGGCAGGACGGGGCGCGGCAAAGCTGCTTATCCCCTGTGTAGAGTAATTATATTACCTGTCGTTTTACCAGAGCAGCGAGTTTGCATATATAAAAATAAAGTAGTCGTGCTGAGACTGCTGCTTTGGTGAAATGGGATGCGGTAAACGCAGTCTGGCTGCAATGCCATGGTTTTACTGATACCTGATGAACTCGATAAGGGATGCGTCATGGTAATAGCTCTAGTTATTTTAGCTCTGGTGGTTATCACCGTTGTATTCCATCTCTATAGCCCATGGTGGCTGACTCCCATAGCCTCGAATTGGGGCGCCATCGACACTACCATTGAAATTTCCTTTTGGATTACCGGCCTCGTTTTTATTGCGGTTAACTGTTTTTTGGCGTGGGTTGTATGGCGCTATAAGCATACCGGTAAGCACAAAGCACATTACGAGCCAGAAAGTAAAAAACTAGAGAGTTGGTTAACGATACTCACCGCCATCGGCGTTATCGCCATGCTCACTCCTGGGTTAATTGCGTGGGCCAAAGTGGTGAATGTGCCGAGTGAGGCCACCAATGTAGAGGCGATTGGCCAGCAGTGGCAGTGGACGTTTCGCTTCCCAGGCCCTGATGGTGAGTTGGGCGGGGCAGACGCACGTTTTGTAACCGCGCAAAACCCCTATGGAATTGATCCTGAAGACCCCAATAGCCAAGATGATCTAATCGTAAACAGCCACCAATTGCATTTGCCGGTGGGCAAGCCCGTAAAGCTGCTGTTGCGGTCTAACGATGTATTACACAATTTTGCGGTGCCCCAATTTCGCATCAAAATGGATTTGGTGCCTGGTACCGTAACCTATCAGTGGTTTGAACCCAGTCGCACGGGGAGCTTCGATATTCTCTGTGAAGAGCTTTGTGGGGTAGCCCACTTCACCATGCGCGCGCAGGTGATTATTGAGGATGAGACCGCTTATGAGCAGTGGTTAAGCCGTCAGCCGAGCTTTGCCCAAACCCAGCGCAATTACGATATTGATTTAGTGGCGGGCAAAAATTTATACGCCACCTGCTCGGCGTGTCACGGCGCGGATGGTGGCGGTTTAGCGGCCATGCAAGCACCCAATTTAAGTGGTTTAGAATCGTGGTATATGGAGCGCCAGTTGCGTTATTACCGCGAAGGAATACGGGGCGCTCACCCCGCAGACGGCGGTGGCCAACAAATGGCGGCGATGGCGAGATCGGTGGCTGAACCCCGTGATCTCCGCAATCTTTTAGCTTACATCGAAAGTCTACCTGCAATTGCCGCGCCGCCGACCTTGGCTGGCGATGCCGAACGTGGCGCGCAGGTGTTTCAGGCCTGCGTGGTTTGTCACGGCGCCAATGGTCAAGGTACTCGCGCTTTACAGGCGCCGCAGTTAGCTGGGCAAGCCGACTGGTATTTACACAAACAACTCAAATATTTCAGCATGGGCTGGCGGGGCAAACACCCACAAGATCAGTATGGCTCGCAGATGCGCTTAATGACTCGCACCATTCAAAATCCCGAGCGCCTGCAAGATTTAATCGCTTACATCGCCAGCTTGCCGGTGCCTGGGCATTACCAAACACCGCTTGCCGAGGCACAAATTGTTGAGGGGACGCAACAACCATGACACATATTGCGATTGCTGATCAGACAGCCCATTTACATCATCCCAAGACATTTATTGGCAAGTATATTTGGAGCCAAGACCATAAGGTAATTGCCATTCAGTATTCGGTTACCGCGATATTTGTCGGTTTGATCGCCTTGCTACTGTCGGTACTTATGCGCTTGCAGTTGGGCTTTCCCGGCCAGTTTAATTTTATAACGCCAGATGCCTATCTCCAGTTTGTCACCATGCACGGCATGATTATGGTGATTTACCTGCTTACCGCTTTACTGCTCGGCGGATTTGGAAATTACCTGATTCCGCTGATGGTCGGCACCCGCGACATGGTGTTTCCCTATTTGAATATGCTCAGTTACTGGTTTTATCTGGTATCTGTCATCGTGTTAATGAGTAGCTTTTTTGTGACAGGTGGGCCGACGGGGGCAGGTTGGACCCTGTATCCGCCGCAATCTATTTTGGCCGGCACGCCAGGTGCTGGCAGCGGTATTGTGCTTATGCTGCTGTCGTTGGCGATATTTATTGTGGCCTTCACGATGGGCGGTTTGAATTACGTAACGACGATTTTTCAGGCTCGTACTCGCGGTATGACACTGATGCGTATGCCCTTAACGATCTGGGGCATTCTTACCGCGACTATTCTCGGCTTGCTGGCGTTTCCAGCGCTATTAGTTAGCGCCATTATGATGTTGTTCGACGCCACTTTGGGTACGAGTTTTTTTATGCCCGCCATCGTTTCTTTGGGCGAGCCGCTTAACCACGAGGGTGGCAGCCCAATCCTCTTTCAGCATTTGTTTTGGTTTTTTGGTCACCCAGAGGTGTATATCGTGGCCTTGCCTGCTTTTGGCATGGTGAGTGATGTACTGAGTGTGCACGCCCGCAAAAATATTTTCGGCTACCGCATGATGGTGTGGGCAATTGTGATCATTGGCGGCCTCAGCTTTATTGTGTGGGCGCACCATATGTATGTAAGTGGTATGAATCCCTATTTTGGCTTTTTCTTTGCCACCACCACCTTAATTATTGCGGTGCCTACCGCGATCAAAGTGTATAACTGGGTGCTCACCCTGTGGAAAGGCAATATTCATCTGACGGTGCCGATGCTGTTTGCCATTGGTTTTATTTTCACCTTCACCCACGGCGGCTTAAGTGGCCTGTTTTTGGGGAATGTGGTGGTGGATTTACCCCTGTCAGACACCTTCTTCGTGGTGGCCCACTTCCATATGGTGATGGGGGTGTCGCCCATCATGGTCTTGTTTGCCGCTTTGTATCATTGGTTCCCGCTCGTTAGCGGCAAGCAACTGCATACCGGCCTTGGCAAGCTGCATTTCTGGGGCACCTTTTTGGGTACCTACGCTATTTATTTGCCTATGCATTACTTGGGTTTTCTCGGGGTGCCGCGGCGCTACTACGCGCTGGGCGACACCTCGTTTATTCCAGAGTCGGCCCATGTTTTAAATGAAGATATTACGATTGCGGCGATTATTGTTGCTCTATTTCAACTGGTGTTTGTTGCGAATGTGATTTGGACCTTGCGCTCTGGGCCACGCTCGGTGCGCAACCCTTGGGGCGTTGCTTCCTTGGAATGGCATACCCCAGATGTGCCGCCGGTACACGGCAACTGGGGTGACGCATTGCCCACGGTGCACCGCTGGGCCTACGACTACAGTGTGCCTGGGGCCAAGCAAGATTTTATTCCCCAGCACGTGGCAGAAGAGGATGTGGAATACGAAGCCGGCGGTCGGCGTAGCGGGGAGGGCGAGTAATGAGCTGGTTTGGCATATTGTCTGAAAAGCCTTGGCTTCCCGAAGCCCAGGGCACGGCCGCCCAGTGGGGGCGCACTGCTTATACACCGGCGGTTAAAATTTCGCTGCGGTTTTTGCTGGGTATTATCAGCGTGTTTTTTATGCTGTTTTTTGTCACCTTCATTAGCCGATCTCAATACGATGATTTTCTGGCCCTGGCGGGGGAACCCTGGCAGCCCTTCACTCACTCTTGGCGGCTGTGGATTAATTCTGGGGTGCTAGTGCTGGCGAGTGTGGCTATGCAGAATGCAGTGTATGCGCTGCGTCGCGACCAAAGTCTACGCTTACTGTGTTCGCTGGCGGCGGGCGCTTTGTTGGCGATGCTATTTATCATTCTGCAAATTTCGGTGTGGCAGTTTTTACAGGCTATGGGTTACGGCGTAGCCGCTAACCCTGCCAATAGTTATTTTTACATTTTAACCGGCTTGCACGCCTTGCATCTTCTTGGCGGCCTCGTTGCGCTGGGGCGGGTTGTGAACAGTTTGCGGCGGGACGGCGACCTACAAAACCGGCATGCGGCAATAGAGGCTTGCGCCTTGTACTGGCATTACTTACTCGGCCTGTGGCTGGTGTTATTTTTTATGTTAACCCGCACACCAGAAACCTATGCACTGATAGCCGCAGCCTGCGGCCTGGGATGACATTATGGCAAGTACTCCCGCAGTAAATACCAAAAGCAGTTACTGGCAGAGTTTAGTCACTGATTGGGGCGCCGACAGGGAAGTGTTTAAGCTTTCTTGGGGCAAACTGATGATGTGGATATTTCTGCTCAGCGACACTTTTATATTCAGTGTTTTTCTCATTGGCTATATGAATGTGCGAATGTCGGCGACCGACAGCTGGCCGCTGACCAGTGAGGTGTTTGCCCTGCACGTTGGCGGTGCTGATATTCCATTGTTACTCATCGCGATAATGACTTTTATTCTAATTACCAGCAGCGGCACCATGGCCATGGCAGTGAACTGCGCCTACCAGCGCAATAAGGCCGCGACTTTTAAGTTAATGATTGCCACTGCCATTCTTGGTGCCAGCTTTGTGGGCATGCAGGCCTTTGAGTGGAGTAAGCTGATTCTAGACGAAGGCGTCAGGCCCTGGGCCAACCCCATGGGCGCGGCTCAGTTTGGTTCGGCCTTCTTTATGATTACCGGCTTTCACGGCATGCACGTGAGTATTGGGGTGATCTATTTAACGGTAGTCGCCATTAAAGTACTCAGAGGGCACTACGATGAGAAGGGGTTTCAAATTGTTGAGATAACGGGTCTATATTGGCATTTTGTCGATCTGGTTTGGGTCTTTATCTTTGCGTTCTTCTATTTGTGGTAAGGAGGTCAGCATGAGCGGTCAGCCTGAAACAGCGAGCCATGGCGAGGGTCAGCAACATCCTATTGGCCTGTATTTTAAAGTGTGGATACTGCTGTTTGTACTTAGCTCCATGTCCTATGCCGTAGACTATTTTCACTTTCACGGCTATTTGCGCTGGACGTTGATACTGGTGTTTATGTTCTTAAAAGCTGGGCTGATTATATCGGTGTTTATGCACTTTGCTTGGGAGCCGAGCACCCTAAAGTTGGCCTTAGGCTTGCCGGTTATCGCCATAATTGTGTTTATTGCTTTCATGGCAATAGAGGCCGATTACACCTTTCTTAGCCGGCTTACCTTTATGTCGGGGGGGACATGAGTGCCGGGCCTTTGATTGACCGAAAATTGCGGTATTTACAGCTTATTGTTGTTGTTCTGAGCGTGGTCTTTGCGGCAATAGTACTCAATATGCAGCATAAGCAAGCGCCGGAAATAAACGGCGCGATCTTAGCCGAGCCACAACCGCTAGCGGCCTTTGAATTGCGTAATCACCGCGGCGAACTTGTCCATACCGCTGACCTAAAGGGGGAGTGGCAGCTGGTGAGCTATGGTTATACGCAATGCCCAGATATTTGCCCAACCATGTTGTCGAGCTTGGCGCAGTTTCAAAAACGCCTTGATAGGAGCGGAGAGTACCGCGATTTACGCGTTCTTTTTTACACTATTGATCCCAGTCGAGATACCGTAGATAAACTTGCGAATTACGTGCCATGGTTTGATGCTCGTTTTGTTGGATTACGGGCAGAGTCTGCAGATGAGGCCCTCATTTTTGAGCGAAGTTTAGGTATGAGTAGCTTCCTGACGACTGTAGATGAAGCTGATGGAACAGGCGCTGCGGAGTATGACGTGGCCCACGGTTTTCGATTGTACTTATTAGATGATCAAGCCCGATTGCGTGCAGCACTAGCTCCAATCAGCGAGCGAGATGGCAGTAAACACTATAACCCCGAAAGTTTGTTTAGCGATTATATCGCCCTGCGTGAATGGTTTGCACGGCAGGGCTGAGAATTGCGATCACCTATAAATCAACTTCGTGATAGTGAAAATAGCCTGTATATTGAGCGCCACCGCCATTTCCTCCACGTTGCATGAAGTGTGCTCCTAAGTTAGGGGCCCTTCGTGGCAATGGTTACTCTCCACACGGGCATAGAATGCGTTTTACCTGGGATATTTTTTGCACCGTTATCGACAACTTTGGTGATATTGGCGTGACCTGGCGTTTGGCGCGGCAATTGGCTGCCGAACATGATTTAGACGTGCGGCTCTGGGTGGATGACCTCGGCGCCTTTGTGAGGCTGTGCCCGAGCGCGGATGCTAGCCTCGCGGTTCAAGAGGTACAGGGAGTGGTTGTTCATTACTGGGCAGCTCCGTGGTCGCCAGTGGCGGCAGCCGATGTGGTTATCGAGGCGTTTGCTTGCGAATTGCCTCCGGCCTATATCGCGGCCATGCAGGGTCGTGAACGGCCATCACTGTGGCTAAATTTAGAATATTTGAGTGCCGAAGCGTGGGTCGACGACTGTCATGGTCTGCCATCGCCACAGGGTAAGGGGCTACAGAAATACTTCTTTTTTCCAGGCTTTAGTACCCGTAGTGGCGGTCTGCTGCGAGAGGCAGGCCTTATTGCGCGGCGCCGCGCCTTTCAATGTGATATTGCCGCGCAGCAGGCATTTCTGCACGATATCGGCGTTGCAAGAGCATCCGGTCATCGCCTGATTTCGCTGTTTTGCTATGAGAATTCAGCGTTGAGCAGCCTCCTAGATGCGCTGGCAGAGAGTGTTCAGCCGAGCTTGCTCTTGGTGCCTGAGGGCTGCGTGAGCGCTGGGCTAAAGAGCTATTTTGGGGTGGAACACGTAAGTCTAGACCACCGTTATGAGCGCGGTGCATTAACCGTGCAGCTGATTCCATTTTTAAGCCAGCAAGACTATGACTATTTGCTGTGGTCTTGTGATCTTAATTTTGTGCGCGGTGAGGACTCTTTTATTCGTGCCCAGTGGGCGGAGCGGCCCTTTATTTGGCATATTTACCCCCAGCAAGATAAAGTGCACATCGACAAATTGCAGGCATTTTTAGACCGTTTTAGTGTCGGTTTAGACGGCGCGTGTAGCGAGGTGCTGAGTGCCCTTAGTCTGGATTGGAATGAAGGTCGAAATATGGCGCAATCTTGGCGTCGCTATGATGCCGCCAGCCCAGTGCTGGCGGGACATGCAGCAGATTGGAGTGCGCGGCTAGCCGAAGGTGAAAATCTTGCAGATTCGCTAGTGCAATTTCATCAAAACTGGTTATGATACGCAGCCGCAATTGATGGCATCCCATTAATCCTTACTCGGATGCAAGTATGAAAACCGCACAAGAAATGAAACCGAATAGCGTGATGCTAATCGACGGCCAGCCGTGGATGGTCCAGAAAGCAGAATTTACCAAATCTGGTCGTAACAGCGCTATCGTGAAAATGAAGTTAAAGAACCTGCTTAGCGGTTCTACCACGGAGACTGTATTCAAGTCTGAAGACAAGGTTGAACCCGTTATTCTTGAGCGTGTTGCGGTGACTTACTCCTATGTTGCCGATTCCGTTTATGTGTTTATGGACGATGAATTTAATCAGTACGAGCTAAGCGAAGATGATATAGAGAGCGTATTGCCTTATATCGTCGACGGTATGACCGATATTTGTGAAGCCGTGTTCTTTGAAGGCAAGGTTATTTCTGTCGATTTGCCGACTACCATTGTGCGTCAGATTGTATACACCGAAGGTTCTGCGCGCGGTGACACTTCTGGCAAGGTGATGAAACCGGCTAAGTTAAGCAATGGCACCGAAGTTAAAGTCGCTGATTTCTGTGAAATTGACGACTGGATTGAGATTGATACCCGCAATGGCGAGTACAAAAGTCGCGCTAAAGCGCCATTTTAAGCTTGATTTGCAGATTGACCTTAGCTTTGATTGACCCGAGGCTACTAGCTTAAAAACCGGCGAAAGCCGGTTTTTTTGGGTTTGGCGTTGGGTTCAATGGCCAAAGATCGACCAGCCGGTGCGTTGCACCAGCATTTCTAGTGCCTCGGTGCCCAGCTTACTATTGCCAATGCGGTCTAAGCCTGGCGACCACACCGCAATTGATGCCTTGCCTGGCGCCACTGCCAAAATACCACCGCCCACGCCACTTTTACCTGGCAGGCCCACTCTAAACGCGAACTCGCCTGAGCCGTCGTAGTGGCCACACATCAGCATTAGCGAGTTGATCCGGCGTGCCCGCTGGGCAGAGACCACTCTTACTCCTGTGTGCTTATTAACCCCGTCAGAGACGAGGAACATACCGGCTTTAGCTAATTGCTGGCAGCTCATTGAAATAGCGCATTGGTGAAAATACGTGCCCAATACTTGGTCAACAGGATGCTTCATACGCCCGTAAGCGGCCATAAAATGCGCTAAGGCGGCATTGCGGTCGCCTGTAGTTAGCTCCGATTGCGCCACTTTTTCATCAATACCAATGCTTTCATCATTGGCCAGAAAACGCACAAACTGCAAGATCTCGCCTAGGGTTTCTCTGGGTTGGTGGCCCATCATAATGGCGTCTACCACCGCAATCGCCCCCGCGTTTATAAAGGGATTGCGGGGTTTGCCGTTCTCGTGTTCCAGCTGCACGATTGAGTTGAAGGGGTCGCCAGAGGGCTCGCGGCCCACCCGCGACCAGACCGCGTCGCCAAGCTTGCCGAGGGCAATTGTTAGGGTGAACACCTTGGAGATGCTCTGAATTGAAAACAAAGTTTCAGCGCAACCAGCGCTAAATACCTGACCGTCGGGAAGCGCCACCGTGATAGCAAATTGATCGGGGTTAACGCAGGCCAGCTGCGGAATGTAATTGGCAACCTGGCCGCGATCGGTGCGGCTCATCATGGTGGTGTAGATGTCGTCTAAAATAGCTTGCATGGCGTGGTGTTCTTGGCTCTGCTTCTGCGAATGACCGATAGTATATTCGCGGCTAATGGGCCAACCCAGTCTTTTCTGAATTTGCGCGGATTTTTCAATAGTTGATTATTCATTTCGATTTTGCATGTATTTTACCTTTGCGCTTGGAACCTTAGTTATAGCCGCTGGTCAGACACCACCTTAAGGTGCTTGACCAAGGTAGCGATTAGTTTGAATGCCCATTAATTTTAAGGTTTAACAGGGTCATTTTTTGACTATTTCAGATGTTAGATTTGCTTCGATTGGCCAAAATCTGTTGGAAAGTAAATCGCGAATATGCCGTTGAACGCTCATTACTGCGATTACCTGCGCAGAAGCTGTGATTCAGTCTGCAAAAACGTAGATTACGGATACCTCCTAACAGATGAATGCTGCCAGTATGCTTAGGCGTCTTGGTGACGCCCTATACAGTTTTCTCGTTGAACAGCACTGCTGTTTTGCCGGAGGTATGAGTTTTGAGTTTTGTTAGTCGTTATATGGCATTGGCAGGCAGGGAGAAGCTTGCGCCACCGAGTCCTTTTTTACAGTCGTGGTATCCGGTAGCGATATTACTTACTGTGCCAGCTTTGCAGATGATTCTAGCGGTACTTGTCCCTTAATATGTAGTCGTTATCTGCTGCCTGCAGTGGTGATGTTGTAAACATTAAGCGAGTAGAGTCATTAATCCTGCGGCTAACCGCTTACCCCCTATGGTTGGCTCGCCTAGAATTCTCAGCTTAAGGCCATATCAATAATTGCTCGTCAATGGCGGCGCTAGTGTGCAGCGCTTCCAATACGGTAGTATATTTGCGCCTAGACGATAATGATAAAAGGGATTTTCATGAAACAAAGCATCCGCAGTCGGCTATTCAATTTTTTCCTGATGTTGATTCGGCGGCCGATCTGGAATCAGGCGCAACTGCATGCTTTGCGCAAGCGGTTAGCTGGCTTAGACAAGCGGGCCGAGGGACGAGCAGAAAAACTGTGCTTGATCAGTGTAAAAGCAATTAATCACTGCGATGTGGATGTTCTCAAGCCGCTAGACCACGTAGAGGCTGCGGGGCAGGGGCGCCATATTCTGTTTTTCCATGGCGGCGCTTACTGCTTGCGCTCTCCGCATACCTACCGCGCCATGCTGGCGGGCTTATGCGTAAATGTTGGCGCGGTCGGTATTTTGCCAGATTATCGTCTGGCGCCAGAGCATCCCCACCCAGCGGGGATTGACGATTGTTTCGAATCCTACCGCATGCTTTTGGAGATGGGCGTGGCAGCCAAAGATATCGCCTTTTGCGGTGACTCTGCGGGCGGTGGCTTGGTGATGTCGGTGCTGGCCATGGCCAGGGATGCGGGATTGCCACTGCCGGCGTCGGCTAGCTTATTGTCGCCAGCAGGCGATTGGGGGCTAACTGGCGCGTCGTTTTATGAAAATGAAGGTCGCGACCCCTTGTTTCGCCTTTGTAGTTTTCTGTTTTTTCGCAGTCTTTATATTGGTAATTACCAAACTAGCGATCCCGCAGTTTCACCACTGCTATCCTCGTTTGCGGGCTATCCCCCCATGTACTTCTCGGCTAGCAGTACCGAGCTGCTGCGCGATGTTGCCACCGAAGGCGCGGCTAAAGCCCGCGCGGCAGGGATTGAGGTTGAAATGGATCTTTGGCCGGGCCATTGCCACGATGTGCAGTTAATGTCGTTTCTGCCAGACAGCCGCATTGCGCTTAATAAAGTCTGCGACTTTATGAATAAGCACTGGACTGCGTCTCGCTAGCCAAACGGTGACGGAATTGGTATTGCCCTAAGTAGTTGTTTAGCGTTTTTTCTCAAGCAGCCAAGCTTGCTCTTTAGCGGCGATCTTACCCTTCAATCCGCCGGCAAGCTCGGTGCTGGCCAGCAAGTGTATGTCATAGCTGGTGCTGTAATGGATGCTGACTTCGTTGCTATCAATGGAAAACGGTGGGCCATCCAATAGATTTTGGTCATACGCAAAGCATATGAGTAACTGGCTGGCGTTAGCGCTAATGGCGCGTAAATGCGCAGTGTACTGCTGGCGGATTTTTGGTGGCAGGGCGACCAGTGCGGCGCGGTCGTAGATGGCGTCAACTGGGCCAAGTATGTCTGGCGATAAGTTGAAAATATCGCCCACATAAATGTCAATATTATCGGCGCTGTAGTGTTTTAACTCACCAATACATTGTATTTTTGGTTCGACGCCGAGTTCGGAAAACAGTTGGGTAATTGCTAATTCACTTAACTCAGCGCCCACAACTCGATAACCCTTTTCCAGCAGCCAGGCAATGTCACGGGTTTTGCCACATAGTGGTATAAACACGCGGCTTGCAAGAGCTAGGTTGAGGGCGGAAAAATAATGGACGAGTAGCTGGTTGCCAGCGGGTTCATGAAAGCCAATCTCTTGGGTTTGCCATTTATTGAGCCAAAAAGAGGTTTCCATTTTTACTCCTGTGTTTTGCGGTTTGATCGTTTCATTTATCGGCGTTGATAACCTAGCTTATACCATTCGCCGTGTCGCTGCCGCGTAGATTTCGACGCATCATATGACTAAAAGATAATGCGGGATTAGGCGCGGGTTTATGTCAATTATATCCCTCGTTTTGCTCGGTAGAAGCAGTTCCGATTTACGTACTCTATGACCTGTTTGTAGTCCCAAAGTATCGCCGAGGCGGCGTTGCTCGAGAGCTATTATTGGCGGCTGAAAAGCATTCTGTATTAAATAATGTTGGCCGTATGGATTTAACTACGGCCAAAGTGAATGCATCCGCGCAGGCCCTGTATGAGTCTATGGGGTGGCGTCGTGACGAAATATTTTTCACCTATAATTGGCGTCCACGAGCCTTGCTAGCCAATTAAACGGTGCTCTACCGTAGGATGTGAGACGCCGGTGTCACCTATTACGAATTTGTACTCAGCCTAGAAATAACATGGTGTGCTTATTCTCTTGCAATAGGCATTTTGTTGCGGCGCTGTCATTGATTATGTTGCCAGCTGTTTAAGCGATCTGTGATATGGTCATTTTAATTTAACTGAAACTGATACAGAGCTCGATATGAATTTAGATAAGTCGAAAAAGCGGATCGCCAAAAAAGTAAAAATGGGTTTTCAGGGTTATCCGCAAATTGCGATTGAGTATTTTGGTCGGACAACTGAGCAGGCGAACGAGGTTGTGGTGCAATTTATCGTGGAGGAGGGCGCCGAAATTCAAGAGCAACGATTTGTAAGTAAAACCGATGCTCGTGAGGATGAGGCTATTCAGTCTGCGCTAGTCAAAATGATTGAGCGGTCTGAGGCCAAAACGGTGCTTCAAAAGATAGGCGTTTCGCGCTTAGCTTGAGCCTAAGGTTAAATTTTTAGCTTTTGTTGCGGGAAGGCACATGCACAGTAACTCTAGCGCCAGTGCAACCAGCAATAAAGTGACGGCAAAACAGGCGTAAATTAGCGCCATTGACGGCTGTGAACCGCTGTTCAACGCAATTAAGGTTGGAAAGCCGGTGCCAAAGTTAGCAAAGAAGAATGTGCAGGGAAATAGCGCAAAGATTAATAGGTGTTGCTTTTTACTCGTGGTGTGGCAGCGCAGTAGTGCGGCGGCGATACTAAAGCTCATAATAAAGACGGCTTCTAATATCGCAACCCACACCGGATAATTTAACAAGCGCAACGGCTGGGGTCCGTAATACGCGTAGGTGCCGCCGTTAATTGCTATGGCTTCAAACACTGCGGTTGTGGCGAGAACAATAGCAAAGGTTTTATAAAATTGCTGGCGGTTCATGCCGCGGTGGAGCATTTCGGTGATATACAGTGCCGGACCGCAAAATACGATGATATAGGCGCTCATTACCCACACGGGCTGCGGCAGACCAAACGCGGTGAATAAACTCCATTGTCCGGGAATATACCAAATTAAATGAAAGGCGATGTCGTAGAGTGGCTCGGCAATACTGCCCGCCGCTCCTGCTAAAATAATAAATATCGGCAACAGTGAATTTTGCTGCTGAGCCATTTTTACGGCTTTAATAATAAAAAATAATGTGAGCCCCCAAGTGCCAACCGTCATTACCGTTTGCATGGTCATATTAAGGCTGTGTTCGAAGGGCGGTGTGGGTACGCTATTTATCATTGCCTTATCCTTATTCGTAATTATTGTTGTTTTGAATATATTATTCGCTGGGCTTTATTGCATGTGCTGTATTAAAAAAGGGGGGTGGTAAAACCACCCCCAAGGAGGCTCGGGTCGCGATTGAGGTAGCGCTACCGAGAGGTGAAGCTTAGGAGCCTTTAGCTATTTTGCACAAACTTGTCGAAGCGAATACGGCTATTGAACATGCCCTTG
>NZ_JARGNU010000021.1:0-23140 GCF_029212375.1 Zhongshania sp. | reverse complement strand
CCATAATAAAATGAGACCTTGCGCTCAGACTTTTCATTCACCAATTGGCGTAGCATCGACATAACTGGCGCCATACCGGAGCCACCGGCAATCAGAATGATTTCAGCTTGGGTTTCCGATAGCTGGAACTGGCCGTAAGGTCCTCGAAAATTAACAGCCGCGCCTAAACTGGCACTTTTTAGGTATTCACTAAACTTGCCGCCAAGGATCACTTTAACAACAAGTTCGGTATTGCCCTGGGCATTCGGTAAGTTGGCCATGGAGTAGCAGCGCCATAAATCGTCACTACCGGGTACTTGAATCTCCAAGTATTGGCCGGGGTGAAACCCATAATTGTCGCTGCTATTGCTCGCAAGGCGCAGATGCACGGTGTCGTGGGTAACAAAGTCGATGCCTGCAATTTTCGCGTCGAAAACCCGCACCGGAAATTCTGGCGTGAGATCGTCGAGCTTGTAGTCGTCATCTAAACTTATAACGATATCTTCTTCTGGGTAGGCGCAGCACAGTAGTGCAATACCTGCTTCTTGTTCTTCTTCCGAAATAGCGGTGGCGTGGTCGTTGTAGTCAACCTCGCCCTCTGTGATTTGGTGTTTACAGCCTCCGCAACCGCCATGCTTGCAGCCATAGCGAAGGGATAGGCCGGCTTTGAAGGCGGCGTCGAGTATGGTCTCGTCTTCGCCGCATTCAAAATCAACACCAAAGGGTTCTAATGAAATGGTGTAACTCACGAAATAACCTCCGCGCTGCCGGTCGTTAATTAACGGAATGCTGGCGGTTGTGGCCGCTCAACGATGTAGTTAGCTTTGCGCACGTCGTCTAGTGTCCACAGTCGTTTCGGCTCTAGCTCGGGCTGGGCCATTAGGGTTTTACCGTCGGCACGCACAAAGCCCAGTTCCTGAATAATTTCTGATAACTCTTTACCTTCGTAGAGGTCGTAAAAGTTTTTAAAGCCCACATAGTGATGGGGTTCTTCTAGGAATATCTCTTGGCAGCCGTCTGAGCAGAAAATAAAGGTTTGATCTTTGAGCTTAAACGCGCGCTGTTGGCTGATATCTGGGCGCGGAAAAATAGTTGGCCGCTGGCAGACTTGGCAGAAGTTGGGCAGACCACCCATTTCTTTCAAAATAAGTTTACCTTCTTCTGGGTCGGTGCATTTACCGTAGGCTTCCCAGAATCCACCAAAGTGCTTGTAGAAGCCGGGGTATTTTTTCTCAAACCATTCAAAGTCGTCGTCGTTAAGACCGTCATAGCGATGGAAGAACGTTGGCCAAGCGCCAAAAATATAAATGGCCGCAGAGTGCGACATCCAATCCAAATCGGTAATCATTTCATCTAAATGCGGCGGTGGCTTAATGCCGAATTTTTCCAGCTTTTGATAAAATCCGCCGTAGAAATCGTCAAATACCCAGCGCATAGTCATTTCTTTAGCTGACTCAGTGCGCTTTCTTACAAAGTAATCACCAAACAGCATATTCCCTAGGCCAAAGCTGCAGTGTATGCGCCACGACCATTTATCCATCGCTTTCTGAATCATGGGGAGGTTGCGATCGTCTTGAAGTAGCGATGACAAAGTAGACCAGCCGTTGGCCATATGTCGGGCTTCGTCAGACTGAATGGTGAGTAGGGTGGAGGCGAGCATGTCGTCGCCGTGGGCCGAAGCGTGCGACGACAGGCCTACAAAGAATAAATTGGTATAGGCGGTTTCAACAAAAACCTGTAAGCCAATAGCGGTTTCAACAGGGTCGCTGGTAATAAGGTCTTCGACCATTGAGCGAAATATACTGCTGCCAACACTGCTGGCGCCGGCTTTGGCGGCAACGTCAAAACCGACAGGATCTTTCCAAGAACGCATGTGGTGGCGAATGACGTTCATTTCTAAATTGGAATGACGCATCTCGTCGAGCATCTGCATCATATAACCTTGACGCAGTTCAACTGGGGCAACGGTTCTGGCCATTCGGCCCATGGCGCGGGCGGCTGCGTATTCGACGCCAACCAGATTTGAAAGACCGAATTTCATACCTTCGACCCAGCGCGCATCTGGCTCGCCAGTATTTAAGCGGGCAGCGGCCTCCAGAAGAGCGTAGTGACGGTCGTCTTTCTCTAGCTCTTGCTCACAGTATTCCCGCACGAAGGTTTTAAATGGGTCGTTGGGTTTGGTGTTATGAATATGAAACTTGGTGGTTTCTACTGTTTTTTGTTCGGGAGTAATATAGCTCGGTTCCCAGTCAATCGCCTTAACGCGGTCGTAAGCTTCACTTATTTTCATTTGCGTGCTCCTTTATCTATTCGCTTAGCCGTTATCGCGGATTACGACATTGTCGTCGTTCACTTCGATAAAGCCTTTGTAAGTGGTAAGAATGGATAGAAAGTTAGAGACCGAATAGGAGTGGCCCATGACTTCTGTAATTTCTTCCATGTCAAAAATCAATTCTTCTTGCTGGGTTTCAATTGAAACGTAGGAGCCGCTGTCGATTATGTCGACATGCTCGTGGAGCTCTTCCATTAAGTCGCAAATAATGCCGGCTTCTTCACCGCCCATCAGCTTGGCGGAAACAGTGTGGTTTGCTTTGATTGTGCTCATGCGGCGGCCTCTACATTTGTATTGAGGCCAAGTTCGGCCATAAGTAGCTTAAATTCGGCTTTAACTGCGGCCAGCGCATCGTTGCCATCGGTGGCACACAGCGCCAAGGTAGCAAACAGGGGGGTGATATCCTGTGCTGCTTGCTCAACCAGTGGCAGCCATGTGCTAAGCCAGCCATCGATTACGGCGAGATTGTGTTCTGGCGCTTGCTTAAGTAACAGTTCGATAAATGCCTTAGTGCAGTCGGCATTGTTCTTACGACAGGCCTCCGCCGCTTGAGCAATAACCGAAGTAATGACATCACCGTGACGGGGTGCATTTCGTAAAATTAGGTCTCGACAAATCAACGAAGAAACTAGTGGTTCTAATAGGCAGTTGACGACAAACGAAATTTCTCCCCAGTCGCGGCAGGCGAGAAGATATTCGGTAACTCTGCGCAAGCCTTGCCATTCGGGGGCATTCATCCAAACATCTTTGGCGCGCGCATCGCTAAAGCCTTCGATTTGGGATTCTAGCTCCATGCAGTACAAGGTGATGTCCTGCGCGTGACGGTCTTTTTCAACGCTCTGGAAGATTAATGGTTGCGCTACCACGTCTGAACCCGCTTCGCGCTGAGCTTGGCATAGCACCAAAAATAAGCCGTATTCAGCAAAGCGGTAGGCGGCGTAGTGGGTTTGCAAAAACTCAACCCAAGACGGATCGAATGCGGCACAGGTGTTGGCGCGTTTGGCGCCCGCAATGCTTTGTTCAATGGCGCGGCCAATATCGGCTTGGCGTTTCACAAAAGGTCGGAACCACTCTGCGTTAGGGTCGCGAAACTCCCACCAATCTGTAGCCTTTAGTTTAGTGGCATCTTCACGCCATGGTGGCTGGCCGTTTTTGTCTAAATTAAACCATCCTGCCACGGCAAAGTTGCGCGGGTCCCACTGGGTATGAAGGGTGATTTCTTCATACTGTGTTGCTTTACGCTTGGCGGGTTTAATGTATACAAAACCGGATTTTTTTGTTGCGCGTGGTCGCGCGCCTGATTCAGCACCCATGGTGTTCTCCATATGTAAATCATGATCCAAGCCGAAGGCTTAATTGATGTAATCTTATGTTTATTGATAATATTGTCAATATAGAATATAGATATTAACAGTATTGTCAATAGTGGAATTGTGTTTTTGTTATTTGCGCGCTTTTTTTATAAAAATATTACTTTGTGGCGCGCCTATAGATTTTTACCGCGGTAAATATTGCGCGGAATTAAAATGTTGATTTCTCGATATATTGAATGCCATAGCCGAACTTATTAAGTAGCGCTGGGCTTATTGGCGTAGTAAATTTATTGGCATGAGGCGAGTTTGAAATGGCGGCTAATTTTACTTGTCACTAGAAATAGCCTTTCAGAACACCGCGCTATTTTTGTATTATATTCTGAATTATTAATATAATTTGCTTATCTATATACCGTCACAAGCACTGGCTAAATTGCGTTAGCCAGTGCTTGCGACAAGTGGCCGCGCTTTAAAATGGCAGCGGTATATTTCCAACTGGCAGGCCCTGAGTATCTAGTATTGCTAATACCACGGGAGCATATAGCTTAAGTGGGTGGGGGCCTACTACTGGTATTGCGATTGGCAGTGTTTGGCTGCTTGCCAGTTCAGTGAGGCCGGTTACTAGACCGTCTGGGGTAAGGAAGGCGGTTATATCGCCACCAAGTAGCGGAATTGCACTAATACCGCCGCCGCCCAAAATTTCTTGAAGGATATCGAGGCCTAATGCACTTAGGGTTGCTAAGCCGCCGTCGAGAAGTCCATACCCAAAATCAGGGATCTCAACGCCAATGGCGCCCGTTGCACCACCAAGAACCGTGGTGATTTGGCCTAAACCATCTAAACCGCCGGTCAGGCCACCGAGGTCGCCTAATCCGCCACCTAAACTTGATAGGCCGTTGAGGCCACCGCTTGAACCGAGAAGCACGGTTAGATTGTCGATAGGTAGCGCGACGCCGGAAATTTGTGCAGATGCGGCGAATGGCATTGCTGCCATCCCTGTTGCGCAGGCGATTCCGAGCAGCGTACGTTTAATTTTCGTTGCAGTCATATTAAGCCTCATTATTTGAATTGGGAGATTTAGCCAATACACGCCTAATTAAAAGCGTTATTAATAAATGTGTCAATTAACAAACAAAAACTGCGTCACAGTTTGATTAAACTATCTTTAAACAGTACTGCAACGCCTAGAACATGGGAAAGCAAGTTTACTTAACCGCAGATCCACCGTTCTGCGGTTTGTGTATGTTTGGCTACCTCAATGGGAAGCGAATACCAACATTAAACTGAATTTCTTTTAGATTGCCTGGCGCGTTTATGTCCTCTTCAAAGTCGTTTTCGCGCTCGAGAAAGCGGTCGGCGACGTGATATACCACTTCCGCACGGATGCCGAGCGGGGTGTCGGCAACTTCGAATGGAAATACATAGCCAATACCTGCACCATAATTAATAGTGATAAAGTCATCGTCGCTATCTTCAAATGAGTCGACACTTTGCGCCAGTGGGTACTCGACGTAGCGGGTTACACCACTCGCTAATTTAATGTAAAAGTTGTTTTCGAACGGGTATATCAACGTGTTAAACAACAGGCTTTGCTTTTGCACATCTTCGTCTTTTGCGTAGCTGCCACCAAACTCAAAGCCGTACCAGCCTTTGCGTCTAAACCCCGCCAATATTGCAAAGCCTTGGCCCTTATCTAGAACAGGGTCGCGTACTGGATCTGTATTGTTGCCGCCAGCGCCGAGAATTCCGCCCAAGCCGCCACCGCCACCTTGTGTGGTTGTGGTGCCGCGCACGTCGTCGTCACTATTTTGCAAGCTGTACATTACGTCTAGGTAGCTTGTAAAAGACTTACTACCCGTTGTGCCGCTGCTGTTTGCCGGTGCTGCCGAGCTACCACCTTCATCATATTGCGCAAAGGCTGAGCCAGAGGCCAGTAGGAGTAGTGCGGTCGTTGGCGCAATAATGTTCCGTATCAATTTTTTCACAGTGTTCACCTTTTGAACTTGTCGTTTCACTTTGTTTTTTATATTGGTGCGTTGGGATATCTTAGAACTCGTAATCCAAACGTAGACCAAGAGTACGACGTGTACCGAGTGAGGCCATGGCGCCAAAATCCAGTTTGAGCATACCGGCGGTGTAGAACTCATCTTTTAGGTTTTGCCCTGAAAGGGTTATGCGCAGGTTTGAGTCCTCAAGCAGGTAGCTTAAATGCGCGCCCCAAAGATCATATTTGGGTTGCGAGAAACGTGGGTCGTTGGTCGCTGCATAGAAGAAGCCATCGTTGTAATAGTAGCTAATGGTTGCTTCGAGCGGGCCGCCAGGGATCAGCCACGTGTTTGCGATTGAGGCAGAGCCAGTAAACTCGGGCGAGCGGGTAACGTTATTGCCGGTAAAGTCATTGTTTTGCGTGAAAATACCGGTTTGTGGATCATGGCCAGCGCCGTCGACATAATCGGTATAAGTGGCGTCTAGGAAGGTGCCGTTAACCGTACCTATTAAATTACCAAATATACTTGGGAAAATGTCGGCTTTAATGTCGAATTCCCAACCTTGAGATTCAGAGCTACCAGCAGTGTCGAGCGACAGTGCGCCACCGTTGGTGAGCGAGATAGACTGCGTTTGCAGGTTTTGAATTTCGTAGCGGAAGGCCGCTAAATTCAACTGAACGGTATCTTCAAATAAGGTGGTTTTTAGGCCTATTTCGTAGGCTACGGTTTCTTCTGGCTCTACGTAAGCGGGTGCTAAGTAGAACGCAAAGGCGTTGTAAGAGTGGGCTTTTACCGCCTCTTGATACGACATATAGAAGAGTGTTCCGTCATCGAACGGTCTGAAATCTAATGCAATTTTCGGTGTAAAGCCTTTGGTTACATCGCTAAGAGGATGGGGGTCGTCGTTCTCATCTCGAGCTTCTTTCCACACAACTAATGGCAGTTCCGTGCCGTTTAGTAGCCTAACGGATGTTTGAGACTGGGCTACTCCGCGCACTTCGTTCTGGTAGCGGCCGCCAAGCGTTAAGGCCATCCACTCGGTGATGTTGGCGGTTGCTTGCAAGAACACCGACCACGACTCGGTTTCAACCAAGCCAATATTAGATAGGGACCATACCGGGGTTTTTACGCCGCCCAATAGAGGCTCGGTTACTGACGAAAGTAAGTCTGCTAGCGCCTCTGGAAGCTCAACCCCAACCGAGCTTAGGTTGGTGGGGTCTAGGCCGCCAACGGTCAGTTCAACGGGGTCAAAGCCTTGCTCATTTTTAAAGTAGAAAGCGCCACCTGTCAGTGTTAGCCAGTCCGACCATGGCGTGCCTTCGTTAGACAAGAACTGAATTTCGGCCTCGTCAATATCGGCTTCGTGTCTATGTACAATAAAAGACGCGCCTGGGAATGAGGTGCCGTCGTAGTCGTAGTTATATGGATTGCTGTGCGCCTGATGGCTAAGCAGTAACTTCATGTCGAAGCTGTCGAAAAACCAATCTGTTTGGCTAGATATGACGAAGGATTGCAAATGGCCAAAAATAGGTAGATCGGGGTCTACTTTGTAGTTGCGACCATCTTCGCCGTCAATGCCCACCGCTGTGCCAAGCGGCGTAGGGTTAATGTTAGCCGCGAGCGTTGAGGTGCCATCACGTTTTGCACCCTGCAAGGTCAGGCGGGTGTCAACGCGATCAGAAATCTGCCAGCGTAGCATCATACGCGCGCCAAATAATTTATCGGCCGGTATTGGCTTGTCGTTAATGGTGCTGTCGTCGCTAAAAATTTTAGTGTCTTGGGAAAAGGTGGATGCAAAGTTCATTGCGACGTTGTCGGTGAGGGGAACGTTAACAAACATCCCAACGTCGTATATATCACGGTCTTCAGCCTTGCTGCCAGACACCGATATTTCTGTCCAAGTGTCTTCAAAGTCGGGCTTTTTAAGAACAACGTTGATTGCGCCACCAACCGCGTTACGACCGAACAAGGTGCCTTGTGGGCCTTTTAATACTTCTACCCGCTCAACACCTTTCAGGTTTTGCGCTACGGAAGGCGAAAATGGGTAGTAAACGCCGTCAACATAGGTTGCTACGCTAGGGTCAGAGCTCAGTCATGCCTCGGAGCCAATACCGCGCATAAACACGCTGGTAAAGTCGCCGGCTTGGGTGCCCATGTCGAGGCCTGGGGTGATTTTCATTAAATCGGTGGTGTTTTGCACGCCAAATGCAGCGAGCTGACCAGGACTAAAAGCTTGGATTGATATGGGAACGTCATTCGCGTTCTCTTCGCGTTTTTGCGCCGTAACGACAACCTCCTCTAGCGCGCGCGAGTATTTCTGCGGCTTTTCCTTGACGGCTTGCTCTGCTTCCGCGTGAACGGGAAGCGCGAAAGCTAGAGATTGTGCGGCAATAGCGAGCACAATCGGTTTAAAACGAAACCTTGTCATTTGAGAACACCCATTGGTTTAGTTGCGCAGATGCGCAGTTATTGTTTTGTTTGCTAAAAAATGTCGCAGCCAAGACGGCTGCGATAAATTGGCTTTATTTTTTTAACCAAAACTTATTCGGCTCGGGGAATGCGCCAAGCTGAATAGCGACGTCACGAAAATTCCAGTAAGTGAATTCACGGACAATTTTTCTGTTTTTATAGCAGTGAAACGTGATGCCGCGGGTGTGTGTGGTCTTACCCTTAGCGGGTAAACCGAGGAAGTCCATGTTGTGACTGGCTTTCCATACCCAGTTCATTACTGCCCATTCGTCGTAGTCGTGATCTGCGCCAGTACTGGCTGCAGCGCTCCACATTTTCCATTCACTTTCGCTATAGCCCTCGGGAACGCCTTGGCGCAATAGGGCAGTGCGATCGCCGGCTGGGCCGCCGTCGTAACGAATAATGTCGAACTGGTGAACACCTAGCGGTGAATCAGGGCCATTGTTGTCAAAGGGCAGAAATGCGCGGTATAACTCTTCTTTGGTTTCGATGGTTTGAAAGAATGTAATGTCTTCAAATACAAAATCATCGGCGTAGTAGTGAATAATTTCTTTAGCGCCACCATTAAAAAAGGTGTCTATCCAGTCTTCGCCGGTCGACATTCCCATTCGGCCTTTGCTGTCGAAGCCGCCACCATTGCCTTTTGCCGATTTCGGGGCGGTAAATGCCATCGCTGGCGACGCGCCGGCAACCAGCAATGCTGCGCCGGTTTTTTTCAAAAAGGAACGGCGATTGTTTGCGTCGAGTTTATCTAGCTCATCCGCGCAGTTTAGATATCCTAGGTGCATTAAATTGTCCTCACCTTATTCGTTTTATATGGGAGTATTTGCTCGGCTATTGAGTCGCAGCCAAAATAATTCTACCCATATTGATAATATTGTCAACAAAGTTATTGATAATAATATCAGCATTATATTATTGTTTTTGAAATCAGTGGCTTAATAAAATATTCCCTTATTATATTGCTGTTCATTGATGAGCGACGCGAGTTATGAGATTGCGTTTACAGTTAGATTTAGCGCTTTCACTTTTTTCTTATTAGTGCTGGTACAAATTGCTTAAATGCAACCGCTAGTGTTTTTTCTTGGTCTGCGGTTACGGGTTTATCTGCTTGGCGGGTGGTGACCATGTTACTGGCGATGCCTACGCGCTAATTATTATTGATAATTCACTCACTAACGCCTATATTTGAACGAGTACCATTAAAATGCAAGGCCTTAATGCTTAAATATCATCCTGATATGACTTGGTTCTTGTTTTTAAGTATTTAAACGTTAATGCTAGGTTGCTTATGTCTGATCTTTACATCGAAAACGTTGTGGCCAATGCAGACTACGAACTCTATATGCCCTTGCTAGAAGCAATGCAGTTGGATCTTGAAGAAACTCTGGCAGACAAGAGTAATGCCTTGTTTTATGTTGGCCGGTCACTGGTTGTTAACCGTTTTTTAAATACGCTGCGCGACTTAATGGGTGAGGAAGGCAGTCGACTACCTTTATTGAACGAGGACGGGCCTATCGCATCAAAGGCTGTTTTCGAGTTGATTCAGCGTTACCACACCGCCTTTTTAGCCATGAAGCCTGAAGGCTGTTAATTTAACCCCTCGTCTTAGCCTGTTGGTTCTAAGTAAAAATATCCCGAGAGGGGGTGAGCGTGATTGGTGCTGATGGTGCGGCGTAAGTGCTGTCGCGGCAAAAATAATGGGTGTTGCACAGCCGAGAATAACTTTCCCCCCGCTTTTATTAGTCGAAAAGATTCCCTAAGCAAACCCCTATCTGTAAAATCGGCGTCTTTGTTAATAAAGCGGAGCAGCGCAATGGGCAGAGCCTACCAAAACCGCAAAGATTCCATGGCCAAGACCTCAGACGCCAAGGCCAAAGTCTATAGCAAGTACGGTCGCGAGATTTATGTGTGCGCCAAAGCCGGTGGCGTAGATCCCACTGGAAATTTAGCCTTACGGGGCATGATTGAACGCGCCAAAAAAGATCAAGTACCAACCCATGTTATTGAAAAGGCCATCGACAAGGCTAAAGGTGGCGGTGGTGAAGATTTTACCCTGTCGCGCTACGAGGGCTATGGCCCAGGTAACTGCATGGTGATTATCGACTGCCTAACTGATAACGCCAACCGCACTTTTGGCGATGTGCGGCTCTGCTTTACCAAAACCAAGAGCAAAATTGGTACGCAAGGTAGCGTTAGTCATATGTTTGATCACTCGGCGATTTTCGTTTTTGCCGGCGATGACGAAGAAGCGGTGCTTGAAGCCCTAATGGAAGCTGATGTGGATGTCAGCGATATTGAAAATGAAGACGGTAAAATCTCGGTATTTGCGCCAAACACCGATTATTTTAAAGCCAAGCAAGCCTTAATTGAGCTGGGCATTGCCGACTTTGATGTGGATGAAATTCAGTTTTTGCCCCAGAACACCACTACCATCGAAGGTGATGATGTGGCGATGTTCGACAAGTTTATGGACATGCTTAACGATTTAGATGACGTGCAAAACGTGTATCACAACGTAGATTTGTAAGCTGGATTGAGGGCGCAATGCCCTCAATAGTCTTGCTGCTTGTGGTCGCGGTGATTCAATTTAGTTTGGGTGCAGCGAGGCTTTGACACATTTAAGCACGTTGTAATCGTATTCGCCGTCGAGCATCTCGTAAATTGGCTTCATTTTGCCGTCTTCGCTGTGCTCAAAGGCGAACTGGATTTCTTTTAACGCGGTGTCGCTCAAGGTGACGACGTCGCTGAGCTTGAGCTCACCACTGGCAATGCCTTGGCTGAGATGGCCGTAAACGGTGGTGAGTGCGAGTTTGCGCTCGCTGGCAATGGCGTCTGGGTTAGCCCCCTGTTTCAGCAGGGCAATACTAATGGCAGTAGTGTCGTTGATGTCTTCGGCGGGCTGGGCGTTGATATTGGCGAGAATAACCTCAAGAAAGCCTGCGCCGTATTTGTCTAGCTTGCTCTGGCCAACCCCAGAAACACGGCTAAGTTGCTCTAGGGTTTGGGGCTGGCGTTCGCTCATCTCCGCGAGTGTGGCGTCGTGAAAAATCATATACGCCGGAATCTCTTGCTCGCTGGCCAGCGCTTTGCGGTGTTCGCGTAGCGCCTCCCACAATACTGCGTTGCCCGAGCCGGTATAAGCCTTGGCGTTGCGGCGTTCGGTTTTGCTCACTTTCACCATTTTGCGCAGCGTGAGCAGCGTTTCGCCCTTGAGTATGGGGCGGGCGGTGTCGGTGAGCTGGACGCTACCGTGGCCTTCTACGTCTACACGCAGTAGGCCCCGCGCAATGATTTGCCGGTATAGGGTGCGCCACTCGGTGGCGTTAAGCTCGGTGCCAATGCCGTAGGTTGAAATTTTGTCGTGGCCAAATTGGCTGATTCGGTCGTGCTCTTTGCCCATCAGCACATCAACTAAATAGCTCACCCCAAATCGCTGCCCTGTGCGGTAAACACAGGATAGGGCTTTTTGGGCGGCGACAGTGGCGTCCCAAGTTTCTGGTGGCGTTAGGCAGTTGTCGCAGTTACCGCAGGGGTGGTCGAGCACATCGTCAAAATAGCGAAGCAGGGCTTGGCGGCGGCAGGTGGTGAGTTCGCAGAGGCCGAGCATGGCGTCGAGCTTGTGCTGCTCTAATCGTTTGCGGCTTTCTTCGGCGCCGGAGTTGCCCTGCATTTGGCGCAGGGTAATTACATCTTGCAGGCCGTAGGCCATCCACGCATTAGCGGGTTGGCCGTCGCGGCCGGCGCGGCCGGTTTCTTGGTAATAGGCTTCAATGCTTTTGGGTAAATTAAGGTGGGCAACAAAGCGCACATCGGGCTTGTCGATACCCATGCCAAAGGCGATGGTGGCAACAATAATTACGCCGTCTTCACGCAGAAAGCGCTCTTGGTGTTGCTGCCGAACTTCGTTGCTCAAACCCGCGTGATAGGGCAGGGCGGTCATGCCTTTGCTGCTCAACCACAGGGCGATTTCGTCGACTTTCTTGCGGGATAGGCAGTAGACAATACCCGCTTCGCCCTCGTGTTCATTAAGGATAAAACGCAGTAAATTCTCGCGCGCGGTGCCCTGGTTTTCAGTGATGCGGTAGCGAATATTAGGGCGATCAAAGCCGTCGTTAAAAACCCGCGCATTCTGCAGAGACAGGCGCTCGATAATTTCACGCTGGGTTGGGCCATCGGCAGTCGCCGTTAGTGCGACGCGCGGAATGTCGGGAAAGCGCTCGTGGAGTACCGTAAGTTTGATGTACTCGGGGCGAAAGTCATGCCCCCACTGCGACACGCAGTGGGCTTCATCAATGGCAAATAGCGACAGCGGCGCATTGTCTAATAGCTGTAGCATGCGCGGCATCATCAGCCGCTCGGGGGCAATATAGAGCAGTTCCAGCTCGCCATTCATCAGCTGGTTTTCTACCTCGTTAGCCTCCATGCCATTGAGGCTGGAATTTAAAAAGGCAGCCTTTATGCCATTTTGGCGCAGGGCCATCACTTGATCTTGCATGAGCGCGATTAAGGGCGAAATGACAATTGCGGTGCCTTCGCGAACCAGCGCCGGCACCTGAAAACACAGAGACTTACCGCCACCAGTGGGCATTAACACCAGGGCGTCGCCACCGCTAATGATGTGGTCTACGATATCGGCTTGCTGGTTGCGAAATGACTCGTAACCATAGACGCTTTGCAGCACCTGCAAGGCGCTGCTTCTGGTGTTTGTTGGCGTGTTCATATCAGGGTTTAAAATAACAAATTACCACATTAAGTCGTCGGGGATTTGGTAGGCCGCGTAAGGGTCATCTTCTTCTACGGTGTCGGCAGTGCTGGTGGCTTTGTCGTTGTGCACCAGAATGGCCGACTCGTCGCGCTGCTTAATCTTTTCGGCCACGGCGGCGGGCACTAGCTCATAGCCTTCTTTAAGCTTAACCAGAGCAATGACGCCCTTAACCAATTGGGTTTGGAGTAGGCTGTCGACAAAGATTTTTTTGATTTTTTTGCCATCGGTAAATTGGTAGGCAATATCGCCCCGACTGCGGTCAATGCGGTTGAGGGTGATGAGCTGAATGATCTGGGCGTGAACCGCCTTTTTGTCGGCTTCGGCTTGGCGAAGACGGTTCATCTCGCGGTCGCGGGCCGATTTTTCGGCCAGAGCGCGTTTGGCGGCTTCCTTCGTTTCGTCAACAATAACCGTGCCCTTGGGCTGCTTGGCTTGTTTACGCTTTTCCTGCTTGATCTTTTTGGCCTTCTTCTCATCGACCATGCCAGCTTTAAGAAGCTGCTCTTGTAATGACGCCATACCTAGCCTCCGGTGCTTGTTTAGGGGTTACGCTATTCTAAGGGATTAGCGAGGTCAGAGCTTGGTAAAATTCAGCCAATAATACTTGCCGTTGTCGCCAGATACCTGCTAAAAATGTTGTGCAACATCAATAGCTCGACTCAAAATGCTAATAGCCTTAGCAATGGCGAGCGATATACAAGGAGTTCGACGTGATTAAAGTCAGTGTGATGTATCCCTACGCCCCAGGCGCTCGATTTGACCACGCCTATTACCGGGACGAGCACTTTCCAATGGTAAAAGAGCTGATGGGCGATTATTGCCTGTCTTACACCATAGATCGGGGCATTGTTGGCGAAGAGGCGGGCGCTCCGCCGCTGTATATTGCCATGGGCCATTTATACTGCGTGTCTATTGACGAGTTTCAGGCTGGCTTTTCACCCCATGTGGCTAAAATCATGGCTGATCTCCCCAATTACACCGACCAAATACCCCGTATTCAAATCAGCGAAGTGGTGCCGCATTTCGAGGCCATGGCAGTGGTTTAAGCTAAGCGCTTGCTGGTCTTTATGCCGCTGCCGACGCCATTTAGCGGCTAAGCCATTGCCTGTATTGCCACGAGTGGTAGTATGCGGGCGGGGTATATAGAGATTTGCAATAAGAGCACCATGTTATGCGCGTACCGGCTTTAATCCTCTCGCTTTGCCAGGCGAAAGCAGAAAAAATTATTCAAGGTCCACCCACCAAGGTTATTGGCGTCGATTATCTGCGGCGCTGGCATATTGTGCCCAGAAACCGCCTATTTAATGTTTACCTGCACCATGTCACCGGCAACGATCCCGATGTTAATTTGCACGACCATCCGTGGCTATTCAATTACTCGATGGTGCTGCGCGGCGAGATCGAAGAGGAAATGCCGGCTAGTACACGCACCTTGAGCACTGGCTCGCTCACCGCAAGATTAGGTCGCGCGCCTCATCGCCTATTATTGAAAACTCCCGACAGCCTAACCCTGTTTATAACAGGGCCAAAAATTCGGAAATGGGGTTTTTACACCCCGCAGGGCTGGGTGAGCAGCAAAGGCTATTTGCGAGCCGATGGCGATGGTCGCAGCGCAAACAAAGAATATATGTAGCCTTATTCCCCGCTGAGCTTTTTCGCGTTGCGCAATAAGTCGGGGTTCAGCTGGTGCTTTTTAATGAGCTTATGAAAGTCTGAGCGATTTCTACCAGCTTGCCGCGCGGCATCGGTAACATTGCCCTGGGTCTGTAATAGTATTTGTTCTAAATATTCGCGCTCAAACAGTTTGCGGGCGTCAGCGAGGGGCGGCATTTCCTTGCTCGGAATACTGGATTTCGGGAGGGCGGCAATGGTTTGCGCCTCGCCAATAATTGCCGCTGGTGTTAGCGCGGCGAGCTGTTCAACGATATTGCTCAACTGGCGTATATTGCCTGGCCAATCGTAGGCCATTAGCGCGCACAGCGCCGCCGGCGAGAATTTTTTGGCGCTATAGCTATTACGCGCCGCAATTTGGTCTAGAAAATGTTTAGCCAATAGCTGTATGTCAGCACGTCGTTCGCGTAGCGCAGGCAAACACAGTGAAGCAACATTTAGGCGGTAATATAAATCTTCGCGGAACCGGCCTTCGCTAATCGCTTCTTCCAGATTTTGGTGGGTTGCCGACAGCACCCGAACGTCAATATTAATATCTTGGTGGCTGCCCACCGGTCGTATTTTTTGTTCCTGCAATACGCGCAGTAATTTCACTTGCAAGGGCGCCGGCATATCGCCAATTTCGTCTAAAAATACTGTGCCGCCGTCGGCGCTGGCAAACAAACCTTTGTTGTCGCGGCTGGCGCCGGTGAAGGCGCCTTTTATATGGCCGAATAATTCAGACTCCAACAACTCGGCGGGAATCGCGCTGCAATTAATGGCGATAAAGGGCTGGTCGGCGCGGCTGCTCGCCGCTTGTAAGGCGCTGGCCAATAGCTCTTTGCCAGTGCCGCTTTCGCCGCGAATCATAATATTGATATCGCTTTGCGCGAGGAGCTTGGTCTGCTCCAGCAGTTGCTGCATTTTCGCGCTACAGGTAATAATGTTGTTTTCTATACCCGTGCTCAATGCGGTGTTGGCACTTAAATTTAGGGCTTGCTGAATACTGCTCAGCAGTTCGTCCTTATCAACTGGCTTAGTAAGAAAGCTGAATACGCCTTTTTGAGTGGCGTTCACCGCCTCTTTTATAGAACCGTGGGCGGTGAGCACAATAACCGGCAGGCCTGGGTATTGCTGCTGAATTTTTTCAAAAAGCTCAATGCCGTCCATGCCGTCCATGCGCAAATCAGATATAACAATATTGGCGCATTCCAATTGCAGTTTTGCGAGCGCACTGTCACCGCTGTCGGCGCAAATCACCTCAAAATTCATCGCCGCCAAGCGCATCGACAGCAATTGCAAAACACCTGGATCGTCGTCTACCAATAAGATTTTTATGCGGCTTTGAGTATTCATTGTTGACCTCGTTACTGCGGAGTTTCACTACTATTAATTTGGGTTTCAATGTTGCTGATTCCGTCAATGGTGTCGCGCAGTTTTATGCGCAAGGTGTCACGCTCTCGCTGGGTGTGAAGCAAATTGCGATTGGCAACATCAATAAGTGCAAGCAAGGCGCGTTCGGCTTCGCTCAGCTGCTGCTGATCAAGGGCTTTAATAAGATCTTGGCTTTGTTGGGCGTATTTATCTGGCGCGCAGCTCGTAAGCATTAGGCGCTGAAACAAACTGCTATTGTTGCTTTGTGCGCGCAACACCTCATCAACTTGTAAGCGTTCCGGTTCTGGTAACAAACACCAAGCCTGGCGTTTTGCGAGTAGGCCAATAGCGGGCTCGGGGCCAACTTGTGTTACGCCCGCGGTCTGAGTAGCCGCCATAGGTGATAGTGCCGGCGCGCTTCTTAGCGCTAAATTTTCATCCTTGGCGCCAGTAAGTGCGCATGCGCTTAGCAGCGAAATAAGCAGTAGTAATACGGTCTTCTTCATAGTGTGCGCCATCATTATTTTGGAAAGCAGAGCGTAAATTCTGCGCCTTTATGTTTGCTAGATTTTAACGTTAGAGTGGCTTTGGCCTGCTCCGCGCAGGCCTTAACAATCGCAAGCCCAATACCGCTGCCTTTTAAAGCGCCGCGGCGTTTATTTTTTCCCTGATAAAATGGCCTGAACACGGCTTCTTGTTCATCTAGCTCTATGCCTGGGCCGTCGTCGCTCACTTGCAGCCACCAATGACTACTGGCGTCGTCACTAATTAGAGGGTGCCCATCGTCGTCAATAGTGCAATGCCCCCAATTCACCGTGACGGTGCCTCCCGCACGGCAAAAGTGAATAGCGTTTGACAATAAATTGCTCAGAATCATTTCAATCAACTGGGTGTTGCCGGTGAAACGTCCCGCGTTATTGCAGCAGGTTATTTGCGCAGAGGAGTCGGGTAAAAAGCTGCGATACCGTGCAATGAGCTTATTGCTCATGGCGTTCAAATCGACCTGTTCTTGGTGGGCGGCTATACCCTGCGACACGGTATTGAAATTGAGTAATTGTTGAATTAGCTCCTGTAAATTTTCGGCTTGGCTGCGCAATATTTTTAGCACCGCCATTTGTTGTTGATTGATTTTGCCGGGAATCTGTTCGGCCAGTAAGGCTTGGGCATCCATTATGGCAGCCAGCGGGCTTTTTAGTTCGTGGGTGATGTGTTGGGTGAACTGCGCCTTTTGCTGCTCAGCACTAATTAGCTGTAAACGCATCCACTCAAGGCGATGGCCAAGTTCAATTAAATCTGATGGCCCGTCTATTTCAATGCTTTGGTCCCAGCTGCGCTGGCCAAGGTGGTGAATGGCAAGGGATAAGCGGCGAATTGACCTTGTAACAATTACGGAGCTAGCGCCGAGGAGCAGCAAACTGGCAGGCAGCGCCAATAATCCGGTTATGAGCACCCGCCACAAAACATTATTTAATTCCTGCTCTGCTTTGCGCAAGTTGCTTTGAATAGCCTTGGTTAACTGCTGGTATAGCGCATTACTGCTTTCCTTTAAGTTTGTATACAGCGGCTCTAAGCGCTGCTTTTGCGTGGCATCGGTACTGCGCAACACGGTATTAATGTCGGCGCTAATCGCGTCGATTCGCTTTATGGTGTCGGAATTTTTAAGGGTTGGTAATTGAAGGGTGATCTCGCCGAGACTTGAATTAAGCTGAAACTGCTTAATTTTCAGTATTTCTAATAGGCTGGCGTCTTGCAGTAATTGGTATTGCCTAGCCGAGCGCTCAATTTCTTTGCTGAGTTCTTGCACCGCGACACTGAGCTGAGATATTTGGGCTTGTTCCATAACCAACTGTTGCTGAGCGCGCGCTTGGGAACTCATCTCCCACGCGGCGTAAGCCACTGCAATCACCAGCGGCAGCATAGACAGTAAGGTTGTGCTTATCCACTGCTGGGTAAGGCTTAGTTTTCTGCTGTTAAATATAATTTTCACCACGTTTGTTGCCGATTATTTTCGGTGTTGCAAAAAAAAGACTATCTAAGTAACTGAAATAATTAATTAAAATATTTAATTTTGCGAGTGTGTTGCCAAAAGCCCACAGTTTGACCGCCCTATGAGCGACTAAGTTCTGTACTATATTTTAACTTGTTGTATTTAAAGGAAAAATAATTATGGCACAGCGGTTGCAATACTCTACTCGACACCGCGTTAAAAGGCTTTCAACGAGGAAAGCAATTATCGCTGTCATTGGTGAATTTGATAAATCAGAAATTATTCCAATTATATTTTTGAATTGGCAATAATTAAGGAGAAAACCATGAAAAAGATAGCAGCAGTTTTTGCAGGTTTGGCATTAAGTTCATTTTGTTTAGCAGAGCCAATGTCTGGCGCTATTCAAGGCAGCGGCGCAGCGTCTGGTGGTGTGAACACCGACATTCAGCAGCAGGGCACTCAGCAAGGTAGTGGTAGTTTAGGTCTTCAAGGTCAAGACACTATGCAAGATCAGGGAGCGATGCAGGGCTCTGATGATGCCAGTAATGCCATTTTTACCGCGCTTGACCAAAATGGCGACGGCGCACTAGATGAGAAAGAGGCGCAGTCTGAACAGTCGCTTCGTCAATACTTTAGCGCAATAGACAGCGACGCCAATGGCGCGGTGAGCCGCGATGAGTATTTGGGCCGCCAGCAAGCAATTCAAGAGCGTGAAGAAGAGGCTGAGTAAGCCGACGTTGGCGGGCCGGTGGCCCGCCTATAGAAATACGCGAAATTTTTTGTAGTTCATAGAGGAAGACATTATGCGAGCAATCTATTCACATAGTTTGGCCTTACTTGCCGCTGTTGTTGGCACCACAAGCTTAGCATCAACAGCATTTGCAAACCCAACTGCTGGGCCACACGCTTATGTAGGTGCCAATTACGGTGGTTACAAGGATCGTGGTGGCGACTTCGATGAAGATGATGATTTTAAAGAAGCCCTAATCGGCGCCCAGGTAAACCAATTTTTAGGTTTTGAAGCGAGTTATATTGATTTTGGTTCATTTGGCGGTGATGTAGGTAAAGCCGATGTTGACGGCTATGGTCTAGCGGTAGTCGGTAGGTTGCCACTAACCGAGCAGCTTGGCATTTATGCAAAAGCGGGCCAATTATTTTGGGATGCAGACGTCCGTGTTGCTGGCCTAAAACAAAGCTATGATGGCGATGAACCTTTTGTTGGTATAGGTGCCGATATAAAGGTAAGTGAGCATTTTGTTGTGGCGCTCGAATACGACTGCTACAAAATTGATCTGGATGATTCCAGCTTTCCTGCGCCTGCCTCGAACTGGGAAGGCGATATGGATACCGTGAAGCTTGGCGCCAGATTTATGTTTTAAGGAGCAAGCCAGGCTTATTAGCTAATTGGTTTAATAAGCCTGATTTTCTTTGCCCAAAACCTATGTGCTGGGCATACAATATTACTACAGAGTAATGCTTTTCCTCAGCCGGTCGCGATCGTCCCCCCTCCTTGTCGCGGCTGGCTTTTTTTATGCCTTCTTCTTGCCCTTCAATTTTTAATTCGCTTATTGTGGTGGCGGTAGCTTTTCGCCGCAGTGACGGCAGTAATGGGATTCTTTTTCGTGGCCAAATTTCTTACAGCTATCGCATTGGCGGTTGGTGATCATTCGCTGACTCTCTTGAATTAATTCTGCGCTGAGAATACCCGTGGGAATCGCGATAATAGCGTAGCTGGTAATCATGGCCATGGCGGCTACAAGCTGGCCGAGCGGGGTATGAGGTGCAATGTCGCCGTAGCCAACGGTGGTCACGGTTACAATTGCCCAGTACATACTGCGGGGCAGGCTGGTAAAGCCATTCTCTGGCCCCTCAATTAAGTACATCAACGCGCCGAAGACCACAATCATGGTCAGCACCGACATAAGAAATACTGAAATTTTACGTCGCGAAGATATCAGTGAACGCACCAGCACATTCGCTTCACTCACATAGTGGAAAAGCTTAAAAATTCGAAATACCCTCAGCACTCTAAAAATGCGAATTACCAATAGGTGTTGGGCGCCGGGAATGAATAAAGAGAGATAGGTGGGTAGGGTGGCCAACAGATCAATTAAGCCGTAAAAGCTGAATATATAGGCGCGGCGATTGGGCGAACAATAAATGCGCGCTGCGTATTCTAAGGTGAATAGCACGGTAAACAGAACTTCAATGGCAAACAAAAAGTCGCCATAGCGCCGATGGATAGGCATTACCGAGTCGGCAAATAAGGCCGCCACGCTACTGAGAATAATAACAATGAGAAAAATATCGAAGTTGCGGCCGGGGCCGGGTTCGGTGCCAAAAATAATTTCATGGAGCTGGGCTTTAAAATTGGCGTTGCTCATGGCAATTATTCCTCTTCGGCCAAGGCGGCGACCATCTGCTGACACAGCAGGGCCAGATCAGCGTCGCTAATAATGTAAGGAGGCATGGTGTAAACCAACGTGCCAAAGGGCCGAATCCAAATGCCCTTGGCAATAAAGCGCGCCTGCAGGCTGGCCATATTTACCGGCGCCTTCATTTCGATAACGCCAATACCGCCAAGGCAGCGCACGGCGGCAACACTGTTTAGGTTTGCGGCGGCGGCTAGGCCAGCGTTAAGACCTGCCTCAATTCGTTGAATATTACTCTGCCAGTCACTGGCCAACAGTAAGTCAATGCTGGCATTGGCAATGCTGCAGGCCAGCGGGTTGCCCATAAAGGTGGGGCCGTGCATAAACACGCCAGCTTCGCCCTCGCATATGCCCTGCGCAATTTTCTCGCTGCACAGGGTTGCCGCTAATGACAAATAACCGCCAGTTAAGGCCTTGCCCACACACATAATGTCGGGGCTTATGCCCGCGTGCTCGCAGGCAAACAACTTGCCGCTGCGGCCAAAGCCGGTGGCAATTTCGTCGTGAATTAACAATACGTCGAACTCGTCGCAAAGCGCGCGCAATTGTTTTAAATAGTCGCCACCATAAAACCGCATACCGCCGGCGCCTTGCACCACAGGTTCCAGAATAACCGCGGCCAATTCATGATGGTGGTTTTGTAACAGGGTTTTAATACTGGCCATATCGGCGTCAGTGGCCTGTTCGCCAAAGGCGGTTTGCGGGGCCTCGGCAAATAAGTGCTCGGGTAAAACCTTATTAAACAAATGGTGCATGCCCGTAACGGGGTCGCAGGTGGCCATCGCGCCAAAGGTGTCGCCGTGGTAGCCATTGCGCAGTGCCAGCAAGCGGGTTTTAGTGGGTTGGCCAACGGAATACCAGTATTGCAAGGCCATTTTTATGGCGACTTCTACCGCCACCGAACCGGAGTCGGAGATAAATACCCGCGTGAGCGAGGCGGGGGTAATGTCTACCAAACGTTTGCCAAGGCTGGCTGCAGCGGGGTGGGTCAGGCCGCCAAACATCACATGCGACATATCATCGAGCTGGGCTTTGGCTGCCGTATTTAGCACTGGGTGATTATAGCCGTGTATTGCCGACCACCACGACGACATGCCATCAATAAGCTCGCGGCCATCGGCAAGGGTCAGTCTGACGCCCTTAGCGGAGACCACCGGAATCATGGCGGGCGGATTTAGCACCGAGGAATAAGGGTGCCAAATATGGTCTTTGTCCCATTTTAGCCACTGTTCTGTGCTAGCGTGTTGGTAGTCGGTGGGCATATTGATCTCCGTGTTAATGCCGCTATATTTTAGGGCTTATGGGGACATAACACGAATTATCATTGCCACAGTGTAACGCCAAGGTGATAACAGCTTTAGTTATTCCGGTTTTAAACAGCTTATGTACTCGCTAGGGAGGATCTACCATGACCACGTTTCGGCTAGAGCGCGACAGTATGGGCGAAGTAAAAGTGCCAGGTACTGCTAAATACGGAGCGCAGACCCAGCGCGCCCTCGACAATTTTGCCATCAGTGACTTGACCCTACCCAAGCAGTTCATTCACGCAGTGGTGCGTATTAAGCGCTGCGCAGCCATGGTAAACCACGAAGAAGAGCTGCTCGCCGAGGACGTATTTCAGGCGATTATCACAGCAACAGATCAGGTTTTAGCGGGGGAGTTTGCCGACCAATTTCCCGTAGATGTGTTTCAAACCGGCTCCGGCACCAGCACCAATATGAACGTGAATGAGGTGTTGGCGAATCTGGCTAGCGAGAGCAGCGGCCTTGCGGTAAGCCCCAACGACCATATTAATATGAGTCAAAGCAGCAACGATGTGATTCCCTCGGCGATTCATCTCAGTGCCGCGCTGGCCCTGCACAATCAATTACTTCCGGCCCTAGAACACTTAGAAGCAACACTAAAACACAAGGCTGGCGAGTTTGGCGGTGTTATTAAAACCGGCCGCACCCACCTTATGGACGCCATGCCGATTAAGCTATCGCAAGAAATTTTGGCCTGGGCAGCGCAGTGCCACAAGGCGCGTAAGCGCCTGCTAGATACGCAAAAGCAACTCTGCCACTTAGCCCAAGGCGGCACAGCAGTGGGCACCGGCGTAAATTCACCCGATTTATTTGCCGAGAAATTTTGCGCCGCGATCAGTATTGATACAGGTCTGAGCTTTAAACCCAATGATTCCCTATTTGAGGCGCTATCTAGCCAAGACACCGCCGTTGCCGCCTCTGGTCAGCTAAAGGCCTTGGCGGTGGCGCTAATGAAAATCAGCAATGATCTGCGCTGGATGAACAGCGGCCCACTCGCGGGGCTGGGCGAAATTCGCCTGCCAGCACTACAACCGGGCAGCAGTATTATGCCCGGCAAGGTAAATCCCGTCATTCCCGAGGCCGTGGCCATGGCTGCCGCCCAAGTGATTGGCAATGACGCCTGCATCACTGTGGCTGGGCAGTCTGGTAATTTTCAGCTGAATGTTATGCTGCCGGTCATTGCCTATAACCTGCTGCAAAGCATCGACCTACTGAGCAATGCCTGCCTTGCACTGGCCGACAAAGCCATTGCCGATTTCACCATAGACGAGGCGGTAATGGCCGATAGCCTCGCCCGCAACCCAATCCTCGTCACTGCACTTAACCCCGTTATTGGCTACTTGGCGGCCGCAGAAATAGCCAAAAAAGCCTACGCCGAGCAACGGCCAGTATTGGACGTGGCAGTGGAAATGACCGATTTAAGCCGCGAAGAATTGGCGATGTTGCTAGACCCAGAAAAGTTGGTTTAATTCTAAAGGCCGTAGGTTTCTTTGCTTAAACATTAAAAATTCATGCTGTTGGTTGTTGTTAACGCATCTATGGAC
>NZ_JARGNU010000004.1 GCF_029212375.1 Zhongshania sp. | reverse complement strand
ATATTCGCACATCACTATGCAGATTGGAGCGAGGAGGAGACCATCCTATCGTTAACGGGGTAGAGCCCACACAAAAACTGCAGACGAAAAAAAAACCTGCTAAATCAGCAGGTTTTTTCAATAATGGCGGAGAGGGAGGGGTTCGAACCCTCGATGAGGCTATAAACCCCATACTCCCTTAGCAGGGGAGCGCCTTCAGCCACTCGGCCACCTCTCCGGAAATTTTCCACTTAAACAAGCTAGGCTTGAAAAAGTAGAGCGTTAATCAGCACATAGCGCTGTTCAACGAATCGGGCGGCATGATACCACACTCAGAAATAAAGCAAAGACCTATAAGGCTTTTTTCGCTTTATTCCTTGTTCCCATTGTTTTCATTTTGAATACGCTCGTAAATTTCTTCACGATGTACCGCTATATCTTTCGGCGCATTAACACCTAAACGAACCTGATTTCCCTTTACACCTAAAACAGTCACTGTGACTTCATCACCAACCATCAAGGTCTCACCAATACGACGAGTTAAAATTAACATTATGGCATCTCCTTGTAAGAGCCCAACGCTAAACCCTGGTGCGAATCCCTGTGCAGCACAGCGCAAATAGCGTTTTAGATTTAAATACTAGGCTCCGAATCCAGTTCAAAGGCTGCATGCAGCGAGCGAACGGCTAGTTCCAAATACTTCTCATCAATAACCACCGAAATCTTGATCTCCGATGTTGTGATCAGCTGAATATTAATAGACTCCTCTGCCAGAGTTTTGAACATTTTGCTGGCTATACCCGCATGAGAACGCATTCCCACGCCAACCAGCGACACCTTGGCAATCTTGTCATCCGTTTTGACTTCTCGCGCACCTGTTTGTTTCACCAGATTACGCACAATGGCTTCAGTCTTTGCCATATCTCCTCTACTGACCGTAAAAGTGAGGTCAGTGGTATTGTCTTCGGCGACGTTTTGTACGATTACGTCGACTTCAATATTTGCATCGCTTACTGGACCTAAGATTTGGTAAGCCAAACCTGGAGTATCCGGCACGCCTAATACAGTAATCTTCGCTTCATCACGGGTGAAAGCGATGCCCGAAATTGCCGGGTTTTCCATATCCGAGTTTTCCTCTAAGCTAATCAATGTCCCTGGTCCATCTTGGAAAGCATGCAACACCCGCAATGGCACGTTGTACTTACCAGCAAACTCTACTGAGCGGATCTGCAATACTTTAGAACCCAAGCTGGCCATTTCCAGCATTTCTTCAAAAGTAATGCGGTTCAAGCGGCGGGCATTACTCACCACCCTCGGATCGGTGGTATAGACCCCATCCACATCAGTATAAATTTGGCATTCATCGGCCTTTAGCGCTGCCGCCAAAGCCACCCCAGTGGTATCTGAACCACCGCGCCCCAAGGTAGTGATATTGCCGTTTTCATCAACGCCCTGAAAACCTGCCACCACAACCACATTGCCCGCAGCGAGATCGCTGCGGATCTTGGCATCATCAATATCCCGAATTCGCGCCTTGGTATGCGCTTCATCGGTCAATATTCGAACCTGAGTACCAGTGTACGATTTCGCACCCTGCCCTAGGTCATGCAAGGCCATACACAGCAGAGAGATTGTTACCTGCTCACCGGTAGACACTAATACGTCTAACTCGCGCGGTGTAGGCTCTGCCTGCATTGCCTTGGCCATGTCGATCAAGCGGTTGGTTTCTCCGCTCATTGCCGACACAACTACGATGATGTCGTGGCCCTGTTCCCGAAAAGCTGCAACCTTTTTGGCTACCGCTTTAATTCGATCAACAGTTCCTACCGAGGTACCGCCAAACTTTTGAACTATTAGACTCATGATTCGCTTCTGCTAATAAACGCCCATTTCAGAGGGCGCTCATTAAACACCAGATCAAATTTAAAGGAAATGACCCACAGGCCGCTATACGTGATTTACGTAGTATTTGCACCCAGATGGATCAAGCTAAGGTCTTATTTGGCTGCACAGTAGTCGCGCACCGCCTGCAAAGCCGCCGGAATAGCCGCCACATCAACACCGCCGCCCTGCGCCATATCTGGACGACCACCACCCTTGCCACCCACGGCTTCGGCGGCAAGTTTCATTATTTCTCCGGCCTTAAAACGGCCAGTGAGGTCTTTGGTCACCCCCGCTGCCAGTGCCACTTTGCCGCCGTCATCTGCGGCCAGCAGAATCACCCCGGAACCGAGTTTATTTTTTAGCTGATCTAAGGTGTCGCGCAATGTTTTGGCATCGGCGCCGTCGAGCTTGGTCACCAAAACTTTAATGCCGGCAATTTCTTCGCACTGAGTCAGTAAATCGTCACCCGTCAAGCTTGCCAATTTACCCTTCAGCGCCGACAGTTCTTTTTCGAGCTGTTTTTGCTGAGTGAGCAGTTGCTGAATTTTGTCACCAAGTTTGTCACGGCCGGTTTTAAGCAAACCTGCCAATTGGCCCAATTCACTTTCTGCTTGCTCGAAGACGGCTAGCGCCGTGGCGCCAGTCACCGCCTCGATGCGGCGTACGCCGGCCGCAATGCCCGATTCCGCCACAATACGCATCAGGCCAATATCGCCGGTGCGCTGCACGTGGGTGCCGCCACAAAGTTCTATAGAGAAGTCGCCGCCCATGCTGAGCACCCGAACTTCGTCGCCGTATTTCTCGCCAAATAGCATCATGGCGCCACGCTTGGCCGCGCCATCCATATCCATAATTTCGGTCTGCACAGCACTGTTCTGACGAATTTGCTGATTTACTAAGGCTTCAATTTCGGCGAGCTGTTCTTTGCTCACGCCTTCAAAGTGCGAGAAGTCAAAACGCAGGCGCTGGGCATCAACCAATGAGCCCTTCTGACCAACGTGCTCACCCAAAACCTGACGCAATGCCGCGTGCAATAAATGGGTTGCCGAGTGATTCAAAGCTGTTGCTTGGCGAATATTATTGTCGACTTCGGCCTGCAGGCGATCGCCTTCTTTGATAGCGCCGCTAACCAGCACGCCGTGATGCAGGTGATGACCAGCCGATTTATGGGTGTCGCGCACTTCAAAACGCACACCGTTGGCGCTAAGTACACCGGCATCGCCGGCCTGACCACCAGACTCCCCGTAAAACGGGGTTTGATCTAGAATAATGACGCCAGCGTCACCTTCTTTTAAGGACGTTACCCGCTGACCATCTTGCAGCAAGGCAACAACTGCGCCCTCTTCAACTAGGCTTTGATAGCCACAAAATGCCGTTTCGCCGTCAATATTTAGCTCTGAGCTCAAATCGACTTTAAAGTTAGAGGCCGAGCGGGCGCGCTCACGCTGCGCGTTCATGGCCTGCTCAAAGCCGTCCATGTCCAAACTCAAACCCTGCTCGCGGGCGATGTCGGCGGTGAGGTCAACTGGAAAGCCATAGGTGTCGTAGAGACGGAATACGGTGTCGCCAGGAATCTGCTTGCCGCTTAATCCCTGCAGATCCAGCTCTAGAATCTTCATGCCCTGATCGAGGGTTTTGGCAAACTGCTCTTCTTCCTGCAGCAATACCTTTTCAATTTGCGCTTGGCGAGTCACTAGCTCTGGATAAGCCTCACCCATTTCCAGCGCCAATGGTGCCACCAACTTGTGGAAAAACGCTTTCTCGGCGCCCAATTTATTACCATGGCGGGCAGCGCGGCGAATAATCCGCCGCAATACATAGCCCCGACCTTCATTGGAAGGAATAACGCCATCAGAGACCAAGAAGGCGCACGAGCGAATATGATCGGCAATCACCCGCAGCGAAGTGTGCTCAATATCGCTCACATTAAGCACTGCGGCGGTGGCTTTTATGAGGTTTTGGAACAAATCAATTTCGTAATTGCTGTGCACGCCCTGCATCACCGCAGAAATACGCTCCAGGCCCATGCCGGTATCCACCGAGGGCGCAGGCAACGGCGTCATCGTGCCATCGGCGTCGCGGTTAAACTGCATGAACACGTTGTTCCAAATTTCAATATAGCGGTCGCCGTCTTCGTCGGGGCTGCCCGGCGGGCCACCCGCTACGTCGGCGCCGTGGTCGTAAAAAATCTCGGTGCAGGGGCCGCAGGGGCCGGTGTCGCCCATCGACCAGAAGTTGTCAGAGGCGTATTTACCGCCCTTGTTGTCGCCAATGCGCACCATACGCTCGGCAGGCACACCCATCTGCTCATTCCAGATTTGGTAGGCTTCGTCGTCGTCGGCGTAAACCGTTACCCAGAGCTTTTCGGTGGGAATGCCCATCCACTCGGGCGAGGTTAAAAACTCCCAAGCAAATTTAATGGCGTCGTGTTTAAAGTAATCGCCAAAACTAAAGTTGCCCAGCATTTCAAAAAAAGTATGGTGGCGAGCGGTGTAACCGACGTTTTCTAGGTCATTGTGTTTGCCGCCCGCGCGCACACAGCGCTGCGAACTCACCGCGCGAACATAGCCCCGCTTTTCCCTGCCCAGAAAGGCGTCTTTAAACTGCACCATACCGGCATTGGTAAATAACAGGGTGGGGTCATTCCCCGGCACCAGCGAACTGCTGGCCACTTGGGTGTGAGCCTTGCTTTCAAAATAACGAATAAAGGCTTCGCGAATGGCGGCGCTTTTCATGGGAATTATCTCACTCCGTGGGCAACAACGGCCTAAGCCGCCAACAATGCCTTTGCGATAGGCAAGGCAATAGGCGGCGAAAAAACGGCAAGTATAACGAAAATAGGGAAAGGTGTATCCTGCCGAATAAGGCCAGATACACCCCAATATCAGGGATTAACGCGGCTTTTTAGCCGAGTTTCTCATCGGTTGTCAGCACTCGCGCTTCCGACTCGAGCATCACGGGGATGCCATCGCGAATCGGGTAGGCTAAACCGCTGGCCTTGCACACCAATTCATTGCGCTGTTGATCGTAGTCCAGCGGCGCCTTGCTCACTGGGCACACCAGAATTTCTAGCAGTTTCTTATCAATCATTGTTTACCGCACTCTCAATTCAAATTCTATTAGCAAGCAATGCAAGCCCTGTCGCCAGCGCATTCTATTTAGCTGACACTAATCTAAAGTAATACTTACTCTTTTGCTGGCATTGGCCCGATCACCAGCGCTGGATCCAAACGCTGTCCGGCCCAATTCATTCGCCAATCCAAATGCGGCCCAGTTGCCCGCCCAGTGGCGCCAACTTCAGCAATAACATCGCCCTGCTTAATTTCTTGGCCAGCCGTCACCAGCACCTGGCTCAAATGAATAAAGGTCGATGAAACCCCCATACCATGATCAATGATTAAGGTGCCGCCGGAATAAAACATGTCCGGATACGCGAGGGTCACAACACCATCAATAGGCGCAGTTACTGTTGTGCCGGTGGGCGCAGCAATATCTAAACCATAGTGGGGGCGCCCAGGGCTGCCATTATAGACACGCTGAGAACCGAATACACCCGTAATGGGGCCCAGTACCGGCCATTTAAACGTCTGTGTGAAATCGTGGCGAGAAAAATGCTTCTGTCGCGCATTGGCAACCAAGGTGGCCTCTTTACGAATACGCTCTAATACCGACGCTGGCGGAGTAACCGTTTGCTGCGGCACGCCCGTTATCCGCTGAATATCGTATTGCCGCTGAGCGATGTTTAAAACTTGCTGTTGGCAGGTAGCTGCGGCGCTGCAAATTTCTAGCGTAGCTGTTGGTTTGGCGTCGCGGTCAAAACCAAAAACAAAAACACCGTTATCCGCAACCTCAAGCGCAGTGCCGTTGAGCTTAGCCGAGCTACCAGCGGCCAGTGTGCCCCACAGCAAACCGCCCTGTTTTAACTCGCCGTGCAGGGCAACCTCGGCATGAACCGCTAGGCTTAAGCTCAAACCAAAGCCCAGACTCAGCGCAACGGAAAATACCCGCCGCCATATGGCCACACATTTATTCATTTCTAGCTATCCTCTGTCGGTGTTCGCTGCGCTACCATAGCGCCTTATAATTCTCAAAAACAGTAGCCTAGTATGTCACGTTACCGCCCACCTCGCGCCAAAGGTTCCTGCTATATCACCCCAGAAGGTGAGCGCCGTTTGCGCGAAGAAGTTCGCGAATTGTGGAAAGTTGAACGCCCCAAAGTGACTGCCAGTGTTCATGAGGCAGCAAAAAATGGCGACCGTTCTGAAAACGGCGATTATATTTACGGCAAGCGCCGCCTGCGTGAAATCGACAGCCGCGTTCGGTTTCTAACAAAACGCCTCGAAGAACTCACCGTGGTTAACGATATTCCCGCCAATCAGAACAAAGTCTTCTTCGGCGCGTGGGTAACCCTTGAAGATGACGACGGCAGCGAGTATGAATACCGAATTGTTGGACCAGATGAGTTCGACCTAAGCCAAAATAAATTATCAATGGATTCGCCACTGGCTAGGGCCATGCTCGGAAAATTATTAGAGGATGAAGTTAAGGTGACTACTCCCAAGGGAGAAACCGTGTATTACGTCACCGCGATTCGCTATGGCAGCAGCGCTGTAGATTAATGCCCGCTAAGCTGGCACTCGGTTTTCTAGAGATCGTCACACGCTTAGCCTATGATGCTGACAACCTTTACGGAGAGATACCCTATGTTTTTACTTTCACTACTCTGGGCCTGGACAGCATGGAATGTCTACCACCCCTATAAATCCCGCCCCGAGCTACTGGGGGTGACGAGTTTTATTTTTGGTGTGTTAACCGGCGAATTTGGCATTCATATTATTGCCCTCGAAGTGGGCCTGACGCTGCTCATTATTTTATTTGGCGAACTCAGTGGCTTCGGCGACGCGCTCGGCCTCGCCATTGCTCTGTGCAGCTGGGTGGCCATTGGCGTGTTCTACTTCCGCGCCCAACGCGCCGACCCCATCATGGCGCAAGCGGTTCGCTACGGCTTGGGCCTCAGCCCCGAACAAGCCTTAGATACCGCCGACTCGCTGCAAATGACACCGGATTTTCAGCGCTTGCTTAAACCCTTTGCCTACCAGCTGCCCAATGTTAGCCGCCACAAAAACATTGAATACTGCACAATAAATACCCGCAGCCTGCGCCTTGATATTTATCACCGCAAAGATCTGCCCGCCAATGCGCCCGTGCTCTACCAAATGCACGGCGGTGCTTGGCTAGAAAAATGTGGCAGCAAAAACGAGCAAGCCCTGCCGCTAATGAATCACATGGCCGCCAATGGCTGGGTTTGTGTGGCGGTAGAATATCGCCTCAGCCCTGGCTCAACCTTTCCAGAGCATATTATCGACTGCAAGCGCGGCCTGAGCTGGATTAAAGAACATATTGCCGAGTACGGCGGCAATCCCGACTTCGTGGTTGCCACCGGCGGCTCCGCTGGCGGTCATCTCTCAACCTTATTAGCACTCAGCGCCAATGCGCCAGAGTTTCAACCCGGCTTTGAAGACGTCGACACCACAGTGCAGGGCTGCGTGCCCTTCTACGGCGTATACGATTTTCTTAACAGCCAAAACCAGCGCAGCAGCGAAGCTCTTAGCCAGTGGGTGTCGGCCAAGGTCTTAAAGAAAACTCGCGCTGAATCTCCCGAACTGTGGCGACAGGCTTCACCCTTGTATTGGGTGCACAAAGATGCCCCGCCGTTTCTGATTATTCATGGCGAAGCCGACACCTTGGTGCCAGTTGCGGAATCGCGGGTGCTTTACCAAGCGTTGCAGAATGTATCGACCCAAGCCGTGGCCTATGCCGAACTGCCAGACGCCCAACACGCCTTTGAGATTGGCATATCACTGCGCACCCAAATTGTGGTTAACCACCTTTGCGTGTATCTAGATGAGCTGTATCGCCGCCACCTGCAGGCCGCTAAAGACTCGACAGACCAGCAGCCGACTAATGAGCTCGACACTGAAAATGACGCTAAGGACACACTTACCAGAGAAGCAGTGGAGGCAGAAGAAAGTAGCCCAGATTTAGAAACCCAGCCATAAAATATAAACCGGAGGCTTGCCCAGCGGGCGCCTCCGGTCACTTGGCTTGAATTGACTTAGCTTAGAACGGCAGCCAAGATTTTTTGCGCGTGTAGTGCACATAACCGACGCTAGCGCCCGCACGCAAACCTACACCAGTTCTGATCGGTGCCAATATCATCTCACCGCTCTGCTGGTAATTCACACCAACACCAGCAACAACGTAGAAGCTACCATCCACACCGGGGAAACGCTGCATCAGGTCATCAGTCGACTTTAAGTGATAAACAAGCGTAAACACTTTGGCAACATTCGCGCCCACATCAAAACCAACAGATGGCCCCTGCCAAAAAATAGCTTCTGGCGCTTGACCTGCTAGCTCAACTTCGCCTTGGCCATAGCGCACACCAATGCTGAGCGCTGCAGACACCTCTTCACCGGCAATAATCGCATTGGGGCTGCCCTGCTCTTCAAACAGCTTTTCAATGGCCTTGGCCAAACCTTCGGTGGTTTCACCAAAAAAGCCGTCGGCCTTGGCCAAAACTTGCTCTTTGGTAAAGCCAGTTTTCTCGCTACTGCTAACACTGGCGTCAGCGGTTTCTGCAAATACTGCGGGCGCGCCCGCAAGCAGCACCGCGCATGCAGCGAGAAAAAACGCGCGCACTTTAGTCTGCACACCCACTTTGCTTTTATTCATTTTTAACTCCTATTACAACTTTCTGAAAAATACAGGTATAACACATTTATCTCAATTTGGGCCCTACCTTTTAGACTAAGGCGTAATAATCACCGGCATAGAAGCCATATAATCTGCCAAATTCCCGTTAAATCGCGACAGCATAATATGAACTTTTAGCAGCGCAGCAACGCTAATTCCGTCGCTTATCCGACCATCCAGCGCCATGGCTACGGCGTCGGCAAGCAATACCCGCTCCACCACGATATCTTCAGTGGCTTCTAAGGCTTGCCGACCTTGACTCAAGCCTGCCGCAATAAAAACCACCGCGCGCTCATCGGTCACCGAGTTTGACGTGTGTAAATCCTGCAATTTAAACCAATGTCTTGCCAATAGCCCCGTTTCTTCTTGCAGCTCTCGGCGCGCGGTGTCGACGGGCTCTGTGTTTAACGGGCAACCACCCTCTGGAATTTCCCAACTGTATTCCTCTAATGGGTAGCGGTACTGCCGTACTAGGTAGGTATAGCCCTCGTCATCTATAGGCACAACGCCAACGGCAATACTCTTAAAGCAAATTTTGCCGTAAATACCGTCGGTATTGGCTGGCGTTTTCACCTCGTGGTGCTCTAAACGCAGCCACGGATTCTCGTACACTTGGCGGCAACTAAGCTGCTGCCACGGCCCCAGTTTTTTATTCATTTAAGCTCCAGAAGCGTCCGCACCCGCGTTTGTAAACGGGGCAGCACGTCAGTATCAAACCACGGATTGCGTTTTAGCCACAGTTGATTGCGTGGCGAGGGGTGAGGCAGAGGAAAATAAAGATCGTGTAGCGGGTGCTGCTGAACACGCTCGGTCAGCGTTTTGAAAGCATCGCGCAAATAATAGCCTTGAGCGTACTGACCAATCAGTAACACCAGCTCCACATTTGGCATATGCGCCAATAAGCGCCCATGCCACAGCGGCGCGCACTCCTTGCGCGGCGGCAAATCACCCGACGCGCCCTTACCTGGATAGCAAAAGCCCATTGGCATAATGGCTAACCTGGAGTCGGCATAAAATTGTTCGCGGTCAATGGCCAACCACTGACGCAAGCGGTCACCCGAGGGGTCATTCCAAGGAATACCGGTTTGATGCACCCGAGTGCCTGGTGCTTGGCCAATAATCAGAATTTTTGCGGCAGTGTCCGCCACCACCACGGGTCGCGGCCCGAGTGGCAACTGCTCAGCGCAGGCCGTACACGCTCGAATATCGGTGAGTAACGTTAAGAGGGATTCCATGCACTATTGTGCGCCGCATAAAATCACATCGGCAAGCCGCACTGGATAATTTTATTAGCCAGCGCGCTTAAAAAGTCTCGTGCTCCGCTAACAAGCGTATTCCCAAGGCTTCAATAACTTCTACCGATAAGCGCCCCGTTGCTAAGCCCTGAGACTTTTGGTAATCGTGAATCGCGGCCAAGGTGTATTTGCCCAACACGCCATCCACTCCGCCAGTATCGTAACCCTTGGCGCGCAATGCTCGCTGTACGCTGTAAACCAGTTCTTTGCTAAGTTCGCGTTCACAGGGAATCATCCGCCAATCCAAACGTGCGTCAGCCACCTTTTCGCGGTAGCTAAAACGTTTATAAACCGGCGCTATCGGATGGCGCAGCTCGCGAGCGGGGGCTGTCTCGCGCTGAACTTTTACGGTTTTATACTGCGCAGGCACCATAACTTCTATGGTGTGCTCGGGAACGTCCACTACCCGCTTGCGCAAAGCTTCATATACCGGCGGCGTCACTTCTTTTCGATATTCAGCTGGCGCAACCAAAACCTGCTTGCTGATTTGCTTATACGTTGCGGGAATCCGGCGCTGATGAACTATCTCGCCGCTCTCTTCATCTATTTTTTCCACTTCACCGCGACCGGCTTGCCACACCAATTCCTCGGGAGTCACTATCACATCTTCCATTACGGTTTTGTACTCGGCGGGCTTAATCAGCACTTGCTCACTCCGTGCGGGCAGTACTTCGGTGCGCTCCTCTAACCATTTATAGGTAGCGGGCACCACGGTTAAGCGCACATGCGCCTCGCTCACTAACACCTTCTCGTCAAACCATTCAAAACTGGCGGGCACGGTCTCTAAACGCTCGCTAGCCTCTTTAACCATGCGTGTTTCGACTCGGTCCACATAGGCGGGCGGCAGTAGCATGCGGGCGTAGCAGCGGCCGGTTTCAGCATTTGGCGGAATCGCCGGTAATTCATCGCCACTGCTAACCGTGCGCGCTTTCATTTTCTCAATTTCAATCATCGCATCGGCCAAGGCCGATTCCAGCGAGGAAATGCGCCCCTCTTTAGCGGTGTACTCCGGGGGTATTTGCGCTGTATATGGTGTCGATACTGGCGTACACGCGCTGATTAAAACGCCCAGCCCAATTACCGTGAGCTTTTTACCCGCCCCAAGCTTCCCTTTCAGTTCTACCAACACCACCCAGCCCCACCTATTAAGCAATAAGCCACCATCTTATAACGCTTCAACTAAGGGATTCGAGGCCGCAAATGCTTTCGTTAGTACTAATTTCAGCAATTTAGCCACCTTGCGACACACCACCCCCAGATGGTGTAAATAAAATCAAAAACGAATGACCTGTAATACGCTGGCGGCAGTAAAGCGCAGGCTTAAATTTCGAAAGGAAATATTAAAATCAACGGCATGAATATGCTGCGATCATCGCTGATCAAGCCCCTCATGCAGGGAAAATTGCCAAGGAAAACTCCGCCCATTTATGGTTTAATGGCGGCCGCAAATCCGACTACGCAGGCAGCCCTCAGCATGACCCACAAGCTCTCCACCCTCTCTCAAAGCAATGATTTCTTGAGACGTCATATCGGCCCAGACGCTGAGCAAATCAGCGCCATGCTAAGCACGCTTGGCGTGAGTTCACTAGACGAACTAATTCAGCAGACGGTACCAGCCGCCATTCTGCGCGGCGACATGCCACTACCTCCGCCGCAAAGTGAAACTGCTACGCTGAATCGCCTGCGCGAGATCGCCAGTAAAAACCAAATTGCACGTTCATTTATTGGCATGGGCTACTACGGCACCATCACCCCGCCAGTGATTCTGCGCAATGTATTAGAAAATCCAGGCTGGTATACCGCCTACACCCCATACCAGCCTGAGATTGCTCAAGGCCGCCTTGAAGCACTGCTGAACTTCCAGCAAATGATTATCGACCTGACCGGCCTCGAATTGGCCAATGCCTCGCTATTGGACGAAGCCACCGCCGCCGCCGAAGCCATGGCGATGTGTAAACGCGCCGTGCGCAAGAACAAAAGCAATGTATTTTTTGTAGACCACAGCTGCCATCCCCAAACGCTAGCAGTACTCAAAACCCGCGCCCTGCCATTGGGTTTAGAAATCCATATTGGCGATGCCGAAAGCGAACTCGCCAGCACCCCCTGTTTTGGCGTGTTAATTCAAAACCCCGCCAGCAATGGCGAGATCCGCGATTTACGGCCCATTACCGCCACTGCCAAAACTCAAGACGCACTGACCGTGGTCGCCACCGACATTATGAGCTTGCTGCTGGTGACGCCACCCGGCGAGCAAGGCGCCGATATAGTGGTGGGCAATACCCAACGCTTTGGCGTGCCCATGGGCTTTGGCGGCCCCCACGCCGCCTTCTTTGCGACCAGCGACAGTTACAAGCGCTCTATTCCGGGCCGCATTATTGGGGTATCGGTAGACAGTCGCGGCAACCAAGCCCTGCGCATGGCCATGCAAACGAGGGAACAACATATTCGCCGTGAAAAAGCGACATCCAATATTTGTACATCCCAAGCCCTGCTCGCGATCATGGCGGTGTTCTACGCAATTTATCACGGCCCAGAGGGCCTCAAAACCATCGCACTGCGCATCAACCGCATGACAGGTGTTTTTGCCGCAGGCCTCAAGCAACTCGGCTTTGCCAGTAATACCAGTTTCTTCGACACCGTCACCGTACAATGTGGTGACAATGCTGCCCAGCTAGCAAACAAGGCTGAAAGCGAACTGCTTAATTTGCGCCGAGGCGCAACCGAACTCGGCATTAGCTTTGACGAGACCACCACCGCTGCCGACATTGAAAAACTGTGGGCGGTCTTCGCCGGCGACAAAGCACTACCCTCGGTAGCCGCAATCGACGAAGACCTCTCAGCATTACCGGGCATCCCAAGTGAGCTTCAGCGCCACAGCAGCTATTTAACGCACCCGGTGTTTAATCAGTACCACTCCGAAACCGAAATGCTGCGCTACATGAACCGTCTTGAGCGCAAGGACATCGCCCTCAATCATTCCATGATTGCACTGGGCTCGTGTACCATGAAGCTCAATGCCACCACCGAAATGCTGCCCGTAACGTGGCCGGAGTTCGGCCGCATCCACCCCTTTGCACCCAGCAGCCAAGTTGCCGGTTATTTGCAACTGGTCGACGAACTCGAGCAGCAGCTGATTGCCTGCACCGGCTACGACAAATTTTCCATGCAGCCCAATGCGGGCTCGCAAGGTGAGTACGCCGGCCTGCTCGCCATTAAGCGCTACCACGAAAGCCGCGGCGATTTTAATCGCGACATCTGCTTAATTCCCAGCTCAGCCCACGGCACCAACCCTGCCTCTGCCGCCATGGCGGGTATGCGCGTGGTGATTGTTGGCTGCGACGCGCTAGGCAATGTCGATATCGCTGACCTGCGCGCCAAAGCCGAACGCCACAGCGAACAACTGTCGGCACTAATGGTGACCTACCCCTCAACCCACGGGGTATTTGAAGAAGGCATTCGCGAAATTTGCGACATCACCCACCAGCACGGCGGTCAGGTATATGTCGATGGCGCCAATATGAACGCCCTTGTCGGCTTGGCTGCGCCCGGCGAGTTCGGCGCCGATGTTTCGCACCTAAACCTGCACAAAACCTTCTGTATTCCCCACGGCGGCGGCGGCCCCGGCATGGGCCCGATTGGCGTTAAAGCGCATCTTGCGCCGTTCCTGCCAAGCCACCCGGTATTTCCGGTAGAAGGCCTAGCAATCACCAACGACACAGTTTCTGCCGCCACCTATGGCAGCGCGGGTATACTGCCAATATCGTGGACATACATTGCCTTAATGGGCGCCGAGGGCCTAAAGAAAGCAACGCAAGTGGCGATAATGAGCGCCAACTACGTGGCCACTCGCCTCAATGACCACTACCCCGTGCTTTACACCGGCCGCAATGGCCGTGTCGCCCACGAGTGCATTATTGACCTGCGCCCCTTAAAGGAAAGCACTGGCATTAGCGAAGAAGACATTGCTAAGCGCCTAATGGATTACGGCTTCCACGCGCCAACCATGTCCTTCCCTGTACCGGGCACATTGATGATTGAGCCAACAGAAAGCGAATCCAAACGCGAGCTCGATCGCTTCTGCGACGCCATGATTCATATCCGTCGCGAAGTAGGCCGTGTCGAAAGCGGACAACTCCCCGCTGACAACAATCCGCTGGTCAATGCCCCCCACACCTTAGCGGATATCATTGCCGCAGACTGGGATCGCCCTTACTCAAGAGAAGAGGCTGGATTTCCGGTTGCGAGCCTACGTGACAATAAGTACTGGCCAACCGTAAACCGTATCGACAATGTGTTCGGTGATCGCAATTTAATCTGCTCCTGCCCACCAATTGAAAGCTATCTTTAGCTTCAAATCCCTCCCGTAAGGGAGGGATTTTCCAGTCTTTTTCATTAAAACCCCTCTCTGCACCACACTTGATCACCTGATTTACGACTGATTCACAGAAATTTTCACATTTTTCGCGCTAACATCAAAACCTAGCTGCGCATAGTGTTGTTTTTACCAACCACATCCGTGAAACTACGTAGATCTAAAATTTGATCGTTCGCAATCGTGTATTAAGCAGGGTTCTCCCGGAGGGGAATAAATGAATACGAAACTTCTAAGCATATCGTTAGCACTTGTAACGAGCGTGCTCGTTGCCTGCGGTGGTGGAGGCGATACTCGGAGCCCCGACCGCCCACCACTGACTATTGACCCGACTACCTTACGCATGGAGTTTGTGGATAATATTTCTACACTACCTGGCACAGGCAACAGTAAGATTTCAGTACGAATGCTCGCCCTTCGCACCGACGGCGTCGAAAAAAATGTTGGTCCTGAGCTAGTAATAACTGATCAAGTTAATTGGCAGCTAAGCTCGAATCTTGGTTCTCCTAAAAAAGCAGAGCTTGATGTCAATAATGACGGCTCCCCAAAATTCAGAAATGCCGGACGACATGGCAAAGTTCAGGATATTCTGAATCGCGTCCAGATGAGCGCTAATGACGCAACAATAAATGCTACTGTCACAGCCACTTTTACTCAATCAGGCAAGACCTACACCGCTAGTAACGCCCCCTTGTCGTTCACCATTGTACCCCCAATCCCCGATGGCTCTCCAAAAGTCGTTGGTAAACCAGAAATCCTTCTCGATCCACTTACCGGTGAAAATAAAGTCGAAAACTACAAATTAGTTCAGTACTTTACTAATGCACCAACACCAGAGAACATAACGGATACGGTTTACATTTGCAGCCTAAACACTACCTTAGCGACTGTTTCGCAGCAGCAGCCAGTGGCCAAAAATGCGTCCGTACCCGTCACCTTTATTAACCCATTTAGCTCCAACGGCAATAACACCGAGCGTGAAGTGACCCTATTTGCCGTTGATAAAGCAGTCGGCGGTTGCGATGGTGCAACGCCCGATGGCAATGGCGTTCGCGAGCTAAAGGTCATCCTAAAACCAGCCACTTTCACAAAAGTAGACATCTGCGCGGTAATAAACCCTGGCCCAGCAGCCTGTGACGACGATGGTATTCTTAATGAAGGTTTAATCAACAGTTGTAAAGGTCTAGACTCAGCCGCTATATCCGTGCCGGCAGAACAACGTCTACAGCTGGTAGGGCGCAAAACTTTCAATGACCAAAATGACCCTGGAAAAACTATCCTACGATTCCAGTGCAGCGACGATAGTCGTGATGTTTGGAGCATCGTCAGCGGCGATCTAATTTACAGCAGCCAAGACGGCGCGCCCAAACTAGACTCGGTTGGAGGCTATGCCACCACGGTAGACCGCCAAAAGTATGAGCAACTGAAAGCACTTGGCGGCAGCGCGCTAAAAAGTGTTGTGAAAGGCAACTTCGGTAACAATGTACCAGAGCTCACCGACACCCTTGAGCTAAACTTAGTTAGCGCCCGTGTTGAAGGTTTAAAAATAGAGCGTATTGATGGCCAAAACAACGACACTAACGGCCCAGATACACTGTATATAAATAGTTTCTTGGATGGCATTGAATACCGCGCACTCTGTAAATTCAAAGACGTCGATGCATTTGAAGCCTGCCCCAACGGGCTAGTTAAATGGACTTTTAGCAATCCCGTCACCGCACTACCTGTACCAGACAACACCGTAAACACCACCCTCACCGCGCAAGAAAACGCAATTGCAGGCGATTTCGACCTAACGCTAACTTACACAGGCGGTGATGAGCCATTTAGTGTACAGCGCATTATTAATGCCGTTGATCCCGGCGAGTTCAAAGAATTGCGCATGTTCATGGTCCCCAATGACAATGAGCCTGAAACGCTTAAAGTCGACGAATTTGCTTGCGTCGGCCGCGATGACTTAATTACAACTCTTGAGGACGGTGAGCAATTTGTACGTGGCGGACAGCAGTTCGAAGCCTACGCACTGTTTGAGGATATCGGCGGCGGCAACGAAACCACGCCCCAAGCGTGGCTAGACGATCCCAATAGCGCTGAGTCTAAACTGCTCCACGTCACCAACGAAAGCAAAGTCGCCTTCACAGCTACACCAGGCTTCTGGAGTGGTGACTATCAAGACCCCGCAGGTTGCCAAACAGCCGTTATTGACGCGGTGCCTCTTCAGGACATTACCGACGCAACAGGTGGCGCCGTGCTCACGCCGGCCACCGCCGCTGCCAGTTTCGACGAAAACAATAAAGGTCGCTTAAAAGCAAATGGCCTGCTTCGCCTTAGCACCGTGTGCGTTCAAGCCGAAGTCGATACGACTGATGATGTGCTTGTGCCACCAACTAAATCGGTGGACGGTTCGACAATACTTGTATTGCCGGTTACTGACGACAAACTGTTTACCTTCTCCAACGAACTATGTGAAATACTTGGACCCGTCCTTACTTTGGGTTCAATTCCAGGCATAGGCTTCGAGACCCCAGGCATTATCCTGCCAGTTATCTATGGGGTAAGCCTTGTAGCCGACCCCTTGTTAGCCACCCTAATCAAAAATGATGACGGAGGGATTATCCCCGTCGAGGCAATTATAGAAGCGCTAATAACCGGTGATTTCAGGGGGCTCAGCCCAGATGCACCCGACTTAGGTGTGGGCCTTGGCGCACTGACTAGCCTGCTATTGGGTGGCTCAGACCCAGTACCTGGCCTTGGTACACTGGTTAATGTTGTTGACGCCTGCTTGCTAGACCCTGTTACCTCATTGGTCGGCAGCCTACTCGGCGGCATCCTCGGCCTTGATCTCGCCGCGTTCACAGAGATTGGCAATATCACCTTTGATGAATGCACTAATCTTTTCGGCGATTTGGCACCGTAATACAAAAGGAAGAAGCGCGGCCTGCGGGTCGCGCTTAGCCATTGAGTAGTTATTCTAGGAGAATACTAAATGAACTTGCGTACTCTTGCGCTGATAGTAGCCGCAACCGCACTCTCTACACCGGTGCTAGCCGATATAAACAACGAAGACTCCGTGCTTGATAACCGCTGGCGCATGCACGGCATGATTGGTTCCACCTTTGCCGATAAAGACGATTATGACTCTGGTAATGAGGGCAAAATCGGTATTGGTAAGGCAATCAGCACTTACATCATGGTCGACAGTCATATCAACTATGGCGAATTGAAAAACACCCGAAATGACACCTACAGCAGATTTGCAGGCGGTTTAGATTTTCTTTACTTTCCTTTAGGCGCATTCTCGCTTGACGCTGACGCCCTTCAGCCCTATATGGGTGTAGGTCTGACTTATCACGAAGTTGAGTACGAAGCACCAACTGTGACGAATACCCAATCAGATTACGGCAGCGATGCCATTGTCGGTTTCACCTACGAGCTTGATAAAATCGCGATCCGCGGTGAAGTTCGTTACCAAATCGACAGCATTAAAAAACAAGCACCAATTTTCCCTGAAAACGATTCATTTTATACCTACGCTTTCTTAATTGGTCTCTCGGTACCCTTTGGCGAAAAACCCCTGCCCTACAACTACGACTCCGACGGCGACGGCGTACCAGACCGCTTGGACAAATGCCCCAACACCCCCCGTGGCACCCCAGTTGACGCGACTGGCTGCCCACTGGACAGCGACGGTGACGGTATTCCTAACTTCCGTGATCAGTGCCCCAACACGCCTCCTGGCGCTATGGTAAACGTGCACGGCTGTTCAATTGATGACGACCGCGACGGCGTGCCCAATGACATCGACCAGTGTCCAAACACACCCTATGGCGTACCGGTTAATGCCCAAGGCTGCCCACTGGATAGCGATGGCGACGGCGTACCCGACAAAATTGACCAATGCCCAGGCACCCTGCCCGGCCTGAAAGTCAACTCTCGTGGCTGTGTACTCTCTCAAACTGTTGCCTTAAGTGGTGTGCATTTTGAGTTTAACAAAGCCCGACTGATGCTTGACTCCCAGACCGTGCTCGATAAGGTCGCAGAGTCACTGAGCAATGAGCCAGATGTTAATATCATCATCATGGGTCACACCGACTCAGTTGGCAGCGATGCTTACAACCTGAAGCTGTCTCAATCACGCGCTGAGTCTGTGGTGCGTTACTTGACCGGCAAAGGCATTAGCGAGTCTCGTCAAAAAGCCACCGGTTATGGCGAAAGCAAACCGGTTGCCGACAACAATACTGACGAAGGCCGTGAGCGCAATCGTCGTGTTGAGCTGCAGGTTATTAGCCCGAACAAATAAAGGCTAATAATGCAAAAAGGGAGGCCGCGTAAGCGTCCTCCCTTTTTTATTGCCTGTTAAAACGCTTAACGGGAGACCGGAGACGCGATATCGCAAGCTTACGCTTGCGACGAAAGGTCATACTAGACAAGTAGTCATGCCTGCGGACACGAGCAATCGGGAAGCCGCGGTTTTTAGAACTGCGTTATATGCCGGGATCAAACAATTCGAGCTGATATTCAGCGCGGCGCTCTGCCACGCCCTCGTTTTGTTTGCGGCCAAAACGAACGCCGACCCCAATTAACCGCAAAGACGATTCCATTCGCAGCCACGCTTCACTCAGTAAGGTTTCAAACAAATCCAATTCAAGAAAACCGTCACAGCGACGCTCAATAGTCGTTTGTCTGAAGTCAGCCGCTTTTAATTTAACAAATACGCCAGTAAACGTTTCGCCGCTATGCTTGGCTAGTCGCCGCTTGAGCTCTTCAAGCAAAGCGGGCAACGCCGCAAGCGCAAGCTCCACGCCGTCAATGTCTTCGGCGTAGGTATTCTCGACACTTAAAGATTTACGCTGACGATGGGTTTTGACATCACGATGATCAATACCCCGCGCGTAATCGTAGAGTTGCTGGCCAAATTTGCCAAAATGGCGCTGCAACTCCGCCATGCTGCGCTGGCGCAGATCCGCGCAGGTGTAAATATCCAACGCCGCCATGCGCTGCGCCATTACCTTGCCTACCCCATGAATTTTCCCCACGGGCAAGCTTAAGACGAAGTCGTCAACCTGAGCGGGTGTTATCACGGTAAGGCCATCAGGCTTATTCCAGTCGCTGGCCACCTTCGCCAAAAATTTATTCGGGGCCACGCCCGCAGAAATGGTAATACCAAGTTCAGAACTCACTTGTTGGCGGATTGCTTGGGCAATTCGGGTTGCGCTGCCCTGAAAAGCACTGCAGTCGCTTACATCCAAATACGCTTCATCAAGAGAAAGCGGCTCAATTACGTCTGAATACTGAGCAAATATGGCGCGAATATGCAGCGCCACCTCGCGGTATTTATCCATATTTGGCGTAACAATAACGAGATCGGGGCAACGTCGTAATGCAGTGGCCGTCGCCATGGCCGAATGCACACCAAAGGCCCGCGCCTCGTAATTGCAGGTCGCAATTACTCCGCGCCGCGCCGCGTCGCCACCAACGGCCAGTGGCCGACCACGCAAACTGGGATTGTCGCGCGCCTCTACCGAGGCATAAAAACAATCACAGTCGCAATGTATTATTTTGCGCAAACGCTGCGTCTCACGGTAAGCGACCCACTGCTGGTTAAATAGCCAGTAAAATAGCAAATCGCCAAGCACAAGTCACCCGTGATTGTGCGTTATACTAGCGCCTTAGCCCTCATCATCAGTATTAGGTATAGACAAAAAATGGCGATTGGCAGCTGGACCCCAGAAAAAGAGAAAGACACCCTCAGTATCGAGCAACAGTGGCTGCAACAATGCATTGCCCTGAGTCGCAAGGAGCAACTCGAATCCTTACCCGCACCCTTTAGCGAACAAGAGCAGCAACGCTACTCGGCGTTTATGCGTTTCTCCGCGGAGCAGTGGCAGACGGCAATCGCCGAACTGAGCAACGACGACTTAATCGATTTAATTCGCTTTTTTACCCGCGCCGAGAAATTAATCAGCGGCTGGGATGCTGGCAAAGAATCCCCTGCTATCTGGATTAATAAAGCCCTGCGCAAGCGCGGTGAGAAGCTTTCTCGCGACATGTTGTTGTGGATTCGCGCCAACACCGATAACCGTTTCATTCCAAACGGCGGGCTTTAAGCCCCCGTTTAATCGCTTTTTTTCGCAAAGCTCGCTAATTGCTCAGGACTTGCTTCAGCCTGAAACTCAGCCTTCCACTGGGCGTAGGGCATACCGTATACCCGCTCCCGCGCCGCTTCATAATCAATGCTTTCGCCCTCTTGCTCGGCGGCGGCAACATACCATTTAGATAAACAGTTGCGGCAAAAGCCCGCCAAATTCATTAAATCGATATTTTGCACATCTTTGCGACTATCCAAATGGGCCAATAAGCGCCGAAACGCGGCGGCTTCAATAGCATCAGATTTCATTTTATCCACTTTTTTCACCTATCATTTCAGTATTCACTGTCCATTATCGCAAAGTTTGCTATGTTAGTGCTGTTGCAGATTTTTATTTAACAACAAAAATCGACCCTCAGAGGCTCACCGACATGGCAAATAAAAAAATGGATCCCGTCGCATTGATCCGTAAAGAAATCGAATCACTGGAACACAAGCTTGAACAATTGCGCGACCGCTTAATGGCAGATGCCCATAAGGCGATGGACAAAGCCAAAGCCCAAGCTGAACGCGCGCGCGACAAATTAAAGGCAGAACAGCAAAAACTAAATGAATTACAGAAAAAGGCCAAGGCAAGTATGGACGCCAAAATCCACAAACAAGTGGAGCGCGCCCACGGCACTGTTGAGGCGGCCAAAGAATTAGAGTTAGATGCTAGAGCTTTAATGATAATGGCTAAGGAACAACTTAGCGATCTCAAAGGTGATTATCTACGCGCCAAAGCACTGGCAAAAGCAGCTCAAGATGCCGCAAAAAACTTTGATAAAACCAGCAAGGTTCCTGTAAAAAAGGCGCCAGCAAAAAAGACGGCTGCGAAAAAGACACCCGTTAAAAAAGCCGCCGTAAAAAAAGCACCAGCCAAAAGCGCCACCCCCAAAAAGGCACCCGCAAAAAAGGCCGCCGCCCCCAAAGCTAGCCCCACAAGCTAGCACTCCAAGCAAGCCGCCAAACTACCGCGGCTAACGCTAAAGCACCGAGCAGACTGCATCAGCTCAGTGCTTTAGCTAACGCAACTATTATTGCTCTAGGACGGTTCTAACCTGCTGCAATGTTTTAAACGGTGCATCTACCGAAAGCCAATTTAACAACCACGCAGGTATCGGCCCAGCGGGGTCGGCATGCATTTCAGCCACTAACTCTTGCTCGCCCTCAGACAACGGTATAATTTGCCAGCGATTTTCAGCCTCGGTCACTCGCACACGATTTTTATACTCTGGTACGCCACCCGTCACCGCCCGTGCCAGCATTGAAACCACGCCCGTTGTGGCATCTGTTCGCCACTCGGTGAGTAGTAGCATATCGCGATCAGCTACCGGCCAAGGCAAATCGTGATGAACATATATACGATCTACGCCAGCGCTGGGTGAATCGTAGCGGTAAGCTTCTTTACACATTTCATCCCAACTTGAGCGCAATTTTGGGTTTTGCAACAGGACCACTACCGCAGCCAACTTTGCACGAACTCTAACTACGCCCTTCACTGCGCGAATTGGCGAACCCGCCACCGCCCGACTGTATACTTGAATTCCGTCGCGCTCTTTCTCTAATCGCCAATCGTCTGCTGCAACGGCATTGGCCAAGATTACCCATACCAACAACATGAGTAACCGCCACCAAAGGTTTAGCGCCCTTGTGCTGCGCTTAGTCTTTGTCATTAAACATCACCAATCGTAAATTCCACCCCCAGCCGTATGGTGCGGGAGGGATTAAATATAGTCAGAATGCCGCCTGTATTTGGCGTATCGAATACCACTGCAGGCTTAAATTCATTGGTCAAATTAGCGCCAATTAAACTAAAAACAGGTGCTCCCGGCCAGTTTGTCATACTAAGATTTGCCGATGCGCCAAGTAGCGCAAGTGGCGGGTGCTCATAGGTCTGGGCCAAATTATTAAAGTTACGATTTTGGTAGGTATAAGACAATGTTGCACTAAACTGGCCTTCATTAAACGGGTAAGCCCACAACAATAGCGCTGAACCTGAGACGGGTGGTGAACCCGGCAACTCGGTGCCCGCTGGCGCAGGCCCTTGGAAATCGTCAAAGAAAGTAGTGGTTTGGGCATCGACGTAGGAGCCATTGAGCTTAAGATAAAACCCTGCTGGCAACAGCATATTAATCCCCAGTTCAATACCTCGGTTTCGAGCCCCCCCCACATTATCTGTGTAGGCAAAGGCGCCGGTATACTCTCGTTGCTGCACCTGCATGTCGGTCCATTCTAACTGGAAGACGGTGGCGTCTAGCTGCAAGGCGCCTTCAAACCATTCAGTACGCACGCCAACTTCGTAATTCCAAATATTATCGGATTCAAAAAACAAAGGTACATTCGGATCGCGACTGGGGTTTTGGTTTGCACCCGCATAGCGAAAGCCTTTTACAATTGACCCAAAGATCGAAAATTCGTCACTATAGCGCCACTGCACCGTAAACTTAGGATTAAACACCGTTTCGCTAATTTTTCCCTGATCTCGGCCTAAGCTAATACCCGACTCGACTGGCAGTGCATTAATTATTGGCGAAAGTGCAGCAACTAAGGGATTAGTCGTAGCCAGCCCCGACACTGGATCAACCGTGGTTGAAATATCGGCAGTGGTCGATTGTTCAAAATAACGTCCGCCAAAGCCCAGCTCCCAGTGCTCACCAAAGCTGCGTTTAACATCAAAGAAAAATGCCTTTTCTTCAGCGTAAACGTCTCCTTTAATTTGCAGTAGATTGCCGGTGTCGCGAGTACCTACGTCTAAACTCAAAAACTGTTCACTTTCTATATAAAATAGGCCCAACACGTAGTCCCAGTCTTTGAGTAGCCACCACTCTGATTGGGTCGCTTCCGCCGACACTAAACGCAATTCAGCGCTGGGTTGTGATGAGTAAATAGTGGTATCGCCGTAGGTGCCCACGCCAAGCTGAGATGTGCCAAAGAATTGCGAATAATCTATACGCTGGGGATAATCCTTATCCAACTGACTCAAGATCAAACTAAGGTCAGCAAATTCAAAGCCATACTCGGTGGTTAAAATCACAATATCCGTGCGCGAATCGAGGACATCCGCGAAATAGCGCGCAGAGTGAGTTGCCTCGGTATCGTTGTCGGCAAACGATCCGTCGTCCTGATGTGTTTCTCTACGCAGAGCATTTAAGCGAAATTCCAGCTTCTCGGTGGCCTGCCAACTCACTATACCGCGATATTGCTGCGAATCCGTTGAGTTAATATCGTCTTCGCCGGAACGTAAGTCTTTTACATATCCAGGCCGATCACCTGTGCTCACTGCAAATCGCATAGCCAATTTATCATTCAACGGTTGGTTCCACATCACATCATAGCGGTGTGATTTTCCGTCGCTGCCCTCGAGCGTGCCCACTGCCGCCGCCACTTTGCCATACGCCTGTTCATAGTCGGGATGGTTAGGCACATAGCGCACCGCGCCTGACAGCGCCGAACCACCAAACAGGGTTCCCTGTGGCCCTTTTAAAATTTCTACTGACCGCAAGTCGAAGGGATCTATGTTTGGCTGCGGGCCTAGTATAGAAGGGTTTACCAGTGAAATATCTTCATAAAACATACCAAAGGTGCGAGTAAAGAAAGTAAAAAAGGTGTCTGTAGATACACCGCGAATAATGATTTGAGCGGCTTCAGGATCCAAACCTGGACTAACGGAAACCCCAGGTGAGAACCGAGCAATCCCCTCAACATTTTCTACCCCAATCTCTCTGAGTGCATCGCCACTAAAAGCATCAATACTTAAAGGAATGTCGCGCAAATCCGTTTCACGCTTGGTAGCGGTAACCAAGACTTCCTCTAATACCCGTGACCGCAATGCCGGCGCTGACGTGGTCTCAGCATTACGCTGCTTCCCGTCAACTTCTTCACTAAATGATTGTTTGCTAAAACTTAAACTAACGACGATTGCACTCACCAAATACAAACTACTACTGATACGTCGTGACATTTGCCTTTCTCCTTGGCGTCATTGATCTATTGATAATTATTATTATGGATTGCTCACTGTGGCTTTTTGTCTGAAGCGTTGCACGGTTTTGAAATAATGAAAAATGCCAATTACCTTAACAACGGTCTCAGCGTCAATCGACAAAATGTGTTAGCTTATCCCTTCTACAGCAGAGCCTGCATGCGCAGGACATCGAACAGACCTTTAGAGACTAGACCCACTAATTATTTTTCGCAAGCTTAAAATACCCAAACAAACGGATATAAATATATTAGATTTTAAGCTGCTAAAGATGCAGGATTGTCTATGCTGAAAAATGTACATGCACCAAGATAGCCCGAAAGAAAAATCCAAGATTATCGTTGCCACAGGGAAATTAATTTAGCGATGTGGATTCAAAAAGAAATTCAATTAAAGCCACGCCCAAGGGGCTTTCACCTTATTAGCACAGAAATTATTGCTAAGCTCCCAGAATTAAATAATGTCAATATTGGCTTGGCAAATATTTTCATTCAACATACATCGGCATCGCTCACCATTAATGAAAACGCCGACCCAACGGTTAGGGAAGATTTCGAAAGCTTTTTCAACCGAGTAATTCCAGACGGTGAGCAATATTACACGCATATTACTGAAGGCGACGACGACCTTCCCGCACATATTAAAAGCAGCATTCTGGGTAGCAGTCTTACTATCCCCATCTGTAGTGGTAAGCTTAAATTAGGTACGTGGCAGGGGATCTACCTCGCAGAGCACCGCAATTACGGCGGTTCACGCACGTTAGTAATTACTTTACATGGTGAATAATATTCGCAGAGGACTCTAAGCCTCTCTGTTAGGCCACTGATTACATAAAGAAAGCCCACCTTTACTCCACGCGGCCAAACCAACAAATTGCGCTATTAAGTAACTGTTCAGCTCCGTCCGCTAAACTATGAACTAAGCGTCATCTTTCCTCACTGGCCGCTATGCTATTCTTGTCGATATTTTTAGCCATTGGTTTCATCTTTAATAATACGGGTACACAAAATATGCTGAGTCTTAAAAAAGTGCTGATTGGGCTTACGCTAATCACGGGTGTTAGCAGCAGCTATGCAATAGAGATGGGTGGCACACTTCCCGACGTCAGCATTCCCACAAAGGGCGAGCTGCTATTAAGTAAGTCCAAGGTCACTTATAAAAAGTGGTCCAGCAGCAGCATTCAGCGTGGTTCGCCAGCCCTAATTTTTCATATGGCCGCCAGAATGTCGTCAGACAAAATTATTGCGCCACTACGTGAACGCTTAGAGAAGGAAGATTTCACACCCGGCAGTTTTCAATCAATCAGCGTGGTCAATATAGACGACGCGCTGTGGGGCACCTCTGGCCTAGTTAGTAGCGAGATGGAAAAAAACAAGCGCGCCCACCCTGAAGCGATTTTGGTAGCCGACGATGGCGGTCGCGGGCGACAGGCGTGGCAGCTAAAAGAGCGAGGCGTCGCCGTGATGCTGCTCGATGCCAAGGGCGAAATTTGCTATTTGAAAGAAGGCTCGCTGAGTAGCGACGACGTGAATACCATTATTGACTTACTAAATGCTGAAATTGCGCGAGGCGCCAGTAACTAAGCCCGAGCCGAAGCTATAGCGCTTACTTAGCTACGCTCTTACTTTTACTGCGCCCCTCAAGCAAACACGCTAACTTGCGTAGCATCAATTTTAGCGCCACTCGCATGACGGGACTGACCAGCGGCAAAAAATACCGGCTAACGCCCCTAGGGCGCATAGCCATCGTTAGCTTCACTTTACAGCTAGTGTCGTCAATTTCCTCAATCTGATAGCGTTCAGCAAAAGATTCAATACGGCCTTTACTTGCATGAGTAAAGCAAAAGGCCATTTCCCGCCCTCGCTCCCACGCGATAAACTCTTCGTAAACCACGAGCCCACCCAAGGTAGTCACTGTACGAGTGGTGCCTATACCAAAGGGTTGTTCGGCTGTCCATTCTACTGCTTTGATTAGCTTTACCCAGCGCGGCCAGTCCTCTGCGTTTTCAAAGCAGGCAAACACATCCGCAGCACCGGACTTAATCACAACGTCAGCAACGTAGCGAAAAGGGGCCGTATCAAAAAATGTCATATCGACAGTTTTACACGGGTATTTTTTTACCACACAAACGCTCCATAGAGATTAAACTGGCTCCAAGCCAGCGAGTAATCCGAAATCTAACACCCCCAGTAAAACTCAAACAAGGTAAGACCGTGAATATGACAAAGTCTTCATCTAAGGCTAGATGGTAAAACAATGAGTGTATGCGCCGAAAGCCTTCCTATTCTGTACCGCGACGAAGCCATTATCGCTATTAACAAGCCCAGTGGCCTCCTTGTGCATCGCAGCCCCATTGACCGCCACGAAACTCGTTTTGCGATACAATTACTGCGCGATCAAATCGGCCAATACGTCTACCCAGCCCACCGCCTCGACAAACCCACCTCGGGGGTTTTGTTATTCGCATTAAACCCCGATGTGGCCCGCAGCTTGGCCCAGTCTTTTCAGGCCCATCAAGTAGCCAAATCTTATCTCGCGGTGGTTCGTGGTTTTTGCGCCGACAGCGGCCATATCGATCACCCTCTTACCGAAGAACCGGATAAACGCATCGCCAGAAGCCAGCCCGCGGCCCCGCAAGATGCGGTAACCGACTTTCGCTGCCTTGCCCACCATGAACTGGAGGCTGAAATTGAAACCTACCCAACGTCGCGCTATTCGTTGGTACTTGCCGAGCCCAAGACTGGCCGCCGCCACCAGCTACGGCGCCATTTCAAGCATATATCGCACCCCATAATTGGCGATGCTAAGCACGGCCGCGGACGACACAACCGCTACTTTGCCGAGCAACTAGATTGTCCGCGACTGCTACTGCATGCGGCGCAGCTGAACTTTAAACACCCGTTAACTCAGCAAGAAATAAGCCTTAGGGCAGATCTAGACGATAGTTACAGCCAGCTTATTACGCGCTTTGGCTGGCAGGAAAAACTTACCGAGGCTTGGCGGGCCGACCCCTCTATTAGCGAGCAGCGCTAATTCTGCCGGTAGGGGATTTGGCAGTACTCGATGCCACGCACCGGTCGAATACCGTGTTTAGCAAGGCACATCTTCATTGAGTTCATCGACAGGCTTATATTGGGAGTGGGCCCGAGAAACACGTGATCGAGGGCCACCGATTCATGCTCTTCCAAGACTAAGGCAAAACTCATATAGGGCACCAACATACTGCGTCCTTCGCGGAAATTCACCGCCGCTTGGCGATAATCAGGAATAACCGGCGAAACCAGCCGCCACTCCTGCTCCTCTTCAAAGGAGGGGTGCTTAAGAATTGCCGCCAAACGCAGTAAATCGCTCTCAAGATGTTCAAATAATTGGTGGTATACCTCGCGTTCAACGCCGTCGTCGATATCCGCAGCCAACAGCTCTACTGCATCAACCACCTGCGCGATTAGACTCTGCTGCGCCTGATGATCGTATATGCAGCGGCCCATACGAAAATCTTGGGCGCGGGCACAGCGGCTCACCGTTTCGGGATTAAAGCCTAGGCTTGCGCCCTTGCCCACCGCGCTATACCCCCGCCATTGGCTAAGTAAGTTGCCATTAGCTCGAAATGAGGCGCCAAATAAAATATGGCCATTGGTGATCCGATTCTTTACCCAGTCTAAAAAACTGGTGAGCAAATGGGGACGGCTGTGACCATTATTTATACGCGCGGTCACGTCGCGGCCAACTAAGTCAGCCGTGTGTCGCAACTCAGCAGAGTCATTCATATAGCGAATATCACTGGCCCACAAAGTGCGGCTACCAATGATCCCCAGCACGCCGCTTAAGGACGTGTAGTGATATAAGGTTTCCTGAGGCGGTTCCGCAAACAAAGCCTCAGTAATAGCGCTAATCATAGCCCTCCCCCGTTAATCCTATTTCTAGCCAAAACACTAATGCCACTTATTTGCTTAAGTATAGCCTGCAGCAAGTATATTAACGCCCCGTTACACCTCGGTATTATCCGCCGCCAAAAAGTCCTTTACCATGCTGTTAAAAATCTGCGGATATTCGGCGTGTAACCAATGACCAGCACCGTCAATAGTGTGCATATGCATTTGCGGAAACTGGCGCTGCATTGGTACGCGATTTTCGTCGCGGATATATTTCGACAGCCCACCACGAATAAACAACGTTGGCCCGTCAAAAGACTCGCTGCTGGGCGCATCGCGCAAATTATCATAACACTCAGCAATCACCGGCAAGTTCATCCGCCACATCCAAGCCTCCTTGCCATCGCGGGCGATATTTTTTAATAAGAACTGCCTAATCGCGAGCTCAGGAACCGCTTTCTGCAATAGCTCATCAGCCTGTTCACGGCTGCGCAAAGCACGTAAATCCATCCCTAATAGGGCGGTAATTATTTCATCGTGACCTCGGCCATAACGCACTGGTGCAATATCTGCCACAATGAGACGGTCTACGCGCTCGGCATGTGTCACTGCCACTTGCATAGCCACCTTGCCACCGAGTGAATGCCCAAGAAAATGGGCCTTGGCAATTTTCAACTGATCCATAGTGGCCAAAACATCTGCCGCCATGCTCGGAATATCCATGTAATCGCTGTGCGGAGATTTACCGTGGTTGCGCAAATCCATGCGAACAACCTTAAAATCCTCTGCCAAGACCCTAGCAACCGACATCAAATTACTCGCCGAGCCAAATAAACCGTGCAGCAAAATCACCGGAAAATCGCCATCTCCGCTCACTTCGGTATGTAAACTAAGAGCTCTGGGCATATGTTCGCTTCTCTTCATCTATAGCGGTTGTTAGAATGCACAGGCTTTCAAATAAAAAGGTGTTACTGTGCGATTAACTTTTTTCATACTAGTACTGGTCAGTGCGATATTCAGCACCGGCTGTAGTTCAACAGATTACAACCCGACGACCTACGACTATTTTATCAGTCGCGACGACCTCAAACAAAAGCCGCTTAAAAAAGTGCTCTTAGCGACAGTAAATGTCAGCGGCGAACCCACTCGCTCGGTATTGCGTGACAGTGTTGATAAAGTAGACAAGCAAGTTGTGGAATATTTAGAGAGCAACGGCATTAGCCTCGCGCCCAGCCATTTATTTGATAATGCTTGGCGCCAAGCCCTACTCACCTTCGGCAATTTCTACGATCCAACGACCGGCAAGGTTGACCGCGTCGCTTGGCAGCAAGTAATGGCCGCGACCCTGCAAAGCATAAAGGAACAAAAGGACATCGATGCCATTGTGTTTACTGATTTACTCGAACACGACATTCAACACAGCCCCAGCATGAAACACTACGCGCGCTGGTATGGTGTTAGCCGCGAGCCAGCGACCGACGGCCCGACCTCCAGTGTTCCAGCCGACTTCAACTGGACCCAAGTGATTAAAGGCGCCACGCTGATGATTACAATCTATTCCCCCGAGGGAAAACCGCTATTTTCTAGCCGCGGCGGCCTAGACACCCTACACAGTATAGACTCGCGCAAATCGCAAAAAAGCTTTGTGCGCCGCAGCAAGATTTTGAGCCGCTCTAGCAATATTGAAGAGGGTATTGAACTAGCTTTCCACCCACTCATTAAAATGAGTCGCTATCCTGGCAAAACCGAAAAAGCCAAACCCGCCGCTACCGCTGAATAAGCCGTAAGCAACAACGCCGCGGTCTCTGTGAAAGAGGCCGCAAGCTTAAAAATCCATATAAACGTACCCCTTTCTGATAACAATCCACCTGATTCAGCTCGGGTTCAGATTGACCATGGCATCCTGCAGGTATTATTCAGCGAGGGAGATACCGTCATGAAATTATGCACTAGCCTTGTCCTTGTAGCTGGACTGGCATTCGCCGCCAATAGCTACGCCGACCATCAGCGCAGTAATACCGAATTTGAGGCCCGCTACCACTACCGGAGCGACAACGGCCACAGTCGTCACAACTACAAACACCACCATGACCGCGATGTATATTATGTTCGTGAGGACTATCACGATCATTATGACGATAACCGCGATCGCTATTATGTTAGCCATGTTCACAGCAGAGACTGCGGGCACCACTATCAACCCGCGTTTAACACACGGGTTAAAGTATTTCTCGGAATTTAAATACCGAGAACGCCTTAAATACGTCTAGGGGCGGCAAGTCACCGCCCCACTTCATTACTCACCAAACCGAGCTTTCATGGAAGCAAACCAAGCCTGTAATACTAAACAAGTATCGGGAATCTTCCGTTTTACCCAGCCACAAAAGCCGAGTACCACGTACAAATCAATATCGGCCTGCGACAGACTGCTGCCAACCAAAAATTCTCGTCCTGTAAGCTCACTGTTCATCGTTTCAACAAAAGCGCCAATGCGAAGATTTCCCCGCTCAACTAACTGGGGTATTTGCGGCATTGGCAAAGGGCCGGGCAAAGGACGATCCTTAAATGCATCGCCTTGGTTACGCAACACGTCAGCTACCGCAGCAAAGCCTTCAAAAAATATTTGGTGGCAGCGTCCGATAACTTGAGCGCGCTCAACATCGTTACTGCCAAACAAACCACGTTCAGGATACATGGCATCCAAATACACGCAAATAGCGATGGTATCGCTTAACACCGTGCCATCATCTAGCACCAATGTTGGCAGGGTTGAACGAGGATTAATCGCGCAAAAGCTTTCCGAGAACTGCGCCTTACTCATTAAATCAACTTCTTGGGTATCGACATTGATGCCCTTGTATTTCAAAAGCAAGCCAACTCGCCGCGGGTTAGGGGCCGCCGAAAAAGTATATAATTTCACTATGTTCACCCTCTATTATCATTTTGGAGAATCAGCTACAAAGCACTGGTTTATTCAGCTTTAGTTCAGCCTCAGCCACGTAAACTTCATGCTAACTACTCAAGGGAGTATATGCCATGTTGAAGTACTCTGTAATTCCCCTACTCATTGCGTGCTCAAGTGTCACTGTTGCCGACCATCGTCAGTACAGTCACAGCACAACTCGCATGGCTTGGGTTACCCAAGCCACCCCCATTTATGAGCGCATTTCCTACTCTGTTCCGCAGGAGCACTGCTGGCAAGAAACCGTCGCTTATGAAGAGCGCCGCAGTAATAGCGCGCCGATTATTGGCGCGATATTAGGTGGCGCACTGGGCAATGAGTTGGGCCACCATAAAAGTAATAAGCGCGTTGGCACCGTAGTGGGCGCGGTACTCGGCGCCACTGTTGCCACCGATATTTCGCGACGGCGAACCGGCAGCCACTACGAAACCGTTGATCGCTGCGAAATTCAGGATCGCCGTGAATGGCGAGATGAAATTGTTGGCTACAATGTCAGCTATCGCTATCAGGGCGAGATTTATCATACTCGTTTACCCTATAATCCAGGTAAGCAAATTGAGATTGACGTGAACGTTACTCCCCGCGGGTAAGGGCGAATGCCTAGGAATTCTATGAGCAGAAGAGAGCTGTACAAAGTAGGCATATTGGCCGGCGCCTGTATTCTGGCCGCGCAACTGAATGCCGACCCTCTGCGCGGCGCAACGGGGGGCCACCTAGGACTTCCTGAGCGGCCCCAATTTGAACAGCGCTTAGATACACGAGCAAGGGAAAGTATGACGGCCAGTGAGGCCATTAGTATTGCCGAGCGGCGTTATGGCGGCCGAGCCGTAGGTGCACAAAAAGCGGGATCAGGCTACCGCGTACGTATTCTGCAAGATAATGGCAAAATCAAAAACGTCACCATTGATTAATCGCTGACCGGATATTTCTATGCGCATACTAATTGTAGAAGACGAGCTATTGCTGCTAGAACAGCTTCGTCGTCAATTTGAACAGGCTGGCTACGCCTGTGACTGCGCCGCCGATGGCGGCGAAGGACTTTTTCTAGGGCAGGAAAACCCCTACGATCTCGCCGTGGTTGATCTTGGCCTACCAAAATTAGACGGTATTAGCGTTATAAAACAGTGGCGTGGCGAAGGTCGCAAATTCCCCGTATTAATATTAACCGCAAGGGACCGCTGGCAAGACAAAGTCGAGGGGCTCGAAAGTGGTGCCGACGACTACGTTGCCAAACCCTTTCAAATTGAAGAAGTTATGGCGAGGGCCAATGCCCTAATTCGCCGCTCAGCCGGATTTGCCAGCCCGCAACTAGAGTTCGGCTGCCTGACCATTGACACCGGCGCCAAGCGCGCACTGCTAAATAAGCAACCGTTGGAACTCACCGCTTACGAATACAATGCCCTAGAATTTATGGCCATGCGCAGCGGCCAAGTGGTGTCAAAAACCGACTTAACTGAACACCTATACGATCAAGACTTTGATCGCGACAGCAATGTTATCGAAGTCTTTATCGCCCGGCTGCGCAAAAAAATTGACCCAGCAAATACGTTAAAGCCCATTTCTACCCTGCGCGGTAGGGGCTACCGTTTTGAGCTTAGCGAAACCCAGCACTAACATGCCCAGCACCCGCCCCGGCTCCATTACCCGCCGTCTAATTGTTGCCAGCCTCACCTTAATGCCGCTGCTGCTCGGTTTAACAGGCGTGGCAATTGACCGAGCCCACACCAGTAGCTTAATTAGCGCCGAACAAGAGCAGCTGCGACTGCAATTTTTTGGTTTACTCGGCGCCATCGAGTGGCAGGATGGCAATTTTGAGATGGGCGATAGACTGAAAGAGCCTCGCTTCTGGCAGTTTCGCTCAGGCTTGTACGCTGAGATAAGAGAGCGCAACGGCGCAGTAGTATGGCGCTCAGTATCGAGCGACACCTTAAACCTTCCCTCCCCAAAAGACATGCCTCGCTCTGGCCGAGAATTATTTGGCGATACGAAAATAAACAATAAACCGTTTTTTACTTTTCATTACCATGCCATCTGGGAGACCGAAGAGGATAGTGAAGTACCCCTATTATTTTCTTTGTATTCCCAGCAAAGCACTTTCTTGACCGAACGCAAAAATTTCCGCGCGCAGCTCAGCTTGTGGCTGAGCTTAGTGCTGATTCTGTCATTATTTATCAGCGCTTTTATTCTGTACTGGGGGCTTCGCCCACTGCGCGAGCTTGCGCGCGACCTCCGCCGCCTAGAGCACGGTGAAACCCTAAAGCTCAGCACCAATTACCCCCGCGAGTTACGCGGTATCACCGACAATTTAAACCAATTACTCGACAAAGAGAAAAAGCAGCGCGAACGCTATCGCAACACCCTTGCCGACCTCGCTCACAGCCTTAAAACGCCCTTAGCCGTATTAAAATCCGGCAGCACTGACGCTAATGCCTTACAAGAACAAATCACGCGCATGGACAATATTATCAACTATCAATTAAAGCGCGCGGTCAGTAGTGGCAAGCAGCACTTAGCCCGAAAAACCCCAATTAAAGCCTTGATTGCTCGTCTCAGCCAATCCTTAGAGAAAGTTTATCGAGACAAAGCGCCTCAGTTTCAAAATCAATTACCCAGCAAGCTTGCCCTCGCTATCGACGAGCAGGATGCCATGGAGCTTTTCGGAAACCTTCTAGACAATGCCAGCAAGGCCTGCCGGCACAAAATTAGAATCACTGCGACCGAAAACCAACACTCGTGCCACATCCACATTGATGATGATGGCCCAGGAATGACAGAAGAACAGCGCCAGCAACTCTTGCAACGGGGCTTACGTGGCGACCAGTACGGCCAAGGGCATGGTTTAGGCTTGGCGATTGTTCGTGACATTGTCGACAGCTATGATGGCGAAATACACTTTAGCGACTCACCCTTAGGTGGTCTGCAAGTTACACTCGCACTGCCAATACGCTGATTAACAAAAAAGGCCAGCTGCTAGGCAACTGACCTTTTAGATTTAGTAAATACCGCTTAAATCGTCGGTATGTATGTGTTTTAGATAGGCAGAGCAACCGGAATCGCAGCTAAACCGGGTAAGCTCGGTACGCCACCGCCCAGCAAAGAAGTAACGGTAGCGAGTAAATCACCCACTAAGGAGGTGGGGTCAGCTGGCAGTGAACCCAAAACCAGCAGGCCAGTCACATCGCCGCCAAGTAAAGAAGTTGGATCAACTGGCAATGCACCCAAACCAGGCAGAGTCGGTACACCGCCACCCAATGAAGAAGTAATCGTCGCGAGTAAATCACCCACTATTGAAGTTGGGTCGGCGGGTAGCGAACCCAAAATCAGCAGATCCGGCAAACCGCCACCAACTAAGGCCGTTGGGTCAACTGGTAGTGAATCTAAACTAGGTAAACCGCCACCAACAAGCAACAGATCTACAGGTAATGCATCTAAACTAGGTAAACCGCCACCAACTAGCAACAGATCTACAGGTAATGCATCTAAACCTGGAAGACCACCGCCGGCACTCCCAAGCTGAGCATCGATGGCAGATAACACATCAATAACCGGCGCCAACGGGCCTGCGAAACTTAATGCACTTCCTGATACAAGTGCGACAGCCAAGGCTACTTTTTTAATTTTTGTAGTTTTCATAATATCCCCAATGCTTTTAGTAAGCGTTATTCATTGTTATCAATTTGGTTAAGCACGATTAAATTTTAGTTTAACCGCTGTCCACACCCGAATACTACGCACTAATACCTACACTTGAATGTGGTATTGCTCACAATAAAATGCCAATCATGGTGAAATCGCCCAAACTACGACACATAGCTGCAACATTGAGCACTACAGATAAAGACAGATAGGCGGCGAGTTTAGAAAATTAAGCGGAATGTTGAATGTAAGCCAGCTACCGAGAATGTTCTCGGCAGCGCAATACTGCATTTTCTTACATTAGAAACTGAGCTTTATACGCCAAAAGAAATCCACTTCTAGAGCAGATAAGGCATCTTCGTCAAGATTATCATCGTAAATTGGTGTTGCAGCGATCAATTCAGTTTTAAGGTATTTCCCCAATTCCGCTTCTAGGGTGAAACCCGCATCAGCGATTGCCCGCACGTCACCGGATTGACCAGCGGCATCTTCGTACCACACTTCACCATGCTCAATAAAAAGCGAGGGTTTGAACTGTAAGCCTAAGAATGGCAGGCCATTGCTCTCTAATGAGAGCTTGCTATACACACCCGAATCACCAACCAAAACACCTGGTAAATATGCGCTGAGGCCACTACCACCGCCGAGAAAAAATTGCTGTTGCAGCGGTAACTGCTGATTATTTGAAAATTGGCCAATTACATCGAACTTAATACTGGCCCAGTCGGCCACGGCCATTTTAAGCCCCGCACGGGGCTTAAATACCACAAACTCACCCGTTCGCCGGCCTACTGCCACTACACCCTCACGGCTATCTGTGCCTAATGTGCCCGCATCACCCTCTAAACCCGCCTCGACAAAACCCTGCGCAGTTAACTGGCTACCAACACCAAATAAGCGCAGCAATTTATTGTATTTAAGCCCCAACTCTAGGGTGGTATGGGGTTCATCCAACGCAAGGCCGACATTCTTTACATCAATAAAACTGTCAATTTTTTCCAGTCGCTGGGAGCTCGTGAAACGATGATAACTATCACCACTAATGACCTGCTCCCCAGTTAGGGCGACCGATGTCGTTTCTGAATAAAGATGAAGTGTGGTACTCCCGCCACCGGAAGATGGGAGTGACGAGTCGCTCGGTAAACCCAAGTCAAGACCAAGTAAGCCACTACTGATATCACAAAGCAGTGGTATTGCGCACAGCCCCCCCGAATTCCCACTGGTTTGCTCTGCAGCTACGCCACCTTCAAGCAAAACCTCTGTGTCGCGCTGGTATTCTGTATAACGCGCCTCTATTCCATACAGGCCAAAACTACTCGGATAACTCAACCTAAAGGTATACCCGTCGTAATAATCGCCGCCATTGACCTCACCAAACTCGGTAAGCGCCCTGTCGTAAGACAACAAGGCATCTATTCCGCTACTAAAATCGTGTTTAAGTGAGACATTGCCAAAATAACGACCTAGGAAACGATTACCAAAATTATTAGCACTAACACTCAGCTCGGTACTGTCGTGGTCTACTTTAGGTCTCTCGGTAAATACCAAAGTATAAGCTGCAGGATCGCCGGCAACTTGGTAGGTCACCGCGTAATCGAGCCCTGCACGATCACTTTTTAAATTGGCGAGCACCTGCTTGCCGCCAAATTCAGATTTCCGTAAATCTTCATCACCAACCAAGCCCGAAAAATAGGGCGTAATACTGTCGGGGGCTTTGATTGCTGCCAATTTACCATTAATGACATGGGCAAAAATGGTTTTATCTCGCTGGGCAAAATACACAGTAACTAACAAATGCCCTAATTGATAATACGCTTGATTTAGCGCATTCACCGCCTGCGCGGGGGATTTTGCCGCCCCCATTATCATGTCAATTTGCTCGCGAGTTAAATAGCGATTCCCCGAAATTCGCAAATCATAATCACCGACTTTGACCGCAATAACGCTCTCTGAATGCTGAGCTGAATATTGCTCTATTCGCTCTGCCGTCGAGGCCTGTGGTGGTATAAGTGGTGGTAAATCGATAGCCATAATTTCTCCAGTGTAACGCTATTCGCTAGGCTTAGGGTCGCCCTTAAGGACACGCAGTTCAACACGCCGATTCCGCGTTCGAGCGGCAAGTAATTCATTGCCCTCAAGGGAATCCGTCGCTACAACTGGCCGGCTCTCACCATAACCGCGAACTGAAAGCATCGACTCAGGAACACCCTCAGCCAGAAAGTATTTTTTTACGGCCACAGCTCTGCGTTCAGATAAACGCTGATTATAATTTTCACTACCCAAATCGTCGGTATGGCCGCCAATTTCAATCTGTAGATTTTGGTTTGCTTTCAGCATCTTCGCTGCTTGTCGCAGGGTCGCCGTAGACGAGGCTGTTAATAGTGCCGTATCAACCGCAAAGGTCACATCTCGCAGTGCCAGTGGGGTTTTGGCATCAAGATGACATCCCGAGGGTAAAACAATGGCATGAGGCGCTGAATCGAGGCATTGGTCGTGGCTGTCGCAAACATTGTCGCGATCATTATCTACGCATCGATACCCGCTGTCTTTTGGTAACTCTTCAGCGGAGTCACTTGCGGGCTTCATTACTTTATCTTTACTGTTATCAATACCGCCGTTCGACGCATCACCAGAACCCGGCAGTACTACTGTGAGCACCGTTGGATTGATATCGCCATCACTCGCGGTGTCCTGCAAAAACTCAAGCACCGCGCCCTGCGAACCACCCAAATCCATTAACGGCGCAAGAACGCTTCCAGTAGGGTCATCTGCCACTGGCGCACCCAAAAGCAATATATCTTGGCCGCTAACACTTACACCCAGTAAGCCGTTGTCACCAAGCACATCCACCTCGAGTAAAACACCCAAGCCGCCGGCTTCTTCATTCAAAAGATCAACATTAGACAGCAAATCGGTTACTGGCGCCGTCAGTGAGTTACCCAATAGCTGCACGTTAATCAATTGGGCACGTAAACTTGGCGATATAGCAATAACGCTTAACGTTAAAAAAAGTAACTGCGCTAATCGAGCCAAAAGGTCCTAATACTCCGCATAAATGCAATCTGGGCACTGTTTTTAGGTGGTAATATGAGCAATTCTTGGTTTCAACCCAATTTGCTTACAGTGTAAGTATAGTGTGGCATAGCAGTGCAGCTTTACCAAACCGCAAAAAATCAAGCCCTGAATGAGTAAAGGCCTACTGCGATTCTACCCGAATAGTTCAATATAAAAATGGTAATTATCCGCTAACTTCCGAGGTTTAGCTCAGGTACTACTCGAACAAAGCGCCGCCACACTTAACAATGAACACCCATTACCCTCGGCAATACGGTATCTAGGCAAGGATCAGCAGGCGAGCCCCTACGCCCTGCCAATGGGAAATTTCCGCGTTACTCGAACTGCCTAAATGTTGCAATAATTGGTCATTAATAACGGCCATGGCATACTGCCTTCGATAAATGATTGACCCTAACTCGTGACCCACTCAGTGCAGCCCCCTTACTAAGCTCATGCAGCGACGGGAACAAGCGGCACTCCACACAGCCCAATAGATCTTCACGAGAATCTTATTCAGGACACACCATGAGCGACTTTGCCCCAAGCGGGCTGCTAAAAAACCCCCACGCCCAATCTATCCTCGCATCGACTGGGCTGCGCAAATTGCGCAGCTATCCCCGCGCTCGGGCGATGCTAGCGGCCAGCAAAACCGTTATTTTGGATTGCGGCAACGGCCATCAACTCCTCGGCGAGTACGCCGCCCAGCCCAAGCGCAGCAAAGGTCTAGTCACGCTCATTCACGGTTGGGAAGGCAGTTCACAATCAACGTATATGCTCTCGTCCGGCGGCGCTTTATACCAAGCGGGCTACGATATATTCCGTTTAAATCTTCGCGACCACGGCCCCAGCCACCACCTTAACCGCGAACTTTTTAATTCTGCACGTCTCGACGAGGTGGTCGGTGCCATCGCCGCAATCCATGAAATCTACCCCCAGCCTTGGCAGTTTTTGGCGGGCTTCTCACTCGGTGGCAATTTTGCCCTGCGGGTCGCCGCGAAAGCCACTGAAGCAGATTTAGACATAAAGCAAACCGTTGCTATTTGCCCAGTAGTCGACCCCGCAAAAACCATGACGGCGCTAGAACAAGGCTGGTGGGTTTACGAGCAGTACTTTGTACGGAAGTGGCAGCAGTCGCTGCGTAAAAAAATCAATCTTTACCCAGAGCTGGGCTATCAAAAAAGTTTATTTAAGCTAAAAACCCTGCGCGACATGAACAGCTATTTTATTCCGCATCACACGCCTTTCAGCAATGTTGAAGACTATTTCCGCGCCTATTCTATCGCCGAAGAAGCCCTCAGCACCTTAAGCTCACCCGCACACATCATTGCCGCGCAGGACGATCCTATTATTCTTGCCGAAGATTTTGCACGCCTAGCCAATAGTGAGCACCTCAGCATTGAAACCAAACGCTACGGCGGTCACTGTGGCTTTATGAAAAACTACCAGCTCGACAGCTGGCTAGACGGCCGCCTACTGGAATTAATCAATCTCCGGCGCTACCCCAGTGGCGACCCAGCAAAACTGCACACGTTAGCCAGCGATTGAGTTAAGCCCGCGCGATTTGCTCGGCAACCGCCAGCAAACGCACAGCCTCTTCAACATGCAACGCCTCAACCAAGCGGCCATCAACCAACACCACGCCCTTGCCCTCGGCTTGAGCTTGTTGCCAAGCCACTTGGATCTTCTCTGCCCGCGCCAAGGCTTCCGCCGAGGGTGAGAAGGCCTTATTGGTCACCGCAATTTGCTTGGGGTGAATCAAGGTTTTGCCATCAAAACCCAACTCAACCCCCTGCTCGCAAGCCAGCGCCAAACCCGCTTCGTCATCAAGATCTAAATGCACGCCGTCAAACACATCAATACCATTGGCTCTGGCCGCCAGCACACACAGCCCCAAGGACGTTAACATTCCCAAGCGCTGTGGCGTATGTGGCACCCGCAAATCTTTGGCAAGATCAGAGGTTCCCAGCACAATAGCGTCCATGCGCGCATGGGCACCCGCAATCTCGTTAACCGCCAAAATTCCTCGCGGCGTTTCCGCCATTGCCCACAATTTTAAACTGGCGGCTGCGCCAGCCTGTTGCAATACCTGAACCACCGCGTGAATTTCCTGCGCCGACTCAACCTTGGGCAAGCACAGCGCAGAAATCGGCGCCGTTGCAAAGGCCTCAATATCTTTGCGCCCCCACTCGGTGTCAAAGGCATTCACCCGCACCACTAGCTCACGCCTGCCGTAACCACCGGCCATAACCGCTGCCAGCACCTGCTCCCGTGCCACAGCTTTTTGCTCAGGCGCAACCGCATCTTCTAAATCTAAGATGAGAACATCGGCATCAAGCCCCCGCGCTTTGTCTAGGGCCCGAGCATTGGAACCGGGCATATACAGCACTGAGCGACGCGGATTAGCGGCCATAGCAAAAATTCTCTCTTTAGAATGAAATAGGGTAAAACCGCAGTTTAACACAGCCCAAGCAAGCTCAGACCAGTTAGACCACTGCACTAATCATAAGCATTAATTGCGAATCATTATCAATAACAGGTAGAATATCCGCCCCTACTCCGGTCGCGGAGTATTACTGAATATGCGGAGTCTGTTAATGCCAGCGCTGTTTCGCCAGATTTTAGTCCTTATCAGCTGCCTTATGCTCTCCAGCCTGCTTCATGCTAATGACAGCGGCAACACCAAAAAGCCCAACGCAGTGACGGCTCAAGCGGTAGTCAAACACTACGCCGAACTTGCCTACGCCGTGTACAGCGACGCTGAAAGTAGCGCCCGTCAATTGCAAACCAAGGTCGAGGCCTTATTAAAAGCACCAAGCCCAGCAGGCTTAGTCGCCGCGCAACAGGCGTGGAAAACCGCCCGCATCCCCTATCAGCAGAGCGAGGTGTTTCGGTTTGGCAACCCCGTCGTAGACGACTGGGAATACAAGCTAAATAGCTGGCCCCTCGACGAGGGCTTAATTGACTACGTAGCAGAAGACTACTTCGCCGCGCTGGGCAATATTGGCGGTAGTCTCAACATTATTGGCAATCCAACTATTAATCTGGGCGGCGAAGTGCTCGACGCCAGCGCCATCACCCCCGAATTACTGCGCAGCCTACACGAACTTGGCGGCTCGGCTGCCAACGTCGCCACGGGCTACCACGCGATCGAGTTCTTGCTCTGGGGACAAGATCTCCACGGCCATGAACTCGGCGCAGGCGAGCGCCCCTACACCGATTACAGCCTTGGCGATAACTGCAGCCACCGCAACTGTGACCGCCGCGCCGCGTATTTGCGCAGCGCGGTCAGTGTTCTTGTCGACGACCTCAGCTATATGACAAAACAGTGGGCGCCGAACAAAACCGACAACTACCGCGCGCAGCTACTCGGCCTTAAAAGCGATATTGTCTTAGCGCGGATGTTTAGTGGCATGGGCTCGCTGTCGCTAGGTGAATTGGGCGGCGAGCGTATAAAGGTCTCTTTAGAGGCCAATTCCACCGAAGATGAACACGACTGCTTTAGCGACAACACCCACTGGTCTCATTACTATAATGGACTCGGTATCGAAAACCTGTATCTCGGTCGCTATCAACGTCTAGATGGCAGCATTCTTAGCGGGCCCGCACTGGGCGACCTTGTCCGCCAAGCTAAGCCAGCAATCGACAACAAAACCCGCAAGGCCTTGAGCGACACCATGGCCAGCCTCAAAGTATTAAGCGACACCGCCGAGGCCGCGCAAAACCCAGTGAAATTCGACATGTTGATCGCTGAAGGCAATAAGCAGGGCGAAAAAATCCTTAGCGATATACTCGCCGCCTTAGTCGTCCAAACCCCCGCCTTTGAGGCTGCCGCAAGCGCGATACAGATCGACCCCACAGCAACAGGCATATAAGCTTTGAAAAGTCGGCGCTCAATGCTGGCTTTAGTACTCGCTAAAGCCATGCTTTGTATAGGTTTGCTCAGTTTGCTCGCCTGTGAAAGCCCTCTGCCTACACCCTACCCCAGCGCAATGAGTTTTAGCCGCGAGCAAGGTTCGCCACGCCTGCTGCTGCAAGCCCAGCCACAGCTCAGCATTGAACAGCAACTCGACTGGGCGGTGGGTAAAAGTTTTGCGACCCAAGCTTGGGTCAGCGGCCCAGCCAGCACCACCGCCAGAGACGGACTCGGTCCCTTATTCAATGCCAATAGCTGTGTCGGCTGTCACCAATATAACGGCCAAGGCCAGCTGCCCGAACACGGACCAGGCTTAATTTTGCGCATCGCGCCCAGCGGCGCACAGCACCAAGCCTACGGCGAGCAGCTGCAAGATCACGCCCTCACCGGCACCCTCGCCGAAGGCCAAATTACTTGGCAAACCGTATCGGCATTACTCGCGAATAGACAGGGCATAGTGGCTCCGTTGAATCACCGCCGTTACTACATTAAAAATGGCCAATACGGCGACACCAGCGAGCTAGCGTATTCAGCTCGCCTCGCGCCAGCACTGATTGGCATGGGCTTGCTCGACGGCATCAGTGATGAAGACATTTTGCGCCACAGCGACCCCGATGACCGCGACGGCAATGGTATTTCTGGCCGCGCTATTCAACGCTGGGATGCAGCAAGCCAGCGCTTTCGGCCAGGCAAATTTGGCTGGAAGGCCAGCCAAAGTAGCTTAAAACAACAAATTGCATTGGCCTTTAGCCAAGATATTGGTATTCGCTCGCCCATTTATCCCGCAGCTAATTGCCCAGCAAATACGCCTAATTGCGAAACTCAACACGAACATGAAATCAGCGCGAAATTATTGGACGCAGTAACCAACTACATTGCCAATCTCGCCATACCCAGCCCGCGTCATAACGCCGACTTTGAAAAAGGCTTTAGCGTGTTTCAGCAACTCGGCTGCGCCGCCTGCCATATTCCCGCAACGCAGACCCATATTCGCGCAAGCTACCCGCAGCCGGCTAACTCGAGTACCCTAGCTCGCAGCGAAACCATTTACCCCTTTAGTGATCTACTGCTCCACGATATGGGCCCAGCACTCGCCGATGAGCACAACACCGACAACACTCCCGCCACCGAATGGCGCACGGCGCCGCTGTGGGGGCTGGGTATGCGCAGCATAGATCCAGACCATACGCGGCTACTTCACGATGGCCGCGCCAACTCAATTCACGCCGCCATATTCTGGCACGGCGGCGAAGCCCAATTAAGTCGCCAGCAATATTTGCAACTCGACTCTAATTCACAACATTTCCTGCTGAATTTTCTAAAGGCACTGTAATGATCGCAATAACTACTCAAACCATAAAATCCATGGCCCGCGGCGCACTCGCGGTCAGCGCCGTTAGTTTGATCGCCGCCTGCAGCCCGCCCCCCGCCGCCAAAGTACTAGCGGATACCAGCGAACGCTACATCCTAACTAGCTACCACGAGTTTTCAACGACAAGCCTGCAACTCGCCGAAGCCGCCGCTCAGTTTTGCGCAGCGCCCACTCAAAGCAGCGAGACCTTTGAGGAAGTCCGCACCCAGTGGCGGCGCAGTGTTATCGCTTGGTCTGGAGTACAAAATCTCCAGTTCGGCCCCTTACTGGTCGACAATCAAGCGTGGAAAATTCAGTTTTGGCCAGACAAGAAAAACCTCATCGCCCGCAAGGTAGAAACGCTATTGCGCAGCGAGGAAGCACTCGACATCAAGCGTATCGACGACAGCAGCGTAGTGGTTCAAGGCTTATCTTCACTTGAATATTTACTGTTTGACCAAGCGGCCGGCAAGCTCGACAGCTACAGCAATGCCACCGGCGCTCGTCGCTGCGACCTTCTGGTCGCCGTAGCCACCCATCTGCACGGAGTCGCAGCAGGCTTATACGATGCGTGGCGCCCCGAGGGCGGCGACTATCTACACAGCTTTATAAAGACCGGCAAAAACAACCCCGAATACCCCGACGACAGCATTGCTCTCGCCAATTTACTCGACACCTTAGTGGCGGGAGTTGAACTGATTAAGCGTGACAAATTTGAACGACCACTCGGCCTAGACAGCGACACCGGCCGCGCCCAGATTTACCTGTTGGAATGGTGGCGCAGCCAGTACGCCAAAGAAGCCATTACCGCCAATTTAAATAGCTTACAAACTCTGTTTAACGCCAATGACGGCTACGGCTTAGATGACTATCTAACTGATGTTAAGCAGCGCGGCGACTTAAGCACAAAAATTCAGCAAGGCTTTACTAGCAGTATTGCTAGCGCCAAAGCCATACCAAACAGCCTGTTCAGCACTGCCAAGCCCCGCGAGCAAGCCGAGCTAATCGCCTTTCAAAGTGAACTTAGCCAATTGCTTAGCTTGCTGAGAACGGACCTGCCCGAGGCATTGGGAATCAGCCTCGGTTTTAACGCCAAAGACGGCGACTAAGTCCATCTGTATTCGGCATTAGGAGCCCCACAAGCACCATGCAGCGACGCCATTTTATACTCTCCGCCACGGCCCTGTTATGCGCGCCAGCGCTGGCCAAGTCAGCGAATTTTACGCCGGTGCTCAGCGCCGCCAGCGATACCGCGGGCAAACATATTGGCCTGTGGCGCGATGACCACTGGCAAATTAGCAAAACCATCCCCCACCGCGGACACGACAGCCTATTCCACCGCCAGCGCCAAGAGCTCGTGTTTTTCTCACGCCGGCCTGGCCGCGAGATGTATATCATCGACGCCCGCAGCGGCGCCTTGCGGCATACCATTAGCAGCAATGCCGGCTACCACTATTACGGTCATGGCTGCACCAGTGCCGACGGCCGTTTTTTATACACTACTGAAAACAATATTGCCGACAACGGCGCCGGCAGCATTGGCGTTTACGACTGCGAACAGAGTTATCAGTGTATTGCTCATATGAGCTGCGACGGCATTGGCCCCCACGAGCTGGCGCTAATGCCCGACGGCAAAACCCTGGTAATTGCCATCGGCGGCATAAAAACCCTACCTGCGAGCGGGCGCGAAACACTAAATGCCGACAGCCTAGCGCCTGCATTGCATTATTTAGATATTGCCTCTGGTGAGATTGTGGAGCGTCAAGCCGCCCCGCATTTTCAGCTGAGCTTGCGCCACCTCGATGTTAGCCCCGATGGCCAAGTCGTGGTTGGCGCGCAATTCCAAGGTAGCTTGCCCTCGCGCCTGCCGCTGGTTTACAGCCACCGCCGCGGTGGCAAGCTCACCGCCATGGACTACGGCGAACAGCACCTTCAATTCAAAAAAGACTATATTGCCAGTGTCAGCATTGACGATCGCGGCGAGCACGCCGTAAGCAGCTGCCCACGCGACAATGTGGTCTGTCTTTGGGATTTAAAACACCAGAAATTACTCAAGGTTTACCCCTTGCGCGACAGCGCTGGCGCCATCTACGACCCCAACTTTACGCAATTTATTTTAAGCAATGGCAGTGGTCAGCTTATGGCTTTAAAACCCGGCCAGCCTACACTGACACCCCTCGCCTATGCGGCGGGTACCCAATGGGACAATCACCTGACACTGCTGAGCTAGCAATCCGCAGCGCCAACAGGGAAATACTATGAAACGTCGAAGCCTAATCAAAAACAGCGCCGCCGCGATAATCGCCAGTTCACTGCCCCGCTTCACCTTAGCGATGGCCTCGGCGGATAAAAGCGGCGGCCCTCACTACGACTATATTCTCACCGCTGAGGTCGCCACCGCACACTTAGCCGACAGCGGCGACAGCGAGATATTTGGCTTTAATGGCCAATTTCCGGCGCCAGTTATTCGCGCCAAACAAGGCCGGCCACTGCGTGTTAAGTTTGTAAACAAACTGAATGAAGCCAGCACCATTCACTGGCATGGCATTCGTATAGATATAGCCATGGACGGGGTCCCCTATTTAACCCAGCCACCGGTGCCCGCTGGCGGTAGTTTTATCTACGAATTTACCTGCCCCGACGCCGGCACCTTCTGGTATCACCCCCATATGAATAGCGTCGAGCAACTGGGCAAAGGCCTGGTTGGCGCCTTGATTGTTGAAGAACACAACTTACCCGACTACCACGACGTGATTATTGGCTTAAAAGATTGGCGGCTAAATCCTGACGGCAGTTACTTGCCCTTATCACTACCCCGAGAAGCGGCCCGTGCCGGGACATTGGGCACCCTCGCCACCGTGAATGGCAAACAAAAACCCGTCATTGAAGTGCCGGCCGGCGAGCGCCTGCGCCTGCGTTTTTTAAATTTGGACAATACTCGGGTTTACAATTTAAGCCTGCGCGACAAAAACACCAAAGTCATCGCCATTGACGGCAGCCCTATTGCCGAACCTTACCCCCTCGAGGTTCACCCAACTGGCGCGGGTATGCGCCTCGACGCCGGCCTTATCAGCCCCAGCGAAGCCGGTGTCGAGATTCCCATTTACGATATGAAGGGCCGCTTTGGCATTGAAATTTGTCGTTTAAAAACCGTGCCCTCGGCAAAAACAAAAGCCGCCAAAACCGGCATTCCCGCTCTGCCCGCCAACCCCATAGCCGCGCCGCAATTGGCCGAGGCAGAGACCCTGAGCTTTGTCTTTGAGTGGGCTGGGGCAATGTCGCCCAGCAGCAAAGACGGCCAAGTCGATCACAATTTTTGGCTTATTAACCGCCGCGCATGGAGCGATCACAGCCATCAGCATTTGCCCGAGCCCTTGGCCACTCTCAGCTTGGGCAAAAGCTATATTTTTGACCTGCATAATGCCACGCCCCACCATCACCCCATCCATCTTCACGGTTTGATTTTTACGGTGTTGGAGTCGGATAAACGCAGCCTCACCCCCTACCACACCGACACCATCTTATTAGAGAAAAACGAGCGCGCGAAAATTGCCTTTGTCGCCGATAACCCCGGCCGTTGGATGTTCCATTGCCATGTTATTGAGCACATGCAAACCGGTTTAATGGGCTATATCACGATCGCCTAAGCCATCGCTAGCTGAGCAAAGCCGAAGTGCGCAACATGAAAAAGCCAGTGCCGCAGTGGCACTGGCTTGATGGCACGAACAGCTGTTTAACGCTGCTATTTCAATTTATTGATTGATTAATGGGCACCACTTTCGAGTCACTGTTTGGCGGCGTAGCGGCCTTATTTGTTTGCGCTTTTAGCGTGGCGGGCTTCTCTACCCGCTGACTCACGGCGGACTTCGCTTTTTTAGCCACCGGCTTTTTTACGGTTGGTAACCCACCACGGCTCGCAGGCTTAGTTTTACTCGGTGCTTTTGCTGCCCGAGCCCGCCTATTTGCCGGCGGCGGTGTTACCGCCTCAGGCGTAGCGTGACTTTTTACCGCGGCCAGTAATTCGGCAAAAGACTGCTCAAGACATTCACGGTAAAACGCGGGATCTGCTAGCGACTCGCGATCAGCAACGATCGATAAGGTAACAATGCCATTTGAGCTAAAGATCAAATGCGACAAACCCACCCCTGGCGTGAGTAAACCCAAGCCGTAATACCTGAGCATCTGCGCCCCAGCCGAATACACTGGATAGGTCGGCCCGGCAACGCTGGACGCTAGCGAGCTAATTCCCGACGGCAAATACTGGGTCAACTCTCTATTCACATAGGCATTAACGAGAGGCCGCATTATCGCCGGCGACATCACCCCAGCCAAACCCAGCACATCCACCAAGGGGGAGTTCTCACCGTATACTTTTGCCTCTTGAGCGCTAGTACAAAGTTTACTTAGGCGCTGTAGCGGATCGCCAATATTGGTATGGAGGTCCATCACCACGGCGCTCTGTTCAGCTTTTTCGTCGTTCAAAACTCGGCGGTGATGCTTATTTAGGGGAATGGACACCGCGAGACTCGCATCGGGCAGCTCATTATGGTGTTTGAGGTATTTACGCACACCACCCGAAATAATCGCCAATACCACGTCGTTAAACTTAACTTCGCCAAGGTCTTTTATCGCCTTAATATCCGCAAGGGGAAACTCCGTAGCCTCAAAAACACGGTAAGGGCCAACAGGGCTGTTAAAGCGAGTACGGGGGAAACTAACTGCCGGCACAGGAATTTTATTTTGCGCCATGCCAATGGCCATTTTGCCCAAGTCGCGCACAATACCCGCACTGTCTTTCAGCAATTTCACCGTGCCTTTCAGGTTATTTAGTGCGGCTGAACTCATAAGATACAAAGCGTTAGGTAACACCTCGTTCGTTAATACAAACTCAGCTTGGGGGACTGCTGCTGGGTCTGGCTCTAAATCATGAATGACCGACATAATTGACGAGTCGCCAGCGCCATCAACCAAGGCGTGATGCACTTTGGTGTAGATGCCAAAGCCCCCCTTCGGAACCCCTGGAATATTGTCCAAGCCCTCGATGATATAGGCCTCCCACAGGGGCCGACTCATATCCAGTGGCCGCGCGTGTAGCCGAGCAACCAGAATACACAACTGCCGCCAATCACCTGGCTGCGGCAGGGCGATATGGCGGATATGAAATTCGACATCAAAATTAGCGTCTTGCATCCAGTAAGGCCGATCAACATTACCAGGCACTTTAACGAGACGAGAGCGGAACATTGGGTGTTTTTGCAGGCGGCGCTCAAAATTAGCAATAACACCCTTAAAGCGGACAATACCGCCAGGTGCAGTTGAGGGGTCGTAAATACCTAAGCCCCCAACATGTTGGGGGGTATTGGCATGTTCTAAATTAATAAACGCGGTATCGAGAACACCTAACTGCTTCATGCAAGCTAACCTCTTATTTTAATATTCCCAGCCTAGGGTATTTTCCATAGTACAGCAATTTCCCAGCGTTCAAAGTGATGCGCGCTCGGGGTGGCGGCGCTGAACTAATTTAGGAAAGGCGTGCAGGCCCAAGCCTGCTGAAAATTGCCAGCAAGCTTTAGGCCAAAGTTTGTTTTTATTGCGCTAGGGCGCGGGTTTTCGAGACTTGCGCTGACGGGCTGGCGGCGGCGCACCAACATGGGATTCATTGCGCAGACGGGCAAGTTCAACCTGCTTCTGGCGATCCCGAAAACGCTTACGCTGATCTTCGGTGATGTGGTTAAAACACGCGGGGCAAGTTACCCCTTCTTCAAAATATTCACTGCGCTTATCGCTGTCGGTAATAGGCCGCCGACAACCGTGGCAAAGATCATGGCTACCGGTGTGTAAGCCGTGGGTTACCGCAACCCTATTATCAAATACAAAACACTCGCCCTGCCAGAGACTTTCCGCCTCATCGACTTCTTCCAAGTATTTGAGAATACCGCCCTCGAGGTGGTAAACCTCGTCAAAACCCTCGTGTTTCATAAATGCAGAGGCTTTCTCGCAGCGAATTCCACCAGTGCAAAACATCGCCACTTTTTTATGAACCGCGGGGTCGTAATGCTCGCGCACATACTCTGGAAACTCCCGAAAACTGGTGGTTTTTGGGTCTACCGCGCCCTTAAACGTGCCAATTTCGACCTCGTAATCATTGCGCGTATCAATCAGTAACACTTCGGGGTCGGCAATCAGCGCATTCCAATCTCGGGGCTTCACATAGCTGCCAACCACGTCATTGGGGTCGATGCCATCGACGCCCATGGTCACAATCTCTTTTTTCAGTTTGACCTTCATCCGATAGAAGGGCTGCTCTTTATCGAAAGACTCTTTATGCGACAAGCCAGCCAAACGCGGGTCTGCCCGTAAATACGCCAGCACTTGGTCGACACCGGCCCGTGAGCCGGCAATTGTGCCATTAATACCTTCTTCTGCGAGCAGCAAAGTGCCCTTCACTTCGGCGCGTAAGCAACAGGCTAAAAGCGGCTCGCGCAGCGCCTGATAATCGGGAAGACTAACAAATTGATAAAGTGCGGCAACAACAAACTGATTCATACTAATTTCCGCCCTGCTCCTTTTTACTACCGCCCAAACAATCTGGCGATGCTGGCACTGCGCCGGCGCGGGCCGCCCACTCGTCGGGACTGTAGGTGTGCATTGCCAAGGCGTGAACTGGGCCAGCTAACTCCTCAGCCAAAATCTGATAAACCCGCTGCTGACGGGCCACTTTGCGTAACGTCGCAAAGGCATCGGCAACCACTACCACTTTAAAATGAGTTTCAGAATTGGCAGGAACACTGTGCATATGGCTTTCGTTAATGACCTCAAGGTGGCTGGGCGTCAGCGCCGCCAGTAATTTGCCCTGAATTGTTTCTTGTACCAGCATTTATGCCACTCCCAATTGTTACAACGGCGCATATTATACACAGAGAAATGCTTGCCATGAGGCGGAATTTTGTTCAATAAGAAGGCAAGATTGGCTGCGAACAGGGATTTTACGCCCCATAAACACCCACTTTCTGGGGCTTTAAACTGCGCGTTAGACTTAGCTTTACAGAGAATTACGTCTTGCGGCGTTTGGCCGCCGCCGAGCGCAACGCTGCCGCATAGGCGCCATTCGCCCATGTCAGCAGCAACTCAACATCATCTAGGGCCTCTTCTGGCGGCTGAAAATAAGAAAGTGCAATACCGCGGCCACCGCGTTCATAGCTGAAGGGCTGCAAGCCCAAGGCGTCGAAGTCGCCACGGCTTTCAGCATCAGCTTTTAAATACAGGGTGTTATCAAGGACCAAGGCAAACATCAGGCCTTCTAAAAACAAGCCCCAGCCGCCAAACATACGCCGCGCGGTGACCGGCCCCATCCACTGTAATTGCTCTAGCAAAAACTGGATAAATGCACTTTCCTTGGCTGCCATTGGCCCCTGCTCCCGTTTTAGCTAATAGCACCTTGTGCGGTATTGCTCGGCTGGCGCTGGGTTTGTGCTGCGCCAACGCCAGCGCCAAGTTCAGCGCCAAGTTCCGTAATACCTGCAAAGCAAATACCGCTTAGGCGCTGCGCCAAAAGATTCTGATCCGCAGCCAAACCCCAGCGCATATAGGCCAGTTTGTCGCCGCGATACACGCGCACCGACAGGCCTTGGGCATAGCACGCTAATTGCAATTTTTCTGCTGTAATAAGTGGCATCACCAAGCTAATAAACAGCGGCGTGGTGCTTATATGCTGTATATAAGCACCAAAATATTGCCTCAACAATTCTGTTTGCTGCTGACTAGCTGTTTGCAATTTCGTCAGCATCTGCTGCTGCCACGGCTTATCAGCCAAGGCCAAGCGGCCCAGCCACTGGGCGCTACCACTTACCCCCCACGGACCCAATCGGTCATCGAGCTCCGTTAAAAAATCAGCGCGGCCTAGCGCAAAACCGAGGCGTAGGCCCGGCAAGCCAAAGAACTTACCCACTGAGCGCAGTAATACAATGCCGGGCGCGGCCGCCAGCATACTCAAGTCGCTGCTTGGCAGCACATCGGCAAAGGCTTGATCGAGCACCACCATGCCATCGTCTGGCAACAGGGAGCGCCAGTAGCGAACATCAGCTTGGCTTACCGTATCACCGGTAGGGTTGTTGGGACTGATAATAAGCAAATACTGAATTTGCTCGCTCGCAATCAATTCGGCAATACACTCGCGCTGATAGTCATGAAACAAGTAAATATCGTGCCCCGCCTGCTGCCAGCGATAGCGATGCTCTTCATAGGCAATTGCTGGGAGTAGAATTCGGCCAGGCTTAACCATATAGGGCAATTGCTGAATGACCGGCTGGCTGCCTGCCGTTGCCAAAATCGCGTCGCTTGCTACGCCGTAATAATCTGCTGCCGCAAGGATCAATTGTGGGCAGGTATAGGGCAGCACCTGGTAACACTGCGCCGGCGGCTCGGGTACCGGCCAGGCCCAGGGGTTTACGCCCGTTGCCAAGTCCAGCATGGCGAGGCCATTATTTGCCGGTGGAATATTTTTAGGGTCGCCGCCGTGATGGGGGCGCGCCAATGTCCTTTCCGTCACAGCCGCAATCCTAATTCCGTGTACAGACCTGCACCCAAACCCAAAACCATCATTAGCCCAATCCATATAGCCAACTGGCTATTCACCAGTTTTACACTGCGCGCTAAATCACCGATAGCCGGCGCCTCGCCATGGCCAAGTGCTGGCCGCAGCACCGCCGCGCCGTGATAACTCGCCGCGCCCCCCAAATTCAAGCCAAGGGCAGCCGCGCCGCTGGCCATCACCGAGCCAGCGTTAATACTTTTCCAGCGCCAGCCCTGCTGAATCCAACAGCGCAGCCCCCAACGCGAACCAGCCAATAGACTAAACCCCAGCGCGGTCAGCTGAGCCGGAATAAAATTACACACGTCATCACTGCGCGCCGCCCACCAACCAAAATACTGATAGCGTGAATTGCGATAGCCCCACATTGCATCCAAGGTATTCGTTAAGCGCTGCAACACCACCCCCGCAGGGCCAGCGACAGCGTAAAAAAACAGCGAGGCAAACAAGGCATCGCTGCTATTCTCTAGAGTCGTTTCCAAGCCCGCGCTTAAAATTTGCTCTGCGGTGAGGTCGTCAGTATCTCGGCTAACCAAATAGCCCACCCGCCGGCGCGCCTCGTCGAGATCGCCCACCGTCAGTGCCTCGCCAATAGGCGCAATATGCTCGCGCAAACTCTGCCAACCCACCGCCCAATACAAAACCGCTATGTGTAAGCCAACAGTGAGAACAAGGGAAAACCGAAACAATAAATAGTCGAGGTAGGCCATGGCAATAACGGGGGGAAGCACCAACAAACACCAGCAGCCAAGACCTTGTAAACGTTTAACACCAGCAGGCCCAGGCCGATTACATTGCCGCTCAATACCGGCAGCCAGGCGTCCAAAGCCAACCAAGGGGTGCCAGCGCGCGGCTTCGCCCAATACTTTATCGACACCAAGCGCCGCAACCCAAACCAGGCTAATGAGCAAGAAATTATTCAACAAGGATTCCAAAGATAAACTGCCGCGCTGAGCAAACTATAAGGTCATCAGCGGGCGCAAATGGTGCTAAACGCACTCGCTAATCAATGCGGGGCACTTTAAAGAATGCAGCTAGGAGGGTCAATTGGAATTACCGCGAGCTTAAACACCCAAGCGGTAGAAGGCGGCGGCGTTATCCCAAAGCACTTTTTTAGTCGCGCTATCGCCCAGTGCATTGCCAATGATTTCTATGTCGACAGGGTTAAAGGCGCGAGGTGAACGGGTAGAAGGCAGATCGGTACCAAACATGAGGGCATCGGGGTTAATCTCGAACAAGCGCCGAATTGCCTGACTCACCGCAAAATCGACTCGGCCAAAACCGGTCGCCTTTACCCGAGCACCACTTTCGGCGAGCTGGTATAAAGTCGGCAAGCCCTCTTTAGACAAACCCAGATGGTCGATACTCACCGCCGGCAGGCGGCACAGCTGATCGCTGAAATCGGCTAGCGATTTACAGTCGGCATAGATCTCGATATGCCAGCCCAGTAAATCGTAAATCCGATTGGCAAAATCAATGAGGTGTTCTGAGGTTTCTGAGCCACCTCGTCGCAAATTAAAGCGCACCGCGCGGATGCCGTGGCCAGCCAGCAGCAGTAAATCTTCGTCGCTAATGGTATATGGGACTTGAGTTACGCCAACAAACGTCGGCCCCAAGGCCGCCAGCGCGGTAATTAAATAGCTTTGATCAAAGGATTGAAAAGAACCGGATACCACGGCGCCGCCGCCCACACCCAGCGCTGCGGTTTGGCCAACATAATCGTCAACGGTAAACGCATCGGGCAAAAAGCCGTCATTACTAACCAACGGAAAGGCTGGATCAATAATGTGCAGATGGGCATCAAATATCATGTGCTGCATACCGCTCTTACCTCCGCCAGCTAATCTATGAGCCAGCGTAATCGCCATTTTGTTATTTTATGAGCTGGCTGGCCTGCGCCAAGCTTTTCAACAGTCGCAGATTTACGGCCTAAAAGCAATATTGATTACACCGCCTATGACACATTAGGCCTGCTGATTTTTAGCGGCGATCCACTGTGACATGTATTGATGACTTTTTACGGTGTGGTGGCGCAACATCAGGCCGTTAAAGTGTTTCAGGCGATGCTCGTTTAATTCAGTGCTCAGTTCTAGCAAGCGCCGGGCAAAATGCGCTAGGTGACTACTGCACTGATAGCGCTGCAATAGCAGCTCGCCGCCTTGGCGTTGCGCGGCATTCCACGCCTCGCGGTCACTATACAATGCACTGGCCGCCTCTGCAAAATCGGCAGCAAACTGGCTAGAATCAGGAACTATACAGCCACTCCACGGCAAATCACCGCACATCCCTTCCGCGCCAATAACACTGGTAATCGATGGGGTGCCACACTCCATCGCCGCCAATAACTTACCCTTCTGGCCGGCACCAAAGCGCAGCGGCGCCAAACATAAGCGCGCCTTACGCACCACCTCATCAGCATCCGCTGCCCAGCCTTTAACCAAAAAGCCCAGTTTATCGCTGTGCAATTGCAGGGCCTTGGGTGGCGGATAAGCGCCGTAAACATGGCATTGCAGCGTCGGCATGCGCCGCCGAATAAGCGGCCATATTTCACTGCGCAAATACTGTACGGCATCCCAATTGGGCGCGTGACGAAAGTTACCCACCACCACGCAGTGCTGGCGCTCATCATAGCTCGGCCAGTTTGCGGCCTGAGAACCATCAAATTCGCTAAGCAGCGGCAAATAATGCAGTAAATCGGTGGGCACACCATAGCTGTCTTGCAGTAGCGCCAATTCAAACTCGGAAATAACCAACGTCAGATCACAGCGCCAAATCGCGGCGATTTCCCGCAGTGCCAGCTCGCTGCACAAGTCCTGTCGATTAAGCTCGCGCTTTTGCTTTAAGGCCTGATGGCGAGCGTGACGCAGGCAGTGCAGATCCTCGCTGTCGAGTATTTTCAGGGCCGCCGGACAACTGCGTTCAACCCGCCAGCCGAATTGCTCTTCCATCAGAAAACGGTCAAATATCACTACCGTCGGCTGTAGATCTTTTATATAGGAATCAAAACTATCGCAGTTAAGGGCAATGCTTACCGCACTAACGTCCAGCGCGGCAAGATCAACACTGTGTTCACCCAGCACGGCGGCGCTGGCAAAGTGGATCTCGCCGCCATTTGCTTGCAGTGCAGACACTAGTTCCAGCATTCGCCGCCCTGCGGCCGAAGAGTTTGGTTCAGGCCAGACATAGCCAATAATTAAAACACGCACTATTTCACGCCCGCAGCTAACTTTAATGAGAGGGATAATATTTTCAATAAACAATCGGTGAATTTATCAGCGGACACGAAAGGATTACGCCATCGCAGATTGCATAAATAGCTCAGCGCATAAATAGACCGGAATTCTTTTCACTGATTTGCTGATTTAAGGTCCAGTAATCGTAAATTACGCCGAGTAGAAACACGCCGCCGGTTAGCAAATACAGAATACCGCTCAGCCACTTGCCCATATAAAAACGGTGCAGGCCAAAAATGCCAAGAAACGTCAGCAGTATCCAAGCCAAGGTGTAGCTGGTTGCACCACTTTTATATGAGTTATCCGCTTCCCTATCCATGCTCGGAATAAGAAACAAATCGACAAACCAGCCAATTAAAAATAAGCCTAGTGTAAAAAAATAAATCGTCGCGCTTATGGGGCGTCCGTAGTAAAACCGATGCGCACCCATAAAGCCAAAAATCCATAAAATATAACCAACGACTTTACTGTGGGTGTTATCCATTGTTCGGGAGCTCCATTGCGGCCGCTAGACTTTAATTGCAAAGCCATTAAAACTAGCGTCTTTGAATATAGGGGAATTTCACCCGAGGGGGTTCACTTAAGCGCATTCACTTAAGGCCCTAGAGTGTAGGCGATTCGGCCCTAGAGCTAAACCCCACCACCTAAATATCCGAGCGCATTCGATCAGCAGCAACGTTATTTTCTTGATGAACCTCTGAGCACAAAAATAATCGATGCCGGACTTCCGCTCGCCGCGTTCAAGGGTTCAATCAACTCCTCTAATTGCAAGCCACAGCTTTTGAACATTGCTAACCACGTCGCTAAAGTTCGAAAATACCACGGCGCTGGATCGCTAAAATCTTCACTAAAGCCCTGCCAGCTCCCCTCTCGCCAGCCGTCGCAATAAGGCTCACCACTATAAGCGGGATGCAGTGTTTGAATTACGCAGCGTCCCTTTTCATTTATCAGCTTAGCAATAGCAGCCAACACATCCTCAACGAGCTGATGGCCCAGCAGCGAAAAATTACATGCCACGCAGTCTACGGCTTGTTGCCATGCGCCTGCGGCAAACTCTTCGTAAGACATCACCGAAAATGTACCACCGCGCTGCTGTGCTCGGTCAATTAATCCAGCAACTGCGTCTACGCCTTCAGCAGTCACGCCGAGATCAGCCAGTGCACGTACCAGCCAACCCTCACCACAGCCGAGATCGAGCACGTGCTTAGGACTCTGAGCAATAATCGCATTCACGATTGCGGCGTCACTTACCGCTACGCGGCTGCGAATCTCTGACTCGCGAACAGCGCGGGTCCATGGCTCAACATTTTTATGCCACGACCGCAGAATGGCCGCCTCCTTACTCTTGTCCTGCATACTCAACTCCCTGCACCCACTCTATGCAAAAGCCAAAACTCAAGCTAAATACAAATACCGCACCGAGCTAAAGACTATCGCCAAACGCCGAAATCAACCACCGCAAAATACCCTAAATTGATTGCAGTATTGTGGGTCTGGGCTTATAAGGTCTGTTTCATTCTGTCTGAAGCTTAGGCTTAAGCAATTTCTTGAGTTGACTAATGCACTGCCCGTTTTATGAAGCCAATCAATGCCGGTCCTGCAACTTCCTAGAGCAGCCTTATTCTGTGCAGCTGGAAAATAAGGAGACCGCTCTACAGGCCTTGCTCGCCCCTTTTTCGCCACCCCCATTACTGAATTCAATTAGTTCAGAAGCCCAGCATTTTCGCAACAAGGCCAAAATGGTAGTACTCGGCAGCACTGAAAAACCGCTGCTCGGCATTACCAATCATCGCGGCCAAGCCCTGAGCCTATGTGAATGCCCACTCTACCCCGACGACATGCAGGCGCTACTAACGGTACTACAGCAATGGCTCGGGCAGCTCGCCATTGCGCCTTACCACATTAAACAACGCAGCGGCGAGCTTAAATACCTGTTGCTAAACCGCAATGAACAAGGCCAATTTATGCTCAGGCTGGTCTTACGCAGCACCAATGCAATGGCAAAAATTCGTGATTCCCTGCCGCCCTTACTGGCGGCACAACCTTGTATTACATCGGTTTCGGTTAATATTCAGCCAGTAGCCATGGCCATTATCGAAGGGCCAGAAGAACATGTGCTGTGCGGCGATAATTGGCTGCGCCACACGCTAAATGGCATTCCGCTGTACCAAAGGCCGAAGGGCTTTTTCCAAACCAACCCCACAGTTGCCGCCCAACTGTATGCCGCAGCACAGCAGTGGACTGCCGAACTGGATATTCGCCACTACTGGGATTTATTTTGTGGATCAGGGGGCTTTGGACTGCACTGCTTAAATACTGAACGCCAGCTCGTCGGCATCGAGATCGAGGCCGAAGCCATCGCCTGTGCCAAGCGCAGCGCCGATGAAATGGGGCTTGCCGCCCAAGTAAGCTTTCAGGCCCTAGACTCCAGCGCCTTTGCCAGCGCCGCCACAGATAGCGCGCCCCAACTTATTATTGTCAACCCCCCGCGTCGCGGCCTTGGCGCAGCACTCTGTGCGCAAATTGAACAACTGGCGCCCCAGCACCTGCTCTATTCCAGCTGTAATGCGCAATCATTGGCGAGCGACCTGGGCGCACTCGGCAACTATCACATTCAGCGCCTGCAATTATTTGATATGTTTCCCCATACCGCCCACTATGAGGTATTAGTACTACTCAGCCGCAAGTAATCAGCCAGAACACTGACTCCGCTATGACCTCCATCATTTTAAACGCACAGGAATTTGCCGTGAACGACGGCGAAACCGTATTGGATACATTGCTCAGAAATCGGGTTGCCATTCCCTATGGCTGCCGCGCTGGCGCCTGCCAGGCCTGCCTTATGATGAGCGACGGCGAGATTCCCGACGATTGCCAGCTCGGCCTGAGTAAAGAACGCATTCAAGAAGGCTATTTCCTAAGTTGCCAATGTGAACCCGAGCAGACTATGCAGCTGCAGTTTCCAGCCTTAAGCCAAGAGAAACATCTCGCCACGGTTGTAGAAAAGACCCAATTAAACCCGCGTACCGTACGCCTGCGCTTAAGTTGCCGCCTGCGCTGGCGAGCGGGGCAATATATTACGCTGTGGATAAACGACCGTACCGCCCGCTGCTATTCGATTGCCAGTGTTGCCAGTCTGCATTATTTCATCGAACTCCATATTCGAATCTACCCCACTGGCGCCGTAAGCCCGTACTTGCTGAATACCATCAAGATTGGCGACCAACTGGCCATTCAGGGGCCTTATGGCGAATGTGTCTACGACCCCAAGCAAGCTCAGCAGGCGCTGTTACTCATTGCTGCGGGCACGGGCTTAGCGCCGCTACTCGGCTTAGCGCAAGACGCACTCAGCCAAGGCCACGGCAGTGCCGTTCACTTACTGTTTAGCGTCAAGCGCCACAAGGATTTTTACGGCATAAGCGAATTGCAAATATTGCAGCAGCAATATGCCAACTTCCATGTAACGCTAGCCTGCGACGAGGCCGTCGCGACCTTAACACCACCGCCAGAATTGCCAGCGACAGCGTCTTATTCAGCAGTTTTACACCGCGACTTCGCTCAGCTGCGCGGGACCAAAGTGTATATTTGTGGCGGCGATGACTTTGTGCAGCGCGCGCAAAAGCAGTGTTTTATGCAAGGGGCCAGCCGCCGCGACATTATTTGCGAAGCCTTTATCAACTTCAGCCCAAGCGAAGCCTAAACAATTAGCAGGAATGCCTTAAGACGGTAGTTTTTGAAAGCCAAGATAAGCACCGCTAAACCGCGCCTTACCCGAAGCGAGGAAGTGTTCAAAATCCCATGGCCAATCGGCCAATAGATCTCGGAACTGGGGGCGAAAAATATAGGCCTCGGCTGCAATAAATTCACCATCAACAAGCTGAACACGCACAGTGCTGCGCTGGTAATAATCACCCTCAAACACGTCCAAACGACGCAGGCCTTCGTCGCTTACATCGCGATAGACAATGCCAACTACCTCAGGGCTTTCTTTGACAATAGCCGCTGGCACCATTCCAGGATAATCCTCACCTTGCACCGCGTAGCGCCGATAGCCAGCCAATACCCCAGTCTCAAACGTGGAATTCTCGCCGCATACCGCCGCCATAATATCGGCGCACATTAAACTGCCATAGGTAAACACATTCGCCATGGTGGCCTCGGTAATATTGATCTCGATAACATGGCGGTCATTAACATGAATAAGCTTAGGGGCGCCAAAAAACCTATTTTCCCTTAACGGCGCAGTATAATCTCTGCTAAGTTGAAGATAGCTTATACGCCAACACCGGCCTTTGCGCCGCAAGCTGCTAGGTATATAGAATTCATGACTACACCGCACTTTGACCTTATCATGACCGGCGAATTGGCGCCTAGCCACAGCCGAGATACCGCGCTTGCCCAGCTCTCGGCACTTTTTAAGCGGCCAGTCGATCAAATTGAAAAGCTGCTCAATGGCCGCCCCAATCGAATTCGCAAAAATCTGAGCGAGGCAGAATTACAGCGCTACCAAGCCTTGTTTGCCAAAATTGGGGTAATTACTCTAGCCCAGCCCAGTAGCGCTGCTATCGCGGAGGAAACACCAACCCCTCCCGCCACGCAGCCAGCACCACAAAGCGCCGCGCCAACGCCAGCGAGTCTCAGCATGAGCCCTGCAGGCACGCCGGTTTTGCGCGAAGACGAACGCCATTTTATCGCGACCGCCGCCCCCGATACGGACCACCTTAGCCTAGCCGCCAGCGGCACAAACCTTGTTGATGCCGAAGATCGCCCCCCGGTCGCGGAGCCAAATACCGATGAGTTAAGCTTAGCGCCAGTTGGCGACGATATGCTGCCCCTTAGCACGGCGCAAATTGAGGTTGATTTAGAAGCGCTAACAGCCGACCTCAGTTTGTGCGAGATTGGCACACCAGTTTTAGCCGAAAAACCAGCGGCCAATCACCCAGTTCCTGATACCAGTCACTTAAGTTTGAAATAACCGCAGCCACTGTGGCTGGCTTTGAATACAAAGACATACACCAAGGCCACTTTAGGACGAAAGCGTGTCTTGCCGAGGAAAGCGCAATACCACCCGCAGACCAGGTTTATTATTTTTCAATTCAATATACCCGTCATGTAGCTTAACTACCGCCTGCACCAAGCTTAAGCCCAGACCGTTGCCCGGATGCTGGCTGCGGCTGTGCTCTACACGGAAAAACCGCTGAAACACTTTTTCGCGATCTTCCTCGGGAATACCCACGCCGCTGTCGGCCACCTCAATCCGCACTACATTATTTTCCACGGCCAAGTTCACCTGAACTTTACCGCCCGCAGGAGTGTATTTAATGGCGTTATCAACGAGATTGGCCACGGCCTGAAACAGCAGATTGCGATCGCCGTTAAAGCTGCCAACCTTGGCTAAACCGGTGTGAAAAACTTGATCTTTCTCGGCGGCCAGCGGCTCATACAATTCGATAACATCCGACACCAAAGTACACAAATCGACACTGGCAAAGCCAGAGCGACGATTCCCCGACTCCACCTGAGCAATTCGCAACAGCGCGCTAAAAGTACCCAGCAGGCCATCAGCCTCTTCAATAAGGGCCTCCACCTCTTCGCGATTGCTCGAATCAACGCAATTATCATGTAAGTTGCTGAGCTTATTGCGCAGCCGAGTTAGCGGCGTGCGCAGATCGTGGGCGATGTTGTCAGAGACCTGCCGCACCCCAATCATTAACACCTCGATTCGGTCTAGCATTTGGTTGACGCTTTCTGACAAGCGTAAAAAATCACCGCGACTGCTTTTAATATCAATGCGCTCAGACAAATCGCCCGACATGATCCGCCGCAGAGTAATATTAATGTGCTCCACTCGCCGCAGGCTCAAGGCGGCAACAATGGCACCACCAATCGTGCCCAGCAAAATAGTGGCGACCATACTGCGCGTTAAGGCGCCGGCAACCAGTTTGGTACTGTTCAGCACGTCGGCATAATGACGAGCCACCAAGACATGCTCACCGCCAGGCAATTGCTTTGATCTAGCGATAAATTCGGTGCCTACCGAGTCGGCGTCGTCGAGCATGGATTCAAAATTAAAACCCAGCCAGCCGTCGCGATACTCCTCACTGTCTGGCCATTGATCGAGATTGCCAGCAACTTTATTAAGGTGCTCGTCGCCCACAAAATAAAAAAACCGGATTAGGCGATCTGGACCACTATGCACTCGCACAAAATCTTCAACAGCCGGTTCCCCGCCCTCCTGATACGCCTGACTTAAGGCCCCCAGTTCGTCGGTAACCGAGTGATGGACTTCGGCAAAAAAATCGTAGGCAATAAACGCGTAAATAAGCGCTAACACCATAAAAACCGAAAGGCTCAGCCACGCAACATAGCTAACCAAAAACCGAAAGGTAAAACTGGTGAATATTTTACTGAGAATCATCCAACATATATCCAGCACCGCGCACGGTATTCAGCAGAGGTTTGTCAAAACCCTTATCAATTTTCTGACGCAGGCGGCTGATATGCACATCAATAACATTGGTTTGCGGGTCAAAATGGTAATCCCATACATTTTCTAAGAGCATCGTGCGCGTCACCACCTGCCCCGCGTGACGCATCAAATACTCCAGCAACTTGTATTCTCTAGGCTGGAGATTAAAAGGCTGGCCTGCGCGCGAAACCTTATGCGCCAACAAATCCATCTCTAAATCAGCCACCTTAAGACGCGTTACTGCAGACCCCGCTTCTTGGCGGCGTAGCATTACCTCAATACGTGCCAATAACTCGGCAAAGGCAAAGGGTTTAACCAGATAATCGTCACCACCAGCCTTCAGCCCCTTCACCCGATCGTCGACTTCGCCAAGGGCACTTAAAATCAGCGCTGGGGTAGTGTCATTAGCGGCGCGAAGCGTTTGAATGATCGTAAGGCCGTCAACATAGGGCAGCATACGGTCAACAATCAGCGCGTCGTACTGTTCCGTTGTCGCCTTCACTAAACCGGTTTTACCGTCGGCGGCGTGTTCAACCTGATAGCCGCTCTCGCGCAAGCCTTTAACAATATACTCCGCCACACTGGTGTCATCTTCTATCAATAAAACCCGCATTTAGCTTATTTCCCGTCCAATTTTATTATTTATCCGCACCAGTCGCGCCAGCCCCTCGGCGGCCCCCTAGCCCCATTGCGACAAGACCTCAGTCCGCAAAGTACATCTACTTATTCTTCCTTAGTATGGGGGCGAGTAAGCTTATTTCCAACAGTTACAACGCCTGTAATGGAGACTAAAGCAATGAATAATATAAAAAATGCTTATCAAACCACCAAAAAATACCTTACTTGGATTAAAAGCCTTGCCGTTATCGCCTTGGGTTTGGTGTCTCTTTCTAGCGTAGCTGAAAACTGGGGTTCGCAGCCGCAGAACGACATGACACTCCCCCATGGACAAAAGCTCGGCTACCAGCCCACGCTCAGCTTTTGCATTGAGCGCAATACCATTAGTGGTAATTTCCAAGCTATCAATGCCAATCAAGCGCGCTTTAATCAAGTGTGGATGGATCAAAATAACGCTAAGCAAGGCAGCGATGCGATTCGCGCCCTCCTTAAGATGGGAATTAAATCCCTGTACAAGTCCTTTCATGCCCGCAGCAGTGGCGCCAAACGCTACCTGCCCGATGAAGAAGGCCGCATATCAACGCCGAGCTTCACACACTACGAGACCGACTACACAGTGCATTTGCGCAGTGACTCCCTCACCCTTGGTGTAGCCCTCGCGTTTTAAGCCCCAAGACCACGCGCAAGCATGCGCAGCTCTGCTACAATGCGGCAGTTTTTGAATTTGGACTGCCCTAAATGACTAACCAACTCCCCGCTCCCAGCCCATTTCGGCGCCTCGCCGCCATTGTGTATGACTGTTTCTTATTATTTGCCATCTTGTTTGTTGCCAGCCTGATTCCCGCGCTGCTACTAAGCCCAGAAATAATGAGCAATAACGCGGCCAATAATAGCGTGGTACACGAGTTAAACTCGCCGCTGGAAGGCGCTTGGTATCGAGTCTATTTATTGAGTTTGATCGTCGCCTTTTACAGCTGGTTCTGGCGCAAAAGCGGCCAAACCCTTGGTATGCAAGCGTGGCGAATCAAACTGGAAAGCAGCGATGGCGGCAAACCTAGCTGGGGCCAATGCCTGATTAGACTCGCTGTTGCGGTGCCGGCACTGGGGCTGGCAGGACTGGGTTACTGGTGGATATGGATAGATAAAAACGGCCTTGCTTGGCACGACCGCGCCTCGAATACACGACTGCGTGCGCTAGCTAAATCGAGCAAAAAATAAACAGTTTATGCTCGCCGGCTAAGCATATAAATACCCGCCAAATAACATACAACGATGGGCGCCACACTGGCATATATTGGATCAAAGCCATACACCATGCTGGATGGCCCCAGAATATCTTGGGCGGTGCGAAACACAATACCAACCATGACCCCCACAAAGATCCGAAAACCCATTGTGACATTGCGCAGCGGCCCAAAGATAAATGAGATCGCCACTAAAACCATCCCCATAATGGTGAGCGGCTGCAGCAATTTATTCCAAAACGCCAACTCATAATCACCGGCATTCAGACCCTGCTTTTTCAAATAATGGGCGTAGCGCCACAGGCCGCTAATAGACAAATCCTGTGGGTCCAACACCAAGATATTCAACAAGTCTGGCGACAGACCAGAGTCCCAATCCATCTGTTGAACATGCATTTGAGTGGCGCCTTTGTCGGTCAGGCTTACCACCTTGGCATCTTCCAAGGTCCAGTGACCATCAATAAAATAAGCGCGCTCGGCAAAGGTGTTGGTTTCCAAGCGCCGATCGTCGTCAAAGCTAAAAATACTCACGCCAAACAACACGCCATTGGGCTGCACTGCGTTAAAGTGCATAAACTGCTGGCCCTCGCGATGCCACATCCCGTGCCGCGAGTGGATGTCGGCGGTTTTTTGCAGCGCCACGGCGCGCTGACTTTCAGCAATTTGTTGCGACACCGGCGCCACAAACTCGGCCACACACAAGCCCACTAGGGTCAAAACGAGTGTTGGTTTAATGACCGCCGCCAATAGCTGCCACGTTGACACCCCAGCCGCGCGCATCACAATGAGTTCACTGCTACTCGCCAGCGAACCCAGCCCAGACAAGCAGCCAACGAGCGCGGCGAAGGGCAGATAGTCGTAAAAACTGCCCGGCGCAATCATCGCCACATATTTCAATACCGAGACAAAGGTGTAATCCCCGCGAATTTCCTTAAGGCCGTCAACCAACTCAGACAAAAGATCGAGGCCAACAATAACCATTAACACCAGTAAAATGGCGCCGGTGACAGTGCGACCGATGTAGCGATTAAGTTTACCCACGGCGATGTCTCCAACCCAGTATCCAGTGTCGATGCATACTGTCGCGATACAACAGGAATAGCCCCAGGGTTAAAAACGCCACGTGTACCACCCACATACCAGGAAACACCGGCCACTGGCCTTTAGCGATCGCGTCGCGCACGGCGTTAAGGCAGACCAAATACACCATATAAATCATAAAAGCCGGAAACATTTTTCCGTAGCGGCCACGCCGATGGTTGGTTTTACTCAGTGATACCGCAATTAGCGCGGCAATCGGAACTAACAGGCCTAGTGAAACTCGCCACTGAATCGCGGCAACATCCTCGAGCTGACTTGACCCCCAAAGAGCAGCGGTATCTTTACCGTCGAGCTCCTGGCGATAAGATTTCTCTTCAGGATCCCGCAATAATTGATCAAGGCGATTAAAACTAGTCACTTGGTAATCCATATCGCCAGATTGGCCAACATAGCGCACGCCGCTATCTAACACCAAATACCGCAGCCCCGTGTTATCGTCAACTTGAAAACGGCCCTCGGCAGCCGTCACCAGCGACAACAAGGGGCGGCCGTCGGCCTGCACCGGCTCAGGCTGGGCAATAAAGACCCCCGTCATGGTCTGATTATCGCGATTCGCTTTTTCGATGTAGGTCACTCGGCCAGTGGCCTTATCTAAGCGAAAGCGGCCCTCGACCGCCGCCTTAACGCCAATCTCCGATTTACTGTCGGCCAGCAAATCGAGATAGGCCTGAATCCCAGATGGGGTAAGAATCAAACTAATATAGACAACTATGCCTGCGGTAAATAAGGCGGGGATCATGGTGTAGGTAAGCAAACGGCGGCGACTCATGCCACAGGCGCTCATTACCGTCATTTCGCTGTCGACGTATAAACGCCCATAAGACAGCAAAATACCAATAAACAGGCCAAGGGGTAACACAACTTCTAAAAAGTTGGGTAAGCGGTATAACATCACCAGTAGAAGCACGTCGGGAGCAAAGTCCCCAGACGCAACCTGCCCTAAGTACTTCACAAAGCGGCCGCTCATGATAATGACCAGCAGGGTCAAGGTCACGGCAAACACCGTCTTCAGCATTTCGCTGGCAAGGTACCTAAATAAAATCAAACAGCCATATCTCCATCGCCCCAGCTCACTCACTATTGCTCAGAGCACGCTATGTCTTTGCGCCTAAGTATTTCACGCGCAGATGATACCCTTTACACTAAGCGCAGAACACTGCCTTTACGCCGCACCGTTGCCAATAAATTCATTCGGTCCATAATAATGGCACGCATTATCACTAATCCGCCCACTGCCTGCGAGAGTATCCATGCAAATTAGCCTTAAGCCCTGCAAAGATGTCACCACTGTTAATACCGACTGCCTAATTCTCATCACCGATGCCGCACTGAGTTCAGACCTTGCAAAAACCGTGGACGCAGCCTGTGGTGGCGCAATCAGCCAATTAATTAATCGTGGCGATTTTAAAGCCAAAATTGCTGAGACACTCTACCTGCCAACCGTGAGCGGCCTCAAAGCCCGCCGTTTATTAGTGATTGGCGCCGGTGACAGCGCCAGCCTTAGCGACAGCAATTTTGATAAAATTATTCAGGCCAGCATCGCAACCCCCGCTGCAGCAGATTGCAAAGACGTCAGCTATTTACTCGATCACATCAGCATTAACGACCGCAAGCCCACTTGGGCATACCAACGCATTTCGCAATTACTGGTGAGTTCAAGCTACCGCTACACCGCAACAGTGAGCAAACCCAAGCCGCCGCTGTCGATTCGACGCGTCACATTGCAGGGCGCAAACACCGAAGCCAATCGCCAAGTTATTCAAGTTGGCAGTAGTATCGGTAAAGGTATTAATACTGCCTGCGAACTCGGCGATTTACCTGGCAATATTTGCACCCCAGAATACATTGCCAGCGAAGCCCGCAGCCTAGGCCGCAAATTTGAATCGGTCACCGTGAATGTGCTCGATGAGAAAAAAATGAAACAGCTGGGCATGGGCGCCCTGCTGTCGGTAAGCGCCGGCAGCGACCAAGGTGCGCGCTTGATTGTTATGGAATATAACGGCGGTAAAAAAGGCACTCGCCCCCATGTATTAGTGGGCAAAGGCGTTACGTTTGACACCGGCGGCATCAGCTTAAAGCCCGGCGCTAAAATGGACGAGATGAAATACGATATGTGCGGCGCCGCCAGCGTGGTCGGCACAATGAGCGCCATTGCCGACATGGACTTAAAACTCAATGTGATCGGGATAGTTGCCGCTGCCGAAAATATGCCCAGCGGCGGCGCAACCAAACCCGGCGATGTAGTGACCAGCATGTCTGGCCAAACCATTGAAATACTCAATACCGATGCCGAGGGCCGCTTGGTATTGTGCGACGCCCTTACCTACGCTGGACGTTTTAAGCCGGCGTCAGTAATCGACATTGCCACCTTGACCGGTGCCTGCGTTGTCGCCCTCGGCAAGCATGCATCGGCCGTATACAGCAATGAAGACAGCTTTGCCCAAGAACTACTCGTTCAGGGTCAGCTCGCGCAAGACCGCGCATGGCATATGCCACTGTGGGACGACTACCAAAACCAGCTCGACAGCAACTTTGCCGATATGGCCAATATCGGCGGCCCCGAAGCCGGCAGCGTCACTGCTGCGTGCTTCCTGTCGCGCTTTACCAAGGACTACCGCTGGGCTCACCTCGATATCGCTGGCGCAGCATGGCTTGGCGGCGCCAACAAGGGTGCAACCGGCCGGCCGGTGAGCTTGCTCTGCCACTATTTAATGAGCAAGGTCGGCAGCTAAGCCATGACCAAGATAGACTTTTACATCCTTAATCAGGACACCGCCGCAGCGGCAATGCTATACGCCTGCCGCTTGGCGGAAAAAGCCTATCGCAGTGGCCGCGAGGTGTATTTACATTGCGAAGACGGCGACGCCGCCGACGCAATCAATCAATTGCTGTGGAATTTCCGCGACGAAAGCTTTATTCCCCACAGCTGCCATCCCGCCGACAACAACCCAGTATTGGTCGGCTGCGGTGAGTACGCTGGGGAGCACTGTGATGTATTGATTAATACCGCGCGGGAAACCCCCGCCTTCTTTAGTCGCTTTCAACGCCTTGCCGAGATTGTCAGCAAGGATGAGGCAAGTCTAAAGGCATCGCGGCAGCGTTATAGTTTTTATAAGAATCGCGGCTACCCGCTAAACTCGCACACCATCAACAGCTAGCAACGATTATTATGGCCAAAGACAAAGCACCCCTGCTTGGGGAATTAGAAGCCCTGCAAGCGGTACTCCTCGATACCAATGGTATCGACCCCGCCTTAATCCCCTTGTTAGATGACATTATCGAAATCGGCCCCAGTGCCGCTTACCACGCCAAAAACCACGATGAACCACGCTTTAGCGACGCTGGCGTCGAATTCCAATACGCGCCACAAACAGCCATTCAAGAACCCACACCTTCAGCCTCTGCGCATCACCACGACGATGACTACGCACGTGAACTGCTAATTCAAGATGTGATTGACTCCATGATGCCCAGCATTGAAGCCGAATTGCGCAAACGTCTACTCAGCCTTGATGAATCCCTGCTTGAGCGCTGGCACCAGCAAGCACACCACAATAGCTAATCACCGCAAAGAAAATCCGCCCATATAAATCCCCCCAGCTTTGGCCAGAACGGCCAAAACTCAGTATACTTGCTCCCTTTTTTAATCGCCGTATTGCTATGCAGCCAAGTGTGTTTTGCCATGGCTGGCGCGGCGTCATTTATCGCTAAACACATTATCGAGACACCATGGACAAGACATTTCAGCCCGCCGACATCGAAACTAAGTGGTATCAAAATTGGGAAGAAAGCGGCTATTTTTCGCCGCAGGGTAAAGGCGACGCCTACAGCATCATGATTCCGCCGCCGAATGTCACCGGCAGTCTGCACATGGGCCACGCCTTCCAAGACTCCATCATGGATGCCCTAACCCGCTACCACCGTATGCAGGGTAAAAACACGCTCTGGCAAGTGGGCACCGACCACGCCGGTATCGCCACCCAAATGCTGGTTGAACGCAAACTCGCCGCCGAAACCGGCCAAACTCGCCACGACTTGGGTCGCGACGCCTTTTTAGACAAGGTTTGGGAGTGGAAGGAAGAGTCTGGCGGCACCATCACTCGCCAGCTGCGCCGCCTCGGCGCCTCGGTAGATTGGAATCACGAACGCTTCACCATGGACGACGGTTTTTACAAAGCCGTGCAGGAAGTTTTTGTTCGCCTCTACGACGACAAACTGATTTATCGCGGCAAACGCCTCGTTAACTGGGACCCCAAACTGCACACTGCCATCTCTGACCTTGAAGTCGAAAACACCGACGAAAAAGGCTTTATGTGGCACTTCCGCTACCCACTTGCCGACGGCGCCACCACTAGCGACGGCAAAAGCTATCTCGTAGTTGCCACCACTCGCCCAGAAACCATGCTGGGTGACACCGCTGTGGCGGTGAATCCAAAAGATGAGCGCTACGCCTCACTGATCGGCAAATTTATCACCCTGCCCTTAGTTGGCCGTCAAATTCCGATTGTTGCCGACGACTATGTAGACCGTGAATTTGGCACTGGCTGCGTAAAAATCACTCCCGCCCACGATTTTAACGACTACGCGGTTGGTCAGCGCCACAAGCTACCGATGATTAATATTCTCGATCAAAACGCCGCTGTTCGCACAGAAGCCGAAATATTCAATAGCGATAGCTCAGAGAATACCGAGCTCGATAAAACCCTGCCCGCCAGCTACGCCGGTTTAGACCGCTACGCGGCGCGCAAAATAATTGTTGCCGATTTAGACAGCGCAGGTCTGCTTGAAAAAGTCGACGACCACGCCCTTAAAGTACCCCGTGGCGACCGCTCAGGGCTGGTCATTGAACCCATGCTCACCGACCAGTGGTTTGTTGCCACCGCGGCCCTCGCTAAACCAGCGATTGAAGCGGTTGAAGACGGCCGCATCGAGTTTGTGCCCAAGCAATACGAGAATATGTATTTCAGCTGGATGCGCGACATTCAAGACTGGTGTATCTCGCGGCAATTGTGGTGGGGCCACCGCATTCCCGCGTGGTACGACAGCGAGGGCAATATTTATGTTGCCCGCAACGAAGCGGAGGCCAGAGTAAAATATCAGCTGGCCGACAGCCTTGAACTCAAACAAGATGATGACGTGCTGGACACCTGGTTCAGCTCCGCACTGTGGACTTTCGGCACCCTCGGCTGGCCTGAGCAAACCGAGCGCCTGAAAACTTTCCACCCCACCGATGTCTTGGTTACCGGCTTCGACATTATTTTCTTCTGGGTGGCGCGCATGATCATGATGACCATGCACTTTAATAAAGACGAAAACGGCGAGGCGCAAGTGCCCTTCAAAACCGTTTACGTTACCGGCCTAATCCGAGACGAGCAGGGCCAGAAAATGTCCAAGTCTAAGGGCAACGTCTTAGACCCGCTAGATATGATTGACGGCATTGAACTCGACGCCCTGCTCGACAAGCGCTGCGGCAATATGATGCAACCCCAGCTCGCCGAGAAAATCGCCAAAGCGACCCGCAACACCTTCCCCGAAGGTATTGGCGCCCACGGCACCGACGCCCTGCGCTTTACCCTGTTCTCATTAGCCTCAACTGGCCGCGACATAAACTGGGATATGAAACGCCTTGAAGGCTACCGCAACTTCTGCAATAAAATTTGGAATGCCGCCCGCTACGTGTTGATGAACACCGAGGAGCAGGACTGCGGCATCAATGGCGAGGCCGTAGAGCTGAGCTTAGCCGACCGCTGGATCATCTCGCGCCTGCAGCAAACCGAGCAGACCGTTGCCGACGCCATGAGCGCCTACCGCCTCGACCACGCCTCGCAAGCCATTTACGAATTCATTTGGAACGAGTACTGCGATTGGTATCTTGAATTGTCTAAACCGGTACTCTGGGACGACAACGCCAGCGCAGAAGCCAAGCGCGGCACCCGCCGCACCTTGATTCGGGTTTTAGAAGCCACGCTGCGTATGGCTCACCCCTTTATGCCCTTTATCACCGAGGAAATTTGGCAGCGAGTAGCACCCATTGCCGGCATTAGCCTCAAGGCTGGCGGCGACACTATTATGCTGCAGGCCTACCCCATTGCCGCCAGCGAAGAAATTGACAGCGATGCGATTGCCGACGCCGAGTGGCTAAAAAGTGTCATTTTAGCCATCCGTAATATTCGTGGCGAAATGAACGTACCACCGGGCAAAACCCTCAAATTGCTGCTTAAAAACGGCAGCGACGAAGATTTTCGCCGCCTCAATGGCAACCGCCAAGCACTCAGTAAACTCGCCAAACTTGACGACATTCAGTGGCTAGCCGCCAGCGACGAAGCGCCCATGTCGGCAACGCAATTGGTTGGCAGCATGGAAGTATTGGTGCCGATGTCCGGCTTAATCGATAAAGTGGCTGAAATCGCCCGCCTTGAAAAAGAGATTCAAAAGCTCGACAAAGACATCCAGCGCATTCAAGGCAAACTCGGTAACGCTGGCTTCTTAGACAAAGCCCCAGCAGACGTTGTCGCCAAAGAGCAGGAAAAACTCGCCGCCCAGCAAGCTGCGCAACAAACCCTGTCTGAGCAAATCAAGAGCATTCAAGCCCTGTAAGTAGCTCACAAAAAAGCCAATAGCGCCCTGCTATAACCGCTTAAACCGTAGACAAATACGCTAAAGCCGTTATAGTAGGGCCTAACACTGGCCCGATACCCCGCCGTATAGTGATGCTTGCACGTATTTGCCAAGCGCTGCACTTTCCAGCGCACCCCTCTTTCGCAGTACCTGCATTGCCTTCTTTTTTTTCATCTTTTGACCAAAGTAAAACCGCAACTTACTGCTGGCCAAGTACTAAGTGGCGCTTATTTACGCAAACGATTCCTGTAGCATCATTCCCAGTCACAAGTATTTCTACGAGGTACAACGATGAGTGAACGCGTTTCCGGCACGGTTAAATGGTTTAATAATGCGAAAGGTTTTGGCTTTATTAGCCACAGTGAAGGCAGCGATGTCTTTGTGCATTTTCGTTCTATTCGCGGCGACGGTTATCGCACTTTAGACGGAGGCCAAACAGTGGAGTTTAATTTAATTAACGGCCCCAAAGGCTTGCAGGCTGAGGACGTAACAAAAGTCTAAGCAACGCCAAACGTATGTGCCGCTAGCTAAAACCGGCTACGCAGAAAACCGAACCCGCGCCAATACCCGCTATTGGCTGGCATCATCCTCGGTAATTATGGAGTTTAGCAAACGCGTTTCGCGCTCTAACGCCCGCATTAGTGCTGAGGGTAAAAGCGGGTCGGTATAAACCAAGCCTAAACCCAAGATTGTCTTATCTCGAGGCCGCTCACTTAGCTTAATTACCTTTAATTTTTGCGCAGTGCAGCAGTCCAAAATTGCCTGATTATCGCTTGCAACTAACACAATTGCCGCCGCATTTAACTCATCAATTTGCGTCATTAACTCAGCAGTCGACTCAAAACATTGAAGTTTGTAACCGTGCCGTTCAAGAATAGCGGCAACCGCATTGCGCAGTAGCTTTTCTGGAACACATGCCAAAACCGTAATATCACTAAACGGCTCAACAATCGGCAATATTTCGGGCACATCAATAGGGAGCTTTACCGTGAAACAGGTATCTTGGCCTGCGGTGCTCGTCAGCCCGACCCGCCCCCCCATGAGTTTTATCATGCGCGCAGCAATGGCTAAACCTAAACCGGTGCCCCCGAATCGGCGGGTGCGACTGTTTTCAATTTGCACAAATGGTTCAAAAAGCTGACTTCGCTGGTCACTCGAAATACCGATACCGTTGTCAATAACGTTTATTTCTAGGCGTTGCTGCCCAGACGGCAATTCAGACTGATCCGCGGCGAGACCCAAGCGCAGCTGAATAATCCCTTGCGGGATCGTGTTTACCGAGAATTTAATGGCGTTATCAATCAAATTAAGCACAACTTTACGCAAATGATTTGCATCTGCGCTTACTCGTGCGGGCACATCTGCCCCGATATGCAGTATAAAGCGCTGCTTATTTTTGGCTAACTGCAAACCCACGCTGTCGGCAATTCCCTCAATAAATTCAACAAGCTGGAACTCTTCAGGAACAATCTCAACGCCGCCCGACTCCAGCGCAGTGTAATCAAGGATATGATCAAGTGTGGTTAGCAGGCTCAACGAGGAACTACGCACCGTATTCAGCATCATTTGTTGTTCGCGATCTAATTTCGTTTTTGCCAGTAAATCGGCCATACCCAGCACGCCATTCATCGGGGTTCTAATTTCATGGCCCATTACCGATAAAAATGCGGCTTTTGCGCTGTTGGCCGCCTCAGCGCTAACCAACGCGTTTTCTAATTGCTGGGTACGCAGGCGAACTCGATCTTCGAGATTGCGATTTAAACGCAGCACTTCCCGCTCAGCCTCTTTAAAAGAAGTAACGTCTGAATGCACACCTACAATTCGCAGAACCTTTCCCTCGCTATTGCGCAGCGCGCAACCTCGACTCACCACATCACAAACCCGCCCATCTCGACTGCGTAGGCGATACTCAGTGCGGAATAAAATATCCTTGCCGCGCAAAAACTGGTCCACCTCACGCTCAACCCTTTGGCGGTCTTCGCTGTAAACACTGTCTTTAAATACCACAAAGCCATTTAGGGGGTGCCCTTCCCTAATGCCCATCATTTCTAACCACGACGCGCTAAGTAAAACCTCATTGCTAATCAAATCCCAGTCCCACAACCCGTCCCGCGATGCGGTCATTGCCATATCAAAACGCTTTTGAAGATGCTGGTAGCGCTGATAAAGGGCTCGCTGCTCAGTTACATCTCTAAAGCAAACCAGCAATACCTCACCCTCACTCGTGTCAAAATGACCGAAATGGAGTTCTACGGGTAACTCTTTGCCGCCCGCATTCATCACCAGTAGCTCTCGGCCCTTTACTATTTCGCCTTTGGTGTCGAGGTAGTTTTTACTATAGAGCTGATACTGCTGGCGGAAACGCTTTGGTAGTAACTGGGCCATCGTCCCCTGCTTATACCACTCCTTGGAATGCCCTAAATACTGAGTAACCGCATTGCTCGCAGCCAGGACTTCACCGCTGCGGGTGGTCAACAACACCAGCCCCGGCAAGTTATCGATCAGCTGAGTAAAATATTCTCTGGTATTTAAAAGCTGTAAGTGCTCCCGAGCAAAACGCCGCGAAGTGAAAATGCCACCAAATAAAGGGATAAATCCGAGGAGTATAAATGTCACCACAATACTTGACCGCGCGCGCCATAAACGGCGCTCATCCACGCTCTGCGCACTCAACTCACTCATCCAACTTTTCTGGTAGGCACGTAAACTCTGCAGGCCAGAAATCAGCGCCTTGGTATCCAGCTGTGGATTGAGTGGCAGCATGCCAGTATTAGCAGTTTCATCGTGGTGCAGCCGGTAAGAAGCGTAAATATTAAGCAAACTCGCCATATCTGTTCGCATCGCGGTCGGAAAACCTGCCATTGCCTCGCTGAGCAAAAGCTGCCGACCTGAAATAAGCCGCGTGCGCGCACTGTCGGCCAAAAACAAATCCCCAAGCGCCATGGCCTCAACAAATTCATTAATCGCAAGACCACGATCAAGCACCGCATCCAAAGCAAATAAGGCGTCTTCTCTAACCCGATAGCCCTGCGCAATTTTTTCTGATTGTTTAACTTTTTCAGACGCGCCAATTAGAGAAATAATTTCAGAAGAAGCAATCAAAAACATCAATAGAAACAGCGTAACTATCGACAAATTCAAAATAGCGCGATTCCGCTGGGCCTGACCGCCTCCCTCCTTAGATTTCACCCAATCGCGCACGAATATTCCCCAGCTTTAGTTAACATACGAATCATGCCTGCCCGCGTCACCAGTAACTATGCGTAATTTCCACTAAGGCCTGGCAACGCAAGGGGGTTCTCATTGCTAAGGGTAGTTCAAATCTTGGCAAATCCCATAACGGCTTGATTAATCCCATACCAAGCTAAGCCTGCTTCAAGGCAAGCCTGAGCACTGCCGCGACCTTTTCATTAGAAAATGCTATGCTTGCGCGCGGGTTTATCGCGTTCAAACCCGCCAAACAACTTTGTGCTATTTCAACTTCAGCTATATTTGGATTTTTATGTTATTGATAATTAGAACTATTCTTATTGCCACCTTGAGCTTTGCCAGCCTTTGGGCTCTACACCTTCTCGGTTTTAACACCTTACAAGCCGCTCCCGCCGCCATCGTCAGCATCGCCCTATTACTGACCATGCTGCTTTCACCCCTCCTGCCCGACTTGGCCGACAAATTTAAAAGTCAGCGCGAACGCGGCACCGTAAAATGGTTTAACGTGAGTAAAGGCTATGGCTTTATTACCCGCGACGCCGGCGGCGACGTGTTTGTGCATTTTCGCTCTATTCGCGGCCAAGGACGCGGACGCCGCAGCCTCAATGAAGGTCAGCTAGTTGAGTTCGTGCTCAGTGAAGGCGAGAAAGGCCCCCAAGCGGAAGAAGTTTCTGTACTTAAGTAAGTTTTAAAAAAAGGCCGCAGACATTCGCCTGCGGCCCATTTATACAAAACAAACCCAGCCGCAAGCGCCAAGCCAAAGAACCCGCCCGCTAATAATGTGGTGGACGATCTGATTCTATCGACTGCGCGGCACCTTCTGAGTCAGTATTCTGCTGGCGAAGCTGCTCACTCAACTGGGTGATCGCTCGCCGCATATCTTGCAGCTCACGATCTTGAGCAATCACCCGCTCGTTGAGAGCCCCGAGTAAATCTTCCTGAAAAGCAAATTGACTTTGCAAGTCAATGAGTTGGGCAGAAATATCGCTGGCCATCGGTATAAACTCCACTAAGGATTTTGATTAGGAAAGGCGCCATTGACGACGCGCAGCCATTATAATCAGCACAGCGCAAAATAGGAGAAATTCGTGTCTAGACTTGTTTATTCCACCGAACAGGGCCGCCTGTGTCCCGAGTGCCAACAACCCAGCGAGCAATGCCAATGCAAAAAACGCAACACGGCCAATCAAGACGGCGACGGCATTGCCCGAATTCACCGCGAAACCAAAGGTCGCAAGGGTAAAGGCGTCAGTATTGTGAAGGGGTTGATACTCGACGAGGCCAGCTTTAAAAACCTTGCTAAAGAATTGCGCCAAAAGCTCAGCACCGGCGGCGCAATCAAAGACGGCGACATGGAGTTTCAGGGCGATCATCGCCAAGCACTAAAAGCGCTACTGGAAGCCAAAGGCTTTCAAGTGAAATTGGCCGGTGGCTAGGCTCAGCAAAGCGCGAACTCGCTACATTTGCAGGAGCTTAGACGTAAATCTCTAGCTTGCGCATTTTTTCGATCAAGGTGGTTCGGCGCAGGCCCAAATGTGCCGCCGCCTTGCTAACAACCCCAGAATGCGTGGCAAGGGCTTGCTCGATCCACGACCGCTCCAAGGCCTGTAAACTCGCCTTCATATCGAGTCCCGCTGTGGGCAGAGCCGAGCTAAGCGCAGCTTCAGGCGTCGCCGCTAAGCCCGCTACTTGCTCGGCTGCGCCGTGCTCCCGCCAAGGTTCGGCTGCGCAGCGGTAGCTTTCGGGCAAATCCCCCAAGCCGACCACTTGATCGGGATACATAATAACGAGGCGCTCAAGTAAATTCGCCAACTCGCGAATATTGCCTGACCACGGCTGCTGAACCAAAGACTGCAGGGCCGAACTCGCCAAACGCAAGCGCCCCAGACCATCAGCCTCTAATTGCCGACTCAAGACCCGAATCAAATCCGGAATATCTTCTTGGCGCTCCGCCAGTGGCGGCACCTGCAAGGGAAACACATTAAGCCGGTAATAAAGATCTTCACGAAACTCACCGGCGGCTATCATACTAGCCAAATCCCGATGTGTGGCGGCAATAATACGCACATCAGCAACTCGCGTTTTATCTGAGCCCACGCGCTGAAACTGGCGCTCTTGGATTACCCGCAAAATTTTAACCTGCATATCGAGGGGCATATCGCCAATTTCGTCGAGAAACAGGGTGCCGCCCTCCGCTAACTCAAATCGACCCGCGCGGCTGGATATCGCACCGGTAAATGCGCCCCGCTCATGGCCAAAAAGCTCACTTTCCAGCAACTCCCGCGGAATCGCACCACAATTAATCGGCACAAAGGGTCCGTTGCTGCGCAGCGAGTGGCGATGGAGGCTTCGCGCCACCACTTCTTTACCCGATCCCGACGGCCCAGTAATCAAGACCGTCACCATTTTATCCGCCACCTGCCGCAATAAACGCCGCAATTCGCCAATTGCCGCGCTACAACCGACCAAATCCTCGTTGGGTTCAGCGCCAACATCAGCTTGATTCGTTACCCCGACACTGGCACGAAGGCGATATAGCAACTCTAAAACATCTTGGTAGTAGAAATCATCGGGCAGGCTGAAAGTATGCTCGGCAAGGGGCTTTGCGCTAGGGGTAGATATAATTGGAACACTTAGCGCTGAGCATCTAGCTAAGTAGTCGCTCTGTTCAGGATTCAGTTCGGCATAGAAAACCACGTCGACATTATCAGCGTCCAAGCCAACGTAATCGCTACTTACTTGTTCTTCACCCACGGCCTGCAGAACAGCAGCCAAACGCTGAGTTAATGACTGGGGGGCCAAAATTAAAATGCGCAAAGCAGTTACCATAGATAGAACCAGTGCCGTCATTTTTTTGACTATACTACAAAAATACTCCGCATCATCACTGATCGTCAAAATTCCGACAAAACAAATATATGACCTAGAGCTCAAGTCTTGCGGTAGAACACGCCATCCGGCACAATCTGCCACCTTTGCCGACAGCACAAAGGCCAACACCATGCCAGACACCAATATTCCCGTTTACTACCTGAGCTGGGATGAACTGCACCGCGACACCCGCAATCTTGCGCGCAAGCTCACCGACCGCAGCTGGAAAGGCATAATTAGTATTGCTCGCGGCGGGCTAGTGCCTGGCGCCATACTCGCGCGCGAGTTAAATTTACGCGTTGTCGACACTTTATGCATTGCCAGTTACGACCACGACCAGCAAGGTAAAATCAATATTCTGAAAACCGTAGAAGGCGACGGTGACGGCTATTTACTCGTTGATGATTTAGTCGATACCGGCGGCACCGCCAGAATCGCTAAAGAACTGCTGCCCAAGGCCTGCTTTGTAACGATTTACGCCAAACCGCAAGCCATGGCCCTAACCGAGCACTACGTACGTGAATTTGCCCAAGACACCTGGATCCACTTCCCTTGGGACAGCGAGCCCAGCTACAGCGAACCATTGGTAAAATAAGGCTTTTTTTGATTCGTAGCGCTAATCACTATAGAATCTGCGGCGCGGTTACGGGTGACCTTGATCGCATTTGATGTCCCCGTGGCACAGCTGGATAGCGCGGCCCCCTCCTAAGGGGCAGGTCACAGGTTCAAATCCTGTCGGGGACACCATCTCTTCTCTGCACAATCACAGCTGCAAGTAACGACTCAATCCAACTCCCTTTTCGGGAATACAATATCCACCGAACTCCCCTTGCCGAGATTGCTGTGCAAACTGACCGTGCCTTTTAACTGCTGGGTTACTAAATTGTAAACAATATGCATACCCAAGCCGCTACCACCCGAGCCTCGACGGGTCGTAAAGAAGGGTTCAAACACCTTTTTCAAAACTTCTGGAGGCATACCCTTACCATCATCGCTGTAGTGAATATGGATGTGCTTTGCCTGATCCTCAACGTGAATTCGCAAACAGCCCTTTGTGCCCTCATCGTAGCCATGTTGCACCGAGTTCATTACCAAGTTAGTGATAATTTGTGATATTGCGCCTGGCACAGAATTAACGGCTAAGTTGGGGTCACATTCAACCTCAACCTTTAATTCCGTACTGCGCAATTTAGGCTTAAGGCTTAACAAGGTTTCATCGATATAGCGCTTTATTTCAAACATGCGATATTCGCTGCTGGTTTGATCTACAGCCACTTGTTTAAAGCTATGAATTAAATCTGCAGCCCGCTGCAAATTGCCTAAAATAATTTCCGTGGCTTGCATACAGGTAGCAAAATAACGTTTGAGCGAGGAGTTAGTTAGTTCACCTGATTCGTAAAGCCCGGTTGTCGTCTTTGTATCTTCTCGTAGGGTGCTGGCGGCGGTCACACCCACACCTACTGGCGTGTTTATCTCGTGAGCCACTCCGGCTACCAAACCACCCAGCGAGGCCATTTTCTCGTTATTCACTAATTGCTCTTGGGTTTCTTTTAATTTTGCCAAGGCCGCTTCAAGCTCATTATTGGCCTTATCCGCCTGCTCAATCCTGACTTCCAACTCCTTTTTGGTAGATTCAAGTGCAATATCTCGGCCCTCAATTTGCGCCAACATATTATTAAAACCCGAAATCAGTTCACCGATTTCATCATTACCAGTCGGTATTGCCCGCAATGAATAATCACCCGCAACCGACACCGCTTTGGTTGTACCTAATAGGGCCAAAATAGGATTTGAAATTAGCCGTTGTAAAAACAGCGACAAAACCGATGCAATGGCAATACTGGCTAAAGCCATTAGCGCCACAACAATACTGTCGACGCGAGTCGACTCCCACAGGTCATGAAGGCCTCGCTCAATATACAAACTACCAATTTTTTCATTACCCAAAATAACTGGGCTCACCACAACAAGGTGATTATGTGTAAAAAAATCTGCGGTCGGCGGGGTTTGCGGACATTGCAGGCTTAGATCTTCGCCACTGCTATACCGTGCAAACAGCAACTCTTGGCCATCATTATCGAACTTATAAATACAGGCTTGGAGCACCTCGCGCTTAGCACGTAACGACGACAATATTTCGGTGGCGGCAGGCGCGTCATTAAAACTCAGCGCGGCAGTGGTATTTAAAGTAAACACTTCGGCAACAGCAGCGAGATTATTAGTTAAGGTACTACGCACACTAAACCAGTTATAAACAACAAACACCGCCGCGGTGGCAATTAAACACAGCGAGGTGGTACCCACAATGGCAGACAGTAATTTAACTCGAATAGGAATATCAGCGCCGCGAATCATAACTTGTTTTATTCCTTGTTATTAATTTACATTCCGCGCTAAGCCCAACAGCTTCGAGCTCATTTTTATACTCAAGCGATTTGCTGCTGACTGATTTATATCAAAACGAATCTTGCCATCAATAATAACAAACTGAATCATGCCACCTAAGTTGATAAAGTCTTGCTCGTCGCTCACGGTAAGTACCGCAAGTTCAGACATGGCACCGATCCAATCACCTAATCGCTCCCGCTCAAGAAAACCCAGAAACACCATTTGGCAATTTTGGGCTTCGCCAGGGTGTTTTATCATCGTAAATTGAATTGGCTTTCCATCATGCTGCTTATTACCGATGGTTTCTATTAATTTGGCATGCAGCTGACCATTACCCACTACACACATCACAAATTCACTGCGCGGAGTTTGTGCGATTGGCCACTCAATAAACTTGGTGAAATTGAACAAAAAGGCAGATTTAACGCGGTATTCCAGCTCGCTATTGTCTGCGTAGGCATGTATAGCCGTGCAAAACAGTGGCAACATCACCGTGATAAGCAGCCTACAAAGCCGCACTGGCCTAACAAATTTTAAGTTTAGAAATGCCATGTAAATTGTCCAGTTAGGCTCCGGCTTATTTCCTTGCCTCCACTAAACTCAGCGTGCTGCGGGTCGAGTAAATTGGCCCCCAACAGCGACAGTTCCACACGTTCACTTACTCGCCAAATGGCGGTCATATCGAATGCTGAATAGGCTTTTACGCCAACATCGTCTAGGCCATCAACCCAGCGCGTGCGCGCCTGAACAGAAACGTTTGCAGCAACATCCCAATCCACTCTGACGTTAAGTTGATTATTTGGGTCGTTTTCATCATTCTGGCCGATATTAATATCTTTACTACCGAATTTAGCCGCCACATCCATATCCTGATAGACGTAACTCGCCAATACTTTCACCTCGGGCAACGGCTCCCAGCGAACTGTAAGCTCAAGCCCTTGGGTTCTTCCCGCACCGTCATTTACAATTCGAATTGGCTCCGCTTGCGGCACGCCGAAACTACCTGAGAACGCACGAAGATCATCATATTCATTGTAGAAAACGGCAATGTCTGTCGATAAAGTCGGGGTTAAAATAGTTCGGTAACCAAGTTCATAAGCAATGACTTCTTCAGAGCTGAAGCTTTCATCGCCAACAAGAACGCCGTTATAAATATTTAAAGTATGATCAAGTCGATTTGGAATACGAACGGCCCGCGACACCGCCCCCCAGGCAGTATTATGTTCATTTAAAATATAACTAACGCGTACGCTGGGCTGAAACTCATCGCCGGTATAGTCATTGTTTTCGTACTTCGCCCCCAAGGTAAGGTGCAGTTTGTTCTCTATTAATGCTATTTGATCTTGAGCGAAAAAGTCTAACGTCTTATCTTTACGCGTCGCTGGCACAAATTTTAGTATCGCTGAATTAATGCTTCCAATATTGTCATCCGTGGTATGGTAGCCCCCGCCAACCACAAAATTCTGACGCTCGCCTAGGGCAAAACGGTGCTTCACTTCCAAATCGTAGGTATTGCGATCTTCGGTAAATGTTCTTGTGTCATCGCGGCTAGTTTGATCGTAATAAAACTGCACTTCAGTGTCAGCGCTATCATCGTAACGCCGCTTCCAACGTGCGATTACATTGTGACCACTAATAGACTCGTCTTGATTACTGAGTGGGTTCGCGATCCGTTCTTTATACAAATCGCCCTGCAAGGTTAGGGTATCGCTATCGTTAAGCCTAAGATCGCTACGAAAACCAAGCTGATCATTATTTCGCGCATCACCAGCGTCACCCGCTCCCGCAACTTCTTGAGCAGTGTAGTGAGTGGTTTTTGCGTACAAACGGTAATGGCCAAGCTCGCCGAGCTTGCCACCGTAGCGCCACGCCGCAAAGCCTTCAAACTCACCACCACCACCAATTTGTTCTAAACCACCTTGGGTTTTTGCCGCAGACTTGGTAACAATATTCACAACGCCATTTACCGCGTTGGCGCCCCACAGAGCTGCGCCGGGGCCGCGAATAACTTCGATACGCTCAATATCTTCCATCAGGGTATCCTGCGCGTCCCAAAAGACACCAGAGTACAAAGGCGTATATAAACTGCGGCCATCCATAAGCACTTCTAACTTATCGGCAACGGTAGAATTAAAGCCCCGAGCGGTTATGGCGTAGGTATGAGAATCTAAGCGCGCCACCTGCAAACCTGGGATCAAGCGCAGCGCTTCAGGAATGCTTTTGACGCCCGAGCGAATAATACTACCGCCCTCAAGAACAAACACCGCGGCGGGGGATTGCTGCAGCGGCTCACTGCGCTTAGACACCGATACCACATCGATATTCATCAGCGACTCAAGACTCAAACTGGCTAAGTCATCAACACGAGCAAGCATGACGGGCTCAGAATTTGCCGCGTAGCTGCTACTCACCGCGCTGACAAATAGCGCCAACACCGACAAGCCACCGCGCCCCGTATTTTTGCCAAATTTATTTATGGCCTTCCAATAACACTTTGACATGCTTTAGACTCATTTATGGGTGTGCTTAATGGCTCAGCTATTATCGTTTTTCACGTCCTAATCAGTGGCATAGTTGCGCTAAGTCAACACTAATACACGCATGCACGCGGTGATATAGTCGCTTTTACCTATATTATGCACATCGACTTACACTTGTACTTTAGCTCTTAATTCATTTTATGCTCAAAAACCCGTTGTAATGACGTAACAAGGCCTTCTGAAAAAATACTAATGAGCAATATTTCTTCAATGCGCAACATATCGGTTGCCAACTATTTTCTGCATGCGGTGCTGCGAAACGCGCCGGCAAATGGGCTGGATCCCGAACAGCTTTTACATGAAGCTGGCATTTCTGCCGAGCTACTTAAGCAGCAAAATGCCCGCGTTCCCGCCGTAAATTTTGGCAAATTACAAGCCATTACTATGCGCGCAATGAATGATGAATTTTTAGGTTATGGCCCCGGCCGCTATTTACCTGGCACATGGACCAATATGTGTTATTCGCTTATTAACTGCGCAACACTTGGCCACGCACTGGCGCGCTATTGCCGGTTTTACCAAATGTTTGAATGGGGCCTGCAACCTCATTTTGAAATTTGTGGCAATGAAGCCAAACTGACGATACATCGCGGCGATCCAAATCATCCTTACGAAGCTTACGCGTTTGAATTGATTATGTTTAATCTTCATCGCTTCAGCAGTTGGTTTACCCAACAACATCTTCCATTAATTGCAGTTAACCTAGAATACCCCGCCCCCGATCACGCCGAGGAATACCGGCATTTGTTTTTAGGGCAGGCGATCTACTTCGACAAGGCGCAAACCGAGCTGGTATTTCACCGCAGCCTTACCGAGCTGCCCACTAAGCAAACAGAGCAATCGCTACACCGATTTTTACAACACCCTATTTTGGTGTTTCTTATTCAACAATATAAAGAAAAGAGCTGGACAGCGCAGGTTCGTATTATTATCAACAAACGTCTCATCGACACCCCCAGCATTGATGAGATAGCCGAGCAATTAAAGCTGCACCCGCAAACTCTACGGCGACGTCTCGCCCAAGAGGGAACGACATTCAACGACGTTAAAACGCAATGTCGACACGATACCGCACTCTACTACCTTGGCAAGTCCAAGCTATCGATTGAAAGTATTGCCCAACGCACTGGTTTTTCAGAAGCCAGCGCCTTTACCCGCGCGTTTAAGACGTGGACCGGAATGACACCCCAGCATTACCGACGGCAGCTGTAGGCGCCAATACCCATCGTTAATCATTTATAAGTGTAAACGTGTTCTTGCCTGCATCGTGGCTCACCCTAACTTTACGACCGATCACCTCGTCTTCAGTGGTCATTGCGAGCAAGGTATGCGCATCGCCTACGGCAGTATTGGCGAGAAAGCGGCGGCCATCTTCAAAGCGCCCCACCACAATGCCCAAGTTCGCAACACCGCGGTTATACACCACAGTATAGGTTTCAATAACGCCATCTCCCTCTGCCTGCTCTGTCAGCTCGCACACCGGCAGCGCGTCGAATTTAGCCTGCAAACTCGGGTCGGCGTTGTGACAGGGTTTTACTGGTGGCTGCGCAGAATAAACACCCACCGACTGCTTAGACAAAAAGCCACCATTGGCGGTAATCAAACCGTAACTCTCGGGCTTAGCTCTAAGCATATCCGTTAAGCTCGCAATGGCATTGGTACTATAGCTATTACCGGGACCGCCAAAAAAGGGTAAGCCACCAGTGACTGTTAGCGGCTTATCGGTGGTCCAGTCTAAGCCCATAGCCTCGCAGGCAGCCAGTACCGCTATGGGGAAGCAGCTGTAAATATCCATAATATCGATCTGGTCGATGGTTTTATCAACACTGCTAAGCACCGCATTTAGGCTCAGGTTCATGGTTTCTGAAACCGCCAAGTCAGGCCGCTCCGACACCCAGCGGTCATCTACGTCGGCATAGCTGTGCAGATAAACCCATTGGGATTCTGGCACACCTAATTCAATGGCCTTGTCGACCGAACACATTAACAGTGCCGCGCCTTGGTTGACGGCATCCTGCGCCACCATCCATTTGGTGTAGGGCCGCGCCACCCAGTAATTGTCCGTCGCAACTTCGTTTAAAAAATCGGCACTGCGCGCCAGCGGAAATTGGGAGTAAGGATTTTGCGCTGCCACGTTAGAAAATTTAGCAAACAACTCCGCCGCGAGGCGACGATGCGCAGTTTCAGACAGGCCGTGGCGGACTCGCCAAGCATTTTCAAACAAGGGGTAAACTTGGGTAGGGAAAGTAATGCCATGATTGACTTCGTGGGAGGTAAATAACAGGTGGCAGCCGCGATCATCCAACTCGCCGTCGACGGTTTCACTCCAATCCAGCGCTAAACCGCTTTTCAGCGCCTGTTTCATAATGCCCGTTGCTTCTGCCCCAGCAATTAAGCCCATCGACATTTCGCCAGCGGCAATTTTCTCGGCAAACTCATTTACAAAGCGCTGTGGGGAATGACCGCCTTCGCGACCATAAATTGCGCTGCGGGGATTGGCGCCAATGCGATTCGCTAAAGAGCGCGGAATATTATTGCTCACCCCAAAGGGGCCTGCGCCACCGGGGATGGAATCGATAAAACCGCGAATAAAGGCGATGGTGTCTATATGCTCGACAAGGGAGCTAGCAGCATTGGCGGAGGCCAGTGCCACCCTCGCCGCCTCGGCGGCAATATCCACAGGTGATCGCGCATTATCCGCCGTTAGCGCATCGCGAAATACATATTGACCGGACGCAATGAGAATGGGAGTTGTATTTGCCACTGGGCTACCTCTGTTGGAATATTTTTATCCAAACAGTGTAGCCCGTGACTTATTATTATGTATTGGCATTAACCGCCAGTACGCTGCAAATTTGCGCCAAGGCAAACAGCCAAGCCTTATAGTGACTGCACCAAGTGACCGCCATCCACCGGCAGCGCCACGCCATTAAGGAACGACCCCGCATCGCTAGCCAACAGCAATAGCGGCATGCTTAGCTCATGCATTTGACCAAGCCGCCGCGGCTGTATGCGGCCGAGATACTGCTGGCCTTTCTCCGAGTGGAAAAAATCGCGATTAATCTCAGTTTCAAAATAGCCTGGGCACAGGGCATTAACCCGAACATTATTGCGCCACAACTCCAGCGCAGCGCTTTTCGTTAATTGAATTACTCCTGCTTTCGCCGTTGCATACAAGCTATTACTAACGCCCGGCTGCAGACCCAAGATTGATGCAATATTAACAATGCTACCGCTAATTCCGGCCTTTATCATGCGCGCTGACGCTTCGCGCGACACGCGCCACACCGCCCGCAAATTGGTATCAACAACAAAGTCCCACTGCTCCTCAGAGCTGTCTACAAAACGAGCAGAATCAGCGACACCGGCGTTATTCACCACAATGGCAACGGCGCCCACAGCGGCCTCGGCCTGATCAAATGCGGCAACAACTGAAGCCTTATCATTCACATCCATTGCCACCGCCAAGGCCTTGCCGCCCTCGGCTTCAATACTTGCCACCAAGGTCTGCAAACGGTCAACTCGCCGAGCGCCGACCACCACGGTGGCCCCCGCTTGCGCCAAAACCGTAGCAAAATGGGCGCCGAGGCCACTAGACGCGCCGGTTACCAAGGCCACTCGGCCCGACAAATCAATACTTTTTGCTATTGCTTCATTCATTTTAAAACCCTTATTAACGGCTATTACTCGCCTTTTTCAATCAAGGCCCAGCCCAGCTCGGCCAAGGGCGCAGCCAAGGCGCCATAGGCCATGGCTTTTTCGCTAGAGGCGTTGCCATCGAGTGCGCGCTTGTACACGCCTTGTAAAATTGCACTGAGCCGGAAAAAAGCAAAAGCCAGATAGAATACCCAGTGATCAATACCCTCAATACCCCGCCGCTCGCAGTAGCGACGCACATATTCTTGCTCAGAGGGAATACCCAACGTCTCGCGGTCGACACTGCCCAGCCCCGGAATCGCGGCGTCACCGGGAATTCGCAATTGCATGCACTGATATGCCAAGTCGGCATAGGGGTGGCCCAAGGTCGACAACTCCCAGTCCAACAAGGCCAAAACCTTAGGTTCTTTATTGTCGAACATCATATTGTCGAGACGAAAATCACCGTGATTGATACACACCAAGCCGTCATCTGGCGGCAGATTGGCATTCAACCATTCGATCATGGCTTCCATCGCTGGCACGGTTGCCGTTTCACTGGCGCGATACTGGGTGGTCCAGCGGCTGAGCTGACGCTCAAAATAATTACCTGGGCGACCGTAATCACTCAAGCCAATCGCGTCGACATCTACATTATGTAAATCAGCCAATACCTGATTCATGGCATCGTAAATAGCGCCACGCTCTGCCGGACTTTGCTCTGGTAGCGCCGCATCCCAAAAAATACGGCCATCAATGTAATCCATAACATAAAACATTGAACCGATGACGCTATCGTCGTCACACAGCACCCGCATATTCGGCACGGGCACGTTGCTTTGGCCCAGCGCCTTCATCACGCGGAATTCTCGGTCTACCGCATGGGCAGACTTCAGTAATTCACCTGGCGGCTTACGCCGCAGAACGTATTTACCACTGGCGGCGGCAATAAGGTAGGTCGGGTTGGACTGGCCACCGGCAAATTTATCGGCGGTAAACGGTCCTTTAAAGCCCGCTATGTTTTTTTCAAGATATGCGCCTAATGCCGCGACATCTAAATCAAAGGTAGTAGCCATGCGTCCTCCTTAAACAGCGTAGCGATCAATAATTTGTTTGCCCAAAGCCATTTGGTGCACTTGATCTGGACCGTCGGCCTGACGACACCAGCGCGCGTAGTTAAAGGCTTCGGCCATAAAATAATCTTCGGTCAGGCCGCCAGCGCCATGCAATTGCATACAGCGATCAATCACATTTTGGACCAGTAGTGGCACGGTAGTTTTGGTCGCCGCGATCATGTCGGTAGTCTGCATTGGTCCCTGTTCGTCAATCTGCACACAGGTTTTTAATACTAGCAGGCGCGCCATTTCAATCTCAGAAAAGCTCTTGGAGATTTCTTCGCGCACCGATTGGTGCTTGCTCAGCGGCTTACCAAAGGTGGTGCGTGACACTGCGCGCTGGCAGGCCAGCTCCAGCGAACGCTGCGCGGCGCCAATCAAACGCATGCAGTGGTGCATACGGCCGGGGGCCAAACGGCCCTGCGCAATTTCAAAGCCGCGGCCTTCGCCCAGCAAGATATTCTCCAGCGGCACCCGCACATTTTCTAATACTATTTCGGCGTGACCAATTGGCGCATCGTCGTAGCCCAAGGTACTCAGCGGGCGAACAATCGACAAGCCAGGTGTGCCCTTGGGCACCAATACTTGGCTCTGCTGCTTATGACGGCTGGCATTCTCAGGATCAGATTTGCCCATCACAATAAAGATTTGCGTGCGCTCATTCATGGCGCCGGTAATAAACCATTTGCGGCCATTCAAAACCCACTCGTCACCGTCTTTAACAATGCTGAGTTCAATATTGGTGGCGTCGCTAGACGCTACTTGAGGCTCGGTCATCGCGTAAGAAGAGCGAATATCACCATTAAGCAAGGGGGTTAACCACTTTTCGCGCTGGGCGTCGGTGGCGTATTTCATAAACACTTCCATATTGCCGGTGTCTGGCGCATTGCAGTTAAACACTTCTGGCGACCAAATAACCCGGCCCATTAACTCGGCAAGGGGCGCGTAGTCGAGAAAGCTTAAACCGCCATGCTCGCAGTATTGGGGATACTCTTCTGGGCAAAACAAATTCCACAAGCCCGCCGCCTTGGCTTTAAGCTTGAGCTCATCCATTAACGGGATAATGCCAAAGCGATTCTCAGCGTTGTGCAACTGCTCGGCATAGGCCTTCTCGTTGGGGTAAATATGCTCGTCCATAAAGGCGCTGAGCCGTTGTAGTAAATCTTGGGCCTTGGCTGATGGCGTTAAATTCATTGCTATTTCCTCTTTGGTAAATCAAATAGACGGTAAATGTCAGGTATAAGTAATTAAGTGCCGAGTAGCCGGCTGATCAAGATGAGCAACGCCGTTAAACGCGTTTAAATTAAAGTGCTCACCCTTGGTGAAATAGCGGGTTACGCCGGTGTTCTTGGCCTGTAAGTTCAGATTAACCATAGTTTCAACGTCGAGCTTGAGCACCTCGCGCAACATTGCGCTGATCGGCCCACCCGAGCTAACCACCAACACACTACCCTTAGGCGTCGCTACACGGGCCAAGGTCGCTTTTACCCGCGCCTCAAACGCCGACCAAGGTTCGGCCACATCAGCCAAATCATCCCTGCTCCACGCCATTAAGGCTTGGCGTAATGTTCGGTAAAATGCGCGGCTATTACCTAAATCAATTACTTCGCCCGACATCGCTAAGTAGGCGCTTACCAGCTGATGAAAATCGTATTCATTTAAGCCCGGCAGTTCGGTGGCGTCTGGCACGGCTGGCAAAACATCGCGAATAGCCGCTAAGGTTTCACGGTGACGGCGCATGGTGCCCGTGAATACCGCGGTAATGGGCTGCGCGGCACCGGACAAATGCTCTCCCAACAGCCGAGCCTGCTCCCAGCCAACTTCCGTGAGCCGATCATAATCGTCGGTGCCAAACGCGGCTTGGCCGTGCCTGACTACAATGACCTCTGACATGAAAACTCCTAAATCGGCGCTGCGTTGGATAGTGAAGTCTGATAATAACAAGCGCACAATCATTATTGAAATTTATTGTTTTTATGTCGCATAATAAGCATTGCTTATTATTGAAACAAACGGATGGTGTGCACATGTCAAAGATAGATCTCAATCTCTTCGTTGTCTTCGACGCCATTTATTCTCAGCAGAGCTTAACGAAGGCTGCTGGGGTTCTACACGTTACCCAGCCCGCCGTCAGCAGCTCGCTGGCGAAGCTGCGCGCCATCTTCGACGACCCGCTATTTGTGCGCACCCAAAACGGCATGGGGCCAACACCTTTGGCTCGGCAACTCATTGCCACTGTTCGTGAGTCGCTGAAAAACCTCGATAATTGCATTACCGCGCGCATTGAATTTAATCCCGCCACCGTCAATAAAACCTTTCGGATTCACGCCACCGAAAACGCTGAGCTTATTTTGCTGCCCAGATTACTCACTCAACTAAACCGTGAAGCACCAAGCGTTAATCTTGAGGTGGTGTTCATCAAACGTCGCGAAGCGGCCTATGAGCTAGCCAGTGGCAATTTAGACTTAGCGGTCGACGCACCGTTGCTCAGCCACCCCGAACTCATTAGTCAGCCCCTGCACACCGACGAATATGTTTGCGTAATGCGCCCCGACCACCCGCTAAGCGCAACGAAGTGCGAGCTAAGCCTTGAGGACTTTCTCACCAGCAGCCACATTCATGTCTCTAGCCGCATGACCGGCTCAGGGCATATCGACTTAGCTCTGCGTTCGATTGGTCAAAAACGCCGAATAGCACTGCGACTACAGCATTATGCTGCGCTGCCAGCACTGCTCGCCCAATCTGATTTTATCGCGGCCATTCCCAAGACTATTGCCCAGCACTGGCAGCTCAACAGCCACGCCCTGCCCTTTAACACCCCAAAATTGGAGCTGCAAATGCTGTGGCACAAAAGTGTAGACCATGATCCCGCTCTGCTATGGCTGCGAGAATTTATTATGCGTGAAAGCCACGTTAGTAGAGCGTGACCAGTAATTGCGCCATCACCCGTGACGAATAAATATTATTTTAAGTTAAGAACCTTATTTGCTACCGAAACCAAATTTACTGAGCAACTTCCCCCGCAGCAAGAACAACATTAAAGCAAACAAAATCGCCACGGCCTCTGCCCAAAAATCGACAAACTGGGTCCACGCAATATCGCCAAGTACCTTCACCTTTAACATTAGCCACGCCCACCAACTCACCTCAACATCAACAGCTAAGCTTGTCGCCGCCTGCGGCACTGCAATACCTGTGCAATCGTCGGAGCCAAACAAATTAACGTCGGCCCCCACTTTAAAATGACCGCCCTTAATGGGGCGCAGCTCAAAACGCACACTTGAACCGCGACGATGAATTTTAATACAGGCGGTTTCCGCCGGTATTACTTCAAAGTCGGGAGCATAAGGCTTAACGGTAGCCGATTCGCCCAACGCAGGAATTGTTGAAGTGGCAATATTAAAATCATCGGGAAACGTGGCCGAGTACTCGGCATCGCCAATCCACACAATAAGCTGCCCAGAGTTAGACGGAAACGTGAGATGCGAATCACCCCCTAGCTCCACCTTGTAATCGCCCAAACGCTCACTTGAGTTATCTAGGGCAACGGTCTGCTCTTCCACCAGGTCTTGAACGCTATGATCACTACTGGCATGCACTTCGTCTGGCGCGGCCATAGGGGACGGTTGCTCAGCATCAACGACGGGCGCCGGCACCGCTAGCAACTCAGGTGCCGCCGTTATGGCATCGGGGTGGGTATCGAGACTGTCATCAGTAGCCTCGTCATAAATTCCACTATTACTCGTGACCCTGCTATTTGGAACCTCCTTGGCACACCCCCAAAAGATAGCAAACACACAGAAAAAGATGACGGCAACGCTATATTTATTATGTAATTTCATCTGCAAACTCCCTTTAAACAGCCCCAAGACCCCGCGCAATCATCGCACTATTACACACGAAGCCCGCACTAAGGTGCTTAATATGGCAAATTTACAGAAAGAAGCAAACGTCAGCTGAGCTTAAGTACCAGTTCGGCACTTAGGTACTAGCCCGCCATTTTCACCGCATCGACATGACCGAGAATTAAATTGACCAAGCGCTCCAGCATTGCTGTGGGCAAATCGTGACCCATCCCCGGAATAATTTCTAGGCGCGCATTGGGAATACGCTGCGCGGTATCCCGCGCACCTTTTAGCGACAACATCGGATCTTTGTCACCGTGAATCACTAGAGTTGGCGCGGAAATTTTAGATAGTAACTTTTTGCGATTACCACTGGCCACAATGGCTGCCAACTGCCTCGCCTTACCTGCAGGGTAGTGATTGCGCTCATAGGCCGCGGCGATGCGCGCTCTAAGCTGGGGTTCGGGATCACCGAACTCTGGGCTAGAAATAAGCTGCCATGTTTTAAGCGCGTGGCTAATTTGTGCCACCCTATGGGCTTTAGGCTTTTTCATGAAATGCATCAAAACCGCAGGTTTCATGCCGCCATAACCCGAGCTCGACATCATCGACACTAAGCTCGCCACTCGCTCTGGGTAGTTGATTGCCATTAACTGGCCGATCATACCGCCCATTGATGCCCCAACAATGTGGGCCCGCTCAATGTTTAATACATCCAATAACGCCACTGCGTCAGCGCACATATCATCCAAGGTATACGGCGCGCGAATGGGCAGGCGCAGACTGCTACGCAAGCGCAAACCAACAATGCCTGGCGGCACTTGATCGTATACTTTGTGAGACAAACCCACATCGCGATTATCAAAGCGAATAACACGATAACCCGCTGCGGCCAAACTCTGGCAAAATGCCTCGGGCCACACCGTTAGTTGACTGGCAAACCCCATAATTAACAATATTGCTGGCGCACTATTGCCACCTAGCTCTTGGTAAGCAAGCTCAATTCCATTAGCCTGCGCCTTGCCACACATCCACTGCATTACATCACCAAACGCTCAAATATCAGGTTTAAATCCAGTTGCACGCCAGCTTAGTGATTGTGTATTAGCTCACTATCTGAGTCTTTAAAATAAATCCGAAACGGCCAATCCTTGCTCTTGCCAATATAAATATATAAGCCATAGCGGTCAGCACTGTAATCCTTTACAAACTCGTAGCGCGTCGGCGCCGGCAAATCCGCTGCATCAGGGCTAATTGCAGGAGCACTAACGAGGACCTCCTCAATTTCCAAAGCCTCAGCGCCAGCCTTACCTGGAATCGAAATCAGCACCCGATACTCGCCAGACTGCTCACCGCGCTCAACCGCTTCCACCTTGGCACCGGTACTTTCATCTATAAAGCCAACTCGGCCTTCAATATCGCCACTTTCAAGCGCATAGGCAGTTACCCCAAAACCAGCCAACACGGAGAGTAACAAACCCTTTTTAATCAATTTCATTCTTAGCATTATTCATGTCCTTAGACTTCGCATTCTTTATGAATGCTAACACTGTCATTACAGAATAACACCAGACCTTTATTCCACAATGATTAAAGTATATTGGTGTACTTAGCGTAAGTGGAATGAAAGACAATCGCCGCAATGAGTAAAACCTCGCTGCTGCAATTAAGGGGTGACGACACTGAATTTCGTTTCATTTCAAAGTAATCACAAGCTAGACCTGATCCACTCGGCGCATGATTTCCAGCTATGTAACAAATAGCGTTCTATACGCCATGAAGCGACTGCATCAGGTAATCAAATGAGACAAATTCTGCCACAAAAAGTGCAGACATAAAAAGCGCTGAACAAATACAACATATTGAATTATATAGATAAAATTACAGACGTTCTGGGTTTAACATAACAAATTCGCCGCACTTAGATGGCGAATTTGTTATTACGTTTCTGGTAAAACTTACAAACTACCCGCTGGCAAACAGGCCCCACCGAGCAAAGGTATTTCACCTGGCAGGCAAATTCCGCCGTTCGCGCCACCGCCGCTGCTAGTCGTTTTGCAAGCATCCGCGTTGTCATAACTGTCATCAACTACTTCATTGATCCACTTAGTGATCAAATCAAATGCAGCGGCATGCACGGTACTCCTCGCAATCGGCGGCATACGTGCCGCCAGAGTATTGGCTTCGGGCCCTAGGCGGTAGGGGAGAATAGATTCTGCGGCGTTTCCAGGAACAATGTCATATTCACGACCACCGCGACCTTCACTACCACTGGCAGTCGGACCTTTACATATACCAAAGGTATCGTTTACTGAGCGAAATACATCAAGATAGAAACCGGTGTTCTGCGCTAATCCGCGGGGATTGTGGCAATGGCCACAGTTCACTTCAAGGTAAGAGCGTACCCGCGCCTCCACATCTTTGTCGCTGTTTGAATCAAAGCCCGAGTCACCCGGCATATTAAAGATTGGGTTGCGTTCAACAGCCTTCAGATACTGTGTATTTGAATCGACTTCCATGTTGCTGGGGCAGTTTTTCATTAAGCCGGTTTCACACCAAAATACCAATTGGTTTTTGCCGTTAACCGCATGCGCATCCATACCCGAGGCAAGGGGCGACTCGCTGCTATACGGACGGTTAAGATTCCGCGCCTTGGGGCCAATGGGCGCAGAGCCTGTTTCGGCATCGTCATTGGCATGACAACTTTGACACTGGTTAGCGTTTGGCAATACATAGGCAGCCGTTGAGCCTTGGTAGTGATCACCACTATTAACGTCGCTGTAATCCCAGCTTGCGCTCATCAACCCGCCCTGCTGGGTCAAATATGCGACTTTCTCTCCATTTTCCGCTTTCCAAATATATTCCAACCCTTCCCAATAATACTGACCACCACTGGTTTGCCGTTTTATGACCAACCTCGTCTCAGCTGCTGCTTCAGTTTGCTTCGTTTCATTCGTAAAAGAGAAGGTCTTAGCGAGAATTGTTCCGACGGGGAATAAAATTGCCGCATTGGCGTTGTCATTACCATCGCGATAAATAGCCTGCTCGCCTTTAGGAATATAGGCCACGCGATACTTGGTGGCGTAATCCGAAAACAACTTGGTATTCAGCACAAAGGGCACACCCTGGCCATTGGGTAGGCTTGTAGGGTCCTCTGCATCGGCAAATAAATGGTACTGATCAAGACGTGGGCAATTTACCGTATAGGCCGCCGCATTGATCTCACCGGCGGCTACCGTGGTATTACACAGCTGGTCGACCAATGCATCTGACGGCGCGGGATCAATTGTGCCAGAAGGCACAAACTCGGGAATCACAATAGGCGGTAACGGCGCCATGTTGCTGCCATAGGTCTCGTCACAGAGATGCGGCGTGATATCGGTATCCACAGGGAAGTTTGGCAGACTGGTCACAATATCTATAAGGTCTTCTGGGCCTTGCGGTGGCAGGTATAACAGCGCTTCTAGGCCTTCGGTGCCGTGAAAATTGGCGAAGGTAGCGCTGTCGCTGTCAAAGTTATTACTGGCATCAATACAGGAATACCACCACTGCGGCTTCTTGCGTTCACCAGCCTCGTTAAACTTATAGGCATTGTAACGGCAGGAAGGATTGGGGTACTGGTTACCCGAAATAGGTTTGCCTTCAGCATCTGCTGGAATCGGATCGCCATTACTGTCAATTGGATAGGGACAATCGGCATTGTATTCGTCTTCATAGCCATCCCATGCGATGTGCGCGCCGCGGTATTCACCGGTGCCAGCCACCATTTTTAAACCGATTAACATAGGGAATGCGGAGGTGACCTGCTCACCGCCGGTATCGATAATCGAGGCGAAATCAGGGCTAGGTAGATCGTTACCGTTATTTTTAAAGGTGTTATTCCAAATGTGAACACCTTCACTGTATAAATCCATACGGCGATCACCAGGCACACCAAATAGCTTGTAGCTCGTGTGCACAATACCGGCAGTGCCGTTGTCTTCAAAGGTGTTATCAAAAATATCGATCTTGTCGTAACCCATGGTCAACATACCGGTACCGCGAGGTACGTTAGATACGATGCTGCCGGGTTCGGCAAAGTTGTAAGTGTTATTGTTGCGCGAGGTGTTGCGGTACATACGGGTACGGCTACCGTAACGCGTTAGGCCGTCTAAGTCATAAACCAAGAAACCGCCGGTATTACATTCCGACAAATTGTCGACATACTCACCGCCGCGCACATTCTCAATTTCAAAACCAAATACGTTAAACGCGGCGCGGCTGTTACGGATAATCGCGTTGTCGGTTTGACCTACATAAATACCGGCGTCAGATGCACCTACCGATTCCACATACTCAACCAAAATATTCCGCGAGTTTACTGGGTAAACCCCATAGCGGCCCGACAACTTACTGACATTGTAATCTGGTGACGTCGTATCCATTTCAAGGGGATTGGGATTATCAGGGTTGTGCCGCGCCGGATCAGTACAGGCAACCTGCAGCTTAGTTTTATAATTTGCCGCCGTTATGGTGTCTTCGTTGGCCGTGTTGCGCCCGCTAGACCAAAATGCACGAACGCGACGTAACGTTCCGTGATCAACACCCTGTAGTTTGAAAGCATCACCTGGCGAATCCAGCACCGTCAAATCTTCAACGGTAATGCCGCGCACGGTGGTGGCAAGAAAGCCTTCCTGCGAGCCGCTATTTTTGAACGAGAGTACCGTTTTATCCATACCCTGGCCTTTAACGAGGATATCTTCTGTGCCGGATATTTGAATACCAGAGCTAAGTTCAAAATAGCCTTCACCAAATTCAATAACATCCTTGGGTTTGGCGCTGATCATCGCCAACACCATCTCAGTGGTCGCATTCGGCCCGTTTGCGATAAAGAAAGTACGCCCCTGCCCGTCCTCGGCACTGGGGTTACCGCCGGTATTGGAGTTACCACCCGTATCGGGGTTACCCGAGTTCGGACTAGAACTAGAGCTACCACCACAAGCTGCAAGGATAAGCACCAGCAGTAATAGTAAATAGTGAGATACGGCTCTTTGCTTGAATTTCAACATAACATTCCATCTGCGACGTCTATGAACTATTGAGCGGCCTGCCGCCATCAAGCAATTATGCTACCTTGTAAAGAATTAGGTACAATGCGGAAACGTGTCTTAAACGGGTTAATTTGTGACAAACAGCTCATTAGCTATCACCGCCCACGCTCAGTGGGCTGACATGGTCGCCAATGTTACCGCTGCGGCCTGCGGCTTTGATCGCGGGCAGTTATTGAAGAAAGCGGGTATTCCTTCACTCGCTTGGGACTCAGTGAATCGGGTGAACCAAGAGGATCTCACTGCGCTTTGGAAATTAGCACAGCGATTAACTGGCCGAGTCGATCTTGGTCTGGATGTATTAGACCACTTCCACTTTAGAACCATTGGCTCACTGGCCTTTAAGATGATGGTCGCCAAAACATTTCGACAATCCATTCTAGAAGCGCTCGATCAAATCTCCTTGGTAAGCGAAGTGTGGCAATTTTCACTCACGGAAGAACGCGGCTTAGGCGTGATGCGATTTCGCCTTGCAAACCCCAATTTAGAGGTTACCCATTACTCCTATGACGCCTTTATCTGCGCCTGTGTTCGGATTTTGCAAGACTGCTTCCCAAACAACACCTATAAATATGCTGAAATCTGGTTTGCGCACCCAGACTTTGGCCTAAAAGAAATATATGAGGCCAAGCTCAACGCGCACTGCCGATTTAACTGCAAGGAATACGCACTATGCCTAGACGCAAAACTGCTAGACCTTCCACTCCAGTCAGCCGACCCCCAACTTTACGAATCCCTTGATACCAGCCTTGACTATCAAGTTCGCACACTCAATAGCCAAAGTGCCATTATCGAAAAAGCCATACTAAAATTGATCGACGAAGGCGTGGCGCCATCGCGTCAAACAGTATCCGCTAAACTGGAAATCGGTGAGCGCACACTATTGCGCAGGCTGAAGGATGAAAAACTCACCTACAAAGAGGTCCAAGAACAAGTCTTTGAAAAACTCACCCTCCGCCAACTGCGGCGCGGTGAATCTATGGAGGCGATTGCCGAAAAACTGGGCTATTCCGATGCCAAATCCCTAGGAAAGATGCTCAAGCGCCGCACCGGTTTAGGAATTCGCCAACTAAGAGCCGGCACTTAAACAAAGCAACACCCGCATGCAGCAACAAAGCAGAAATCGCCACGGTTCCCTGAAATTATCTAATCTCCTATATAAAGCCAAGGCAAGCGCCTTAATGGGATAGAATTGCCGTTACCTAGCCAGACTACAAAGAACTAACCCAATACACCGCAAGTCATGAGCACCTAGCCAGCAGATGATTGAGCACACCTACCAACTTGTATTTATCGGCGCCGCACTATTCTTATTTGCGGTGTTTGCCAGCATCATCTCCCGTCGCCTAGGGGCTCCCCTATTACTGATATTCCTGCTACTCGGCATGCTAGCTGGCGAAGACGGCATCGGCGGCATCCACTTTGATGATATCGACACCGCGTTTTTAATTGGCAACCTCGCACTCGCCATTATCATTTTTGATGGCGGGCTTGGCACCCGTATGGATACCTTTCGCAGCAGCTTACGGCCTGCGCTCTCCTTAGCCACTGTGGGCGTATTTCTCACCGCAGGAATAACCGGCGCGGCCGCCTGTTATATCCTTGACCTACCTTGGCAAGAGGGCTTATTGATCGGCGCGATTGTCGGCTCAACAGATGCGGCGGCGGTATTCGGCCTTATCAAAAATGCTGGGCTAAACCTAAAGGATCGAACCGGTGCCACGCTAGAGATTGAATCTGGCTCCAACGACCCTATGGCCATTTTCCTAACCATCACGCTCGTTGAAGCCCTTAGCAGCCCTGCCGGATTAAGTGGCTGGCTGCTGCTAGCCGAGCTTGCCAAGCAAATGGGGCTCGGCCTTCTCTTCGGGGTGCTGGGCGGCTACGTCATCCCGGCAGCGCTGGGCAAAATAACATTGCCGGTGTCCTTATACCCCTTAATGGTCTTTGCCGCCGCGCTCACCTTATTTGGCGGCACCAGCTTTAGCGGGGGCAGCGGTTTTCTCGCCATTTACATCGCTGGCGTGATGACCGGCACCACGTCATCTTTGTATATGAATGACATACGACGCTTTCACGATGGCATCGCCTGGTTGAGTCAGATTGGCATGTTCTTAATGCTAGGCCTCTTGGTAACGCCAAGCCTGCTGCCCCCCATCATCATTCCGGCGCTAATTATCGCCGGTGTTCTGATATTCATCGCGCGGCCACTGGCTGTTGCGGTATCACTGCTGCCGTTCAGGTTTCCCGTGCGCGATCAAGTTTTTGTAAGCTGGTGTGGATTACGCGGTGCGGTACCGATCATTCTCGCTCTATTCCCCTCCCTTGCAGGCTTAGAGAACGCGCGCATCTACTTTGAATTGGTGTTCTTCGTGGTATTAACCTCGCTGGTCATCCAAGGCTGGACCATTGCACCAATGGCCCGCTGGTTAAAAGTCGACTTGCCCGTGGCATTAAAACTGCCCAGCTTTAAAAGCACCCACTTGCCCAGCAACCCTCACAAAGACTTAGTGGTGTATCAGGTGGTTGCCGGAAGCAGTGTCATTGGCAAATCTATCTATCAGCTGGTGTTACCAGACAGCGCTCAGGTCGTCGCGCTCATCCGCGATGAAATCCCACTTAACTCAAACGAAGAGAACACGCTTAAAGAGCGCGATCAAGTTGTCATCGTTGCCACTACCGGTATGGCCGAAAAACTAGCCGAGTTATTCTCCCCGGTCCTTTCACGCATGTCATCAAAACAATCGTCCAGTTATTTCGGAGATTTTACTATTCGGCCAAACAGCGAATTGGGGAATCTGGCGCTCCTTTATAACTTTGAAATACCCGATGAATTAAAACACCTCACCGTAGGCGAGCACATTAAGCGCAAGTTTAGAGGACGGCCCGTGGTTGGTGACGCACTGACATTCCCACAACTTAAACTGACTGTTAAGGAAATGAAAAATGGGGAGATCTCTTTGATAGGTCTCAAGCTCAACCTAGATTCCTAGGTGGAATTGACCAATTGGCTTTTAAAATTGCTCAAACTTAAGCCGAATCGGCAAAAACTTGTCACAGATTGGTCAAAAGAGAAAGTCCAGACAAAAAAAAGCGCTGCATGTATGCAACGCTTTGAATTCTTTAGAGAAAATGGTGGGCCGTGATGGATTCGAACCATCGACCAATTGGTTAAAAGCCAACTGCTCTACCACTGAGCTAACGGCCCAAATTCTCTTTTTTGCTACCCGCGTGTTCCGGGGGCCGCATTGTAATGCTATCTTTCGAATGAATCCAGTATTATTTACTAGACCTAAATCACTGATTATTCGCTAAAATTGCGTCTTTTCAGTGACCCCGAAAGAGGCGCCTATAATACGGATTTCAAAAGAAAAAACAACCGTTTAGTGTTAAAAAATGCAGTTTTATTACAGTTTCCGATATCGGGTAGGATCTGCAACATGCGCCTGCTGAAAACCTTCACGACGAAGATGGCAGCTATCGCAGCGGCCACAAGCTTCGCCGTCGCTATTGGCTTGGTAACACGACACAGTTTGGGCGTAATCCACACCTAGCTCTAGGCCCTGCTTGATGATATCCGCTTTGCTGAGCGTCATTAGCGGGGTGTGTATGTGCATGCCATGCCCTTCTACGCCCGCCTTGGTAGCGACATTGGCGAGGGTCTCGAAGGCTTCGATAAATGCCGGGCGGCAATCGGGGTAGCCCGAGTAGTCCACGGCATTCACGCCAATAAATATATCGTCGGCGTCGAGAACTTCTGCCCAGCCTAGAGCAATAGACAAAAACACAGTATTGCGCGCTGGCACATAGGTAACAGGAATTCCCAGCGCGCCTGCATCCGGTACGTCGATTTTCATATCGGTTAAGGCGGAGCCACCAATACTGCTTAAATCCAGCTTAATAATTTTAAACTCTTTGGCGCCACCGCTTTCTGCGACGCGCTTGGCGGCGACTAATTCGGCGCGGTGACGCTGGCCGTAGTCAAATGCTAGGGCGTAGCATTCGTAACCTGCGGTTGTTGCCTGGGCCAATACCGTAGCGCTGTCTAAGCCACCGGAAACCAGTACGACTGCTTTCTTTTGCAAAACACGTCCTCTTTTCTAATGCCCTGCGGCGTCATTCCACAATATTTTGTGTAATTGCATCTGGAAACGCACAGGGAGGTTGTCTGCCACTATCCAGTTTGCCAAATCGGTCGCGCTTAGCTGACCAAAGCTAGGTGAAAACAAAACTTCACCGGCGCGCTTATTTAGCTGGTGGCTATCGAGCTGGAATCTCGCCCAGTCGTAATCTTCACGATTACACAGCACAAACTTAACTTGGTCGAGCGGGGTGAGAAAGGGGATATTATCCATAAGATTGCGATGCATTTCACCCGAAGCAGGGGTTTTTAGATCGACAACCCGTGAAACCCGCGAATCCACCTTTTCGATAGGCAAGGCGCCGCTGGTTTCTAAGGACACCTCATAGCCTGCATCACAGAGTGCGGTAAGTAGGCTTAAGCATTCCGGTTGCGCCAGCGGCTCACCGCCAGTGACGCAGACATAACGTGGGGAATACTTGGCCACTTCGGCGAGAATATCGTTAAGCTCACGGCGCTCACCGCCATGAAAGGCGTATTCGGTATCGCAGTACACACACCGCAGGGGGCAACCCGTAAGGCGCACAAACACGGTGGGCAAGCCCAAGGTACGGGACTCGCCCTGCAGGGAATAGAATATTTCAGTAATACGAAGGGTGTTAGCTTTCATTGACGCCAGTTACCGGATACTGGATTGTTTCCGGAGACCAGCCGCGCAAGCTTTGCTCCGCGAACAATCAGAAATTCTTACGGAGAAATTCCCGCGATTTGTTTACTGCAGAGTTGCCGGTACTGCCGTAGCGGTCAATAACATGCGTCAGTAATTCTTGGGATTTTTGCTTATTGCCATTCAAGAAGTAGACCGTGCCCAATTTATACATGGCAGCGGGGACTTTATCGTGGTCGGGATATTTGCTTAGCAAATATTGAAAGGCCTCGGTTGCGCCTTTTAAATTCTGGGGTTTAACAGCGACATAAAGCTCGCCCAGCCAATACCACGCGTTTGGCGTGTAGCGGCCTGAGGGGTAGCGCTCTACATATGCTAGAAATGCCGTGATGGCTTGATCGTAACTGCCACTTCTCACCAAGGCGTAAGCGTCGGTGTAGTCGGATGAATCATTCCCAGCACTCGCCACAGCCGGAGCCGGACCAGAAACTGAGGGACTTGCGATAACAGGACTCGGCGCACTAACAGTAGGGCTTTCGCTGCCAGACAGCATTTCACCGCTTTCAGCATCTATTGTCGTGTCCGTTGTCGCGCCAGAGCTGCCAACCACCGCGCCTGCGGCGCCAGTGGTTAGCGAACCCAAACGGCGGTCTAAATCTATATAGCGATCTAGGCCCTGCTGTTTTAGCTGGCTGATCTGATGCTCTTGCTCTTCCACTATTCCGCGCAGCGCCATCATTTCTTGACGAAGCTGCTGAAGCTGCTGATAAATCTCGCCCTGCATGCTACGACCGGATTCAGCGGCCTGCCGAGGTGAGTTCATATCGACAACTGGGGCTTGCGCCCACAACTGCGCCGACAAACACGCTGCCGGCAGCAGCAAGAACAGTGGTTTTGTAAACTGCATCAGTACGCCTTTAAATTACTTCAGTTCAACGCGACGGTTCTGAGAGTAAGTTGATTCAGACTGGCCGAATGCAACTGGACGCTCTTCGCCGTAGCTAACAGTCTCAATACGGTAGCGCGGAATGCCATTAATTGCCATGTAATCTGCTACAGCAATAGCACGACGCTCGCCAAGAGCGATGTTGTATTCACGGGTGCCGCGCTCGTCAGCATGACCTTCCAGACGCACAGGACCAGTAGTTTTCTTCAGACGAACAATTTGCGCGTCCAGAGCTTTACGAGCCTTAGCAGTCAAAGTGGCTTGGTCGAATTCGAAATGGAAAACCGTTTCGAGATTCATCATGTCTTGGGCATCGTAAGCGGAGCTATTCGCATCAGCAGACTCAGTGTAAGTGCTAACAGTATCAGCACCGTCCTGACCACTGCTATCGGTATCGGTTGATGCACAACCAGCCAACAGCACGCTGAAGAAAGCTACACCCAAAAACATATTTTTTGCTTGGTATTTCATGGCATTTTCCCGTCAAATTTTGATTACACACTTCCGGACATACAATTCATTTTGTATGTTCGGTCTTTCTTTCCCGGCTACTACTTCATTGAAGAAAAGGCGACCAAGCCGGTTCGCGCACATCCCCGAATCGCGACGGTAAGCGATACTTCACTCCACCGTCTATCGATACTGCCGCCAAAACACCTTTGCCATCGTACTGTGTTGCATACAATAGCATACTAGCATTTGGCGCTACACTAGGTGACTCGTCCAAATTAGTGCTTGTGAGTATCTCAACACGGTTACGTTTCAAATCCTGTACTGCAATATGAAAGTTACCGTTGCTGCGATGCACTAACACCAAACCCAGACCATCTGCCAGAACTCTTGCCCTTGCATTATAGTCACCTATAAATGTAATTCTTTCTACCGCGCCAGTATTCAGTTGGACCTTATAAATCTGCGGTTTACCGCCTCGGTCAGACGTGAATATTAACGATTTACCATCTGGCAACCAGGCCGGCTCAGTGTCGATAGCAAAGTGATTGGTTACCTGCTCCAAACTGCCGCTGGCCAAGTCCATCACATACACATCGGGACTGCCGTCCTTTGACAATACCATCGCCATTTTTGTGCCATCAGGTGAAAACGCTGGCGAGCTGTTTAAACCACGAAACGCTGTTAACTGCTTACGCACACCCGTCACAAGGTCCTGCATGTATATTGCAGGCCGGCTACTTTCGAAGGATACGTATGCGATTTTCTTGCCGTCAGGGGACCATGTCGGCGCCATAATTGGCTCTCGACTGTCAAAAAGTACGGATTCATTGGCCCCATCGATGTCGCTTTTCAGCAAACGGAAGCGGGTTCGATTGCCCCCTTCGCGAACAGCGGAAACATAAAGCAGTTGCGTCCTAAATGCACCGCGAATATTTGTGAGTTTTTCATATATTTTGTCGCTAACGGTGTGCGCAAGGTAACGCGGCTTGTCTGAGCTCACCGATTCCGAGCCAGTAAGTACCACGCGCTGCGTATTGACATCTAGTAGCTCATAATTTGCCATTAATGTGCCTGGCATCGGCTGCGTAAGTGTACCCACCACCACATAGTCTACCCCCAAGCTTTTCCAGTCTCGGTAATAAACTTCACTGGCATTGCGCGGACGGCCCAGCATGTCGCCGCGACTCAAAGGTGCAAACTGGCCGCTGCGATGCAAATCCATTTCAACAATAGACGCGATATCCTCAGCCACGGCCACACCGGGTTGCCAACCAAAGGGCACAATCGCAATCGGCACGGGGTCGTCCTTGCCCTTATTGATTTCGATGGTGAGATCGGCCACTGCGAAATTACCGGCGAGCACCAAGGCTAACACTGTAACAATCTGTTTAAACATTACCGCCTCAAATCTTGGGGTGAAAAATTAATCGTAAAACGTCGGAAGTTTTTTTCATACGCCGACGGATCTTTGCGAGCTAACTCAGCCAGCTCCTCTATTTTGCCCAAACGAGTCACCGCTCGGGTTATGGATATATCAAAGGCGCTATCGCCGCTACCCTTAATAATCGAATGACCTACTATCTCGCCAGTAGGCGTGGTCATAATTTGGATCGTCGCCTGCATACCGTTTCGGGCAGACAGCGGCCGCGTCCAATTATTTGAAATCAATGCTGTAATTATGTCGGCATAGGTAGAGGCTAACTCACCGTCCTCCACCAAATCATCTTCGGAGGCCAGTGCGTCAGCGAGTTCCTTTTGCTGCTCGCGACGAATCTCCTCTTGTAGAGCCTTCTGCTTAGCGGCTTCGCGAGCCTTTTCCTGCTCCTGCTGCTTGCGAATCTCCTCCGGCGTTGGCCCTTTTGGTTCAGGCTTTTTCACCTGTGGCACAGGCTTCGGTTTTGGCGGTGGCGGCGTCGGCTTGGGTTCGGGCTTTTTCACCGGTTCAGGTTTAGGCGCCGGTTTGACCACGGGCTTTGGACTTGGTTTCGCCACTGGCTTAGCCGGTGCCGGCCGACTAACCGGCTTTTCAATAACCAATTTTGCCTGTATTGCCAGCGGTCGCGCCTCCAAGGGCTTTGTATCCTGCATGGTCGGTATACCAAACAACAGAAGCGCTATCACCCCCGCATGTAAGCTTAGCGTTACCGCTGCCGGAACCAGTTTTATATCACTCATCGCGCTTACTTCGCTCCACTGCGCGATTTAGGTTCCTCGGTAATCAAGCCTATTGACGTTGCGCCCGCACCTTGCAAGACCGCCATCGCCGCTACTACCGCCGAATAATCTACCGCGCCATCGCCCTTCACCATTACTGGCGTTTTGGGTTTATTGCGCAAAATTTTACTGATCTTGTCGCCAATATCAGCCAACTCCGCTGGCTCACCCTGCTTGCTTGGGTCGCCCAAGGTAACGTAATACTTACCCTGCTTATCAACCGAAACCACAATAGGATCGTCATCAGTAGGTGGCACTGGCTCGGTAGACGCCTGCGGCAATTTCACCTGCACACCCTGTACCAGCATTGGCGCCGTTACCATAAATACTATTAATAGCACCAACATCACATCAATGTAGGGAACCACATTAATGTCGGACATTGGCTTACGCTTATTTCGCCGCGACATAGCCGTTCCCCTTAATCCCGCGAGTGAATTTGGCGGTGTAAAATACTGGAGAACTCTTCAGAAAAAGTGTCGTATTTGCCAGCAAAAGAATCGACCTTCGAGGAAAAGCGGTTATAGGAAACCACCGCCGGTATCGCCGCAATCAAACCCATCGCCGTCGCTACCAAGGCCTCAGAAATACCTGGCGCCACGGTGGCCAAGGTGGCCTGTTGAACCTGACCTAAGCCATGAAAAGACCCCATAATCCCCCATACAGTACCAAGCAAGCCCACATAGGGACTGGTTGAGCCCACGGTCGCCAAAAATGGCAAGCTATGTTCCATGGCCTCTTCTTCTCTAGACAGAGCCACTCGCATAGAGCGCTGACAGGCTTCCATCATGGCATCGGAATCGAGACGTTTTTTAGCTAATCGGGTGAATTCTTTGTAGCCCGCCCGAAACACGCTTTCCATACCAACAACCACTTGCTTGTCGTCACCTTCTTTATAGAGGGTATGGAGATCAGTTCCCGACCAAAACCGCGCTTCAAAGCGATTCATTTCGCCCTGCGCCTGATTGAAATACATAACTCGGTTGGCAATTTGATACCAAGACACCACCGAAGCGAGCAATAGGACCATCATTATCAGCTGCACAAATAAGCTGGCCGAACTCACTAATTGCCAAATGGAAAGCTCTTGTCCCACAGTTCACTCCTGATTTTTTGTATTAATGCTTCAGTGCTGCAAGCAGCTCCGTTGGTATTCGTTTTGGCTTTAGCGTGCTGCTATCGACGCATGCCACTGTTACTTCGGCCTCGCACAGCAATTCTTCACCTCGGTAAACCCGCTGTTCAAAGCACAAGCTTACCCGAGCCGCCGCTAAGACTCTGGCGGTAACAATAAGTTGCTCATCTAATCGTGCTGGACGTAAATATTTTGTTTGCAGTGCGCTAACCACGAACATTAGCGCATCATTCATGATTGCTGCTTTAGAGAATCCCTGTGCCCGCATATATTCAGTGCGGGCGCGTTCCATAAATTTGAGGTAGTTCACATAGTAAACAATGCCACCTGCGTCGGTGTCTTCAATATAGACTCGCAGCGGCAAACTGAATTCCATCAGGATGCACCACCGTTTTCGGTAATATCCCCACTTTTGGGCATTTCTAAGCCAAAATGCCGATAAGCCAGATTTGTGACCACCCTGCCGCGGGGCGTACGCATAATATAGCCTTGCTGAATTAAGTATGGCTCTAGCACATCTTCTATGGTGCCCCGCTCTTCACTAATCGCCGCGGCGAGACTGTCTACCCCCACGGGGCCACCGTCAAAACGCTCAATCATGGCCAATAATAGCCGCCGATCTTGATGATCGAAACCGCTGCTGTCTACATTAAGCATATTTAATGCCTGATCGGCGACTTCGGCGCTCACAAACCCATCTGCCTTCACCTCGGCGTAATCCCGCACCCGCCGCAGTAAGCGGTTGGCGATGCGCGGCGTACCTCTGGAGCGCAGTGCAATTTCATGGGCACCGGCGTCATCCAAGCGCATACCGAGAATACCCGCACTGCGGCTAACAATGGTGGTGAGGTCCTTCACCCCATAAAACTCTAGGCGTTGCACAATACCAAAGCGGTCACGCAGCGGCGAAGTTAACAAACCCGCCCTAGTAGTTGCCCCTACTAAGGTAAACGGCGGCAAGTCCAATTTAATTGAGCGCGCCGCGGGGCCTTCACCAATCATAATATCCAACTGATAATCTTCCATCGCGGGATACAGAATTTCTTCAATATTGGGGCTGAGACGATGAATCTCATCAATAAATAGCACGTCGCCCGCGTCGAGATTGGTTAATAAGGCAGCGAGATCACCGGCTTTTTCTAATACCGGCCCCGAGGTGGTTTTAAGCGACACCCCCATTTCATTGGCCAATATATTCGCCAAGGTGGTTTTGCCAAGGCCGGGTGGGCCAAAGATAAGCGTGTGGTCCAGCGGTTCACTGCGCATCCGCGCTGCACTTACAAAAATCCCCATTTGCTCGCGCACCGCTGGCTGACCAATATAATCGGCCAAACTTTTAGGGCGAATCGCACGGTCATAGCGCTCTTCAGCTGGCTCGCCGAGTTCCGGTGCCACTAGGCGGTCTATTTCTATCACAGGGCTTTGCTCATTACTTAATCATGTTTTTTAAGGCGGCGCGGATCAATTCCTCGCTACTGGCGTCGTCTAACTTCAAGGCGCTAATGGCCTTGCTCGCCTCTTGGGGTTTATAACCCAGTGCCACCAGCGCCGCCTCGGCCTCCGCAATATTTGCGCAGCCCAGCGCCTGAGAAGTCGGCATACTCATACTACCCGACTCCGGCGCCCAATCTTTAAGACGGTCGCGCATTTCAATCACCAAGCGCTCGGCAGTTTTCTTGCCCACCCCCGGCAAGCGAACCAGCGCGGCGGTATTACCATCTTGCACGCAGCGCACAAACTCATCGCTGTCGATACCCGACATAATCGCCAAGGCCATTTTGGGGCCGACACCGTTGACCTTGATTAAGTCTCGAAATAAGCGCCGCGCGCGGCTGTCACTAAAACCAAATAACTGTTGGGCATCTTCGCGAACAATAAACTGGGTGTAAAGCGACACTTCTTGCCCTAGCGCAGGTAAATTGTAGAGCGTTGTCATTGGTACCAGCACTTCGTAGCCCACGCCATTAACATCAATAACGATCTCAGGTGCCTGCTTTTCTATTAACACCCCCCGCAAACGACCTATCATTTGTGCTCCGTCTTCATTTTAACCTTCATCGGTATGTATTCGTTCTTATGCATCGTTATTGATCTATAGCAACTAAGAAAGCCGACCGCGGCGCATGCGTGTGCCGCCATGTGGCCCAGACATACTCAGCAAGCCCTGCCGAGAATTGGCGTGGCAAATTGCCGCCGCCAAAGCATCTGCAGCATCTTCCTGCGGCGCAGCGGGGAGTTTCAGTAAGATTTTTACCATGTGCTGGATCTGCTCTTTATCTGCAGCGCCGGTGCCTACCACCGCTTTTTTTATTTGTCTGGCGGTATATTCAGCAACCAACAAGCCCTCACTCACACAGGCCACCACGGCCGCCCCCCGCGCCTGCCCAAGCTTTAAGGCAGAGCCCGCGCTCTTGGCCATAAACACCTCTTCTACGGCCGCTTCATCGGGTGAGTACTCATTAATAATGGTGCACAAACTTTTAAAAATAATATCCAAGCGTGCTGGCAACGCACCCTGCGGCAGGCGAATCACACCACTGGTTACGTAACGGTGCTTATTGCCCTGCACTTCTATTACGCCAAAGCCGGTTTTTTGTGATCCGGGGTCTACCCCCAAAATTATGGTCATGGCGCCTGCAAATAGAAAAAGGAAGCAATATGGCTGCGCATGAGCATACGCTGAGCGCGGCGAGTTAGACTTATTATGCACAGATTTTTATAGATAATGACACGCCGACGTTGTCAGCGCGAAAGATCAGCCCAATTCCGCTAACGCAGCAAGAACATCGTCGGGAATGTCGGCATTGGTGTGCACATTTTGCACATCATCGAGATCTTCCAACATGTCGACGAGTGCCAGTAGCGCTTCGGCTCCGCCGCCATTCAGCGGCACTGTCATTGAAGCTTGCATAATAATTTCGGCGTGATCTGGCGCAAAGCCCACCGCGACCATCGCCTCTTTCACTGCCATAAAATCGCCGAAGGCGGTTAGCACCTCAACCGACCCGTCATCACTAAATTGCACGTCTTGGGCACCTGCCTCTAACGCCGCCTCTAGCACAGCATCTTGTTCTTGGCCCGGCTCAAAAACCAACTGGCCAAGACGATTAAACAAATAGGCCACTGAACCATCGGTACCCAAATTGCCGCCACGCTTATTAAAGGCGTGCCTAACGTCCGCCACCGTACGATTGCGGTTATCGGTCATGCATTCAACCAGAATAGCCACGCCACCAGCACCATACCCTTCATAGGTAACTTCTTCGTAATTGTCGCTCTCGGCATTACCGGCGCCACGGGCGATGGCCTTGTCGATGGTGTCGCGCTTCATATTCGCGGTTAGCGCTTTGTCGACCACGGCGCGCAAACGCGGATTGTCTTCAGGTGCAGGGCCGCCAGCTTTGGCAGCCACCACAATTTCTCGAATCAGTTTGGTGAACACTTTGCCGCGCTTGGCATCTTGCCCAGCTTTGCGATGCTTAATATTGGCCCACTTGCTGTGACCCGCCATACCGCCTCCTGATAGCAGTGAGCCCCGCATTGCGGGGCTCAGCTAGTTAGAACAATTAACGCCATTGAGCACTTAGCGTAATTATTTCTCTTCTTCTAATTTGCGCAATCGAATATTCAGCTCGGTTAATTGCTTCACTTCCACCGTGCCAGGTGCGTCGGTCATCACACAGGCTGCGCTCTGGGTTTTGGGGAAGGCAATAACGTCGCGAATCGACTTCGCACCGGTCATCAGCATCACTAAACGGTCCAGACCAAAAGCCAAACCGCCGTGTGGTGGCGCACCGTATTTTAAGGCATCTAGCAAGAAGCCAAATTTCTCGTCAGCTTCTTCTGGGCCAATTCCTAGCACGCGGAATACCGCCTGCTGCATGTCTGAGCGGTGAATACGAACCGAACCGCCGCCAAGCTCAGTGCCGTTAAGCACCATGTCATAGGCAATAGACAATGCTTCGCCAGGTGCTTTTTCAAGCTCTTCTGGGCTGCACGAAGGTGCAGTGAAGGGGTGGTGCAATGAGGTCCAGTTGCCGCTGCCGTCTTTCTCAAACATGGGAAAGTCGACAACCCACAATGGCGCCCACTCGCAGGTATACAAATTGAGATCTTCACCCAGCTTGCAGCGCAGCGCGCCAAGGGCTTCGTTCACTACTTTGGCAGTATCGGCGCCAAAGAAGATCAAATCGCCATTTTCAGCTTCCAAGCGCGCCAAAATCGCAGCGCGCACTGGCTCAGGCAAGAACTTAACAATGGGCGACTGTAAGCCGTTTTCCAAATCGCTTTTGTCGTTAACTTTGATATAAGCCAGGCCTTTAGCACCGTAAATACCGACAAATTTGGTGTATTCGTCGATCTTTTTACGGGTCAGCGCCTCGTTGCCACCGGGTACTTTCAAGGCTGCTACGCGGCCTTCTGGGCTTGTCGCTGGACCAGAGAAGACTTTAAATTCTACGTCTTGCATCAGATCGCCAACATCGACCATCTCGAGCGGAATCCGCATATCGGGCTTGTCGCTACCAAACCGCGACATGGCCTCGGCGTACTTCATGGTTGGGAAGCTGCCAAGGTCAATATTCATCACTTCTTTAAACAGATCACCAATCATGCCCTCGGTAACGGCCATGATCTGCTTGTCATCCATAAAGGAGGTTTCAATATCGATTTGGGTAAATTCTGGCTGGCGGTCGGCGCGCAGGTCTTCGTCGCGAAAGCACTTGGCAATTTGATAGTAGCGGTCAAAACCCGACACCATCAGCAACTGTTTAAAGAGCTGAGGCGACTGGGGCAGCGCAAAGAATTTGCCGGCGTGGGTACGGCTGGGCACCAAATAGTCCCGAGCGCCTTCTGGCGTAGCGCGGGTCAAAATCGGGGTTTCGATATCCAAGAAATTCTGGCCATCTAAATAGCGACGCAGCACCGACGTAATCCGCGCGCGTAGGCGCAGCTTGTCGGCAATTTGCGGGCGACGCAAATCTAGGTAGCGGTAGCGCAAACGTACGTCTTCGCCAACATTGGTGTGATCGTCCAGTTGAAACGGCGGGGTTTCTGACTCGTTCAGAATTTCCAGCTCTTTACCCAGCACTTCAATTTCGCCAGTTTTCATATTGGCGTTAACGGTCGCTCCAGCGCGGGCGCGAACGCGACCGCGAATACGCAGCACATATTCACCGCGCACTCTGTCGGCAGTACGAAAGTGCTCTTCGGTGTCTGGATCAAATACCACCTGCACAATGCCCTCGCGGTCGCGCATGTCGAGGAAGATAACCCCACCGTGATCTCGGCGGCGGTCTACCCAACCGCACAAGGTCACTTCTTGATCAATGTTTTCACTACCCAAGCTGCCGCAATAATGACTGCGCATGAATTCTGTCCCGCTTTATCGAGTTTAGTAAGTCACAATCCGAGGTTTAGTCGGAGGATGAAGACGTAGATGAGGCGCCACTAGGGGCACTGTCACCCGCCAAATTTTTCTTTTTGCCGCCAGATTTAAAATCGGTTTCATACCAGCCGCCACCTTTTAGGCGAAAACCCGCCGCCGAAACCTTTTTAATCAGCTCCACAGCCTTACATTCTGGGCAATCTGTTAGTACTGGATCGCTCATTTTTTGCAAGGCTTCAAACTCATGTTCGCAGGCCCGACACACATATTCGTAGATAGGCATAGGAAAAAAACCCCAATTCAAAACAAACCAATGAAGTCATTAAGGGCCAAACGGCTCAAAAGGAGCGGGATTATAACGCAAAGCGCCGCCAGCAATAAATGCAGGAGCCTATATGAGGGAGGAAATAAACGGTAATGCGATGGATTAAACCCCAAAGTGGCGCAAATACCACTTTGGGGTAGAAGATTTACGCTTAGATAGCGAAATCTTTAAGCTTTTTCAAAGGGCGAACCTTAACCGCCACGCTGGCAGGTTTGGCTTTAAACATGGTCTCTTCGCCGGTAAACGGGTTAATGCCCTTGCGCGCTTTAGTCGCTGGCTTTTTAACCGTGGTGATTTTCATCAAACCAGGAATTGTAAATTCGCCCAGCGCACGCTTTTTAATGCTGCGCTCAATCAAGAGTTCCAGCTCAGTCATTACATCACCTACCTGCTTACGGCTCAGGTTAGTGTTTTCTGCAATCTCAGTCAGAATTTGAGTTTTGGTCATTTTCTCACTAATTGCAGCGACTTTACGCTTAGGTGCCGCGCTCGCTGTTGCGCTAACTTTTGCCTTAGCGGCAGCTTTTTTTGGAGCAGCTTTTTTTATCGCCATTATGATTATTCCTATATCTCACGTTGAATTGTTCTTGCCCATTTAAATCCCTAGCACTAACTAGCTGCACCAAGGCATTAACCACTGTAACTGCCTCAGCAATTTCGTTCAGAAAAGTGCTTGCGACTACCTATAGTCGATTGTTTTACGCAATACAAGATATAGGGCAACTTTTAAGCCTAAAACACTATAAAAAAGGCCTTTCTTGCTGATTTCAGCACAATTAACACCCAAAACAGCGGCGTAAACAAAAACCGCAGTTTGGCCCTAAATACGCCCTTAAAACCCTAATACTTAAGTTCAACACACGCCGCAAATACCTCTCGTAACTGCGCCACCAGCGCAGCTAATCGGTCATCGGTATAAGCCAGTGCGGGAAACTGCCCCCACACCGGTTTGGGCCACGCAGGGTCTTTGCTAAACCGAGCAATATGATGAATATGCAGCTGCGGCACCATATTGCCCAGCGCCGCCACATTGAGTTTTTCGGCCCCAAATTCACTGCGCAACACCCCACAGCAAATATTCGATTCCTGCAAATATAGCAGTTGATCGTCGCTGCTTAAGTCACATTGCTCGCGCAAATCTGCGCGGCGCGGCACCAAAATCAACCACGGATACTGGCTATCGTTCATCAACAGGAGCCTGCACAGGGGTAAATCACCCACAAATACGCAATCTCGGGCCAAAGCCTCATGTAATTCGAACATCACTACCTCCTGCGGCTGTACCGCGCTGCCGATCAATCGTAAAATGCGCACACTCTGATAAACAAGGCCAGAATTACATCATGCGCGCTAGCCAATTTCTAATTGCCACCATTAAAGAAACTCCCGCCGATGCCGAAGTCATCAGCCACCAGCTAATGTTGCGGGCGGGCATGATACGCAAGCTCGCCACCGGCCTCTACACTTGGCTACCAATGGGCCTGCGGGTACTGCGCAAAGTCGAAGCCATAATTCGCGACGAAATGGATCGCAGCGGCGCCATGGAAGTACTGATGCCGGTCGCCCAACCCGCCGAATTATGGCAGGAATCTGGCCGCTGGGAACAATACGGCGCCGAGCTATTACGTTTTAGCGACCGCCACGGCCGCGATTTTTGCCTTGGCCCAACCCACGAAGAAGTCATAACTGACCTTATTCGCAACGAAATCAAAAGCTACAAGCAGCTGCCCGCCACCTTCTATCAGGTGCAAACTAAATTTCGCGACGAGATTCGCCCTCGCTTTGGGGTGATGCGCTCACGTGAATTTATAATGAAAGACGCCTACTCCTTTCATAACGACCAAGATTCGTTGCAGGCCACTTATGACGTAATGCACGCCGCCTACTCGCGCATTTTTACGCGTTTGGGCTTAGATTTCCGCCCCGTTATTGCCGACACTGGCTCAATCGGTGGCAGCGGCTCCCACGAATTCCATGTATTGGCCTCGTCTGGCGAAGACGACATTGCCTTCTCTGACACCTCAGACTATGCCGCCAACGTGGAAATGGCCGAAGCCATCGCCCCCGCTGGTGAACGCCCTGCGCCTAGCCAAGCAATCGCAAAAATCGCCACCCCTAACACCCACACTATTGACGAAGTCAGCGCCCTACTCAAACTGAGCGTCGAGCAGGTGCTAAAAACCCTCATCGTTTACGGTGACGAAGACGAGAATGGCAAACAAGATTTAATCGCACTGGTCCTGCGCGGCGACCACCAATTAAACGAAATCAAGGCCGAAAAAATTGCTGGCGTAGCCTCACCGCTCACTTTTGCTTCAGAAGAAGACATTGTCGCGGTACTGGGCTGCAAACCCGGCTCGATTGGCCCCGCCGGTTTAAGCATTCGTGTTATTGCCGACCGCAGCGCTGCCCACTGCGCCGATTTTGTCTGTGGCGCCAACGAAGACGGCTATCACCTTACTGGCAGCAACTGGGACCGCGACGCCGCGTTCACCGAAACTGCCGATATTCGCAATGTAGTCGAAGGCGACCCCAGCCCAGACGGCCAAGGCAGCTTGCTTATTAAGCGTGGTATTGAAGTTGGTCATATCTTCCAGCTCGGCACCAAGTATTCAGAAGCGCTCAAAGCCAGTGTGCTAAATGAAAATGGCAAAGACCAAATCATGACCATGGGCTGCTACGGCATTGGCGTTACTCGCGTGGTCGCCTCTGCCATCGAGCAAAACAACGACGACAAAGGCATACTCTGGCCCGCTAGCATTGCGCCCTTTGAAGTGGCCATTGTGCCGCTGAATATGCAAAAGTCGGAGCGGGTTCGCGAGCAAGCCGAAAACCTCTACAACACTCTGCGCGGTCTAGGCTACGACGTGCTGCTCGACGACCGCAACGAACGCCCCGGCGTTAAATTTGCCGACATGGAGTTAATCGGCATTCCTCACCGCATCGTGATTGGCGACCGCGGTTTAGACAACGGCATGTTCGAATACAAAAACCGCCGCGCCAGCGACAATGAAGACATTGCCATTGACGATGTTATCGACTTTATTCAGCAGCAGCTGCCTCGTTAATATGATGTGGCGCGGCTTAGTTTCAGTTTATTTGATGCTCTGCCTACTCGCCGCCCCCACTTGGGCGGCGACCGGCAACAACATAAAAGACCGCGACGAACTGCGCCAATATTTGCAACTGGCTATTGCCGAAGCCGACAGCTTTGAAGACCGCTTCGACGCCGAAGTGTGGCTATTCGACATGTCTAGCCGCATGAGCCGCTTTATAAAAGACCCAGCAGAACGCCTCAGCTTTTTGCGCAGCGTTCACCGCGAAGCCAGCGCCGCCAAGTTAAGCCCAGAACTCGTCCTCGCCCTAATAGAAGTAGAAAGCTACTTCGACCGCTACGCGGTGTCCCGCGTTGGCGCCCAAGGCCTAATGCAAGTCATGCCCTTTTGGAAAAAGGAAATTGGCCGCCCCGAAGACAACCTCACCCAGCCCGACACCAATCTGCGTTACGGCTGCCACATATTAAAATTTTACCTAGACAAAGAAAAAGGTAATCTCCACCGCGCCCTCGCCCGCTACAACGGCAGCCTTGGCAAACACTGGTACCCGGAGCGAGTCTTCAGCCGCTGGCGCAAGCATTGGTATAACGGGGAGTTAATTTTTAATTAAATAGTGCTCTTGCGCTAAATATTCGCGTGCAGCTAGACAGACCATACAAGCTCTTAACACTCGCCCACCGCAGACAATATTTTAAATATCAATTAGCAAAAAATTGCTAATTTGAACGCCGATATAATATAAACCTTGCTCATAGTATTTCACGATTAGGCACTACACCAGACCAAAGGGATCATTACTCTTGCTAGAAGTTAAGACAGTCGCCCTATTCATCATCACCGCCATTGCCGAAATTATCGGCTGTTATCTGCCCTATCTTTGGCTGCGCGAAGGGAAATCAATCCTACTCCTCATTCCTGCCGCGTTGAGCTTAGGGATATTTGCGTGGTTACTCACGTTGCATCCCTCGGCGGCAGCCGCTGGTCGGGTATATGCGGCCTATGGCGGCGTGTATATTTGCATGGCGATTTTGTGGCTGTGGGCAGTTGAGGGAATTCGCCCAACAACGTGGGATATTGTAGGGTCTAGCGTAGCGCTATTGGGCATGGCTATTATTATGTTTGCACCGCGCAATGCGTAAGTAAAAGCCTGCGGCTAGCGATTACTCGCATTAAAGTGGGAAATAAATTCATAGGCTTGTTCGGCATCGCCCTTAAATGGATACAAAGTGAGATTATCTTTAATATAATTATCATACGTCTGCAGATCAGCAACCTTATCCATATTTTGAAAGCCCATTGACCAACCAATAAAATTGCGCTCTTTAAGGTTTCCGGTAATGATTGTCAGCACATTTTTGTGGCGCTCATCATTTTTGATGGTTGCGTAGAGTTCGCGAACCGTTTTCTCGTCGCCTTCGAGCATCTGCATGAAATTACCGCCTTTATAAAGCAGCATTCCGCTAATATCGAGATCGCAGTTCTTTGCCTGAGACTGCCGCAAAAGCAATAGTAGGTCTTCTTCCGGCATTTGTTTGACGGCAGAACTGACATAAATCAAGTAGAAAATCATTGCCCCATCCTTTAGGTAAATTCCATTTAATACGCTACCCAACTACGCCACAACTTATTAGAACCACATGAACAACAGCACCAATAATAGTAGGTGTTAGAAAATAATCTACCTATTTACACATTTAAGAACACTTAATAGTTGCCACTTTTCCCGCTAGCTCATTAGGTCTATCAGAAAGGCACTCATACTCACCAACTTATCGAAACACTTGCTTTTCATTATTTGCGAAGGCATATTAACTGTCTAGGCAGATAATGTTATAGCAGCCACTGCCACGACACCTATTTAACAGGCTACCGTTATGACTCCTAAAAACATTCTCGATCTCGCCGTTGAAAACCCCGACGGCCCTTATAATTTGGCCGAATACCAGCAGAATGAGAGCATTGGCTACCTGTTAAAGCGTTGTTTTGGCTTTTTGACTACCGCCATCGATAAACAATTAGCACCCTATGATTTAACCCATCCCCAATTCGCCTTTCTTATGACGCTAAAGCAGCAAAACTGCTCCACTGCGGCAGAGTTAGCCCGCGAAACCAGTCTTGATACTGGCGCCACCACGCGGATGCTTGACCGCCTAGAGGCAAAGGAAATTGTGCGCCGCGAGCGGAGCCTTGAAGACCGTCGGGTCATCAAAATCGTACTCACCGACTACGGCAAGCTGGTGGTTGAGAAAATGCCAGTAATTGCCATTAATGTGCTTAATCAGTATTTGCAAGACTTCGACGCCGACGAGATCTCGGTCTTAAAGCGCCTACTGAAAAAATTCATTTATGAAGCCGACGCCATTGTTGCAGAGGATAGGCTGTGATGATGCTAAGCCCTTCGCTCGGTCATCGTTTAAGTGCTCTGGTATTGATTGCCAGCCTAAGCGCCTGCGCTAACTACAGCGGCATTAGCAGCAGCCAGACAATGCTAAATACAAAGCAGCTAGCCACCGAGCAAAGCTTGGGCGCCGAACACGATATAAACCCAGTAGTATACGAATGGCCTACACAAACTTGGTGGAAAAATTTTAACGACCCGCAGCTCGACGCGCTAATTACAGAAGCGCTAGAAAGCAACCCTAGCTTAGCCATTGCCGCAGCCAAGCTTGCTCGTGCCAACGCCTCGCTAGAGCACTTCCACGCAGCAACACTACCTAACGTAGGCGTCACTGCCGACGCCAGCCGCCAGCACTACACCGAAAATGGTATGTATCCTGCGCCATTGGGTGGCTCTACCCAAACCAGTGGCAATGTCACCCTGCAAGCAAAATACGATCTGGATTTCTGGGGACGAAACCACGCCGCTGCCGCGGCCAGTCGCTCGCGTTTGGCCGTGGCGCAAGCGGAATCGGCCAGTGCTCAGTTAATGCTCGCCAGTGCAGTGTCCAAAACCTATTTTCAACTGGCGCAGCTGCAGCGTTTTCGCCGTATTGGCGACAGCGCACTTGAACAACGCCTACACATTTACCAGCTAACAAAACAGCGGGTTGATGCAGGGCTTGATACCCAAGTAGAGCTAAAACAAGCCGAAACCCAACTGCCGCTAACCCGCACCAATATCGAAATGGTGAAAGAAAACATCGTCAACACCCAGCATGCTTTGGCCGCCCTATTAGGCGCTGGACCAGACCGTGTTTTAAACCTGCAGGCAGCGCTGCCTGAGCCTAACGCCAGCCATAATTTCGCACTTTCGCCGCAAAATATACCGATTGCCCTGCTCGGTCATCGACCCGATCTCGTCGCTGCGCGCTGGCAGGTAGAAGCCGCCCAGCAAGACACCAAAGCAAGTAAAGCGGCGTTTTACCCCAATATTAATCTTGTCGCCTTTGCAGGGTATTCCAGCATTGGCTTAGATCAACTGCTGCGCTCCAGCAGCGAGAACTACGGCGCTGGCCCAGCACTGTCACTGCCCATATTTGACGGCGGCCGGCTGCGCGCTAACTTAAAAGCCAATTACGCCGACTACGACGCCGCGGTGGCCAACTATAATCAAACCCTGATTGGCGCACTGCGCGATGTCGCAGACCAGCTTAATAGCTATCGCTTTCTGCAACCGCAAATAGCTCAGCAGCAACTGGCACTTGATGCTGCCAGTGCCGCTTATAATCTCGCGATGCAGCGCTATAACGCGGGGCTGGGCAATTACCTAACCGTGCTTAACGCGCAAAGCATGGTCATTCAACAACAATTATTTCAATCCCAATTACGACTGCGCGCGCTCACAACGCATGTTGAGCTGGCCCGCGCCCTCGGCGGCGGCTTCCCCAATATTGATCCAGTCAGAGTTGCCGATGACTCAGCAGTCACAGAAACAGAAACGAAAATTGCCAGTGCCACATTTGCGGCCAGCCAAATAAACAGCAACACGCCAATCACTACAGCAGCGCCTTTGTAGGAAGCCATTATGACGAATGCAAACACCTCCGTCACACCAACGCCCAATGGTGATCGTCGCCGCCAAATGCTCATTGCCGGCGGTATTTTTATACTGATTGGCGCAGCTTGGACAGCACACTGGGCCCTAGTTGGCCGTTACCACGAAGACACTGACGATGCCTATGTAGCTGGCAATATTGTGCAAGTCACGCCCCAAACAGCGGGCACCGTGGTCGCCATTTACGCCGACAACACGCAGCGCGTAAGCGCTGGGCAAATCTTAATCGAACTGGACGACAGCAATGCGCAAATTACACTAGCGCAGGCCGAGGCAGAATTAGCACATACCGTGCGCACCGTGCGCTCATTGTTTACTGCTAACGATGCACTTAATGCGCAAATCGATTTACAGCAAACCATCTTAAGCCGCGCCAAAGCCGATCTAAACCGCCGCAGCGGCTTGGGCAAAACCGGCGCTATTTCCTATGAAGAACTTCACCACAGCGAAGTTGCAGTGAAATCTGCGCAATCAGATCTACTTGCGGCCCGCGAAGCACTCGCCGGCAACGAGGCGCTCACCGAGAACACCGCGATTGACAGCCACCCCGAAGTATTGGCCGCTGCGGCCAAGGTGCGCGCCGCCTATTTAAACCTGCAACGCACTCGCATCCCCTCACCAGTTGACGGCTATGTGTCTAAACGCGGCGTGCAACTGGGCCAACGTATTGCTCCAGGCAAACCGCTAATGGCAGTAATTCCACTAGACCAAGTGTGGATAGATGCCAATTTTAAAGAGAGCCAGCTCCATCATATTCGCATCGGCCAGCCCGTTGCATTATCAGCCGATATGTATGGCGGCGATGTAGAATATCAGGGCTACGTGGTGGGCCTAGACGCCGGTACAGGTAGCGCCTTTAGCTTACTGCCTCCGCAAAATGCCACTGGCAACTGGATTAAAGTGGTACAGCGCTTACCGGTACGTATTGCGCTCGACCCCAAGCAGCTCGCGGCAAATCCACTGCGCATAGGTTTGTCGATGACAGCGGAAATCGATATTAGCGATGACAGCGGCGCACAGCTAAGTCAAGGCACCAACAAGCTACAAGCCGCCTATGCAACCGAGGTGTACGAGCTTGCCGGTCACGCTGCCGAGGAGCTAGTGGAGCAGATCATCAAAGCCAATATTGGTACTCCTTCAAGCATTGCCACGTTAACTAATCACTAAGGATTTTTGCTATGGCTAATGCTGCGAATGCCGAGGCCACATTACCGCCGTTGCAGGGCGTAATACTCGCGATTGGCGCGGTGTCGGTATCGCTTGCCACGTTTATGAACGTGCTGGACTCCTCCATCGCCAATGTTGCAATTCCCACCATTGCCGGCGATCTTGGCGTGTCTGCAAATCAGGGCACCTGGGTAATTACCTCCTTCGCCGTGTCTAACGCAATTGCAATTCCCTTAACAGGCTGGCTGTCGCAACGCTTTGGTCAAGTGCGCCTCTTTATTGTGTCTACGCTGCTATTTGTGATTGCATCTTTTCTTTGCGGAACCGCGCAAAGTATTGAAATGTTAATTGCCTTTCGAATATTGCAAGGTGCGGTTGCAGGGCCAATGATCCCAATGTCGCAGTCGCTACTCTTGGCCAGTTTCCCTAAGGCCAAAGCGGGAACTGCCATGGCCGTGTGGAGCATGACCACCCTCGTAGCGCCGGTGGTGGGGCCAATTCTGGGCGGCTGGATTTCAGATAATTATTCTTGGCCGTGGATTTTTTATATCAACGTGCCACTCGGCGTACTGGCCACCTATTCCACATGGACAATCTACCGCACGCGGGAAACCGCTACCAAAAAGCTGCCAGTCGACACCATTGGTTTATCGCTTTTAGTTCTGTGGATAGCCGCCTTACAAATCATGTTAGACAAAGGCCGCGAGCTGGATTGGTTTAACTCAGGGCAAATCATTGCGCTCGCCGTAGTTGCAGTGGTGGGTTTGGTTTTCTTCTTAATTTGGGAGCGAAACGAAAAGCACCCCATTGTGGATTTATCTTTATTTCGCAACCGCAATTTCACTGGCGGGGTCATCGCACTGTCACTGGGTTACGGCGCCTTTTTTGGCAATATTGTGATCTTACCCCTATGGCTGCAAACCCAAATCGGCTACACCGCAACCGCGGCCGGTTTAGCAATGGCACCGGTGGGCTTATTCGCCATATTGCTGTCGCCTTTTGTGGGCCGCAATATACACCGCATGGATGCCCGCATATTGGCAACCTGCGGTTTTTTGATTTTCGCATTGGTTTTATATATGCGCTCATTATTTACCAGCAGCGTTGATAATTGGAGTGTGATGCTGCCAGCCTATCTTCAAGGCTTTGCGATGGCGGTATTTTTCACACCGCTGACGATGCTCATTATGTCTGGTTTAAAACCAGAGCAAATACCCGCTGCCAGTGGCTTGAGCAATTTTGTACGCGTTCTCTGTGGTGGGTTTGGATCATCTATTACTACCACCGCATGGGACAACCGCTCTGCACTGCACCACACCCAGCTAATGGAACACGCCAATGTGTACAATCCAATTTACACCGACAGCATGCAAAACTTGCAGCAGCTCGGTTTAAGCGGTGATCAGGCTAACGCGATGTTTGAGCGAACACTGTCAGTGCAAGCCAGCACCCTTGGCGTAAATGATATATTTTATTTTTCGTCAATGATGTTTTTGGTGTTAATAATCGCCATCTGGAGCACCAAGCCAATTCACGGCAAGCACGCGGCAGTCGATACCGGCGGTGCCCACTAACCGAGATACAAAAAGTGAATATGTGCTGCTGAAGGCGGCTCGCTTAAATTACCGACAACCCCTTAGTTAGCAGGCCGCTCTCCGCTATGGGGTTTACCACCGTGACGCCGCATCATGTCTTCTTTTGCAAAATGCAGACGCTGCTCTACCGGCATATTAGGCAAAACCTCGGCGAGCACTTGGTGGCTTATTGCTTTAAGGTTCATCTCTGCCTCGCGGATACGAACAAAACCTTGATTTATATCGGCGGTGCTCGCCTCTGGTATTTTCAGAATTTTAAACATATCCCGCCGCGCGCTGCGCATTTGCCGAAAAGCACTGCGCATTTCGCTGCGGTGGGCTTCCATGGCAAGACGCATTGGCTCGGCAAATTCGCTGGGTTCATCGCGCAGCAACTGTCGAGTCATGCCGTGCATGGCGCGGCGCTCTTCGCCTTCCATGCGATGGCCAACAATCAGGCCAATTAAGGCGCCATTGATTATTACTGATGCCAACAAGGCAATTAAAATCCCTTTGCGTGATGTCATTGAATGTCACCTGCTAGCCAATTACTGACTTCGTAATTCATTGCACTCTCCAGATACAGGCTATCGCTGTCACTAAATTCGTCGAGCATACCGCCCGCGCCTAATACCAAGCCCAATAGTGCCGAGGCCATGGCTGAGGCAAGGCTAATTCGCCAAAACGGCATGGGGGTAACTGCTTTTGTGCTACGCAGCTGGGGGCGAGCGGCAATAGCTTGTAGGCGCCGCTGCAAGGTATCGCTCGGGCTAAGTTCCGGCATACCGTCTGCGTAAGCTTGAAGTAGGTCACCATTTGCGGTTTGAGCTTCGCGCTGAGCTGCTTGCCATTGCTGCCGACTGCGACGGCTACACAGAATTACCAGGCCTAATAGTGGCCGCAATAATAACGGCCACGCGCCGAACTGGGCGCCATAATGCCGTATTGCTCTAGCCAATAGTGTTTGCGATGTATTCACTCGCCACCTCCTAAATTCTGTCTTAGCTGGGTTTTGGCGCGGCCCAGCAATGACTCAACAGCCTTGGCCGACAAGCCCATAATTTCTGCAATATCTTTTACGGGTAAATCCCGATAAAACCGAAAGGCCAAAACCGCACGCTGATTCTCTGGCAACTGGGCTAATGCCTGCACTAGGCTTTGATCGGCAATATGGTCTGTGGGACTACTCGCCGCTGCGATCTCATCTGCACCACCCTCGGCGATGGAGTTTTCATCTAAATCCAGCACGTAGCGTTGCTGCACGCGCTGGCGAAAATTAATGGCTAAATTATTAGCTACTCGGTACAGCCATGTGGTGATTTTAGCGTCGTCGCGCCACTGTGGCGCGTTCACCCACAAGCGCTCAAACACCTCCTGACACAGATCCTCGGCGTCGTCACGCGACAGCACAATGCGGTATAGAACATTAAGTACCAGCTTGCTGTGGCGGTCGACCAGACAGGTAAATGCCTGTTGGTCGCCACCGGCAAGCCGGCGCATCAAACTCACGTCATCGCTTGGCATTTAGCAGCTAAGTGTTATTGGTTTGATACAATACCCACCTTACTCGCCGCGCTTCTCGTGGCCGCCGTCGCAGCCATGTTTACGTCCACCGTCGCGCATACCCTTGTGCATTTCGCGGCGGCTGAGTTCGCCATTGCCATCGGCGTCCATTTCCGCAATCTGGGCTTGGGCTTGAGCGGCAAACTCTTCTGCCGACACTTTACCGTCGCCATTACTGTCTGCTTTAGTGAAACGCTCTTGCGCTTTCGCTTCGCGCATCATTTTGTGTTTGGCTTCCATCTGCGCTTTAAAGGCTTCGCCCTCTTCCTTGGTCAGAAAGCCGTCTTTATTTGCATCGATCTTGCTAAAAATTGCTTGCCGATGCTCCAACATTTCTGCGCTGGTCACCACGCCATCATTGTTGAGGTCTGGCCGAGGATGACGGTCTTTACCTTCACCCGCTTGAACCGACATTGCGCCCATGGCGATGAGTCCGCTGATCAGTAATTGTTTGGTGTTCATAAGCTGCGTTCCCTTAATAAATTTGAGTAATGTAACGGCCGTATTGATTAAACACCGCGGGCCGACAAATCCCTCGCCACTTACGGGCACACAAATAAAAAAAACATTATTTGATGGACCAAATTTTGGACAGCCATGATTAAATAAAGACTAGGAAGCCCGCGCAAACAACGGGCTAGGATCGATTTAAAGAATACAACAGGCCGGCTAAACGGGCGCTTAAATACCCGCTTATTCCGTAGCAAATTCGTAGCGCCACACTCCAGCTTCTAAATAGCAGCGATTTTTAGGGCCTTCAATATGAGGGTCAATGGCGTCAAAACCGGCGTCACCGGCATAAAGCATACACACCACCTCATTGTGTTTTGAAATCCGCGGCGCGATAAAGGGCACTTCACGCTCGCGGTAAAAGCGCTGGGCCTCTGCCGCACGGGCACAGCGCGCCAGTTCAGTCAGGGTCACTACGGTTGGCGGCAGCAAGGCAATTTCGCCACTGCGATGCTGGTCTAAAAACAGCTCAGGAGTCGCCCAACTAAAATCATCCATTTCTTCGCCGTCAACCACCACCTCACTGTGCTCTGGCCCAGCCACGGCTAAATAAAACCAGGTTGCAAAACGACGCCCCATTGTGGGTGGGGTTGTCCAGTGTGACAAAAACTGTAAGGATTCTGGGTCGAGTACTACGCTGGCCTCTTCGTGAGTTTCACGCACTGCCGCCACTCGTGCCGCCAACTCGTCGTCACTGCCGCCCAGATAGTCACTTGGGTCTATTCCACCACCAGGAAACACCCAGTGCCCACCACTGACTTTAAGTTGGCGGTGGCGCCGTAGTAATAAGGCTTCAATGCCCGCTTCGCCATCGCGAATAATGACGGCGGTCGCCGCCGCTCTAATCTCGGTATTCATAAATTACATCCAAAACGATTATGGTCTTAAGCAGTTACATCCATACGCTATCTAAGGCGCTGATTAAGGTCTTGGCCTTAGGCCGTACGCGGAAATTTTCGGTTAGATCGGCGTACACAATTTTGCCGCGCTCATCGACAATCAGGGCCGTCGGTAATACGGTGTCTTGACCATAGCCAAGAATCCCCAGCGGCACGCCGTAGCGGTGAGCAATACCCAAGCTCCGCGCCGCGAGATTACCTTCATCAATACAAAACTGCATACCTACCTTAAAGCGGCGCGCTTGCGCAGCACTGCGCTGCGGGGCCTGCGGGCTAATTAATACCACCGAAACGCCTCGGCGCTGAATTTCTTCAAATTCGGCGGCCAGCTCCCGCAACTGTACCTGGCAAGCAGGACACCAATTACCGCGATAAAACACTAATAGGGTTTTACGCCCGAGAAAAGCCGTGGAATGGAGTATCTCGCCGTCGAGGGTGCGCACACTAAAGTCGGGCAGTTTTGCGCCGATTCGCAGCAGCTGGTTGTCACCGCGATCTAAATAGGAATACCAAAATATATAGGCCAAAACCCCACCCAAACCGAAAAACAGGGTATAAAAGGTCGGCACGGCGCGCATTTCTATCACCGCCAAAAAGGACCCAAATAATACGGCGACCACCGGAATAGCAATAAAATGGGCAATGCCGATCCACGGTAAAAAGTAGACAATTCCAATAAAAACCACCAGTGGCACTAATGCCACTGCCGAGCCCAGCCACGAAAGGCTAAAGTCGTTGCCGCCCAGTAAATACAACACGCTTTGTATCGACACCAATGAGCACAGCAGCAAATAGGGAATTGCATACCAGCGTTTAACAAGGGTCACTACGGTCTTTATCATTTCTTATTATTCCGACTATTCACCAACATATCCCTTAGTTTGCTATTAAATATCCATATTGTGGACTAACGTAAAGGCAGCCTCGTAATGAGTATGCGCGCACTGCCACATAAGATGAACACCAAACGGCAGGCGCCACAAGTAGACCAACTATAGAAATAGGCGCGGCGCACAATTGCCGATATTTAGCGCACACTGAGCATTGACCTAAAATAATAACTTGCCGAAAACTCGGCAATAGCTAAGCAAAACATTAGGACATAGACTAATACGGTATTCAAATAAATTAACTGGCGCCGCAAGATAATAACGTCATCAATTATTGCGTTAGCCTACCATTTACTTGCAAACACAGGGTGTGATTACAGTTATGGCAAAACTTTCAATAATGGATCTGGCCTTTTTCCTGACCGAAACGGACGCAAGCCCCAAGCACGTTGGCGGGCTCTTGATGTTCCGTAAGCCTGCAAAGGCAGCAGCCAATTACGTTGAAAATTTGGTTGCGGAATACGCCGGCAATATTAGCGAAATTCGTGCGCCCTTTAATCAGATTGTTAAGTTCGGAACATTCACCGCCCCGCAATGGCAGACAGACTCTCAATTCGACATTGAAAATCACGTTTTTTTCCACACCATTGGCGGCGACGATTTTCGTGAAAGCCTCTATGAGCTCGTTGGCGAGCTGCACAGCATTCGCATGGATAGAGCACGGCCAATGTGGGAAATGCATGTTATTCAAGGTATCGACGACCAGCGCTTTGCGCTGTATACCAAACTCCACCACGCCTACGCCGACGGCGTTACCATGTCGTCTTGGCTGGTTAACAGCCTAAGTACGTCGGCGCGCACCAAAGCTGTCACGCCGATCTGGTCGGTTCTCCCGCAAAAACGCCTGCAAAAAAACGCAGACAGCATCTCGATTATGAAGGTGCTCAGCCAACTAGGCGGTCGCTCTGGCGACTACCTCAAAGCCATCACTGGGCTATCTAAACTCAGTGCGCAATTGGCACTGGAAACCTTACACCTGACTAAAAATGCGGTGGCCGTTCCCTTTAAAGCCAACCCCAATACACCACTCACCGGCCAAGTCAGCGCGGGTCGGCAAATTGCCACTGCGGCGGTCGATATGAGCCGCGTGACCAAGCTCCGCCAACAGACCAGATCCACCCTCAACCATATTGCCCTAACCTGCATAGACGGCGCTCTGCACCGCTATTTACAAGATTGTGATGCCGACATCAATGAGCCAATCACCATCCAAATGCCGGTCAATTTACGGCGCAGTGATGACGACAGCTTTGGCAATAAGATTGGTATTGTCTTGGTTGAATTAGCCAGCAAGACCACTGATCCTTATGAGCGCCTGCGAGAAATCGGCTTTACCCTGCGCAATGTTCGCTACCAAATAGACGGTGTACCGCCCGCCTCAGTAATGGCTTACACCGTATTGCTCGGCAGTATTTCACTTATTAGCGAAGCCCTTAAGCTGGGCGATGTATTGCCGCCACTGGGCAATACCTTGGTGTCTAATGTGCCTGGCCCAGCAAAAGCCCTTTACCTCAAGGGCGCCAAGTTAGAAGAGATGTACCCAATAAGCGCACTGACGCCAAGCAACCACCTCAATATTACGCTATACAGTTATGACGGCCGCTTGCAATTTGGCTTAGTAGCCAGTCAAGCCATGCCAAACCTTGATATTCTCAGTGATTACATTCACGATGCATTTGACGATCTCGAAGAGGCGGTGTCCCCTAGCAGAGGAAAATCAAACTAAAAATAATAGATCCTGAGCACTATAGAATTCAAAAGACCTGGAGATTCACCTATGAGTTATTTTGTTACCGGCGGTACCGGTTTCATCGGCCGTTTTCTAATTGAACGCCTCGCCAAGCGCAAAGGCACCATATACGTTCTAGTGCGCCGCGGCTCCAAACAAAAATACAAAGACCTTCTGCAGCGAACTGGACTGAGCAGCGATCGCCTGGTAGCAATTAATGGCGACTTATCTAAACCTAAACTCGGCATTAGCAGTAAAGACCTCGCCACTTTAACAGGCTCGGTCAAACATTTTTATCACCTAGCTGCCATCTACGACTTAAAGGCCGACGCCGAAAGCCAAGAAATCGCTAATATTGAAGGTACCAAAAATGCCATTGCCGCCGCCGAAGCAATGGAAGCCAAGTGCTTCCACCTTGCCAGCTCCATCGCTGCAGCGGGCCTATACCGCGGCGTATTCCGCGAAGACATGTTCGAAGAAGCCCGCGGCTTAGAGCACGCCTACTTCCGCACCAAGCACGTATCCGAAGGCCTTGTGCGCAGCGAGTGCAAAATCCCCTACCGCATTTATCGCCCAGCAATGGTGGTTGGCGACTCTAAAACTGGCGAGATCGACAAAATCGACGGCCCTTACTACTTCTTTAAATTACTGCAATCACTCAGAAACCGCCTACCCCAGTGGCTGCCATTAATCGGCATTGAAGGCGGTCAAATGAATATTGTGCCGGTGGACTATGTTGCCGATGCCATGGATTTTCTGTCGCATAAAGCTGGTATGGACGGACGCTGCTTCCATTTGGTTAACCCCGAATCTCAGCAGGTTGGCGAAGTGCTCAACATCTTCTCTAAAGCCGCCCACGCGCCGCGCTTTGCCCTGCGCATTGATATGCGGATGTTTGCCTTTATTCCCGCCTCAATTCTAGGCTTGGTAAAGGGCCTGCCGCCGGTGCGCCGAATTATCAACGCGATATTGGCCGACTACGGCATTCCCCGCGACGCGGTGAGCTTTATGAATATGCCCACCCGCTTCGAAGCCCGCGACACCCTTAAAGCACTCAAAGGTAGCGGCATTGAGCCACCAGCACTGGAAGATTACGCCGCCAAAATATGGGATTACTGGGAGCGCAATCTCGACCCAGACCTATTTAAAGACCGCTCACTGCGAGGCAATGTCAAAGACAAAGTTATTGTTATTACTGGCGCCTCGTCCGGTATCGGCAAAGCAGCCTCACTGAAATTAGCCGCGGCAGGTGCCAAAGTCATCTTGGTTGCCCGCTCGCTAGAAAAGCTCGAAGAAACTCAGAAAGAAATTGATGAGAAAGGCGGCACCAGCTTTGCTTACAGCTGCGACGTATCGGATTTAAGTTCCTGCGATAAACTCGTGGCCACTTTGCTCGAGAATCACGGCCAGGTAGATGTGCTTGTTAACAATGCCGGTCGCTCGATCCGCCGCTCACTAGAGCTAACCTTCGACCGCTTCCACGACTTTGAGCGCACCATGCAGCTCAATTACTTTGGCGCTATCCGCCTGATTATGGGCTTGGCACCGTCAATGCTGGAGCGCAGAGCCGGTCACGTTATTAATATTTCGTCAATCGCCGTAATCGTTGGCACATCGCCACGCTTCTCGGCTTACGCGGCCTCTAAATCGGCGTTGGACGCCTTCTCACGCAGTGCTGCCGCCGAGTTCTCGGACCGCAATATTGCCTTTACCACCATAAATATGCCGCTGGTAAGAACACCGATGATTGGGCCAACCTCAATCTATAATTCGGTGCCAACCTTATCGCCAGAAGAAGCCGCCGATATGATTTGCGACGCGATTATTCGCCGTCCTAAGCGTATTGCGACGGGGCTGGGAATCACCGCACAGGTGCTCAACGCCATCATGCCCAAGGCAGTGGAAATCACCATGAACACGGTATTTCGCACCTTCCCAGACTCATCTGCCGCCAAAGGTGAAGGCGATGCCGCCAGCCCCGAGGTATCAACTGAGCAAATGGCACTGGCTGCGGTACTCAAGGGTATTCACGTTTAAGTTTCGTCAACACGATGCGATAGGAGCAATATCATCCTCCTATCGCATTCTCTTCTCCACATTCGTATTAGCGCAAACTGCGTAAGTCTAAGAGCGTTTCCTGTAATACTTGACCATTCACATCGCGAATCTGCAAGGCCAATTCAATGTGCTGGCCATTGCGGCGAATTTCAATGCTGCCAAAATTATTAACAAGAATTGGCTTAGCCGATAAGCGCAACGTATTTTTTTCATTCGCTGCGGGGCTATTCAACCCCACCGCCGAATTAAGGCCACTGCTCGTTACCTCGTAAAGTGGGTAAGGCAGACCAATATCGGCCTTGGCAATTTCGGCTAGATGGCGGTCACCACTCAACAAAATCAGACCATTGGCCTGACTGCCCTTTAGCACGTTAAATAAACGCTGTCGCTCTTGGGGAAAATTCTGCCATTTTTCAAAGCAGTGCTCAGTCGCTAAAACCTGAATACTCGACACCAGCAAACGTATATCTGCCGGCTGCTGTAATTCATTCGCCAGCCAAGCCCACTGAGCCGCACCCAACACGGTGGCCTCAGGGTCACGGTTGGCAACAATACCCGTGGGCGTACAGGCGCTGGCATTTACACTGCGCTTAATTGGGCTGCGGTAGCTGCGGGTATCCAACACCAACAGCTGAACCCGCAACCCCGACACCGTAAAATAATTACTGTGGTAGATCCCAAGTTCAGGTGACGAACCAATCGCCGCGGGATCGAGCTGAAAGAAGTCGGCAAAATATTGTTTAGCCTCAGCCCTATAAGCAAACTCAGCACCACCATCATTACTGCCGTAATCGTGATCATCCCAGCTGGCATAAATCCCGCCGTTCTGTTGCTCGATGTTCTGTAAAAATGCATTAAACTCAGGACTAAAGGCTAAATCCTTATACGCTTGTTGTATTCGCGCTGGCAGTGGCTGCTGAAGATAAGGCCCCACATCGCTATAAACATTGTCGCCGGTAAAAATAAACGCCTTAGGGTTTACACTGTTCACCCCCTGCCACACTGGCTGCTCTGCCCACTGGCGCAGGCAGGAGCCAAAAGCAATTATCTCGGTTTCTTGCCCCATGTACGGTGGAGACGCAGAAAGACTATTTGTAGTGTCACTTGGCAGCGTCCCGCAGGCGCTTATCCAAAGTAGTAAAAATACAGTTATCAATAAGCGAGGTATGAACATCTGGCAGCCCTGTATAAAATAAACTGTGCTGTTTTAACAAAAGGTTATGACAACTGGGGGTCACCCTAGCGACGGGCCTATTGATGTAAGCTGTGGCTACCTCGCTCAGGGCAGAGCAGGCAAAACCACCAACACCCTAAAATTACGGCGTTTTTTATTAGCACGCCAACGCCTTACTCGGTTAGCATTAGGCCACCCCCTTAACTACCACAACACAAATACAGATTTGGAGCATGCAATGGTTAGTATGATCGGCTTAATCGGCGGCCTGTTATTACTCACCACACTGGCCTTACGGGGCTGGAACCTATTTATTGCCGCGCCGCTGTGCGCCCTAGTTGTGGGCATCAGCGGCGGTATTCCGATTTTCCCCAACACCGATTCCGTCGCCTTTGTCACTACTTATATGAACGGCTTTGCCAGCTTTATCAGTGCATGGTTTCTGATGTTTTTACTCGGCAGCTTGTTTGGCAAGTTCATGGAAGACACCGGCACCGCCGACAGTCTAGCCCGCTGGATTATTAGTAAAATCGGCGTTAAACACGCGGTGGCCGCCGTTATTCTCGCCTGCGCGGTACTAACCTACGGCGGTGTTAGCGTATTTATTGTGGCGTTCTCGGTTTACCCCATGGCCTTGGGCCTGTTTAAAGACGCCAATCTACCAAGACGCTTTATTCCAGGCGCGCTGGCCTTCGGCTCAGTGACCTTCACCATGACCACCGCGGGCTCGCCAGAAATTCAAAACTGGATACCGGTTAAATTTCTGCACACCAGCCCTTATGCGGCGTGGGAAATCAGTTTCACGGTAGCCATATTTATGGCCGTACTGGGCTTTTTCTGGATCAATCGCATGGTGCGCAAAGCTGTCGCCAACGGCGAGCGCTTTGAACACCGCGCCACCGACCCCGCTATTCCAGAGCGGGATTACCCCAATCCGATTAGTGGCTTGGTACCACTGCTGGTGGTACTCAGCATTTCGTATTTTTGCCACGAACAATTTCAGCAATACGCGCTCATCCTAGCGCTATTAGGCGGCTGTATTAGCCTGAGTCTGTTAAATTTTCGGCATTTTCACAATATTAATAAAGCGATTAACGAGGGCACCACCGGCGCGCTAATTGCGATCGGCAATACCGCTGCCGTGGTGGGGTTTGGCACCGTCGCGAAAGCGTCGCCGGCCTTCGCTGTGGCCATCGAAGCGATGACCGCGATTCCCGGTAATGAATTAATTGGCGCTGCGCTGGCGGTGACTACTATTGCCGGTTTAACTGGCTCCGCGTCTGGCGGCTTGTCCATCGCCCTGCCGGTACTCGCGCCCCACTACACCGATTTAGGGGTGAACCCCGACCACTTGCACCGGATTTCGTCTATTGCCTCTGGTGCCCTCGATTCACTGCCCCACAATGGCTATATCGTCACCACCGTGCGCGCCATTTGCGGCGAAACCCATAAAAGCGCGTACTGGCCTATTGCCGCGCTAACCATTGCAATTCCCACCTTGGGTTTAATATTGGCGGTCTGTTTGATGCAGTGGTTTTAACCAATCGCCCAAAAAGCCGGCGGTTCATATGGGCGATATAACTTACAGAAGCAGCCAGCCGTACACTGTAAATGCGGGAATAAGCCAATAAATAGGCAGTCGCTGACTGCGCAGGCCAATAAAACCCAGGAGCGCCAGCGCCAATGAGAGGATGTCGTGGGGTGCATTGCTCAGCACCGGGTTGACCCAAGCCGCCGCCAACATACCAACCGCCACTGCATTGACCCCAGCAATAGCGGCCACTACGCGGCCATGCTGAGCTAATTGCTGCCACAGGCCATTAAAACCACCCACCAACAAAAACCCAGGCAGGAACACCGCCACAGTAGCTAGGCCCGCGCCAAGCAAGGCCGTTTCTGGCCGCAAGGCTGCACCCAGGTAACTACTAAAAGAAAACATCGGTCCTGGCACCGCCTGCGCCGCCGCATAACCCAATAAAAAGCGGTCTTTGCTTAGGCCATCGCCTATAAACGATTCCAATAAGGGCAGCACCACATGGCCGCCGCCAAACACAAAACTCCCCGCCCGATAAAAAATGCCAAACACAGTGTTGGGATAAACCAAGCTAAGCAGTAATAAGCCCGTAAAACTGGCTAAACAAACCATTGCCGCTTGGCTCAGTTTTATTTTTCCGGCAACTTCAGCCGGCGCCGCCCGCCACGCCATCCACAGCGCTGCGCCAAGCAGCAGGGCGAACTGGCGCAGCGGCGTCATTGCCAACAACAATATAGCGCCGCTCACAATACTGATCACGATGGTGCTTGGCTGCCGACAGAACTGGCGAGCCATACCCCACACCGCGTCGGCCACCACCACCAAGGCCAACAACTTTAAACCGCTAACCAAGCCATACTGCCAACTGCCGTGGCTTAAATTGGTCTGCCACACCGCCAGGCCAAGCATTAGCAGGAACGAGGGTAAGGTAAAACCAAGAAACGCGGCAACACCACCAAGGGCGCCACCGCGCTGACAGCCAATGGCAAAGCCGAGCTGACTGGAGGACGGGCCGGGAAGAAACTGACTAAGGGCAAGGTGCGCGGCAAAATCCTGTTCACTGAGCCAAGCTTTCTGCTCAACAAACACGCGCCGAAAATAGCCTATATGGGCCGCGGGGCCGCCAAAGCTGATACAACCAAGATAGAGGAAGCTTAAAAAGACTTGAAAAACCACGATTTAGACTCTCTGGCCGCTCACAGAACGTTCAAAGCCAGAGAGTCTAAATTATTACTGTTAAAGCTTACACCTTACCGCGCTTTTCTCTGCTGCCGGTAATTGTGGGCTTAGCTGAGCTGGGCTTGGTGCCGCTCGGCTTTGCTGCGTTAGAGACTCTCGGCTTAGCCTTAACAGGCTTGCGGCCCGCCTTATCACCACTGGACTTGCTCCGTGGCTTACGAGGACGCTCGCGATCATCAATCGGCATATCGCCGCCTTCGTGCACAGAAATACTCAGCGGCTGACCAGCAACCCGCGTAGTACGCAAGCACTGGAGTACATCCTCAGGCAACTCTGCAGGCAGATCTACGGTAGTAAACTCGGGGTAAATCGAGATACGGCCAATGTTGGCGCTGTCGATATTGGCTTCATTGGCGATGGCGCCAACAATATTGCCGGCACTAACACCGTGCTGACGTCCCACTTCCAAGCGGTAGCGCTGCATGCCGGTTTCTGGCCCGCGCGAGGCGCCGCCCGGCTTGTCGCGGCTCGGAGGCACCCGACCTTCGGTCATTAATTTCGGCGCATCTTTTACCAACAGCGGTTTGTCGCCCTGTAACTGGCTGGCTAAGGCCGCTGCAACGTCTATTTCAGAGACGTCGTGCTTAGTAACATATTCTTGCAGCATTTTACGGAAAAAGCTCAGATCGGTACCGGCGAGGGTATCGGTGATCTTTTGCATAAAGCGGTCAACCCGCAGTGCATTAATGTTTTCAGCAGTAGGCAAGCCCATTTCTTCAATAGACTGCCGTGTTGCGCGTTCAATAGCCTGCAACATGCGTTTTTCACGGGGTGCCACAAACAAAATAGCATCACCGCTACGACCCGCGCGGCCAGTACGACCAATACGGTGTACATAGGCTTCGGTGTCGTGGGGAATATCGTAGTTTATAACATGGCTAATACGCTCAACGTCGAGGCCGCGCGCGGCGACGTCGGTGGCAATAACAATGTCTAAGCGGCCATTTTTAAGCTGCTCTACGGTGCGCTCACGCTGGGCCTGGGCTATATCGCCATTCAGGGCAGCGGCGGCGTAGCCACGCGCCTGAAGCTTTTCAGCCAGTTCGGTGGTAACCAATTTGGTACGCACAAAAATAATCATGCCGTCAAAGGGTTCGGCTTCTAGGATACGGGTTAGCGCATCCAGTTTATTCAAACCACGCGCCATCCAATAGCGCTGACGAATTGTAATCGCCGTTGAGGTTTTGGTCTGAATAGTAACCTGTTCAGGATTATTCAAATACGTGGTTGCAATGCGGCGAATCGCCGGCGGCATGGTCGCCGAAAACAGCGCAATTTGCCGTTTTGCGGGCATTTGTGCCATAACCCATTCCACATCGTCTATAAAGCCCATGCGCAGCATTTCGTCGGCTTCGTCCAAAACCAAATGGGTTAAATCATCCAGTTTCAGGGTGCCGCGGCGCATGTGGTCCATAACGCGACCTGGGGTGCCAACAACAACCTGTACGCCGCGTTTCAGCGCCGCCAGTTGACCACGGTAATCCTGGCCGCCGTAAATGGGTAGTACATTAAAGCCAGGTAAATGCGAAGCGTAGCTTTGCAGCGCTTCAGCCACCTGAATCGCCAATTCGCGGGTTGGTGCCAAAATAAGTGCTTGGGTGCGTCGGCTGTTTACATCTAAACGCGAGAGCAGCGGCAGAGCAAAAGCTGCCGTTTTGCCAGTACCAGTTTGCGCTTGGCCAACAACGTCTCTGCCGGCAAGAATAAGGGGGATGGTCGCCGCCTGAATTGGCGAGGGTATTTCGTAACCAACTGCTTTAACCGCAGCCAGTATAAGAGGCGCAAGGCCTAAATCATCAAAAGTAAGAGTATCCGCTGCCGCGGGTGTATCTGAGGGCATAATCGCTACCGTAGGAATCAAGAGTCGCCGCAACATTTGACCCCACTCGGCCGAACGCAGCCAATGGCGTTGAGGCGGCATTATACCGGCAAGAGACAACAATTGCCCTGAAACCTTTGGCCTTTTTTGGCATTAGTGCGAGAGATAGGCTAATCGCGACGGTGAAATATTAGCCCAGCTTTTGTAGTTCCGCCCTAATTTCCGGTGGAATAGTGCGCTTTTGCTGAGCACCATAGTCGTAGAAAATCATGACGGCTGAGCCCCTTACTGTCAATTCCCCCTCCTGCCAAAGTTCGTGTTCAACCACAAATGAGGAGCTACCGACATGGCCAATGCGAGTCCGCACTTGAGCTGGGTGCTCATAGGAGGTTTGCGCCAAGTAGTCGACATCTATTTTGCGCAAAATCAAATTCCACTTACTTAAGTCTTGGCCCGGATTAAACAATTCGAATATTGCGCCCCGCGCAGCCTCAAACCACATTGGCAGTACGGTATTATTAATATGCCCCATGGCATCGGTTTCGCAAAATCGCGGGCTAATGTCATACAACAGCATTTAATTCTCTCTTATTTAAGCGGCTACGCTCACTACTGGCCCAGCCAACGCCAAACCATACAAGCCCACAGCACATAAGCTACTAGCGCGGCAGGCAAGGCTTTAATCGCTATTTCAGCCCGCTGCATTTTTTGCACCGCGGCGTAAATCATTGCCAAACTCACCACCGCCTGTAGAACGAGTAATACTGCCGCGTCCGACCAAGCATAAAGATGATTACTGATCTCAATTGGCTGCACAATTGCCACAACAACAGCCAATATATTTGCAAACCCAAATACGGCCAACAACTTAAAACCCAACATATTCAGCCCTATAAGCGCAAAAATTAGGCGACATAATAATAAATACTGCCGTAATGGCAAACGCTCCCCGCTAAAACAAAGAGGTGCCAAATGCCGTGAAAATGCACCACTTTTTTGTCAAATACATAAAAAACAATACCGGCGGTATAGGCGATGCCCCCCGCCAAAAGCAAATTAAAGCCTGCCGCGGGCAGCACCGCCGCCAGTGGCTTAATTAAGAACAGAGCTAGCCAGCCCATCAAGAGATACACCGCTATCGACCACAAGCGACGACTGGCTTTGGGAATGCCCTCTAAAATCATACCCACCGCTGCCAGCGACCATATCAGCGCAAACATCCACCAGCCGCCGGTCTCGCGCAGCGTAATAATCAAAAAGGGAGTGTAAGTACCCGCAATAAGCATATAAATTGCTAAATGATCGAGCTGACGAAACAGCGCCTTGCGGGGCCCGCAAGTGCTGTGATACAGGGTTGAAAACCCATAGAGGGCAATTAGCGATACGCCATAAACCGAGAACGCCAGTATCTTCCACCCCTCGTCAGCCTGAATAGCGGGCCAAAGCAATACGAGAGTGCCAACGATGGCGGCCGCGCTTCCCAGCAAGTGCGAATAGCTATTAAAACGCTCACCTTTGTACACAATATGGATACCGCCAAAACAAAATAACAAGGCGTGCACTATCACCCAATTAACGCTACTGCGCGAGCATTTAGCTTTTGCCAAACCACCAAAACACCAACGCGCACTCTGTGGGCCAGAAAACTGGCCTGACGCGAAGACGATACAATTAAAGTGGCTAAAACAGGCGAGGGATCAGATGCGAAATAAAAGACGGGGCTATCATATCAGGCGCTATTCTGCTGACTCCCAGCAAGCTCACCCAAACCCTCAAATAAGATTTCTACGTGCAGTGCACCATTGGTATTCACCACCTTACGGATCCGAATATCACCCAGCCGTCCGTCGCGAAGGCGAATACTATAATCGCTGCCATTGAGTAACTCGCTGATCTGTTTATTCAGGTGCAAACAGCCACCCCAGCGCACGTAATTGCCACCGGTGTTTATGTACATGGGCACATCGGCTAACAGTTCTCTATCACCCAATAGCACACTACCATGCGTCAAATCCATTGACCAACTCCGCGATAATCTCAAAATTATTAGATTTACGTAGTTTTCCTAATAGCTAAACTACGACTAACTGCGCTAGTTATAGCACAAATAAGCTTACTTCCGCTGCCTACGCGTAGACTAATCATGCTTATCTCATGATGTTTTCATAACTAAATAGCATTAGCGACGGACTTTGCGCGCTTTACGGTAAACCTGCCTTGCACGCAGCTCCCCTTTTTTATGTCGAAATAAAAAGCACTGCGGGGCGCAACGAAAGCCCTTAACTATGCCCGCCGAGCGGCCATCCCTAAACCTGCACTTTCTAATGCCGCTAGTGTCTACTATCTGCTGGAGTCTCAGCGCATAAATACAGCTACACTAAGCAATACGACACGCTCAATAGCAGCAACACCGATCACGATAAGGACGCCAACAAACCTATGCAAGCCGACACGTTCACTGCTCTTTCGTCTTGGCTAAGCACTAATCTTGCGGCCATCACCGCACTGTTTGCCGCCACTTTTTTTGCACTTGGCCTACTGTCTGCATTAGAAGCCATACTCAAATCTCGCACCGCCCAAGGCGCGGTGGCATGGGCCATTGTGCTAATCGGCCTGCCGTGGGTGTTTGTGCCCCTTTACTGGATTTTTGGGCGCCGTAAATTTCGTGGCTACGCGCTTGCTCAATCCAGCAAACACAGCGAAATCGACCACATTGCAGGAGAACTCTCGGCGAGGCTTAGCAGCTACAGCACCAAAACTAGTAGTGATGACCCGCGCTTGATTGCCTTAGGGCAACTCGCCACCCTGCCCTTTAGCCATGCTAATGAGTGTCGCTTACTCATCAATGGCAAGCATGCATTCAGTGAAATGTTAAGCCGTATAGCCGCCGCCAAGCATTATGTATTACTGGAGTTTTATATTATTCGCGACGATGGCATCGGCCGCGAACTTGCCGAATTACTGCTGCAAAAAGTACGTGATGGCGTGGCGGTTTACGGTATTTACGATGAAATTGGCAGCATTCAGCTACCGGGTAGCTATTTGCGCAAACTGCGCAATGGCGGCGTCGATATCCGCCCATTTAACAGCACCAAAGGCTTTGGTAATCGCCTGCAGTTAAACTTTCGCAATCATCGCAAAATCGTGATTTGTGATGGCGATTACTGCCTCATTGGCGGCATGAATATTGGCGATGAATACCGCGATATGCACCCTGTATTAACGCCTTGGCGAGATACTGGGCTGACCCTCGTTGGCCCCGCGGTACAAGCAGTACAACTGGCCTTTGCCGAAGACTGGCTGTGGGCCACCGGGTCGCTACCTGAACTTAATTGGCAAATTCGCGCAGCGCCAAGCGCCAATATCAACACACTTGTGCTGGCAACAGGCCCAGCAGACAATACCGACAGCTGCGCGCTGTATTTTCTCAACATGATTAATCAAGCCCGAACCCGGCTGTGGATTGTTAGCCCCTACTTTGTACCCGATGCGCCTGTCATTCACGCCCTGCAATTAGCCGCCATGCGCGGGATTGACGTGCGCATAATGCTACCGGCCAAACCCGATAAGATCATGATCCAGCTGTCTTCTTATACCGCAATTAAGGAGACCCTCGACAGAGGCGTGCAGTTTTATTACTACCAAGACGGTTTCTTGCATGAGAAAGTCATGCTGGTAGATGATGACATCAGCGTAGTGGGCACCGCCAATCTCGACAATCGCTCGTTTCGCCTCAATTTTGAAATCTGCGTGATCAATCACGACCGCAAACTAGCACAGCAAATGGAAGCCATGCTTAACACTGATTTTCAGCAATGCGTACAACTGCTCCCCCGCGACGCCGCTAAATGGTCACTCGGCCGCCGGCTACTCAGTCGCTGCGCCTATCTTTTTGCGCCATTGCAATAAATCCGTTATGACTGCCGCCAGCCAAATCCCCAAAGACCTGACCGCCTGCCCAGATTGCGACTTATTGCTGCACACCGATAGCAGCGATCACCGCCAGCAAGGCCACTGCCCTCGCTGTGCGGCGCAGCTCTGGGCCGCCAGCGGCGCCACCGCCGACATCGACCTTGCCAGCGCAGTAAGCGGCCTTCTCATTTTTATTCCCGCCGTTAGCCTGCCCATATTAAAACTCGATATGGTTGGCCAGCTGGGCAGCAACTCCCTCATTGGCGGGGTGTGGCGGCTGTGGCGCGAAGACGAGCCATTGCTCGCCATTTTAATTTTTTTATGTTCCTTGCTCGCGCCGCTCATGCATTTACTGTTAACCGCCATGATTGGCCTTGCGCAACGTCTCAACGTCCACCCTCGCCACTACCCAATGTGGCTCAAAGCCAAGGTGTGGATGCAGAGCTGGAGTATGCTAGAGGTCTACGCCATGGGCATCATTGTTGCCTATGTCAAAATGATGGACCCCGGCGAGGTCAGCGTTGCCAGCGGCACCTATTGCCTTGTTGGCCTGCTCTTATGCGTTATTTTGTGCAGCCAATATTTCCATGAAGAACAGGCTTGGCAATACTGGGAACAAGGTAAACCCCAATGACAGTAACTGCTCAACAACGCGGCATTGCCCGCTGCCTAGAATGTGGAAAACTCAGCCGCTTAGCAGCCTCCGGTAATGGCCACGCCCAGCATTGCCCGCGCTGCAGTGCGCCGTTGAGCTTTCGGCGTATTCACAGCTTGCAACGCAGCTGGGCCTATACTTTAGCTGCGACTTTTTTAATGATTCCCGCCAATATACTGCCAATACTCACGGTCATCAGCTTTGGCAAAGGTGACCCAGACACCATTATGTCTGGGGTTGTAAAATTGTGGCAGGCAGACCTGCAAGCAATTGCGGCGATAGTCTTTATTGCGAGTATCGCGGTGCCGGTAATCAAACTACTAATTATTGTTATTTTAATTTTAGTGGTGCAACTGCGCCTACCACTGAGTAAGCAGCAGTGCACGGTGCTATATCGTTTTATTCACTTTATCGGCCGCTGGTCGATGTTGGATTTATTTATGATTTCCATTCTGGTCACCTTGGTCCACCTCGGCAATATCGCCACGGTGGAGAGTGGCCCCGCCGCCACCGCCTTTGCCGCCGTGGTGGTACTCACCCTGTTTGCCGCCAATAGCTTTGACCCGCGTTTACTATGGGATTTGGACAATGATTGAAAACACCATCAAGCCCGCCATCTCCGCGCCAAAGCGGGGCTTGTCTGCCATCTGGCTACTCCCCATTATTGCCCTGGTGGTTGCTGGCTGGCTGCTTTACAAAAACGTCAATGACACCGGTTTAAGCATTACCGTTGCCTTCAACAATGGCAGCGGTATCAGCGTGGGCAAAACCCCAGTTATTTACCAAGGTATTAATGTTGGTCACGTTAAAAGTCTACAGCTCGATGACGACCTAGAAGGCGTAACGGCCACCATTGAACTCAGCCAACAAATAGCGCCACTGATTCGTAAAAACACCCATTTCTGGTTGGTGAAGCCACAAATTTCGCTGTCTGGTGTATCGGGCTTAGACACCTTAGTGGCGGGCAATTACATTAGCTTCAAACCCGGCGACGGCAAAGCCGCCGAGCGCTTTACTGCACTCATTGAACCCCCACCGCAAGACAGTAATTTACCTGGCCTGCGCCTAAGTTTAGATGCCGACAGCCTCGGCTCCCTGTCGGTAGGGGCGCCCATTTTGTATCAACAAATTGACGTCGGCGACATTGAGAGCTACCAACTCAGCAAAACCGGTATAGAGGTTAATCTTCGTATCGACCCCCAATACCAACACTTGGTGAACAGCAGTTCGCAGTTTTGGCAGCAGAGCGGCCTCAAGGTCAATGCTGGGCTACAGGGCATAGACATTGACGCTGGCTCCTTTGCCAGCATTCTTGCCGGCGGCATCGCCTTTGAGACGCCAAACAGCAGCGCCGACCCCGTCGACGACAAGAGCCGTTTCCCGCTGTTCACCAGTAAAGAGCGCGCCAAGGGCAGCAAGTTTGTGGAAGTGTATTTTCGCAGCGCCGAGGGCCTTAATGTTGGCAGTAATGTACGCTTGCTGGGCATGGACATTGGCAAAGTGGAATCCCTGAGTTTTATCGACAACAACCCCAATCTTGGCGCCCTTGTTAATATCGCCATCAGCGCCCCCCACCACCAATATCTCAATGCCAATACCGAGTTTTGGCTGGTTAAACCAGAAGTTTCCAGCAGTGGCGTTAGCGGCCTAGACGCGCTAATTGGCGGCCCCTACATTGCAATGCAAGTTACCGGCAAAGGCGGCACCATCGCCAAACGCTACTCCGCCTTAAGCAAAGCCCCAGACAGCCGAATTCAGCAACCTGGCCTGCGCCTTAAACTGCGAAGTGATGAACTCAGCTCGGTGAGCATCGGCAGTAAAATTTACTATCGTAAAATCGCCGTTGGCCAAGTTGAAAGCGTGGATCTCGATGCCGACGGGGTCAATATTGGCGTATTCATTCATCAGCGCTACGCCAAACTGGTGCATCGCGAATCACAGTTTTGGAACGCCAGTGGCATTAGCATTAGCGGTGGCCTCAGTGGCTTAGATATCCAGGCCGATTCACTCGCCACCATTGTCGCAGGCGGTATTGCCTTTCACACCCCTGAGGTCAAAAAGCCGCAATTGGCATGGGAGGGACTGCGCTACACTTTGCACCCAGACTATCAGAGCACCTTTGCCGATAAAGGCCGCGATATTTTCTTATACTTCAATAGCGGCAGCAGCATTAACAAAGGCACCGAAATAAAATACCAAGGTATTAAAATTGGCGAGGTCATTGCCGTTGAACTCGACACCAATATGGAGGGGGTCAAAGTAAGTGCCCGCCTTGCGCCCTCGGCCAAGGCACTGGCGCGCACCGGCAGTCAATTTTGGGTGGTTAAACCCCAAATTGGGCTGATCGGCACCCGCAATTTAGAAACCCTTGTCACCGGCAGCTATATAAGTGTTCGCCCCGGCTACGGCACACCGCAAACCAAATTCGCTGCGCTGGACAAGCCACCGCCACTGAGCAAGCCCAGTAGCGGCCTCAATTTGATTGTAACCGCGCCCCAGCGTGGCTCGATCAAAGAGGGTGTTAAAGTCTTTTACCGCGACATTCCGGTAGGTGAGGTTTTTGGTTACGAGCTTGCCGAGGACGCCAGCCAAACCCTGATACACATCAATATCGAAGCGCGTTATGCCGGTTTAGTCCGAGAAACATCGGTGTTTTGGAACTCTAGCGGTATCGCCGTAAAATTCGGCTTATTTAGCGGCGCCACCATCCGCAGCAAGTCGATTGAGTCGCTACTTGAAGGCGGTATTGCGTTTGCCACACCCGACGCCACCCCCTTGGCACCGCAAGTCAGTTCAGGCAAAGTGTTCCCGCTTTTCCAAAGTGCCGAACCGAGCTGGCTGGAATGGAAGCCCAGTATTCCGCTCCCGCGCGAAGCCGATACCGGCGAGAACTGGATCCGTACGGATTAACAAGTTGTCACACCATTGCCTTCGCTATAACGATACAATGCGGGCACAATGTTACTTGGCGGGCTATTTACATTACTTGGCTGCCAAGTAAGCGCATTTGCGTCAACCACCATGACGAATACTTTTACGCCCCACAGAGACCATTCGAGTGTTGAAACAGTCTAATCAAGCCGTCATCGTGGCGATCATCCTTATCCTTGCCACGATTATTGCCGGCGCCTTTTACGCAATGAAGCCCCCCGCAGAAACCATCACCATCGTGCCCCCAGAGCTGATAGTTGACGTTGCCATTGCCGAAAAGCAAACCCTGTCTATTGCGGTAAATTCCCAAGGTAATGTCCTGCCTCGCACCCAAACCACCTTGGTAGCAGAGGTTTCTGGCAAAGTTGTAACGGTTGCCCCACAATTTGAAAGCGGCGGTTTAGTTGAAGAAAATACGCTGTTACTCGCTATTGATGACCGCAACTACCAAGTAGACTTAAAACGCGCCGAAGCCAATCTCGCCAGCGCAGAAAGCAACTTTCTTCGCGAAAAGGGCCTGGCCGCCGCCGCCCGCGCCGACCTTAAAAAGTACCCGCGCAAACAGGCAACTAAAGATGCTTTAAGCCTCGCCCTGCGCAAACCCCAGTTAAAAGAGGCCTACGCAAAACTACAAGCTGCCCTCGCTGACGTCAGCTTTGCCCAAAACAATTTGAGCCGCACCGAAATTAGAGCGCCCTACCGCGGCATGATAAAAAGCCGCACTGTTAATCTTGGCCAATACGTCACCACCGGCAGCCAGCTCGGCCAAGTCTTTGCAATTGATCGCGCCGAAATTCGCCTGCCAATTCCCGCAGACCGACTTCGATACCTAGACCTGCCCAGCGGCAGTCAACCCGATGCCGCGCCTTTGGTGAGCATCGAAAATGATTTAGGCCAGCAATGGCAGGGCAAGATCGTGCGTACCGAAGGCGTACTGGATGAGCGCAGCCGCGTACTATTTGCCGTTGCCGAAATTAGCGACCCCTACCGCCTCGACAGCGAGGGTGACACCTTGATGATGGGCAGCTTTGTTAAAGCCGAAATCAGCGGCAAGCAAATCGATCAACTCATTGCCATACCCCGCTATATTTTACGCACCGGCAATAAAGTATGGGTGCTCGACAGCGAGCAAAAACTAAGCAATCGCAATGTTAAAACCCTGCGCACCGAGGGCTCGCTGGTCTATGTATACGAAGGCCTCAACGACGGTGATGTAATTTGCCTGTCTACCATCCCCAATGCCGTTGCAGGCACCAAGGTTAAAATCAATCACCAAAGTAAAACCAGCACCCTAATTAAACCCGCCGCCACGCACAATAGTATTGCCGTTCTTCACGAAGGGCGCGCGCCGCTATGAGTTTAATTCCAGAATTCGACACTCACAAAGGCACCATTCCTTGGTTTGCCCGCAACTCCGTGGCAGCCAATTTACTGATGATTATAATTATCGGCATTGGTATAGGTTCTGCCTTAAGCATTCAGCGCACTCTCCAACCCGATTTTGAATTAAATCTTGTCAGCATCATTGTGCCCTACCCCGGCGCGACCCCAGATGAAGTAGAGAAAGGCGTTGTTCTCAAAATAGAGGAAGCGCTAAAAGACATTGAATCCATTGAAAGCATCGAGTCTACCGCCGACGAATCCGCGGCGACCTTTACCGTTGAGATATTCGACGGCTACGATACTTTGGCGGTAATGGACGAAATAAAAAGTGCAGTCGACGGCATTGTCAGCTTTCCCGAGCAGGCCGAACGGCCCATTATTAAACGTGTCGATTTTAATAACCACGCCGTAAATATTCAGCTCTACGGCAATATTGATGAGCGCGGCCTAAAGGAATTGGCAGAACAAGTTAAACAAGAATTAATGCTCAACGACGATATTGCCTTTGTTCAAATTAATGGCGCCCGCGACTTTGAAATCAGCATTGAAATTCCCGAACACACCCTACTCCAATACGGGCTCAGTCTCAGCGACGTCGCCGAATCAATCCGCCGCTCCTCCCTCGATCTTCCTGGCGGTTCGATTAAAACCAGCAATGGCGACATTATGCTGCGCACTCGGGGCCAAGCCCGCCACCAGCACGAATTTGAACGCCTAGTATTAATCACCAACCCCGACGGCACTCGCCTTACCCTCGGCGACATTGCCACTATCCGCGACGGTTTTGTAGAGCAAGACGGCTTCTCGTTTTTCGACAGTCAGGCCAGTGTTGGCCTGCAGGTCTTTGCGGTAGGTAAGCAAGATATCATTACCGTTGCCGACGCCGCTAAAGAATACGTCGTCAACAAGCGCGAAACCCTCCCCGACGGCGTTAGCATCACTAACTGGGCCGACATCACCTTCTATCTTGAAGGCCGTATGGACATGATGCTAAAGAACCTCGGTATGGGCGCCCTGCTGGTGTTTATTGTGCTGGGGCTTTTTCTCGATGTAAAACTCGCCTTTTGGGTAATGGTAGGCCTACCTATTTGCTTTTTAGGCACCTTTGCGATGATGCCGGTTGTGGGCATTAGCCTAAATATGCTAAGTCTATTTGGCTTTATTTTGGTATTAGGGATTGTGGTGGATGACGCCATTATTATCGGCGAAAGTGCCTACGCCGAAGCCCAGAGCAAAGGCCACTCGATAGAAACCGTGATAACCGGCGCCCTGCGCGTTGCCACCCCCGCCACCTTCGGCGTGCTCACCACTATCATGGCATTTTCACCCACCTTATTTACCGAGGGTGTATTTTCGCCCTTTCCCGAGTCGGTGGGCTGGGTGGTTATATTGTGCCTGTGTTTTTCTTTAATTGAGTCTAAATGGATACTGCCGGCTCACCTCGCCCACAGCAAACCGAGCACGGGTGGCATCTGGCAACAGCTCGACCGCATACCGCGCTTTTCCAACAAAATGCTCACCGCCTTTGTTGAAAATCAATATCGGCCTTTTATCCACCGCGCCATCGCCAAACGCTATATTACTGGCGCTAGCTTTCTTGCCTTACTCATTATCACCGTGGGCTTAATCACCGGCGGCGTTATTCGCTTTGGGCTGATTCCCGAAGTGCCCAGCGAATTTATTAAAGCCAATGTAGAAATGATCGAAGGCAGCCCAGAAACCCAGACTCGGCTGGCCTTTGAACAAATGGACAAAGCGCTTCGCGACATTGATACCGACTACCAAAGCCAGCATCCGGCCGGCGCCAATAAGCGCCTAGTCAGTCACGTGGTTGCCTTTAGCTCTACTGCCCGCACCGTAAATTTTATGGTGGAACTCACCAAAAATGAGCAGCGTGATATTGATGGCAATGAAATTTCTCGCCGCTGGCGCGACAAAATCGGCGACATTCCTGGCGCCAAAATCATGTCGGTTAGCAGTGCCGACCAAAGCTCTGGGCCTGCCATTTCGTTTAAATTAAGCAGCAACTCCAACAGCCAGCTAGAAGCCGCCGCCAAAGAACTAGAAGCAGCGCTCAGCCATTACAAAGGTGTATTCGACATTCGCAATGGCGCTAGTGCCATCCAAGATGAAATTGTCTTAGAGATCAAACCCAGCGCCGAAGTATTGGGAATCACCTCGGCGTCCTTGGGCCGGCAATTACGCGACACCTTTTATGGCGCCGAAGCCCAGCGCATACAGCGCGGCAACGACGAAGTAAAAGTCATGGTGCGCTACCCCCGCAATGAGCGCGAAGCCGTTTCAGACCTGCAAAATATGTATATTCGCTCCGCAGATCAAGCCTATGTACCGCTGAGCAGCGTTGCCGACATTAAAATTGAAGCGGGCTTCAGCCAGCGCAAACGCATCGACGGCGAACGCTCGATTAACGTAACGTCCCAAGTAGACAAGGAGTTCACCAACCCGAGCAAAGTAACATCCGACATAATGGAGAATCTGATTAAAACGCAGTTTGCCAGCCTCTACCCCGCCGTTAAAGTACAGTTCAGCGGTGAAAGTGAGGAAATGGGCACCTTAATGAAAAGCCTAGGCATTGGCTTTGTGGTCGCCCTATTTGGCATATATGCACTACTCGCCGTGCCGCTTCGCTCCTACGCCCAGCCGTTTATTATTATGGGCGTTATACCCTTTGGTATAATCGGCGCCGTGGTCGGCCACATTGTGCTCGATTTATCCTTTAGTATGATGTCGTTTTTTGGGGTTATTGCGCTGTCTGGGGTCGTCGTCAACGACAGTTTGATAATGGTCGACTTTATTAACTCGGCACTGGCCCGTGGTGAACGCCTATTGGATGCCGTAGTCGATTCGGGTTGCATGCGCTTCCGCGCCATACTGCTAACATCCCTGACCACCTTCTTTGGCTTGCTACCCATGCTGCTCGAAGAGAGTCTCCAAGCCCAGTTCGTCATTCCAATGGCGGTATCCTTGGGCTTTGGTATTATCTTCGCCACCGTGATAACCCTAATACTCATACCCTGTATGTATATGGCCCTTGAGGATGTGCGCGGCGTATTTGGGTCTAAATCCCGCCATAAATTGACGGCAGATTACTGAGGCTAGCCTAGCTAGCGCAACAACCCGGGCACAAACACCCAAACACCAACCACTACAGCAAAACCTGCACTAATTAATACACCCGCCGCCGCCACGTCCTTGGCTTTGCCGACTAACTCGTGAGTCTCGGGCACGGCGGCATCGCACACATATTCCAAGGCGCTATTAAAGGCCTCGGCCAGCCACACAAGTGCGATGGCGGCAAACACCAGAATCCACTCTAGCCCACTCAAACCGGTTAATAGCCCCAGTGCCACCACACAAATAGCCGCGAACAAATGAATACGGGCATTGTGCTGCTCTACAATTAAAATACCCAATCCATTTAGGGCGTCGCGCAGGCTGCTAAAGCGGTCTAGCAAAGAAAACTTGCTGCCGCGCCGACGCCGTTCAGTTTTTGTTCTCATCGCGTTACTATAAGCCTCTATTTACAGAACAGATAAACACTATGCCTACGTTTAAACATATCTCTCCCCAAGACGCCCACGCGATGCTCGAGGCGGGCAACTGCCAAGTCGCCGATGTGCGCGACGAGCAATCTTTTGGCGCGGCCCATATCCCGCAGGCCAGCCACTTAGACAATCAAAGTCTGCAGCAATTTATTGAAGCCGCCGACCCAGATCAAGCACTGATTATTTACTGCTATCACGGTAATAGCAGCCAGAGTGCCGCTCAATATTTTGTCGAAAAGGATTTTACCGAGGTCTACAGCATGGATGGCGGTTTTGAATTATGGCGTCAGCTCTATCCACAAAATACCGTTGCCAGCTAAGCGGCAGCATTAGCCGCCGTGGTGAGTTAATAGCGCTTTAGGGCGCAACGCACAAGATGCAATAAGCATATACACCGCGGCTATCGCGTAATTGCAGCATTGACGACCACGCCGGCAATACACTATTTAGCGTGCTCAACAGCGGCGACGAGGTTTGTAGCAATTGCTTGACCATACCCGAACCCAGCAACAGCTGCATCAGCTCTTCTTCTGGACTTAGTGGCAGTTGCAGCACACGGCTATTCGCATCAGGTAAACCCGCTAGCGCCGCGGCCGAGGCCACGGCTTGTTTAAGCCCACCCAGTTGATCTACCAGCCCCAGCTGCTGAGCGTCGATACCGCTCCACACTCGCCCTTCGGCAATAGGCTCAACCTGCTCAACCAGCTTGTTTCTGCCATCGGCAACAATATTGATAAAGCGGCGATAGCCATGCTCAATACCCGATTGAATCGCCCGTGCCAGAATTGGGTCAAGGGGAATATCGGGGCGCAATTTGCCAGCCACTGTACTAGTGCCAATGCCATCGGTACTAATGCCAAGCCCAGTCAACATTTCATCAACCGTGGGAAAGGCGCCAAATATCCCAATTGAACCAGTCAGCGTCGCAGGGGTGGCCCAAATTTCATCGGCACCAGCGGCAATCCAATAGCCGCCAGAAGCCGCCATACTGCCCATAGAGACAACCAGCGGCTTACCCGCTTCCTGCAATTGAACCAATTCGGCGCGAATCACTTCAGAGGCAAAGGCCGAGCCGCCACCACTGTCGATACGCAGCACCACCGCCTTAATGTCATCGTCTTTTCGCGCTTCACGAATCAGGCTAGCCAAACTATCGCCGCCAATTGCGCCCGCGGGTTGACTGCCGTCAACAATATTGCCGCTGGCCACAATAATACCCACACCAGCCGCTTTAAGCGGGTACAGGCCATCGCTCAGCGCCAAATAATCGCGGTAGAAAATATGTTTATAAGTGCCTTCTTTATCTTCGCCAACTCGCTCAGCTAACATGCCGCGAAGTGTTGGCCGACTAACAATGCCGTCGACCAAACCATAATCGAGGGCGGCTTGGGCAGCATCGCCCTTAACCTTGGCCATCACCTCGTCAATATGATTCACATAGTAATCAAATCGCTCAACACTTATTCCCCGCCGCGCCACAACGGTGTCGCGGTAAACCGTCCACAATTGATCTAACCACGCTTTATTAGACACCTTTGCTGCACCCGACATATCGTTGCGCAGCAGCGGTTCAACTGCCGATTTGAAACTGCCCACTTTAAATACATGAAAGCGAATTTTCAGCTTGTTGATGGCATCTAAAAAATAATTGCGAATTACCGAAAAGCCTTCAAGACCTACGCCACCCATATTGTGAACAAAAATCTGATCGGCAAAACTGGCCAGCAAGTATTGATCTTGGTTGTAGTGGCTGGCGGTGGCGACCACGGTTTTACCGCTGTCGCGGAAGCGATTAATGGATTCCGATAATTCCAAGGTTTTGCTTAAACCAATGTGATCGAGTTCATCCAGTTGCAGTAGCATTACCTCGATGCGCGGGTCATCGGTAGCTAGGTCGATGGCTTGGGCTAAATCGCTGAGCAAGGTCTCTGAGGGCAAGCCTGCAGAACTCAGCTGGGTTAAGGCATCGACGGCGGTAATTTGATCAACCACCACCCCTTGTGGCGCCACAATCAACACCCCGCCATCGGGAACACTAATCCGCTCGGTGCTAAACAGCGCCATTAGCACAAGGCCAATAAAAATCAAAAACGCTATATTAAACGTCCAGCGCCGAGTCGCTTCTATAATGCCGCCCACGCGCGAGAAAAATCCCCGTTTCTTTGTTGCTGTCATTCGCCAGACACCCTCTCTACTTGCTTAGACTTCAGCATTTGTGCCTGCCAGCGAATAAATATCGTCGCACTGCAAAACAACATTACCACCACCGCCAACTCAATATAGTTAAACCAGATCACATAAGGCGACATCGCCTCGGTTACCGCCATGGCAAAATACAATAAAATAGCAAAACACAGCCAAGCAATACTGCGCAGCTGGTGTTTAAAAACCCCGTAGGCAAACAACAATATGGGCACCACCCGAATTAGCCAAATAGTAATGCTGGGCTGGCGGCCCTCCTGAACCCAAACCCATGTTCCCAAGCTCAGACTCAATAAAAAAGCGATGTAACTAATTTTCATTACCCATGCTGCCAGTGCCGCACGTTTTTCAATTGCCGTCATTACTACCTCAGGATTGCAGTTTTTTACTTAGAAGTGCCACACGCCGACCCAGTGCTGCCGCTAATTCTAGCTCAGTGTCATCCACCGCGCGGCCGTCTTGCCCCGCCACATGCGAGGCGCCATAAGGTGTGCCACCCGTTTGGGTAGTTGTTAACGCCGCCTCACTATAGGGCAGGCCAGCAATCACCATGCCGTGGTGCAATAGTGGCAGCATCATGCTCAATAAGGTAGTTTCTTGGCCACCGTGCAGGCTCGCGCTCGAGGTAAATACCGCCGCCGGCTTGCCAATGAGCGCGCCGCTCATCCACAAGCTGGAGCTGCCGTCGAGGAAATATTTCAGTGCTGCGGCCATATTGCCAAAGCGAGTGGGGCTACCCATCACTAAACCCGCACAATTGCGCAGATCGTCTTCGCTCGCGTAGAGATGGCCGCTGTCGGGAATATCGTCGGCAGTCGCCTCGCACACCGCAGACACCGCGGGCACAGTGCGAATTCTCGCCTCCACCCCCGCTTGCTCCACTCCGCGCGCTATTTGCTGAGCCAAGCGCTCAGTAGCGCCGTGACGGCTGTAATACAATACCAATACATAAGATTCACTGCTCAACAACACTGCCCTCTACAATTTCCAACTGCATCTAATTAATCAATCAACGCCAATACATTTTCTGGTGGCCGCCCCAATACTGCACGCTCACCGCTGACTACAATTGGCCGCTCAATTAACTTTGGCTCTTGCAGCATTGCCGCCATCAATTGCGCATCGGTTTTACTGGTATCGGCTAAACCCAGTGTTTTATAGGCATCTTCGCCTTTGCGAAGTAAAGCCCGGGGCTTTACACCCAACTTAGCGATTAGGTCTTTAAGCTCGGTTTTAGACGGTGGGGTGTCTAAATACGCTATAATTTGCGGCTCAATGCCACGATCAAGCAATAGCTGCAGTGTTTGTCTCGACTTTGAACACCGTGGATTGTGGTAAATTGTGTAATCGGACATTGGCTCCCCGCGTAATAATTTCACATTTTAACAGCGGGCATTATACACCGCCCGCCCCCTAGACAGGACCAGCATTGAGTACATCCATGACGACAAATTCAATTCGCACACTCCTTGGCACGCTGTTTTTATGTTTAAGCGCCTGTAGCAAACCCGATTTCACCACGGTTAGCGGCGATAGCGGCCAATTCGCTCAGGGTCAGTGGCAGTTTATAAATTATTGGGCAACATGGTGCGGCCCCTGCCGCGACGAGATTCCCGAGCTAAATGATTTTGCCAAAAACCATGCCGACATCCGTATTTACGGTATTAACTACGACGGTTTAGAGGGTGACGCGCTGACCGCCGCCATTGCCGACATGGGTATCGAGTTTTCATCTTTAAGCGCCGACCCGGCCCCTACGTTCGGTATTCCGCGCCCCCAAGTGCTACCGACCACCTTAGTCATCAGCCCCGACGGCAAACTGGTGGCCAGCCTAATGGGACCACAAACCGCGCAAACCCTCGGCGCAGCTATCGAAGCCGCCAAGCAGAAATCAAACAGCGCGAATCAAGCTTTTTAAGCCTCTGTAGCGGCGATGGCAGCCGCCCAGTGGCCGCGCATTTCAGTACTAAAGGCAAGCAAGTAAATGTCCTCTACCGAGCTATTTGCCGCCCAGCGCCGCAGCGCGGCCACCGCGATCTCAGTCGCGGGGCCATTGGGATAAGCGTAAACCCCACAGCTTATTGCCGGAAAGGCAATAGACCGAAAACCCTCGGCATCGGCAACTTCAATGCAACGCCGGTAGCAAGAAGCCAGTAGGGCTGCCTCGCCGTGCGCGCCCCCGCGCCAAACTGGCCCAACGGTGTGAATTACCGCCTTAGCCGGCAGTAAAAATGCTGGGCTGAGTTTGGCATCGCCGGTTCCACAGCCTTGTAATTGGCGGCAATAGGCCAGTAATTCGGGGCCGGCAGCGCGATGAATTGCCCCGTCTACGCCACCGCCACCTAACAAGCTGTTGTTGGCGGCATTAACAATGGCGTCCACTGCCATTGTGCAAATATCACCCTCTACAATATGAAACGTCGCCATAAGCCCCATCCATTAGCTAATCACGCTTGCTATTCTATGACCCTGAATTCAGATTCGGCCACCTCAAGAAACGACTTCAGCACAGAATAAACGCCCGCGTCGTTCAGCAAATCCATATGATGCAGGCCTCGCCCCAACCACTGCCGGTCAGGATAAAAATTCAAATTAAAGCGCGAGTCACGGTGCTGGCCCAGTGCGCTAGTCACCGACACCAAGCCATCGCCGAGCATATTATTTAGTACTGGGTAGGTGTCTAGCGAGGTCGTCGCCGCAATGGCATAACAATCTACCAATTTAGGTAAAGACAACGCGCGCCGCTGATCGCCAGCCATTGCAAAGCGGTCGCCAATAGCCCAGTCCTCGTCGAGCACATTGCCATAACGCAGATCGGTGATGCCGCTGCTGCGGATTTTAGCCAAGCGCGAAAAAGGTGAACTATAGGGATTGCTGTCGAGCAATACGTTAATCCAATTGCCGCCTCTCTCCAAAGCCGCGCCGTGATGGGGCGTACCCAAAAAAACGATTTTCCGTAGCTGTTCTGGCCAGCGCTGCCCCTGCGCGGTGCCGTAATGATAGGCGCTGCGCGACACCAAGCCGCCCATGCTGTGAGCGACAATATAAAACGCCGTGTCGGGGCCGCCGCAGCCGCCGAGCATGTCCATTAACTCCGCGAGCGCGCGGCCATTTTCTGAGGTGTGTAAACCGGTGTTGTAACGCAGATACAAGGGCGTAAAGCCCAGTTCGGTAGCAAGCAATTCACCATGATTGTGACCCCGTCGCGTCCACTGCTGATCATTCATACACAGGCCGTGAACAAATAACGCAATTTCTTTGTGCTCGGCCAGTAAGGCCACAAGCTCAGTGGCATTGAGGGCATTGCCATCGCGACAAAAAGCCATGGTGATCGCAAGTGGGTTGCCCTTGCGCTGCAGATGATCGCCTAATATGCCATTGAGCGCCGACACCACCGCCGCCCGTCCTGGCGAAGCTTGGTTATTGGCAATAGTATTGGTTAAACGCTGAATTAAGGCATCGAGGCCAATACCAAGCCAAGTATTGATGTGCCGGATACTGCGATACACCAAGCCGCTAACGCCTGTGGTGCGCTTGTTGTTTAACTGTTTGGCGTTCTCGTCCACGCGCTGAGCGTCTTCACGTTCGGCATCACCGCCGTCAAGAACACCGCCAAAACTGAGAATAGCGTGGTGCAGGCCTTCGGCGATGTCGGTGACTCCAGCAATCGCATCTATGGTTAAGCGCCCCGCCCCGAGGATGTCACCCAATGCTTTACGATCTTTATTCACCATGTGCTTCTCTCGCCAGTTTTCCGTCGTTAAAGCCACATATCACATGCGGTGACCAACCACGACACTACTACGACCCAAAGCACAAAAACATTGGCCAAAAAATAAATCTTAGCGGCAGCTCAACCCAAGAGTAGCACCACACAATGCGGCAATACTTCGGTTAAACGGAGCTGGGCGAACGAACCGTAAACTAAAGTCGCGGTATTTAACCGTACAAAGGTGTTTATCTAGGAGGAAAACCTCGGCTATCACGCCATACATTCACCGGCAGAATACGCCGAAATTACACGCCAATACTGGCGAGCTTAACCATGATATCTTTTAAAATTCCGGCCACAGTGGGGTGCTCAACCTCAAAACTAGAAACAAGCTCTTCTAAACGATCCTGTAAACTACTGTCTTCCAATACAAACTGAGGGCCAACACCTAATTCGCGGTCAATATCGTCGACCAAGGCATGTAGCTTTGCGCGATTGTCTTGATCAACAGTTAAACCATCAATTTCTGTTTGCAGGCGCTGTAACTGCTCATGCAATTGTTTCGGATCCATACACTTCTCCCTATCAATCAGCTCAGCATACCAACTTAATGCGAACACTCACACATCTACTGAACTGAACGCGATGATATCGCTACCAACGCCGGCTCAAGTAGGCTCATTTCGATAGCGAAAACTAATATAAGAAATAGTCTAATGGAGCCATATTGCAAGCGGCAGAACACCGCTGTTGCCCGCAAAACTATCTAATGACAATTCTAATGAACACTGCGTTGCAGCAAGCGCTGTGTTTCGGCCCGACAGGCAAGGAAAGAATCGACCTCGCCGGTAGCGTCGTAATGACGGGTTAACATCTGTAGGGAAATTTCAATATTGCGCTGCAAGGGCAAGCCTTGGCCTTGGGGGCTGCGCAGGATTGCGAGTAGACGATAATGAACCTCAAGCAAACAATGTCTTTGCAACTGAAGCTCGCCACAGTGGCGCAAGCATTCCGCCAAAAAATGCCCTGACACCATGTAGCGGTCTAAATACGCCAAGTCTGGCACTGAGCACTGTGTCAGCAGTACTTCACTCAGCTCATAGCTTGAGCCTAAATACTTCAGCGCTGCTCGCCAGTCCTTTTGGCTAAGTGCCTCCCGTCCCGCCTCCATCCACTCGTCCCACCGTATTTCTGCCACCGCCTGACTCCGCAGCAACTGCTGGCGGTGGGTCTCACACAAAAAACGCATCGTCATGGTCACTCTCCTTTTCATAAAACCAAGCGCAGACCTAATACTAAATGATAATCATTATCATTTAAACAGAAAAAGTACTTAAATGAGAAGGTATCTGCGCAACGCCTTAGGCTTTGGTGCCAGCGCCATTGTGGTAACACTCCGGTCCATGTTTATAATTGTGGCCACATTCATCAGAGATCAGGCGAAGATTTATGGACTCTAAAGAAATTCAGTTACTTATAGAACAATACGGCCCCGAGATTGCGTCGATAGGCCTGCGCATTGCCGGTGCGCTGGCCATGATCTTGGTCGGCTACTGGATTGCCAAATTTGTATCCGGCATTATCAAAACCGCCATGGGGAAACGCAGTATTGATTCCACCTTAACCAGCTTTATTAGCAAACTGGTTTTTTCCATTTTATTTGCGCTAACCGCAATTCCCGCTCTTGCTCACGCGGGCATTCAAACCGCCTCCGTTATTGCCGCCCTCGGTGCCGCTGGTTTGGCGGTGGGCTTGGCTTTGCAAGGCTCACTGGCCAACTTCGCCGCTGGGGTACTCCTAATCGCGTTTCGGCCCTGTAAGGTAGGTGATTGGGTTGATGCGGGTGGTTGTTCCGGTAGCGTTGAGAGCATTAGTTTGTTTTCTACCATTCTGCTCACCGGCGATTTCAAGCGGATTATTATCCCTAACGCCAAGGTAATGTCTGACGCCATTACCAACTACAGCGTTATGCCCCGCCGCCGCATCGATTTAATTGTGGGAATTTCTTATGACGCCGATATGCGTCAGGCCAAGGAGATCCTACAAAAACTGGTTGAGGCTGAAGCCCGTATACTCAAAGATCCGGCGCCGACGATTGCGGTCGCTGAGCTGGGTGATTCTTCGGTGAACTTAGTATGCCGCCCTTGGGTAGCCACTGCCGATTACTGGCCAACGCGCTGGAAATTGGTAGAAGACCTTAAAAATGCCTTTGACGCCGCAGGTATCGGTATTCCCTACCCACAAATGGATGTGCATTTCCATAAAGAGTCGTGATAAGCACTGCTTTAACTTACCATTAAGGACCACAATGACGTATACGAAAACCACTTTGGCGGCTGCTTTAGCCGCCGCTTTTGGCGCCACTAGCGCTTATGCTCAAACCAATCCACCAAGCTGGAAAGGCGATGTTGAGTTTGGTTACTTTCAGCTTGAAGGCAATAGCAAAGAATCCAATGCCATTGGCAAAACCAATGGTAAACGGGTCAGTGGCCAGTGGACTTACGATATTGCCGCCGAGGCGCAAAACAGCGAAGCGGCAGGTGTGCGCTCTGCAGAAAAATACGCGCTCAATAATCGCCTTGCTTACGATTTTAGTGAGTTTAATTACAGCTTTGGCTATGCCTCTGCCACAAAAGATCGCTTTAGTGGCTATGTATATCAGGCTACTGTTGCTGGCGGTTACGGTCGCCGTTTACTGAAAACCCCAAAAATGACCTGGGACGCCGAAATCGGCCCAGGTTTTAGGGTTAGCGAATTTGAAACCGACAGTCCCGCTGGCGACGGGCAAGTTACCGAAGCCATCTTGCGTCTTTCTACCGACTTCTCGGCAGCTGTTTCTGAGACCGCGACCTTCGAGCAAAAGCTCACGGTGGAATCTGGCGAAGAAAACACCGTCACCAAATCTATTACCTCATTAAAAACTAAAATTGTCGGCGGACTGGGGCTTAAACTCAGCTATACCATGACTTATAACGAAACTGTGCCCACCGATACCGTGCACATGGACCGCGAAACAGCCGTAACCTTGGTCTACAACTTCTAAATCCATTACGCAGTAATAATAACGGCGCCCTAGTGGCGCCGTTATTGTTTTAATCTCGTATTTATTAAACCAAGGCACGCTCTAACGCGTGCGGGTCCATCACCCGCAACTTGCCGTAGGCCAACTCAATAACACCATCAGTCTCCAAGCGCTTTAATTCCCGACTAATCGCCTGTCGCGACACCCCCAGCATTTTCGCGAGGTCTTCTTGGGGTAAATGCACATTGATCAGTGTGCCTTTACCACCGTCGTCTACGCCGTAAAATTTAAGTAATTCTAAAATGCGCTGGGCTAAACGCTCAGTTAGCGAAAATAGCGCCGCCCCTTCTACATAGCTCAGCGCCAAGCGCAGCTTACGACACAGCATGGGAATAAAAAACTGATACAGTTCCGGCCGCGCCGTAAGCAGGGCATCAAATTTTGCGCGTGGCAAAAACAACGCCGCGCTATCGCCCACGGCAATGGCATCGTGGCTGCGCGGTAGACCATCGAGCAGCGAGATTTCGCCGATCCAATCGCCGGGCTCGACCAACATCACCAATAATTCTTTGCCCTCTTTGCTGCTATTGCTCAGCCGAATACGCCCTTGAATCACGCCAAACAAACCGTCGCCGTTATCGCCTTGGGAATAGAGCCGCTCGCTGTCTAGCAACTCGCGCACCACGCTCACTGCCATCAATTGCTCGACCACATCGCCGGGTAAGCCCGACAATAAGGGGTTGGCCGTTAGTATCTGCCGCTTATCAACCACAACACCATCCGTTCACGTAGCACCTTATCGTGTCCAATATCAGTAACATTGTCGCCTAAGTGACAGATTCTCTAGCACCCTGCCGCCAGAATGGACTATAGCTTAACAACAGCCCATGTATTGCCAAATAGAATAACGAGGACGCACGCAATATGACAGTATCACTCAAAGATCAGGTGTCGGAATCAGAATGGCAGTTGCGGGTCGACCTTGCCGCCGCTTACCGGCTGGTGGCCATGTTTGGCTGGGACGATTTGGTCTTCACCCATATTTCCGCGCGTATTCCCGGCCCCGAACACCATTTTTTAATCAATCCCTATGGCATGATGTTCGAGGAGATCACCGCGTCGTCGCTGGTGAAAATTGACCTCAATGGCGAAAAAGTAGCCGACTCTCCCTACCCCGTTAACCCCGCTGGTTTTACCATTCACAGCGCCATTCACCAAGCCCGAGAAGACGCCCAATGTGTTATGCACACCCATTCCTTAAATGGCGTGGCAGTATCTGCCCAGCGCGACGGCGTTTTAGCCCTCTCGCAGCAGTCGACCTTGGTGTTAGCCAGCCTTGGCTACCACGACTACGAGGGCATAGCCCTCAACGAAGACGAAAAGCCGCGGCTGGTCAGCAATCTCGCTGACAATACTTTTTTGATGTTGCGTAATCACGGTTTACTCACCGTTGGCGCTAGTCCCGCTGACGCCTTTTTAGCCATGTACATCTTCGAAGCCAGCTGTATGATTCAGGTGCGCGCACTGGCGGGTAATCGCGATTTAACACCGATTAATCCAGCCATTGTTGAGGGCGTGAAAGAAGCCGCAAAAATTGTGACCGGTGGTTTGTTTGGCGGGCTCGCGTGGCCGGGGCTGCTGCGCAAACTCGATCGCCAGAACCCAGGCTACGCCGACTAAATTTGCATTTCAACAGAGGGTACATCATGAACGAGCACACTGAAGCGCAAACATCCTTCGCAAGTTTTGCCGAATTTTATCCGTATTATCTAAAAGAACACTGCAATAGAACCTGTCGGCGCCTGCATTTAGTTGGCAGCATTTTGGTTCTTTGCGTGCTATTCACTGCCGTGGTCACCCAGTATTGGACGCTACTCTGGTCGCTGCCAATAATAGGTTATGGCTTTGCTTGGGTTGGACATTTTTTCTTTGAAAAAAACAAACCCGCCACCTTTAAACATCCGCTCTACAGTTTTATTGGCGATTGGGTAATGGCTAAAGACCTGTTGTTAAACCGCATTCCCTTTTAATTGACCCAGCGATATTACGTACAAATTATATGCGCCATAAAGTAAACAAAGCATTGTGTAATCAAACAAATTCCCATTAAGCCTTAGTAACCAAGTGTAAATTGATGCTTAAAAATCCAACTATGACACATTAACAAATATGCATATAAATAAAATAAAAGAATGGAGATACTAAAAGCCCCCATTCTTAATACCAAAAAATGGAAAAGTATCGCACATAAATACTAAAGGACATTCCCCAGTATTGGGCTTGCGGTATTAAGTAAATCAATAGCGACTGGCAGCAAACCTCCAGCGAGATCAGAAACAATTGGAATCCCACCACTGAGCGCACCCGAGCCCACAATTGGATCAAGCATAGGCACCGCCGTGTTTGCCGTTTCAATAACAAGCGGCAACGCCATACCGCCAACAGTGCTGGTAAGCCCAGTAAGCACGGGCAACACCCCGCCACCAACAAGGTCATTCGCTACCAGCCCGTTTACGATAGGGAGAGCGCTATTGACTAAATCTAGTGCCACAGGAGTAACACCTCCTAGCAGGGTGGCGGTTGGCAAGCCTGAGCCCAATAGATTAAGCCCGCTCCCACCACCCAAGCTAAGCGTATTGCCTAATAAGCCAGAAACCAGATCTTGCGAATAACTTACTCCGCTCATTGACATTCCCACAGCTAACGCAAAATATTTCACTTTCATTTTAATTCATCAAAAATATCAAATCACTACGACACAAAGCACCCATTGCTTTAGCGATATAACGCAACAATGATGCCAGCCACTCACAACCATATTGAGCAGCTAACTCACAGCATTAGAAATGGGATAAAGATCACACAATAGCGATCACACTCAGAATATTCTGTGCAATAGGGCATGAGGCTTAAATCATAGATTCAAACATTTTAAGAAAAGTCGTTCTATTTTGAAGCATTGACTGGACGGATAGCGGGCATTAATGCCTTCAGAAATTTTTATTTTATACTTGTTTTCTAAAAAATATTTTTGATAAATCACTCAGTAAATTAACACCCAGCCAAGACTGTGTAATTAGCAAGCCAAATCGCATTACTATGGCACTGCGATCATACTACGCAATATTAGTTGCTTATTAACGCCAGCAATTCCTCGCCGCTGAAATCGCGGCGCCCGCCCTGCTCTGCCGCGTGTACCAAGGCTTTCAAACGATTATTGACCGGCGCGTTTAAGCCGTGCTCGCGTGCTAAAGCAATCACCTCGCCGTTAAGCCACTCCACTTCGGTCTTGCGTCCACGCTCGAGATCTTCCCACATCGACGAGCGCGCCCAGGGATCCATTGCTAACATGGCTTGCGCCAAGCGGGTGAACAAAAAATCGGGCAGGTTTAAAACATGGGGCAACATACTTGTCGGCACGGCTGTTAAGCGTTGCACGGGAATTTCGGCGGCGGTAATTGCCGCTAGCGCTTCAGTCTGCAATAAAGCCAAGCAACGCCGATAAGCGCGCTGGGATAGCTCAGTTTTCAAGGGTAAATTCGACAAGGCATTAACTGGGTTATTTAAGTTTAGTAATAATTTAGACCACAGCACCGAACGCATATCGCGATGCGTTTCAAACGGGGTGCCGCTGGCGGCTAGCGCCGCGCTTATTTTATTCAAGCCCTGCGCCGCTTGCACAATCACCGCGCCGTCGGTGCCCGCGTGAAACCGCCCCTCGCCACGCTGTAATACATTAAAGGCAATCATGCCTGACAACACCACGGCACTGGGCATGGCTTGCCGTAACATAGCGGCATTTGCCACGCCATTTTGAAGGCTGATTATTGTTACCGAATCGCTGATAACGGTGGCTAATTGCTCGGCCACCGATGCGGTATCTCCCGATTTCACGGTAACAATAATAAAATCTAGTTTCGGTAAGTCGGTAAATTCAGTATAAAAACGCAATGCCGACGCAGGCAGCGAATATTTCATGCCGCGGAAATCGCTAATATGCAAACCATATTCAGCTAGCTCATTGGCCATGCGGCGACGGCCCAAAAAACTGACTTCGGCGCCACCCATTTGCAAGGCCGCGCCAATATAGCAGCCAATACTGCCCGCGCCGACAATTCCAATTCGCAGGGTCATTTGCGCCTCAACACGTGTATTTGCATCATGTATTTGCAATATTAAAAAGCATTTTAGCCCTTGTCATTTATTCAAAATGGTAGGCAAGCTCTACCCCAAAGCTACGCGGTTCGCCCCACACCACAGCGCGGTCGGCCTGCGGCAGATTATCAATTGCGTAAACCTCGTACTCTTTATCCAGCATATTTTTAGCCCACAGGGCTACGGTCAATTCCCCACGCGCCACGGCCAGTTGGCCCAAGCTAAGATGGGCGTTCCACAATTGGTAAGATGGCATAAGCGTCAGGGCCTTTTGCACATCACCGCCACCTAGTTTGGTGTCCATAAAACTGGTATTTACATTCAATTGTAATGTAGCGGCGGCGCCCTGCCAGATCAGCCAGTCTAGCGCTGCGGTATAGCTATTCACCGGCGCGGCAGAGAACGCGTAACGATGAGTGACGTCATTGCCAAAACTATCTATTACTTCGGTTATTTCGGCGTCAAGATAGGCGTATTCCACGCTCGCCACCACAAACTCACCCAACAGGGCACTGGCATCAAACTCAAAACCGCGCATACTTGCTTGGCCCGCATTCAATACTTTGGTATCGGCGACTGTGCCATTAAGTAAAAAGTTCATTTGCATATCGTCAAAATCGGTTTGGTAAACATCAGCATTGAGGCGTAAACGACCCTTTAGCCATTCACTCTTCACGCCAATTTCAATGCTAAACGCCTTTTCCTCACCAAAGCCATCGGCAAAACCAACGCCGTAATCTATACCGTCGGAGGCCGCGCCCTGCTTACCGTCTAACTGGGGATCGCGGGTGTTAAAGCCCCCACTTTTATAAGCTTCGACGCCCTTGGCATATACATTTATGTCGTCGTTAAATTCGTATTCTAGCAGGCCACTAAAAGAATCGTCTTTGAAGTGGCGCTGCCCAGCAACATTATTAAAACGCCGATCCCCTGGCAGCCCAGCCTGATTAAGCACTGGGTTAATTACGGCGCCAAGTACTGGGTTTTCTGCCAAAGTGGTTAGCGAAAATGCTTGCGGGGCACCCACTGCTGGGTGGTATTCAAAATACACTTCGTCGCGCTGATTTTTCAGGGCGTAACGCCGGTCTCTGGAATGGCGCGCACCTAGGGTGATATGTATTGCGTCGTCAAGGATCGGTGGCGTCCATCGCAGCTGCCCAAATACGGCCGCAGCTTGATTATCGACTTCGTATTTTTGACTAAGCAAATTCACGATATAGACATCGTCGGTTCCGTCGATCAATGAATACAATTGCAAGTGTAAGGGGCCATTGTCTTCTATCCCCTGCTCTTCAAAGTAATAAGCACCCACCAAATACTCTAGACCATAGCCAGCTATCTCGCCGCTAAACTGCAATTCGTGAGATTGTTGATTATGCTCGACGGTCGGCTTGACTGCCGGCGTTGGCCCACCGTTGGCGATTTGCGCCGCAGCGCCGTCGTAGCGATGAGTATCAAGACGAAAAGCCTCCGCCCCTAAACCACCGCCCAGATCGGTATAGGCCGAATCGAATAATTCCCGATACGCACCTATATACTTAATTTCACCCAGCGCTGTATCGGCATGAATAACCAGAGCATGGCCCTCAACCTCGCTATTGGACGCCTCCAGTGGCGCGCTGGTGGCCATTGAATCGAATCGATGTTGGCCAAACTTGGTTCTAGCCTGCGCGCTGCGCTTTATGGCGTCGGCTTGGCCTTTATTACCGTCTTCTGCCGGCGGGTTAATCGCCTGAAACATGTAATTGTAAAATTCCATTTCCGAGCGGTCATAACTGTAATCCAAACGCAGCTTGCCACTAATATCCCAGCCCAAATCAAACCTTAGGCCCTGCACCTCGCGGTCGCCAAAGTCGCCACCCGGCCCTGTGTTCTCCATAAACCCATCGCGACTTTCGGTGAGATAGGCTAATTTAACGGCCAAGCTGTCGGTTACCGGTAAATTGAGACTGGTTTTACTGCGCAAAAACGCACGGTTACCTGCGCCAACGCTCTGATTAAATACCAGCGCTTCAGTGCTTGGCCGTCGGGTGAGTAAATTGATGGCGCCGCCGGTAGTATTGCGACCGTAGAGCGTACCCTGCGGGCCGCGCAGTATTTCCATGCGCGCCAACTCCGCCACATCCATCGCCGTGCCACTCGACCTTGCGATATACACACCGTCCAAATACACCGCCACCGGCGTGTCTTGGGTGACTTGAATGTCGCCCAAACCAATGCCGCGAATATAAATTCGCAAACTGCCGCCATTTATCGGAAAGGGCTCAATGGTTAACCCTGGTACTTTACTGGCGATATCGGCCAAGCCGCTAATGCCTTCAACCTTTAAGCGCTCCTCGCTAAACACCGTTAGTGAAATAGGGGTATCTTGGAGGGATTCGGTCTTTTTGCGAGCACTAACCACGACCTCTTCGAGCCGATTTAAACCCGCAGCTAGGCTGATCTCGCTGACTAAGCTGCCAGCAATGACCATACAGAGCGAGGTCAGCCGACAAGCGCTAATCGTGGTGCGACGCTGACGCCGCTGAAAACAGTCTTTTTCTGAGGATACCGTCAATCTGACCATGGTACGCTGCCTACTCCCTGTGCAATCCAATACGCTAAAACTCGCTAACAATACCATAGGGCTGGGCTTTCGGTGCAGCCATTAGGCATCGCGGTAAATGCGCATAGAATTGAACTCACAGAATATCTAAGCTTAAAAAGCATATACGTCGTCACGCTGTGCAATGAATACACTCTTGTCATCAAGTCGTCACTGTCAAAGACGGAGGGCTTTCTATAAAATGCGCACATTAACACCCATTATTTAATCATGAGGCCGCGCCCCCCTATGTCTGAACAGCGCCAATCCGAATTATTGGAATCTGAGCAAATGTCCAAGCAAAAGCCGCCACTGCTGTTGATGCAGAGTATTTTATTTTCCAGCACCCTGTTAATTGCACTCATTGGCGTACCTTGGTACGGCTTTAGTCACGGTTTTAGCTGGAGCGGCTGGCTAGCATTTTTTGTGGTGCTAGGTGCCAATGGCATGTCGATTACTGCCGGCTACCACCGTTTGTGGGCCCACAACAGCTACAAAGCCCACCCCCTATTAAAACTGCTATTTGCCTTATTCGGCGCCGCCGCGACCCAAAATAGTATTTTGGTCTGGGCCTCTGGCCACCGTCGCCACCACCGCCACGTTGACGATATCGACCACGATCCCTACTCAGCAAAAAAGGGCTTGTGGTATTCCCATATCGGCTGGATGCTGCGCGACTATAAAGCCAGCAGTGAAGACTTCTCCAATGCCAAAGACCTACAGCGCGATAAAATCGTTATGTGGCAGCACCGCAATTATCTTGCGCTAGTGCTAACCATGAATATTGCCCCAGCCGTTATCCTCGGCTTTATCACCGGCAATATGCTTGAAAATATCTTACTCGCTGGCGTGCTTCGCCTCGTTGTGAGCCACCACACCACATTTTTCATCAACTCGCTGGCCCACTACTGGGGTCGCCGCCCATACACCGATGAAAACACCGCCCGCGACAATGACCTTTTGGCCTTGCTCACCTACGGCGAGGGCTACCACAACTACCACCACATTTTCCAAAATGACTACCGCAACGGCATTCGCTGGTGGCAATATGACCCCACTAAATGGTTAATTAAATCTGCCTCGTGGCTGGGCCTAGCATGGGATTTGCGCAAGGTACCCGACTTTAAAATTCAGCGCGCGGTGCTCACCATGCAGTTCAAAAAAGCCGAGCAAGCCCTGCGCGGTCGCAAAGGTGCCGATGCCAAACAGTTTGGTGCATTTCTTGAGCAGGAATATCAACAGTTCTGCGAGCACCTCAACGATTGGAACGCGGTTAGCCAGCGCTGGGTAGAAACCAAGCGCGATGCCCTTAGCGCCCAAAAAGATGCCTTGCAAGAAAACTTTGCCGACAGAAAAGAGCAATTGCAGCTCAATTTGCATAATGCGTGGGAGCACGCCACCCTGCGCACCCGCCTAAAAGAACTTGAGTACGCTTTAAAAATGCAGCGCAAACGCCTGCAAATGCTCAGCGTACAAATGGCCTAAACTGCGCTGATTTTTTCTTATAAAAGGCGCCCAAGCGCCTTTTATAAGAGCTAAAGAAAACTCGCCTTAATCCACGCGGCCCCGCACGCTGAACGCAGGCGATACCAAACTGCCCTGCCATAACGAGGGACTTTCCATACCAGACAACAACAGCGGCGTTTGATACACCAGCCTAAACCGTTCGCTGGCCGCGCTCACCACCATTGCCGACGAGCCACTGGCGCCACGCTCTAATACGTACCAGCGAGGCTGCCCCATATTTAACTCGATCCGATACACCTCACCAGGCGCAAGATTAATAATATCGTTCTCAACCAACACATAGGGTGAACAGCTCTTATCTGCGGCGCTAAAATTGCGGCCGGTATCACCCAATGATTGCAGAGTAAAACCACAGTGTTTCTCGTTATCTGCAATTTTTAGCGGGGTATCAGACACATTCTGCAAACTCAGCACAATCACGGGGCTACGCTGAGCAATGGTGGCGCTATCCCAGTTAAGGGTATTACTGGTGTCACTACTGGGATTAATCTGTTCTAAACGGATTCCCAAACGACTCCAGCGAAAGCCCGTGAGTACAGCGCGACCACTGCTGCCCACCGCCACCGCCATTTCCAAGGGAACTTGAATTTCGCCCAAACCACCCTGCTTTGTCTCGATGGCATGAGCACTACCCTGCTCTACAAAATATTGCTCAATACCGTAGCTCACCGAGATTTGCCCCGCGGTCACTTCTCTGTTCAAGTGGCCACGCAAAAATAGACCAGAGACGGGTGGCTGATCGCTCAGATAATCCAAATCGTACACATCTACCGGCCCCGCTTTTAGCACCGCATATACCGCAGCCCCGCGGGACAAGGCCAACACTGCTTTTCGGCCTCGGTAATGACTAACATCCACGTTATTAATGCCGTAGCTGAGCCGCACATAATCGCCCCGCATTGGATCGCGGGGGTCGATCGGCGCAGTGCGTAAATAAATATTTTCACCGCGATGACGAATCCACTCGCGCTGCCCAGCCATATAGGCAAGCACCCCAAATTGGCCCACTACCAGCGCTATTATTAAGGCTTTACGCACGGGGTTTCTCCAATATACGACGGGTATTTTGTTTGGCGTAGCGCTGGCCAATTACAAACAGCACCCCCCCCAGAATAAGGAACACGCTAGAACGGGCCAACAAGCTGTAAAACAAATCGGTAAATCTTGCCAAGGCCAGTACACTGATCATGACGCAGCCCAACGCCAAAATTTTACCGCGACCGTGCTCGGTGCCGCGGTAGACATAAAGCAAGCTGTAGGTCAAAAACACCAAATTAAATACCAGCCGGCCGACACCCACCACATTTGCCCCAAACATAGCGGGCACCACCACAACTATCAGCACGGCGAGCACTAAGCCACTTTCTAACCACGCTTCTACACCTTGTGGCCGGCTATTGGCGCTAATCAGCACCCACAGCCAAAGGCCAGTGGCGAGCAATAGCGGAAAAAGTAATTGCAATAGCCCAAAGCCCGGCACCGCCGACATTCCCGCTTGCGAAGGCAACCCAATAAAGGTGCCAATAAAAATCAACAGCAGCCACAGCACAACGCCAACGTCGTTAAACACCGATTCAGCGGCGGGGTTGCCAAGCGAGTTTGATAAACGTGCAAAGGCAAAATAACTGGCGGTTAACAGCAATAATACCGGCGCTAAAAACTGCTCACCAAAAGTCCACACCCCAACAATATACGCCAGTGGCAAACTCACCAAGACCACTGCCAGCAAACTTGAGGAGCGCTGCCACCACGCCAGCGGCAACAGGCCCAGCAGTAAAATCCAGCTCGCTTGGGGCATCGCCTGCTGAAACTCAAAAGTCTCTAAGCCACTCCACAACAGTAATAGCACCGCCGCCAATATGCCCTGCGCCGCCGAGGGCAGCGCCCAGGCCATACTCATAGCGGCTAGGCACCACAGTAAAAATCCGTCAGGGTAATGCGCATCGAAATGATAAATTTGTGCTACCAGCCAAATACCGGCGCCAAACAGTAAGGTACCCAACAAATGCAGACTTTCACCAACGCGGCGACGCGGGCCATCAACACGAAACATCGCCATGCCCACGCCGTGAGCAAGTAAAATCGACAAGCCAATCACGGCAAGTTTGAGATAGCGGTGCATCTCGCCCCAGTTATAGGCAAATAATAGGACGACGCCCATGCCAAAAATAGCGACGCCAAGCGCCGCAAAAATCACCTTGCCCCAATGACCACCGCCAGCGCTACTGCTATTACTGTGACTCCCAAGCCTGCGGCCACGGCTGTGCGCTACGACCACTGCCGGATAGCGGGCATAAAGTACCTTTGCCTGCTCGTCATTGATAATGCCTTCCCTGAGCCATTGCGCTATTTCTGCTCGCAACCAAGGATTGTTGTTTTCCATACCGCTCCCGCTAGCCATTAATTTGCCGGACAGATAGATCCGTCACCCCGCAAAATGGTTCCCTGCAAAACCATTATGGGCATTTGCCAACCATGCCGAAAGGGCTAGCAAAGTACAGGCTAAACTATTTATTGCAGAGTAGTGCAAATTCAGCGTTTTAAGTGCATGGCGGCTAAAACAAAAAAGCCCACAGTGGCAACACGGTGGGCTTAGATAGAATTTGTGCCGGCAACAGACTTTAAACGTTAGCGCTTAGGCATCAATACAATAGACTCGGGGTTAACCGCCGCTACCGAACTACTGGGCGCCACACTGCCGCTCAAGGCAGTATTGGTTAAGAAGTTGCGCCACACCTGAATTGCACCGCCGCCATTGGCTTTTTCGGCCACATACAAATCAACTCCGTCAAAGGCAATATCAACAGGGTTTCCCAAGCCCGTTAGCGTCCCTGACACGCTTTTGCTCACCGGCGTAGCGCCATTGGCACTCGATGCAAATTCCACGGCGAGCAATACGCCATCAGTCGCATCTGCGCCAGATCCTACGTCGGCCAGAATCAAGGTATCTGAGCGCTGGTCGTAGCGAACACTGTGTAAATTTGTGGCCGCAGGGCTGAGGGTAATTGTTCGCGACACCCCATTGGCGCCAAGATCAATCGAGAAGTTATCGTAGGCATCGACACTGCCATTGGTTTGCGCAACGTATAAAGTATCGTTGCGCGGATCGTAATCGCTATCCCAAGGCGTGCCGGTACCTGGCAGTGTCGCCAAAGGCGCTGTATTACCCGCGGCGCAACTGCTAAACACCAAAATTGCGCTCGCGCCGGTATCCGCCACCAGAATCAAGCCCAAATCATCGGCTATTTCGACCCCTTTCGGGGTTACCAAGGTCGTTGCTGCACCAGAAATAATACGATCGCGAGAGGCATTAAAGGCCCCTAAACTACGGCCATCAAGCGCACTGATTACCGCAATACTCGGCGCTGCACCCGCATCGAAGCTAATGTAGGCATCGCCGTTGCGATCGAGCACCACATTTTCTATGCCGGTTAAACCCGCTGCCGCGCCAGATACATTAAAGGTTTGCGCAGGCGCACCCAAATTACGCGAGGTTTGGTAGAGTAAGCCAGCGGGGCCCCCTGCTGGGTTGCTAGTAGTCAGCAGTGTGTAAGCCGTGTTTGGATCAGTGATATCGGTAACGCCCACCATTGGCTCTGTCGCTGCCAGCACCGCAATCGACTCTGGTTTGGTGGTAGCAAAAACCACGTCTGCGGCAATATCGCCCCCCGCGCTTTCAAAGATATTGCGGTAAACCAAAATCGCATCATTCGACTTTTCAGCAATGCGCACATCGCTGCCGTCTAACTGCAAATCGACAGGATTACCAAGCAGTGTGGCCGGACCAAAAATACTAACGCTCGGCGTTACACTGCCGGTGGCAGTACTGGCATGGTCAAACACATACACACGCCCGTCGCTGGTATCTGCGGCAGAACCGACATCGCTGACCACTAAGCGGTCTCCCGCTTGGTCGTAATCAATACCGTGAAAATTACTTGTTGCGCCAGCGGTCGCCGAAGTGAATATACGCGGCGCCATCGCTCCTAGGTCAATAGAAAAACGGTCAAAAACCGCGACCGACCCATTGGTTTGCGCCACAAACAAACGGTCGGCCACGTCGTCGTAAGCTATATCCCATGCATTAGCGCCGAGGCTAACCGTGGCTAACGGCGCTTGATCGCCCGCCGCCGCAGCGCCGAACACCAACAAATTATTGGCGCCGACATTGGCAACCACTATGAGGCCTGCACTCGCTATTTTCGCAACGCCTTTTGGCATGGCCAAGCCAGTGTTCGCGCCAGTCAGCGCGCGACTCGCCTCGCCGGTTTTACGAGCAATGGCGTTACACGCGGTAATAATACTCGCCGGCGCCACAGCGTCTTGGGCCTGCACCAAATGACCGGCTCTATCCACCAACAAACCTTCGTTGCCGCCACTGCTGTAAGTATTCAACAAGCCCAGCGACTCATTGCGCACACGGACATTGGTATCGCCGCCGCCATTACTCGCAATCAAAATAGTGGCTGCCGGAAAGGCTGGCGCACCATCCATACCTGCGCTGCCATTTGCACCGTTGCTACCATTCGCGCCATTGCTGCCGTCCGCACCAGCAACGCCCATTGCACCAGCGCTCCCGTCACGGCCATCGTCACCACCACAGCCAGCGAGGCCCATCACCGCAAAGAGCACTGCCGCGGCAAGCGCAGTGCGACGTCGTGGCATAGAATAAAAATTCTGATGTAAATTATTGTTTGAAATATTCATACGCTAAATACCTTTCAGGGAGGCAGCCACAAATCCTGTGCACTGTAGAATTAACCGGCAACGCCGATTAATGACATTGAATAACCGCGGCAAAGCCGCGCATTCAACCAGCCTTACGAGCGGTTTTGCAGAATGGTTTTAGTTAAGATGAAATATTTTAAGAAAGGTGACGTAGATCAACAATTGCCCCCTAAGGGGCGGCAATACCCCTAGCCCAGTTCCTCCAAAACCCGCTCGGCAAAACCGTGGCCGGCCTCGGCGTACAGGTTAAAGGTGACACAGCCCATGCGCAGCAATTCGTCGTGTTCGTCTTGGAATCGCGACACCACGGCGATCTTGCCTTGGTAATTAAGCTGATTGAGTAATTTAACGACCTCGATATTTTCTTCGTGTTTGCTAAGGCTCACTAATATCATTCTGCGCCGCTGCAGATTCGCCCGCTCTAAAAAGTCACGGTCGCTGGCATCTCCCGCCACACAGTTAATACCCGCTAATTTTAGTTGTACGGCCTTATCCGAACTTTCCTCAACCCCAACAATTTTTTCCGGATAATGCTGGCTGAGATAATCGTAAGCGCCGCCGCCAATCCGACCCATGCCAAAGATTATTATTTCCGCCTCGCCCATATTTACTGGCCGTTCCTGCACCAGTAATTGGCCGCGTTCTAGTTTTTGCAAACGCTCGGCAATACGGGCATACAGGCTGTGAACATGAGTATTAAAGGGCACCGCAATAAACAGCGACAGCGCCATGGCCACCGCCAAGGTTGTCAGCCACTCTGCGGGTAAGGTGCCCGCCTTAACCGCCATCGCAGCAACAATCAACCCAAATTCACTGTAATTAAACAGTGACAGGCCAACTAAGAGCGAGGTTCGCGCCCGCAACCGAAATAAAAGCAGCAGTAAAAAATAAATGAGTGGCCGCAGAAAGATCAGACCGGCCAAGGCCAAGGCCACAACCAGCATGGCGCCGCTGGGCATGCCCTCATAGCCGATACTTAAGAAAAACGCGGTGAGAAAAATATCTTTAAAATTAATCAGGCTTTTATACAGCTCCACGGTTTTGCTAGATTTAGACAGCAACACCCCAAACAATAAAGCGCCCAAACCGCCCTCTAGGTGCACAGCCTCAAATAAAGCAGCAGCCCCTAGCGCAGTACCAATTCCAAACAGCACTAATAATTCGCCGTGCCCAGCATGCTTTAGCAGCGCGACTAATACTGGCCGCAGCAGTGGCAAGGCCAATAGGGCAAACGCCCATGGCGAGGGAGCCTGTTCCGCTGAGAACACCAAATAACTTACCGCAAAAATATCTTGAACAATTAAAATACCAATTGCGAGTTTGGCATGCAGGGCAGCGCCTTCGCCGCGCTCGTCAAATATTTTAACCGCAAACACCGTACTCGAAAATGACAGCGCAAAGGCCAGCATCCACGCCACCGGCGTTTCAACTTGCTCTACGCCGGGGATTAGCCAGTGTAAACTTAGTAACACCAATACCGTCAATGGTATTACCACCGCGCTGTGCAAGGTGGCCGTGGCCCAAATTTGTGGCGCCAATAATTCCCGCACATTCAGCTTTAGCCCAATAGTAAATAGCAGCAGAATAATGCCCAACTCGGCCAGCGAGTGAATCACTTCGGCATTGCCTAATTGCAAGCCACCAGCGAAAAATCCCGCCACCAAATAGCCCAACAAGGGTGGCATACCAAGGCGCTTAAATAGCAAACCGGCAATAAACGCGAGGCCAATTAACAGTGGTTCAATCATGGCAAACTACTCGCCGTAAAATAGATTTCAATCGGTTTTCTCTCTCAGTTTCGGCCTGCGGGGAATGAGTACCGGGGTTTGGGCTTTGTAATGTTGGTAGCGCACATTATTACCCCAGCGCTGATCGGCACTGGCTTCTAACAACGGAATACCGCTGACCTTGCTTAGCAGCAATATAACAAATAGCGGTGACAGCAAGCCCAAATACATCCAGCCGCTCAGTACTGGTAAAGCAATAATGGCAATGCCCAACCACAGCAGTATTTCGCCAAAATAATTGGGATGCCGAGACCAAGCCCACAGTCCATGGTGAATAAATTGTCCAGCATTGCTGGGTTCGGCCCGAAACAGCCGCTTTTGCACATCAGCAATAGACTCTACTACCATACCCAACAACCAGCAGGCAAAGCCAAACAAGGTCATAAGACCCAGCGGCTTTGGATTTTCGGTAGCCATCGCCAACAAGGTGCAAAGCAAGATTAAAAAAATCCACATGCCCTGCAAAGTCCACGTCAGTAAAAAGCGATAAAAATCCGGTTTGATACTGGCGAAGCGTGTATCGCCACCGTCCACCCGCACCCGCCAAAACAGAAACGCCCCCAAGCGCAGAGCCCAAATAACAATACAGGCAAGCAGCAAATAATCGCGTGGCGTTGCCGCGCTAAGACTAAAGCCAAAAACCACAATCCCAATATTGGTAGCAGCGCCGGTTAAATCATAAAATTGCTCAGTCTGATAATAGTATGCGTGAACAAACACCAGCCACTGCACGGCAACGGCAATTAACAATGACCACAGCACTAGCGACAGACCGGCGTAGCGAGGCAGGCCCTGCCCAGCCAGCAGCGCGATTAGCGCCGCAACCGCTAGCATCATAAACACTGCCAGCAACGCCGTTTGCGCAGACTTTTTCATGGGCGCCCCGTGAGCGTAATGTTGCGGCTAGTTCACCGCCTTTGGTTAAAGTGGACGCTTCGGGGTTTTCTTTAAGCTCTTATTCAACACCACAAAACCCAATAAACCCGACAATAAGGAACCAATAATAATGCCCAAACGCTCATCGAATAGCTGATTAACACCAGACTCCTCAAAGGCCAGCGAGCCCACGAACAGGCTCATGGTAAAACCAATACCGCAGAGCAAGGCCGTGCCATACAGCGACAGCCACGAGATCTCATCTGGCAAGGTTGTGAGCTTTAACTTTACGCCCAACCAGCAGAAACCAAATACACCAATCTGCTTACCAACAAACAGACCAAGCGCGATACCCAGCGGTACGCCGTGCAGTAAATGATCTACGCCAACACCGCTAAAACTAATACCCGAGTTGCAAAATGCAAACACCGGCAGAATAACAAAAGCAACCGCGGCGTGAAGATCGTGTTCTAAAGATTTTGCTGGGGATTCGTTGCCCTGAACTGGCGACCGCATGGGAATAAACATGGCCAGCACCACCCCCGCCAAGGTGGCGTGTACCCCAGATTTCACTAGCGCCACCCACATAACAAGGCCGATCAGCAGATAAGGGCTTTTTTCGGATACGTTGCGGCGATTCATAATTGCCAAAATCAGAACACACGTCCCCGCCACAACGAGGGCGAGCAGTGAAATCTTACTGGTGTAAAAAAACGCAATAATAAGAATGGCGCCAATATCGTCAAAAATCGCCAGCGAGGTTAAAAACACCTTTAAGGCGATGGGCACCCGCGGCCCCAATAAACTTAACACCCCTAGGGCAAACGCAATATCGGTAGCGGTGGGTATTGCCCAGCCCTGCGTGGCAATCGCATCACCGCGATTCAAAGCCAAATAAATAAATGCCGGCACCACCATTCCGCCTATGGCGCCAAGGCCGGGCAAAATAATTTTATTTAACTCGGCAAGCTCTCCTTCCATAAACTCGCGCTTGAGCTCAAGTCCCACCATCAGGAAAAACACTGCCATTAGGCCGTCGTTCACCCACATCAGCAATGGTTTAGCGAGTTTAAGCGCGCCAATTTGCACCACTACAGGGGTATCAATTAAAAGATTATAAACACTGAGCAGCGGGCTATTGGCCAACACAATGGCCAAGGCACTGGCCAGAACCAGTAAAATCCCGCCGGCGGACTCTTGTTTAAAAAAATGCTGCAAATACGACGAATCTGATTGCGACATACATACCTATAATTGTTTAGAAGGAATTGCCAACCGCAGCTATACGCGCCAAGGCTAACTCAAGATCATACCGACTGGGGCCAACAACACAATGTTTTCTCACCAGTTTCGGTGCGGTGCATTTGTAGCATTTCAGCGCTATGCTTAAGACAAGACCACTTCAAAAGCACAAACGATCAGGAAATAATAAATGACCGATAAGTCAAAATTACACGGTGCCAACTTTCCCTCTGCTCGGGATGAATTACCCAGTAACCAACAAGACCAACCCGCCGCCTATCGGCTGGCCTATTCCGATCAAGATTTTTTGCTGCGCGAGGAACTGCGCGGCCTGCGCTTTCACCTAGAATTGCAAAAACCCGAAATGACCTTAAAAGAACATGGCGTTGAATCCACCATTGTTATTTTCGGCAGCGCCCGCTTTCCCTCGCCCGAGGACGCCGACGCGGCCTTGGTCATTGCCCAAAGCAGCGGCGACCCCGCCAAGGTAAGAGCAGCCAAACGCGACCAACGCAATAGCCATCACTACGAACAAGCCCGTCGGCTAGGCGAGCTCATTACCGCGCACTCCACCAACTGCGACCCCAACGAACAACTGTATGTGGTCACCGGCGGCGGGCCAGGCATTATGGAAGCGGCCAATCGCGGCGCCTGTGACGCTGGCGGCAAATCGATTGGTCTGAATATTGTGCTGCCCCACGAGCAAGAACCCAATCCGTATATCAGCCCTGAGTTTTGTTTTCGCTTTCATTACTTTGGCATTCGTAAAATGCACTTTATGCTGCGCGCCAAAGCCGTGGTAGTGTGCCCCGGCGGCTTTGGCACCTTCGATGAATTATTCGAGGCCTTAACCTTAATTCAAACTGGTAAGTCTAAGCGGGTACCGGTAATTCTGATTGGCCACGAATTTTGGCGGCAGGCGATTAATCTGGAATTTCTCCGCGACGAGGGCGTTATTAGCCCCGACGACGTTAATATGATTAACATTGTCGATACTGCAGAGCAGGCATGGCAACACATAGTTGATTTTTATCAGCTCAGCCCTGGCCAGTGTATTCGCTGCTAAGGAGCGCCCGCTAATTCGCTGTGGGGCCTGTATTTCCCGCAGCGCCCCCCCGCCAGCAAAACCAAAGAGCGCCGAGAAACTCAGGGCAAATATGCTATAGTGGCCGATTATTTTTTGTTAAGACGGTTGCCCATGTCCGCCCCCATTATTCGCTTTGACGCCATTCGCTTTGCCTATCAGCTAGACCCCATTCTCGACAACTTTAGCTGGCAATGGCCCGCTGGGCAGCATCTCGCCATTTTGGGCGGTAACGGCGCAGGTAAAACCACCCTCGCCAAATTAATTACCGACCAGTTGCGGCCTAATGCCGGCGATATCCATTACGCGCCCAATATTGGCCCCGACGATATCGCCCACATCTCCTTCGATTTACACCGCGAACTGATGGAGCACGACCGCCGCTTTGACGACAGCGAGACCCGCGACGACGCCTTTGACGTTGGCACCCCCGTGCGCGCCATTATTTTGCAGGGTAAGCCCGCCAGCGCAGAATTTGACAGCCTGTGCAGCAGGCTAGGCATTAACCACATATTGGATCAGGGCATCCGCTTTATCTCCACCGGTGAAAGTCGCAAAACCCTGCTCGCCCGCGCCCTCTTAGCCAAACCCGCCGCACTGATTTTAGACAATCCATTTGAAGGCTTGGATGTTAAGGCGCAAGCCGAAATGCGCGCCATGCTCGACGAGTTACTCACCTCGCCAACACCGCTGATTCTGCTGACTAAAGATGCCAACGACATTCCCGACTGCATCGACACCGTATATCAGATGGCGCACGGCAAAATGGTAGGCGAATGCAGTGCGGCCGCCGCCAAGCAAGCCAGCAAAGCCCTGCATCACTACGCCAAACCACTGCCAATTGCCGAGGCACCAGCACACCCCGCCGACAGCGCACTATTAGAGCTGCGCAATATCAATGTGAATTTCCGTGGCAATCAGGTGCTCAGCGACATCAACTGGACCTTAATGCCCAACCAACATTGCTGTATTAGCGGCCCCAACGGCGCTGGCAAATCGACCTTGCTCGGCCTGCTCTGCGGCGAGAACGATAAGGCCTACGGCCAAGAAGTGTACCTATTTGGCAAGCGGCGCGGCAGCGGCGAAAGTATTTGGGAGGTTAAATCGCAATTTGGCCTGCTCAATACCAGCATGCAAATGAATAATTTAAAACGCACCAAGGTGATCGACGTCGTCGCGTCTGGCTTGTTTGATTCGGTGGGTTTGTACGCTAACTACAGCGAATCTCAGCGCCAGATGCTGGTGGCATGGTTAGACGCGCTTGAACTGCTGCCGCTTAAAGAGCAGCGTTTCGACCGCCTCTCATTTGGTGAACAGCGCATGGTCTTACTGGCTCGGGCCATGGTTAAGTCGCCCCGCATCTTAATTTTAGATGAGCCCTGCATCGGCCTGGATAACGATCAAAAATCCCGCCTACTCGGCGCAGTAGACCAAATTGCCGCTCACGGCCAAACCCGTATTTTGTTTGTTAGCCACCGCAGCGAAGAACTGCCCGAGTGCATTAATCAATTTATGGAATTAGTCCCCGCGGCGCAGGGCGGCTACACCGCCCACATCCGCGAATCCTAGGTGGCCTAGTCGAAGACTCGGAACCAACCTCGGCTCTTCTCCGGCTCTGGTGCACAACCGCCCTGATCGTGGGGCGCGCTGCCGCTCATAAAAGGCATATAGCGGGCGTTGTCGCACCACGACTGGCTGAGCTTGCCACTAATCCCGTCCACCCATTGGTACTCTATTCCAGCAACCGGCGAAAACGGCATTTGCTCGGTGCTGGCCTCGGCCATAAATTGCCGCCACACGGTTAAGGCCCCGCTGGCACCCGTTAAACCGGTAGAGGTGTTGTTGTCTAAGCCCATCCACACCACCGCCATATAATCTCCAGCAAACCCAGCAAACCATGAATCGCGAGTGTCATTACTGGTACCGGTTTTACCCGCCACGCGATAGTCCTTAGGCAACAGCTGATACACACCCTTACCGGTGCCTTCGCGAACGGTCTCTAACATAGCGTATTGCAGCAAATGAACCGCCGCAGGATTAATCACTTGCCTAGGTTTTTGCGGATACCGCGCCAACAGTTTTCCGTCGTTATCCGTAATCGCGTAGATGGTACGCAGCGGTGTGTAGCGACCGTCGGCAGCCAAGGTCTGATACATTGCCGCCACTTCTATCGGCGCCAATTCGGCGGAACCCAGCAACATCGACGGCACTTCCAATAAAGGCCGCTGTACGCCAAGGCGCTGAAACATGGCCATGACCTTGTCCAAGCCAACTTGCATACCCAATCTCGCGGTGGCCAAATTATAAGAGTGCGCCAAGGCGGTATGCAGCGACACATCGCCATGGGATTTGCGATCGTAATTCGAGGGTTTCCACTGACTGCCATTAGCATTGCTAATCGACACCGGCCCATCCGACACTTTGGTCATCAAATTATATTGATTCGGTTGATTTAATGCGGCCAAGTAAACAGCAGGCTTGGCCAGCGAGCCAATTGGCCGCAGCGCATCTAGTGCGCGGTTAAAACCCGCGTATTTAGGCCGCTTACCACCAATAACCGCAACCACGTCTCCGCTATTTACTTTGGTGACCACCATGGCCACTTCAAGGTCTTTTTGTCGCGCTTCCAACCGCTGCAAAGACTTTACGGTGGCTTTTTCGGCGCGGCGCTGTAAGACCGGATCAAAGGGTGTAAAAATCCGCAGGCCGCTGGTTTGCAGCTCCTTGCTCTGATAATCACGGCTGAGCTGGCGACGCACAAGATCGACATAGGCGGGATACACCCCAGCCAGCGCCGAGGTTTTGGCTAACTCCAAGGGTTCTTTTTGCCAAGCCGCCAATTGCTGGGTGGTCAGCCAGCCTTCTTCCTCCAACTCGCCGAGCACAATATTGCGGCGGGTTTTAGCGCGCTCGGGGTGACGCCAAGGGTCGTAATACGACGGCCCTTTAACCAGCCCCACCAACATAGAAATTTGCGCTAAATTCAGCTCACCCAAGGGCCGGTTATAGTAATGCCGCGCCGCCAAACCAAAACCGTGAATGGCGCGATTACCTTCCTGACCAAGGTAAACCTCATTGATATAGGCCTCAAGAATGCGGTCTTTGCTGTAATGCATCTCGGTTAAAATCGACATCACCGCTTCTTTCGCCTTGCGCCATAAGCTGCGCTCGTTGCTAAGAATGGTGTTTTTAACCAGCTGCTGGGTGAGCGTGCTGCCGCCCTGCACTGTTCGGCCCGCCTTAATATTGGCAAACATCGCGCGCACAATACTGCGCGGCGAAATTCCAAAATGGCTGTAAAAATGCTGGTCCTCCACCTGCACCAAGGTCTCAATCAGCATTTGCGGCGCTTCGGCGAGGCTTAACATTAGGCGGTCTTCGTGGCGACCTGGATACACGCCACCAATCACCATAGGGTCGAGCTGCTCTTCGGCGATGCGATCGCCCATTTGATTGCGCACCACGCCCACTGTCGTGCCATTCATGTCTACTTCAATCTTACGCGCTGGCTGCTCGCCATCGGCAAAGGAAAAAGGCCGAAGATAAACGCTAAAATGATCGCCTTGACGAAAGTAACTGCCAGGCTGATCTACCAAGCGGCGGTTGCTGTAACCCAGTTCGCCCAATTCCGACTCAAGTTCGTATGCGGTAAGAATCGCGCCCGTTGCCAACACCAAAGGCCGCGCATAAACCTTAGCCGGTTGCTCGTAGCGCTGGCGATCAAAAGTGCCCCGCACTTTGGCATCGCAGTAGGCGAAAAAAAATACCATGAGTACTGCAAACGCCAAACTGAGCTTGACGAATAAACCCAACCACGAAAATTTTGCGGAAGAGCCACTTCCCTTAGACGCTTTCTTAACCATTCAATACGACCAGATACATTGCAAATCAGAATTCAAACCGGATAATAGCGGCACTTTACCGCAAGTGACTGGCAATTCAGATGAAAAAATACCACCTTTATGGAATTGGCGCCGCGTTAGTCGATACCGAAATCGAAATTAGCGACGCCGAACTAAAATCCCTTGGCGTGGAAAAAGGCCTAATGACCCTCGTCGATGCCGCCCGTCAGCAGGAAATCTTGGACAAGCTCAGCGGCCATATGGTTCACGCCAAACTCGCCAGTGGCGGCTCCGCCTGCAATAGTATTGTGGCTGCCGGCTATTTTGGCGCCAACAATTACTATTCTTGCAAAGTGGCTAACGACGAACACGGCCACTTCTTTATGAACGACATTAAAGCCGCTGGCGTCGATGCTAACTTTGACGGCGACAAAGCCACCGGCATTACCGGCAAATGCGTAGTACTCATCAGCCCCGACGCCGAACGCAGCATGAATACCCATTTGGGTATCAGCGAAACCCTATCGGTGGCCGAAATTGATGCCGAGGCACTGGCCAACTCCACATACTTTTATGCCGAAGGTTACCTAGTTACCTCCGACTCTGGCCGCGCCGCCGCCATCGCTGGCCGCGAACTTGCCGAGCGCAGCGGTGTTAAGACCGCACTCAGCTTTTCAGACCCTGGTATGGTGAGTTTCTTCCGCGACGGCTTGAACGACATGCTGGGCAACGGCGTAGACCTCATCTTCTGCAACGAAGCCGAAGCGCTGGGTTGGGCCAACACCGAATCGATTGACGAAGCCGTTGCCGCACTGCAGCAAGTTGCCAAAACGTTCGCAATTACCCTCGGCGCCAAGGGCGCACTGGTGTTTGACGGCAAGCAGCTGCACAACATTGCTGGCCACCCAGTTAAAGCCGTAGACACTAATGGCGCAGGTGATATGTTTGCCGGCGCCTTTCTCTACGGTATTACCCACGGCTACAGCTACCCACAAGCCGGCGCACTAGCCAGCCGCGCCGCTGCCGAAGTCGTATCGCAATATGGCCCACGCCTGCTCGGGCCGCGGCATCAGGCATTGCTTAGCGAGCTAAACGGCTAAGCTATTTTTAGCGTGGCTTTCTCGCGCCCCTCGACGCCGAGAAAGCCGCGCCCTCATCTTGTAGCACTTGAAATTGCTAGGCGCAGGCCACATATCATCGGTATGACCACCTGTATTTAGGACTAGCCATGAGCAATACACCCTCACTACAACTGATCTGCCCAAGCTGCGCCGCCATCAACCGCGTACCCGAATCACGCATCACCGATGCGCCGGTATGCGGCAAGTGCAAACACCTATTGCTCGATGGCAAGGTAATCAATGCCAGCGACGCTAACTTCAACCGCTATATTCAACAAAGCGGCCTGCCCGTGCTGGTCGATTTTTGGGCACCCTGGTGCGGCCCCTGCCGCTCATTTGCGCCGGTCTACAGTGAACTTGCCAGCGAGATGCCCAGCCGCGCCAGTTTTATAAAGTTAGACACCGAAGCCAATCAAAATACCGCTGCGCAATTTCAAATTCGCTCCATCCCAACCTTGATTCTGTTTCATCGCGGCCAAGAAATTACGCGACTGTCTGGCGCCTTGCCAAAAGGGCAGTTTAAGCAGTGGCTAGAACAGCAACTCGGCGGTCTACACAATTAATTTAGCGGGACATTCCAAGCAACAACCGTACTGTTCTATCTGATATCAGCGGGCTTATCGTGCCCCTGTATTGATTGATACGTACATAAGTCCTGCGACCCCACCTTTATGATAAACATTCTTTTGCCATCATAGGCGGTGAAAGGCTTATCCGCCTGAAGCAAGCGTTCAAGAACCTCTTATTTTTTACTCACTATTGTACGCACAGCTACCTGCCGTCCATTAAGCTTCACGACATAACTGGAATTCACCGATGAAAAAAATAATCTTTTTAATTTTAGCAACCTCTGCAATCGCCAAGCCTTTCAAGCGCTTGCTCAAATCGCACAAAGCACCGCAGATGTTGATACCGCAGCTGATCGCGTTTACTAACTTAAAAAATATACGGTTTCCTGGGAGGAAGGAGAGGAAAATATCGTTAAAGGGCGAGACTTAATTAAGCGTGGAAATAGCCGCATTACCGAGGGTGAGTCCAATATTACAAAAGGCCATAAGCTAATCGAGATCGGTCGCGTGAAAATGCAGGATGCGGAATCTAGCTATCGTCCGTAATCTTTGCAGGCATTTCATGGTCGACATCTATGCAATATTGTAATTTATCCCGCGACGGACGCATCCTCCCGTAGTATTTCAGACACAAAAAAAGGCGGTGCGTTTAACGCAACCGCCTTTCGTAAGCTAGCCGATTAGCGCTAGTTTTTACGCAAAAAGCCTACCAGTTTCGGGTCGTCAAACATGCTGTTAAGCACCTCTACCACAAGGCCGTTAACCAGTTCGGCATTGTGCGATTCGCTGGGTGCATTGAAAAATTTCTGTTTGCGCTTCACTCGGTAGCGACCTTCATAGTGCTCATTGCCGCGACGGACTTCTACATTAACAGTGGCGAGCATGTCCATATCGTAACCAACGCCATCTTCTTTGGGGTGGTTATACACCAGCGACTCGAAAATTACGTGCAGGTCGGCGGTGTTGGCGCTGAGGCTATCGGTGTCGTAGCCCATTGCGGCCATGTGAGCTGCCAGCGGCTTTTCTACCGCGAGGGACAAATCGTTGCCTATGGTCACCACCGAGGTGTCGCGGTAGGTGCCACCGCGACTGCCCAAAACTTTGTTCTGGCGCTGATCGCTAACCCTGACATGCACGGGGCTGTTATTGCCATTGTGGCTGGTGGGCGCCGCGAACTGCGGCGCCAATTTAATGGCTTGCGGGCTAGAGGCGCAAGCGGTAAGCCATACGCTGGCGGCAAGTACGCAGGTTTTAAGTAAAGTAGAGTAAGCCATCATTTATCCTTGAGATAACAAGTCACGTAAATCGGTTATAGCACCATTGGCGCGGCTAATATAAGACGCCATCACCAATGAGTGGTTGGCTAAAAGGCCAAAACCACTGCCATTTAAGACCATTGGGCTGAACATTGCCTGCTGGGTTCCCTCTAGCTCACGAATTATTTGCCGCAGGCTCACGCTGGCATTTTTATTGGCCAAGACGTCGGCAAAATCCACTTCAACCGCTTTAAGGAAGCAAATCAGCGCCCAAGCCGTGCCGCGAGATTCGTAAAACACATTGTCGATTTCCAGCCATGGGGTTTTTATCTGTAACTCTGTTGAGGCCGCCGTAGACTGCCGCGCATTGGCGTCGTTGGCCAGATCGGTGTTCAAGCGCGGCCGGCCAACACTGGCACTGAGACGCTGCGACAAACTCCCCAAGCGCGATTCCACTCCCGCCAACCAGTAACGCAAGTTGTCGGCGCGGGCGTAAAATTGGGCCTGAGGCTGATCGACATCGGCAAGACGGCTGCGATAGGCCTTAAGGAATTTAATGCCCTGACGGTATTCTGATTCTGAGGCCGGCACCGCCCAGCTATTATTAGAGAAGTTAAACCGCGGCTCAGCCCGAGATAAATCGCCATCTTCTTGGGATTGCGACTGCGAGCGGCTAAAGTTTTCGCGCATAGCGCGGCTAAGATCCCTAACCTGAATGAGCACACCGTATTCCCAGGCGGGCATATCGTCCATAAAAAGGCCCGGCGGGCTAATATCGTTGCTAATAAAACCACCGGGCTTGTCGAGCAAGGTTTCAGTTACATCGATTAAGGCCGAGGTCGTTGCTGTGCCAATAACAGCCACTTTTGCGTCTTTTTGTAAATACTGGGTATTGGGCATATCGGGCGTAAAGCTCCAATACACACCAAAAACGATCACCACCAACAGATAGACCGGCACGACCACAGCAGCAACCTTGAGTACAAATCCATTGCCAAGCCAGTCCTGCGCGCTCTCTTTGGCCCTAGCGGCTAAGTCGTTTACTTTGTCAATCATCAGTGCATTCCTGTGTGTTCGGTAGAGCTCATATTGGAGCTAGAGGTACTTTTGCTGGGCGCAGATTTAAGCACGCTAACCACTGGGGCATCGATGGCGATAATCTCACCGCCGTCAGTTTTAAGCGTAAACTGCACTCGGTCGCCATCTGCCAGCGGCCGCGTCAAATTGATCAGCATTAAGTGGTAAGCCCCTGGCGCAAAGACAAATTCGCCCCCAGCAGGCACGGTGATGCTGTCTTCACGCTGCATCGACATCATGCCATTGCGGTGCTGATGCCCATGTATTTCTAAATCCTCGGCGGCGTCGCTGACACCGGCAACAATCTGAATGTCTTGATCGCGATGATTTTGCACGCTGAAAAACGCCGCCGTATTGCGCTGACTCGGCGGTAAACCGCGCACATAGGCATTTTCTACCGTAATCTGATTGGGCTGAGCCTGTAGCACCGCACTGAATAGCAGCGCAGCCAACAAACTAACACTCATCCGTTTACAACTCACACATCCTCCAAGGTGCCACCTATTGCTTCGGCGACACAATTATTCGAACACCCTAGTCTGTACTATTACATTCAAGGCCACAGCGCAATTTAATACTGGTAAACTCGCTAGCAATTTATCATTAGGCATCGAAACACCTAATTATGACGTATCATAACGCCACCACCGCAGTGATTGTATTTATGAAACCGCTTTTATTATCGCTTATTTTTCTGGTCTTTGGCGCCAATGCCCATAGTCAGGATTTTTTCAACACCGCCCCGCAAAGCTTTGGTGATAGCAATCCCAGCTTTTTGCCGGTGGAACAGGCCTATCAAGCGGAACTGCTGTGGAATGACGACGACTTATTACTCGGCTGGAAAATAGCCAACGGCTACTATCTCTATCGCGAGCGCTTCCAGCTCAGTGCCAGTGCCGACGGTAAAACCCTTGGCATTACCACCCGCTTTGAAGACGGCAAAGTGAAGCAAGACCCCTATTTTGGCGAAACCGAAGTCTATTACCACAATACGTCGATAATAATCAGCGATATACCCACCCAGCCCTTTACACTTAGCATTACCTCGCAGGGCTGCGCCGATGCGGGGCTGTGTTATCCCCCACAAACCCAGCACTACCGTATTGAGCCAAGCAGCCAAACGATTCAAGATTCTGCGCCCCCTAGTCCGGCCGCAGCCGCCGTTATTCCCACCACCGCGACCACCGGCACTAATGATCAGTCGCTTTGGCTAATCCTAGTTTTTGCCGCCTTGGGCGGCGCCATCCTTAATTTAATGCCCTGTGTTTTTCCGGTATTGGGTCTTAAGGTGCTGAGCTTTGCCAATGCCCGCAGCGGCAGTCCCGCTAGTCATGGTGTGGCGTACAGCGCCGGTGTGGTTTTGAGCTTTGTTGCCGTGGCCGGTGTATTAATCGCGCTGCAACAAGCTGGGCAGGCCATTGGCTGGGGCTTTCAGTTGCAAACACCGTGGTTTGTAGCGCTACTTGCCACCCTATTCTTTGTATTGTCACTGAACTTACTCGGCTTATTTGAAATTGGCGGCAGCTGGATGAACATCGGCGGCGATCTTAGCCGCCAGTCCGGTTACAGCGGCAGTTTCTTCACTGGGGTATTGGCCACCGTGGTCGCCAGTCCCTGTACAGCGCCCTTTATGGGCACCGCAGTGGGCTTTGCCGCCAGTCAAACACCCGCCATTTCACTGCTGGTGTTTGCCTTTATCGGTATTGGCATGGCCCTGCCAGTTATGCTGCTTACCTTGTTCCCCGCAGGGCTGCGCCGCCTACCCAAACCAGGGCAATGGATGGTGACACTGCGCCAGCTACTCGCCTTTCCTCTGCTCGCTACCGCAGTTTGGCTGAGCTGGGTGGTCGGCCGTCAAACCGGCGCCAATGGCATGGCGCTTATTTTGTCTGCTTGGCTCTTGATTGGCTTTGGTCTGTGGCTCTACCCGTTGGGGCGGCTTGCTAAAGTACTGGCGACTACAGCTTATATTGGCGCACTCAGCCTGATGCTCAGCGGCCTCAATAAACCAATCGAAACTGCCAGCGCGGCGAGCGGTTTTGACGTCAGCCAAATTCAGCGCCTGCGCGAGAATGGCCAAAATGTGTTTTTGGACGTTACCGCCGACTGGTGTATTACCTGCGCAGCCAACGAGGCATTGGTATTACATACCGACACCATTCGCGCCGCGTTCATTCTGCACAATGTTCACTATGTCACAGCCGACTGGACTCGCTACGATCCCGCCATCACCCAGCTACTCGCAGATTATCAGCGCAATGGCATTCCACTCTACGTCTACTTCCCAGCCGACCTCACTGCGAGGCCTGTCGTATTGCCGCAGGTATTAACCAAGAGCTTGCTGCTAAGCTTGCTCGACGAGTCAATTTAACCCAGTTTTAGGCCCGCCAAGTGTTAGCACCGAAAACACTGGGGGTTACAAAATTCCGGTTATCTTCTGCAAACTTGCGGCTAACTGCACGCTATCTTAAAAAATTCACGGGATGCGTTGGACTCATAAATACAAATAAGGCACAATCTGCCTATAATCTGAATTAAGCAGCACAGCAGTGACCTATGGCATCGATACTCGTACTTCACGGCCCCAATCTCAACCTACTCGGCAGCCGCGAACCGGGCGTTTACGGCAGCGCCACACTTGCCGATATCGACACTACGTTACAGCTATCTGCCAAGGCGGCGGGGCATCATTTACAATCGATGCAAAGCAATGCCGAATACGAGTTAATTGAACGCATTCACTTAGCTCGCCCAGAAGGCATCAACTTTATTATTTTTAATCCCGCGGCGTTTACCCATACCAGCATTGCTCTGCGCGATGCGCTGTTGGCCGTCGACATCCCTTTTATTGAAGTGCATTTATCCAATGTGCACGCGCGGGACAGTTTTCGTCACCACTCTTATTTTTCGGATATAGCTCAGGGCGTAATCTGCGGCTTGGGCGCCGCGGGCTATGAATACGCCCTTCAAGCAGCAATAAGCCACTTAAGCAAATAACAACATTAATTAATCAATTCACTCACATTAAAGAGAGTCACTAATGGATATTAGAAAAGTAAAAAAGCTAATTGAGTTACTCGAAGAATCGAATATCGACGAGTTAGAGATTAAAGAGGGCGAAGAGTCGGTGCGCATCAGCCGCAACAGCGCCGCCAAAGGTATGATGGCACCTCAGTATATGCAGCAGCCCATGCAATATGCACCGCAGCCCGCTGCTGCGCCCGTCGCTGCTGCAGCGGCTCCAGTTGAAGCGCAAGGCCCAAGCGGTCACTTAATCAAGTCGCCCATGGTTGGCACCTTCTACCGCTCACCATCACCATCTTCACCGGCCTTTGTTGAAGTGGGTCAGCACGTTAAAGCCGGCGATGTTATCTGTATCGTCGAAGCCATGAAAATGATGAACCAAATTGAAGCGGACAAATCTGGCGTAATCGAAGCCATTCTGGTTGATGACGCAGAACCCGTGGAATTTGATCAACCCTTGATCACCATTGTGTAACATCGGCAAAACCACGATCAAAGCACCAAAAGAGGGATTGATTCCAAATGCTTAAAAAAGTCGTCATTGCCAACCGTGGTGAAATTGCCCTGCGGATTTTGCGCGCTTGCAAAGAATTGGGTATTAAAACGGTAGCAGTACACTCGTCAGCAGACCGCGATCTGATGCACGTCCGCCTAGCGGATGAGTCAGTGTGCATTGGCCCCGCGCCGTCACCGGCCAGCTACCTGAATATTCCAGCGATTATCAGCGCCGCCGAAGTCACCGATGCCGTCGCCATTCACCCTGGCTACGGTTTCCTCGCCGAGAACGCCGACTTCGCAGAACAAGTCGAAAAAAGCGGTTTTGTGTTTATTGGCCCCACGCCAGACCTTATTCGCATGATGGGCGACAAGGTTTCGGCTATTAAAGCCATGAAAAAGGCCGGCGTACCCACCGTGCCCGGTTCAGATGGCCCAATCACCGATGATAATGAACACACCCTAAAAGTAGCCAAACGCATTGGCTACCCAGTGATTATTAAAGCTGCTGCTGGTGGCGGTGGCCGCGGTATGCGCGTGGTGCACAGCGAAGCGGCCCTGCTCAACGCCGTGTATGTTACCCAGTCTGAGGCGAGCGCCGCCTTTGGCGATGGCACAGTCTATATCGAAAAATTCCTCGAGAACCCGCGCCACGTCGAGATTCAGGTTCTGGCCGACGGTCAAGGTAATGCAATTCACCTTGGCGACCGCGACTGCTCACTGCAGCGCCGCCATCAGAAAGTGTTAGAAGAAGCACCTGCGCCGGGCATTCCCGACGAGATTCGCGCCCAAGTCGCCAAGTCTTGTGTCGACGCCTGTATAGCCATTAATTACCGTGGCGCCGGCACCTTTGAGTTTCTGTACGAAAACGGTCAGTTCTTCTTTATTGAAATGAACACCCGTATTCAGGTTGAACACCCCGTTAGCGAAATGGTAACCGGTGTTGACCTCATCAGACAGCAGCTCTTAATTGCCGGCGGCGAGAAGTTGTCCATTACCCAGGACGACATCAAAATTAAAGGTCACGCCTTTGAGTGCCGAATTAACGCCGAAGACCCCAAGACCTTTATGCCCTGCCCAGGCCTAATCAAGCACTACCATGCGCCAGGCGGCTTAGGGGTGCGGGTCGACTCGCATTTGTACAGCGGCTATACCGTTCCCCCCCATTACGACTCGATGATCGCCAAAATCATCACTTGGGGAGACAATCGCGAAATCGCCCTTGCTCGGATGCGCAATGCATTGGATGAGCTGGTGGTAGACGGCATTCGCACCAATACCGACTTACATCGGGACCTGGTTCGAGATGCAGCTTTCCGCGAAGGTGGCGTAAGTATTCACTACCTAGAAAAGAAGCTTAAACTGTAAAATAGTTTAAGCTGCACACTCAAAAGGGGCTTCGGCCCCTTTTTTACATTCTGCCAAACTTATTAAATTTCAAAAAGAGTTAGCCCTATGACATGGTTACAACTGCGCCTAGACACCAACCCAGCCTCTGCACCCGCGCTAGAGGATGCCCTACTGGAAATAGGCGCCGCCGCAGTGACCATGGAAGACAATGCAGATCAACCCGTTTACGAACCCGGCGTGGGTGAAACCCCAATGTGGCAACAGACTCGGGTCACGGGGCTGTTCACTGCCGACACCGACATGGACGCCATCCTCGGCGCCCTTGAAGCCCAATTTGGCGCGGCACTACCACCCCACCGCAGTGAAATTCTGGAAGACCGCGACTGGGTTCGCGAGTGGATGGACAGCTACCACCCCATTCAATGTGGCGAGCGCCTGTGGATTTGCCCAAGCTGGCGCGAGCCAGTTGACCCCAGCGCGGTGAACCTACTGCTCGACCCTGGCCTCGCCTTTGGCACCGGCACCCACCCCACCACGTGGTTGTGCATGCAGTGGCTGGATCAGCAAAACCTCAACGGCTTAACCGTTATCGATTACGGCTGCGGCTCGGGTATTCTAGGCATTGCCGCATTATTACTCGGCGCCAAAAAAGTCATTGCCATCGACAACGACCCCCAGGCACTGCTTGCCACCCGCGACAATGCCCAGCGCAACAATATCGACGACGACCGTATCGACTGCCTGCTCCCCGAGCAAATACCAAGCAATTTGCACGGCGACGTGATGGTTGCCAACATCCTCGCCGGCCCGCTAATCTCGCTGGCACCCAATTTAGCCGCGGCGCTCAGCGCCGACGCGCCAATTTGCCTGTCGGGTATTCTCAACAGCCAAGCCGAAGAATTGCTGAGCTGCTACCGACAGTGGTTTAATGAGCTGGAGATAACGGCCAAAGACGAATGGGTCCGCGTTAATGGCAGTAAGAAATCTGAAAACTCACAAAACTGATAAGCGCCGCCAATGCCGACTGAGTTAACAGCAATCCTCGCCGAAAGCGTGCAATGCCCCCAGTGCCAAACGCGTTTTCGGGTCACCGCTCAGCAACGCGAATTAGCCGCTGGGCTGGTGCGCTGCAGTGTATGCATGAGCATTTTCAATGCCGCACCGCCAGCAGCAGAACCTAGCGAGAGCATTAGCAATACCGCCGAAGTAAATACCGAACAAGTAGAAACAGAGCTTGAGATAAGCGCAACAAGCCCAGAAGCGGCCGCTGAACCCGATGATGAACAAGATACCTCGCCATTAGACCTCCTCGATGGCCTCAGCACGTTCAATCACGATTTTGAACACCATCAAATTCGCCGCAGGCCCCGCAGCTGGCCTTGGCTAGCCGCCAATATCATCGCCTTTCTCGCCCTCGCTGGGCAGATAGCCCTATGGCAAAAGCCTTTACTGTTTGCCAGTCCCGCCGGCGAATATTTACGAACGCTGTGCCCGCTGCACCCACTCTTGTGTGAAACTAAAACGCCCACCACGCGCTTACTTGGCAATGTGGTCAGCACTCACTTACTGGTGCGCAAACACCCCAGTAGCGCCAACGCCCTCATTGTTGACACCATTTTATTAAACCGCGACCCCGTTGCGAGCCACTTCCCAACGCTGCAGCTACGCTTCAGCGACATCGGCGGTCAAACCCTCGCCAGCCGTGCATTTCGACCTAGCGAATACCTTGCCGGCGAACTCAATGCCCTGTCTGAACTGCCCAGCCAGCAACCCGTGCACGTCGCCCTAGAAATTGTAGACCCCGGCCCGCAGGCCGTTAACTATCAGTTACAGCTGCTGCCGTAAAGCCTCATTTTTGCACTTCTTTCACACTCAGAGCTGGTTATTTTCTGAGCGCAAGTCTTCCGGTGAAGTCCGTTACCGAGTATCATAGCTGCCCTGTTTTCCCACTGTTAAACTCCCTTTTTCAGGGCATGGCGATGATCCAGATTGGTTCTCACAAGCTTCCTGCTCGCGCCGTATTGGCGCCGATGGCAGGCATCACCGACCTGCCTTTTCGACGTTTATGCCGAGAGTTTGGCGCCGGTTTAACTGTGTCAGAAATGGTAATTAGCGACGCACAGCTGTGGCATACCCGCAAAAGCCATCTGCGTTTGGCCCACGACGACAATACACCCCGCGCGGTGCAAATTGCCGGTGCCGAGCCAGCGATGATGGCCGATGCAGCCAGACGCTGCATGCAGATGGGCGCCGATATTATTGACATAAACATGGGCTGCCCAGCGAAAAAAGTTTGCAAGCGCGCAGCCGGTTCGGCCCTGCTAAAAGAGCCTGAACTGGTTGAGCAAATACTCAAAGCCGTGGTCGGCGCAGTCGATATACCGGTCAGCTTGAAAATTCGCACCGGCTGGTCCACCGATCAGCGCAACGGCGTAGACATTGCCAAGCTAGCCCAAGACTGCGGCATCCACTCACTGGCAGTGCACGGCCGCACGCGACAGTGCCGGTATTTGGGGATGGCTGAGTACGATACGATTGCCGCCATAAAACAGGCAATCAGTATTCCCTTATTCGCCAATGGTGATATCACCAGCGCCGAACAGGCCAAATATGTATTGGACTACACCGGCGCCGACGGGGTTATGATTGGCCGCGGCGCCCAAGGCAAGCCGTGGCTATTTCGAGAAATAACCAGCTACCTCAGCACTGGGGTTTTGCCACCGGCCGCCACCGCAGCGGAAGTACAAGCAGTAATGCTGAGCCATCTCAGCGCGTTACACCTTTTTTACGGAGAACAGAACGGCCTGCGTATCGCGCGCAAACATTGCGCATGGTATTTGCAGGAGCACGATGCCAACACTGGCTTTCGCAGCGAATTCAACCGCCTCGAATCTGCCAGTGCACAACTAGATGCTGTACATCGCTATTTTGAACAGCACGGCCAATACCTACAGGACACAGCCGCATGAATTTAATGAGCACCGATACCGCAGTGATCGCCGAGGTCAGCCCCGAGCTTAGCCCCAGCCCTTCGGCCGACGATATTAGCAAGGCAAAGACTTTGCGCGACAGCGTAGCCATCGCCCTCAATAACTACCTGACCAATCTCGATGGCCAGGACGTTTGCGATGTATACAATATGGTTTTGTCAGAAGTTGAAGCGCCACTTTTAGAAGAAGTGATGCGCTACACCCGCAACAATCAGACTCGAGCCTCGCAAATGCTGGGTTTGAACCGCGGCACCCTGCGCAAAAAGCTCAAGCAATACGATCTACTGTAAGCAGTGCGATCAACACCAGACAAACGCATTAACCATTTTCAACCTTAAGGTAACTCTCTCTGCATGACTACTGACAATCAGGCCCGTCCCGTAAAACGCGCGCTCATCAGCGTTTCTGATAAATCCGGCATTGTTGACTTCGCTCGCGAACTTAACAAACTGGGTGTTGAATTACTGTCTACTGGCGGAACCTTTGCCCTGCTTAAGCAGAATGATATAGCCGTTACCGAAGTATCTGATTACACCGGCTTTCCCGAAATGATGGACGGCCGCGTTAAAACTCTGCACCCCAAAGTTCACGGTGGCATCCTTGGTCGCCGCGGCATTGATGACGGCATTATGGCCGAGCACGGCATAGACGCTATCGACATGGTTATTGTCAATCTCTACCCCTTTGAAGCCACCGTGGCCAAACCGGGCTGCACCCTTGAAGACGCTGTAGAGAATATAGATATAGGCGGGCCCACCATGGTGCGCGCCGCCGCTAAAAATCACCGCGATGTAGCAATCGTTGTTAACGCTACTGACTACCAAGTGGTATTGGATGAGCTGCAAGCCAATGCTGGCTGCACCAATCTCGCCACCCGCTTTGACTTAGCCATTAAAGCCTACGAGCACACCGCCGCTTACGACGGTATGATCGCCAATTACTTTGGTCGCCTCGTGCCCGGTGGCACCGAGAAATTCCCGCGCACCTTTAATAGCCAATTTATTAAAGCTCAAGACATGCGCTACGGCGAAAATCCCCACCAGGATTCAGCCTTTTACGTTGAGCGCCACCCCAGCGAAGCCTCAGTTGCCACCGCCACTCAGCTGCAGGGCAAGGCGCTGTCGTATAACAATATTGCCGACACCGATGCGGCACTGGAATGCGTTAAGTCCTTTGTGAAGCCAGCCTGCGTTATTGTAAAACACGCCAACCCCTGTGGTGTTGCGGTTTCCCTAAACGGCATCGGCGAAGCTTATGATCTGGCTTTTGCCACCGATCCCGAGTCGGCCTTTGGCGGCATTATCGCCTTTAACCGCGAGCTCGACGCCGCTACCGCCAAGGCGATTTGCGACCGCCAGTTTGTTGAGGTGATAATTGCGCCGACCGTTAGCGAAGAAGCCGCGGCCATCATTGCCGAAAAGAAAAACCTGCGCCTGCTCAGCTGTGGCCAGTGGGACAAAAGCAGCCCCGCCTTCGACTACAAACGCGTTAATGGCGGCCTGTTGGTTCAAGACCGCGATCTCGGCATGATTACCGCTACCGACCTTAAAATTGTGACCAAACGCCAGCCTGAGCCAAGCGAGATCGACGATATGATCTTTGCATGGAAGGTTGCTAAATTCGTTAAATCCAATGCCATTGTCTACGCCAAAAACCGCCAGACCATTGGCGTTGGCGCCGGCCAAATGAGCCGCATCAACTCCGCCCGCATCGCGGCGATTAAGGCCGAACACGCCGGTTTACAAGTGGCTGGTGCCGTCATGGCCTCCGACGCCTTCTTCCCCTTCCGCGACGGTTTGGATAACGCCGGCGCTGCCGGTATTAAATGCGTCATTCAGCCCGGCGGTTCGATTCGCGACGAAGAAGTGATCGCCGCAGCCGACGAGTACGGTATTGCGATGGCGTTTACCGGTATGCGCCACTTCCGCCACTGATCGCGATAGATACTCGAACGGAAGATGCTGGACGGGAGGCGGGGATGCAAAAGACCTCGGCCTCCTAACCCAGCCTTGAAACTAAATACAGATAAAGGAGCTTGAACGCCGATAGCGATGATAGACCGAGTTTTGCGTCTCCCATCTCCCATCAAGCGTTCACCCAAGCATATGAATGTACTCATCATTGGCAACGGCGGCCGCGAACACGCGCTGGCGTGGAAGGTTGCCCAATCAGCACAAGTCGAAACTGTTTTTGTCGCGCCCGGCAATGCGGGTACCGCCCTAGATAGCAATATCGAAAACGTGGCAATTGCCATTGACGACTTTGCAGCATTGGCAGACTTTGCCGAAAACAATCAGGTCGGCCTCACCATCGTTGGCCCAGAGGCGCCGCTGGTCGAGGGCGTTGTCGATTTTTTCCAAGCCCGCAACTTGCCTTGCTTTGGCCCCACCAAAGGCGCCGCACAGCTCGAAGGCTCTAAGGCCTTCACTAAAGATTTTCTCGCTCGCCACCAAATCCCCACCGGCAGCTACCAGAACTTCACCGAATTGGAACCCGCACTAGCCTACCTGCGCGAACAAGGCGCACCGATTGTAGTTAAAGCAGACGGTCTCGCCGCGGGCAAAGGTGTAATCGTTGCCGAAACCTTAGCGCAAGCCGAAGACGCCGTGCGCGATATGCTGTCGGGCAACGCCTTTGGCGACGCCGGTTGCCGCGTGGTTATTGAAGAATTTTTAGAAGGCGAAGAAGCGAGCTTTATCGTGATGGTCGACGGTGAGAACATTCTCGCTATGGCCACCAGCCAAGACCACAAACGGGTTGGCGACGGCGACACCGGCCCCAACACCGGCGGCATGGGTGCTTACTCGCCAGCGCCAGTTGTGACCCCAGAAATCCACGAGCGGGTAATGAAAGAAGTTATCATTCCCACCGTGCGCGGTATGGCCAGCGAAGGCAATCGCTACACCGGATTTTTATACGCCGGCTTAATGATTAATGCCCAGGGCGAACCCAAGGTCATTGAATACAATTGCCGCTTTGGCGACCCCGAAACGCAGCCCATTATGCTGCGTTTAAAATCAGACTTGTCAGCTCTTTGCCTTGCCGCCATTGCCGGTAAACTCAATACCGTTACTGCCGACTGGGATCCCCGCCCCGCCGTTGGCGTGGTCTTGGCTGCCGGCGGCTATCCGGGTAGCTACGCCAAAGGTGAAGCCATTACCGGCATTCCTACGGAGACAGATTCCAGCAAGGTCTTTCATGCTGGCACCCGATTAGCCGATGGTAAGTTGGTAACCAATGGCGGCCGCGTGCTTTGCGCCACGGCCATGGCCAACACCGTAGCCGAAGCCCAGCAGCTTGCCTACGCAGCAGCGAAACAGATAAAGTGGCAAGATGCCTTCTATCGCAACGACATTGCCTACCGCGCCATCGACCGGAAGTAAATTTCGGTCGTGTAGCCTAATGTGCCGGTCGCTGAGGCAAGCTTTACTCGCAGTAGTAATGCTGTGCCTCGGTGCTGTCGCTCAGGCCGCTCCAGTACTCAACCTGGACTTAAGCCAAGACAGCAATAACCTCTCGCAATATAGTGATATTCTCAATGACGCCGAGAAAGCCTATCGCATTGAAGATATTCTTAGCCCAGCGCTAAACACCCAGTTTCGGCCAAGCAACATAGGTGACCTTCAGCTTTCTGCTAACAAGCGCTATTGGTTTCGATTTACCCTGCGCAATAATAGTGACGAAACCCAGCAACAATTACTGCAAGTCTTGCCTGCCAACCCAAAATTCGTTCAATTTTATCATGGCACCCAAGGTATCCCTCAGTTTGCCAACGCTAAACTTATCCGCGCTGAAACCCTGTTTGCAATTAACCTGGATGCGCACAGCAGCACTAGCTATTACCTTGCCGTTGAGTACGCCTCCTCGCGGCGCCTCGACATTGAACTGCACAGCTACGCCAGTTTTCTTGGCAAAGTTAGCACGCGCGAATTTATCAACGCCGTACTCTACGGCTCTCTAGGTCTGCTCCTGATTTTTAATTTAATTAGCGCCGCGCTTCACAAAGGGGCCCTGTTTGCCAATCAAGCAGCGTATAGCGGCCTTGTTATTTTTATTCAATTATTAGCATGGGGATATATCGGCGAAGCACAGGGATTTCTGCCGCCTTGGCAAGGATTTGGCGTAATATTTGCGTTAATGGGCATCGCAATCCTTGAGCTCATCTACGCCCGATGCTTTCCTATTTACCCGACCAGTCGCCCTAGATACTGGCTAACTGCCATCCACGCCATGATCGTTGTAAATGCGCTATTCATCGCTATTGGCGTTATTAGCAATGGCCGCAACACCAGTATGTTGATCTATATAATAGCGCCCACCAATGCAATTTTATTATTCGCCATGGCGCTGAACTGCTATTTGCAGAGTTACAGCCGTTTGGTTTTTTATTACCTCATCACTCGCAGCACTATTATATTGGTGTACGCCGTTAGCCTGCTGAGCCACTTCCTAAATATCACCGATATCCACTTGGTTAATACCATCATGGCGACCACGGCAACTGCCGCGGGAATTAGCCACACCGGTTTGCTCATTGCCCGCCACCGCTACCGCCTGCGCAAACAAATGCAAGATGAGCAGCGCATTGCCATTCTCGGCGAAGTCAATCGCGCTAAAACCGATGTACTGGCCCGTATAACCCACGACATACGTACCCCCCTCAGCGCGATGCTTGGCGTAACAGAACTGCTACAAGACACCCGCCTAACGGCCAGCCAAGAGGACTATATCAGCACCTTGCAGCGCTCTAGTCATGAACTGCTCCAACTGCTCGACGAGGCCAGTCAAGCCGCTCGGTTCAGCGAAAGCGATGTAGAGCTGAGTAATCAATTAATCAATTTGCCAGAAATCATCGACGAATCCCTCGCCGGTTTCCGCAACATTGCCGCTGAGCAGGTCATTGAACTGGTCTGTGATATCGACAGCATGGTTAGCGAGCAATTAATAGGCGACCCCTCTCGTATTCGGCAGTTGCTGTCACACGTGATGAATAGCGCTTTTGAACATTACGAAACGGGGTTTATCTTGCTTAAAGTCTACCCCTCAGAAACAAAACCTGGTTTGCTATTTTTTGACCTTAGCCACCAAGGCAAGCCCTTTAGCGCCCAAGAAAAGCAGGCATTAAATCGATCTATTAGCGACGACAGCAGCATTGTTAATGCGCGGTTTGCCATCGCTGCACAGCTTATTAGCCTTATGCGCGGCCAAGTAAGCGTTCGCACCTCACCAAATGGTGCCCACATATTGAGCTTTTCACTGCAGCTTGGCGCCCCCAAAAACCATGAACACAACCACCTAGCGGCCACCGAACTACTCGCAGGTAAGCGCCTGTTAGTGGTCGACAACAACCAAACTTTTTGCAAGGTCCTAAGCAAGCAATGCAGCAACTGGGGAATGCAGGTCTTTACCGCGAATAATGACAACGCTGCGGTAGCGCTGGTGCGCAATCAAAATTTACTGCTGGCCCCCATTGAGATTTTGCTCATTGACCAAGCCCTCGCCAGCGGCGGTTTAAAATTGGCCAAGCGAATACAAACTGAAAGTGAGGCGCAAAACTTACAGCCTATTACGCTGATGCTGGCCCACGCTAATATCAGCTTTGATCGGGAAGAATTGCACAGCGCCGGTATTCGTCGGATACTCAGTAAGCCCCTGAGTAGCGTCGCCTTGCGCAGCGCACTCTTAAGTGAATGCCATTTTAACGCCAGCATAAGCCATCGCTCCCCAGACCAATACAGTACCGACGCGCTCAACCTCACTTCACTGCAATGCCTAATTGCCGAGGACAACCCCACCAATGCACAGGTGCTAACCCGAATGTTAAGTAGCCTCGGCATTGAAGTACACCATGTTGAAAACGGCCAGCAAGCAGTAAATACCTTTATGCGCCGCCGCGTTGACTTTGTGATTATGGACATTGAAATGCCCATAATGGACGGCGCAGAAGCCACCCGGCTAATTCGTCAGTTTGAAGAAGAAGAGGGTCGCGAGCGCACCCCCATTTTTGGCCTCACCGCCAACAGCCTAGATGAACAGCGCGACAGCTATTTTAGAGCAGGCATGGATTTACATTTGGTAAAGCCAATTCGCCTATGGGAATTGGCTGAAGCCATCAAACGCTGGACGGGATACCAGCAAACTAAAAGCACAATCAAAATAGAAAACCCGCCGGCGCCACCACCGAAATAGCCAATGTGGCGTATAATAGGCCACGGAGGATCCACCATGACACGCGAATATTCCCTGCTCGACCGCGCCATAATGAGCGCCGATCGCAGCCTAAAAACACTGGCCAAAGGCAGCGCCACTGCCAAGCGCAGCAACCCCAGCCACGCATTAAATGCGTCGCAAAGTGAAGACTTGCAACGCCGCCACGCCGCCGGCCTAATGCGCATCAATCACACCGGCGAGGTTTGCGCCCAAGCCCTCTACCAAGGCCAAGCCCTAAGCGCCAAAAACGCCGCAGTCAAAATAGCCATGGAACAGGCGGCAAACGAAGAAATAGACCACCTCGCGTGGTGCGAACAACGCCTGCAAGAACTCGGCAGCCACACCAGCCACCTCAACCCACTTTTCTACATCGCCTCATTCGCCATCGGCGCAACCGCTGGCGCAATCAGCGACCGCATCAGCCTTGGCTTTGTTGCCGCCACCGAAGACCAAGTCTGCGCGCACCTGCGCGAACACTTAGAAACCCTACCCGAAGACGACGTAAAATCCCGCGCCATTATCACCCAAATGCTAGAAGATGAAGCCGCCCACGCCACCATGGCGATCGCCGCCGGCGGGCAGGTTTTTCCAAGCCCTGTGAAAAAAGCGATGAGTTTAATGGCGAAGGTAATGACAGGCAGTACGTATTACGTTTAAAAGCCAGGATACGCGTTACGGGAGACGGTAAACGCTTAACAATACACCCATATTTTTTGCGTCTCCCGTCTCCGGTCAAGCACCCCTGCCGCTTATCGGCGGATGATAAATCATCTGCACCAAATTACCGTCGGGATCCAAACAGTAAAAACTGCGCGCGCCGTCGCGATGAGTGCGGGGCTCAGCTTTAATTGCCACGCCATTCTCGAGCAGAAACGCGTGCCAAGCATCGACATCGTCGGGGCTGTCGATAATAAAACCAATATGATCTAAGCGCTGCCCAGCTAAAGGTCGCTCCCCGCCCTGATAGCGATGCAGGGCGAGATTGTCGCAGCCGGAGCACAAATAGATATTATCTGGGTCTGGCCGCCACTCAATCCGCATGCCCAATAGCTCGGTATAAAAGTGCAGGGTTTCATCGAATTTCGCAATAAACAATGCAATATGTCGCATACCCGCATGGGCTTTCGGCCGGCTTAACATGACTACTCCTCGCCCGCTATCTCGTAGCTGTGGCTCACATCTACGCCAGCCGCTTCCATCATAATGGAGGCAGAGCAGTATTTTTCAGCCGAGAGTTCAACCGCGCGTTTAACATGCGCTTCTTTCAGCCCCTTGCCACTCACCACAAAGTGCAGGTGAATCTTGGTAAACACCGCTGGCACGGCGTCGGCGCGCTCGGCCTGTAATTCACAGCGACAATCACTTACATCTTGGCGCGACTTTTTAAGCATACTCATCACATCAAAGGAGGCGCAGCCGCCCATACCCAATAGCAACATTTCCATAGGGCGCACGCCCATATTGCGACCGCCGTGATCTTCTGGGCCATCCATGACAACCGAGTGGCCACTGCCGGACTCCGCCAGAAACATTGCGCCATCAACCCACTTAACTGTTGCTTTCATTGTATCCTCTTAACAACACTATAAATTTGCCATAAGCTTACCACAGACCCTAGGATTCAGGCTCGCCATCGCCAGCAAAGCAGTTCATACTTAGCTGGCTTGCTTACACACGCATTGGACATTCTGCTTGATCAAGAGACCCCACAACCGTGCTGAACCCGCTAAAACCAGAAATCGCAAATCTCGAAGGCTTCTTGGGCCATTGCCACCGCCGCCGCTACCCAAGTAAAAGCACCCTAATCTACGCTGGCGACGCCAGTGACGCGCTGTTTTACATTACTGAGGGCTCGGTCACCGTTATCATAGAAGACGACGAAGGTCGCGAAATGATTGTTGCCTACTTAAACAAAGGTGATTTTTTTGGCGAAATGGGTGTATTCGACGAAGACAGCCCAAGCACCCGCAGTGCATTAGTAAAAAGCCGCACCGAATGCGAAATTGCAGAAATTAGCTACAGTAAATTTCGCGAACTCAGCGAGCAGTACCCCGATATTTTACTGGCTTTGGGTCGCCAAATGGCCAAACGCCTGCGCTTAACTACCCGCAAAGTGGGTGACCTAGCCTTTCTCGACGTTACCGGCCGCGTGGCCCGCACCCTGCTCGACTTGTGCAAACAACCCGATGCAATGACCCACCCCGACGGCATGCAGATTAAAATTACCCGCCAAGAAATCGGCCGCATTGTTGGCTGTTCACGCGAAATGGTGGGCAGAGTACTAAAAACCCTAGAAGATCAGGGACTAGTCAATGTGAAAGGCAAAACTATGGTGGTATTTGGCACACGCTAGGTTTGCTTAATACTGGACGGGAAACGGGAGATGCAAAAGCGAGTGCTAATCGCATCTACCCCCCATTGCGAAGCACCTGTCTTAGCACTTTTTGCTACTTATCCAACTTCTCAGCTAAACAGTTCCGCTAATTTGGCACCCGGTTCTTCGGCGCGCATAAATGCCTCGCCCACCAAAAATGCATTAACACCTTTGCTGCGCATCGCCGCAACATCCACTGCAGTGTGGATACTGCTCTCGGTTACCACCAAAAACTCACTGCCAATATCGGCCAGTAAATCAAAGGTAGTTTGCAGGGTGGTTTCAAAATTATGCAAATTGCGGTTATTAATGCCCACCAAGCGATTGCCCAACGGTAAAGTACGCGCCAACTCTTCGGCGTTATGTACTTCAATCAGCACGTCCAAGCCCAGCTCCGCTGCTAGCGAATTCAAGCTCGCCATATCGGTATCATTTAGCGCCGCAGCAATCAACAATATGCAGTCGGCGCCAATCGCCCGCGCCTCATAGACCTGATAGGGATCGACAATAAAATCTTTGCGTATTACGGGTAGCGAGCACGCCGCACGCGCCTGTTGCAAATACGCCTCGCAACCCTGAAAAAAATCAGCATCAGTGAGTACCGACAAACACGCCGCGCCACCGCGCTCATAACTTGCCGCAATCTCAGCGGGATGAAAATCCTCGCGAATTACGCCCTTAGACGGCGAGGCTTTTTTAATCTCGGCAATGACCGCCGACTGCCCAGCCGCCAACTTAGCCTCCATCGCCCGCACAAAACCCCGCGGTGCAGAGGCCGTTTTAATCTGCTCTTTGAGCATGGCAATCGACACCTTGGCGCTGCGCTCGGCGACTTCTTCGCGCTTGCGGTCGATTATTTTTTTTAAAATGGTGGGGGTATTTAATGCTGAACTCATTGCGGTGCTCCGCCAACCAAGCCTTGACTAAAGGCGGCTAACTCGCCCATTTTTTCTAGTGCCTGACCACCGTGAATGGTGTCTTCGGCCAGCGCGACGCCATTTTTAAGACTAGTCGCCACACCCGCCACGTACAGCGCGGCACCGGCGTTTAGGGCAATCATATCTGCCGCCTTCTTCGCCGCGTCGGTGCTGCGCTTACCCAGCGCATCGCGAATCAACGCCAGCGATTCAGCGCTATCCGCCACGTCTAAACCCACTAAACTCTGGCTCGCGATCCCTACATCCTCTGGGCTTAGTAAATATTCAGTAATCACGCCGTCTTTCAATTCGGCAACTTCGGTGGCGCTGGCTAGGCTAATCTCGTCTAAACCGTCTTTAGCATGCACAACCATCACATGCTCAGCGCCAAGGCGCTTCAACACCTCAGCTAAGGGCCGACACAATTCCGAGCTAAACACCCCCAACACCAAGCGCGTAACGCCGGCAGGGTTAGTTAACGGACCAAGGATATTAAAAATAGTGCGCTGGGCGATTTCGCGGCGCACACCAATCGCGTATTTCATCGCCTTGTGGTGATTAACCGCAAATATAAAGCCTACACCAACCTCGCGAATGCAGCGCGCCACTTGCTCGGCATTCAAATCGAGCTGAATTCCCGCCGTCTCTAACAAGTCGGCGCTACCGCTTTTAGAAGAAACCGAACGATTGCCGTGTTTGGCAACCCGCGCTCCCGCCGCCGCTATAACAAAGGTGCTGGCCGAGGACACATTAAACAAATTGGCACCGTCGCCACCCGTGCCGACGATGTCTACCACATGGTGCAGACCACTAATATCAACTGGCACAGCCAGCTCGCGCATTACTCTTGCTGCGCCTTCAATTTCGTCGATGCTCTCACTCTTCATGCGCAGGGCAATCAAAAACGCGGCAATCTGGGCGTCACTGCACTGGCCGGTCATGATTTCGCGCATAACCGACGCCATTTCTTCGGTCGTCAAACTCAGGTGCTGAATAACCCGACCCAAAGCTTCTTTAATCGTCATGCTCATACGCCGCGCTCCAAAAAGTTCTTAAACAGTTCGTGGCCTTGCTCAGACAAAATCGACTCTGGGTGAAATTGTACACCCTCTATATCAAGGGTTTTATGACGCACACCCATAATCTCGTCAACACTGCCGTCGTCTAACTGCGTCCACGAGGTGATTTCCAAACAGTCTGGCAAACTTGCTTTTTCAATAACCAAAGAGTGGTAACGAGTTGCGACCAAGGGGTTATTTAAACCCGTGAACACACCGCTATTGTGGTGGTGCATCGGCGAGGTTTTGCCGTGCATCACCTGGCGCGCACGCACGATTTTTCCGCCAAACACCTGGCCAATACTTTGATGGCCAAGGCAAACCCCCAAGATTGGGATTTCGCCGGCAAAGGCTTCGATGGCGGCCATGGAAATACCCGCTTCGTTTGGCGTACAGGGCCCTGGCGAGATCACCAAATGACTAGGCGCCATGACGCGAATATCCGCCACGCTCACCTCGTCATTGCGCACAACTTTGACCTCGGCGCCCAATTCGGCAAAATATTGCACCACGTTATAGGTAAAGGAGTCGTAATTATCGATCATTAATAACATTATGACGCCTCCTCTTTATTAGCCACACCACTCTGCACCATAGACGCCGCCTTAAATACCGCCCGCGCCTTATTCATGGTTTCTTTCCATTCCAAGCGCGGCTGGGAGTCGGCAACGATACCGGCACCGGCCTGAATATGAAGCTGACCATCTTTTATAACCGCAGTACGGATGGCGATGGCGGTATCCATATTGCCGTTCCAGCTTAAATAGCCCACCGCGCCGCCATATACGCCGCGCTTAACGGGTTCTAATTCGTCGATGATTTCCATGGCCCGCACCTTCGGTGCGCCGCTCAAGGTGCCCGCCGGCAGGGTCGCGCGCAGCACATCCATCGCGGTAATATCATCGCGCACCTGGGCGCGCACATTGGACACGATATGCATCACGTGGGAGTAGCGCTCAACCACCATTTTATCGCTAAGCTCAACAGTACCGGTTTTGGCGACACGGCCAGCATCATTGCGGCCCAAATCGATAAGCATTAAATGCTCGGCAATTTCTTTGGGGTCCGCCAACAACTCCTTCTCGAGCTCGAGATCTTCTGCGTCGTTGTGGCCACGACGGCGAGTGCCAGCTATGGGCCGCACCGTAACTTCACCGTCTTCTAGCCGCGCTAAAATTTCTGGCGAGGAACCAACAATATGGAAATCTTCCAAATTAAGGTAGTACATATAGGGCGAAGGATTAAGGTGACGCAGAGCACGGTAAAAATTCAGCGGCGAGGCATTAAAAGGAATACTTAGTCGCTGAGATAAGACCACCTGCATGGTGTCGCCGGCCAGTACGTAATCTCGTACTTTCTCGACCACTTCTTTGAACTTATCCTCACCAAAGCTCGATACAAAGTCGGTTTCAGCAACGCCATCGGCCTCTAAGTTCAAGGTCGGCAGCATGGGCGACAAACCGCGGAGCATCTGCTCGTAGGAATCCAATCGTTCTTGGGCCTTGCCGTAAGCATTACTGTCTGCCGGATCAGCGTGGGTAATAATTTTGACGATGCCCGACAGGTTATCGAAAACCAGCAGCTCTTCAGACACCATTAATAGGATATCTGGTGTACCGAGCACATCTGGTGGGGTGGTGGCCATCAACTTGGGTTCGATATAACGCACGCAATCGTAGGCGAAGTAGCCAACCAAGCCGCCGTAAAAAGCTGGCAGTTCATCTAAGTCGGGTACTTGATAGCGTGCCTGAAAGGCTTCGACAAAGGCCAGCGGATCTTCGCAGTGGTGAGACTCAATGAGCTTACCGTCGCGGTGAATCGTGACCTTTAAGCCCTCGGCCCGTAATACGGTGCGAGCGCCAAGGCCGATAATGGAGTAACGCCCCCATTTTTCACCGCCGTGAACAGACTCAAATAGAAAACTATAAGGCTCGGCGGCGAGTTTCAGGTAGGCACTAAGTGGGGTATCGAGGTCGGCGAGCACATCGCGGTAAACCGGAATACGGTTATAGCTTTGCTGCGCCAGTTCATTATATCGCTGGGCTTGCATGATAATTCCTTGAAAATGGTGGGTTGGCTGGCTAATTTGCGTCTGCAATAGCTACCATCGCCATCGACGGCAATCACTCAGCGGTGTTATGCGGGCCTTATGCACCATTTTTTCAGACTCATCACACTAAAATTAGAATTGGGTTCATTGTAACCGAGGCTAGCGAACGGGGAAACCTCAAAAACAAACCTGCGACGGCCCCAACTTAGCTATTAATAACAGACCGACGGATTTGACGGCTAAGCGATACTGACGAGGCTGGCATTAAGCGTTACCGAATCAAAAGCAACCTCATGATAACAAGGCATTTTTGTGTTTTATAAGGAGAATTTCACTAAATGGAAATAATTGAGTAATTGCCAGCAGTATTGGCACTCAAGCTAAACTCTCCCGAGCCGAGCGATAATGTAAAATACAACTCGGCACTCCCGTGGCCAACAGCTATATCTACTCCAAAATTATTGGGCAGCGACCACGCACAATAAAATATAACCCAAGCATCTTCAGACGCCCAAGTTAAAAACACACGCAAAGTGTGTGGACTCCGTCACGGAATTAAACGTAAAACCCTGCAGCCCTATGCACTATTGAGTGAACAGCAATACCGTTGCTGACCTCGAGATCAATATATTTTGCCCTCGGCAAAAAAATAAAACCTTATTACTTCTTGATATTTATTTCCAAAAAAACAATGACTTATAAACACATCTAACTACCCAGCAGACAATAACCACAAGCTAAACAGGTGTATTGCTCACGCGATTACGAGACAACTCTATTGACTCTCAAATCAATAGCGTTAAATTAGGCGCAGACGAACCTTATGCTGTCTCGAATTACTGAGAAAATAAGCTAGGTGTAATTTAAGGCTAATTTGGCTCGTTTCTATAGATAAAATTGCATCAAAATTACTGCAACTAAGAGTGCGGTACGCTTATCGAGGTGAGGGTTAATGATAACAAAATCAAGTAGCACAGGAATTTCAGCCAGTGCGGGAAAATCTGTAGGAGCGCACGCAATTGGCTTGTTTATTGCCATGTCGCTGGGCTCGTCTTTAAGTTTCAGTAAAAACAGCCTAGAAGAAGTTGTAGTTACCGCACGGAAAATGTCTGCCAACGCACAGGACGTTTCTACCAGTATTGCTGCATACAGTGGCGAAGAGCTGAACGCTAAAGGTATTTCGGATATCAAGGACTTACAGAATGTAACGCCAGGTCTGATTGTGACCGAGATGGCCAGTTACAGCTTGATATTCCTGCGCGGTATCGGTTCAGACGCATTCCAAGGGCCAATTGACTCCAGCGTTGCGACCTATATGGACGGCTTGTATATAACCTATACATCCAGCCAAGCACAGTCACTGGGCGTAGTTGAATCCGTAAACGTTCTAAAAGGTCCACAAGGTACACTCTACGGTCGTAATGCAGTGGGTGGTGCCATCGTAGTTGAAACTAAAAAACCGTCATATCAAGACGTAGAGGCCATTGTTGGCGTGGAAGGCGGTAACTTCAACCTACTGAAGGGCAAAGCGCATTTGTCTGGCCCTATCGGCGATAATTTTGCTGTTGGCATTTCAGGTATGTACACCAATCGCGAAACCTACCTAACCTACACGCCAGACCCTAGCCAAAAGCATAAAGATTACGATGACCGCGGCTATAAATTCGCTGCTCGTTGGCAGCCAGCTGACTGGTTAGAAGTTAACGCCAGCACCTATAAAATACGCCATTCATCAGCTGACGGCGTTCCATTAACTAACTCAGAAGTTAGCCCAGCATTCAAAGCACTGTTAACTGAAAATGACGACCCATGGGAAACCGGTGTGGGCACCGAAGTGTTCACAGAGATGGAGTCGGTTTCTAGCCAAATCTCTTTTGATATTCTCACCGAATACGTGAACACCAAGGTATTGTTTGGTCATACCGAATTTTTCAGTAACATCTATTGGGATTTCGATCTATCTCAAGAGAAAGTACTTATTATCGAGGCCGTTCCAAACACTGCCGACACAGATTCAGTCGAGTTTGTTTTCAACTCTACTGACTGGGGTCCAGATTGGTTCTCATGGGTTGGCGGTATCTATCTTGAGGATACCTTTAAAGACCAGCGCACTCCGATCTATGTTGACGCAGTTGCTGTTGTTGATGGCGCCACAGGTATTGATCTGAACGCACTAAATACATTAGTAAGCAAGCTAGGACTGGGTGCGCTCGGCCTATCCGACACCGAAACGGTTAACGCCGTATTATACGGTGGCGTTCAAACCGACGCTTTCGCTGCTTACGCTGAGTTCACTTTCGACATAACCGACTCTATCTCCGCTCGAATTGGTGGCCGCTACTCCGATGAGACGCGCGAAATCACCGAGTCGTGGGTAGATGCACGCGCACAGGGACTGCCATTAATTGGCTCAACCAATTACATTCGCGCATTCGACTACCCTTCTGAATCGACAACGTGGACAGACTTCAACCCGAGCGCAGGTGTTGACTGGCGCTACAACGATACGTCGATGGTTTATTATAGCTACACAACTGGCTTTAAGTCCGGTAACTATAATGCACTTAACATCAACGCAGCCCCAGAAGCAATTGAACCAGAAGAAGCTGAGTCTCACGAGATTGGCTTAAAGGCAGATTGGTTTGATGGTGATTTGCGGACAAATTTAGCGGCATTTACGACAACCGTTAAAAATGGTCACTCACAGATACTATCGTTAGCAAGTGGCGGTGTAACCCGTCTAGAGAATGCCTCTGAATACACCGTTAAAGGTGCCGAAGCTGAAATCACCTACACCGGTTTAATTGATGGCTTGCGAATGACCTTTGCCGGAACTTGGTTGCAAGGTGAGTATGCAGAGTTTGAATGTACTGGTTTCGACCCGCAAACAGGCTTACAGCGGACCTTCGATTGCTCCGGTAAAGATACGGTTCGTACACCTGATTTCAGCGGCACAGTAGATATCGCTTACTCATTTACTGTTTCACGCTTCGAAGGTGAAGTTGGCGTCGGCGCCTACTACAACTCTGGTTTCTGGTTTAACCCGAACAACAACGTACCAGAAGAGGAGTATGTCAAAGCAAACGCGCGTGCCAGCTTATTTGATCCCGAGACCAATCTTAAGCTGTATGCTTGGGGTTCTAACCTGAACAATGAAGTAAGTCATTTGCAAAAGTTCCGTCAGGACTTTGGTGTGGGTGAATCTTATGCTCCTCCGCGTATGTATGGCCTAGGCATTGAATACAGCTACTAAGTATTTTTAAAGCTAACTTGATTAGTTAGAAGTGTGAGCCGATTCACGGCTCACACTCAAATAAAGAAATATGATGTTATTGTAAATAATACTGGAGACGATAATGAATAAATTAAAGAACACGCTTGCGGTAGCAGGTTTGGCATTACTCTGCAGTAGCGCAAGTTACTCTCAAGTACCCAATGTTGCATTTTTAACAAATATTGGCAGCGCTTTAAGCTTTGACGCAATCAACGCGCCATCACTTGGCTCACTACCTATTGGCCTTGAGTCACTATCTGGCGCTGGCTCACTACCTGGCCTTGGCGCCCTGCCGTTGCTTGGCGATTTAGGTGCTTTGGGTGGCGGCCTTGAGGGTATCCCAGTATTGGGACCAGCACTTGCCTATATCGTAGGCGGAGACTTTCTTCCTAGCTTACTGCCGACCACAACTGAATTGACCCAGTTAGCGGGCGGACAAGCCGTAGTCACTAGCATTGTTTTTGGCGCCATAGGTGAGCCGCAAGCAGTATTATCTACAGTGAATGAGCTCGGTGTAAATGCCGGAACCGCGGCAGCACCAGTCCTTGCCGTGCTACTAGAGAATCCAGCCGGTTTGGTTGATTATTTTGTAGCGGGTGGAACAATTTTAACAACTGCGCTAGACGGCACCAATGGCGGCTCCATAGCGCCAGGAATCCCCATTGTAACGATGGCATTCCCACTTAGCCTGTAAGTGTACTAAAGACTACCCCCTTGGCCTTTGTTGCCTTGGGGGTAATTACCAAAGCGGGCTCACCGAGGCACAAGTAAACCCTTAGCAATACCCGCTCCCTTCGCGTAAAAATTTCTCTCTCAGTTTAATTCAGATTTATACCTAAACACTCGAACCCCATATATTTCGTCATAAAGAAATTAAACGCACCCTACAAATACGCCAAGCAAAATGCAGTCTTAATACTCGGATAACCGCCGCGCTAAAGCCTAGATTAATAGTTGCGCCCTGCCAAAACCGACAGCCATATTTAAAGCATTCACTCCCCTCTTAACCCACATCGCTCATGTGCAGATAATTTACACCACCGTTATTGACTCCAAGATCAATAAAATGTATATTACTCAAACTCGCCGCCACAGCAACATCAAATAAAGAGGTGCCCCATGAACATCAAACCTGAAGCGCGCAAAATAGACGTCGACTTTTCTGACGCCCGAATTGACTGGATCCCCAACGACCCAGAACTCGCGCAATTCTGGAATGCCGTAAGCATTGGGTTACCGCTGCTTGAAGGGTATTTGATTCGCGCCCTTGCCAAAGCTAAAAAAATGCTTCCCGAAGGCAGTGATTCACTGTTTGCGGATTGCGAGTTGTTTTGCCAGCAAGAAGCCAACCATTCCAAAACCCATATGAAGTACAACGATATGGTACGGGCCACTGGTTTTTACCCTGAAATGGATAAATTTACCGATCGCCTAAAGGCCGACTACGAGCGGTTCGACAAAAATTACGGCCTGCGCCACGCCATGCTATACGCCGAAGGCTTTGAAACCGCTGGCCCTATTTTTGCTGCCTACTTTTTGGTACAAGCCAACAAACGCTTGAAAGATCAAGACGTTGATTTGATTACCCTGTCTTTGTGGCGCTGGCACTTATCAGAAGAGTTCGAACACCGCAGCTGTGCGTTTAATGTGGTAGAAGCACTTTACGGTACTTACTGGGGACGTCTTGGCGGCATAATTAAAGCCACTTCGCACCTAATTGGCTTTGCAGTACCACTTAGTGAATACATGCTCAAACAAGACATTGAAGCCGGACGTGTTAATGCTGGATTCAAAGGATTTGTTCGTAAATTTAAGTCTTATTCAGGCATGTTTTTCTTTATTACACCACGCCTATTGCGCGCCTTTAGTCCTTGGTATAACCCCAAGAATCTTAAAGAACCTAAGGGCTGCGAAGCGGTATTGAAAGTCGCTTCAGAAACTCTTAACTTAAACGCAATGGCGGCACGTGCTCGCGAGACCGTTTAAATTAGAGTAGCGTGATGTCAAAATCACCCTAGCGTAAAGAACAAGCCGGCGTCCATGCCGGCTTATTAGTATCTGCAGCCCCCACTCCCCAAAAGCTCCTACAATACAGCGCTATAATTTCACCACCACTTGCCAGCGAAGGGCTTTTAGGTGAAATTACCAGCACGGCAAACGTAGACCAAGCCGAAGTTAAATCTCACACGCATAAAAAAGCGGATCACTGCCGTCACAAGGAAAGCCCCTTGCTTAAAACCAAAATAAGCTATTTAAGCTTAGCGCTATTTATTTTCAGCGGACTTGCCAGCGTCTTTTACTATGCGTATTCGCCAGCAGTATCCCCTCCTAGCGAGCTGGCCAACTTACAGCAAATCCAAATTCAAGTTGGTGGCCTGGCGCGCAGTTACAGCCTGTACATACCTGCCAATCTCCCCAGCCATGCACCGCTGGTAGTCATGCTCCATGGCTCGCTGCAATCGGGAGACGATATTCGCATGTTCAGTGGCTACCAATTTGAGCAACTCGCCGAGCAACACGGCTTTGCGCTTGCCTACCCCTTTGGATATGAAAATAACTGGAACGATTGCCGCAAAGCGGCCAGCTACCCAGCCCGCAACGAGCAGATCGATGACCTGAATTTTATCGAGGCCATTACCTTACAAGTGCACCAACGCCTAAGCACCGACCTAAACAAGACCTTCATCGCAGGCTATTCTAGTGGCGGTCAACTCGGCTTCCGCTTTGCACTTGAACGTCCCCACAGTGTTGCCGGTATTGCGGCCATCGCGGCGAGCTTACCCGCTGCTGACAATCTCGCCTGCAGCGAATCTGGTGTCGCCGTGCCGGTACTCATCATGAACGGCACCGAAGACCCAATTAACCCTTATTACGGCGGCCTAGTGAGCTTATTTGGCATTGCCAACCGAGGCCACGTTAAATCTGCGGTAACCAGTGCCGAATATTTTGCGCACCTAGCCGGTTATATCGGCGGCCCCACGGAAATTAAAAATTTTAAAAACACCCGCGCCAACGACCCGACCAGCACCAAATACTACGCGTGGCGCGACCGCAGACGCCCAGAAGTTATCCTTTACACCATTACCGATGGCGGCCATGTGATCCCTCAAGAGGTATACCGGCCAATGCGGCTGTTAGGTAAGACGAGTGTGGAAATTAATGGACCAGAAGAAATTTGGGCGTTTTTTGCACGGCAGCTAGACAAGCAATAAGTGGCGCCAGCCGTAAGGGAGTAATCTTAAAAGGGCAGGCTTAATGCAAGCTACTTTACGCCGTAAACAGCACACGCTTACGCCGGCTGGCGCAGCGCTCATTACTCATACTCTGTCCACGCTGACGGCAAATGCACTAAATCTGCGGCCTCATCAATATCGTGAACGGCTGGCCGCTCTAAAAGCCGCATCGCGCTATTGTCCAAACGCTGACGAGTAAGGCTAGCCACGCGCGCCGTACTCCACGGCATATCCGAAAACAAACTTGGCAAGTAGCACCGCAACCCGAGCAAGGCATAGCCACCGTCAACACTTGGAATCATCACACTGTCGTGGCTAAGCAAGCCTTGGGCTGCCCAGTGTAAGCTTGCCGCCGAAATCTCAGGGCAGTCGCTTCCGATCAAAATAACGCCATCGCTGCGTTCAAGACCATAGCGAACGCCGGTGGCCATTCTCGCGCCCAAATTTCCCTCGCACTGGCTAAACACCGCCATCTCAGCGGGAACATCCACGCCAAGCCAATCTGCAGAATCGATATTTGGGGCTGCCCACAACTCAGCAGCCAGTGTGTATTGCGCAGCGGACTGGGCCATTGCCTGCTGACATACAGCCAAGCTATTGGCCAACATCCGCGCGGCCAAGGCCGCTGCCGCCTCAGCGCCAAGCGCCGGAATCAAACGAGTTTTCACCCGACCGGCAACGGGAGCCTTGGCAAATAATTGCACCACTACTCGCGGTAACGGCGCGACCTCAGTCATAGCGACTCACCAATTGCTCGGCGGGCACACCCCGCCAGTAGAGATAGCGCAGCCGCCACATTAAAATAATGGTTCGCCAAATTCCTCGTTCCTGCCAACGCCGCCCCGAGGTTTCCACTTTATTGCGCAAACACACCGGCGCCTCTCGCTCACGCAGCAAGGCCGACAGGGCAATATCTTCCATAAGTGGTTGATCGGGGAAGCCACCCGCCTCAATAAAGGCGGCTTCGCGCACAAAGATACCTTGGTCGCCAGTGGCAATACCGCTGAGCCGCGAACGCCAATTCATAAACCACGCGATAACTTTAAACATTGGGGCATCACCGCGAATAAGAACGTCGAAACGCCCCCACACACCACTTTGCAAGGCGGTGATGACCCGCGAAAATGCCCAGTCGGGCAATTGAGTATCGGCATGTAAAAACAAGAGATTAGAACCCGCTGCGGCAGCTGCGCCAAAGTTCATTTGCCTAGCCCGCCCCTGCGGACCAACCACCACCCGAAAAGCGCTGGCAGCAATTAAGCCTACCGAGTTATCACTGCTGCCACCATCGACAAAAATAATTTCAACACCGACTTGGCATTGCTCGCACTGCACAGCTAATTCAGTTAGCAATTCTGGTAGTACGCCTGCCTCATTGAGTACCGGTACAATAACCGACAGCACGACATCCGAGTCGCTCAAGCTCATATTTATTCACCCACATCATTCAGGGCCCAATCATAATTACTGTAGGCTATGGCAAGCTTTCCGGAGATAAGTTGCGCCTTTTCGGAATCGCTTAGGCCTAACGCCTTAGCATAAATTGCTAAGTAGGCGCGCAAAGAGGTAGCGCCCTGCCAACCTTTACTAAAGTCTTGCACATACCACTTAAAAATCGGCGACACCACCAACACACCGTCAACCATACCATTGCGCCGCCGGTCACTTAAAAAATTGCGACTAACCGTATCTAACTGGCTCTCTAAGGTCTCGGCTTTATACGCCCTGTTCAATAAAGCCGGACAGCCTATACTGGCGCAATTTACTGCGAAATGAATACGGGGTTCTCCGTAACGGGCGGTACCGCGAATCAGTTTATGCTCGATATCGTCAAGGCTGCGGGTTTCACCGAGTAGAGATATAAAACGTTTTGACCACGGTGAAGACCAAAAAAAGTCAATGTCTTTAATGGAGTCTAACTTTGGGTAGCGAGACAAAATCAGCTTTACCGTCCACGCATTATAGGCGTTGATTAAAAATGCGAGCTGGGCGTCGTCAGGCCAACTTTCAAAGTTCTGCTGGCTAACACCGCTGAGCCGCGCTAGATAGTTGTCTAATACTGTCTCGTTTCGCTTAAAGGCGGCGTAATCAACCCTACTTTGCTGCCCCCGAGGCCCCATTTGCACGTTTTCTTGCAGCAGTTGATTCCACTGGCTATGGGAAACATCAGCCGCATTCAGCGGCGGGCATACCACCAGTAATACTAAGTAAACTACGCGTGTCAGCGACCTCATATCACCCCCTACGCCATTGATGAAAAGCCCGTAGATATTTATACGCCCATTCCGGCGCATGAGCTTTTTGCCACTCACCGGCCACGTATTTATTAGCCTCACTCATGCTGGGATAACTGTGAATGGTGCCGAGAATTTTTTTCAGGCCCAAACCGTGCTTCATCGCTAACACGTATTCGGCAAGCAGTTCACCTGCTTGCGCACCCACAATAGTCACCCCAAGGATGCGATCTTTACCCAGCACGGTAAGTACCTTAATAAAGCCCTCGGCTTGGCTGTCGCAAATAGCTCGGTCTAAATCATCTATCCCGTAGCGGCTCACCTCAAAGGCAATGCCCTGCTCAGCGGCTTCGGCTTCACTTAAGCCCACCCTCGCCACCTCGGGGTCAACATAGGTTACCCAGGGGATAACGGAATAATCGGCCTTAAACTTCTTAAACCCGCCAAACAGGCCATTTACCGCCGCGTACCACGCTTGGTGCGCGGCGACATGGGTAAACTGATACGGCCCAGCCACATCGCCCGCCGCGAGAATATTGGGGTAGATGGTTTCTAGGTAGGCATTGGTTTTAACGGTGCGCGCAGTATCAATACCCAAGGCCTCTAAACCATAGCCCGTCAGGCGGGCACTGCGGCCAACCGCGCAAATTAGGGTATCAAAGGCTATCGCCTCTTCTTCGCCGCCGGAATTCAGTACTACGAGCTGTTTTACGCCATTGTCTTGTTCACAGCGCAGCGCCTTGCTATTGCAGCGCACGTCAACGCCATCGGCAACGAGTGAGCGAGCCACTGCCGCCGCCACGTCATCGTCTTCACGGATCATTAATCTTGGTAACATTTCCACTTGCGTCACCGCCGACCCTAACCGCGCAAAGGCCTGGGCCAATTCACAACCAATTGGGCCACCGCCTAGCACCACTAAACGCCGCGGTGGCTCAGCTTGATCGGCCAGCGCATCCCACAAAGTATCACTGGTCAAATAGCCGACCTCGTCCAATCCCGGCAGTGGCGGCACGGCGGGCTGGGCACCGGCGGCAATAATAATTGAACGGGATGTGAGGCGCTGACTACCGCCAGTGGTTAAGGCAATATCGACCGTCCACGGGTCCACCAAGGTGGCATAACCAGCAATAACCTCCACCCCTAACTCGGTGTAGCGCTCAACACTGTCGTGGGGCTCAATTTGCGCAATCACGTTTTTAATTCTGGCCATAACCTTTCTAAAATCAACGGCCGGCACATCACTATCCAGACCATAGATTTCGCCGTGACGCTGCTGATTAACGAGTTTGGCGGTTTTAATAAGGGCTTTACTGGGCACGCAACCGTAATTTAGACAGTCACCGCCCATTTTATGAGCTTCTATCAAGGTAACCTTGGCCTTAACTGCTGCGCCAATATAGGCGCTAACCAAGCCGGCCGCGCCACCACCAATCACAATCAGATTGCGGTCAAAATGCGCGGGGCGCGTCCAGCGCGCGTACACCCGCCGCGCTTTAATAAAGCCCAAAATCCACTTGGCAATGAACGGAAATACCCCCAGCAACACAAACGAGCCAAGCAATGCTGGCGACAAAATACCTGACAAACTTTTTAAGTCGCTAAGCTGGCTCCCCGCATTCACATACACCAAGGTGCCCGGCAACATACCCAGCTGACTAACCCAATAAAAATGGCGGCCCTTAATTGGGCTTAGCGCCATCAACATATTTATGAGAAAGAAAGGGAAAACCGGCACTAGGCGCAAGCTAAACAAATAGAAAATACCGTCGCGCGCAACGCCATCATTAATTGCTTTTAAGCGATCACCGAAGCGCTTTTGCACGCTGTCGCGCAGGATATAGCGCGTCATCAAAAAGGCCAACGTCGCACCAACACTCGAGGCAAAGGAGGCAATCAGCATTCCCCAACCCAAGCCAAAGCTGGCGCCCACCAAAAGCGTCATCACCGCCGCGCCAGGCAGCGACAAAGCGGCAATCGCAACATATGCACCAAACAGTCCCGCTGCCAACACCAGCGGCCGTTCTAGGCGCAGTGCGGCAATCTCGGCCTGAACAGGCTTTATGCCCTCCAAACTCAGATAGCGATCAACATCGGCGGCAAAAAAGCCAACAACACCCAACACAATCAAGCACAAGAGTAGTATTTTTGTTTTCATTAATAACTCGGTAATACGGGCAATGAATATCAATCCAAGCTAAAGATAGCAGTTAAATCGGATTAATAGGGATACGCAGCACATCGGTATTTAGATTCTGCGGCAGGATCGCCGCCGCGAGGCTTCATTATTATTTTCAATACGACAAATACAGACTGGAGCGGTGAACAAATAGCGTTTTATTCAAGGCCGGGCGTATTTCCCAACGCCGCGCCGCTTACGATTAAGCGCGGGAGTAACCGCGCATCAGTTCAAGAAGATTAAGGGGCGATATAACCAGAAACCAAGGAGTGAATAGTTTTGTGGACGGTTTTCGGTGCACTGCCACAAAAGCGCATATGCGCAATTGTATGGGCCATACCCAGCACAACTCTGGCGGCATCGGCAGCTTGCAAATTTGGCGATATCGAATTGTCGGCGCGACCCTCTAGCAGTAATTTCCGCAAGGCCAACACAGTTGCAGCATAAAACTCCTGATACAGCTCCCAAATATAGCCCTTGGTGAAACCACTCCACTCTAGCCATATAGTAATATAGCTGCGATGCGTATCCACTGCTTGCCCGAAGGAATTTAACATATCCTCAATACGCTCATGCGCGGGCGAGTCAACATGCGTACGAACTAACACAAAACCCTCCAACAGGAAGCGACGCACCTCTTTAATAACAGCAGATTGCAGATCTTCCATCGTCGGAAAGTAATGAAATACGGTTGGGCTGGCCACGCCAGCCAGCTTAGCAATATCCGCGTGGGTCGATTTTTCGATGCCCTGAGCAGCAAAAACATCTACCGCGCACATCAGTATCTGCTGACGCCTAGCCTCTGGCGACATTCGCTTAGCCCGCACTTTCACCTCAGTGCCGTTATTGAGTGCTTTTTTTTCCTTTGCCACCTGCCTACCTCTTATCAATATCAGCTTTATTTACTGACACTACGCTCTGCGTATGTTTTGGGTATTTTATTAGAAAACAATACCTTAATCACCTATTCAGAACATATATCGCATTCATCTAGCTGCACAACACTGAAGCTGACTATACAGGGAATTTTTGCCCGCAGCTGAAATATCACTCAAGCACCATTGCGAAGTAAGGCACTAAGAAAACACGCTTTCGCTACGTTTAAGCGCCAAATACCGGCCTGATTTTATAGCACCGGTTTACCGCGCAACGACTTAGTTCGGCCCCGCTTAACTTTCTTGTCGACTCGTCGCAATTGCGAACCCTTTGTTGGCCTAGTCGGGCGGCGGCTCTTTTTTATCACCGTGGCCGCCAAAATCAAGTCTTTCAGTCTATCCAAGGCTTCTTGACGATTTTTCTCTTGGGTGCGGTGGGTTTGGGCTTTGATGACAATCACGCCATCGGAGGTTATCCGTTGATCGCTTAAATTGAGCAAACGCTGCTTATAAAAATCGGGCAGCGAAGAATTCACTACATCAAAGCGCAGATGAATAGCGGTAGACACTTTATTGACGTTTTGCCCGCCGGACCCCGTAGCGCGGATCGCACTTATATCAATTTCATCACTGGGGATAATGAGATGGCTGGAAAGACTAATCATAATCACTACTCAACGTCGAGGCTACGGCCCTAATAACACGATGATTTTTTACACCCTGCCTATTTAAAAGATTCAAATTTATATGCTCATTGTAGCAAGGCTTGGCGACAACTTAACCCGCGCATTTTACAAAGCGCCCTGCATTAGCCAAAACCGAAACAGCAAATTTATTACTCCTTGAACAATGCAAATACACTGGCTACTACGGTCATAATAAATAAGAACCACTTTAGACCGCGTTGGCTCGTTTTTAATGCCAAGCGCACGCCAATTTTGGCACCAACAACTGAACCACAAGCGAGAATAATGCCTAGTAGCCACGCCACCAGCCCCTGCCAAATAAATACCGCCAGCGCGGCAATCGTCAATGCCGCCGTGCACAGCATTTTCAGGGCATTGGTCTTTACTAGATCGTAGCGCAAGCCTCCCGCTAACGCGGTAATTAATACAAACCCCACACCCGCCTGCACAAAGCCACCGTAAATCCCAGCAAAGAACAAGCCCCAAACCGCCTGTTGGCTGTCTGCAACCCGTTTTGTAGGGGTTCCTAAGGGCGGCGCAACCACACTGGGCATAACAAGAATAATTAAGGCCATGGTCACCATAGCCAAAAGTAACGCAGGCTTCAAAAACTCGGCCGGTGCAAACGCAGCAGCCACCGCGCCAAATACTGAGCCGAGTAATACCGGCCTTAATACACCCCAAATATCATCGCGCGCCAATTGCCCGTGGCGGTCGAAATCCCTCACCCCACTCAACGACTGCATCAACACCCCAACGCGATTGGTGGCATTGGCAACATCGGCAGGTAAACCCATCACCATCAGCGCTGGCAAAGTTAAATTTGAGCCGCCGCCAGCCAAGGTATTAATAATCCCCGCCACCACCCCCACAACAAGCAATAACACCACAAACCAAGGATTTAGCCCTGAGAAAACGCTCATATCAGCCATGTACACCACACCCCTAAGTTCCGACCGAAAACCGTCTTGCTTCTGCCATTAATTACGCTCCTGTCTAGATGAGCCATTTCCGCCAAAAAGACTTACCTATATGCATATGTACCAACTTTGTAAGTACAAGCGCGAATCGAAACCCCACGTAATTTCGCTACACTAAGTCTCACAAATCGACTTTTCTGACAAACCATACGATTGCCCCTGATACGCCGGAGGAACCATGAAAGCAGCAAATAACATCAATATTAGCATCCCCCTTATTGGCAATATCGCGCTGCTCGTGGTGACTGCCTCAGCTGCGCAGCTAAGCCTTGGTGCTTTGCCGATGATCGCTATGGGTGTAGCCCTAGTGCTTTGTATCACCGCATTAAGTAACTAATAACTCAGCGTAATGCGGGAAAGCAGCGCTTAAGTAATCCCGCCCATCACCGCTGCACCCACTCCACAGGCAAGCCCTAGGGTGCTTATATCCCCAATCAAACTGAAAATTCTTAAAAAATGTTATAATATCGGTCCCCACGCCCGACCATCTGTATAAGCACAAGGACGATATGATACTGGATCCACAACGCGTTCAGGATATAACTCGGAACAAAGCCAGTCTGATTACCGCTATATCGCAACTGTTTCTAAGCGAGCTTCCTGCTATGATCGATAGTATTGAGCTGCAACTAGAGCAGGGTGACAAAAAAGCCTTATCCAATGCCGTCCACCGCTTAAAAAGTGCGCTCGGCAACTTTGCCAATACCAGCTATTATCAAGAAATCAGTGCATTAGAGATAAGTGCACTAGAAGCCGAAGCACAACAGTGGCGGGTAAATTGGCTTACTGCAAAAGACAAGCTAAACACATTGAGTGCAGAATTAAAGCAGATGGCAGGACTATAACCCTCTATGGATGTACTGATTGTCGACGATGACGCAGTAACCCGACTCGCGCTTAGTGCCGCACTGGAAGAGTGGGGTTTTGTGCCTATTCTTGCCGAAAATGGTGAGAAAGCACTCAAGAAACTGGAAGTCGATACCGCCCCTCACCTACTAATCATAGATTGGTCTATGCCAGGCATGAGTGGCCCTGAGCTGTGCAAAACCATTCGCAAACGTGAAGACGGCCAGTTCTTTTATATTCTGATGCTCACCGGCAAAGAAGGTAACGAGGCCATTATTGAAGCAATGGAAGCCGGCGCCGACGATTTTCTTAACAAGCCCTTTGACCACCGAGTGCTCAAAGTACGTATTGCCGCTGGCAGCCGAATTGTTCGCCTTGAGCAAACCCTAAATCAGCTCGCCTCGCGAGACGCCCTGACTCAGTGCTGGAATCGGCGCATGATTGACGAGTTATTTACCACTAGCATTGCCGAATCCGCTCGCAAGCGCAGTGCGTTTTCCATCATGGTTGTCGACATCGACCATTTCAAGATCGTCAACGACACTTACGGACACGCGGCTGGGGATGTCGCCCTAAAGCATGTTGTGAACATCCTCAACACCAATCTTAGAGAATACGATCAAGTCGGGCGCTACGGCGGCGAAGAGTTTGTGGTTTTGCTACCCGCTACCGACCAAAATGAAGCATGGGGCGTCGCCGAGCGAGTGCGATCCGCCATCCAATTTCAACCTACACTGGTTGGTGATGACATTAGCATTGACCTCACCGTTAGTATTGGTATCGCCCAATTCGATCGCGGTCGCGACACCAATCAAACCACCTTTTTTGAACGCGCAGACCAAGCTCTTTACACCGCTAAACGCTCAGGTCGCAATCGCATTATTTGCGCCGAGTAAGTCTATCGCCGCGCCCAATACCTTGGCGGCAAATACCTATAATCATAAGCCCCACAACTAAAAACGGCAGCCGAAGCTGCCGTTTTTAGTTGTGGAGCTTATCACTACATTCCAACAATCGGCTGTATCAAACGCGCCAACCAGCCTTTAAACACTAGCGGCGCATCCATACCTGCCAAGCAAATACAGTCTTCGTCACTATCCGCCATCGGTTGGTGCTCAACACTCGATTCCAAATCGGCAACGTCACCCATATTGAATTTACCCACATTATCGCTGTAACCGCCGCGCAAGATCATCGTTAACTCGCTGCCGCCGTGACTGTGCACCGGCATTTTTTTGCCTGCGCTAATTCGTAACAACCGCACATCGCCTTCGCCGCAATTAAGCACAATTTGTTTAAGGCCAGGGGCAATCGTGCGTTTCCACGGCAGGGCATCAAGATTGTCCTGCTGCAAAAGCCCCTGCAATAAACGCGGAACCGAGCCTTGCGGGCGACTGACTAATACCGATTTAGGTTCTTGGATAAATTCATCGGCACCCTGCTCATCTAAGCGCGCCAACACACTCTCCCGCGCGCGACTCGATAGCGCCTGCGGCGACAAAGCCACCATCAAACCAGCCCCTAAGGCTTCGCCAGCGCTAACACCGGATCGGCACTGCTGGCAATATTGTAAATGACAGCCCACAACCAGCGCCAAGCTGGCCGGCAGCGAACCCGCCGCATAGCTAAGCAAGGTCTCTTGTGTAGGATGATGTTCAATCTGGCTCATACGCCATCTTCTCCAAAATACTGACGGAAAGCTTTTATCGCCAGCCGTAAACTTGATTTCACGCTGCCCAGTGGCATTCCCGTTTCTTCGGCAATTTCACTGTGGCTTTTACCTTCGTAATAGGACTTGTAAACCACCTGCGCCTGATTTTGCGGCAGCGTATCTAACACTGCCCTCAAGCGGTCGCCATCGGCATTTAGGCGAACTTCATCGTCGACGGTTTCCGCTAAATTCTCGTCCGACTCATAGGCGACTCCCCGCTGCTTGCGCAAACGATCAATCCACAAATTTCTCGCCACCCGAAACAGCCAAGTACTTACCGCCGCTTTTTCACGGTTGTATAAGTGCGCCTTGTTCCACAGCGCCAACAAAGCCTCTTGGGTGAGATCCTCGGCCATCGACGGCTCGGCGCCTTGACCCAATAAATAGGCATTTACTCGGGGTGAGAAATAATCAAACAACAGCATAAAACTGCTTTTATCCCGCTCGCGGGCAATCTGGTCCATGCAATCGGCCCAGAATTCACCACTGCGGACTTGCTCAACGGCAAGCTCTACCATTTATAAACCCCTTGTTAACTGTGTATACGTCGCAACTGCGCGCATAGATCAAACTCTCTTTATTATCATCTACAGTCGACTTAACAACAGCGATCAAAACAAACTGCCAAGATTTAAACAATACTGTCGTTTACATAATTCTAGCCTAGCACAGACCCAGCTATAATTAGCATTGCCGCTGCCGTCCCCCACCTATACCATTAGACTTGTAAAAAAACGGAGTAAATCATGTCCTTGCCCACCTACAAGTCTATGCCCGACCTTATTGGCGATACCCCGCTGATTTTGCTTAAACAGGTGTCCGAACTCACCGGCTGTACCATTCTGGGCAAAGCAGAATTTTTAAACCCCGGCGGTTCCGTTAAAGACCGCACCGCACTCGGTATCATTCGCGACGCAGAAGCCAAGGGCACACTGCGCCCAGGCGGCACCATTGTCGAAGGTACCGCCGGCAACACCGGCATTGGCCTAACCTTAATAGCCAACGCCTTGGGCTATCGCAGCGTGGTGGTCATGCCCTACAGCCAAAGCCGCGAAAAAATTGAATTACTCGACCTTTACGGCGCCGACCTGCGCCTTGTTCCCGCCACTAGTTATAGCGACCCCAACCACTATATTCACACTGCGCGGCGCTTGGCTGAAAGCCTTAATGAAACCGAGCCCAATGGCGCGATATGGGCTCGCCAGTTTGACAACACTGCGAATACCGATATTCATGAACGCACCACTGGCCAAGAAATCTGGCAGCAAACCGGCGGTGAAATCGACGGTTTTATTTGCGCTGTGGGCACCGGCGGCACCTTGGCAGGGGTTAGCCGCGCCTTAAAAGCCCACAAACCCAACATCACCATTGGCCTTGCCGACCCCAAGGGCTCGTCGCTCTACAATTACTTTACCAATGGCGAGTTACGTGGCGATGGTCGCTCCATTACCGAAGGCATTGGCATCAGTCTTGTAACCGACAATTTGCGCCTTGCCGCCATTGACGAGGCATTTGAAATAAACGATGCCGAAGCGCTGCCCTATATCTTTGACATACTTCGCCACGAGGGCCTGTGCCTCGGCGGCTCATCGGCAATCAATATCGCGGGGGCCGTGCAGTTAGCGCGCAAGCTCGGCCCAGGCCACACCATTGTAACCATACTGTGCGACTACGGCGATCGCTATAAAAGCAAGCTGTTCAATCCCGTGTTTTTAGAAAACATGGGGCTACCGGCGCCGAACTGGACACGTAGTTAAATCCTAAAAACTGCAGATTCAACACCAAACAAAATTAACTAAGAGACACCGCCATGTCGGAATGCCCCTTTGCCAACTTGCTGAACCCCGACACTTACGCGAAGGGCATGCCCTACGAACTACTGCGTCAGCTGCGCCAAGCTGGCCCCGTGCTTAAAATGGACGACCCCATTACCGGCGTGCCTTACTGGGCGGTGGTGGGCCACAAAGAACTCGATTACGTTTCGAAGAATCCTGCGCTATTTTCCTCGGCGCTGCGCAGCTCCTTTCCCATGGAACACTCCCAGGACATGGTGGATTTCATTTTCAGTCACACCATCATCAATATGGACCCACCCCGCCATCAGAAAGTCCGGCGCGTCGTTCACGAGGCCTTCACCCCCAAGCGCGTCGACACCTATGAAGCCGCCTTTAGAGTGCATGCCAAACGAATTATCGACGCGGTAAGCCCACGCGGTGAATGCGAGTTTGTCGAAGAAGTTGCCGCCGAATTACCGCTGATTGCCATACTCGAATTGCTTGGCGTTCCCCTCACTGACCGCAAACAGTTCTTTGAGTGGACCAACACCATGATCTACGCCGATGACCCCGACATGGCCACCAGCGAAGAAGACGGCCAAATCGCCGCTGGCGAGTGTATTAATTACGCCTTAAAACTTGCCGAGCAACACCGCCTTAACCCAATGAACAACATCACCGGCACCTTGCTTGATGGCGATGTCGACGGCGTGCCGATTTCAGAAGAAGATTTTGCGTGGATGTTTATTTTAATACTGGTCGGCGGCAATGAATCGACCCGTACGGTAATGTCGCAGGGTATGCGCTTACTCATGGAGCACCCCGATCAACTAGCCTATTTAGCCGCCAACCCCGACAAAATTGCCGCCGCGGTTGACGAAATACTGCGTTACAACACCGCGTTTACGCAAATGCGCCGCACCGCGACTCAAGATATTGCGCTGGGCGGGCAAGCCATTAAAGCTGGCGACAAGGTGATTTTGCACTACCACGCAGTCAATCACGACGAGGCGGTATTTGGCGACGACGCCATGCAATTTGATGTGCGCCGCGCCGAGCGCATGCCCAAACTCGGCCAGCAATTGCGCTCCTTTGGCATTGGCCAACATTTTTGCATAGGCTCGCACCTAGCCCGCCTAGAATTGTTGGTGATGTTTGAAGAGCTGATTCCGCGCTTGCGTAATGCTCAGCCCACGGGCGAAATTGAATATATCCGCTCTTATTTTGTTAACGGCATTAAAAAAATGCCAATTCGCTTTGAGGCAGGTCTTTAAGACTAATATTAACGATACATTTGTAGCCACAACTATCGCCACTGGGACCTAAATCGCCCCGTACTAAAATTAAAATCAGCAAAGGAACCAGACATGGAAATCGGTCTCATCATCAGCCTTGGCATTGTTATTTTTAGTATTTTTTATATTGTCATGCTCTATAACGGCCTTGTGAGTCTTAAGCACAGCGTTAGTAAACACCTCGCTAACATCGACGTATTACTCAAGCAGCGCCACGACGAGCTACCCAAACTCATCGAAACCTGCAAACAGTATATGAAACACGAGCAGGAAACGCTGACCAAAGTCATCGCCGCCCGCCAGCAGGTCTCCGTCGCCCAGTCCAACCACGACATGATCGCCCTCGGCCAAGCCGAAACGGGCATGCGCGCCGCCATGGGCCAACTGTTTGCGCTGGCCGAAAACTACCCAGACCTGAAGGCAGACAGCAGTTTTAACGCCCTGCAAGAACGCATTTCGGCACTGGAAAATGCCATTGCTGATCGCCGCGAGGTCTACAACGAAGCGGTCAATAATAACAATGTGCGCATCGAGCAATTTCCCGATGTCATCATTGCCCGCTGGTTCCGTTTTAAAGCCTTCGATCTGCTTAAATTTAACAAAGACGAGCTGCGCGACGTCAACGTTAAATCGCTGTTTGATTAAGTACGGCGAATAAGTATGGCACTCGACTATTTGGCGCTTGGTATCAGCGGCGTAATTGCGCTGGGCTGCGGCTATGGCAGCCTCAGCAGCTTACTGTCTGCCCGCGTAATTGAAGACACACCAACCTCCAAAATTCGCTCAGCGCACCAAGGCTATGTGGAATTAATTGGTTTCGCGAAAGCTGGTCTCGGCAATATGCTGCTCAGTGGCCTGAGCCAAACCCCCTGCCTTTGGTATAAGTACAATATTGAGCGCTACGAATCCTCGGGGAAAAACAGCAGCTGGCGCAGCGTGGAGCGCAAAACCAGCGACCAGCCCTTTATGATTAATGATGGCAGTGGCGACTGCGTGGTTTACCCAGATCGCGCCGACGTCAGTACTCAGCGCAAAAAAACGTGGAAAGGCGGCGAGCGACACCCAAGCGGCACGACCAGCAGCCACAGCTTATTTGGCAGTCGCTACCGCTATACCGAAGAAATACTCTGTGCCGACGACCTGCTCTACGTCATTGGCCAATTCGAAACCCGCAACCCACCGAGCAACAGCGAATTACAGCAGCGCGCAATGACGGAAATACTGAATGAATGGAAGCAAGATTACGATAAGCTGGTGGCGCGCTTCGATCGCAATGGCGACGGTGAAATAGACCTTCAAGAATGGGATTTAGTGCGCGCCGAAGCGCTGCGCAAAGCCCAGCGCGATATTAATAAACAAGCGCCGCAAAACCCAATACACACCATCAGCTATTCGCCCAGTCGCCGCCAACCCTATATGATTGCCAGCTCAGAGCCAGAGTCGCTGAGTAAACGCTTGCGCTGGCAGGCGTTTTTCCTGTTGCTCGCCAGCATAGCGGGAACCACCGCCTTTGTTTGGCAGATACTCCAAGCGCAAAACACCTATTAGCGCCACAACCGGCGCACCTAAATTTGTAGAAGAAGGACAGTGCAATGGCGACCCGCCGCAATACCAAGCAACGCATACTCGACATCGCCGAGAACCTGTTTGCCCAGCAGGGCTTTGCAGCAACCTCGGTGAGTGAAATTGCCGTGCAGGTTGGCATTAGCAGCCCAGGTATTTACAAGCACTACAGCAATAAATTTGCCATTTACGAGCAAGTTTGCGAGCGCCTATTTACGCCGTTGGCCGAAGCGACCGAAGGCATGGCAACCGACGCCGACTTTACCGACACCCGTCAGCAAATTTATCAAGTTATGTCACTACTCGCGAGCAAGCCCAATACCGCGCGCATTGTTCAGCACGCCACCCTCGCCAAAGACGAAACCTTGGATTTGCTGAGTGACCGCTGGTACCGCCAGTTTTTTGCCTCGATCAGCGACCCCGCCGAAAATCCAGACAAGGGCTGGATTGACGTACCCACCGCGATGGCCTTTCACTGTATGATTTTAGGCTATGTGACCTTGGCGCCGCTGCACCAGTCTATTTTTGGGGTAGATCCGTTGCAGCCCGAGCAGCTTGAGGCTCAACTGCAATTTCAACAGAACTTGGTTAACGGTTTAAATCAATTAATGCGTCAGCCAAAAAACGCTGAATAGGCGGGCACCCTATTATTCTGATGCATTCGTCGCCCTAACGTAGAGTGCAAAGATGCGCGGCGGCGGCGTGTATCTTGTCGCTATAACTCGCCTCTAGCAGCGCCATCTCAGCGCTATACGTCGCCCGCTGCTCGCTGCTAAGGGCCTTCCAATCGCGATGCGTTGGAATATGTGCCAGCGCTGCGGCCATCTTAGTAAATACTGCGGTATCTTCAGCGAATGCAGCATCAACCTGCGCCGTCTCTGCCAACACCGCAACCCGCAATGCCAGTTCACTGGCACCAAGCTGACCGCCCACATAGCTGCGGGCCAGAATCGAAATACCCTGCCGCGCTTCAAGGCCCTGCTCTGCAGCACCGCGCTCATACTCGGCACGTTCATTATTTTGGCGCTGGGTTTGCTGACGCAATAACCACAAAAAGCGGATCGCCACCGCGGCCAGCACCAAAACCACTAGGCCAGCTGCAAGTAACCAAACTCCGTATTCCGCCATTATTTTCTCCACCGTGTATTATTTGCCCAATAAGCCGCCATTCTGACATCCACACCGCCAAACGCCTAGGAGCGCGGCCAGCTCTGCCTTATAATTGCCGCCCAGAAAAACGGAGGCACCCCGTGACAAGCCCCAGCGCAATTAAATGGTCGGCAAATCAATTAGCCTTGCTAGATCAACGCATTTTACCCAATCGCATCGACTATATCTCGTATAGCGAGCCGCTGGCGGTGGCCGACGCCATTCGCAGCATGGTGGTTCGCGGCGCCCCAGCCATTGGCATTGCCGCCGCTTACGGCATGGCCTTAGCTGCCCAACAGTTTGCAAATAAACCCATGGCAAATACCGCCGACTGGAAGCAGGCTTTACAGCCTGCGCGCGCGGCCCTCGCCGACTCCCGCCCCACCGCGGTTAATTTATTTTGGGCCTTAGAACGCTGTGACCGCGCCATTGAAGAGCATGGCAGCGGCGATCTAGTCACCGCACTGTGCCAATTAGCCGAGCAGATTCACGCCGAAGACATCGAAATTAATCAGCGTATTGGCGATTTTGGCGCCAGCCTAATTCCAGCAAACAGCATTGTGTACACCCACTGCAACGCGGGCGCGCTCGCCACCGGCGGCTATGGCACTGCGCTGGGGGTAATTCGCTCGGCCCATCGCGACGGCCATATTCGCGGCGTTATTGCCGGCGAAACCCGACCGTGGCTACAAGGCGCACGACTCACTAGCTGGGAGTTGATGAGCGACGGCATTCCGGTAACCTTGGCAATTGAAGGTGCAGCCGCTCACCTAATGCGCGAGCAGCGCCCCAGCTGGATAATTGTCGGCGCCGACCGAGTGGCCGCCAATGGCGACGCTGCCAATAAAATCGGCACCTATAATTTAGCCATCATTGCCAAATACCACGGCGTAAAAGTGATGGTTGCCGCGCCCACCAGCACCTTCGACGCGACCATAGACGGCCCGCAAATCCCCATAGAACAGCGGCCCAGCGAAGAGATCAGTCACAGTTTTGGTCAGCGCATCGCGCCAGAAAATGTGGCAATTGCCAATCCCGCTTTCGACGTAACGCCAGCCGATTTGATCGATGCTATCGTTACCGAACACGGTATTATTCATCAGCCCGACCGCGCCAGAGTACTGGCCCATTTGCAAGCGGCGGCGCAACAGCAAAGGTAGACAAGCCATGATCGACAGCAAACTTTTCTATCAACAGGCCGTCGCCTTGGCCGCCGCTGGCGAAGACCTTTACCAGCGCGGTTGGGTACCGGCGACCAGCGGTAATTTCTCCTGTCGGTTAGATGCAGACTCGGCCATCGTCACCGCCTCGGGCAAGCACAAGGGCCGACTTAGCCCCACCGATTTCATCGCTGTCGACCTCAATGCCCAGCCAATTAGCAGCGGCAAGCCCTCGGCAGAAACCGCCCTGCACACCCAGCTGTACGCCCGCTTCCCAGAGATTGGCGCCGTGCTGCACTGCCACTCCCCCGCCGCAACAGTTTTATCGATGGCGATGGCAGGCAAATCACTGCTCAAGCTCAGCGATTACGAACTATTAAAAGCCTTTACCGGCATCGATACCCACGCCACCAGCGTGACCATCCCCATATTTGCCAATACCCAAGAAATCGACACCTTGGCTGCCAAGGCAGACAGCTATCTCGCCGAGCACCCCAATTGCCCTGGCTATTTAATTCGCGGGCACGGCGTGTATTGCTGGGGCAGCGATCTGGACAACTGCCTGCGCAAGCTCGAAGCCCTCGACTTTCTTTTACAATGCGAACTCGAACAATTGCGCCTCAGCCGCTAGGAGCCACCATGAGCACACTCACTGTTTACTCAGATAGCAATAGCCAACAACCGCGCGCACTAACTACTGACCCCGCCACCATTACGACCGAACTCGCCGCTGCCGGTATTCGCTTTGAACAATGGCAAACCCGCAACGATATTCAGGCTGGCGACAGTCAAGAACGCGTACTGGAGGCCTACGCCAGCGACGTTCAGCGGCTTATTAATGAGCAGGGTTACCAGAGTGTCGACGTAATTAGCATCGACCGCCACAACCCCCAAAAAGACGCGCTCCGCCAAAAGTTTTTGGCCGAACATACCCACAGCGAAGACGAGGTGCGTTTCTTTGTGCAGGGCCAAGGTTTATTTGCCCTGCACCTTGGCGATCAGGTTTTTGAAATACTGTGCGAAAAAGGCGACTTATTGAGCGTGCCCGCTAACACCCAACATTGGTTCGATTTAGGCCCCGAGCCCGACCTTGTTGCGATTCGGTTTTTTAACAACCCCGACGGCTGGGTGGCCAACTACACTGGCAGCGACATTGCCCAGCACTATTCACGTATTGAATCCCGCATTGCCGCCAGCCAGTAAACTGAGGAGCTATTGTGATCAAGGCCATTGTTACCGATATTGAAGGCACCACCAGCTCAATTCATTTTGTTCACGACGTGTTATTTCCCTATGCCGCAAAGCACCTACCGGCCTTTATTCGGGGAAATCGGTCAATCCCTGCAGTGGATAACGCTTTACAAGAAGTCGCCCGCATCTCCACGCTCGCCCCTGACGATACTGACGCCTTAATTACCCAGCTCCTGCAATGGATTGCCAGCGACCAAAAAGTCACGCCGCTGAAAACACTACAGGGCTTGGTGTGGGAACAGGGCTACCGCAATGGCGATTACAAAGCACATATTTACCACGATGCCTTAGCCGCGCTACAGAAATGGCATCAGCAGGGCTTGGCTCTTTATGTCTATTCTTCAGGCTCAATCTACGCCCAAAAATTATTCTTCGGCTTTAGCGAGGGCGGGGATTTAACAACTTTATTCCAAGGCTATTTCGATACGGTAACTGGGCCCAAGCGCGAAGCGGACTCGTATCAAAAAATCCAACAGGCCCTAGGCTGGCCGGCAGAAGAGATTTTATTTCTATCGGATATCGTTGAAGAACTGGATGCCGCCGCCGAAGTAGGTATGCACACCGCGTGGCTACAGCGCGAGGGCGATATGCTCCAGCACCCCCGCCACCAGTGCGCAACCACCTTTACCGATATTGCGTTGGACTAAACGCAAACTCGATATAGCCGCTTATTGGCTGCGATACACCTTAGAAATCGCTTCTATACCGCAGCGTATTGGCAGGCCGTCGCTGGGCACCAATACTTCGTCAAAACGGGTGAGGATATTAGTGCGGGTTTTAAATGCCAATTGCTGCGAGCCGCGCAAATCCGCACAGGGGCGATTTAAGCTCACTAAATAGTGTTCAGAAATGCCATTACTAAAGATCAAATGGCGGTCATCCAGATAGGTCCAATCACTAATTCGGTAGGAGCTAATACGATCAATGCTCTCGCCTGGGCGATAGCCAGATTCCGCTAGACGTTCATCTAAGCCGCGCTCATCTTTCACGGTAGAACACGCAACTACGCTTGCGAGCACACATAACGCGACTCCAAACTTAATCAATTTTGTATACATATCCACCTCCGAGAATGAAGGTGCGCAAAGCTGCCGCACTTCTCTCTGACCGCAGGCCCACGGGGAGGTTCAGCCACCCATCAAAACTCATCATCTCGAGCAGACAAAATGGTTGCGACGGTATCAACATTAAATTCAGTGTAAATAATCTGCCTCGAATAGCGCCAAGCGGAAAGTTTTCATCCCTGAGCTAAATTTAAGCTGAATATTGCGCTGATCGACAGCCAGCACAGCGCCGCGACCAAATTTACGATGTTCAAGAATATCGCCAACGCGATACGCTCGCGTGGCTAAATCTTCGCTGACGCGCGTTGACTCTAGTGCCAACACTGGCTGCAGCAAACGTTGCGCAAGCAAGTGCGGAAAGAAACGACGCTGACCGCTAAATTGAATACAGACGCCCTGTTCATCAAGCTCTATTACGCGCCCGTCGCCATAAGTAATGTGTTTGCACCAGGCGCCCAATAGTAATCGCGCTGTGCCAAACGTACTGGTGTTCGAGTCCACAACCGCGTTCGAAGACTGCCAATCGGGGACTACGGTATCTAAATAGCGTTCGGCCACATTGGCGACCCCGCCTTTTACAAGATCAAACAAGCTATTAGCATCGTGCAGCTGCCCCGCCACCCGCTGGGCCAACGCCAAGTTCATTTCTGCTAAAAACGGGCTGGGCAATTGATGTAGCTCCGGCCGCCGCTCGGTAGACCAACCATTTTTAACATCGAGGCCCGGCGCGAATAAATACAAGGCATCGATGGCGCGGGTCATGGCAACATACATCAAGCGCCGCTCCGCCTCGATCTGATCGCGCTCTTGGCGGCGACGATTACCGGCCTGATAGGGCATGTAATGGGCACTTAACCCCGGCAGCAGCACCACCGGCCACTCCAAGCCCTTGCTGCGATGCATGGTGGTGATGGTTACTGCGTTAACCGTAGCAAGTCCGCCCGGCAAAATCTCCCCGGTCTCAGTTCCGCCGTGATCGCTCAGCGCCGCCAGCATTCCCAGCACCGCGGCTGGGCTTTGATCTTTTTGCAAGGCCACAAATTCGATAAATGCTGTCACTGTGGCCGCACGGTTTTCGCCGTCTTCTTGGCTCAGGGCGTTGTCGCGCATTAAAGTCAGCAGATCGAGTTGCGCAATGAAGCGATTTAAACCGCGGCCAACCAAATGCTCGTCCTGTAAATCAGTCAGCACCTCACCAAGGCGCTGCAGACGTTTTTCCTGATAAATCGACAGGCTGTCTTCGGAGCGCTGCAAGGCCGTAAAGCCAAACTCGGCAATGCGCTCGGCATATCCGCGCAACACCTCGTGACGAATTTTTAATTCGCAGAACTTCAAAACATCAAACAACAGACGGCTGTGCGCGTCACTACCATCAACACCCGCACCCTGCTCTGCTGAGGGTTCCAAAAACTCCCCCGCCATTAAACGAATTAAGGTAATTAAAACTTTGACCTCGCCGCGCTCCAATACTCGGCTGCCGCCCATCACGCGATTGGGAATACCCCGCTTAAGCAGGGCGAGCTCGACCGGCGCCGCCTGCGCCCAAGTACGGCACAAAAACACCATATCGCTATAGCGGTGACCCGCCGCGCACGCGGCCTCGCAGGCCTGCGCAAAGGCGGCGCCATCGGCGGTTTGCAAGCAGAGCTCAACATTGGTGGGCGCCGCCGACGCTGCGCTGATACACAAAACTGGGTCGCGCCGCTGGTTGTGGCTAATTAACTGTGCCGCCGCTAAGGCCAACTGGTGACCGTAGCGAAAGGTGCGCGACATTTCATAGTGTTGATGGGGATAGCTGTCGCCAAAATAATTGAGCATGTACTCCGGCTTGGCGCCGCGAAACTCATAAATACACTGATCCGCATCGCCAACCACCTGCAGCCGAGCGCGCTCACCGGCCAAGGTTTTAAGCATAAAAAACTGAATGTCATTGATATCCTGAAACTCATCAACAACGAATAACTCGACCCGATTGGCTAAGAACTCGGCCAGTGCGGGATCGGCGGCAATCACTCGGCAGGGGTCGTACAAAAAATCAGCAAAGCTGACCCGCGCCGCCCGCTTGCGCCACTGTTCAAAACGCGCAAAGGCCTCGATGAAAAGCTGATATTGCTCTGGATAGCCCCCAGCAATAAAGCTGGACTCTGGCGCGGCCAGAGTCGATTTGGCCAAGTCGACAAAGCCCGCGAAGGTATCTAGCCATTGCTGTTGTTCGTCGTATATTGCGCTGCGCTGGGCGCTAGTTCCCGCGGAGGCCTGCAGGGCCTTGAGCATTTCCAAACGCGCCTGCGCTTCGCCAAGCGGCGAGGGATCAAACGACGGCAGATGCCCCTCTTTGGCTAGAGACATGGCCAAATTTCGGCCCATGGCGTGAAAGGTGCGCACCGGCGGCAGTGCGGTATTGGCGCCGGCGGCCTCGCGCAATTTACGACTAAAATCTTCTTGCGCGGCTTTGTTAAACATCACCACCCGAATCAGCCGCGGATCCATGCCATCGCGCAGGCGCTCTAATACATAGCGCACCATGGTGGTGGTTTTACCGGCGCCGGCCACCGCGGTAACGCGAGCGTGGCCGCGGCGATGGCGAGTGACGCGCTGCTGTTCTTTGGTAAGCATAAAGGTGGTTTAGCTACTCGTTTGAGGGCAGTGCGGTATAGCGAACTCGCTTATATAAACGCATTCACGTCGGCGATAAAGGCATCTAATTGATCGTGGTGTAACCAGTGACCAGCATCTTGATAATACACAATGCGGGCATCTTGAAAGTGAGCAAAACGGCCATTAGCAACCGGTTCCGACATGAAAGTCTCGGTGCCCCACGCCATTAGAATTGGGCACTTGATTTCGGCAATTAAAGCCCGCAACTGATCTTCACCAAGATCCATCGGGCTAAGTCGCCGGCTGTAGTTGTCAAACTTCCAGCTATAGCTGCCGTCCTCATTTTGCGACACACCATGGATCGTCAAATGTCGCGCCTGTTCTGCACTCAGATGCTTGTTTTCGTTGTGCATACGCTGAATGGCCTCAGCCAAGGTGGAATAGCGTCTGGGCATGCGTGCAGCCAAGCCGTGGCGGTATTTGATCCACTCCTGCATCTTTTCGGTAAAGGGCATGTTATGCCGCTCGTCGATATACTCTGGGGAGAGGCCCAAGCCTTCCACCAAGACCATTTTTTTAACCTTTTCGGGAAAAACGGCCGCATAGCGCACCGCGATTGAGCCGCCCATAGAATGGGCAATAATTGTCGCAGGACTAAGGTTCTTTTGCTGGATGAGCTGATCTAAATCACATAGATAGGCATCGAAACTGTAATAACCATCTGGCGACCAAGCGCTGTCGCCGTGCCCCCGCAAATCCGGCGCAATAACGTGCCAGTCCTTACGCAAATGCTCTGCCACCCAGTCCCAGTTGCGGCAGTGATCTTGGCCACCGTGCAATAAAATCAAAGGCGGAGCGTCAGGATTTCCCCAGTCAACATAGTGCATGCGCAAGCGCTGAGAGAAGTAACTGTGTGAGGTCGGGCCAAAGGATTCCATCCGCAAAGGTCTCTACTATAAGGCAAATTATCTAGCGCATAATGCCACAAAGTCGCGCGCTAAGCAGCGCTTGCGGCCAGGCCACTACAGTGCTAACTGCGCTCAAGTGCCTGAAAAACCTTCGGCGAAAGCAGCTTTTATCGCGCCTATAGATGGCGCATATGGCCCAAGACATGCAAAATACCGGTCTGCTCCACAGTAGGGGCATTTAAGGCTGGGCCAACGCCATAGTGCGATCTAAACCGCCAAAACGATATTGCCAAAGGATAAAAGATGAATTTTCAGGAAATAAAAGTCGAGATCCGCGAGTCGGTCGGCATACTCACCCTCAACGTACCAGCAACACTCAACGCCCTCACCCCCATTATGGTGAATGAGATAAACACCGCCATTGACCATATTGCCAGCAATGCCCGCGCGCTGATCATTAGCGGGGCGGGCCGCGGCTTCTGTTCAGGCGCATCGCTAGACCCAAGCAACCCACTGGCGCCAATGCCGGAAGATCGCAGCGAACGCGATATCGGGCTGGTATTAGAAAACCATCTAAACCCCATCATGCTCAAACTGAAGAACCTGCCAATCCCTTGGATTACGGCGGTACGCGGCAGTGCAGCAGGTTTCGGTGCATCCCTAGCGCTGGCCGGCGACATGGTGGTTGCCAGCGAAAACGCCACTTTCATCCAAATTTTCTCGAAAATCGGTTTGGTTCCCGACGGCGGCGCCACCCACCTATTAAGCCGCACAATTGGCCGAGTGCGCACCATGGAACTGATGCTGACCGGTGAGCGGCTTAAGGCCGAAAAAGCGCTGGAATGGGGTTTGATTAACCGCGTAGTAGCCGACGAGAATTTGGAGCAAGAAGCCTTCAATTTGGCATTGGCATTTGCCAAGGGCCCCACCATCGCACTCAGTCTGATCCGCAAAGCAGTGTGGACCGCTGTTGATGCCGACTGGGAAACCAGCCTTCAATGTGAACGTGAACTGCAAAAAATTGCTGGGCAAACCACCGATTTCGACGAGGGTGTCGCGGCTTTTGTAGAAAAACGCGCAGCGAAATTCGAAGGCAAATAAGCAAATCTGGTTACAGGGTGGTAACAAAAAAGGGGGCTTGTTATCACCGCTGACGCGCATTCCATGCACAAAAATGGTGCCAAACACCGCAAAATTAGCTTCATTTTCTGTTTACAATATCCAGACAGTCAAAAATTTGTAAACTGAACTCGAATTAATACGCCAAGCCTATGCAATTGCCGGCAAAATCGCCGACAATACAGCTCCGGTTTTACTCGCCCTGATCATGCAACTGCCGAGGCGAACAGACTGATAAAAAAAATAGGCGTCATGCAGCTGACATGACATTAAAAGAAAACCTCCTGGAAAACAGATATGAGTGAACATTGCATTGTAATCGGCGCCAGTCATGCTGCCGCCCAACTGGTCTCAAGCCTGCGCCAAGAAGGTTGGGAAGGAAAAATATCTATCGTCGGTGACGAGCCCTACCTACCCTACCACCGGCCGCCACTCTCCAAAGCCTTTTTTGTCGGCGAAAAGACCGAAGAAGATCTGCTAATTCGCTCTGCGGACTTCTACACCAAGAATAAGGTGGACTTACTGCTTGGCAGCCGAGTTACCCGCATTGATCGCGACGCAAAAAAAATCATTTTAGAAGACGATGTTGAGGTTCCCTATACTAAGCTGGTCCTCACCACCGGCGCCCGCGTGCGCAAAATACCCTTTGTTGGCAGTGAGCTAGCAGGGGTGTTTTATATGCGCGACCTTAATGATGTAAAGCAAACCCATAAATTTACTGGCCCCGGAAAATCGGCAGTAATTATTGGCGGCGGTTATATTGGCCTTGAAACTGCCGCGTCGCTGCGCAAAATTGGCATGAACGTCACCGTTATCGAAGCTATGTCACGGGTTTTACAGCGTGTGACGGCACCGGAAGTGTCGGCGTTTTATACCCGCATCCACACCGAGGAAGGCGTCGACATTCGCACCGAAGCCGGTGTTGACGCCATTACTGGCGAACAACACGTTGAGGGCGTACGCCTAGCCGATGGCAGCACTATCCCCGCCGATTTGGTTATTATTGGTGTTGGAGTGCTACCCAATGTCGAACTCGCAGAAACCGCCGGCCTCACCGTTGACAACGGGATTGTGGTTGATGAATTTGCGACCACCAATGACAGCGACATTTTTGCCGCTGGTGACTGTAGCAACCACTACAACCCAATTTATAAACGTCAACTGCGTTTAGAGTCAGTACAAAATGCCACCGATCAAGCTAAAATAGCCGCCAAGGCTATTTGCGGCAAGCCGGAGGTTTACCGTGCCCTACCGTGGTTCTGGTCAGATCAGTACGATCTAAAACTGCAAATAGCAGGTCTGTCGCAGGGCTTTGATCAAGTTGTCATTCGCGGCGATAGCGAGCAGGGCCGTAGCTTTGCCGCGTTTTACTTCAGCGAGGGCAATTTGATTGCAGTAGATGCCATTAATCGCCCCAAAGAATTCATGATGTGTAAGCGCGCCTTAACTGCAGGGCAATCTGCAGACCCATTGAAGCTTGCTGACGAATCCATTGAAATCAAAGACGCTTTTAACTAATACGAAATACGAGAAGAAATACCATGCCATTAATTATTTACAAGTCACATGACGGAAACACCCAAGAAGTCCACGCCGAAACTGGCACCAGCATTATGCAAGCTGCTGTCGACAACGGCATAGACGGTATTTTGGGCGAGTGTGGCGGCTGCTGTAGCTGCGCAACCTGTCATTGCTATATTGATCCAGCCTGGGTCTCAAAAGTAAGCCCAGCCGACAGCACCGAAACCGACATGCTGGATTGCGTGCTTGAGCCCCAAGAAACTAGCCGCTTGAGCTGCCAAGTTATTATTACTGACGAAATGGATGGCATCATCATTGCGATGCCTGAGTCGCAATATTAATTTGTGTGTAAAAAGCTGGGGCCGTAACAAGCTCCAGCTTCCTCAGATCACCTCTTTCAAGCCTACTTACCGTATTAATCGTAACCTAGCCTAGCTTGACCTGCGCTATTCAAACGGCTCACAAAACCTTATTCGCTAGCGTATTTCCGTATAGCACACTAGGTATCCAGTTGACTTACATCAACCTTTTCTACGCCAGGTAAATCCTTGGTGATTTCAAAAATACGAAAGATCATTGACACTGAATCAACCTTCCCCGAAATACTTATAGCGCCATTTCGATTGCTAACTTGAATATAACCCATCAATTTATCATCTGTTTGCAATTGATCAATCACCACCTTACTGAGCAACGCATCGTGCTCCGCAACAGCAAAGCGGGAATCTTGAACAACAAATAAATTTGCTTTGGAGTTAGTGCTGGCGGCTAAGGCTAAATGGCTATTCATCAGCATTGCTGTAAAAATAACCGCAATTGCTTTTAGACTAAAATATTTCATGGTGTATCTCCCTGCTAATCCAAAATTAAACTGCGCCAAGTAATGAGCGCAATAACATGGCTTTATACGGGAGTTAATGCAAAGTAGATTTACTCAAGAATCTTGCGTAGGGATTTCTCGCAAATTAGCCATTCAGGTTAATAGGCGGTGCCTTAACCTCACCAGATAACACCGCCAACTCTAACGTCTTTAGTGTTTTATCCAGTTCAATAAACAGCGCAGAATCCCTATCGTCAGTATTCATTAGTCCGTGTATTAATACCTGCGCTTTATTACTGAAAACATCGACAGGACTTACATTCAGCATACTTGAAGTGCCCGCAATCGCGTGCACACTGCGGTAAACCTCTTGCAGCGAATCTGCGGCATAGTCGCTATTGACACATTTTTGCCATGCATTCATTAACGGCGTAATGCGGCCACGCAAGCCCGCAATATAGTCGTTTTGAAGCTCAAGCAATTGTGAATCCACACTAGCGCTTCCACTAAATTCGTCATCACTCATGGCACGTTGCCCAGATTGCGCGTACGTCGTTTGCTAAGGTCATGGGATGGAAGGGCTTGGTAATCACATCAACCGCGCCGAGCTTTTTAAATTGTTCAACTTCATCGGGTTGCACTTTCGCCGTAATAAAAATAACTGGCGTAAGCATAAATTCAGGCATCGTTCGAAGCTTGCTCAGTATTTGCGGCCCGTCCATTCCAGGCATCATTACATCCAAAATAATCAGCTGCGGCATGAACTCATGAATCAAGCTCAAACCCTCTTCGCCATTGGCACAAGTAATAACGTTTAATTTTCCAACTTGGCGCAAGGCGATTTCAGCAACTAAGCGTATATCGGGTTCATCCTCGATGTATAAAATCTTTTCCAGTGCTGCGTAGCCTTTCATCACTGGTTTCCTTGTCGTTGTATTTGCTGTTTAAGATCAATATGAAATTCGGTTCCTTCGCCAATAACAGACTCAAAGGAAAGCTCGCCATGATGCCGTTCTATAATCGCTTTCGAAATGTGCAGCCCCAAACCCGTACCACTCATCTGGCGTTTATCTGAGGTGTCTGCCTGAGTAAATTTATCAAACACTCTGCCTTGGAAACTTAAGGGAATACCAGGGCCTTTATCGCGCACTGTGATACGAACATTTTCCGCCCGTTGCTCGGCCAGTACTTCGACCAATGCATTTTGGTGCGAAAATTTCGCGGCATTCGACATTAAATTACTCATTACCTGCATAAGCCGGTCGGGATCGACATGAATATAAAGGTTTTTTGAACAGCGGAGCAGGCTAAACTTAACATGATGCTTTTCGGCATAGGCTTGGTTGTCTGAAATAGCCGTTTCCAAAAAGCGACGCACTGACACCCGTTTTAGATTCAGCTGCATTTTTTCAGATTCGATTTTAGATATATCCAAAATGTCGTTAATCAATAGTAATAAGCGGTCGCTGTTTTTATGCGCGATACTGATTAGCATTTTTTCTTGGTCTGAACCTGCTACAACAACATCGCCAATAATTAATTCCAAAGCGGCCTTAATCGACGTCAACGGGGTTCGCAACTCATGACTCACCGTGGCAATAAATTCGTCTTTAATTCGCTGCTCGTGCACTCGCCGCATGGCTTCGCGCAGTTTCTCTTCGGTCTCTTGACGCTCAGATATATCGCGCACAATACCCGTAAACATACGCTGACCATTGACCTCCATCTCACTAATGGCAAGTTCTAGAGGAAAAGTAGTGCCGTCTTTACGCAAGCCTGTTACTTCGCGGCCAATTCCGATAATCTTTTTCTCGCCGGTATTCAAGTAATTACTAAGGTAACCGTCGTGCTCACTCCGGTACGGTGCCGGCATTAGCATTGACACATTCCGGCCGCTAATTTCATCTAGGCGGTAACCAAAAATCTTTTCCGCAGCGGGGTTCACGGTTTCTATGCTACCGCGATCACTGATGGTAATAACGCCATCTACAATGGTGTCGAGAATGGCTTTAGTGCGGGCAAAGAGCTCTCGCAACTTGTCTTCCGTCACTTTACGCTGGGAGATGTCCCGAACAATACCGGTAAACATCCGCTGGCCGTTAACTTCCATCTCGCTAATGGCGAGTTCTAGAGGAAAAGTAGTACCGTCTTTACGCAGCCCCGTTACTTCGCGGCCAATACCAATAATTTTCTTATCGCCTGTGCTTAGATAATTATCCAGATAGCCGTCGTGCTCTTTGCGATAGGGGTTGGGCATTAACATAGCAACATTCTGCCCAGACAATTCCGCTAAGCTGTAGCCAAAGATGTTTTCTGCAGCCGGATTAACCGTTTCAATTAAACCGCGATCACTGATAGTGATAACGCCATCCACAATCGTTTCGACAATAGCTTTGGTGCGCGACAGTAAGTCATTTACTGCATCCTGATCTTTCATTCTATCTCCTGATGAGCAGAGACTTCTTATTTCAAATGCCAGTGTAAACGGCTTAAAACCGCAGGGGTAACTGGGGGATGTACTTACCGTCAACAAACAACGCGATGAGTGGCCTTACTAATTGATAAATAAAGAAATAGTCCACACTAATGGTTGCCAGTAATACGCATCCAAAAGGGTAGATAGCGCTATATTTAAGCAAGCACCGCAAGCATAATACATTTTTTGTGCAATAGCGCTAACGTTGAGACGGCGTCCGAATGAGATCCGACTGGGCACCGCGGAGAAAACGGCTCGGCTGAGTTAAACCGAATTGAATAAAAAAAGAGCAACTCGGCAAGCCGAGCTGCTCTTTTTATCCCGCCTTAACAAAGACCTTCTGTTCTATTATTACAGAGCGAAATAGAATTTAGCACCCAAAGACAGCATATCTACATCGGTATCGTCGATATCGTAACGATCAAAGCCAACGGTTAAATGCAGCTCACGGCTGACTTGGAACGCAGCGCCAATACCGTAGTAAAGATCGCTGCCGTCTTCACTTTCGCTGGTAGAAATGCCGCCAAAGTTTATTTTAGCGTCGCTATCCCATGCAATTAAACCAACTCGGCCAGTCAATTCAAAGCCTGGCTGCAGTGGAATAAACAGGCCCAAACCAGCAAACGCACCGCCGGTCTCAACCGAAAGAGAATCAGTGCCATTACTACCAGACACCTCGCCTAAATCGACATAACCAGCTTCTACAGATAGATTTGGCCCCATACGCACGCCAATACCCATGCTATAACCATTGTCTTCGTCGTCGATGTTGGCCGAGCCGCTGCCCAAATCGTAACTGGTTTTACCAAACTGCCCCGTCACATAGATCGTTCCGGTATCGGCCAAACTTGCCAGTGGCATCGCCGCCGCCAAGATCACACTTGCTAGACCCATTTTCTTATTCATAACAACATCCCCGTAAAATAATCAAAAATACGCCTAAAATTTTTAGGATCGACATCGGCGCCGTAACAACCGTATAGCGGGTGTAAAATGCTATTGTCACTTGCTCCCGTGTCATGGCCATCATATCAAGCCCCGCACAAACTTAGCTATGCGTTTACAGCACCACAATTAACAGGTTTTGTTGGTGATTATATAGATTCCGCTCCAGCTCAGCCGCCATAAAAAGCGCGGTGGCGCCAAACAAAATAGGTATACTGTACTCTTAGCGTGCTTTACGACAGCCTCCCACTGGCGCGGCTCACCAATGCCAGAGAGTTCACACAAGATGAAAAATTCAGGCGATAATTTCATTGCCCCCATCTGCCACGAACAGATAAGCCTGCTGTTTCAGGATGATCACCTACTTCTCGTCAACAAGCCCAGCGGCTTATTGAGCTTGTCTGGCAAAAACCCACTCAATAAAGATTCGGTGCATTTTCGTTTAGTGCAAGATTATCCCCATGCCACCTTGGCACATCGCCTTGATTTCGGCACCTCTGGCATTATGCTCGTAGCCCTAAACAAAGCAGTAAATGCCCAGCTCACACGGCAATTTCAAAGCCGAACGCTGATAAAAACGTACATCAGCATCCTTATGGGCATAGTGAAAGAAGACTCGGGCGAAATTGTGGCACCCATCGCCAAGGATAAAGCCCACTTCCCATTACAAAAAATTTGCACTCACGAAGGCAAACACGCCGTGAGCCGATACCAAGTTCTAGAGCGCCTACACAACCCACCACGCACCCGCGTCACCTTTACACCAAGTACCGGCAGAACCCACCAGCTTCGTATCCACAGCCGCGAATTTGGCCACCCTATATTAGGCTGCGATCTCTACGGCAACCCCCAGACTCACGCCCTTGCTGAGCGCTTACTTCTGCACGCCGACAGCCTTAGTTTCAACCACCCAATCTCGGGGCAACGTATGACTGTCCACTGCCCCTGCCCTTTTTAAAAGACCAGCCAAATTCGCATTGAGAGTTGAAACGATTAAATACAATCACTTAAAGTAAAGCGCAGAATACCAATATTTATATTCACAATGAGAGAATGACCCCACGATTCAGATCCGGTATATTAAATTGTTCTTTTAATATCAACCATGCTGAACTAGGAGTGCGAGAGCGGGCGCCATGGATAGCCATTATTATCTAGAAAGCTTCAGCAGAAGCATGGATTTCCCTCAACAAATTCCACTCCACGCCCTGCCAATTACAGTTGGCCGTAGCACTGATTGCGATTTTGTAATTAATAACTCAGCGCTTTCGCGGCGCCACGCTCGCATCGAATGGCACAACGACACACTCACCTTAACCGACCTTGGCAGCACTAATGGCAGCTTCATCAACCATCAGCGCCTTACTGAATCGGCGCCAATACACAATGGCGATGTGGTGCATTTTGCCGGAGTGGAATACTGCCTAAAGCACGCGCCCAAGATTGTCGACGACAGCGCCGATGACCGCACTCGGATTAATCACCGAGCCTTAACTAGCAACTACCCTATTCGCGGGCGAGAGTTCTTGGAGCTCTTAGAACAAGGCTGCGTTACTAGCTATCAACAATGCATTATGGATCGTAACGGAGATTTATATGGTTACGAATTACTGGGGCGTGGCCGTCACCCCAATTTAAATGAGAATCCATTCGAACTCTTTATGATCGCCGAGCAAATGTCGAAAGAAGTCGAATTGAGCGAGCTACTTCGGCAGCGCAGCTTTGCAATGGCAAGTGCCGCCAATATCAACACGCCTTTATTTTTCAACTGTCATCCATTGGAATGCCAAGCACCAGAAAAATTATTTTCTGGTTTACAACACCTGCGTCGCTGCTACCCAGATTTACGCTTAATATTTGAAGTGCACGAAACTGCCGTAACCGACATTAAGCTCATGAAGCGAATTCGCGCCGGCCTTAACGACTTAAACATTGGCCTAGCCTACGATGACTTTGGCGCTGGGCAGACTCGCCTACTGGAATTGGCCGAGGTGCCTCCCGACATTCTTAAATTTGATATCTGCCTCGTTAAAGGCGTTGGCGCCAAAGATTCTGCCCATAACCGCCTACTCTCGTCGCTAAACACTCTTGTTCAGGATATGGGAATTGCGACCCTAGCCGAAGGTATAGAAAACAAAGAAGTGGCTGATGCCTGCATAGCCATGGGCATCGATTACTTTCAGGGCTTTTACTTTGGCCGCCCAGCCGAAATCCATGTGGATCAATTACGCACTTAGATCGCGGCCCTCGACCCGATTTCGGCCACCTTGCTTCGCTTTATACAATTGCTCATCCGCAGCCCCCAATAATACCGCCACGTCATTTTCATCCAGCGGGACAATCGTCGCTACGCCAACGCTGATGGTGACGTAAGCAGCATTAGCCGATGCATCGTGAGGCAAAGCTAGATCTTCGAGCTGCCGCCGCAGGCTTTCAGCTTTACTCTTTGCACCAATTAAATCGGTTTCGGGCATAAGACAAACAAATTCTTCGCCACCGTAGCGGGCGACTAAATCTCGCCCCCGCCAATTGCCGTCGCGAAGGATTTTTGCCACTTGCTTAAGACAATTATCGCCTTCTAAATGACCGTAGTGGTCGTTGTATTTTTTGAAATGATCAACATCGATCATAATGACCGACAATGACGTATTAGCGCGCCGGCAAGCGCGCCACTCCGCCGCCATGCGTTCGTCAAATAAGCGGCGATTGGGAATGCCGGTCAAGCCGTCAATAGACGCTAAAGTTCGCAGGGCGTCAGCCTGAACCTTGAGTGTTAAATGGGTTTTGACTCGCGCTCTAACCACCGCCGGATTTACCGGTTTGGTAATAAAGTCTACTGCACCAACTTCTAGCCCCTGAGTTTCCTCTTCAGGGCTATCTTGGGAGGTAACAAAAATCACGGGAATATTCTGAGTCTCTGGGTCGGCCTTAAGTTGCTTACAAACCGCAATGCCGTCCATATCGGGCATAACAACATCTAATAAAATTAAGTCTGGACTTTTTTGCCGACAAACCTCCAATGCCTGCTGGCCACTCGTCGCCATAAACACGTCACTGTCCTTGCCAAAAATTTGATACAACACTTGAAGGTTAACAGGTTGGTCGTCAACAATAAGTAAGCGCGGTCGCGCAGGAAACAGTGCGTCTGGCATCCATTCCGACGAAAACAAGGGGTTTATCTCAGTCATACCCTAGGTCCACTATTGGTCTTTAATTGCGGTTGTATATAAACACCTAACGTTGTTCTTTATCGTTTCTCATTTTGGTAAGCGCAGCATAGGCGCTGGCAAAATCGAGGCCCGCCATAGCGTCTCGCACACCCGCAGCCACATCATTTTGGGCCACAAAAAAGTCGTTTAATTCCGCAAAAAGGTCTAACGCCCGCATATTGCTGTCTTTTAGCAACGCGGCAAACTCGTCGAGCTTAATGTTAACTTCGGCATCCACCGCACCGCTACCAGCAGTTTCGGCGCCCGCAGCCCCAGTACTCGGTGCAGACGGAACAAGAGTTTCAGCAAGTTCAAGCATAACGGCACAAGCGTTTTGCAGCAAACTATCTGCTGTTCCCAACATCGCCTCAATATCCGCAAGCGCCGTTAACCCCTTGGCAGCAGCTTCAGCTTCAGCCAAACACGCCGCCAAGGCTTGCGCGCCAAGGGTCGCAGATACGCCCCGCAAGGTATGCAATTCCCTCACCACCGCCGGACGGCTGCCACTCTTTAGGAGTTCATGGATATTATTCACGTCCTGACCATGACGGCTAGCAAACATTCGCGCCTGACTGGCGTACAAGCCGCGATTATTACCCATACGCAGCAATGCTTCTTTAAAAGAAAACCCCACTGGGGGCTCTGGCAACGGAATAACATCTGGCGTAGCCGCGCCTGCTTCAAGCGCCGCTGTGGCGCTCGGCTTACGCCCACAGGCTTTTTGTAATACGGCAACCAGCTCCGCAAGATCAAAGGGCTTGCCAATATGATCGTTCATACCCGCCGCCAAACAGGCTTCACGATCTGCCGGCATGGCGTTGGCCGTCATTGCCACAATGGGCAAATAGCTAAGTTTTAAGGTATTACGAATCTCTTTCGTTGCCGTATAGCCGTCCATCACGGGCATTTGCAAGTCCATCAAGACAACGTCGAACGGTACGCTTGCATGTCGAATACTATCAAGCGCGATCTGGCCATTATCTGCCACTTCAATCTCGGCCCCTTCTATTGCCAACAGCTCCCGCGCCACTTGCTGATTAGTAATATTGTCTTCAACCAGTAATATCCGCATCCCCGCCAAACCATCATTGGCTGTCTGTGCCTGCTGGGTGGCATCTTGCGGCCGCGCAGGCTTGTCCGATACCGCTTGGGAAATTGCATTGTAAATATCTGAAGCCGTAACTGGCTTCATCAAAAACCCGTCTAAGGGTACATTGTGGGCATCGACTCGCTGAGCAAACACTTCACGCGCGTGGGCAGTTACCATAATAAGGCGCGGCATGGGCAGCTCGGTCTCTATTTCGCGAATTGCCTTAGCCGTCTGCCAGCCGTCAAGTTTGGGCATCATCCAATCGATAAAGGCAATATCATAGGGCCGGCCCTCATTAAAACTTTGCTTAATCTTCGCCAGACCGATCTCACCACTAGACGCCTCTTCAACATCCCAGCCTAGAGACTGGCAAATACCGCTGATAATCTGCAGCGCATTATCATTGTCATCCATCACCAAAATACGCATGTTTTTGTATTCAAGAGGGAGCTGACGGCGCTTTACTTCCCCGAGCTGGACGTCGCTGGCTTTGTTTGCGATAAGTGAAAAAGAAAATGTACTGCCCTTGCCCTCTTCGCTCTCTACCTCTAATTCCCCGCCCATCATTCGAATTAAACGCTGACAAATAACAAGACCGAGTCCTGTGCCACCAAATCGCCGCGTGGTTGTGGCCTCAGCTTGGGTAAAGGATTCAAAAACACGCTTTTGCTGTTCAGTCGACATTCCAATTCCGGTGTCGCTAACCTTAATTCCCAACACCAAGCGCTGACCTTGCTCGTGTTGCACAAACACCGACAACATCACCTCGCCGTGATCGGTAAACTTAACCGCATTACCCGCGAGGTTAATGAGAATTTGCTTTACTCGCAGTGAATCACCCAGCACCATTCTTGGCACCGCTGGGTCTATGTTAAATAGAATTTCCACATCCTTATCACCAACATTCATACTCAAAATAACAGCGATATCTCGCAATACTTCATCAATCGCGAAAGGGCGAACATCCAGTAGAAGTTTACCTGCTTCTATTTTTGAGAAATCGAGAATATCGTTGATAATCCCCAATAGCGCTTCAGCGGCGCCGCTAGCTTTAGCAACATAATCGAGTTGGCGATCGGTCATTTCAGTGTATTTAAGTAAATTCAACATCCCCAGCACAGCGTTCATTGGGGTGCGAATTTCATGGCTCATATTTGCCAAAAACTCACTCTTTGTTTTACTGGCCTCTTCGGCTTTTGCCTTTGCGGCAATCAATTCTATTTGTTGTTGCTTCTGCGCGGTCAGATCGCGAGCAATGCCAATGTAGCCAGTGACGTTGTGATCCTTGTCGTATAAGGTATTACTTTTAAGCTGCACAGGGAGCCGCGAACCATCCTTGCGAACAAACTCCCACTCCCGCTCAAAATTAACCTCTAGTGCAATTTCCTTGGCATTCCGCGCAGCACTGCGTCCTTCTGCTAGTGCCGCTTCGCGCTTTGCCATATCCGCCAATGCAGCTTCTATTTCAGTTTTATCGAATAGAATCTGCATTGGCTGCTTGTTTACCAACTCCTCAGAGGAATAACCAAGCATCGCCTCAGCGGCAGGATTAAACAAAGTAATAATTCCGTCGCGTCCGTTGGCAAAAATAGCATAACCGGCGTTTTCAAAAATAGCCTCTTGTAGCGCCGACGCCGCCTCTAGCTCTTTAGTACGAGCCGCAACCTGATGCTCAAGACTTTGGTTTAACTCGAGTAATTGTGCCTGAGCTGCCTTTGTCTCGGTAATATCGCGAATGATATTTGAAGCGCCAATTATCTCCCCATCCGTCGCCTTAACCGGCGATACCGTTACAGAAACATCAATTAGCTCACCATTTTGATGTTGCCGCAGGGTTTCGAAATTCGGAATGGTTTCACCGCGATAAACTCGCTCGCGAAGGCTGGCTGCTTCGGCCGTTAAACTGTCTGGCACAATGAGGCTAGCTATTGTTTTACCTAAAGCTTGCTCAGCACTATAACCAAACATTTGCTGTGCAGCCTCGTTCCAGCTACGAATAACACCATCGGGTGTTTCACTGACAATGGCATCATTGGAGCCAGCAACAATAGCCGCTATTCCGGCGCGTCGGTTCGAAAATTCCCTTTGCCGAGAAATATTCAAAGCCACAAGGTACAGAAAAATAAGACCGACAATAAACAAGAAAAGTAAAATGAATATAATAAATAGTCGAGAGTCAGCTACAACTTGATTAACTTTATCTTCTGGCGCCAAAACGGCTATTTTTATAGCGTCGTCTCGATCATAATAGCTTTCATTGCTTGCAACAAAAAACACCTTTCCGTCGCGAAGCCGCTTAAATTTATACGCCCCTTGACTAAGACTTTTACCAAATTCATCCTGCCACCGAAAAGGCTTACCCAATTCAAACCCAAACGCCTTATCGGCTTCTGGGTGCATGAGGTAATCACCGCTTGAATTTATAATATATACCTGCTCAGCGGACGAGAAACTTGCTACTGCATCTGCAAAAATCTCCAATAGATTGACGTTAATTACAATTACACCAAAAACAGTTCCTGTCTGATCTGTAACAGCAGTAGCAAGCCTTAGGGTCGGAATATGAGGAACTTCAATTTTCCCGAATTCACGATTGAGATCAATTTTTGACGCATAAACCTCGCCAGGCGATCGCGCCAAAGCATTTATAAAATAATCACGATCTGCCTTGCGCTGTAGTTTTGAGTTCTCGATAACAATAACGTTATGCGCTTTTCTGTCGACTCGGACTAATTCACGCCCTTGATCTGCAACACCAATAAATCGAACTTGCTGAACCGCTGGCTGAGTGTTTAAGTAACCCGAAAAAATCTCTTGCAATCGAGCCGTCCACACCTGCGTCGTATCATTCTCTTTAGAATCTAGGCCGTTATTATACGTGGCCCTAATAATACCCGAGACTGCGGGAGTACCTGCAAGAAATACAGCATCTCGCTTTATGCGCTCAATACTCGCCATAAATGCTTTGCTGCGCTCAACGGCAACGTCTCGCAGGTGGCTTTCTAATTGGCGCTCTTCGTTTGTACGTACACTGTGATCAGAAAAGTAGATCATCACAGTCGCAAGTAAAGCAAAAAGAAGTATCACAAGAACAATCGATCTTTTCGTGAATGTTGTCACAAAAACTTTCAAGCCTTCAAACACGCATCTCGCCTTTTATCATCACTTTATGAAACCCATACGCAGTATAAACAAATATAGGTCGTTTCGAAGCACCGCATTTGCAACACCAAAGCCGCCAGCCACGCCCATTCAACCACCTAAATTTAACAAAATCAGTAATTTAGCTAAGTATATACAATACTTTATGGCAAGGCGTTCTCAACCGCGACTATTTCTATTATTGTGTAACAATTAAGATACGCACGATTTTTGAAAGAGTGGTAATAATGAATAGTAAAATGGTCTATTCACTTACAACCTTTGTCATAGCTGTCTATGCAATCGCCTTTTTGAGGTCCCCCCCAGCTAACGTCCGTGACGACACCATCAATAGCGTAAATTGGCAGATTGTTGGTGACCAACTTGCGGCAGGCCCCCAATTAATAAAGCAGGTGCAAGGTCAAACGCTGCATCTTATTGTTCAAAGTACGAGAGTAGGACAATTACAGCTACAAGGATATGACGAAACCCTTCAACTAACGGAGAACACACCTCAAGAATTAACTGTACGGCTGGATCTAAGCGGGCGTTTCAGGCTGATTCTACTCCCTCAGGAGCAAGTTCTCGGTATTGTAGAGGTTAGCTCAAAATGATAGATCGCAGATGTATTTTTCCGTTATACGGTGCCTCTATCACTACAATTAAGCGGTTACATCGGTCTTATTGAAGCCTTTTCCTAATGATGGTTAGCTCATAATCCATCGACACGCACCGCTATACGCTCGGCTTCAGCATACGGCATTGTTAGTCGTTGCCAACTCCGCCCCAGTAAGGCGCAAGACACGCCAAATTAGACCATACAAAAGTCACGTAAAAAATGAATTGTAAAATGTCACCAAAATTCACATTGCAACAACGGCTAACGACTGCTCGGGAAGCACTAGGCTAACTAGCGCGTCCATTCCAGCACCACTATCAACAATAAATGACTTCTGCGGACAGCCAAAAGCTGCCAAACATTGCAGTATTGCACTTAAAGAATTTCGCATAAGCGGCTTGTCATCATTTTCGTAGACATTTAACACCCTCCCCTCCAAGGCAATTGCCGCGATATACATTTCGCTAGCGGATAAATGAATATAAACTTCTGACAGTGGCAACGCCGCAAGCTGATCGGTAAATACTTTGGTCATAAATCACCTTTTATTCTTAACAACTCACAAGATACTTTTGGTAACACCGGTTATTTGTCTTACGTAAAATGCTCGCAAAAGGATGCACAAAAAAAATCCTCATTGCCGCTATTACTCGACTGCAATACCTAACGATTAGTGTTTAAGCAAAAACAGAGCCAACAGTGAAAATTATCTCAAGAAAGCCCGCAGCGGGATTTTCTTTACTCAACAAACCATTATAGGAAGCCTACATGAACCTAGAACCTAAACTCGTGGATGCCACATTAACGGTCAAATCTGGCTATGCCATTCTACGTTTTGAGCGCGACGACGTGCGCAATGCGCTTACCGGCACAAACCTCATTAATGACGTGTGCGACGCAATCACCTGGGCCAACGCCAATAAGGCTATCTCCTGTCTTATCATTACCGGCGCGGGCAAAGCCTTTAGCTCCGGCGGCAACGTTAAAGATATGCGTGATAAGCAGGGTATGTTTGGCGGCACGCCCGCTGAGATCAGCGAGAGTTACCGCAATGGTATTCAGCGTATCTCAAAGGCAATGCACAACGCCGAGATAGTCACCATTGCTGCCGTTAACGGCGCCGCAGTAGGTGCTGGTTTTGACCTCTGTTGCATGTCGGATCTGCGCATTGGCTGTGAGCACACTCGCTTTGGTGAGACCTTTATCAACCTAGGCATTATTCCCGGCGATGGCGGCGCATGGTTTCTGCAGCGCTTGGTTGGCTATCAGCGCGCCGCCGAGCTCACCTTTAGCGGCCGGATAATCGACAGCACCGAAGCCTTAAGCATGGGGTTATTATTAGAGTGCGTGGCTGCAGAGGATTTAACGGCGACCGCAGAGCGCTATGCAGCGTCTTACGCCAGCAAGCCTCCGCAGGCACTACGGCTAAGCAAACGGCTTATGAAAGCCGCCCAGCGGCAGGAATTAGGGGATTTTCTCGATGTATGCGCCGATGTCCAAGCTCAGTGCCATCACACCGCCGACCACCACCGCGCTTTAAATGCCTTTCTCAATAAAACGACCGCGAAATTTGAGGGCAACTGAGCAGGCCAAATCGCCCTTATCAAAACAGCCCTCGCCGAGCAAAAATTTACGCTCCGGCTGGGGCCACCTCAATCTTATCAACTACGCCTTTGCCCTCCTCGAAAATTTCCATGGTAACGGTAAAACCCCACAGCCGACTCAGATGCTTTAAGACTTCGCCAGCATCATCGGTAAGCGGACGCTCGCGCAGCCGGTTATAACGCAACACCAACGATCGGTCACCCATGTGCTCGTAGCACACAATCTGGATATCTGGCACTAAAACATCGCGATTGTATTGTTTGGAGAGTAAGCGGCGCACCTCGCGATAGCCTTCTTCATTGTGAATAGCCTCAACCCGCAGGTGATCCGCTTTTTGCTCGTCGGCAATCGCGAACAAATGAAACTCGCGAATTAACTTAGGGGATAAATACTGGCCAATAAAGGATTCATCTTTGTAATTACGCATGGCAAAATCCAGCACTTCGCGCCAGTCCTTGCCAACAATATCGGGAAACCATGCGCGGTCTTCGTCATCTGGCTCCTCACAAATGCGGCGAATATCGCGCATCATTGCAAAGCCCAGCGCATAGGGATTTATGCCTGAATAAGCGGGGTGGTCAAAACCAGGCTGCATCACCACGTTGGTGTGCGACTGCAGAATCTCGAACATAAAGCCGTCATCCACCAAGCCGCGATCGTACATGCTGTTGAGCAAGGTATAGTGCCAAAAGGTCGCCCAGCCCTCGTTCATCACCTTGGTTAAACCTTGGGGGTAAAAATATTGGGCCAGCTTGCGCACAATGCGCACAATCTCACGTTGCCAAGGCTCAAGTGTCGGCGAGTATTTTTCAATAAAATACAGCAGGTTTTCCTGGGGTTCGGGAGGGAATACCCGCTTTTTCTTTTTGACGTTGGCGCCGTCATCACGTTTCTGGGGTAGTGTCCGCCAGATATCGTCGTATTGCTTCCAAGCGTGTTCCTCGCGCTCATGCTGGCGCTGAAGCTCGTCCTCGGCCGACAGCGGCGAGGGCCGATGAAAGCGGTCTACGCCGTGATCCATCAAGGCGTGGCAGGCATCCAAGGTCTCTTCTACCCGAGCTTCGCCGTAGCGCTGTTCACATTCAAAGATATATTTGCGCGCAAACACCATGTAGTCGACTATCGCATCTGCGCTGGTCCACTGCTTAAACAAGTAATTACCTTTAAAAAACGAATTGTGTCCGTAACAGGCATGGGCAATTACCAGCGCCTGCATGGGCATGCTGTTATCTTCCATTAAATAGGCAATACAGGGGTCGGAGTTAATCACCAGCTCATAGGCCAGCCCCCGCTGGCCGCGCCGGTAGGCTTCCTCATTTTGAATAAACTCCTTGCCGTAACTCCAGTGCGCGTAGCTTATTGGCAAACCTACAGACGCGTAGGCGTCGAGCATTTGTTCCGAGGCAATCACCTCGATCTGATTGGGGTAGGTATCTAGGCCAAACTCTTTGGCGATAATGCCAATTTCTTTGTCGTAGCGCTGCAACAGCTCAAAGTCCCAGTCGCCACCCCGCGATAACACGCTGTCTTTCAATGGCCTCATGCAGTCTCCCTCTGAAACAGCTCCCGCAACACTGGGTAAACATCCCCGCGATCCATCACCGTACTCATGGCAAAGGTGGCGTCGCGAATTTGGCTATACGCCGCCGCCAGCGGAGTAATACTGCTAGGGCTGTCGGGAATCTCGACGTAGGCAAAGTACCTGCACAGGGGCAGAATATCTTTGCTGAGCCGCATCGCGCTGCGCTGAGGGTCACTGCCAAAGGCATCGCCGTCGGAAACTTGCGCGCCGTAGATATTCCACTGACTCGGCGAGTAGCGGTCTTCAAGGATTTCGATCATTAAATTAAGCGCCGACATCACCACGGTACCGCCGGTTTGGGGGTCGTGAAAAAACGCGTGTTCATCGACCTCCTCTGCATTGGAGGTGTGACGAATAAAGACCAGCTCGACGTGTTCGTATTTACGGCTAAGAAAAAGATAAAGTAAGGTAAAAAAGCGCTTGGCCAAATCCTTCTTCTGCTCCGACATCGACGCCGACACGTCCATTAAGCAAAACATCACTGCGCGGCTAATTGGCTTGGGCTCTTTTACGCGATGACGAAAACGCAGATCGTACTCATCCAGAAATGGAATTCGCTCAATTCGTTTTTCCAGTGCCGCAATATCTTCGGCGGAGCCAGCGTCTGCTTTCAATTCTGCCAATTCGCGATTTAGCGGTGCGCGCAGGGCGATGCGTCTGGCCATGGCATTTTGCAGCGAGCGCGGCACCGACAAATTCGCCGGCACCCCGCTTGGCGTGTAACCCGCACGACGATAGGTAAACTGCTTTGAATCACCCAGCACATTGCGTGCTAAGCGGGGCAGTTCAAGATCGTCAAAAAACAAGTTCATAAACTCTTCTTTAGAGAGTGTGAACATAAAGTTGTCTTGACCTTCCTCGCCCTGACCTTCGCCACCGCCAGAGCCGCCCCCACCACCGCCACCAGAAGGCGGCTTGGCGATACGGTCACCGGTGGTGAACTCCTTATTGCCAGGATGCACCATTTCGCGGTCGCCACCGCGACCAACGCGAAACTTTGGTTCAGAAATATCTTTTACCGGAATACCAACCTCGCCGCCCCGCGACATGTCGGTAATCGAGCGGTCGGCGACAATATCGGCGACCGATCTGCGCAGCTGCGCCTTGTAACGCCTGATAAAACGCTGGCGATTGCTGGCGTTTTTATTGCGATCATTCAGGCGGCGGTCAATGATCATTGACATATTACGCCCCTTTCATTGACTGAGTTTTAACCCGATTTTCTAACCCGCAAATACCACTCGGACAGCAGTCTGACCTGTTTCGGGGTATAGCCCTTCTCAACCATACGCGTCACAAAGTTCTCGTGCTTCTGCTTGTCTTCCACAGAGGCCTTGGCGTTGAAGGAAATAACGGGCAACAGCTCTTCGGTACTTGAGAACATTTTCTTCTCAATAACTTCACGCAATTTTTCGTAGCTAGTCCAACTGGGATTGCGACCCTCGTTTTGCGCCCGCGCCCGCAACACAAAATTAACTATTTCGTTGCGGAAATCTTTGGGGTTGGCGATGCCGGCGGGCTTTTCAATTTTTTCTAATTCGCTGTTTAAGGTTCCGCGATCAAAAATTGCACCGGTTTCTGGGTCGCGATAATCTTCGTCTTGTATCCAATAATCGGCGAAGGTCACGTAGCGATCAAAAATATTCTGACCGTATTCTGAGTACGATTCCAAATACGCGGTTTGAATTTCCTTACCCACATACTCGGCGTAGCGCACTGCGAGCCAGCCCTTGATAAACTCTAGGTAAGTGCGCTGGGTGTCTTCCGGCAATTGTTCGCGAAGAATACGCTGCTCTAGCACATACATTAAATGTACGGGGTTGGCGGCAATCTCGGCGTTGTCGTAATTAAATACCGCCGACAATACTTTAAAAGCAAAGCGGGTCGACATGCCGGTCATGCCCTCGTCGATGCCCGCGTAATCGCGATACTCTTGGAAGGATTTAGCAGCTGGATCGGTGTCTTTTAAGGATTCGCCGTCATAGACCCGCATCTTTGAATAAATGCTGGAATTTTCTGGCTCTTTGAGCCGAGACAAGACTGTAAACTGGGCCAACATTTCCAGCGTTCCGGGTGCGCATGGCGCCTTAGACAAAGAGCTGTGGCGCATCAATTTCTCGTAAATTTTGACCTCTTCGGACACCTGCAAACAATAGGGGACCTTAACGATATACACCCGATCAAGGAAAGCCTCGTTGTGCTTGTCGTTTCTAAAAGTCAGCCATTCCGACTCATTAGAGTGAGCCAAAATCACCCCTTGAAAAGGGATCGCCGAGAAACCTTCAGTGCCTTTGTAATTGCCTTCTTGCGTAGCGGTTAACAGCGGGTGCAGCATTTTGATGGGCGCTTTGAACATCTCCACAAATTCAAGCAGACCTTGGTTGGCTAAACACAGACCGCCGGAATAAGAGTAGGCATCGGGATCGTCTTGGGCATAAGCTTCCAGCTTGCGAATATCTACCTTACCGACCAAGGTGGATATATCTTGGTTGTTCTCGTCACCTGGCTCGGTTTTTGTAACCGCAATCTGCTTCAAGACCGAAGGTTGAATTCGCACCACACGGAATTTTGTTAAATCACCTTCGTACTCATCTAGGCGTTTAATTGCCCAAGGCGAAGACAGGCCGGTGAGATAACGCGTGGGAATACCATATTCTTTTTCCAGTTGTTCACCGTCGCGCAGCGGATCAAACAAACCCAGCGGCGACTCATTAATTGGTGAGCCTTTGAGCGCATAAATTGGCGCCGCTTCCATTAATTTTTTTAATCTTTCTGCAATTGACGACTTACCACCACCAACCGGCCCCAGTAAATACAGAACCTGCTTGCGCTCCTCCAAACCTTGAGCCGCGTGTTTAAAGAACGCCACAATCTGCGCAATAACATCTTCGAGGCCATAAAACTCCTCAAAGGCTGGGTAGCGGGGAATAAGACGATTAGAAAAAATACGGGATAAACGCGGGTCTTTGCGGGTGTCAATAAGCTCTGGCTCGCCGATGGCGGCCAACATACGCTCCGCAGGGGTTGCGTAAGCAAGTGGGTCCTGACGACAGAGGTCTAAATAGGCCTCAAGGGACATTTCTTCTTCACGCCCCTTCAGGTATTGCTCACGAACATTGTCTAATATGCCCATCTTTGCAATCTCCTTCTGTGCTGTGCTGCGGTGCCAAAACTCCAACCAAGGGAAATTTCTAACCGCCCTTTAAGTGTGCAAGCATCTTTACTGTACTCCGTTACGAGATGACCATCCAGCTGGATTATCAATAATTTACGGAATAAATATAAAATAAAATTCGCTCACCTGTTGAACTTTATACTATGCAAGTAACGCTAAAATCATGGTGCGAATTGGCGCAGTTCACCATCTTGGATACTACCTATCTAACGCCGGTATATGCCTAAGTCAGCAACAAAATAATTCACCGCGCCGCGCTTAAATTACTCTTTTAAAGTCGTCATTAAGTGTTAAGCAAGATTGCGGCCAGACTAAAAGCGCATTTAAAAATTAAATTTAAATAGCCTCAGATCCACCGCCATTTCCCTCTAACAAAAAGCAGATACAAAGCACTGCGCATGCGGCGCAACAGCCCGCGCGGCACGTTTAGATCTTTAGAGTGTTAATGGGGAATTGTACAGGCCGCCCTAGCAGCGGATCGAATCAGTGCTGGGGCTGTAAAGAAGGAGGATTACGGCGATGCACCACTACGGTGCGATCACATCAAAACATTAAGGAGCGCTAAATTGCGGAGTTACCTCTCAATTTGACCGAGGTTAGCGTGAATAACGCTGCCGTTAATCACCGGATTAGCCGCGCAGAACCATATAGTGGCGGCAATTTCGGCGGGATCGATCAAGCGGCCAAAGCTAACCATACCGGTAATATTGGCTAACACCGCAGGGTCATCGCCGAGCATGCCCCTCAGCATGCCCGTATCGGTAAAGCCTGGGCAAATACAGGCGCTATGAATTCCCGAGCCAATCAAATCTTGGGTGGTGGCGCGCATCAGTCCAATAACCCCGTGCTTACTGGCAATATACGAAGCGCAACCTGCAACTGCCTTTTCACTAAGGGTAGAGCCCATATAGAGAATTGCCGAGCCTGGCTTCATTAAAGGTATTAGCAAGGTATTTAATTGCTGGGGCGCAATCAAATTTACCTGCAGAACTTGGCGAAAATCGTCCGCCGCTAAACTGCCTACACTATCGCCGTCGTGACGGGCAGCGTTGTGTAATAGCACCAGCTGATCGGCCTTGCCCGCTATTGCCCGCAGCTCAGCCTCGCAGCTGCTCAGCCAGTCTGCATTTTGCATATCAACACAGATCTGCTGGGCGTCTTCAAGCGCAATGCCGCGCCGAGACAAATTAACAATGTGGTAGCCTTCGGCCTGAAAACGCTGTGCAGTGGCATAGCCAATACCCTGACTGCCGCCGCTCACAATCAATACTTTATTCATTTGATACTCTCTAAGTCGCCGCTAAACGCGGGTCCAGCTCGCTGATCCCCACTGACCAGGGCCAGAGGACACTTTCATTGTTAATTCACGAATCTCGTTGCCTTCAATAAATGGCGCATCGCAGAGTAAGAGCTCCAGCAGATAGCGGGCGAACTCCTCCACAGTGGTATTACGCACCGGCAACAACAGGGTATCTGAGATCAAAAATGGGATTTCTTCGCCATTAAATTCGGCAATATAAAGAGGCCCTTCACTGCGCACCCGCATATACGGCGATTCTGCTGGCAGCAAAGTGTATTCATCGAGCTGAGCGCAAAGCTTGCGCAGCCGAGTTTTAATTTCTACATAGCTAAAGCACATGCCGTTCTCACCAACATCAGCGGTAAGCAACAGGCTAACTTTGAAATTATGACCGTGTAAACGCTCGCGATCGGTGGCCGAGAATATGGTGAAATGCGCGCCGGAAAACTTTAGGTCTTCCTTACTTATTTCAATACAGGTGTAGGCTTTAACAGGCATTACGGAGGCAATTCCTTATCTTTATCATGGTGCGGATTAACGCTGACTATCGAATACTGGGCAAAATCAAGGCTTAGCTTAACTCTCTAGCCTAAGCAAGCAAAGCCCGCACACCCTCAGCTAAGCGAAGCTTGCACCGCCGCCAGTAACTGCACCTCGTTCAAATCACGGCCATCAACCACGATATCGGCGTAGCGCTGGTATAGCGGTAAACGCTCGGCGTATACCGCTGCCAAGCTCTGCCCTGCTGGCCCAGCAATACCGCGATCCTGAAAATTTTGAACCCTAGCTTCAATTTCTGCCAGCGGAATATCCAAAAACACACAGGGCCCACACGCCTTTAAATGGCTCATTGCCACCGCACTATATACCGCGCTGCCGCCGGTAGCGACTACTTGCCCAGCAAAGTTATGCGCTAATAAAACCTGTTCTTCTAGCTCGCGCAAGGCAATATAGCCACGGTTATCGAGTAGCGCTTGCAAGGTCTGACCTGAGTTCTGCTCAATCAAACGATCGCTATCTACCAGCGGCAGCCCTCGCGCGCTCGCCAAACCGGCGCCAATAGTCGATTTACCCGCGCCGGGCATACCAATCAAAATAATAGCGGGACTCTTACTCGCTTCAGCCATATCCCTAGACATCAGTGATCTCAGTATTTTCCAAAGTGTGCATCTCTAAAGGTGGCTTTCAAGGCCTATATCTCAAGGTAATTGCCGCCACATTGCCACATATACGGTAAAAATAAACACACTAAACACAATAAAAAAAGGCAGTGACCGCAAAGCGGTCACTGCCAAGGTACTAAAAGGAGTAGAGGTATTGCGGCTATTAAGGTTGAAACATTTCTAAAATTGCCGAGAAATCACGCTGCGCATTGCCTTTCGATGAGAAAGACGCATACAAGCTGCGAGCCAGTGCACCCATGGGCACAGAGCTCTGGGTACTCAAGCTGTTTTCCATTGCCAAGCCAAGGTCTTTTAGCATCAGCTGCACCATAAAGCCTGGCTTATAGTCATTGGACGCGGGCGCCGTTGGCATAACCTCTGGATACGGATTGTAATTCTCTAGTGACCAGTTTTTGCCAGAGCTATTCAGCATAATCTCAGACAAAACCTTGGGGTCAAGACCGTTGTTTGCACCCAACTGCAGCGCCTCTGCGGTACCAATCATGTGTACGGCAAGGAGCATATTATTACAGATCTTAGCGATCTGGCCGGCGCCGTGATCACCGGCGAGGAAGATGTTTTTACCCATGCCTTGCAGTACTAATTTGCCACGCGCAAATGCCTCGGCATCGCCGCCACACATAAAGGCCAAAGTGCCAGCCTGAGCCGCTTTAACGCCACCAGATACCGGCGCATCAATCATTTGCAAGCCTTTAGCTGTCGCTGCCTCGCCCACTTTGCGCGCAGTTTCTGCATCAATGGTACTGCAATCCATAAACAAGGTGCCGGGATTCGCTTTAGCGATCAAGCCCTCATCGCCGAGGTATAAGCCCGCAACATGCTTGCCCGCTGGCAGCATCGTGATCACCGTGTCGGCGCTAGCGAGGGCCTCTAGTGCCGTGGCCGCTTTGCTGGCGCCCTGTGCAACTACCGCATCCATCGCAGCGTCAACCAAGTCAAAAACCGTCACTTGGTGGCCAGCTTTAACGAGATTGGCGGCCATTGGCCCGCCCATATTTCCTAAACCAATAAACGCTACCTTAGCCATATTCCTCACCTATTTATTAGATTACTGACGACCCAGTGGCCGCCCGAAGATCAAAAAATGGAGCAACCTAGGCCGCCCCAAAACCCTTGCTTAGCTTTTAATTTTCCTGCTTAAAATCGATATCATTTATAGGTCGTGCAGAGGGTTCTCTGGCCACGGCGCGGTAAAATGATGATCGATTAAAGACTGCGGTAC